>NZ_JACJGM010000001.1 GCF_015024225.1 Nocardioides lijunqiniae
CGCCCCGGCCACGCCCGAGCCTCCCGCCGCGGCGCCTGCACCGACGCCCGCGCCCGAGGCCGAGCCCGAGGCGCCGGCGGCGACGGCCGGGTCGAGCACGCTCTCGCTGGTCGACGTGCGCCGGCTGTGGCCCGACATCGTCGAGGCGACCAAGCAGCGGCGCCGGGTCACCTGGATCCACCTCACCCAGCACGCGCAGGTCGTGGCGGTCGACGCCAAGACCCTCACCCTCGGCTTCTCCAACGGCGGCGCCCGCGAGTCCTTCGACAACGGCGGCAGCTCCGAGATCGTCCGGCAGGCGGCGATCGACGTGGTGGGCGCCGACTGGCGGGTCGAGACGATCGTCGATCCCGGGGCGTCCGCCGACGTACCGCCGCCGGCCGCGGCGCCGGTGCCCGAGCCCGCGCCCCCGCGCCCCGCGCCGCCGGTCGCCCGCGACGAGGTCGAGGCCCCGCCCGCCTGGCTCAGCGACGACGGTGACGCCGCCCCGGCGGCCCCCGCCCCCGAGCGGCCGGGCCCCGAGTCGGTCAACGCCGCCCGCGAGGCGATCAAGACCACCCGGCCCGCCGGCGTCGACGCCCGACCCGGTGCGGGGCTCGCCGAGGCCGACGCCGACGCGCACCCCGACGACCTGGACGCCGACTCCGACGAGCTCGGGGGCGCCGATCTGCTGGCGCGCGAGCTCGGCGCCCAGGTGATCGAGGAGATCCCCCACTCATGACCCCCATCCGTCCCACCGACCACGAGGTGACCCGACCATGACCACCGAGAACCCCTTCGACGCCCTGGGGGGCGGCGGCTTCGACATGAACGCCCTCCTGCAGCAGGCCCAGCAGATGCAGGAGCAGCTCCAGTCCGCCCAGGAGCGCCTGGCCGACACCGTCGTCGACGGCACCGTCGCCGGCGGCGCCGTGACGGTCAAGGTCAGCGGGGTCGGCGAGCTCGTCGGCGTCGAAATCAAGGCCGGCGGCTTCGACGGCAGCGACGCCGACGACCTCAGCGACCTCTCCGACATGATCGTGGCCGCCTACCGCGACGCCAAGGCCCAGGTCGACGCGCTCGCCTCCGAGGCCCTCGGGCCGCTCGCCGGGGGTGGCGGCCTTCCGGGCATGCCGTCCTCGGGCCAGCTCGGGTTCTGAGCGACCTTGTACGAAGGTGTCGTCCAGGACCTGATCGACGAGCTCGGCCGGCTGCCGGGCGTCGGTCCCAAGAGCGCGCAGCGCATCGCCTTCCACCTGCTGCAGGCCGAGCCGGTCGACGTACGCCGCCTCGCCGACGTGCTGATGGAGGTCAAGGCGAAGGTGCGCTTCTGCTCGGTGTGCTTCAACGTCTCCGAGGACGAGCAGTGCCGCATCTGCCGCGACCCGCGCCGTGAGGCGTCGGTGCTGTGCGTGGTCGAGGAGTACAAGGACGTCGTCGCGATCGAGCGCACGCGCGAGTTCCGCGGCCGCTACCACGTGCTGGGCGGCGCCATCTCGCCCATCGACGGCATCGGCCCCGACCAGCTCCGCATCAAGGAGCTGATGCCACGCCTCAACGACGGCGTGGTCACCGAGGTCATCCTCGCCACCGACCCCAACCTCGAGGGCGAGGCCACCGCGACCTATCTCACCCGCCTGCTGAGCCCCATGGGCTTGCAAGTCACGCGGTTGGCGAGTGGACTGCCGGTGGGCGGCGACCTCGAGTACGCCGACGAGGTCACCTTGGGACGAGCTTTCGTAGGAAGACGGGCAGCCGAATGAGCGAGACGACCATCGACGACACCACGGAGGACTTCGCCCAGTCGATCGCCGACAGCGTCGAGAGCTTCCTGATCGCGCTGCGCGCCATCAGCCGCGAGGCCACCTCGGGCCAGGCGATCTCGCTGCTGCTGCTGGAGATCAGCCAGGTGCTGCTCGCCGGCGCCCGGCTCGGGGCCCAGCAGGACTTCACGCCGACGGCGGACTACCAGCCCGACGTGGGCCCGGAGGCCGACCTCGACGAGATGCGGCTGCGCCTGGCCGAGCTGCTCGGCAACGTCGACACCTACAGCTTCGTCTTCGACCCCTACGTCCCCGACGTGGTCGAGAGCCAGCTGTCCGACGACCTCACCTCGATCGCCAGCGACCTCGAGAACGGCCTGCGCCACTACCGTCTCGGCGACATCGCCGAGGCGCTGTGGTGGTGGCAGTTCTCCTACGTCGCCTCGTGGGGCAACCTCGCCGGCGCCGCGCTCAACGCGCTGCTGTCCGTGGTCTCCCACGACCGGCTCGACGTCGACAACGACGAGGAGATCGAGCAGATCGTCGCCGCCGAGGCGGTCTTGGACGGCGACCCGGTCTGACCTGCCCACTCGGTAGGATCGGGTAGTCCTTCCCCGATCCCAGGAGTAGCCCGGTGGGCATTGTCGTGCAGAAGTACGGCGGTTCGTCCTTGGCCGACGCCGGCCGCATCAAGGAGGTCGCGCGCCGCATCGTCGAGTCCAAGAAGGCCGGCCACGACGTCGTGGTCGCCGTCTCGGCGATGGGTGACACGACCGACAACCTCCTCGACCTCGCGGAGCAGGTCAGCCCGCTGCCGCCCGCCCGCGAGCTGGACATGCTGCTGACCGCCGGCGAGCGGATCTCGATGGCGCTGGTCGCCATGGCGATCTCCGACCTCGGGTTCACCGCCCGCTCGTTCACGGGCTCGCAGGCCGGCGTCATCACCGACTCCGCCCACGGCCGCGCCAAGATCATCGACGTCACCCCCGGGCGCATCTCCGCGGCCATCGGCGAGGGCCACATCGTGATCGTCGCGGGCTTCCAGGGCGTCAGCCAGGACACCAAGGAGATCACCACCCTGGGTCGCGGCGGCACCGACACCACGGCCGTCGCGCTGGCCGCCGCCCTCGGCGCGGAGTACTGCGAGATCTACACCGACGTCGACGGCGTCTTCACCGCCGATCCCCGCATCGTGCCCACCGCGCGTCGCCTCGAGCGGGTCTCCTACGAGGAGATGCTCGAGATGGCCGCCTCGGGCGCCAAGATCCTGCACCTGCGGTGCGTCGAGTACGCCCGCCGCTACGACATGCCGGTCCACGTCCGGTCCTCCTTCTCGCACAAGGAGGGGACGTGGATCACCCCCAGCCAACCAGGAGAAGTCCCCATGGAGCAGGCGATCATCGCGGGCGTGGCCCACGACCGCAGCGAAGCCAAGATCACCGTCGTCGGCGTGCCCGACAAGGTCGGCGAGGCGGCCCGGATCTTCGAGGCGCTCTCGGCCACGGAGGTCAACATCGACATGGTCGTCCAGAACGTCTCCGCCGCGTCGACCGGCCTGACCGACATCTCGTTCACGCTGCCCCGTGCCGACGGCCAGCAGGCGATGAGCGCCCTGGCCCGGATCCAGGACGAGGTCGGCTACGAGAAGCTGCTCTACGACGACCAGATCGGCAAGGTCTCGCTGATCGGCGCCGGCATGCGCTCGCACCCCGGCATCACCGCGAAGTTCTTCGCCTCGCTCGCCTCGGCGGGCGTCAACATCGAGATGATCTCCACCTCGGAGATCCGCATCTCGGTGATCGTCAAGGAGGCCCAGGTCGACGAGGCCGTGCGCGCCACGCACACGGCGTTCGAGCTGGACGCCACCGAGGTCGAGGCCGTCGTCTACGGCGGGACCGGGAGGTAGTCATGGGTGTCCGCATCGGCATCGTCGGCGCGACCGGACAGGTCGGCGTCGCCATGCGCCAGATCCTCGAGCAGCGGTCGTTCGCCGCCGACGAGGTCCGCTTCTTCGCCTCGGCCCGCTCGGCCGGCTCCGTGCTGCCCTTCGCGGGTCGCGAGATCACGGTCGAGGACGCGGCCACGGCCGATCCGAGCGGTCTCGACATCGCGCTGTTCTCGGCGGGGGCGACGACCTCCCGCGCGCTGGCCCCGACCTTCGCGGCCGCCGGCGTGACGGTCGTCGACAACTCCTCGGCCTTCCGCATGGACCCCGACGTCCCGCTCGTGGTCTCCGAGGTCAACCCGGGGGACATCGCCCACGCGCGCAAGGGGATCATCGCCAACCCCAACTGCACGACCATGGCCGCGATGCCCGTGCTCAAGCCCCTGCACGACGAGGCAGGGCTGGTGCGGCTGATCGCGTCGACCTACCAGGCGGTCTCCGGCTCGGGCGTCGCCGGCGTCGAGGAGCTGGCCGGCCAGGTCGCCGCCGCGGGCGACAAGGCGCGCGAGCTCGCCTACGACGGCGAGGCCGTCGCGTTCCCAGACCCGGTGAAGTACGCCCGCACCATCGCCTACAACGTGCTGCCGCTCGCCGGCTCGATCGTCGACGACGGGCTCAACGAGACCGACGAGGAGCAGAAGCTCCGCAACGAGTCGCGCAAGATCCTGGGGCTGCCCGACCTGCTCGTCTCGGGCATCTGCGTGCGGGTGCCGGTCTTCACGGGCCACTCGCTGGCGATCAACGCGGAGTTCTCCTCCGCGATGACGCCCGAGCGCGCCCGGGAGATCCTGGCCTCGGCGCCCGGCGTCGAGCTGTCCGACGTGCCCAACCCGCTCCAGGCCGCCGGCAAGGACCCGTCCTACGTCGGTCGCGTGCGCCAGGACCCGGGCGTGCCGGACGACCGCGGCCTCGCGCTGTTCGTCTCCAACGACAACCTGCGCAAGGGCGCGGCGCTCAACACCGTCCAGATCGCGGAGCTACTGGCGCGTCGCTGACGGCTGCTCGTCCCTCGACGACGACGCCGGTGCCGGCTCCTCGTCAGTAGCCTCGGCGGTGTCCTTCTTGGCCGGCTCGATGAACGTCGTCGTGACCCAGTGGGACAGCAGGAACGTCAGCACGCTCACGAGCGGGATCACGACGACCATCGACCAGTGGTCGAGGACGTCGATGAGGAACAGCAGCGCCACGACCGCGGTCATGCCGGTGGCCAGGAAGCTGGTGCTCGTGGCGTCCGGCAGCGCGAAGCGGGACAGCAGGACCGAGCCCACGAGGATCGCGGCGATGAAGATCAGCGCGAGCAGCGGGAAGCCGGCGCGGCCGCACGAGGTCGTGCCCTGCACGGCCTCGCAGCCGCGGAGCGCGAGGTAGGTGCCGCCGACCAGCACGAGCCCGACCAGGACGCCCGTGACGGCAGCCGCGACGCGTCCGGACAGCGGCGCGCGGGGCGGCCGCGGCGCCTTGGGCTCCGGCGCGGCCTTCTCGGCCTTCGGCGGCTTGGCGGGCTCGGCCGGCTTGGCGGGCTTGGTGGGCTTGGTCTTGGTCTTGGGGGCCGGGGCTGCGGGGACAGGGACGTCGTCCCGAGGCCCGTCCGGCTCCACCTCGTCCACGAACAGCGGCGGAGCCGGCTCCTCCTCCACGAGCGTCACGGGGTCGTCCATGGCCGGCTCGGCGGCGGGGTGCGGCTCGGGCACGACGACCTCGGTGGGCTGCTCCTCGGCGACCGGCTCGACCTGCTCGACCGGTTCGACGGGCTCCACGACGGGCGCCACGACCAGGGTCGGCTCGTCGGCCTCGATCACCTGCGTCGTCTCGGCGTCGGTGGCCTCCGGTGCCGCCTCGGGTTCGGGCACCGCTTCGGGCTCCAGCTCGGGTTCGGGCTCGGGCGCCGGCTCCGGCTCCCGCACGGCCTCCGGCGGGGTCTCCGGCTCGGTGGGCGGGTCCGCCGGCGTCTCGTCCTGCGCTGCGGCGCCCTTGCGGCCCTTCCTACGGCCGAACAGGCGGGGCGGCTCGAGCCGCGCCGACGCGTCCTGCTGGTCCTCGTCTGGCATGGGCGCAGTCTGCCACGGCGGCGGCGCGGCGGCCCGGAACCGCGAGAACCCCGGACCACGAGGGTCCGGGGTTCTCGGTTCATCTGGTCGGGCTGACAGGATTTGAACCTGCGGCCTCCTCGTCCCGAACGAGGCGCGCTACCAAGCTGCGCCACAGCCCGATCATGGGCTCGTTCCCCGTGAAGGGAGGTGAGCCCACAAGCACGGGAGCATACCCGAGCGCGGAGCGCCGCTCGCAATCGGTGGGGGTCCCCGGCCGGCGCCGGGCTCAGGCCCGGGGGAGCAGCGTCAGGAGGCTCGCCTCCGGGCGGCACGCGACCCGGATCCGGGCGTAGGGGCTGCTGCCCAGCCCTGCGCAGACGTGCAGCCACGAGGAGCCGGGGTCGCCCGGCCGCGAGTCGGCGGGGTGGCGGTGCAGCCCTCGCGCCCGGGCCGGCTCGAGGTCGCAGTTGGTGGTGAGGGCCCGGCCGCCCGGCAGGCACACCTGCCCGCCGTGCGTGTGTCCCGCGAGGACGGCGTCGTAGCCGTCGGCGGCGTACTGGTCCAGCACCCGCAGGTACGGCGCATGGGCGACGCCGAGGCGCACGTCGGCCGTCGGGTCGGCGGGGCCGGCCACGAGGTCGAGCCGGTCGTAGCCCAGGTGCGGGTCGTCCACCCCGGCGAACGCGAACGTCGTCTCGCCGACGGTGACGGTGTCCTTGCGGTTGGTCAGGTCGCGCCAGCCGGCGCCGGTGAGGGTCTGGCTGAGCAGCGGCCACGGCAGCTGGGGCACGTGGACGTGGCGCTTGCCGGTGTCCGGGAGCAGGTAGCGCACCGGGTTGCGGAAGCTCGGCTCGTAGTAGTCGTTGGAGCCGTGCACGAACACGCCGGGGACGTCGAGCAGCGCGCCGAGCGCGTCGCGCATCACCGGCACCGAGTCGCGGTGGGCCAGGTTGTCGCCGGTGTCGACGACCAGGTCGGGCTCCAGCGCCGCGAGGCCGCGCAGCCACTCCTGCTTGCGGGTCTGGCCGGGCGTCATGTGGATGTCGCTGAGGTGGAGCACCTTCAGGGGTCGCTGGCCACGGGGGAGGACGGGCAGCTCGAAGCGGCGCAGCGTGTAGGCACGCGCCTCCCAGGCGGCGTACGCGGTCAGCCCGGCGCCGGCGAGCGTCCCGGCTCCCAGGAGGCGCGGGAGAATCCGGAGGCTGGGCACCAGGCCAGGCTGCCACAATGGTCCTCATGAGTGCTCTCAAGGACCGCCTGCGTGCCGACCTCACCACCGCCATCAAGGGCCGTGACGAGGTGCGCTCCTCGACCCTGCGGATGGTGCTGACCGCCATCACCAACGCCGAGGTGGCCGGCAAGGAGGCCCGCGAGCTCTCCGACGACGACGTCATCGGCGTGCTCTCGAGCGAGGCCAAGAAGCGCCGCGAGGCCGCCACCGCGTTCGCCGACGGCGGCCGCGCCGAGATGGCGGCCAAGGAGAAGGCCGAGGCGGCGGTGATCGCCGACTACCTGCCCGAGGCCCTCACCGACGAGGAGATCTCGACGCTGGTGACGGCCGCCATCGAGCAGACCGGCGCCGCCGGCGAGGGCATGCGCGCGATGGGCAAGGTCATGGGCGTCGTCACCCCGCAGGTCAAGGGTCGTGCCGACGGCGGTGCCGTCGCCGCGGAGGTACGCCGCCAGCTCGGCTGACGTCGCCGGCGCCGACCCTGCCGCGCGGCGGGGTCAGCGACCGCCGCGGCCTCCGCGACCGCCACGGCCCTTGGGCTTCTTGCCGGTCGAGGTGTAGATGACGACCGTGTCACCGCTGGCGAGCTCGACGCCGGCCTCGGGGTCGGTGTAGGCGACGGTGCCCCGGGGGTACCCCGAGGCCTTGGCGCCGGCGACGTTGACCGTGAAGCCGAGGTTCTCCAGCTCGTTGCGGGCGTCGTCGACGCTCATCCCGCCGACGTCGGGGATCCCGGTGAGGACGCCGCGGATGTCGGAGCTGCTCGGCCGCTCGAAGTCCTCGTCGTCGAGCCACTGCTCGATGACCTTCATCGCGTCGCCCCACATCGGGCCGGCGAGCGTGGAGCCGGCGGCCGAGGCGACGTAGGACGGGCCGACCGTCTGCCCGTTGAGGGTGATCTTGGTGCCCTCCTTGTTGGCGCCGGCGATCATCGAGGCCGTGGCGAGGTTGGGCGTGTAGCCGACGAACCACACCGCCTTGTTGTCCTGGATGGTGCCGGTCTTGCCGGCGGCGGGCTGGGCGGTCTGGATGTTGGCGCTGTAGCCGAACCCTCCGGGCTCCAGCACGCCGCGCAGGACGTCGTTGACCGCGTCGGCCACGGGGCTCGGCATCACCTGCGTGCAGCGGGCGGGGTACTTCTTCAGCGCGTTGCCGTTGGGGTCCATGATCGCGGTGACCGGGCGGGCGTCGCAGTGCAGACCGCGGCCGGCGAACGTCGCGTAGGCCTCGGCCATCTCCAGCGGGCTCACGTCGGCGACGCCCAGGGTGAACGCCGGGATCATCTCGGTGTCGGGGTCGGTGAGCTGGACGCCCATCTTCTTGGCCAGCGTGAAGGGCTCGCAGATGCCGGTGCGCTGCTCGAGCTGGGCGAAGAAGGTGTTCACCGACAGGCGGGTGCCCTGGTACAGGTCGAAGTTGCCGGAGCTGGTGGAGTTCTGCGGCTTCCAGATCTCCGAGCTCGCGTAGTTCTGGCCGTCGCAGACCGCGAAGTCGCCCTGGTCGAGGAAGACCTGCTGCGGGGAGTTGATGCGCTCCGACAGCGGGATGTCCTGCATGACGGCCGAGGCCAGCACGAAGGCCTTGAACGTCGAGCCGGCCTGGAAGCCGTTGGAGTCGCCGTACTGCGAGGGGACGACGAAGTTGAGGTAGGACTCGCCCTCCTTCTTCTTGCGGCCCATGGGCCGCGACTGCGCGATCGCCTTCACCTCGCCGGTGCGGGGCTCGACCATCGCGAGCGCGCCGATGGCGTCGTTCTGCTTGTAGACGTGGGAGCGCACGGACTCGTCCGCGGCGTCCTGGAAGCGGAGGTCGACGGTCGTGCGGATCGTGAGGCCGCCGGACTTGAGCAGCCGCTCGCGCTCCTCAGCGGTCTTGCCGAGCGAGCGGTCCTTCATCAGGTAGTTCAGGACGTAGTCGCAGAAGAACGGGGCGCGGGAGTAGACGCAGCCGTTGCGGGTCTTGCGGACCTCGAGGCGCAGGCCGCGCTCCTTGGTGCGGTCGGCCTTCTCGCGGGTGATGACGTTGAGCTGGGCCATCCGGTCCAGCACGATGTCGCGGCGCTGCTTGGTGCGGTCGGGGGAGTTGGTCGGGTCGAACTTGGTGGGGTTCTGGACCAGGCCCGCGAGCACGGCCGACTGGTTGAGGTTGAGGTTGCGGGCGTTGACGTTGAAGTAGTGGCGCGCTGCGGCCTGGACGCCATGCGCGCCGTCGCCGAAGTAGGCGGTGTTGAGGTAGCGCTCCAGGATCCAGTCCTTGCTGTGGCTCTCCTCCATCGCGATGGCGTAGCGCAGCTCCCGCAGCTTGCGGGCGTAGGTCTGGTCGACCGCCGCCGCCTGCTCCTCCGGGGTGTCGGCCTGGGTGAGCAGGGTGAGCTTGACCAGCTGCTGGGTGATCGAGGAGCCACCCTGGACGACGCCGCTCGACGCGGAGTTGGTCAGCAGCGCGCGCAGCGTGCCCTTGAGGTCGAGCGCCCCGTGCTCGTAGAAGCGGTAGTCCTCGATCGCGACGATCGCCTGCACCATGGTGCGCGAGACCTGGTCGAGCGAGACGTTGACGCGGTTCTCGTCGAAGATCGTGGCGATCGTCTCGCCCTTGCGGTCCAGGATGCGGGTCTTCTGCGGCAGGTCGTCGGCGTCCAGCTCGGTGGGCAGCTTGTCCATGCTGTCGGCGACGTTCTCCGTGGCGACGCCCAGGACGGCCGCGAATGGGATGGCCAGACCGGCGACGACGACGCCGAGGACGGCGGAGACCGCCACCATCACCCCGAGGTGGGACAGCACCTTGGAGGAGGAAGGACGCTCAGAACGGGGGCGAGACATGGCCCCTAGGGTACGGGAGGGCCGTGAGCAGGCGATTTCGACGCGAGCGCACCCCAGGGCCATGCTGACGGGGACGGACTAGTCATTTGTGACTATAAGAGGTGGGCCGACCGGGCCTTACGGTCCGACCGGAAAGTCCTTAACTTTGAGCCAATGGGACCGGGCTGGTGTCGCGTCATGGGGACGCACCACCACCCGGAAGATGTGGGGACATCAATCATGTGGGTTGAGGACTGGGCGCCGCGCGCCGCTTGCAGGACCACGGCACCGGACCAGCTGTTCGTCCGTGGAGCCGAGCAGAACAAGGCCAAGCAGCTGTGCTCGGGGTGCCCGGTGCGCACCGAGTGCCTCGCCGAGGCGCTGGACAACCAGATCGAGTGGGGCGTCTGGGGTGGCATGACCGAGCGCGAGCGCCGGGCCCTGCTGCGCCGCCGTCCGGCTGCGTCGTGGCGCACGGTCCTCGAGACCGCCCGCGCCGGCACCGACCAGCCCGTCTCGGTCTGACCTCACGCCGTACCTGAGCCGCCCCGCGAGGGACGGCTCAGTCGGCGCGTACGGCGAGCAGCTCGCCGACGCGCCGCAGGCCCCCGAGGTCGTGGACGTCGCCGGCGAGCGCCGGCACGACCGCGGTCGCGACCTGCGGGTGCGCCGCGTCGAAGCGTCGTCGCAGGCGGGCCTCCCGCTCGACGAGCCGGGTCTGGTCCGCGTGCAGGCGCAGCATGCCCGCCGTCGCCGACGACGGGTCCTCGCGCCGCAGCCGTTCGGCCGCGGCCATGGCTTCGTCGGCCGACACGGTGCCCGCCGGGACCGGGCCGGCGCGGTTGACGATGAGCCCGGCCAGCGGCATCCGGTCCTCGCTGAGGCGTTCGACGAAGTACGCCGCCTCGCGCAGCGCGTCGGGCTCGGGCGCGGCGACGACCAGGAACGCCGTGCCCTCGGCCTGGAGCAGGGCGTAGGTCTTCTGCGCGCGCTGGCGGAAGCCGCCGAACACCGTGTCGAGGGCCGCGACGAAGGTCTGCAGGTCCGTGAGCACCTGCGCGCCCAGGATCCGGTTCAGGGCGTTGGTGATGATGCCGAGCCCGGCGGTCATCAGCCGCGCCGGGCCGCGCGCCGGTGCGAGCATCAGCCGGATGAAGCGGCCGTCCAGGAAGCTCGACAGCCGCTCGGGGGCGTCGAGGAAGTCCAGCGCGGAGCGCGACGGCGGGGTGTCGACGACGATCAGGTCGTAGGTGCCGTCGGCGACCGACGTGCCGTGGATCTGGCCGAGCTTCTCCATGGCCATGTACTCCTGCGTGCCCGCGAACGAGCTGGACAGGGCGATGTAGAAGGGGTTCTGCAGGATCTGCGCGGCCTTCTCGGGGCTGGCCTGGCTCTCGACCACCTCGTCGAAGGTGCGCTTCATGTCCAGCATCATCGCGTCGAGTCGCCCGCCCGCCGCGGGATCGATGTCCGACACCGGCCGCGGGGTGTTGTCGAGCTCCTCGATGCCCATCGACTGGGCCAGGCGGCGCGCGGGGTCGATCGTCAGCACGACCACCTTGCGGCCGCGCTCCGCCGCCCGCAGCGCGAGCGCGGCGGAGGTCGTGGTCTTGCCGACGCCGCCGGAGCCGCAGCAGACGATGATCCCGGTCCTCGGGTCGTCGAGCAGCGCGTCGACGTCGAGGGCCGGTGCGCGGGTGCCGCGGGGGCCGACGCGGGTGCGGGCCTTGGTCATCAGGCCATCCCCTGCGCGCGCAGCGCTGCGGCCAGCTCGTAGAGCGCGCCGATGTCGACACCCTGGGCCAGCCGGGGCAGCTCGTACGTCGGGACGCCGAGCTCGCCGACCAGCACCCGCTGGGAGTCCTCGAGGGCGCGGCGCTCCGCGTGGTCACGGGCCTCCGCGAGCAGCCCGTCGACCAGGTCGGCGTCGGCCTCGATGCCGGCCGCCTTCAGGTCCGCCTCGACGCCGGCGCGGTCGAGGGTGCCGTCTCGGGCCCCGGCCAGGTCCTCGGCCGAGAGGTCCTGCGGGCGCACGAGGTTGACGACGACCCCGCCCACGGGCAGGTCCGCCTCCCGCAGCTGGGCGATGCCGTCGGCGGTCTCCTGCACGGGCATCTCCTCCAGGACGGTCACCAGGTGCACCGCGGTCCGCGGCGACCGGAACAGCGTCATCATCGTGTCCGACTGCGACTTGATCGGACCGACCTTGGCCAGTCCGGCGAGCTCGTTGCTGACGTTGAGGAACTGCACGATCCGGCCGGTCGGCGGACCGTCGAGCACGACCGCGTCGTACTCGATCGCGCCCTTGTTGCGGCTGTTGCGCTGGACCGCCTCGAAGACCTTGCCGGTGAGCAGCACGTCGCGCACGCCCGGGGCGATCGTCGTGGCGAACTCGATGACGCCGAAGCGGTCGAGGGCGCGACCCGCGCGGCCGAGCTTGTAGTAGAGGGAGAGGTACTCCAGGAGCGCGGCCTCGGGGTCGATGTGCAGCGCGTGCACGACGCCGGGCTCGCCGTCGGCTCCGGGCAGGCCGGTGGTGAGGCGCCGCTCCTCCGGCGGCAGCGGGTCGACGTCGAACATCCGCGCGATGCCCTGGCGTCCCTCGACCTCGCAGAGCAGGACGTTCTTGCCGCCGTCGGCCAGCGCGAGCGCCAGCGCGGCGGCGACCGTGGACTTGCCGGTCCCGCCCTTGCCGGTCACGACGTGCAGTCGCACCTTCGGCCAGTCGCTCACACCTCAGAGCCTAGTGAGTCGCCCCAGCGGGCGGCGGTGCCGCGGCGTCTAGCGGCGCGAGCGGCGCAGCGACCGGGTCAGGTCGTGCGCGGCCTGGAGCAGCAGCGCGCCCAGCTCGCGCCGTCGCTCCTCGCCGAAGCGCTGCTCGATCCCGGTGAGGCTCAGCGCCCAGGCCGGCCGGTCGTGGGCGTCGAAGACCGCCGCGCCCATGCCCCAGCTGCCCGGGACGATGAGGCCGGGGTTGACGGCGTAGCCGTCGCTGCGGGTGGCGGCCACCCGCTCCCGCACCCGGTCGGCGCGGTGCTGCTCGCCGTACGACGCGGCGAGGTCGGCGCGCGCCAGGAAGTCGTCGACCTCGGGGTCGGGCAGGTAGGCCAGGACGACCATGCCGGCGGAGGCGACGCCGAGGGGGAAGCGGGTGCCCTCGGCGAGCACGTGCGAGCGGATCGGGAAGCTGCCGTCCTCGCGCACCAGGCAGATCGTCTCGTCGCCGCGGCGCACGGAGAGGAAGGCGCTCTCGCCGGTGGTCACGGCCAGGCGTCGCACGACCAGCTGGGCGAGCGCCGTGACGTCGTAGCGCGAGGAGGCGGCGGCGCCCAGGAGGTAGAGCTCGGGACCGAGCAGCCAGCGGCCGGTCGCCTCGTCGCGCTCGAGCAGCCCCTCGGCCTGCAGGGAGGTGAGCAGCCGGTGCGCGGTGGGGCGCGCCAGCGACGTGGCCCGAGCCAGGGCCGAGGTGGACGCGCCGTCCGGCTCCCGGACGGAGACCGCCCGGAGCAGCGCCCCGGCGCGGCCCACGACGTCGACGGGAGCGTTCACTGGATGGACGCTACCGGAGGACGAGGTCCACTCTGCGAGTGATGCGCGTCAGGTGGGTGGCCGTCCGTTGACGGACCGGCGCATCCTGGCTTGGATCGGGCGCATGGACAAAGTGGTGACCTCCGCGGCCGCGGCCGTGGCCGACATCCCCTCGGGGGCGACGCTCTCGGTGGGCGGGTTCGGGCTGTGCGGCGTACCGGCGGTGCTCATCGACGCGCTGCTCGCCGCCGGCGTCGACGACCTCGAGGCCGTCTCGAACAACTGCGGCGTGGACGAGTGGGGGCTCGGCCGGCTGCTGGCGCAGCGGCGGATCCGGCGGATGATCTCCTCCTACGTGGGGGAGAACAAGGAGTTCGCCCGGCAGTACCTCTCCGGCGAGCTCGAGGTCGAGCTGACCCCGCAGGGCACGCTCGCGGAGCGGATGCGCGCCGGCGGCTCCGGCATCCCGGCGTTCTTCACCGCGACCGGGTCCGGCACCCAGGTCGCCGACGGCGGCCTGCCGTGGCGCTACGACGACGCCGGCAACGTCGTGGTCGCCTCGCCGCCCAAGCAGACCCAGACCTTCGAGACCGCGGAGGGCCCGCGCGAGTTCGTGCTGGAGCACGCGATCGTCGCGGACTTCGGCCTGGTGCGCGCCTGGAAGGGCGACCGGCACGGCAACCTCGTCTTCCGCGACTCCGCCCGCAACTTCAACCCGCTCGCCGCCATGTGCGGGCGGGTCACGATCGCGGAGGTGGAGGAGCTCGTCGAGCCCGGCGAGATCGACCCCAACCACGTGCACACCCCCGGGGTGTTCGTGCAGCGCGTGGTCGCGCTGACGCCCGAGCAGGCCGCGGACAAGCGGATCGAGAAGCGCACCGTGCGCACCCGAGCGGCAGGAGACGGAGCATGAGCTGGACCCGCGAGGAGATGGCCGCGCGCGCGGCCTCCGAGCTGACCGACGGCTCCTACGTCAACCTCGGGATCGGCCTGCCGACCCTGGTGCCGAACTACGTCGACGACGACGTGGAGCTGGTCCTCCAGTCGGAGAACGGCATCCTCGGCGTGGGTGCCTACCCGTGGGAGGGCGAGGAGGACGCTGACCTGATCAACGCCGGCAAGGAGACCGTCACGCTGCGACGCGGCGCGAGCTTCTTCGACTCCGCCACGTCGTTCGGGATGATCCGCGGCGGCAAGATCGACGCCGCCATCCTCGGCGCCATGCAGGTGTCGAAGGGCGGCGACATCGCCAACTGGATGATCCCCGGCAAGATGGTCAAGGGCATGGGCGGCGCGATGGACCTGGTCCACGGCGCCAAGCGCGTGATCGTGCTGATGGAGCACGTCGCCAAGGACGGCAGCTACAAGATCGTCGAGGAGTGCTCGCTGCCCTACACCGGCCGCGCCGTCGTCCAGCGGATCATCACCGACCTCTGCGTCATCGACATCACCCCCGAGGGCCTCCGGCTCGTCGAGCTCGCTCCCGGCGTCACCGAGGACGAGGTCCGCGAGAAGACCGAGCCTGTGTTGCTGTAGGTGCTTCGGCCGCCGTCGGAGGGCGGGAGTTTCGCCGGTCGACCGGCGAATCTGGAGCTCCTGGGCCAAAGTTTCGTACCCCCAGCGTGAGTTTCGCCCGGGGACCCGCGGCACACAACCGCGCCCCCCGCAACCCCCCCCCCGCATGTGCCCCCCCGGGCCACCCGTCCCCCCCCCCCCGCGCGCCCCCCCCCGCCCCCCCGGCGAAACTCACCGGCGCCGACGTCAGCCCTTCGGCGGCTGGGCGCGCGCGGTGGTGACGCCCCGCTCGACCCAGGCGAGCAGCTCCGCCTCGGCGGCCAGGGCCTCGGGGCCGACCCGCAGCCAGGTGCGCGAGGACTGCGCGCCCATGTGCATCGGCTCCACGTGGTCGAGGCGCAGCAGCGCCTCGCTCTCGGACCCGTCGGTGCGGACCAGCAGACCGCCGTCCCGGCTGGCGCACACCGCCATGTGGCCGTCCAGCATGAACGCCAGCCCGCCGAACATCCGCTTCTCCTCGGTCGGGCCGTGCTCGTGCACCAGGTCGCGGACCCGGGCGGCCAGCCCCTCGTCGTACGGCATGGGGACAGTCTGGCCGGTGGCTCCGACACCACGCGGTCCTCGTCAGCGGCGACGTTGTCGGTGATGATGGCCCGATGTCCTCCCCGGGAGCCGACCAGTGACCGCCGACGTGCCCGAGACCGGGCGCCCACCGAAGTGGAGGGTGGTCGGGCCCGGACTGGTGGTCGCGGCCACCGGCGTCGGCGCTGCCGACCTGGTCGCGACGCTCGTGGCGGGCGCGAAGTTCGGCTACACGCTGCTGTGGGTCGCGGTCCTCGGCGCGGTGATCAAGGTGGTGCTGGTCGAGGGCGCGGGCCGCTACTCGCTGGCCACCGGCCGCACGATCTTCGAGGGTTGGCGCAGCCTGGGGAGGTGGACGACCTGGTACTTCGCGCCCTACATCGTGATCTGGGGGCTGGTCTACGGGGCGACGGCGATGTCGTCGTCCGCGCTGCCGCTGGTCGCGCTGTTCCCCGACCTGTCCCTGCGATGGACCGCGATCGTGATCGGCCTCGCCGGGCTGGTGCTGGTGTGGTTCGGCACCTACGCCGCGTTCGAGAAGGTCATGGCCGCGTTGGTCGGCATCATGTTCGTGACGGTGGTCGGCGCGGCCCTGCTGGCGACGCCGCACCTGGACGAGATCGTCCTCGGGCTGCGGCCGATCTTCCCCGACGACTCGGTGGTCAACGTGCTCGCGATCGCCGGTGGGGTCGGCGGCACGATCACCCTGGCGGCGTACGGCTACTGGCTGCGGGAGAAGGGCTGGGGCACGCCTGCCTTCATGCGCGTGATGCGCATCGACAACGCCGTGGCCTACGCCGTCACCGGCGTCTTCGTGGTCGCGATGCTCATCGTCGGCGCGGAGCTCTACTACTCCGCCGGCATCGCCGCCGAGACCGGCGACCAGGCGCTCGTGCAGCTCTCCGACATCCTCGACGAGAGGTACGGCGAGGTCTTCGGCAAGGTGTTCCTGATCGGCTTCTTCGCCTCGTCGTTCTCGTCGCTGATCGGCGTGTGGAGCGGCGTGAGCCTGATGTTCGCCGACTACGTCGGCAACCTGCGCGACCTGCCCTCGGGTCACCCCGACACCCGCACCGGCGGCCGCTACTTCCGCGCCTACATGCTGTGGCTGACGTTCCCGCCGATGCTGCTCCTGCTGCTCGACGAGCCGGTCGGCCTGATCCTGGCCTACGGCACCCTCGGCGCGCTGTTCATGCCGTTCCTCGCGATCACCCTGCTGGTGCTGCTCAACAAGCGCCGCCCGGGCGCGCTCCCGCACTCCGACGTCCCCGACGAGTGGCGCAACGGCTGGCTCTCCAACGGCATGCTCGCGCTCTGCGCCCTGCTGTTCCTGGCGCTCGCGGTCAACGAGCTGCGCAACGTGCTGGAGGAGAACCTGCCGTTCTGGTAGGCCTGGAGCCATGAGCGCTGCGACGTACAAGGACCTGTGCATCGACGCCGTCGACGCGCCCCGGCTCGCCCGCTTCTGGGCCGAGGTGCTGCACCGCGAGGTCGACCGCGACGACGCCGACCTCACCAGGCTCACCGGTCCGACCGAGCGGCACACGGTGTGGGTCAACCGGGTCCCCGAGGCCGTGACGGTCAAGCAGCGCGTCCACCTCGACGTCCACGCGGCCTCGGTCGACGACGTCCTCTCGGCCGGTGCGGCGCCGCTCGACCTGGAGACCTTCCGCTGGAAGGTGCTGCGCGACCCCGAGGGCGGCGAGCTGTGCGTCTTCGAGCGGGATCCCGTGCCCGACGAGCGCCTCTACGAGATCGGCGTCGACAGCGCCGACCCCGAGCGCATCGCCACCTGGTGGGCCGACGTGCTGGGCTCGACGGTGGCGATCGACGACGCCGACGGCTCCGCCTCCGTGCGGGTCCCGGGCGCGCCGTTCGAGAGCTTCGTCTTCTCCCGCGTGCCGGAGCCGAAGACCGTCAAGAACCGCATCCACTGGGACGTCGACACCGCCGATGTCGGGCTGCTGGTGGGCGACGGCGCCCGGATCCTGCGCGAGCCGGACGACGACGTGTCCTGGACGGTGCTCGCGGACCCCGAGGGCAACGAGTTCTGCGCGTTCGTGGAGGCCTGAGGTGGTCATGCCCGAGCTGGAGGAGCTGCTGGTCCCGGACGCCGAGTCCTGGCGCTCGTGGCTGGAGGCGCACCACGACGACGCCCCGGGGGTGTGGCTGGTGCTGGCCAAGAAGAACGACCCGCTCCCGGCGCCGACGTACGCCCAGGCGGTCGAGGAGGCGGTGTGCTTCGGCTGGATCGACGGTCAGGCGCGCCGCCGCGAGCAGGGCGGCTCGTTCATCCGGATGACCCCGCGCCGGCCGCGCAGCAACTGGTCGGTCAGCAACGTCGAGCGCGTCGAGCGGCTCGAGGCGGAGGGCCGCATGCACGCGGCCGGCTGGGCGGCCGTCGAGGTCGCCAAGGCCAACGGCAGCTGGGACGCCGCGGTCGCCGCCCGCGACGCTCGCTGAGGAGGGCGACGTCCCCTCTCGAGACCTCAGGCGGCCTCGCGCGCCCGCGCCGCGGCCAGCACCGTCGGCAGCAGCGAGTCGGCGATGACGGCGTAGCCCGCGCTCGACGGGTGGAAGCGGTCGGCCGAGAAGAGCGTGCGGTCGACGGCGAAGGCGCGGGAGGCGCGCTGGTCCTCGTCGGCCACCCGCCCCCGCTCGCGTCGTACGACGGCAGCCTGGCGGGTGCGCAGCTCCTCGCCGGCCGCGCGCACGGCGTCGCGCAGGAACGCCGGCACGTGGGGCACCGCGCTGAGGTCCGGGGCGGGCGCCACGACGACCTCCGCGCCGGCGGCGCGGAGCCGCCGCACGGCCTGCGCGAGCGCCTCGACCGCCCGGTCGAGCGGCTCCAGGTGGGTGAGGTCGTTGGCGCCGATGACCACGACCGCGAGCTCCGGGCCCCACGGGACGCACGACGCCACCTGGGTGGCCAGCCCGGCGCTGCGCGCGCCGGGCACCGCGAACACGCGGGACGTGACGTCGTACCCGTGGGTGGTCAGGCCCTCGACGAGCCGGGGTGCGAGCCGGTCCTGCTCACGGGCGGCGCCCTGCCCCCAGGCGATCGAGTCCCCGAGGACGGCCAGCTTGATGCTCATGCCCTCCAGGAGACCAGACGCGTGGTGACCGGGCGCCGACCCCTCAGTCCATGCTCAGGCCGGCCGCCGGCGCCACCCGAGCAGCGCGGCGGGCGGGCAGCAGGCACGCGAGCAGCCCGGCCGCACCGGCCACGAGGACGACGATCGCGAGCTGGCCCCAGGGCAGGACGAACGGCGCCGCGTCGATCGTGGGCCGCACCATGGTCTCGACGGCGACCCAGGCGAAGACCACGCCGATCGTGGTGCCCAGGACCGTGGCCACGACCGAGAGCAGGACCGCCTCGGTCGCCAGCATCCGTCGGAGCTGACGACGGGTGAGCCCGAGCGCGCGCAGCAGGGCGTTCTCGCGACCGCGCTCGAGGACCGAGAGCCCCAGCGTGTTGCCGATGCCGATCAGCGCGATGACCACCGCGACCCCGAGCAGCGCCACGACGGCGCCGGTGAGGATGTCGAGCTGGAGCGTCACGTACGCGCGGTTGGCCAGGCCGTTGCCGACCTCGGCGTCCAGCGGCGTGGCCAGCGCGGTGAGGTCGCCGGCCAGGTCCTCCGCGTCGGCGCCCTCGTCGGCGCGCACCCAGACCGCGCGGGTGTCGGTGGTCCCGGTCAGCGCCGCCAGGGTGGCGGGCGCGACGACCGCGGTGCTGCCCCAGCCCTCGCCGGTGACCACGCGCAGCGTCCGCGACGCCTCGCCCACGGTGACCTCCACGCGGGGGCGGTCCGGAGACAGGTCGTAGGGCATCAGGATCTCGCCCGGCCCCGGGGCGACGACGTCGTCGTCGTGCGTGACCGAGGCGGCGCCGTCCGGCGTGGCGACGACGGTCAGCTCCCCGACGCCGCCCCCGAGGGTGGCGGTGACGCCGTCGACCGCGACGGCCTCGGCCACGCCGTCGGTGCCGCGCACGTCCTCGAGCAGCGAGGCCGGCAGCGGCCCCTCCAGGGCCGTGAGGGTGAGGTCGATCGGGTACTGCGTCGCCATGTCGTCGTCGACGGCTCCGCGGGAGCTGGCGAGGCCGGTCAGCACCGCGGTGGTCAACGTGACGCCGATCAGCAGCGACGCCGTCGTGGTCGCCGTACGGCGCGGGTTGCGCACGGCGTTGCCGGTGGCGAGCCGGCCGGCGGAGCCGAGGAGCCGCCCGGCGGGACGTCCGGCGAGCCTGATCAGCGCCGGGACCAGCACCGGGCCGAGCAGCAGCACGCCGGTGAACGTCGCGGCACCGCCCAGGAGCATCAGGGCGACGACGGAGCCCTGGACGGCCAGCGCCATCGCCGCGACGCCGCCGAGCAGCAGCAGGCCGCCCGCGGCCAGGCGGATCCGGCCGGCGGTCGAGCCGGCGTCGACCGACTGGTCGGGACGCAGCGCGGCGAGCGGGCTGACCGAGACGACCCGGCGGGTGGGGAGCCACGAGGCCACCAGCGTGACGCCGAGCCCCATCACGAAGGCGCCCAGGACCCACGGCCACGACAGGGTGACGTCGCCCAGGGCCGCGCGGGGCTCGAGGGCGCGGGCGAGCGCGACCAGCCCGTAGCCGGCCCCGGTGCCCGCGACGAGCCCGAGGAGCGACGCGGCGACGCCGAGCAGCAGCGCCTCGACCCGCACCGACCGGACCACCTGGCGGCGGGTGGCCCCGACGCACCGCAGCAGCGCGAAGTCCTTGCTGCGCTGGGCGAAGAGGATCGAGAACGTGTTGGCGATGACCAGCACGGACACGAACAGCGCGACGGCGGCGAAGATCAGCAGCACGTAGGCCAGGACGTTGACGCCCTGGCTGAGCTCGGTGGACCGGTCGTCCACGAACTCGTCGCGCGGCTGCACCTTCGCCCCGCTCATCGCGCTCACGTCGGGCGTCCCGTCGTAGGCGACGCTGTCGACGTACAGGCTGTCGGCCCACTGCTCGAGGTCGGACCAGGACAGGTACAGCGAGGCGCGGACGCTGGCCGAGGGGCTGTCGACCAGGCCGACGACGGTCACGTCCTTGGCCAGGGCGCCCGAGCCGACCCGGAGCCGGTCGCCAACGGCGACCTGCTCGGACTTGGCGGCGTTGGCGTCGGCGACGGCCTCGCCCGGTCCGTCCGGCAGCCGCCCCTCCTCGACCTCCTGCCAGCGCAGGGATGGGTCGTCGGCGACGGCGCCGACGTCGACCTGGCCGTCGACCAGGCGGCTGCCCTCGGAGACGGGCAGGATCGTCCAGCCGAGCACGGCGGCCCGGTCCCCGGCGGACCGGGCGTCGGCCAGGAGGGTCGCCGCATCCTCGCCGCTCACGTCGGACACGACGGTGTCCGCGCCCTCGTAGGGCAGCTCGATGCCCGAGACCAGGCCGTTGCGGGTGGCCGAGGCGAGGGCGTTGGTGACGATGATGAACGCGACGCCGATGACCACGGCGAGCGCCGCGGCGACGTAGCGGCGGGTGTGGGTGCGCAACGACGCCAGGAGCACGGTCCTCATCGCAGGGCCACCGACGGCCGCAGCACGGACACGAGCTGGTCGGGGGTGGGGTCGATGAGGTGGGCGCGGATCTCGCCGTCGGCGATGACGACCACGTCGTCGGCGTACGCGGCGGCGTCGAGCTCGTGGGTCACCATGACCACGGTCTGGCCGAGCTCGCGCACGGAGCGGCGCAGGAAGCCCAGGACCTCGGCGGACGACTCGCTGTCGAGGTTGCCGGTGGGCTCGTCGGCGAAGACCAGGTCGGGCCGGGTCACCAGCGCGCGGGCGATCGCGACCCGCTGCTGCTGGCCGCCGGAGAGGGCGTCGGGTCGGTGGTGCAGGCGGTCGGTGAGCCCGAGCGTCTCGGCCAGCAGGTCGTAGCGGGCGCGCAGCTCGGCGTCGACCCGGCGGCCGGAGAGCTCCAGCGGCAGCAGCACGTTCTGCCCGGCGGTGAGCATGGGCAGCAGGTTGAAGGACTGGAAGACGAAGCCGAGGTGCTCGCGGCGGAACACCGTGAGCGCGGTGTCGTCGAGCGACTCCAGCGACGTGCCGGCGACCGTGACGGTGCCGGAGGTGGGGACGTCGAGGCCGGCCAGGCAGTGCATCAGCGTCGACTTGCCCGAGCCGGACGGGCCCATGATCGCGGTGAAGCGGCCGCGGGGCAGGTCGAGGTCGACGCCGCGCAGCGCGTGGACCTGGGCGTCGCCGCGGCCGTAGGTGCGGGTGAGGCCGCGGGCGCTGGCGGCCATCGGGGCGGGGGCGGGGGCGGGGGCGGTGGGTGAGGGGGAGCTCTGGTTCATGCCGCCGAGTCTTCGCGGACCGCGCTCCCGGATCGTCCCCTGACGGGATGGACCTCGCCTCCGCCGTGAGGGGGACGCCGACGGGCGGTCTACGACCCCGGGATGACCAGGCGGGCGTCGTAGGCGAGGACGACGAGCTGCACGCGGTCGCGCCGCCCGGTCTTGGCGAGCAGCCGGCTCATGTGGGTCTTGACGGTCGCTTCGGCCACCACGAGCTCCTCGGCGATCTCGGTGTTGGACAGGCCGCGGCCGACGAGCACCAGCACCTCGCGCTCGCGGTCGGTCAGGCCGGCGAGCGACGGCGCCGTTCGGTCCGCCTCGGCCGTGGCGGACACCGAGGGGTCGGGCAGGGTGCCGGCGAAGTGCTCCAGCAGTCGTCGGGTGGTGCTCGGGGCGACCACCGCGTCCCCCGCGTGCACCGAGCGGATGGCGCCCAGCAGGTCCGGGGGAGCGGCGTCCTTGAGCAGGAAGGCCGAGGCGCCGGCGCGGATCGCGGCGAAGGCGTACTCGTCGAGGTCGAACGTCGTCAGCACGATCACCCGCGGCGCGTCGCGGCCGGCGGCGATCCGGCGGGTGGCCTCGACGCCGTCCATGCGCGGCATCCGCACGTCCATCAGCACGACGTCGGCGGCCGTGACGGCCAGCCGCTCCACGGCCTCGCCGCCGTCGCCGGCCTCGCCGACGACGTGCAGGTCGGGCTGGCTGTCCACGAGCATCCGGAACCCGGCGCGCACCATCTGCTGGTCGTCGACGAGGAACACCCGGATCGGCGAGTCGGTCACAGCGGCAGCCTCGCAGCCACCCGGAAGCCGCCGCCGGGTCGGGGTCCGGCCTCGAAGCTCCCGCCGTGCACGGTGACGCGCTCGCGCATGCCGACGAGCCCGTGGCCGCGGCGGTCGTCGGCCGTCGCGGCACCGCGGCCGTCGTCCTCGACCTCGACGACCAGCTCGGACCCGGCGCTGACGCGCAGCCGCACGTGGGGCGACGGGCCGGCGTGCTTGCGCACGTTGCTGAGCGACTCCTGCACCACGCGGTACGCCGTCAGGGCCACGCCGTCGGGCACCACGACCTCGTCCTCGGGGAGCGCGGCGTCGACCTCGGCGCCGCCGGCACGCGCGTCCTCCACGAGGGCCGGCAGGTCCGCCAGGCCGGGCTGCGGCCGCCAGCCGGTCTCCTCGCCGGCGCGCAGCAGCCCGAGCAGCCGCCGCATCTCGGTCAGCGAGTCGCGGCCGGTGGCGGCGATCGTCTCGAGCGTGGCGGTGGCGACCCCCGGGTCCGCGGCCGCGGCGTAGCGGGCGCCGTCGGCCTGCACCACGATCACCGACAGTCCGTGGGCGACCACGTCGTGCATCTCCCGGGCGATCCGCGCGCGCTCGGCGGAGGCCGCGAGCTCCGCGCGCTGGTCGGCCTCGCGGGCGATCCGCTCGCCGCGCTCGACCAGCCCGTCGACGTACGCACGCCGGACCCGGCCGAGGGTGCCCAGGGCCCAGGCGGTGGCGACGATCGCCACCATGAACAGCGCGTAGGAGACCACCGCCATCCACGACACGGGATCATCGAGCGCCTGGAACCAGTCGAGCGCCGCCACGCCCGACGCGCAGAAGCCCACGGCGAGCGAGGCCGCAGCCGCCAGCGCGGAGGAGTGGCGCGCCACGGAGTAGGTCGCGACCGGGAAGGCGACCTGGCTCCAGATCGGGACGTCGATGACCAGGACCTGGGCCGCGCTGGCGAGGGCCACGACGGCGAAGACGGCCGTCGCGTGGTGGCGGCGCCAGTAGAGCGGGACCAGCTGAGCCAGGCTCAGCACCGTCCAGGCGACGCCGTCCTCGCCGAAGGCGAAGGCCGTGACCGGCAGCAGCAGGCCGGTCGCCAGCAGCACGTCGAAGATGCGCTGGCCGCGCGCGTCGAGGCGCCACGGGTGCGGCTGCGGGGCGTCCACTCCGCCACGGTAGACGTCCGCGCGGGGCGGTCGCGTCAGCCCGGGGAATGAGGGCGTGCAGTCCCGTGGGCTGAGCTGAGGTGATTCCGCGATTCCGTTGGGTACCGCCCGCCCGCGAGCTCGGGGACCCTGGAGCCTCGCGCGCCCGACCCGGGTGCGTTCCCCTACCTCCAGGAGAACCCGTGTCCCTGCGCCGCGCGGCCGCCGCCGCCGTCCTGTCCACCGCCCTCGCCTCCACCGCCGTCCTGGCCCCCGTGGCCGCGGCGAGCGCCGACGCGCCCTCCGAGCGCGCCGGGAAGGCCTGCGTCTCCAAGAAGGAGTACCGCAAGCTCAAGAAGGGCATGACCATCGCCAAGGTCAAGCGCATCACCGGCACCAACGGCAAGCAGGTCAACAAGTACCCGCTGCCCGGCGGCAAGTTCGTCGTCGGTCGCGCCTACAAGGCCTGCACGAAGCGCGGCGCCGTCGGCATCTCCTTCACCAACCAGACCGGCCCCTACAAGCTCGCCGCCAAGAGCGCCGCCTGGCGCTGAGCCACCTAGCCGGGGGGCGGGACGCCACGGGTGGACCGGATCCAGGTGAAGTCCCTGGGCGTCGCCGCCCCCGGCTACGGCAACGCCCTCTTCCTCGACGAGGGTGACGAGGTCCGGGCGAACGCCGTCGTGTTCGCGCCGCTGAACGGGGCGTGGACGGTCTACGCGACCGACGGCGACGCCGCGCCGATCGAGGGGACACGACGGTCGTTCGACCGCCAGCCCGAGGCCTTCGACCACATGGCACAGTGCCTGCGCGACCGGGTGAGCGTGCGGCAGGTCCCGCACCCCCGGCCGTCGAGGCCGTCGGCGGCGCAGCAGTGGAGGCAGCTGCTCGAGTCCTACCGAGAGCTGGGCGTCGTCGGGGTCCTGACGGGTCTCGCGTCCCTGGCGACCGCGCTCGGTTGGCTCTGGATGTCGCCGGTCACCTACACCTTCGCGGACGCCCGCAAGGTCGGCGTCTCCAGGGACGAGGTCGGGACCTACGTCTTCGACGACGCCGGCACGGGCCTGGTCGTCGTGGCGGCCTGCTACAGCCTCGCCGTGCTCCACATGGTGCTGCTGTGGTGGCGCGATCGGCACGCCGACGGCGACGGCCTGCGCCGCTCCCTGCGCACGGCAGGGAGCACGGCGCTGTTCGCGACGGTGGCGCTCGGGTGCCTGCTCTGGCGGGCCGACGAGGTGGGGCCTGCCCTCTACTACCTCCCGCCGGTGCTGGCCCTGCTCAGCGCGCTCGCCGTCGCCTACGCGCTCGCGGCCCGGCGGGCCCGCACGGCCTGAGCATGCTGCGGCCGCGTGGCCGGAGGCCGTGCCGATGGCGACGAGTAGGGTGCGAGCCATGACGAAATGGGAGTACCTGACCGCGCCGATCCTCACGCACGCGGCCAAGCAGATCCTCGACAACTTCGGTGCCGACGGCTGGGAGCTGGTGCAGGTCGCGCCGGGGATGAACCCCGAGAACCTCGTCGGCTACTTCAAGCGTCCGCTGGAGGGCTGAGCCGTGAGCACCCCCGAGGAGCGCCTGTCCGAGCTCGGTCTCGTGGTGCCCGAGGTCGCGAAGCCCGTGGCGGCCTACGTGCCCGCCGTACGCAGCGGCGACCAGGTCTTCACCTCCGGCCAGCTGCCGATGCGCTACGGCGAGCTGATGCTGACCGGCAAGGTCGGCGCCGAGGTGTCGGCCGACGAGGCCTACGGCTGCGCCCGGCAGTGCGCGCTCAACGCGCTGGCCGCGATCAAGGCCGAGGTCGGCGAGCTGTCGGCGGTGAAGCGGATCGTCAAGGTCGTCGTCTTCATCGCCTCCACCCCCGACTTCACGGGCCAGCCCGGTGTCGCCAACGGCGTCTCCGAGCTGCTCGGCGAGGTCTTCGGCGATGCCGGCGTGCACGCGCGCTCGGCCGTCGGCGTCACCGTCCTCCCGCTCGACTCGCCGGTCGAGGTCGAGCTCCTCGTCGAGGTCTGAGGGCGTGCAGATCCCGCTGCCGCCCGTGCCGCTGCCGGCCCACCTGGTCGACGTGGCGCGCGAGTTCGAGGACGGCACCCGCCGGCCGGTGGAGCCGCGGGACGCGGCCACCGTGGTGGTGATGCGACCCTCGGACGACGGCCCGGAGGTCTACCTCCTGCGCCGCCAGGTCTCGATGGAGTTCGCCGCGGGTATGTCCGTCTTCCCCGGCGGCGGCGTCGACAAGCGCGACTTCGACGCCTCCGTCGCGTGGGCGGGGCCGTCGCCCGCCGAGTGGGCGCGTCGGCTCGGCACCGACGAGGAGACCGCGCGGGCGCTGGTCTGCGCGGCCGTGCGGGAGACGTTCGAGGAGTCCGGCGTGCTGCTGGCCGGCACCTCGGACGCGGATGTCGTCGCCGACACCACCGGCGACGACTGGGAGGCTGACCGGCACGCCCTGGAGTCGCGCGAGCTCGCGATGACCGAGCTCCTCACCCGACGCGGGCTGGTGCTGCGCACCGACCTGCTCGGCGCCTGGGACGCCTGGCTGACGCCGGAGTTCGAGCCGAAGCGCTACCGCACGTGGTTCTTCGTCGCCTCGCTGCCCGCGGGCCAGCGCACCCGCGACGTCTCGACCGAGTCGTCCTCGGTGCACTGGGCGCCGGCGCGCGTCGCCGCCGACCAGGCCGACCGCGGCGAGCTGGCGATGCTGCCGCCGACGTACCTCACCTGCCTGGAGATCGGTCGCCTCGGCTCGCCCGAGGAGGTGCTGGAGATCGCGCAGGGGCGCACCCTGGAGATGTTCACGCCGACGGTGGAGCCGCTCGGCGACGGCTTCACGCTCTCGCTGCCCGACCGGCTGCGACCCCTGGTGGCGGAGCGGCCGCGATGAGCGAGGCCTGGACCGGAGGGTCCTTCGGCGAGCGGGCGCGCTGCGTGCTCGCCGACAACGCCGACATGATGACGCTCGACGGCACCAACACCTGGGTGCTCCGCGAGCCCGGCGCCCGGCGCTCGGTGGTCATCGATCCCGGCCCCTCCCTCCCGGCCCACCTCGACGCGGTCGCGGAGGCCGCGGGCGAGGTCGGCGTCGTGCTGCTGACCCACCACCACCACGACCACGCCGAGGCCGCGAAGGAGTTCGCGGAGCGGATGGGCTGCGGCGTACGCGCGCTGGACCCGGAGTTCCGCCTCGGCTCCGAGGGCCTCGCCGACGGCGACGTCGTCTCCGTCGACGGCCTGGAGATCCGCGTCGTCGGGACGCCCGGCCACACGGCCGACTCGCTGTCCTTCCACCTGCCGGCGGAGGGCGCCGTCCTCACCGGCGACACCGTGCTCGGGCGCGGCACCACCGTCGTCGCCCACCCCGACGGCGAGCTCGGCGCCTACCTCGACTCCCTCGACCGGCTGCACGCCCTGGCCTCCGAGCACGACGTGTCGTCCATCTGGCCGGGTCACGGCCCCGTCATCGCCGACGCCCTGGGCGCCCTCGACTTCTACCTCGCCCACCGCCGCGACCGCCTCGGCCAGGTCGAGGCCGCCCTCGCGTCGCTCAAGGACTCGCCCCACCCCGAGGGCATCGCCGTCGACGAGCTGCCCCGCCGCGTCGTCGAGATCGTCTACACCGACGTCGACCCCGTCCTCTGGGGCGCCGCCGAGCTCTCCGTCCGCGCCCAGCTCGCCTACCTCCAGGGCCGCTCGGCCTGAGGTGCTGCGCCGCGGGAGTTTCACCGGGTACCCGGTGAAACTCACGCTTCCGTCACGAAGCTTCGTACCGGAAGCGTGAGCTTCGTACGGTCACTGGTGCTGGTGGGACGGTCGCGGCCGACCCATGCGCTCACCGAAGGCGACGGCGCGGGAACCGGGACGCGAGCCGCACCGCCGCCAGCACAGCCAGTGCTCCCACCGCGATCATCACGAGCCACCGCCGGGTGGACCAGGGCCAGTCCGGCTCGGGTCGCTCGACGGTCGGCTGATCGAGGGTCATCAGGTCGGTCGCGACGCTGACCGGTGGCACGCCCGCGTCGAGCGTGCCCACGACGTCGTACGACGGGTCGTCGCCGACCTCGATGACCGCGAGCTCGGACGCCTGATCCTGGCCGGTCTCGCCGCTCGGCCCGGTCACGCGCGCGACGAGGTGGCGCGCGTCGATCCAGCCGAGCGGGTCCACCGTCCGCGACGCCATGCCCCGGTCGGGGAAGTCGAGCCGCTCGCGGGTCGGGTCGAGGTGCACCGAGTAGCCACGGGTCCCGGCGGTCCCGCCGCCCGAGCGGACGTCGTGGAGGACGTCGTCGACGAAGGCGGCGCCGACCGTGAACCGGTCCCCGACCCGGAGCTCGGTGGGCCGGGCACCTGCACGTGTCAGCACCATGCGGTTGTCCCCGATGACCGCGACCGTCCCGTCGTCGGCGGGGGCGTAGGAGACCGACGCGCTGCCCGCCATCACCGGCAGGGGGAAGGAGCTGTCGTCGCGCCCGATCACGCCGGCCACCGGTGCCTTGCCGCCGAGTGAGTACCGCGTCCACGACGCCATCTCGTCACCGTGCCACGCGAGCTGAGCGCCCTGCGGGGACCAGTCGAAGCCCGCGACCAGCACCCCCTCACCGCCGGTGAGGGCGATCTCGCGGAGGTCACCCGTCACCAGGTCCACGATCCGCACCCCGCTGGGGATGGGCTCCTCGGCTGCGTCATTGCCGATGGTGGCGAACGCGTAGGCCAGCTTCGTCCCGTCGGGGGAGAGTGCGAGCGGGAGGTCCGACGTCATTCCGGAAGCGGAGGCGAGGAAGGCGTTGTTGCCCACGAAGCCGGGAAGGTCGAGCAGGTGGTAGTCGCCGTCGTCGGCGTCGACCAGCACGGGCAGGCCCCCCTCCATGACATAGGCCACCGCCGCCAACCCGAGGGCGAGGTCGGTCTCGAGGTCGTCGTAGGCCCACGCCTCCTCCTGGCCGCTGCGCTCCGCGAAGCGTGCCGGCGCCAGGTGCACACGGTCGGGCACGGCGCCACCGGCGCTGTCCGCGACCGGCGGATCGACTCTGTCTGGCAGCCAGGTCAGGGCTCCCGCCAGCAGGGCGACGGCGAGCACGGAGCCGGCAACGACGATGCGGTCGCGGCGGCGCGCGCGGCCGGCGCGCTGCCAGGTGTCGTGGTCGACCTGCGCGACGGGCGCGCTGTCGCCGAGCCGGGCCAGCTCGTCGCGGAGACGGTCGAGGCTCATGACGCGTCCCCGATCAGCTCGGCGAGGTCCGGGGACAGGGTGCGCAGCCGGGCCAGCGCCTGGCGGGAGATCGACTTGACGGTGCCGGACTGGATGCCGAGAGGCGTGGCCGGTCTGCACCTCGGTGAGGTCCTCGAAGTAGCGCAGCACGAGCACGGTCCGCTGCCGGGTCGTCAGCCGGGCGAGGGCTTGCTCGAGGCTGAGCCGCAGGTCGGCGTCGACACCCGGTGCGGCGCCGTCGTAGGAGCCCAGGGCGGTCTCCTGAAGGCGGCGCTGGCGCCACCACGAGACGTTCTGGGTGTAGAGGATGCGGCGCACGTACGGCTCGGGGTCGCCCTCGATCCGGTGCCAGGCCTTGGCCGCCTTGAAGAGCGCTGTCTGCACGAGGTCCTCCGCGAGGTGGGCGTCCCCGGTGAGGAGGTACGCCGTACGCGACAGGGCAGGGGTGCGCGCGACGACGAACGCGTCGAAGTCGTGCTGTCGGCTCACCCGTGGCCCCCTTCCACCCCTGACGACGCGGGAAGGGGTCGGCCCGGGGGTCGCCCGGAGCGAGCTTTTTGGCGACCTGGCGGAGCTCGTCGCCCCACGCGTCCCACCGCCGTCGCGAAACTCACGCTCCCGGCACGAAGCTTCGTACCGGAAGCGTGAGTTTCACCGGGTACCCGGTGAAACTCCTCGCGTCAGCGCGCCCTGCGCGCCAGCCGCTCGACGTCCATGATGACGACGGAGCGGGGCTCGAGGCGCAGCCAGCCGCGGGCGGCGAAGTCGGCGAGCGCCTTGTTGACCGTCTCGCGGGAGGCGCCGACCAGCTGGGCGAGCTCCTCCTGGGTGAGGTCGTGGTGGACGTGGACGCCGTCGTCGGCGGTGCGGCCGAAGCGGTCGGCGAGGTCGAGCAGCGCCTTGGCGACGCGGCCCGGGACGTCGGAGAACACGAGGTCGGCGACGACGTCGTTGGCCTTGCGGAGGCGGCCGGCGAGCTGGGTGAGCAGCCCGCGGGCGACGACCGGGCGGCCCTCGAGCCAGCGCAGGAGGTCCTCGTGCGACAGCGACGCGAACGTCGTGTCGGTGACGGCGGTGACCGTGGCCGAGCGCGGGCCGGGGTCGAAGAGCGACAGCTCGCCGAACATCTGGCCGGGGCCGAGGATGGCCAGCAGGTTCTCGCGGCCGTCGGAGGACGACCGGCCCAGCTTCACCTTCCCCTCGAGCACGATGTAGAGCTTGTCGCCCGAGTCGCCCTCGTGGAAGAGCACGTCGCCGCGACGCAGGCGCGCCTCGGACATGGACGCCCGCAGCGCCGTCGCGGCCTCGTCGTCGAGCGCGCTGAACAGCGGGGCCTGACGGAGTACGTCGTTGTCCACGGATCCTCCTGGTGTGGTGTCGGGTTGATCCTAGCCAGTGGGGGATCTCACAGACGAACAAGACCCTCCGCGAGTCCGCAGGTCAGCGCCGTGACGGGCCTGTCGGCAGCGCGCCGTAGGCTGGGGCCGTGCCCGCGCCCGAGACCCACACCGGCCTGGTCCGGCGCGCACGCAGGACCAACCGGGTGCTCGCCGAGACCTATCCCGACGCCGGCATCGAGCTCGACTTCGACAACGCCTTCGAGCTCCTGGTCGTCACGGTCCTGAGCGCGCAGACCACCGACCGCCGCGTCAACGCCGTGCGCCCCACCCTCTTCGCCGCCTACCCCGACCCCGCGTCGATGGCGGCCGCCCCCCGCGAGCACCTCGAGCAGATCGTGGGTCCGCTCGGGTTCTTCCGGGCCAAGACCGAGTCCCTGCTCAAGCTGAGCGCGGCGCTCGTCGAGCGCTACGACGGCGAGGTGCCGGGCCGCCTCGACGACCTGGTGACGCTGCCCGGCGTCGGCCGCAAGACCGCCAACGTCGTCCTGGGCAACGCCTTCGACGTCCCGGGCATCACCGTCGACACCCACTTCGGACGCCTGGTGCGCCGCTTCGGCTGGACCGAGGAGACCGACCCGGTCAAGGTCGAGCACGCCATCGGCGCGCTGTTCCCCAAGTCCGACTGGACGATGCTCAGCCACCACCTCATCTGGCACGGCCGCCGCATCTGCCACGCCAAGAAGCCCGCCTGCGGCGCCTGTCCCGTGGCGCGGCTGTGCCCGTCCTACGGCGAGGGGCCGACCGACCCGGAGGCCGCGGCGGCGCTGGTCAAGACCCAGGGGCCGGCGTGAGGAGGCGCGCCACCGCGCCGACCCGGTGGGCGGCCCCGCTGCTCGCGCTCACGCTGGTGCTGGCCGGCTGCTCGGACAGCAAGGACGAGGAGCTGCCGCCCGAGGTCCTGCCCGACGTGACGCTCCCGCGGCTGCAGGGCACCGGCTCGGTCGACGTCTCCACGCTGCGCGGCCCGATGGTCGTGCCGCTGTTCGCCAACTGGTGCGCGCCCTGCCGCAAGGAGCTCCCGCTGTTCGAGCGGCTCTCGCAGGAGCACGGCGACGAGGTCCAGGTGCTCGGCCTCAACTGGTCCGACCCCCGTCGGAGCAAGGCGCTCGAGCTCCTCGACGACACCGGCGTCACCTTCGACGTGATCGCCGACCCGAAGGGCGAGACCGGCGAGCCGCCCAACCAGCGGATCCCCGCGCTGCCGACGATCTGGATGATCGACGCCGACGGCACGGTCACCTACCGCCGGCCCGAGGCCATCAAGAGCTACGACGAGCTGGTGGCGCTGGTCGAGGAGCACCTGGACGTGGACCTGTGAGCACCGAGCTCCCCGACTGGCTCAAGCCGGTCGAGGTGGGCGCCCGCACGATCACCGTCCACGAGCTCACGCGCTTCATGCCGCCCGAGGACTCCGACCCGCGCCGAGGCGCGGTGCTGATGCTCTTCGGCGAGGGTCCCGCGGGCCCCGACCTGCTGCTCACCGAGCGCGCCCACCACATGCGCTCCCACCCGGGCCAGGTGTCCTTCCCCGGCGGCAGCATCGACCCCGGCGAGACCGCCGTCGAGGCCGCGCTGCGGGAGGCTCAGGAGGAGACCGGCCTGGACCCGGCCGGCGTCCAGGTCTTCGCCGAGCTGCCCGAGCTGTGGCTGCCGCCGAGCAACTTCGCCGTCACCCCGCTGCTGGCGTGGTGGCGCGAGCCCAGCCCGGTCTCGGTCGTCTCACCCGACGAGGTCCACGCCATCTACCGCGTCCCGCTGCGCGAGCTGGTCGAGCCCACTCACCGGATCTCGGTGCGACATCCCAGCGGCTGGGTCGGCCCGGCGTTCCTCATCGGTGACGACAAGGACGTCATCCTGTGGGGGTTCACCGCGGGCATCATCTCCAGGCTCTTCGACTTCCTCGGCTGGACCGAGCTCGCCGACGAGGAGCCGCCGATGCACGACCTGCCGCCCTACATGCTGCTCGGCGCCCCCGCCACGCCTCCGCCCGGGCTGAAGCCCAACACCCGCTTCGAGGAGCGTCGGTGAACGCCCTCGACTGGCTGCTCGTCGTGCTGGTCCTCGCCTACGCCCTCTCCGGCTACTGGCAGGGCTTCGTCACCGGCGCGTTCGCGACCGCGGGCCTGCTGCTCGGGGGACTGCTGGGCATCTGGTTGGCACCGGTGCTGCTGGGCGACGTCGACCCCTCGCTGCTGGTCTCGCTCGGCGCGCTGTTCATCGTGATCCTGTGCGCGTCCCTGGGTCAGGCGTCGTTCCAGTACGCCGGCTCCAAGGTCCGCGACCGCATCACCTGGCAGCCGATCCGCGCCCTCGACGCCGTGGGCGGTGCCGCGCTGAGCGCCGTCGCCGTGCTCCTGGTCGCGTGGGCCCTGGGCGTCGCGGTGTCCGGCTCGCGCATCGGCTCGGTGACGCCGATGGTGCGCAGCTCCTCGGTGCTCGGCGCCGTCGACAAGACCCTCCCGCACGCCGCGTCGGGCGTGCTGCAGACCTTCAACGACGTCGTCGGCACCAGCTTCTTCCCCGACTACCTCGAGCCGTTCGCCCCGGAGCGCATCGTCGACGTCGGCCCCGGGCCGCGGCGCCTGCTCCAGGACCCCGACGTGGCCGCGGCCGAGGAGAGCGTGCTCAAGGTCCGCGGCACCAACTCGTGCGGGCGCGGCGTCGAGGGCACCGGCTTCGTCTACGCCCCCGACCGGCTGATGACCAACGCCCACGTCGTCGCCGGTGTGGAGGACCCCGAGGTGGAGATCGGCGACACGACCGTCGACGCCGAGGTCGTCGAGTACAACCCCGACCTCGACATCGCCGTCCTCGCGCTCGAGACCGACGACATCGCGCCCCTGCGCTTCGCGAAGGTCGCACCCGGTGACGGCGTGGCGATCCTCGGCTACCCCCAGGACGGCCCCTACGACGTGCAGCCGGGGCGGGTGCGCGACGACCAGAAGCTGCGCTCGCCCAACATCTACGGCGACGGCACCGTCATCCGGCAGGTGTTCTCGCTGCGCGGCCTGGTGCGTCCGGGCAACTCCGGCGGACCGATCGTCACCTCACGCGGCGCCGTGGCCGGCGTCGTGTTCGCCGCGTCGGTGACCGACAAGGACACCGGCTACGCGCTCACCGCCGCGCAGGTCGCCGACAGTGCCGCGATCGGCCGTACCAACACCGAGCGCGAGTCGACGGGCGACTGCGCGGGCTGACCGGCGACGTCGTCGCTGGGCAGTGCCGACTGGGTGGCTACGCCTGGCCCTTGAGCGCGCGGGGGATCTCCCTGCCCTGGGCGATCGCCTTCTCGGGCGCCTTGACCTTCTTGACCTTCTTGATGCCGGCGAAGACCAGCAGCCCGCTGATGAGCAGGTAGAAGGCGAAGACGATCAGGAACGCCCAGTGCAGGTCGAGCCCCGAGCCGTTCCAGTGGATCAGGTAGGCGATCGCGACCGACAGCATGATGACGGCCAGCACGGCCACGAAGCCCGCGGCGGCGAAGAGGCCGATGCCGATGCCGCCGGCCTTGACGCTCACCTTGAGCTCGGACTTGGCGAGCTCGATCTCCTTGGACACCAGCGTGGAGATGTCGCGGCTGGCGTCGACGACGAGACGGCCGATGGTGGGATCGCCGTCGGCGGGCGCCTTGACCGGTTCGGATGACATGCAGGGTCCTCTGGTCTCGAAGTGGGAGCCCCGACCCTACAGAACCCCCGGCCTGCCCCGCCTCCTCAGGAGGGGTGTGGTCGGTCGCCCTGGAACACGTCCGGGATCCCGTCGGCGTCGTCGTCGCGCGACTCGTGCTCGTGGATGCGGCGGTAGACCCGGTTGCGCAGTCGTAGCAGGACCGAGGCGAGCAGCGCGGCGGTGAGCGAGCCCACGAGCACCCCGACCTTGACGTGGTCGTCGCGCTCGCTGCCCTGGCCGAAGGCCAGCTCGCCGATCAGCAGGCTCACGGTGAACCCGATGCCTGCCAGCATCGCCATCCCGAGGACGTCGACCCAGGTCAGCTCGTCGTCCAGCTCGGCGCGGGTGAACCTCGAGAGCACCCAGGTCGAGCCCACGATGCCGACGGTCTTGCCGACGACGAGACCGCACACGATGCCGAGGGCCACGCGGTCGCCGAGGGAGTCGACGAGCCCGCTGAGGCCTCCGACGGTGACGCCGGCGGCGAAGAACGCGAAGATCGGGACGGCCACCCCGGCCGAGATCGGCCGGATCAGGTGCTCGAGGTGCTCGGCCAGGCCCGGTCGGTCGTCGCTGCGGTCGCGTCGCAGCACCGGGACGGTGAAGCCGAGCAGGACGCCGGCCACCGTGGCGTGCACCCCGGACTCGTGGACCAGGACCCAGGCGAGCAGCGCCAGCGGGACCAGCAGCCACCCGCTGCGGATCCGCCGCTGCACGAGCACCGCGAAGATCCCGATCGGCAGCAGTGCGACCGCGAGGAAGAGGAGGTCGAGCTCGTCGGTGTAGAAGATCGCGATGACCGTGATGGCCAGCAGGTCGTCGACCACCGCCAGGGTCAGCAGGAAGGTCCGCAGGCCGCTGGGCAGGTGGGTGCTGATGACCGCCAGGACCGCCACCGCGAACGCGATGTCGGTGGCGGTCGGGATCGCCCATCCCCGCAGCGCGCCGTCCCCGCCGAGGTTCCACAGCACGAAGATCAGCGCGGGCATGGCCATCCCGCCCACGGCGGCCGCGATCGGGACCGCGGCCCGCCGCGGGTCGCGCAGGTCTCCCGCGACGAACTCCCGCTTGAGCTCCAGCCCGACCACGAAGAAGAAGATCGCCAGCAGCCCGTCCGCGGCCCAGGCCCCGAGGGTGAGGTCCAGGTGCAGCGACGACGGGCCGACCCGCAGGTCGCGCAGCGACTCGTAGGAGTCGCTCCACGGGGTGTTGGCCCACACGATCGCCGCGACCGCGCCGGCGATCAGCAGCAGCCCGCCGGTGGTCTCGGCGCGCAGGATCTCCGCCGTACGCGAGTGCTCCAGGAAGGAGCCGCGGGCGAACAGGCGGGGACGGGACGGGGACTCAGGCTCGGGGCTCATCGGGCTCCAGGGGTCGGCGGCATCGTTGCCGACCAGACTTCCCGGCGCACCTGCGGCCATCCTACCGCCGCGGAGGGGAGCAGGCATTTCAGCATCTGCTGATATCCCTGAGCTTCTGGGCCAGAATTCCGGCCCAGAACGTCAGGTTTTTCAGCAGATGCTGAAAAACCTGCGCCGGGTCACCCCTCGTCGTCGCCGGAGCCGGAGCCCTCCTTCTTGGAGATCAGGTCCATGACGGTGGAGTCGGCGAGGGTGGTGACGTCGCCGACCTCGCGGTGCTCGGCGACGTCCTTGAGCAGGCGGCGCATGATCTTGCCGGAGCGGGTCTTGGGCAGCTCGGGCACGACCATGATCTGGCGCGGCTTGGCGATCGCGCCGATCTCCTTCTGCACGTGGCGACGCAGCTCCTCGACGATGTCGTCGCCGCCGTCGCCCGCGGAGTCGCGCAGGATCACGAACGCGCAGACGGCCTGCCCGGTCGTCTCGTCGGCGGCGCCGACCACGGCGGCCTCGGCGACCTTGGGGTGCGAGACGAGCGCCGACTCGATCTCGGTCGTGGAGAGGCGGTGGCCCGAGACGTTCATGACGTCGTCGACGCGGCCGAGCAGCCAGATGTCGCCGTCGTCGTCCTTCTTCGCCCCGTCACCCGCGAAGTAGAAGCCCTGCTTGCGGAAGCGGGACCAGTAGGTCTCCTTGAAGCGGTCGTCGTCGCCCCACAGGGTGCGCAGCATCGCCGGCCAGGGCTCCTTGACGACGAGGTAGCCGCCGGAGCCGTTCGGCACGGACTCGCCGTCGTCGTTGACGACGTCGACCGAGATGCCCGGCAGCGGCGTCATGGCCGAGCCCGGCTTGCCGGCGGTGACGCCGGGCAGCGGGGAGATCATGATCTGGCCGGTCTCGGTCTGCCACCAGGTGTCGACGATCGGGCAGCGCTCGCCGCCGATGACCTCGCGGTACCACATGTAGGCCTCGGGGTTGATCGACTCACCCACCGACCCCAGCAGCCGCAGCGAGGACAGGTCGAAGCCGTCGGGGATCTCGCGGCCCTGCTTCATGAACGTCCGGATCGCGGTGGGCGCGGTGTAGAAGATCGTCACGCCGTACTCCTGGACGATCTCCCACCAGCGGCCCTTGTGGGGGGAGTCGGGGGTGCCCTCGTACATCACCTGCGTCGCGCCGTTGGCGAGCGGGCCGTAGACCATGTAGGAGTGGCCGGTCACCCAGCCGACGTCGGCGGTGCACCAGTAGACGTCCGTCTCCGGCTCGAGGTCGAAGACCGCGTGGTGCGTGTACGACGTGCCCGTGAGGTAGCCGCCGGTGGTGTGCAGGATGCCCTTGGGCTTGCCGGTCGTGCCGGAGGTGTACATGACGTAGAGCGGGTGCTCGGCGTCGAACGGCTGGGGCTCGTGCTCGCTCGAGGCCGAGTCGACCGCGTCGTGCCACCAGACGTCGACCTGGTCGTCCCAGTCGACGTCCTGGCCCGTGCGCCGTACGACGAGCACGTGCTCGACGTCGAAGCCGTCGCCGGCGGCCTTCGTGCGGGCCTCGTCGACGGCGGGCTTCAGCGCCGAGGGGGCGCCTCGACGGTAGCCGCCGTCGGCGGTGATCACGACCTTGGCCTCGCAGTCGACCAGCCGCGTGGCGAGGGCGTCGGAGGAGAAGCCCCCGAAGACGACGGTGTGCGGGGCCCCGATGCGGGCACAGGCCAGCATCGCGACCACGGTCTCGGGGAGCATCGGCATGTAGATCGCCACCCGGTCGCCGGCCTCGACGCCCAGCGCCAGCAGGGCGTTCGCGGCGCGGGCGACCTCCGCCTGCAGGTCGGCGTAGGTGATCGTGCGCTTGTCGTCGGCGGGCTCGCCCACCCAGTGCAGCGCCACCCGGTCGCCGTTGCCGGCCTCGACGTGGCGGTCGACGCAGTTGTAGGCGGCGTTCAGCGTGCCGCCGGTGAACCACTTCGCGAACGGCGGGTCGTCCCAGTCGAGGACGCGGTCCCACCTCTGGGCCCAGTCGAGGCGCTCGGCGGCCTCGGCCCAGAACGCCTCACGGTCGGAGGAGGCCCGCTCGTAGGCCTCGGCGGTGACGTTCGCGGAGGCGGCCAGCTCGGCCGGCGGCTCGAAGGAGCGGTCCTCGCGCGACAGGTTCGACAGGGTCTCTTCGCTCACTTCTCACTCCTGGGACAGACGCTGATGGGTGGCACTCGCCACAGTAGGACGCTTCGTCCGTCGTGGCGACGCGGGGTTGTCGTGATGCGGGCGGTGCCGGGCAGCCCCCCAGGGGTGCCCGGCACCGGACGATCGTGCGGGAGAGGTCAGTGCACGATCATCTTCTCCGAGCCGGCGCCGGTCAGCGCGCGCACCTCGAGCTCGGTGTAGCGGTCCTCGGCGGTCGGCTCCTTGGAGGTGATCGTCCCGAGGTAGCCGAACAGGAAGCCGAGCGGGATCGACACGATGCCGGGGTTCTCCAGGGGGAACCACGAGATGTCGATGCTGGTGGGCAGCAGCGACAGGTTCTTCCCCGAGGGGTCCAGGCCCTTGCCCGAGACGACCGGCGAGAAGATCACCAGGCCGATCGAGGAGATCAGGCCGCCGTAGATGCTCCAGAGCGCGCCGCGGGTGTTGAAGCGCCGCCAGAACATGTTGTAGATGATCGTCGGCAGGTTCGCCGACGCCGCGACCGCGAAGGCCAGGGCGACGAGGAAGGCGATGTTGAGGTTCTGCGCCGGGATCGCCAGCAGGATCGCCACCAGGCCGATGCCGGCGGCCGCGTAGCGGGTCACCTTGATCTCCTGCTCCTCGGTGGCCTGGCCCTTCTTGATGACGCTGTTGTAGATGTCGTGGGCCACCGAGGCCGACGAGGTCAGCGTCAGGCCCGCGACGACCGCCAGGATCGTCGCGAACGCCACCGCGGCGATGATCGCCAGCAGCACGGCGCCGCCGGTGGATCCGGCTCCGCCGCCCACGGCCTCGGCCAGCAGGGGCGCCGCCAGGTTGCCGGAGGCGTCGAGCTCGCCGGACTCGCGCAGGGCCGGGATGTCCAGGAGGGCCGCGGCACCGAAGCCGAGCACCAGCGTGAACAGGTAGAACGTGCCGATCAGGCCGATCGCCCACAGCACCGACTTGCGCGCGTCACGCGACGTCGGGACGGTGTAGAAGCGGATCAGGATGTGCGGCAGGCCGGCCGTGCCGAGCACCAGCGCGATGCCGAGGCTGATGAAGTCGATCTTGCTGGTCGCCGTGGCGCCGTACTTCAGGCCCGGCTCGAGGAACGCCTGGCCCGAGCCGGAGTTGGAGGCCGCGGTGCCCAGCAGCTGGGAGAGGTTGAAGTCGAACTTCGCCAGCACCAGCACCACGATCAGGGCGGACCCCGCCATCAGCAGGATGGCCTTGACGATCTGCACCCAGGTGGTGCCCTTCATGCCGCCGACGGTGACGTAGAAGATCATCAGCGCGCCGACGCCGAGGATCACGATGTTCTTCACGGCCTGGTCGTCGACGCCGAGCAGCAGCGCCACCAGGGCGCCCGCGCCGACCATCTGGGCGAGCAGGTAGAAGATCGAGACGACGACGGTCGACGTGGCCGCCGCCATGCGCACCGGGCGCTGGCGCATCCGGAACGCCAGCTGGTCGGCCATCGTGTAGCGACCGGAGTTGCGCAGCATCTCCGCGACCAGGAGCAGGGCGACCAGCCAGGCCACGAGGAAGCCGATGGAGTAGAGGAAGCCGTCGTAGCCGGACAGCGCGATCGCGCCGGAGATGCCGAGGAACGACGCCGCCGACATGTAGTCGCCGCCGATCGCCAGGCCGTTCTGGACCGGCGAGAAGGACCGGCCGCCGGCGTAGAAGTCGGCCGTGCCGGAGGTCTGGCGGCTGGCCCAGAACGTGATGCCGATGGTCAGGGCGACCACGGCCAGGAACAGGATCGTGGTCAGTACCTGGTCGTCCATGTCAGAGCCCCTTCTCGTAGCGCTCGTTGAGCTGGCGGGCCAGCGGGTCCAGCTTCGACTCCGAGAACCGGCTGTAGAGCCAGGCCAGGAGGAACGTCGTCACGAACTGCAGCAGCCCGAAGACGAGCGCCACGTTGATGTTGCCGACGAGCTGGTGGTTCATGAACCCGCCGGCGTAGTTCGACATGAGGATGTAGAGCAGGTACCAGGACAGGAACGCGAGCGTCGCCGGGAACACGAAGCCCCGGTAGAGCCGGCGGAGCTCGGTGAACTCCGGCGCGGCCGCCAGCTCGTCGTAGACCGGGGCATGCCGTTCAGGTTGGGACTGCGGGTTGACGTCGGACGCCACGGGAGGACCCCTTTCGAGCGGCTCTGGACGAGCGCGGTGTGATGAGCGTCACCGTAGGAGTGCGCGCCGGGCCGCGACATCCGTCGCGACGGGCGCTGCGGTCAGCGGGTCCGGCCCTGCGACGAACGGTCGCTCGCGCACGACGAGCGGCACCGGCGGCGAGCTGCTCGTCCTGTCGTCCTGTCGTGAGGTCGTGAGGCACGTGAGGCCGTGAGGACAACGTGACGTCTCCTTTGCGCCCGCTCGTGGGCGGTCGAAACCTGCGCTGCCTTTCATGGGGCATCCGAACCCCCACAGGAGCGCGACGATGACCCTCACCACCGACCCGCCGCCCGCAGCCCCCTCCACCGACGACGCCGAGACGGCCGCACTCGCGCGCCGTACCGGCCGCTGGATCGACGACTGGCGGCCCGAGGAGCCGGAGTTCTGGGCCACGACCGGCCGGCAGGTCGCCCGCCGCAACCTGCTCTGGTCGATCTTCGCCGAGCACCTCGGCTTCTCGGTGTGGCTGATCTGGTCGGTCTCGTCGGCCTTCCTGCTCTCGGTCGGCTTCTCCTACAGCCCCCAGCAGCTGTTCGTGCTGGTGGCGCTGCCCAACCTGGTGGGCTCCCTGCTGCGCCTGCCCTACACGCTGGCGGTGCCGAAGTTCGGCGGGCGCAACTGGACGATGGTCAGCGCGGCGCTGCTGCTGGTCCCGACGCTCGGCTTCGCCTACGCCGTGCAGCACCCGGGCACGCCGTTCTGGGTGTTCTGCCTGATCGCGGCCAGCGCGGGCCTCGGCGGCGGCAACTTCGCCAGCTCCATGGCCAACATCAACTTCTTCTACCCCTCCGCCCAGAAGGGCGCCGCGCTCGGCCTCAACGCCGCCGGCGGCAACCTCGGCGTCTCGCTGATCCAGCTGTTCCTGCCGGTGATCGTCGGGGGCGCGGGGATCTTCGGGATCGTGAAGGCCTCCGACGGCGGCGTCCACCTGGAGCGCGCGGCCTGGGTGTACGCCGGGCTGGCGGTCGCCGCGACGCTGGCGGCGTACCTGTTCATGGACAACCTCGGCACCGCGACCTCCAAGCCCCGCGAGCAGCTGCAGGTGGTCCGCACGCCGCAGACCTGGATCATGGCGTTCCTCTACATCGGCACCTTCGGGTCGTTCATCGGCTACTCCGCCGCGATGCCGCTGCTGATCAAGCTCAACTTCTGGGTGCCGGAGCCCTCCCCGCTGGGCACGGGCATCTACTTCGCCTACTTCGCGTTCCTGGGCGCGCTGGTCGGCTCGATGACCCGGCCGCTGGGCGGCTGGCTGGCCGACCGGTACGGCGGCGCGCGGGTCACCCTGGGCGCCTTCACCGGCATGGTGGTCTTCACCCTGGCCGTCCTGTGGACGCTCACGCAGCTGACGCCCAACCCGACCGCCGACCCGTCGATCGCGACCGACAACCAGTCGTGGTTCCCGTGGTTCCTGGGCTTCTTCCTCTGCGTCTTCGCCGCGACCGGCATCGGCAACGGCTCGACGTACAAGATGATCCCGTCGATCTGGCGCATCCAGGCCGAGCGCGCGACCGCGCCGGGCACGCCGGAGCGCAGCGCCGCGCTGCTGGCCGCCACCAAGCAGGCCTCGGCCGGGATCGGCGTGATCGGCGCCGTCGGGGCGATCGGCGGGTTCCTGATCCCCATCGCCTTCAGCTCGCCGTGGGTCGAGGACCCGATGTCGGCGACCAGGGGCGCGTTCGTGGTCTTCACCGCGTTCTACGTCGTCTGCGCCGCGGTCACCTGGCTCGTCTACCTGCGTCGTCCCGCGACCGCGAAGGCGACCAGCCTCGCCGGCGTCGGCATCTGAGCCTCGATGACCCACACCCACTGTCCCTACTGCAGCCTGCAGTGCGGCATGCGGCTCGAGCGTCGCGGCCGCGCCGCCCTGGAGGTGCAGGCCTGGCCGGAGTTCCCGGTCAACGAGGGCGCGCTGTGCCGCAAGGGCTGGACCGCCGCCGGGCTGCGGGGGAGCCGTGAGCGGCTGACGTCCCCCCTGGTGCGCGACCGCGCGTCCGGCGAGCTGCGGGCGGCGTCGTGGGACGAGGCGCTCGACCTGGTGGCCGCGCGGCTCACCGCCCTGCGGGGGCAGCACGGGCCGGACTCCGTGGCCGTCTTCGGCGGCGGTGGGCTCACCAACGAGAAGGCCTACCAGCTCGGCAAGCTCGCCCGGGTCGCCCTGGGCACCTCGCAGATCGACTACAACGGCCGCTGGTGCATGTCGTCGGCGGCATCCGCGGCCAACCAGGCGTTCGGCATCGACCGCGGCCTGCCGTTCCCGCTGGCCGACGTGGAGGGGAGCGACGTCCTGGTCCTGGTCGGCTCCAACCTCGCCGAGACGATGCCGCCGGCGGCGCGGCACCTCGACCGGCTCCGCGAGCGCGGCGGTCGCGTGGTCGTCGTCGACCCGCGACGGACGGCCACGGCCCAGCGGGCGGACACCTTCCTGCAGCCGGTCCCGGGCACGGACCTGGCGCTCGCGCTGGGGCTGCTGCACCTCGTCGTCGCGAGGGGCGGCGTCGACGAGGAGTACGTCGCCGCGCGCACCACCGGCTTCGACGTCGTACGACGCACGGTCGCCGCGTGGTGGCCCGAGCGGGTCGAGCGCGTGACCGGGGTGCCGGCCTCCGAGCTGCGCGCGCTGGCCGACCTGCTGGTGGGCGCCGCGAAGGTGACGGTGCTGACCGCGCGGGGGGCCGAGCAGCACGCGCAGGGCACCGACACCGTGCTCGCCTGGATCAACCTCGCGCTCGCGCTGGGGATGCCGGGACGCGAGTCGGCCGGCTACGGCTGCCTGACCGGGCAGGGCAACGGCCAGGGCGGTCGCGAGCACGGCCAGAAGGCCGACCAGCTGCCCGGCTACCGGATGATCGACGACCCCGCCGCGCGCGAGCACGTCGCCCGGGTCTGGGGGGTGCCCGCCGACTCGCTGCCCGGCGCCGGCCGGTCGGCGTACGAGCTGCTCGACTCGCTCGGCACCGACGACGGGGCCCGTGCCCTGCTGGTCTTCGGCAGCAACATCGTGGTCTCGGCGCCGAACGCCACGCACGTGACGCGGCGGCTCGAGGCGCTGGACCTGCTCGTCGTCGCCGACCTCGTGATGTCGGAGACCGCCGCGATGGCCGACGTCGTGCTGCCGGTGACGCAGTGGGCCGAGGAGACCGGCACCATGACGAACCTCGAGGGACGCGTGGTCCTGCGCGAGCGCGCCGTCGCGCCGCCGGACGGGGTGTGGAGCGACCTCGAGGTCATGGCCGGGCTGGCGTCGCGGCTGGGGTCGCCGGTCGCCTTCTCGACCGACGCCGAGGAGGTCTTCAGCGAGCTGGGCCGTGCGTCCGCCGGCGGCCGCGCCGACTACGCAGGCATCACCTACGACCGGATCCGCGAGGAGCACGGCGTCTTCTGGCCCTGCCCGAGCGCCGGGCACCCGGGCACGCCGCGGCTCTTCGCCGAGTCGTTCGTGACGCCGGACGGACGCGCGCGGTGCGTGTCCGTCGAGCACCGCGGCCCGGCCGAGGTGCCCTGCGACGACTACCCGGTGCACCTGACGACCGGGCGGGTGCTGGCGCAGTACCAGTCCGGCGCCCAGACCCGCCGGATCCGCGTCCTGCCCGACGACGGCCCGTTCGTGGAGCTGCACCCGATGCTGGCCGACCGCATCGGCGCCCACGACGGCGACCTCGTCGTCGTCGTCACCCGGCGCGGCGAGCTCAAGGCCCCCGCCCGCGTCGTCTCCACGATCCGCCCCGACACCGTCTTCGTGCCGTTCCACTGGGTGGGCGCCAACCGGCTGACCAACGACGCGCTCGACCCGTCGAGCCGGATGCCGGAGTTCAAGGTCTGTGCCGCGGCGGTGCGCACGTGAGCGCCGCGCGCCGGATTGTCGTCGTCGGCAGCGGCATGGCGGCCACGCGGCTGGTCGAGGAGCTGGTCGCGCGGGGTGCCGGCGAGGGCGTGGTCGTGCTGGGCGACGAGCCGCACGCGCCGTACAACCGCATCCTGCTGTCCGCGGTGCTCGAGGGCACCCACCCGGTCGCCGCGCTGACGCTGCGCGAGCCGGAGTGGTACGCCGCGCACGGGGTCGACCTGCGCCTGGGCGCGCGGGTCCTGGGCGTCGACCGGGAGCGCCGCGACGTGATGCTCGCGGACGGCACGGTCGTGCCCTACGACCGGCTGGTGCTCGCCACCGGCAGCATCCCCTCGCTGCCGCCGATCCGGGGGCTGGTGCGCCTCGACGGCCGCCTCCACGAGCGCGTCCACGCCTTCCGCTCGCTCGACGACTGCACCCGCCTGATGGGCGCGCTGACCTCGCTCGGGGTCACTGACCCGTGCGGTTTGGTCACCAACCGCAGACCTTCCGGGCAAAAACCTGCGGTCTGTGACCAAACCGCAGGGGCGACGCATACGCGCGCGGTCATGGTGGGCGGCGGCCTGCTCGGCCTCCAGGTCGCCCGAGCGCTGAGCGTGCGGGGGCTCGCCACCGAGATCGTGGAGGGCGGCGAGCACCTGCTCCGCAGTCAGGTCGGGGGCGCGGCCGGGCGGGTGCTGGCGCGCGACCTGCGGCGGCTGGGCACCACCGTCTACACCGGCGCCCGGGCGGTCCGGCTCTCCGACCTCTCCGGTGACACCGACGGCGCCGACGCCACCGGCGGCACCATCGGCACCGTCGGGCTCCGGCTCGACAACGGCTACACGCTGGAGACCGACCTCGTCGTCCTCACCGCCGGCGGGCGGCCCTCGACGGCGCTGGCCCGCGGCGCCGGGCTCGAGGTGCGGCGCGGGATCGTCGTCGACGAGCACCTCGCCTCGGTGACCGATCCCGACGTCCACGCGATCGGCGACTGCGCGGAGCACGCCGGCCGCACCACCGGCTTCGTCGCCCCGGCCTGGGAGCAGGCGGCGATCCTGGCCGACCGGCTCACCGGCGGCGGCGCCGTCCACACCGGCAGCCGCACCGTCGCCCGGCTCCGCGCCACCGGCCTGGACGTCGCGGTGCTCGGCGACCCGGAGCGCGCCGCGGCTGACGGCGGCGAGGTCGTCGAGGTCACCAACCCCGTGGTCGGGTCGCACCGCAAGCTGGTCGTCCGCGACGGCGTCATCGTCGCCGCCACGCTCGTGGGCGACCTGAGCCGGATCGGCCTGATCACCCAGTACTTCGACCGCGGCACCCGCCTCGCCGGCGCCGAGCCCGGCCAGCTGCTGATGGGCGACCGCACCGCGCCGCCCGCGCGCCTGGCCGCGGACGCCGAGATCTGCGCCTGCGCCGGCGTGAGCGCCGGCCGGATCCGTGCCTGCGCCTCGCTCGACGAGGTCCGCGAGACCACCCGCGCCACCACCGGCTGCGGCGGCTGCGCGTCCGCCGTACGCGAGCTGCTCGCCACCCGACCCGCCCTGTCCGGCACCACCTGAGGGAGAACCGATGTCACCGCACCACAGGAAGACGCTCGTCGTCGCCGGCCACGGCATGGTCGGCCACCGCTTCGTCCAGGCCGCGATCGAGCGCGGGCTCACCGAGACCTACGACGTGGTCGTCGTCGGCGAGGAGTCGCGGGCGGCGTACGACCGGGTGGCGCTCACCTCGTTCTTCGAGGTCGGCGCCGACGAGCTCTCGCTGCTCCCGGGCGGCGCGTACGACGACCCGCGGGTGCGGCTCGTCCTCGGGACCTCCGTCGACGCCGTCGACCCCGAGACGCGGACGGTGCTCCTCGGCACCGGCGAGGTGCTCGTCTACGACGAGCTGGTGCTGGCCACCGGCGCGACGCCGTTCGTGCCGTCGGTGCCGGGCCGCGACCTGCCCGGCTGCTTCGTCTACCGCACGATCGAGGACCTCGAGGCGATCCGCGACGCCGCCGCGACGGCCACGGTCGGCGCCGTCATCGGCGGGGGGCTGCTCGGCCTGGAGGCGGCCAACGCCCTGGCCCAGCTCGGGCTGGAGACCCACGTCGTGGAGATGGCGCCGCGGCTGATGGCGGTGCAGGTCGACGCCGCCGGCGGGGCCACCCTCGCCCGCCACGTCGAGAAGCTCGGGCTCACCGTGCACACGGGCGCCATGACCGAGGGCGTCCTGGGCGAGGACCGGGTCACCGGCCTCCAGCTCCGGGACGCCGAGCCGATCGAGGCGCAGGTCGTGGTGTTCTCCGCCGGCATCCGGCCGCGCGACGCGCTGGCCCGCGACGCCGGCCTCGACCTCGCCGAGCGCGGCGGAGTCCTCGTCGACGAGCGGTGCCGCACCTCCGACCCGCACGTCTGGGCCATCGGCGAGTGCGCGGCGCCGGGCGGCCGGATGTACGGGCTCGTGGCGCCGGGCTACGCCATGGCCGAGGTCGTCGTCGACGCCCTGCTCGGCGGCCCCGGCGCCTTCACCGGCGCCGACATGTCCACCAAGCTCAAGCTCCTGGGCGTCGACGTGGCGTCCTTCGGCGACGCCCACGCCGTCACCGAGGGCGCCCTGGAGCTCGTCTTCTCCGACGCCGTCGCCGGGCACTACAAGAAGCTCGTGGTGCTGGAGAACGAGGCGGGGGACGGCACCGTGCTCATCGGCGGCGTCCTGGTCGGCGACGCGTCGGCGTACGGCGTGCTGCGGCCGATGGTCGCCAGCGGCTTGGAGCTGCCCGCCAACCCCGAGGACCTGATCCTCCCGGCGAGCCGCGGCGTGCCGGAGATCGGCCTGCCCGACGAGGCGGTCGTGTGCTCCTGCAACAACGTCACCAAGGCCACGATCCTCGACCACGTGGCGCGCGAGGACGAGCCCTGCGCCGACGCCACCTGCGTCACCAGGTGCTCCGGAGCGGGGAGCACCTGCGGCTCCTGCAAGCCGACGGTCAAGAAGATCGTGGAGGACCACTTCGCCGCCGTCGGGAAGGTCGTCGACCGCAGCCTGTGCGAGCACTTCTCGTTGACCCGCCAGGAGCTCTTCGACGTCGTGGCGGTGCACGGCTACCGCACCTTCGACGAGGTCGTCGGGGGCCACGGGACGGGCCGCGGCTGCGACGTCTGCAAGCCGACCGTCGCCTCGATCCTGGCCAGCCAGCTCAACGGGCACGTCCTCGAGACCGGGCACGGCACGCTGCAGGACACCAACGACGCCTACCTCGCCAACATCCAGCGCAACGGCACCTACTCCGTGATGCCGCGGATCGCCGGCGGGGAGGTGACGCCCGAGGGGCTGATCGTGCTCGGTGAGGTCGCGCGCGACTTCGGGCTCTACACCAAGATCACCGGGGGCCAGCGGATCGACCTGATGGGCGCCCGCATGGAGGAGCTGCCGGCCATCTGGCGACGCCTGGTCGACGCCGGCTTCGAGTCGGGTCACGCCTACGGCAAGTCGCTGCGCACGGTGAAGTCCTGCGTCGGCTCGACCTGGTGCCGCTACGGCGTCCAGGACTCGACCTCCCTGGCGATCATGCTCGAGAACCGCTACCGGGGCCTGCGCTCGCCGCACAAGATCAAGGGCGGGGTCAGCGGCTGCGCCCGCGAGTGTGCCGAGGCGCGGGCCAAGGACTTCGGAGTGATCGCCACCGAGAAGGGGTGGAACCTCTACGTCGGCGGCAACGGCGGCGCGACGCCGGTGCACGCGGTGCTGCTCGCCGGCGACCTCGACACCGAGACGCTCGTGCGCTACCTCGACCGATACCTCATGTACTACATCCGCACCGCCGACCGGCTCCAGCGCACCGCGCCCTGGATGGCGTCGCTCGACGGCGGCATCGAGCGGGTCCGGGCGGTCGTGGTGGAGGACTCGCTGGGGCTCGGCAGCGAGCTGGAGGCGGCGATCGACGCCCACGTCGACGGCTACTTCGACGAGTGGCGGGCCACGCTGGACGACCCCGACAAGCTCGCGCGGTTCGTCTCCTTCGTCAACGCGCCGGACGTCCCCGACCCGCACATCACCTTCCGCGAGGAGCGGGGCCAGCCCGCGCCGGGCGACTCCGACGGGCCGGTGGTCCTCGGCGCCACCATCGGAGTCGGCGCGCCCGCGGTGACGTCGTGACGACGGCCCCGGCGACGACGTACACGAGGGTGTGCCGCCTCGACGACATCCAGCGCGAGGGCGGCGTGCTGGCGCTGGTCGCCGGCGAGGCGGTGGCGGTCTTCCGGACCTACGACGACCGGCTGTTCGCGCTGGCCAACTACGATCCCTTCTCACGGGCGTCGGTGCTGGCTCGTGGGATCGTCGGGACACGTACCGTCGGGGGTGACGAGGTCACCTTCGTGGCGTCGCCGATGCACAAGCAGGCGTTCGACCTCAGCACCGGGCAGTGCCTCGACGACGCGGCGGTGCGGGTGCCGACGTACGACGTCCGCCTGGGCGAGGACGGCACGGTGCTGGTAGGCGGGCGGACGGGAGGTGGCACATCGAGCTAGTGGACGGGACCGACCCGACGGTCGGCGCGACGCTGCCCCTGACCGGCTACCGGATCGGGGTCACCGCCGCGCGCAAGGTCGACGAGCAGATCCAGCTCTTCGAGCGTCGCGGTGCCACCTGCGTGTGGGCCCCGGCGCTCTCCACCGAGCCCAACCAGGTCGACGACGCCTCGCTGCGCGCCGCGACGGAGGAGGTGCTGGCCAAGCCGGTCGACGTGTTCCTCGCGACGACCGGGATCGGCATGAAGGGCTGGTTCGCGGCGGCCGAGGCCTGGGGGATGCTCGACGAGCTGCTCGCCGCGCTCGGTCGCGCCGAGATCCTGGCGCGCGGCCCCAAGAGCGTCGGCGCGCTGCGGCGCCGCGGCCTGCGCGAGCTGTGGGCGCCGGAGTCCGAGGAGTTCGAGGACGTCCTCGAGCACCTGCGCGGGCGCGACCTGTCCGGCCGGCGGATCGTCGTGCAGGAGCACGGGCAGTCGCTGTCGATGGTCGCCCACGCGCTGCGCCGGCGCGGCGCCGACGTCACCACCGTCACCGTCTACCGGGTGGCGAGCGCCGAGGACCCCGGCCCGATGTTCCACCTGGTCGACGAGATCGCCGACCGCACCGTCCACGCCGTCACCTTCACCTCCGCCCCGGCCGTCGCGGCCCTGATGGAGGCCGCCGGCTCGACGGGTCGCCGCGAGGAGGTGGTGGGCGCCTTCCAGGCCGACGTCATCGCCTCCTGCGTCGGGCCGGTCACCGCGGCGGCCTTCGAGATGTGGGGCGTGCCGACGATCTACCCCGACCGCTCCCGGCTGGCCGCGATGGTCAAGCAGCTGGAGACCGAGCTGCCCTCGCGCACCGCCGGGTCGTCGTTCGAGGTGGCCGGCCACACGCTGCTGCTCCACGGCGACGAGGTGCTCGTGGACGGCGTCGAGGTGCGGCTGTCTGCGGCGCCGTTCGCGGTGCTCCAGGCGCTGCTGGTCAACCCCGGCCACGTGGTGTCGCGCCGCGAGCTCTTGGCCGCGCTCCCGTCGGGGATCGCCGGGTCCGAGCACGCCGTCGAGATGGCGGTCGCGCGGCTGCGCGCGGCGGTCGGGACCAAGATCGTGCAGACCGTCGTCAAGCGCGGCTACCGGCTCGCGGTGGCGACGTGAGCCCGTCGTGAGGCCGTCATGAGGCTCGTGACCGTCGCGCACGGCACCCGCAAGGCCTCCGGCAACCAGGTCGCGCGCGAGCTGACCGCCGCGGCCGGCGAGCGGTTGGGCGTCGAGGCGGTGTGCTCCTACGTCGAGCTGTCCGACCCCCTCTTCGAGACGGTCGTCGCGGCCTCCGCCGAGCCCACCGTGGTCGTGCCGCTGCTGCTGTCGACCGGCTTCCACGTCCGTCAGGACCTGCCGCGGATGGCCGAGGCCGCCGGCGGGCCGCTCGTGCTCGGGCGCCCGCTCGGGCCGCACCAGAGGATCGCCGAGGTGCAGCTGGCGCGGCTGGTGTCAGCGGGAGCATCGGTGGGGTCGGGGCGGCTGGTGCTGGTGGCCGCCGGGTCCTCCGACCCGTTGGCCACGCGTGACCTGACCCGCGCCGCCGAGCTGCTGGGCCGGCTGTGGGGCGGCCCGGTGGAGGTCGCGACGCTGTCCGCGCTGGGCCGCCGGCCGGCCGAGGTGGTGCGGCCCGGCGACGTGGTGTCGCCGTACCTGCTCTCGCCCGGCTACTTCGCCGACCGCGCCCGCGCGGAGTCGCTCGAGGCCGGCGCGGTGTGCGTCGCCGACGTCATCGGCCCCGACCCGCTCGTCGCCGACCTGATCGCGCAGCGGACGCTCGCCCTCGACGCCGTACGGCGGTCGGCGTAGGCAGCAGGGATTTCAGCATCTGCTGGTAAATGTCAGGTTCTGGGCCAGAATTCGGCCCGAAACAGCAGGCTTTTCAGCAGATGCTGAAAAACCTGCCCCCTAGCCCCGGTCCAGGTCGAGCGCCTCAGGTGTGTGCAGCCGCACCATGAAGCGGCGCGCGTGCACGGGCACCCGCGACGACGTGGCGCGCGAGACCAGGACCATCGTGATGAACGCCAGCGGCACGCTCCAGGCCGCCGGCTGCTCCAGCAGCACCCCGGGCCAGCCGTCGGAGGAGCCGTCGACGAGCGTCCACAGCACGCCGGCCCCCGAGCCCAGCCCTCCGGCCAGGAGGCCCGCGACCGCGCCGACGTCGGTGAGGCCGCGCCACCAGATCCCGAGCAGCAGCAGCGGGCAGAACGTCGAGGCCGCCACCGCGAACGCCAGCCCCACCGCCCGGGCGACGCCGACGCTCGGCAGCGCGAGGGCCACCGCCAGCGGCACGGCCACCGCGATCACCGCCCCGACCCGGAACGCCGCCACGCCGGACAGCCGCCGCGCGCGCAGCAGCCGTGGGGTCAGGTCCTGGCTCAGCACCCCGGCCACCGCGATCACCAGGCCCGACGACGTGGACAGGAACGCCGCGAAGGCGCCGGCCGTCACCAGCCCGGCCAGCAGCTCGCCGCCCACCCCCGGCACCATCAGCCGGGGCAGCTCGAGCACCAGCACGTCGGAGCGGCCGCTGGCGGCCAGCTCGGTGGCGTAGATCCGCCCGAGCGCGCCGTAGACCGGCGGCAGCAGGTAGAAGACGCCGAGCAGCGCCAGCACCACCAGCGTCGTACGGCGGGCGGCGCGGCCGTCGGGGTTGGTGTAGAACCGCACGACCACGTGCGGCAGGCCCATCGTGCCGAGGAACGTCGCGACGATCAGCGAGTAGGTGAGGTACAGGCCCTCGGTGCCGCCGCTCGCGAGCGGGACCGACCAGTCCGCGTCGGCCGGCATCCGGCTCCCCGGGGAGCCCTCGCCGGCCCAGACGACGAGCAGCACGGCGGCGGGCAGGAGCAGCGCGGTGAGCTTGAGCCAGTACTGGAACGCCTGCACGAACGTGATGCTGCGCATCCCGCCGGAGGTGACGTTGGCGAGCACCACCAACCCGACGATCACCGGCCCCAGCCAGATGGGCGCGCCGATCGCGGCCCGGAGCGTGAGGCCCGCACCGTGGAACTGCGGCAGCAGGTAGAGCCAGCCGATCGCCACCACCATGACCGAGCACAGCGTGCGCACCTGCCGCGAGCCGAGCCGGGCCTCGGCGAAGTCCGGGAGCGTGTAGGCGCCGCTGCGGCGCAGGGGCGCGGCGACGAGCACCAGCAGCAGGAGGTAGCCCGCGGTCCAGCCGATCGGGTACCACAGCATGTCGGCGCCGAACGTCAGCACCAGACCGGCGACGCCGAGGAACGACGCCGCCGAGAGGTACTCCCCGCCGATCGCCGACGCGTTGAGCGCCGGCCGCACCGAGCGCGACGCGACGAAGAAGTCGCTCGTCGTGCGCGAGAACCTCAGCCCCCACGTGCCGATCAGCAGCGTCGCGACGGTCACCAGCACCACCGCGACCAGGCCGGTGACGCTCTCGGTGCTCACCGGGTGCTCACCGGGTGCTCACGGGGCGCCCATGAGGGGGCTCACCGGGGGCTCATCCGTCGGCCTCGCTCATCAGGTCGGCGAAGTCGCGCTCGTTGCGCTCCGCGCGTCGCACGTAGGACCAGCCGAGCAGCACCAGCAGCGGGTAGACCAGCGCGCCCAGCAGCAGCCAGGCCAGCGGCAGCGGCCCCACGTGGACGGCGGACAGCCGCGGCAGCAGGTGGAAGGCGAGCGGCAGGCTGCCGACCGTGACGACCAGCAGCGCGATCGTGCGCAGGGCCAGGCGCAGCTGCTCGCGCAGGAGGGAGCCGAGGTAGACCCGGCCGAGCCGGGTCTCGTCGTCGATGTCGCCGGTACGGGCGCGGGGCGTGCCGCGCCGCGGCGGTCCCGTCACCCGGACCCGCTCGGGCCGCCCCTCGCTCACGACTCCCCGCGGCGCAGCAGCAGGTCGCGCAGCTCGCGCGTGTGCCGGCGGCTGACCCCGAGCTGGACGCCGCCGTCGGGGCCCGGCGGCCCGCCGACGACGACCGAGCAGCGCCCGGCGTCCATGCGCACCTCGCGCACGTGGGCCAGCGCGACCAGCAGCGAGCGGTGGATGCGCACGAAGCCCGCCGTGCGCCACTCCTCCTCGAGCGTCGACAGGGGTGTGCGGATCAGGTGGGAGCCGCCGGCGGTGTGGAGCCGCGCGTAGTCGCCCTGGGCCTCGACGTGGGTGACGTCGGCCCGGTCCACGAAGCGTGTGACACCACCACGTTCCACAGGGATCTGAGCGTCCTGACCGGTGCCCGGCGAACGCTCGCCGCCGGCGACCACACGCCGTACGGCCTCGGCCAGGCGGTCGGCGCGCACCGGCTTGAGCACGTAGTCGACCGCGCGGAGCTCGAAGGCGTCGACGGCGTGCGCCTCGTGGGCGGTGACGAACACGACCTGCGGCGGGCTGCGGAAGCGGGAGAGGACCTGGGCGAGGTCGAGGCCGGTCAGGCCCGGCATCTGGATGTCGAGGAACACGCAGTCGACGTCGGTCTGCTGCAGCGTGCGCAGACCCTCGGCCGCGGAGTCGCAGGTGAGGACCTCGCCGACCCGCTCGTCGCGCGAGAGCAGGTAGGCCAGCTCGTCGAGGGCCGGCCGCTCGTCGTCGACGACCAGCACCCGCAGCAGCGGGGGCGTCACACCTGCACCCCGGGGGCGAACTTCGGTACCCGCACGATCACCTTGGTGCCGGCGCCGGGAGCGGTCTCGACGACCAGGCCGTAGTCGTCGCCGTAGGTGTTGCGCAGCCGGCTGTCGACGTTGCCCAGCCCGACCGAGTCGAGCGCGGTGTCGCCCGCGAGCGCGCGCCGTACCTTGTCGGGGTCCTCGCCGACACCGTCGTCCTCCACCTCGATCACGCACTCCTGCCCGCGGTCCAGCGCCCCGATGCGCACGTGCCCGGCGCCCTCGACGTTGGCGAGCCCGTGGCGGACGGCGTTCTCGACGAGGGGCTGGATGCACAGGAAGGGTACGGCGACCGGCAGCACCTCGGGCGCGATGCTCAGCGTCACCTGGAGCCGCTCCCCGAAGCGGGCCTGCTCGAGCAGCAGGTAGCGCTCTACCGAGCGCAGCTCCTCGGCCAGCGTCGTGAAGTCGCCGTGGCTGCGGAAGGAGTAGCGGGTGAAGTCGGCGAACTCCATCAGCAGGTCGCGGGCACGGTCGGGGTCGGTGCGCACGAAGCTGGCGATGGCCCCCAGCGAGTTGTAGATGAAGTGCGGGCTGATCTGCGCACGCAGGGCGCGCACCTCGGCCTCGATGGCGCGGGTGCGCGACGCGTCGAGCTCGGCCAGCTCCAGCTGCCCCGAGACCCACTGGGCGACCTCGTCGGCGGCGCGGGCCAGCCCCGCGGTGGGGTACGGCGCGAAGGCCTGCAGGGTGCCGACGATGCGCTCCTCGACGACCAGCGGGCTGACGACCGCCGTACGCACGGGGCAGCCGGTCTCCTCGCACCCCAGGTCGGAGCGGTCGAAGACCCGCGTCGCGCCGCGGTCGAGAGTGGCCGCGACCAGGGTGGCCGCCTGCTCGGTGTGGTGCTGGCCGGTGCCGTCCCAGGCCAGGGCGGCCGCGGTGTCGGTGAGCGCCAGCGCGGGGGTGCCGAGCAGCGAGCGCAGGTGCCGGATGGAGCGTTCCGCCGAGTCGGTGGTCAGACCCTCACGCAGCGCGGGCGCGGCCAGCGAGGCGCGGTGCAGCGTGCGGAACGTCGCGCGGTCGGCCTCGGTGCCGAGATGGGTCCGCCGCCAGGCCCTCATGGCTCAGCGGAAGTCGATGAGGAGCATGCCGCTGTCGTCGTCGGTGGGCGGCGGCACCGGACCGTCGGCGGGGTCGCGGTCCTCGACCCGGTCCTCGCGCCCGGAGCTGCGCTCGATCGTCAGCGGGTCGGGCTCGGGCCGGTCCACGACCGTGGCGCGGAAGCAGCGGGTGACGTAGGGCAGCTGCATGCCGTCCATGCCGCGGCCGTAGTCGTCGTAGAGCGCCAGGACGTCGGCCAGCCGCGCGGCGCGCGCCTCGTCGTCCATGGCGATGACGTCGGATCGCGAGCGCACGAGGTCCAGGATCGACTCGCGGTCGACGTTCTGCCAGTGCTTGAACGCCTGCTCCTCTGCCGACCGGAAGTGGCGGGAGCGCTCGAGCACCTTCGCGGTGTCGACGTCGTGGCCGGCGGAGCCGATGATGCGGCCGAGCTTGCGCACCCAGGGGATGCGCTCGTCGCGGTCGTTGCGCACGATCGCGAGGTGACCGCCGGGCTTGAGGACGCGCGCGATCTCCGGCAGCGCGCGCTCGTGGTCGAACCAGTGGAAGGCCTGCGCCACCACGACGACGTCGTAGGAGGAGTCGGAGGCCGGAACGTCCTCGGCGCCGGTGAGCGAGGCGCGGACATCGGGCAGCCGGCGCTGCAGCACGTCGAGCATCGCGGCGTCGGGCTCGGTGGCGTGGACGTCGTGGCCCAGGGCGACCAGCTGCTCGGTGAGCTTGCCCGTGCCGGCCGCCAGCTCCAGCACGGTGAGCGGCTGGTCGGCGGTCAACCAGGCCACCGCGTCCCGGGGGTAGGTGGGGCGGCCGCGGTCGTAGGCGTCGGCGACGCTCCCGAAGGAGCGGGCGGGAGGCAGGTGGTCGGTCATCGGGGTCGAGGCTACCCGCGGATAGCCTTCGGACGTGGCTTCCGATCCCCTTGCGTGGCTGGTGTCTCTCGAAGGCGTCCCCTCGGCGTACGCCGCCGTGCGCGACGGCATCGACGTGATGCTGCGCGACCGCGGGCTGCGGCGCACCTCGCCGGAGACGACCGCCGAGTCGCTCCTGCGCGGCGCGCACGCCAGCGCGGTGCTCGAGGGCTCGACCTCGACGCTCGCCCAGGTGCGCGAGGGCGCGGGCGACGAGACGGCGCAGGACGTCCTGCGGATGTCGACCGAGCTCCTCGGGCTGGCACCGCTGCTGGGTCGCAGCCCCGCGCAGGCCTTCGCCCGGCTGCACGCGGTGGTCTCGTCCGGCTCGCTGCCCGACGACCAGCGCGGGCGCCCGCGCGACGCCGAGTCGGCTGCGCGGCTGCGCGACATCGGTGCCCTGCTGACCCGTCCGACCGACGCGCCCGCCCTGCTGGTGGCCGCGCTGATCCACGGCGAGCTCGTCACGGCGGCGCCGTTCGCCTCCCACAACGGCGTGGTCGCCCGCGCCGCGGAGCGCCTGGTCATCGTCGCGCGCGGCGTCGACGAGAAGTCGCTCGTCGTGCCCGAGGCCGGGCACCTGGCGCTGCGGGCGGCGTACGAGTCCAACCTCGTCGGCTACGCCGAGGGCGGCGCGGCCGGCATGCACGCCTGGGTGCTCTACGCCGCCGAGGCGTTCGCCGCCGGCGCCGAGGCGAGCCCGCTGCGGCGTGCCGCGGACTGACGGGGCGCAGTTTCCCCAAGGTATGCAGGGGAAGGTGCACGTCCCTCGGTCTGCAGCGCCCGGGAAGTGACGCTTCGGCTGCATACCTTGGGGAAACGTCACCCCGGCGGCAGCGCCGAGCGAGCATGCAGGTGGCGCCCGAGTCTCGAGGACTCGAACGCCACCGCTGACACGTGAGCACATGGCTACCAAGCGTGCATCGTCTAATTGCTGCTGCGGGAAGATCCCGAAGACAGCGCCCTCAAAGAAGGGAGATCGCCGCGTGGGTACCGGGCTCGCGTGCTGCTCTTGAGTTGTCTGCTCCCAGTTCTACGCCCCTGCCGCGACGGGTGCAAGGGTTGACATTCGCTCAGGGGGCGAGGCGGGTCCGCAGCTCGCGACCCAGGGGCGGCTGGCTGGTGCCGAGGTCGCCGGGCACCACCGGCTCGCCGTCCGGCGTACGGCCGGAGAGGTAGAACGTCACCCGGTCGACGTCGTCGCCCAGCAGGTCGGCGAGGGTCGAGACGGCCGTGCGGAGCACGGTCAGGAACGTGGGTGAGTCGTCCACGTCGACCACGCCGTGCAGGGCGCCGCCGCCGTACTGCTGGTGCTGGTAGGTCAGCGAGTGCCCGGACACGCCGGGCAGCTGCGTCACGGCGTCGCCCACCGCGTGGGTCACGGACGACTCGTCGGGGCGGCTGCCGAAGACTCGCGACAGCAGACCCATGGCGTCAGTCCCCTCGGCTCACCGGAACGTCCACGGCCGTCGCCGAGCCGCCGGGACCGACGAGGAACGGCGCGAGCGCGGACTGGTACTGCTGGAGGGTAGCCGCGTTCGCGCCGCCGGCGGCCATCTGCTCGCGCACCGAGCTGATGTACTCCTGGTAGGAGTGGTTGGTGGCCGGGTCGAAGACGTGGCTGGGGCTGTCCAGGGTGACGGTGCTCGCGGGCGTCGGGAACTCGCCCGAGGTCGAGACGCCGCCGAGGTCCAGGCGCGGCACCCAGTCGTTGCCGTGCTGGATCTGCAGGGCCTGCACGCCGGGGGCGAGCTGCATGTGGTCGATGGGGGCGCCGTACGTCAGCACGTGCGTGACGCCGTAGCGCTCGACGATGCCGGGGTCGGAGGCCAGCTGCCCGGCGATGATGCCGCCCTGGCTGTGCCCGACGAACATCACCGGCGAGCCGGCCGGGATGCCGGCGTTGTCCATGGCCAGGCGCACCGACTCCGCGGCCGCCGTCGGATTGCCGGCGACCAGGCCGAGGTTGGCCGAGAGGTCGCGCGGCTGCCCGCCCGCCGCGGGCGACCAGCTCTCGGTGCCCGGGATCGCGACGATGTACGCCGGCGTCCCGGTGCCGTTGTCGACCTTGGTGATCCGCACGTCGCCGTCGCTGCCGGGCGCCATGCCGACGGTGTAGCCGTCGGCCACCCCCTGCATCAGCGAGGGCAGGTCGGTGGGCCGGGTGACGGCCGGCTGGAACGGCCCGGCGGCGGTCGGGTCCGTGGGGGCGTCGACGGGGGAGCCGGCCAGGCCGCGGCCCTCGCCGAACCACCGCTCGTCCTCGCCGGTGACCAGGTTGACGACGCTGCCGACGCCGGCGCCGGCCGTGGCCAGGGCGCTCGCGGCGATCTCCGCGACCGACCAGTCCTCCTTGCCGGTCAGGACGTCGCCGATCTTGCCGACAAGGCCGCCGGCGTGGTCGAGGGTGCGACCGATCCCGGAGAAGAAGGCGCCGAGGTGCTGGCCCAGCCAGGCGCCGATCCCGCCCTGCCGGGTCTGCTCGAGGGTCACCGGCGTGCCGCCGGCCGAGGAGGCGGCGCCGCCGGACCCGGAGTCGGACGTGGCGTCCTGCGCCTCGGCCTCCTGGCGGATCAGCAGGGCGAGGCCGGTGAGGTGCTGGGCGGCGGTGTCGAGGCTCGGTCGCTCGACGCCCTGCCAGGAGTCGCGGGTGCGGTCGGCGTCGGAGCCGGTCCAGTCGAACGCGTAGAGGAGCGCGTCGAGACGGGTCGCCAGCTCCTTGATTTCCTGGGCCCCGGTCTCGAGGTGCCCGCTCGCCGCCAGCCCGGCGGCGGTGTCCATCCCGTGAGTGACCACGCTCATGACGCGTCCTCCAGCGACCGCACGAGCGCCTCCATGGCGCCGGTGACGTCCCAGATCACCAGGTCCGCGACGGCTCCCGGTGCCTGCGGGCGCAGCGTGGTGCTGCCGTCACCGTGCTGCTCGACGGACCACAGCTCGTCGGCGGTGGCCAGCCAGCTGCGCACGACGACGCTGCCGAGGCGGTCGCCCTCCCCGACGACGGTGGCGATCACGACCGAGGCCTCGCAGGCCTCGACGAAGCCGGGACCCGGCTGGCGCGGCTCGGGAGCGGGCCGGCCCTGAGGCTCGTCCTGCAGGTGCCCGACGGGCGGCAGCAGGTCGCGGATGGTGGGCCAGAGACGGTCGGTCGGGAACGTCGTGGACACCCCGTCCTCCACCGCCACCGACTGCGTGCCGGCCAGCTCGATGTCGACGCGGCGGGTGGTGTCGCCGTGGGTGACGGCGACGCGCAGGGCGACGGTGGGTCGCCGCACGGGTGCCGCGACGAGGGGGCCGGGCTCGGGCGGCTGGGCGGACGTCATGGGCCGACGCTAGGCGCGAGCGCGCGGGCGCGGCAGGTGGAACGTTCCGTCTTGTGAGGGTCGGGCGCGCCGCCGTGGCGGTGAGCGTCAGGCGTCGAGGCGGCGGCGGCGGGCGGTCGCCCACCACAGCCCGCCCGCGGTGACCGCGCCGCCCAGCGCGAGGACCGCCAGCGTGGGCTTCGCGGGCGGCAGCCGCAGCCGGCTGCGCAGGGTGACCGGCCGGGTGAAGACCAGGACCGGCCACTGGTTCGACTGCGCGATCCTGCGCAGCTCGCGGTCGGGGTTGACGGCGTAGGGATGCCCCACCGCCTCGAGCATCGGGACGTCGGTCACCGAGTCGCTGTAGGCGTAGCTCTCCGACAGGTCGTAGCCGACCTCGTCGGCCAGCCGGCGCATCGCGACGGCCTTCTCGCCGGCGTAGGCGTAGTAGCTGATCTCGCCGCTGTAGCGGCCGTCGACGATCTCCAGCTGCGAGGCGACGACCCGGTCGGCGCCGAGCATCTCGCCGATCGGCTCCACGAGCTCGCTGCCGGAGGCCGAGACGATGACGATGTCGCGGCCCGCCGCGCGGTGCTCCTCCATCAGCGACACGGCCTCGTCGTAGACCAGGGGGTCGACGATGTGGTGCAGCGTCTCGGCGACGATCTCGCGCACCGTGGCGACGTCCCAGCCGGCGCACAGCTGCGACATGAACTGCCGCATCCGCTCCATCTGGTCGTGGTCGGCGCCCCCGACCATGTAGACGAACTGAGCGTACGTCGAGCGCAGCACGGCGCGTCGCGAGATCAGCCCCCCGGCCTGGAACGGCTTCGAGAAGGCGAACGTGCTCGACTTGGCGATGATCGTCTTGTCGAGGTCGAAGAAGGCCGCGGTCTGCGCCATGGGCTCATCGTAGGCGGCGGGCACAGGCCACGAGGGATGCACAGGCGTGGGTCGCCGCCCGGTTCCTCCACAGGCGGCGCCTTGCGAAGGCGACGCCGTCGGTCGGCGCGGGGACGCTGGCGCCATGACCTCACCGCTCTTCGTGACCCGAGACGAGACCCTCCTCGACGAGCTGCTGCGCCTCGCGGCGGCCGCGGGGATCACCCCCGAGGTGGCCAGCGACGCCGGCGCCGCCCTTCGCTCCTGGACCGCGGCGCCGCTGGTGCTGGTGGGGGCCGACGCGGCGGAGGAGACGTCGCTGCTCGGGCCGACCCGGCGCCCCGGGGTCCACGTCGTCAGCTGGGGGCAGGTGCCGCACGAGCTGTTCCGCACGGCGCTGGCGCTGGGCGCCGAGAGCGTCACCGAGCTGCCCCGCTCCGACACCTGGCTCACCGAGACCCTGACCGACCTCGGGGACCAGGCGCCCGCGCGCAGCCTCGTGGTGGGGGTCGTCGGGGGCTCGGGGGGAGCCGGGGCGACCACGTTCGCCTGTGCGCTCGGCCAGGTCGCCGCCCACCGCGGCCACGCGGTGGTCATCGACTGCGACCCGCTCGGTCCGGGCGTCGACCGGGTGCTCGGGCTGGAGTCCCACGACGGCTTCCGGTGGGACGCGCTGTGCCAGACGACGGGCCGGCTGAGCGGCCGGGCGCTGCGCGAGGCGCTGCCCAAGCGCGGCTCGCTGGGAGTGCTGTCCTGGTACGCCGGCACGGCCGGGTCGCTGCAGGCCTTCGCCGTGCGCGAGGCGCTGTCCGCCGCGCGGCGCGGCCACGACGTGGTGGTGGTCGACCTGCCGCGCGCGGCGCCGCCCGTGCTCGAGGAGGTCGTGGCCCGCTGCGACCTGGTCCTGCTGGTGGTGCAGCCCACCGTCGCCGGCGTCGCCTCCGCGGCCCGGCTCGCGACGCAGCTCGGCCGCGGCCCGCAGCTGCGGCTGGTGGTGCGCGGCCACGGGCTCGCTCCCCGCGACGTCGCCAAGGCGACCGGGGTGCCGGTGCTGGCCGAGATGTCCGACCAGCGCGGGCTCGCCGAGGCGATCGACCTCGGGCTGGGCCCGGTGCGCTCACGACGCGGGCAGCTCGGGCGGGCGGCGGCCGGCGTGCTCGACCGGGTCGCGGTGATGGGCCGCGCGGCATGAGCGCCGACCCCGTCGCCGTCGGCCTGGTGCGCGACCGACTCGCCCGCGACCCCGGCGACCTCACGCCGCACCGGGTGGCCGAGGCGCTGCGCACGGCGGGGCGGCCCGTCGGCGACGCCACGGTCCTGGAGGTCTACGAGACGCTGCGTCGCGACGTGGTCGGGGCGGGGCCGCTCGAGCCCCTGCTGCGGCTGCCGGACGTCACCGACGTGCTCGTCAACGGGGCGGGCCCGGTCTACCTCGACCGCGGCCGGGGCCTCGAGGAGACCGACGTACGCCTGGCCGACGAGGACGCCGTACGCCGGCTGGCGCAACGGCTCGCCGGCGCGGGCGGTCGCCGCCTCGACGACGCGGCGCCGTTCGTCGACCTGCGCCTGGCCGACGGGACCCGCTTCCACGCGGTGCTCTCGCCCCTCGCGCGACCCGGCACCCTGATCTCCCTGCGCGTGCCGCGACGGCGGGGCTTCACGCTGGCCGAGCTGCTCGCGGCCGGCTTCCTCAACGAGCGGTCCGAGGCGCTGGTGCGGGCGGTCGTGGAGTCGCGGCTGGCCTTCCTGGTCAGCGGCGGCACCGGGACGGGCAAGACCACGCTGCTGGCCGCCCTGCTCGCGGCGGTGGCGCCCCAGGAGCGGCTGGTGGTGGTCGAGGACTCCTCCGAGCTGCGGCCCGAGCACCCCCACGTGGTCGGGCTCGAGGCGCGGCCCGCCAACGTCGAGGGGTCGGGGCGGGTCGACGTCCGCACGCTGGTGCGGCAGGCGCTGCGCATGCGACCGGACCGCCTCGTGGTGGGAGAGGTGCGTGGCGCGGAGGTCGTCGACCTGCTCGCCGCCCTCAACACCGGCCACGAGGGCGGCTGCGGCACCCTGCACGCCAACTCCGCGGCCGACGTGCCGGCCCGCGTGGAGGCGCTCGCGCTGGCGGCCGGGCTCGGCCGGGCGGCCACCCACAGCCAGCTGGCGTCGGCCGTCGACGTCGTGCTCCACCTGGCGCGGGGTCGTGACGGGGCGCGGCGCCTGGCCGAGGTGGCGGTGCCGCTCCGCGGCGCCGACGGGCTGGTGACGATGGAGACCGCCGTCGCCGTCGATGCGACCGGCTCCGCGCGGGCCGGGCCGGCGTGGGAGCGGCTGGCCGAGGTGCTCGTGGCCCGTGCCGCATGACCGAGCCCGCCGCCTGGGTCGCCGTCGTCGCGGCGGTCCTGGCGGTGCTGCTCGTGCTGCCGTCCGGGAGCGCTCGTCCGGCGGAGGGGTCAGGTGGGGAGCCGCGGGGGCGGCCGCCTCGGTGGTGGTCGGTGGGTGGAGTCGTCGCCGCGGCGGTCGCGGTGCTGCCGCCGTCGGCGCTGGTGCTGGTCGGGCTCGCCGTCGCCGTGGGAGTCGCCGCCACCGTGCTGCTCCGCGCCCGCCGGCGCCGGATGCTGGCGCGGGCCACGTCGCGCCGGGTGCTGGAGCTCTGCGAGCACCTCTCCTCCGACCTCGGCGCCGGACAGCCGCCGGGCGCGGTGCTGGTGCGGGCGGCGGAGGAGTGGCCGGTGGTGGCACCCGTGGCCGAGGCGCACCGGATCGGCTCCGACGTCCCCGGGGCCTGGCGCGAGCTCGCGCGCCTCCCCGGAGCCGACGACCTGCGCCTGGTCGCCGCGGCGTGGCAGCTGACCCACCGCACCGGCGCCGGGCTGGCCGACGCCGTCGACCGGGTGGCACGCGGGCTGCGTGCGGCCCAGGCCACCCGTCGCACCGTCGACGGCGAGCTGGCCTCGGCCCGCGCCACGGCGCGCCTCGTCGCCGCGTTGCCGCTGGTCGCCCTGGCCATGGGGTCGGGCGCGGGCGGTGACCCGTGGGGTTTCCTCCTGGGGCACCCCCTGGGCCTCGCGTGCCTCGCCGCCGGCCTGGCGCTGGGCTTCGCCGGGCTCTGGTGGATCGAGGCGATCGCGCGCGACGTGGAGCGCAGCGCATGAGCTGGGTCGCGGCCGTGGCCGCCGCCCTGGCGGTCGCGCTGCTGCTCCCACCCCGGCGTCGCCTTCCGGCGCCCGCGGGCGACGGCGTCCCCGAGCCGGTGCAGGAGGACGTGTCGCGCCGCTGGCGCCCCGTCCTGGTGATGCTCGCCGGCGCCGGGGTCGCGCTGTTCGTCGGCGGGAGCGCCGGCGCTGTCGTCGGTCCGGTCGCGGCGGTGGTGGCCTGGGTGGTGCTCGGGCGCAGCGAGCCGAGCGTCGTACGCCGACGTCGCGAGCGCATCGCGCGCGAGCTGCCGCACGTGGTCACACTGCTCGCGGCGGCCCTGCGCGCGGGCGCCACGTCCGTGGAGGCCACGCGCCTGGTCTGCCGGGCGCTGCCCGGCCCCGCCACGGAGCGGCTGCTGCGGGCCGTCGCCCACCTCGACCTCGGCGCCGACCCGTCCGCGGTGTGGGCCGAGGTCGCCCGCCAGCCCGGCCTGGCGCCGCTCGGGCGCGTCCTGGCCCGCTCCCACGACACCGGTGCCTCGGTCGTCGTCGCCGTCGAGCGGCTCTCCGACGAGCTGGCGACCGAGATGCGCGGGGCCGTCGAGGACCGCGCCCGGGCCGTCGGGGTCAAGGCCGCCCTGCCGCTGGGGCTCTGCCTGCTGCCGGCGTTCCTGCTGATCGGGATCGTGCCGCTGGTGGCCGGTCTGCTGGGGGAGGTCACGCGATGAGCGACCACCCTCCGTCCACAGGGGCCCTCCCGCGCAGGCGCCGTGCACAGGAACCGGGCCGAGCGGGCCACGCTGTCGGCCGGGTCGCCGAGGCTCCTGCTCAGACGGCCGTACCCCGCGGCCACCCACCCGAGGAGCGAGCACATGACACAGCGCAGCACCGGCCGCCGCACGACCGGCGAGCAGGGCATCACCACGGCGGAGTACGCCGTCGGCACGGCCGCGGGAGCCGGTCTCGCCGGCCTGCTCTACAAGCTGCTGACCGGCGGCTTCGGCGACCGGCTCCTGAAGACGCTCTTCGACCACGTCCTGGGCCTCCTGGGCATCGGATGAGGTGTCGCGGCCAGCGCGGGGCCGTCACGGCCGAGCTCGCACTGGGCCTGCCCCTGCTGGTCGCGGTGACGATCGGCCTGGTGTGGCTGCTCGCCGTCGGGGCGGCGCAGGTGCGCGTCGTGGACGCCGCCCGCGAGACGGCGCGCGCCGCGGCCCGGGGTGACACCGACGCCGAGGCGGTCGCGGCGGGTGAGCGCGTGGCCGCCGCGGGCAGTCGGGTCTCGGTGCGCCGTCACGACGGTCGGGTCGTCGCCGTGGCCTCGGGACGGGTCCAGGGTCCGGGGGGCCTCTTCGGCTTCCTGCCGGGCGTCGAGGTGCGCGCCGAGGCGGTCGCCCTCGACGAGGAGGTCGCGCCGTGACCGGGTGGTGGCGGGTCCAGGTCGCGCGGGGCGCGCGACGCGGTGAGGGAGGCGCCGCCACCCTGTTCGCGGTGTCGTGCCTCGCGGTGCTGCTGATGCTGGGCGCGGCGCTCGGCGTCGTCGCCGCCGTGGTGGTCGCCCACCGCCAGGCCCAGGCCGCGGCCGACCTGTCGGCGCTGGCCGGGGCGGAGGTGCTCGGTCGCGGCCGCGACCCGTGCGCCGCCGCGGCGCAGGTCGCGGCGGCCAACGGCGCCCGCCTCGCGGCATGCACGGTCACCGGCCGCGACGTGCTCGTGGAGGTGGTCGTCGCCGGACCTCACTGGCTGGGCCAGCAGGCCGATCCGTCCGCGCGTGCCCGCGCCGGACCGACCCCGACGATGCGGGTCGGCGCCGCGCCGGCTCCGGTCCCCTGGAGGTGACGCCTAGTCGCGGCCGCCGGTGCTGTCGCCGGCGGCGGCGAGGGCACGGCGGAGCCACTCGTCCAGCAGGGCGCGCTCGGCGTCGGAGAGCCCCGGCAGCTCGGGAGCCAGCGCCGCCAGCGTGACGACCGCGGTCGTGATCCGGTCGTCCCCCGACGTCACTGGCTCCGCCGCGAGGATGCGTCCGGCCACGGCGTCGAAGAGGTCGTCGACCAGGCCGAGGTCCCGCTGCGCGGCCGGCTTCTCGAGCAGCGCCAGCACGGTCCCGGTGCCGGCGGCGTGGATCATGTCGAGCGCGCGCGCCTCGTCCACCCGGAGCAGGCCCGCGGCCGCGATCCGGCGCACCCGCGCCCGCAGCACCTCGATCCCCGCCGCCGTCGCGGCCGACGGCTCGCTCCGGCCGGACGCGTTGCTGAGCAGCGCGTAGAGACCGGGGTTGGCCAGGCCGAACTCCACGTGCAGCCGCCACCCGGCGCGCAGGTCCGCCACCGGGTCGAGCTCGGTGTCGGCGACCGCTGACCGCTTGGCGGCGACGTAGGTCGCCATCACGTGCTCGGCGACCGCCTGGACGAGGCCGTCCTTGTCGCCGAACAGCCGGTAGATCGTGGGCGCCTGCACGCCGGCGGCGTGGGCGACCCCACGCGTGGTCAGGGCGGGCGCGCCGTGCTCGTTCAGCAGGCGAGCCGCGGCGCCGACGACCCGCGCGCGCACGTCGTCCTGGGCGGGCGGAGCGTCGGAGGGCATGAAGCGATGGTATCGCCGCCGCGTTTCCAGTGATATAACGGTGATAACAGTTCAGTGATGCCAACGATATTTGGAGGACCGATGCTCGTCATCACCGGGGCGACCGGACAGCTCGGATCACGCGTCGTCGAGCAGGTGCTCGCGCGGGTCCCCGCCGACACGGTCGGGGTCAGCGTGCGCGACCCGGCCGTCGCCGCCCACCTGGCCGAGCGCGGCGTGCGCGTCCGTGCCGGCGACTTCACCGAGCCGGCCTCGCTGCGCCGTGCCTTCGAGGGCGCATCCCGGGTCCTCGTCGTCTCGGCCGCGATCCGTGGCGACGGGGCGGTGGCGGCCAACCTCGCCGCGATCGACGCCGCGCGCGAGTGCGGCGCGGAGCGGGTGCTCTACACCAGCCACCAGGCCGCGTCGCCCACCTCGCAGTTCCTGCCGCAGCACACCCACGCCGCGACGGAGGACCACCTGGCGAGCGTCGGTCTCCCGTTCACCGCCCTGCGCAACGGCTTCTACGTCAGCACCGTCGAGCACTACCTCGGGGCTGCGGTCGAGACCGGTGTCCTCGAGCTGCCGGAGGACGGTCCCTTCTCCTGGACGCACCACGACGACCTCGCCGAGGCCGCGGCGATCGCCCTGGTCGGAGCGGACGACGCACGCCTGCTCGACGGGGTCACGCCGCCGCTGACCGCGCCGGAGCTCCTCGACTTCGCGGCCGTCGCCGAGGTGGTCGGCGAGGCGCTCGGACGGCCGGTGGCCCACGCCGTCGTCTCCGACGAGGCCTGGAAGGCGGCGGCGGTCGAGCGCGGGATGCCGGCGTTCGCCGCCGACTTCACGCTCGGCCTGTTCCGCGCGGCTCGAGCCGGCGAGTTCGCGGTCGCCGACCCCACACTGGAGACGGTCCTGCGCCGGCCGGCGACCACGGCGCGGTCCGCGATCGCCGCGATGGTCTCCCGCCACCCGGGCGCGGCGACGCGGGGCTAGCGGTCGGGGTCCTCGGGGTCCTCGGGGTCAGGCGTGAGGGCGGTCCCGGTCGTCGCCGTCGAGGTCGCGGCGGCGCTCGGCGTCGGCCCGGTCGAGCTTCTCGTTGAGCTCGTTGAGCTTGTTCGTCTCACGGCGGCGCGCCAGCTGGCGCTTCGCGCCGAACTTGGACACCGAGATGCCGAAGAGGATCGCCACGCCCGCCCCGACCCCGAGCAGGAACAGCAGGAGCGCCCCCACCTCGGTGCCGAGCAGCTCGAGCTTGCCGCCATTGGTCAGCTCGGCGGTGAACACGGCGGCCACGATCAGCAGTGCGCCGCCCGCGACGAGGAGGAGCCCCAGGATCAACATGGGGGGAGGCTACTGGACCGCGGGGGTCTCAGTGCCTTTCCAGCAGGACGTCGAGCAGCCGGGCTGCGCCGACCTTGTCGAGCGGGTTGTTCTGGTTGCCGCACTTGGGCGACTGGATGCACGACGGGCAGCCCTCGGCGCACTCGCAGGACTCGATCGCGTCCCGGGTGGCGGTGAGCCATGCCCGCGCGGCCTCGAACCCCCGCTCGGAGAAGCCGGCCCCGCCGGGATGGCCGTCATAGACGAACACGGTCAGCTGCCCGGTGTCTCCGTGCAGGGCAGTGGACACCCCGCCGATGTCCCAGCGGTCGCAGGTCGCGAAGAGCGGCAGCAGCCCGATGGCGCAGTGCTCGGCGGCGTGGGCGGCTCCCGGCAGGTCGTGGGTGGTCAGGCCGGCTTCGGTGAGCAGGTCGTCGGGCACCGTCCACCACACCGCGGTGGTGCGCAGCGCCCGCTCGGGAAGGTCGAGCAGCTCCTCGCCGATCACCTCGCCGCTGGGTTGGCGGCGCTTGAGGTAGGAGACCACCTGGTGCGACACGTCGACCTCGCCGAGCGAGAGGCGCGAGCGGCCCCAGTCGTCGTGGCGACGCTCCTGGACGATCGTGATGTCGGTGATCTCCCGAGCGGAGGTGGAGTAGCCGGGATCGGCGCGCGACATGACCGCGACGTGCTCGTCGAGGTCGAGGCTCTCCACGAGCCAGGTCTCGCCGCGATGGACGTAGACGGCGCCCTCGTGGGCGGTGCTGTGGACGCGTCCGCCGTCGACCGTGCCGACGACGCGACCGGTCGCGGCCTCGACGAGCTGGACGGGGGACCCGCCCACGGACCGGATGTCGGTGAGGTCGGCCGCCCGGCGCCGGTCGGTCCAGAACCAGCCGCGCGGGCGTCGCCGCAGCAACCCGGCCTGGACGAGCCCCTCGACGACGTCGGGCGCGGTGGCACCGAAGAGCGGGAGGTCCTGCTCGGTCAGCGGGATCTCCTGGGCCGCGGCGCACAGGTGGGGACCCAGGACGTAGGGGTTGTCGGGGTCGAAGACCGTGGCCTCCACCGGGCGCCCGAACAGCGCCTCGGGGTGGTGGACGAGGTAGGTGTCGAGCGGGTCGTCGCGCGCCACCAGGATGCCGAGGGCGTCCTGGGCCCCGCGTCCGGCGCGCCCCACCTGCTGCCACATCGCTGCGCGGGTGCCGGGGAAGCCGGCCATGAGCACGGCGTCCAGCCCGCTGATGTCGATGCCGAGCTCGAGGGCGTTGGTGGCGGCGAGACCCAGCAGCTCGCCCTCGCGCAGGGAGCGCTCGAGGGCGCGGCGCTCCTCGGGGAGGTAGCCGCCGCGGTAGGCGGCGACGCGCCCGGGCAGGGACGGGTCCACCTCGGCGAGGAGGTCGGCCGCCGTGAGGGCGACCTGCTCGGCCCCCCGCCGCGACCGCACGAAGGCGAGGGTGCGGACGTCCTCGGCCACGAGGTCGGCCAGCAGGTCGGCGCACTCCGACGACGCGGCGCGCCGCACCGGGGCGCCGTTCTCCCCGGAGTAGGAGGTGAAGGGCGGCTCCCACAGGGCGAGAGAGACCTCGCCCCGGGGCGAGCCGTCGTCGGTCACCGCGCGCACGGGCAGGCCGGTGAGCCGACCGGCCGCGGTGGCGGGCTCGGCCACGGTGGCCGAGGCCAGCACGAACGTCGGGTCGGCGCCGTAGTGGGCGCAGATGCGCCGCAGTCGCCGCAGGACCTGGCTCACGTGGGCGCCGAAGACGCCGCGGTAGTGGTGGCACTCGTCGACCACGACGTAGCGCAGGGAGCCGAGGAACGACGACCACCGGGCGTGGCCGGGCAGCAGCGAGCGGTGCAGCATGTCGGGGTTGGACAGGACGTACTCGGCGTGGTCGCGGGCCCAGTCGCGCTGGTCGCGGCTGCTGTCGCCGTCGTGGGTCGTCACCCGGACGTCGAGGCCCAACGAGGTGATGCCGGTGAGCTGGTCCTGGGCGAGCGCCTTGGTGGGCGCGAGGTAGAGCACGGTCGCGCCCCGCTGGCCGCGGCTCCCGCGCGAGCGGCGTACGGCGGTCAGGGCCGGCAGCTGGTAGGCCAGCGACTTGCCCGACGCCGTGCCGGTGGAGAGCACGACGTGCTCGCCGGCGTGGGCCGCGTCGGCCGCCTCCACCTGGTGGCGCCAGGGCCGCGCCACGCCGCGGGCCTCGAACGCCGCGCGCACGTCGTCGGCCGCCCACGCCGGCCACTCCGCGGACACGGCGACGCGCGCGGGCAGGGTCTCGAGGTGGGTGAGCCGGTCCTCGCGACCGGGGACGTCGGCCAGTCGGCGCAGTCGCTCGGATCCGCTGCGCGCGCGGGACGAGGCGGTCGAGGTCACCCGTCCAGTGTCGCAAAGACCACCGACACCGCAGCGAGACCGGGCGCCCCACGACGGCGCCGGATGGTGCTCCGGAGCCCGATCCGGGGGTCGGTCTAGAAACGACTCTTTACTTCTTTGTGCAGGTCGGCGGTCGGCGTGGTTTCATATTCCTGGCCGAGTGTCGGGGAGGCCGCCCGATCTTGGTGTCTGCATACGGTGCCTTCTGGGAGAGAACGTGGATCTGACTCTTGACACGCGCGAGGTCGGTGGTCGCACCATCGTGGCCGTCGGCGGCGAGATCGACGTCTACACGGCCCCCAAGCTGCGCGACCGCATCACCGAGCTGGTCGCCGACGGCGTCTACGACCTGGTGATCGACATGGAGGGCGTCGAGTTCCTCGACTCCACCGGCCTGGGCGTCCTCGTCGGCGGTCTCAAGAAGGTCCGCGCCCACGACGGCTCGCTCCAGCTGGTCTGCAACCAGGACCGACTGCTGAAGATCTTCCGCATCACCGGCCTCGCCAAGGTCTTCGTGATCCACGAGTCCGCCGAGGCCGCGCTCGCCTGACCGGCCCCGGCGTCGCGACGCCGCGCGCCTCGATGAGTTTCACCGGGTACCCGGTGAAACTCACGCTCCCCGCACGAAGCTTCGTGCCGGAAGCATGAGTTTCTTGCGGGCAGTGGGGCGCCCGGGGCCGAGGACGTGCCCCTCCCGACGGCCGCCGTCGCACCCCCGGCGCCGGTGCTCGTCCTCCTGCGAGTGGCGTGTCTCACACCTCATCCCCCTGAGAGCGCCCCGCGTGCGTAGACTCCGGCACGTTCCGTGACCTGAGCCACATCGTCGGCTCGTACTGATCTCTCGCAGGAGGACGCACATGGCCGGGATTCATCCCGCTGTCGTGGAGCTTTCCGGCGGCAACCTCGTCCTGGTCATCGTCGTCGCCCTCATCGCGCTCGGCGCGTTGGGCATGGCGTTCATGTTCCGCCAGGAAGTGCTTGCTGCCGGTGAAGGCACCGACAACATGAAGAACATCGCCCAGGCCATCCAGGAGGGCGCCAACGCCTACCTGACCCGGCAGTTCCGCACGCTCGCGATCTTCGCCGCCATCGCGTTCTTCGCGCTGCTGGCGCTGCCCGCGGACGACGTGGCGGTCCGCATCGGGCGGTCGATCTTCTTCCTCGCCGGGGCCGGCTTCTCGGCCGCGGTGGGCTACCTCGGCATGAACCTCGCCGTGCGTGCCAACCTCCGCGTCGCCGCCGCGGCCAACGAGCCCGGCGGGCGCGAGCCCGCCATGACGATCGGCCTGCGCACGGGCGCCATGGTGGGCATGCTCACCGTCGGCCTCGGGCTGCTCGGCGCCAGCGTCGTCGTCCTGCTCTTCAAGGACGAGGCCGCCCACGTGCTCGAGGGCTTCGGCTTCGGCGCCGCGCTGCTCGCCATGTTCATGCGCGTCGGCGGCGGCATCTTCACCAAGGCCGCCGACGTCGGCGCCGACCTGGTCGGCAAGGTCGAGCAGAACATCCCCGAGGACGACCCGCGCAACGCCGCAACCATCGCCGACAACGTCGGTGACAACGTCGGTGACTGCGCCGGCATGGCCGCCGACCTCTTCGAGTCGTACGCCGTCACGCTGGTCGCCGCGCTGATCCTCGGCTCGCAGGCCTTCGGCGACGCCGGCTTGGTCTACCCGCTGCTGATCCCCGCCATCGGCGCGCTGACCGCCGTCGCGGGCGTCTACCTCACCAAGCCCAAGGCCGGCGAGAACGGCCTGACGACCATCAACCGGGCGTTCTACATCACCGCCGGGGTCGCGGCGCTCGCCTCCGTGGTCCTGTCGTTCGTCTACCTCCCGGGCAGCTTCGCCGACTTCGACAACATCCAGGGCACCGACATGGCCGGCGCCGAGGGCGACCCGCGCGTCATCGCCTCGCTCGCGGTCGTCATCGGCATCGTCATGGCCGCCGGCATCCTGGCCCTCACGGGCTACTTCACCGGCACCGAGTACAAGCCGGTCAAGGACGTCGGCAAGACCTCGCTCACCGGCGCGGCCACCGTCATCCTGTCGGGCCTCTCGGTCGGCTTCGAGTCGGCCGTCTACACGACGCTCGTCATCGGGGCCGCGGTGTTCGGCGCCTACCTCCTCGGCGGCGCGACCCTCACGGTCTCGCTGTTCGCGGTCGCGCTCGCCGGCTGCGGCCTGCTGACCACGGTCGGCGTCATCGTCGCCATGGACACCTTCGGCCCGGTCTCCGACAACGCCCAGGGCGTCGCGGAGATGTCCGGCGACGTCAGCCCCGAGGGCGCCCAGATCCTCACCGAGCTCGACGCGGTCGGCAACACGACGAAGGCCATCACCAAGGGCATCGCCATCGCCACGGCGGTGCTCGCGGCCACGGCCCTCTTCGGCTCCTACGCGACCTCGGTCGCCGAGGCCGTCGAGGACGCCAACATCGCCAGCGACGAGTTCCTGAGCTTCCAGGTCTTCGACCCGGCGGTCCTGGTCGGCATCCTGCTCGGCGCGGCCGTGGTGTTCCTCTTCTCCGGCCTCGCGATCAACGCCGTGGCCCGGGCCGCCGGCGCGGTGGTCTACGAGGTGCGCCGCCAGTTCCGCGAGATCCCCGGGATCATGGAGGGCACCGGCCGACCGGAGTACGGCAAGGTCGTCGACATCGTCACCAAGGACTCGCTGCGCGAGCTCGTGACGCCCGGCATCCTGGCGGTGCTCGCCCCGATCGCGGTGGGCTTCGGTCTCGGCGTGACGGCGCTGGCCGGCTTCCTGGCCGGTGCCATCGGCACCGGCACGCTGATGGCGGTCTTCCTGGCCAACGCCGGTGGAGCCTGGGACAACGCCAAGAAGCTCGTCGAGGACGGCAACCACGGCGGCAAGGGCTCCTCGGCCCACGAGGCCACGATCATCGGCGACACCGTCGGCGACCCGTTCAAGGACACCGCCGGCCCGGCCATCAACCCGTTGATCAAGGTGATGAACCTGGTCTCGCTGCTGATCGCCAGCGCGGTGGTCTCCCTCAGCGTCGGTGAGGACCAGAACGACGCCGCCCGGATCGTGATCGCCCTGGTGGCGACCGCGATCATCGTCGGCGCGGTCTACGTGTCCAAGCAGCGCGAGTCCGTGATGGGCGACGACGCCGGCACCCCGCCGACGGCGCCCCCCACCCAGCCGATCGTCACGGACCCCACCAGGCCCACGCCGACCGTCTGAGACACCCGCAGCACCGCTCGTCCCGCTGACCCGCCCGAGACCCTCGGGCGGGTCAGCGGCTTTCCGAGCGCGTCGCCCACGGCTGCTCGGCGGGTGGAAGGATGCTCGGATGCCGTCCTCCCTCGACTTCACCGCCCCGCTGCGCGACTCGCTCGAGCGGGCCGGCTTCACCTACGACGGCGTCGCCGACCTGCTGGGACGCGAGGCGCACGACGCCCTCATGCGCAACGAGACGACCCCCGGCCGGCGGCGTACGACGGGCGGCAGCCCGGCCGAGACGCTGGTGCGCCTGTTCCTGCTGCAGGTGCCGGTGCCGCTGGCCGACGCCGAGCGGGCCCTGCCCGGCCAGGTCGACCGCCTGGCCGCCGAGGGCCTGCTCGCGCAGAGCGTGAGCGAGGTCGCGGCCCGCCTCGACATCCGCCCGTACGCCGCCGACGACACCGACCTGTGGGTCGTCAGCGACCTGACGCCCGGCCTGGACGGCGGACCGCAGCGCGTCGGCGCCGACCACGTGCTCGGCATCAGCGGCGCCTCGTCCTCGCTGGCGCAGCTCACGCTGCGCCGCCCCGTGGCCCGCTCGCTCGACCTCGGCACCGGCTGCGGCGTCCAGGCGCTGCACCTGGCCGGCCACAGCGACCGCGTGGTCGCCACCGACGTCAACGCCCGGGCGCTGCGCCTGACCCGCCTCAACGCCGCGCTCAACGGCGTCGCCGACCGGGTCGAGGTGCGCGACGGCTCCTACTTCGAGCCGGTGGCCGGGGAGCGCTTCGACCTGATCGCCACCAACCCGCCGTTCGTGATCTCGCCCGGCACCGGCGAGCGCCTCGTCTACCGCGACTCCGGGCTGCCCGGCGACCGCGTCGTCGAGGACATCGTCCGCGCGGCGCCGGACCACCTCACCGAGGGCGGCTGGTGCCAGGTCCTGGCCAACTGGGTGATCGCGCGCGACCAGCCCTGGGACGAGCGGCTCGCCGGCTGGCTGGCCGGCGACTGCGACGCGCTCGTGGTGCAGCGCGAGGTGCTCGACCCGGCGGCCTACGTCGAGCTGTGGCTCAAGGACGCCGGGCTGCACGGCGCGCCCGACTACCTCGACCGCTACGACACCTGGCTGTCGTGGTTCGACGACCAGGGCGTCGAGGCGATCGGCTTCGGCTGGGTCAACCTGCGGGCGACGGGCGGCGGTGACGTGGTGACGGACATGCTCGAGTGGCCCTACGACGTCGAGCAGCCCATCGCCCCCGCCATCGGGGCCTGGGGCGAGACCGTGCGGGCGGACGTCGGCCTCGACAGCCTGCTGGTCACGCGCGAGGACGTGCGCCAGGAGACCGTCGGGCCGGTCGGCGTCGAGGACCCCGAGGCGATCGTGCTGCGCCAGCAGCGCGGCCTGCGCCGCGCGCGGCAGGCCGACACCGTCGAGGCCGCGCTGGTCGGCGCCTGCGACGGCGACCTCACGCTGGGCCAGATCCTCGACGCCGTCGCCCAGCTGACCGGGGCCGACGCCGACCAGGTGCGCACGACGTACCTCCCCGTCGCGCGCGACCTGGTCCGCGAGGGCTTCCTCGACCTCGCGTGAGGCCGCCGGCGCGACCTCACGCCTCCGCGAGGAGCTCGGCGAGCTTGTCGGTGGCCTGGTAGCCCGTCGGCACACCGTCGACGATGCAGGCGATGGACTGCGAGTGCTCGACGCGCAGGGGGAGGATCTCCTGGTAGGCGGGGGAGTCGTACCACTGCTGCGCGGCGGCGCGGTCGGGGAACGCGATGACGACGAGGTCGCCGTCCCAGGTCCCCTCGATGCCGGTGACGGGTCCGCCGTGCACCAGGAAGCGTCCGCCGTACGGCGCGAGCGTGGCGTCGATCCGGCCGATGTAGTCGATGATCTCCGCGCCGAGGTCGACCTCGCGCAGGTAGGCGAGGGCGTAGGCGGGGACGGGGGTCGTGGTCATGTCGGGCTCCTTCGTCGGGATGGGAGGCCCACTCCACCGCGCGGCGCGACGCAGGTCGATGACCTCCGAGGTCATGGGCCCCGTGACGTCGCCTCGCTAGCGTGACGGCCATGAGCGACTCCCCGGGCGGCCTGCTGCGCGAGTGGCGGCGGCGTCGCAACCTGTCCCAGATGGAGCTGGCCCACCGGTGCGGGGTCTCCACCCGCCACGTGAGCTTCATCGAGACCGGTCGGTCGCGGCCGACGAGCTCGATGATCCTGCGCCTGTGCGACCAGCTGGCCGTGCCGCTGCGCGAGCAGAACCACGTCCTGCTCGCCGGCGGCTACGCCCCGGCCCACCCGGAGCACGGCCTGGCCGACCCGCCGATGGCGGAGGTGGCGGCCGCCGTCGAGGGCATCCTCACCGCGCACCTGCCCTACCCCGCGCTCGTCGTGGACCCCGGCTGGGACCTGGTGAGCGCCAACGACGCGGTCTACGCGCTGCTCGACGGCGTCGCCGCGAGGCTGCTCGAGCCGCCCGTCAACGTCGTACGCCTGAGCCTGGAGCCCGACGGGCTGGCGCCCCGGATCCGCAACCTCGACGAGTGGCGCGCGCACCTGCTGGCGCGCCTGCGCCGCGAGTACGACGCCAGCCGCGACGAGCGGATCGCGACGCTGCTCGAGGACCTCGACGTGCCGGGGCCGGCACCCGTGGCCTCACCCGGACTCGTGGTCCCGCTCGTGCTTGCCACCGGTGACGCCGAGCTGCACCTGCTCTCGACGACGACCGTCTTCGGGACCCCGCGCGAGGTCACCCTGAGCGAGCTGGCGATCGAGGCGTTCTACCCCGCGGACGACGCGACCCGGCAGCTCCTCGCACGGTGACGAGGGGCTGCCGGGTCGGCGCACGCCCAGGAGCGGTCAGAGCTTGATCTTCACGACCTTCTTGGAGCCCGCCACGGTGGCCGTGCCGGCGTAGACGATCGTCAGCTTGTGCTTGCCCTTCTTGAGCTTGAGCTTGATCACGACGACGCCCTTCTTCTTGGCGACGATGACCCCCTTGCCCACGACCTTCTTGCCCTTGAGGACCGTGATCTTGCCGGTCGGCTTGGGCACGCCGGGCGCCTTGACGGTGACGGTGAACGTGCCCTTCCTGACCACGCCGCCGACGGTCGAGGCCGCCTTCGCCACGACGACCGCCCGGCTCGTGAAGACCGCCGAGGCGCGCATCCCGTCGGGGTCCTCGATGGTGATCCGGTAGGTCAGCCTCTTCGAGACCGCCGCGGCCGGGACGCGGAACTTCTGGCCGTAGTCGCCGTCGGAGTAGTCGTCGGCCGGCCTCCCGTCCAGGAACCACTCGATGATCGTCGAGTCGCGGTAGGCGGCGCCACCGAAGTTGGGGCTCCAGGTGCCGTAGGAGGTCGTGACGACCTGGCCGACGGCGACCCTGCCGGTCAGCGCCGGGGCCTTGACCAGCGTGGGCGCCGGCAGCTGCATCGCGACGTCCTCGATGACCCCGCCGGGGATCTCCAGGCCGGGGGCGGTGATGCTGCCGTTGGCGGCGACGGTCACGACGACCGGCTTCGACGGGTCGTCGAAGTTGATCAGGAACGCCGTCTGGAGGCCGGCCCTGCTGAACCTCAGCTGGTAGCGGCCGGCCTTGACCGGGACCTCGTACTCCCCGTCGGGCAGGCTCGCCCCGTCGGCGTCGACCCCGGTGGTGCCGGTGGCGGCGTTGGCGGCCGGGGTGCCCAGGACGGGCACCGCGGCGACGGTCACGCCGTTGAGCGGGTCGTAGGACCCGTTGGCGGCGTTGGACACCGTGCCCTTGAGGTCGAACGTCGTGTCCGAGGCGACGACGCTCATCTCGACGCTGGCGAGCGGGAGGGTCACGCCCTCGTCGTCGACCTGCACCTGGCCGCCGGTGCGGACCTTCACCTCCCTCGCGGTCGCGCCGCCGAAGAAGGTCTGCTTGTACGTCGGCGCCGCCACCACGTTGTCGGTGAACTGCAGCGTGTAGGTGCCGACCTTCAGCGACAGCGTGTAGTTGCCGACGGTGCCGACGGCGCTGCTGGTCGTGGTCGTGGCGACCGCGGTGGCCTCGCCCACGGGGAACGCCTGCACCGTGATCCCGCCGATGCCCGCCTGCGCCTCGGTGACGACCTTGCCGGTGACCGGGTGCGTGGTGGTGTTGGTGAGCACCTGCGCCTCGAGGCCGTCGGCGGGCACGGGGGACGTGACCGGGTCGGTCGTGCGCACGTACGTCATCGTCCCGTCGGCCGCGACGCGGACGACCGCCCGCTCGGTGCCCTCCTCGCCGTCGGGGTCGAGGTAGTAGGTCTTGGCGTAGCCGCCGGTGCCGGGCTTCTCGAAGCTCACCTGGTAGGTGCCCGGGACCAGGCCCAGCTCGAACTCGCCGTCGGCGCCGCTGGTCACCTGGTCGGACGCGCCGCTGCCCGCCTGCGGCTCCGCCCTGACGGTGACGCCGGGCAGGCCCTCGTAGTTGGCGTCGACGACGCTGCCGGGCAGCGGGTACTCGTCGGCCCCTGAGGCCGCGGTCATGACCGTGTCCTGGAGCCCGGTGATCTCGTCGCCGTCGACGTAGAGCCGGCCGGCCTGGCCCACCTGCACCGCGGTGCCGGTGGCGTCGGTGCTGCTGCCGTAGTAGCGCACCTTGTACGTCGTGGTGCCCACCGTCCCGCTGAACTTCAGGGTGTAGGTGCCGATCGGCAGCTGGGTCGTGTAGCGACCGGTGCTGCTCGTCGTCAGCGAGGGCCCCACCGGCTCGTCCTCGCCGTCGCGGTAGACCGTCACCGAGATGCCCGGCAGCGCCGTGGTGCCGTCGGTGACTTTGCCGCTGAGCTCGTAGCTCAGCCGGCCCGCCAGCGTGGTCGGCTCCAGGACGCGTCCGAGGACCTCGGTCCCGCCCACGTAGACCCGGCCGTTGGCGTCGACGGTGACCGTGACGGCGGTGTCGCCGTCGTGGGTGTAGGACGCCGCGTCGAAGGCGCTGCTCTGGGTGAAGGAGATGTCGTAGGAGCCCGGCTCGAGCGCCAGGTGGTAGGCCCCGGCCTCGCCGGGCTGACCCTGCGCGTCCTGGCCTGAGACCGCGCTCGCGTCCTGGTCCTCGGGCGTGGTGCCGGAGGACTCCGCGACGACGGCGATGCCGTCGATCGGCGCGTTGATGGCGTCCACGACCGAGCCGGTGACGTCGAACGTCGCGTCGGCCGGCACCGCGCGCACGGTCACCGCCGGCAGGGTGGTGACCGTCTCGTCGGCGTAGGTGATGACGCCGTCCTGCCCGAGCTTGACCGGGCTGCCGGTCGGTCCCTCGCCGAGCCAGGTGACCTGGTAGGCGGTGCCGACCCCGTCCTCGTCGGTGAAGCGCAGCACGTAGGTGCCGATGCGCAGCGACGGGACGGTGTAGGCGCCCTGGGCGCCCGAGGTGACGGCGGGCGCCGCGGGGGTGTCGGTCTCGCCGTCGAGGTAGGCCGTGACGGTGATGCCGGCCAGGCCGGCGCCGCCCTCGCCGACGACGGTGCCGGTGAGAGCGTGCTCGGCCTTGCTCACGAGCTCGAAGGGCTCGAGCAGGCCGCCCGTGATCTCCTGGCCGTCGACGCGGACGAGGCCGGTGTCGGTGACCTGGACCGTGGAGACGTCGCCGTCGTCGGAGAGCGTCTGGCCCTCGAACTCGTCGCCGCCCGCGACGGAGATCTCGTAGGTGCCGGCCTCGAGCAGCAGCCGGTAGCCGCCGCTGTCGCCGCTCGCCGGCTCGACCGCGGTCTCGGTGGTCTCGGCCTGGTCGGCGGGGGTGGGCGCGATCGGGTCGGCGCTGACCGTGAGTCCGTCGATGCCGTCGCCGTTCGCGTCGGTGACGAAGCCGCTGACGGCGTACGTCGCGTCGGCCGGAGGCAGCGCCATGGAGATCTGGGGGACGGCGGTGACGGTGGCGCTGGCGTAGGTCAGGACGCCGGCCTGGCCGACCTTGAACGGAGCGGGGGTCTCGCCGCCGAGCCAGGTCCGCACGTACGACGTGCCGTCGTCGACGCGGTCGGAGAACTCCAGGTCGTAGGTGCCGACCGGCAGCGTCAGCGCGTAGTTGCCGTCCTCGACGGTGAGGGTCTCCTTGACGACCTCCGACGGGTCGCCGGCGGGGTAGGCCCGCACGGTGATGCCTGCGAGGCCCGTGGAGCCGGCGGCGGTCACGACCCGCCCGGTCACGGAGTACGAGATGCTCTGCAGCACGGTGGCGTTGAGCCGGTTGTCGCTCAGCTCCTCGGCCGGGGTCACGGTGAGGGTGCCCGTGGCGCCGACGGTGACCGTGGCCGGCGTCGTGCCGCCGTCACCGGTGTAGGGCGTGGACGGGAAGCCGCTGCCGGAGAAGCTCACGCGGTAGTCGCCGGGGGGCACGTCGACGCTGTAGCCGCCCTCGGCGTCCGTCGTGCCGGTCACCGCGTCGCCGCCCGCGACGGGGGTGACGGCGACCTGAAGCCCGCTGATCGGGTCGTCGTTGGCGTCCAGCACCTCGCCCGCCACGGGGTAGACCGCGTCGGCGGGGACGGGCGCGAGCACGACCGTGCAGAGGCTGGCGCAGCCGGTCGCGGCGCCGTCGGCCAGCAGGGCGCCGGAGGCGTCGACCGTGATCTCGACGGCGTCGCCGGGGCCGCCGTCGTAGGAAGTGGGGAGGTAGTCCTCGCCCGGGTCGGCGTAGTCGATCGTGTAGGTGCCGCTGGGCAGGTCCAGCGCGTAGACACCGGTGGCGTTGGTGATCGCGGTGTCGGTGTCGGCGTCGGGGTTGCTCACCGGGTGGGCGGCCACGGCGATGCCGGCCAGGGGGGCGTTGCCGGGGTTCGTCACGGCACCGCTGACCGGGTGCTTGGTGGTGGAGGTGAGGGCCACGTCGTCCAGCAGGTTGTCCTCGAGCGGCACGCCGCCCGCGGAGATGTCGCCCTGCGCGTCGACGACCAGGGTGACCCCGGCGCCGCCGCCGTAGCGGACGGTCTCGAAGCCCGCCTTGGCGTATCCCAGCCGGTAGCTGCCGGCCGTGAGGGTGAGGCCGTAGGCGCCGTCGGCGTCCGTGCTCGTCGTGGGTCCGGCCGTGGTGAAGCCCGGTGCCGGGTACGCCGTCACGGTCACGCCCGCGAGCGGCTCGCCACCGTCGTCCACGACGGTGCCCTCGGCGACGTTCGCCGCGGCGTGCGCGGGAGCGGCGCCCAGAAGCTGCGCGACCGGCAGGACGAGGAGCATCGCCAGCAGGGCGACGACGAGGCGGGACAGGCGCGACGGTGCGGCGCTGAGAGACATGGTGATCCTCTGGTGAGGGGCGACGGTGCTGCACGGGCTGCGGCACCTGCCCGAAGAGGGAGCGCGCACCCTCGATAGTGACCTACCGGCGCACTCCGTGTGGGCGCTTCGCGCGAACTGCCGCGAGGCGTCGAGGGCGGCCGGATCGGGGGCACGCGCTACCGTGACTGGCCGTGGGCCCCTCTCGGCTCTCGGAACGCACGGTGAACGCAGGAAGAAAGAGCAGCAGTGGCACACAAGTTGGTGATCGTCGAGTCCCCGGCGAAGGCCCGCACCATCGGCGGGTACCTCGGCGACGGCTACGTCGTGGAGTCCTCGATCGGTCACATCCGCGACCTGCCCAACAACGCCGCCGACACCCCGGCCAAGATCAAGGACAAGCCCTGGGGCCGGCTGGCCGTCGACGTCGACAACGGCTTCACGCCCTACTACGTGGTGCCGCGCGACAAGAAGTCGCACATCTCCAAGCTGAAGAGCCTGCTCAAGGACGCCGACGAGCTCTACCTCGCGACCGACGAGGACCGCGAGGGCGAGGCCATCGCCTGGCACCTCCTCGACGAGCTCAAGCCCAAGGGCATCCCGGTGCACCGGATGGTGTTCCACGAGATCACCAAGGCCGCGATCCTCGCCGCCGTGGAGAACCCGCGCGAGATCAACGACGACCTCGTCGAGGCCCAGGAGGCGCGCCGCATCCTGGACCGCCTCTACGGCTACGAGGTCTCGCCCGTGCTGTGGAAGAAGGTCATGTCCGGCCTGTCCGCCGGGCGCGTCCAGTCCGTCGCCACCCGCCTGGTCGTCGACCGCGAGCGCGAGCGGATGCGCTTCCGCATGGCGTCGTACTGGGACCTCGAGGGCACCTTCGACGCCGGCTCCCGGCACGAGCAGCGGATGTTCCCCGCCAAGCTGCACTCCCTCGACGGCACCCGCGTCGCCCGCGGCTCCGACTTCGGCCAGGACGGCCTGCTCAAGGACGCCGCCAAGGTCGTCCACGTCGACCGCGCGCGCGCCGAGGCCCTGGTCTCCTCGCTCGCCGACTCGACCTACGGCGTGCGCTCGGTGGAGTCCAAGCCCTACAAGCGCTCGCCCTACGCGCCGTTCCGTACCACCACGCTCCAGCAGGAGGCCGGCCGCAAGCTCGGCATGAGCGCCTCGGTCGCGATGTCGGTGGCGCAGCGCCTGTACGAGAACGGCTTCATCACCTACATGCGCACCGACTCCACCACGCTGTCCGGCGGCGCCATCGAGGCCGCCCGGACGCAGGTGCGCGAGCTCTACGGCGCCGACTACGTCCCCGACGCGCCGCGCACCTACACCTCCAAGGTCAAGAACGCCCAGGAGGCGCACGAGGCGATCCGCCCTGCCGGCGAGTCCTTCCGCACCCCCGCGCAGACCGGCCTGACCGGCGAGCAGTTCCGTCTGTACGAGCTGATCTGGATGCGCACCGTCGCCTCGCAGATGAAGGACGCCGTCGGCCAGTCGGTCTCCGTGCGGCTGGGTGGCACCGCCGCCACCGGCGAGGACGTCGTGTTCGCCGCGAGCGGTCGCGTCATCACCTTCCACGGCTTCCTGAAGGCCTACGTCGAGGGCACCGACGAGGGCGCGGCCAAGGACGACGCGGAGACCCGGCTGCCCGCGCTGAGCGAGGGCGACGCGGTCAGCGCCGCGTCGATCGCGGCCAACGGTCACGAGACCAAGCCGCCGGCGCGCTACACCGAGGCCACGCTGATCAAGGAGCTCGAGGAGCGCGAGATCGGCCGCCCCTCGACGTACGCCTCGATCATCGGCACCATCCTCAACCGCGGCTACGTCTACAAGAAGGGCACCGCGCTGGTCCCGGCGTGGCTGGCCTTCAGCGTCACCCGGCTGCTGGAGGAGCACTTCCCGCGCCAGGTGTCCTACGAGTTCACCGCCACGATGGAGACCGTCCTCGACGACATCGCCGGCGGCCGCAAGGACCGGGTCTCCGAGCTCGGCGAGTTCTACTACGGCTCCGACGACGTCAAGGGGCTGCACGCCCTGGTCCACGAGCTCGGCGACATCGACGCCCGCGAGCTGGCGACGTTCCCGATCGGCGACCCCGAGCTCGGGATCAACCTGCGGGTGGGTCGCTACGGCCCCTACCTCGAGGGCCCCGACGACGAGGGCAACCCGGTGGGCAAGCGCGCCAACGTGCCCGACGACCTGCCGCCGGACGAGCTGACGGCCGAGAAGGCCAAGGAGCTCTTCGCCAACCCGGCGGGCGAGGAGATCGAGCTCGGCGCGCACCCCGAGACGGGCCTGCGCGTCGTGGCGAAGAACGGCCGCTACGGCCCTTACGTCACCGAGGACCTCCCCGAGGACGCGAAGAAGAACGACAAGCCGCGCACCGGCTCGCTCTTCAAGTCGATGTCGCTGGACACGATCTCCCTCGACGACGCGGTCAAGCTGCTGTCGCTGCCCCGCGTGGTGGGCGCCGCCGAGGACGGCGAGGAGATCACCGCGCAGAACGGTCGCTACGGCCCCTACCTCAAGAAGGGCACCGACTCGCGCTCGCTCACCAGCGAGGACCAGCTGCTCACGATCGGCCTCGACGAGGCGCTGAAGATCTACGCCCAGCCCAAGCAGCGGGGCCGCGCGGCCGCGGCGCCGCCGCTCAAGGAGCTCGGAAACGACCCGGTCTCCGGGCAGCCGGTCGTGGTGAAGTCGGGCCGCTTCGGCGACTACGTCACCGACGGCGAGTACAACGCCACGCTGCGCAAGGACGACACGGTCGAGTCCATCACCATCGAGCGCGCCGCCGAGCTGCTGGCCGAGCGTCGCGAGCGCGGCCCGGCCAAGAAGGCGGCCAAGAAGGGCGCGAAGAAGGCGCCCGCCAAGAAGGCCGCCACCAAGAAGGCGGCGACCAAGAAGGCCCCCGCGAAGAAGGCGGCGGCCAAGAAGACGGCCGTGAAGAAGGCGGCCAAGAAGTCCTGAGACCCGAGTTCTCACGTTTGCCGGTGCCGAGCGCCCGTCTGGGCTAGCGTCGCTGCCACCGTAGCCCGGACGAAGGAGCAGCAGTCGTGCGTACCAAGATGGTGGCGGCCCTTGCCGTCGCAGTGACCCTCGGACTGGCCGGTGGCGGGTTCACCCCCGCCGTGTCCGCGCCGGAGGCACCGGCCCGCAAGGCCAAGCCGTACGTCGTGACGCTGAAGGCCCTGCCGGCACAGGCAGACGCCGGACGCCGGCTCACGCTGGCGGGCAAGGTCTCCGGCCCCGAGAACGCTCGCAAGCCCGTCCTCGTCCAGCGCCGCTACGCCGGCGGTGCGTGGGCGGTCGCGGCGCGGACGACCACCACCAAGCGAGGCACGTTCAGCGTCAAGGTGCCGCTGGTCAAGGGCGGCACCACCTCCTTCCGGGTGCTCAAGCCACGGTCGGCGAAGCGCGCCCAGGGTGTCAGCCGGGCGCGGAGCCTGACGGTCTACAAGTGGCTCGACATCGTCGACCAGCCGACGGTCGTCCAGGGAGCGGTGGCCCTGCTCGACAACGACGTGACCATGAACGGCAGGCGCTACCCGGGCTCGGTCGTCGCGCCCGGCTTCTCCGACAACCCCGTGCTCCTCGCTGTCTTCACGATGGGGCTCTGCACCACCTTGGAGGCCCAGTCGGGCTTCGCGGACGCGGACAAGCCCCTGCTGGGTGGGGGCGAGACGCAGCAGCTGACGCTGTCGCAGACCACTGCCAGCCAGCCGCCGACCCCCGGCCCCCTCCTGACCACCCCGGCCGGCACGGTGCAGCGCGCCGTCCGCGACGTGACAGGCGCCCAGATCGCCATCATGAGCTTCGCGGTCGAGAAGACCGAGGCGACGAAGGGCGATCTGCTCGCGATCTTGGGCTCCCCCCGGGTCCGGTGCCGGGCCGACGCCCTCCCGTCCGTCCCGGTCGCCTTCCTCCAGGGCGGTGCCCGGGCGGTCACGCTGCGCTGAGCACCTGCAGCGGGGCCGTCGACGGCGACCTGCCTTGGAAAGCGTCGGTGGTGCCCCGTAGGTTCGGCGCGTGAGCTCGTCCGGCGTCTACACCCGCACCGGCCTCTTCGTCTGCTTCGAGGGCGGGGAGGGGGCGGGCAAGTCGACCCAGTCGCGCCGCCTGGCGGCCGCCCTCGAGGTGGGCGGCCACGACGTCGTGCTCACCTTCGAGCCGGGCGACACCGAGGTCGGCCGGGCGCTGCGGCAGATCGTGCTCAGCCCCGAGACCGGTGAGCTCTCCGACCGCACCGAGGCCCTCCTCTACGCCGCCGACAAGGCCGAGCACGTCGACACCGTGGTGCAGCCCGCGCTCGACCGCGGAGCCGTGGTGATCACCGACCGCTACGTCGACTCGGCGCTCGCCTACCAGGGCGCCGGCCGTCCGCTGGCCGTCGCCGAGGTCGAGCAGGTGATGCGCTGGGCCACCCACGACCTGCGCCCGCACCTCACCGTCGTGCTCGACCTCGAGCCGGCCGCCGGGCTCGGCCGCTTCGAGGAGCGCGACCGGATCGAGGGCGAGTCCATGGAGTTCCACCAGCGCGTGCGGGCGGCGTTCGTGGAGATGGCCGCCGCCGACCCCGAGCACTACCTCGTCGTCGACGCCCGCGCCGACGTCGACGCGATCGCCGACGCGGTGCGGCAGAGGGTGGCGCCGCTGCTCGACCAGGCCGCCCGGCGGGAGCCCGCATGACGGTGTGGGACCAGCTCGTCGGCCAGCGGCACGCGGTCACGGCGCTGCGCACCGCCGTGGGCGGGCAGGGGATGAGCCACTCCTGGCTCTTCACCGGCCCGCCGGGCTCCGGCCGCTCCAACGCCGCCATCGCCTTCGCGGCCGCGCTGCAGTGCGAGCAGGGCGGCTGCGGCACCTGTCACGAGTGCCACACCGTGCTGGCCGGCAGCCACGCCGACGTCTCCGTGGTCCGTACCCAGAAGCTCTCCATCGGCGTCGACGAGGTCCGCGACCTGGTGCGGCGTGCGGCGCTGGCCCCGGTCGGGCGGCGCTGGCAGGTGATGATCGTCGAGGACGCCGACCGGCTCACCGACCAGGCGTGCAACGCGCTGCTCAAGGCGATCGAGGAGCCCACCGACCGCACGCTGTGGATGCTCTGCGCGCCCACCGTCGAGGACGTCCTACCGACGATCCGCTCGCGCTGCCGGCTCGTCACCCTGGCCACGCCGTCGACCGACGAGGTGGCGTCGTTCCTGGCCCGCACCGAGGGCATCGGCGACGCGCTGGCGTCGTACGCCGCCCGCGCCAGCCAAGGCCACATCGGCCGTGCCCGTGCGCTGGCCCGCGACGAGGCGACGCGCAACCGGCGCCGCGAGATCGTGTCGCTGCCCGCGCGGCTCACGTCGCTCGGCGCCTGCATGAACGCCGCGGCCAACCTCGCGGCCGTGGCCAAGGAGGAGGCCGACGCGATCACCGGCGAGCTCGACGCCGCTGAGAAGGTCGACCTCGACGCCACCTACGGCGTGGTGGAGCGCGGCCGCCGCCCGCGCGAGTACGCCCCGGCGCTGTCGGCGCTCGACAAGGCGCAGAAGACGCGCGCCAAGCGGCGTCAGCTCGACGTCGTCGACCGCGGACTGATGGACCTGGTCTCGGTCTACCGCGACGCCATCGCCGTGGGGGTGGGCGCCGCGGGCCCGCTCGTCAACGAGGAGATCCGCGGCGACATCGAGCTCATCGCGACCTCCTCCAGCCCCGAGCTCAATCTGCGCCGCATCGGCTGGATCTTCGAGGCGCGCGAGCAGATGCTGGACTTCAACGTGCCGGTGGCGCTCGCCCTGGACTCCATGATGGTGGCGCTCCGAGTGCCCGAGAGGACCAGCCGATGAACCGCACGCTCCGGATCGCCGTCGTCGCCCTGATCGTCGTCGCCCTGGTCGGCTCGGCCTGGCTCGGGGTCGTCTACCTCCTGCTGGGCGACGACTCCGAGGGCGGGTCGTCGGACGGCCCGGCGCCGACCGTCGTCTCGACCAGCCCCGCCGAGGGCTCGACCGAGCCCCCCAGCCCCGACCTCGCGCCGTACTACTCCCAGGAGATCGACTGGGAGTCGTGCGGCAGCAACCAGTGCGGCGCCCTCACCGTCCCGATCGACTACCGCGACGCCGGCGGGGAGACCATCGAGCTCGAGCTGGTCAAGGTCCCTGCGGGCGACCCGGACGCCCGGGTGGGCTCGCTGGTCGTCAACCCCGGCGGACCGGGCGCCTCGGGCGTCGCCTACGCCGAGGGCTCCTCGGAGGTCTTCCGCGACCAGCTCACCTCGCGCTTCGACGTGGTCGGCTTCGACCCGCGCGGCACGGGCGGGTCCGACCCCGTGGACTGCCTGCCCGACGAGGAGATGACCGACTTCCTGGCCGTCGACCCCGCCCCGGACGACGCGGGGGAGGAGACGGAGCTCGTCGACGAGCTGGAGACGTTCTTCGCGGGCTGCGTCGAGCGCTCCGACGCGCTGGTCGGGCACGTCACGACCGCCGAGGCGGCGCGCGACATGGACGTGCTGCGGGCCGCGCTGGGCGAGGCGAGCCTCTACTACCTCGGCGCCTCCTACGGCACCAAGCTCGGCGCCACCTACGCCGAGCTGTTCCCGACCAAGGTCGGCCGGCTCGTCCTGGACGGCGCCGTCGACGTCGGGCTGAGCTCGCGCGAGCAGAGCCTCGGACAGGCCGGCGGCTTCGAGACCGCCCTGCGCTCCTACGTCGCCCACTGCGTCGAGGAGGACGACGACTGCGTGCTCGGCGACTCGGTCGAGGCGGGGCTCGCCACGATCTCCGGGCTGCTCGACGACATCGACGCCGAGCCGCTGCCGACGTCCGACGGGCGCGAGCTCACCGTGGGCAGCGCGTTCTACGGCATCGTGGCGCCGCTCTACAACCGCGACTACTGGTCCCTCCTCGACCAAGGCCTGTCCACGGCGCTCGACGGCGACGGGAGCACGCTGATGCTGCTGGCCGACGCCTACGCGTCGCGGCAGGACGGCCAGTACCTCGACAACAGCACCGAGGCCATCTACGCCATCAACTGCCTCGACGACCCCTACTTCGTCGAGCCCGCCGACGTGCCGGCCGAGGTGCCGGCCTTCGAGAAGACCTCGCCGACGTTCGGGCGGGTCTTCGCCTGGGGCCTGGTCAACTGCAAGGGCATCCAGGTCGAGTCCTCCGAGCCGGCCCTCGACATCCGCGGTGAGGGCGCCGCGCCGATCCTCGTCGTGGGCACCACGCGCGACCCGGCGACGCCGTACGAGTGGGCCGTGGGGCTGGCCGAGCAGCTGGACTCCGGGGTCCTGCTCTCCCGCGACGGCGACGGCCACACCGCCTACAACTCTGGCAACGAGTGCATCGACACCGCCATCGAGGCCTACCTCGTCGACGGCACGGTGCCGAAGGACCAGACCCAGTGCTGAGTACCAGTGCGATCGTGGGTTGAGGAGGTCGCGCAGCGACCGTCTCGAAACCCGGTGAGCTAGACGGGCTCCGCGATGCGCTGGATCCGCGCGGTGGCGAGCTCGATCATGAGCTCCGCGGCCGGCGACAGGCGGGCGCCCGCCCGGTGCACGACGGCGAAGTAGTCGTACAGGCGCGGTCGCAGCGACACGAACCCCGCATGCGGCGCGAGCCGGGGGAGGAGCACCTCGGCGGCGCCCTTGGGCAGCACCGTGTCGCCGTAGCCGCGGCCCATGAGCTCGACGGCGATCTCGGGGTCCTCCACCTCGATCCGGGTCTGGAGGCTGAGCCCGGTGCCCTGCAGCGCCTGCCGCAGCAGGGTGCGGACGCTGTCGTCGGTGCGCCAGGTGGTCTCCGGCATGACCAGGCTGGCCTCGGCGAGGCGCCGCACCGTCATCGGCCTCTCGAGGTGCGTCGGGTCCGCGCTGGCGTAGACGACCTCGTCGCGCGCGACCGGGCGCACCTCCATGCCCTCGCTGGTGACGCCGGGCATGGCGATCATCGCCGCCTCGAGGCGGCCGCGACGCAGGTCCTCGTGCACCTCGCTGGAGTTCTGGCCGATGAGCTCGACCCGGACCCCGGGGTGCCGCTCGAGCACGTCGGCCACGAGGTCGGCGCCGGCGTAGAGGCGCGCCACCCCGAACATGCCGAAGCGGATCGTGCCGGTCTCGATGCGGCGCACCTGCTGCGCCGCCAGCCGCGTGTCCTCGGCCGCGGCGAGGGTCTGCTCGGCGTGCGGTCGCAGGGTGTCGGCGACTGTGGTCGGGATGACCCCGCGGCCGACGCGGCGGAACAGCTGCACGCCCAGCGTCTGCTCGAGCCCACGGATCTGCTCCGACACGCTGGGCTGGGCGTAGCCGAGCTCCTCGGCGGCGGCCGTCAGCGAGCCGTGCTCGTAGGTCGCGAGGAAGCAGCGGAGCTGGTGAAGTGAAAGCACAGGCATATCCTTGAGATGGCGAAGGAAAGCAAGGCTACCTCTATCAATGCCGCTCCCTCAGACTTGAGTCATGTTCGCCCACACCTGCACGTCCTGCGGGGACCGCTTCGTCATCTTCGAGAGCCAGGTCCTCTCCGTCGCCAACACCGAGTCCGGCATCCTCGTCACGTTCACCTGCTGGTGCGACGCGCCCCAGAGCCAGCTCACGGGGCGCGCCGCGCCCGCTCGCTCCGCGAACGCCCTCGCCGCCTGAGCCCGCCGGTTTCGCGCCACCCCGGGGGGCTCCGTATACTTCCGCGGGTTGCCCGGTTCGTCCGGGCGGCAGGCCGCCTTAGCTCAGTCGGTAGAGCGAGTCACTCGTAATGACTAGGTCGTCAGTTCGATTCTGACAGGCGGCTCACCAGAAGGCCCCTGACCTGCGGAGACGCAGGGACGGGGCCTTCCTTGTATCGTCCTGGCAGCGCCAAGTCCCTGAGATGTCCCGGGAAACTCTCCCCAGGACTACGGATCAGAAGTCACTGGCTCGAATCCCTACGGGTGCGCTCATCACGTGATCGCAGGTCAGTGTGTTGACATGCGGTGTCGTCTCAGGCCGCTGGGCACTGCGAAAGATCCCTTGCACCTGGACGACCGAGCGTCCCGGATCACCTCCGACCGGGCCGTATGGCATCCCGACGCGGGACCACCGCCCCTACGGCGGGTCGCCGAACGGCTCCAGGATGAGGGCATGCCTTTCGAGACGTACGTCGACCCCAGAACTCAGCAGGTCCCAGTGAGCGCCGGGACGCTCAATGCGGCGGACGATGCGTTTCTCCGAGACGTGGCCGGACTGTTGCACCAAGGCGTCCGGATGAGTGCCATGGCCGCTGACAGGAGCCCTTGCGATGAGGTTCAGACGCTGGCGCGGGGTGAGTCCACGGCGCAGAGCGCACAGGTGGCAGCAGTGGAGCATCTGGCCCATGAAGGCAAGGGGGCCGCGCCGGGCCCGTCGGTGATGCAGGAATGGATGCGCTGCGGTAGCGACAACGAAGAGCTGGCGCAGACACCGCTTTCCACATTTGACGACGTCTACCTCGCGCAGCAGGTAGCTCAGCACTATGCCGTCATCGAGAGATGTGACCCCGAGATGATCGTGGGCCTCAGCGAGGCGGTCCGCACGTTCTCCGACAGCGTGGTCAGGTCTCACACCGCGGGGTTGGATCACATCCACGAGCACTAGTCGGAGCCCCTGCTCGATTCGCCGCCGGTGCCGCTCTCGTGCCGCGATCGGCCGCAGGTAGCGAACAACGCGGGTCGCCGGACCCTCCATGCTCCGTGTCTGTGACACAGTGAGACCTCAGGTTGCCCCGGACCCCGGCGACGTCACGTTCTCTGACTCGAGACGGACCGCCATGCCTACGGTGCACCATGCGCGTCCCGGCGCCCCTCCGAGGTCGCGCCGTTGGACTCCACCCCCGAGGACCTTCGTCCCTGTCGAGAGCCAACCCGCCTGTCGTTCCATGGACAGGGGCAGCGCACCGCTGCCCGCTCACGCCAGCGGAAGGCGGTTCGGATGATCAGCGCCAAGAACGTGCGAGAGCGAGAGCGAGAGGCGGAGACTGCGCGAGCGGGGTCGCCGTGGCTGATGCTCGTGATCGCCACTCTCGGTTTCGTCGTGAACTTCTGGGCGTGGGCGCTGCTCAGCCCGCTCGGGCCGCTCTTCCGTGACGAGGGCACCCTCGGCTCGCTCACCGAGTCCGACGTCGCACTCCTCGTCGCCGTGCCCGTGGTCGTCGGCTCGCTCGGCCGGATCATCGTCGGCGCCCTCACCGACCGCTACGGCGGGCGCGTGATGTTCCCGCTGGTCTCGCTGGCCACCATCGTCCCGACCCTCTTCATCGGGTTCTTCGCGCTCGACTCCTACGCCCTGCTGCTGGTCGGCGGCTTCTTCCTCGGCATTGGCGGCACGACCTTCGCCGTGGGCGTGCCCTTCGTCAACGCGTGGTTCCCGCCCGAGCGCCGCGGCCTCGCGGTCGGCGTCTTCGGCGCCGGCATGGGCGGTACGGCGATCAGCGCCCTGACCACGGTCAAGCTCTACGACGGTCTCGGCACCCGCTCGCCGTTCCTCATCACGGCCGCCGTGCTGGCCGTCTACGCCGCCGTGGCCTGGGTCCTGCTGCGTGACGCTCCCGGTCGCGTGGTGCCCACGACGTCTCTGGGCGCGCGGCTCTCGGCCAACTCCCGCCTCGCCATCACGTGGCAGGCGTGCATCCTCTACGCCGTCGCTTTCGGTGGGTACGTCGCGTTCTCGGTCTACCTGCCCAGCTACCTCAAGACCGCCCACGACCTCACCGCGAGCGACGCCGCCAACCGCATGGCCGGCTTCGTGCTGGTGGCCGTCATCATGCGCCCCGTCGGTGGCTGGCTCTCCGACAGATTCGGCGCCGTCCCGGTGCTCGCCTCGGGCTACGCCGTCGTGGTCGTGGGCGCCGCGATCTCGGCCGGCACACCTCCGCTGGACGGCGTCGGCACCGCGGCCTTCCTGGCCATGGCCGCCGCGCTCGGCAGTGGCAGCGGTGCGACGTTCGCGCTGATCGCGAAGGTGACCGAGCCCGCGCGCGTCGGTGGCGTGACCGGACTGGTCGGCGCCGCCGGTGGCCTCGGGGGCTTCGTGCCCCCGCTCATCATGGGCTACGTCTACGGACGCACCGACTCCTACGCGATCGGCCTGTGGCTGCTGGCACTCGCCGCGGCCGCCACCCTCGTGCTCACCCTGACCATCGTCCGCCGCACCGCCCAGGCACAGGAGCAGCAGTGACCCAGAGCAAGCCCACCCAGGACATCGGGATCGACGGGGGGCTCGCCGACGCGCTCGTGCGCAGCCGTCGGTTCTTCACCAAGGGCACGGTGTCGGAGGACCTGCGGACACTGACGAAGAAGGGCGGCCGTGAGGCCGACGACTTCTACCGGGACCGCTGGAGCCACGACAAGGTCGTGCGCTCCACGCACGGCGTCAACTGCACGGGGTCGTGCTCGTGGAAGGTCTACGTCAAGGACGGGATCATCACCTGGGAGACCCAGCAGACCGACTACCCCTCGACGGGCCCGGACTCGCCGGAGTACGAGCCCCGTGGCTGCCCCCGCGGCGCGGCGTTCTCCTGGTACACCTACTCGCCCACCCGGGTGCGCTACCCCTACGTGCGCGGCGTCCTGCTGCAGATGTTCCGCGAGGCCAAGGCCCAGCACGGCGGCGACCCGGTCAAGGCGTGGGCGCACATCGTCGAGAACCCCCAGCGCGCCAAGGCCTACAAGTCCGCCCGCGGCAAGGGTGGGCTCGTGCGCGCCACCTGGGACGAGGCGTCCGAGATCGTCGCCGCGGCGCACGTGCACACGATCAAGAAGTACGGGCCCGACCGGGTCGCCGGCTTCTCGCCGATCCCAGCGATGTCGATGGTCTCGCACGCCTCCGGCGCCCGGTTCGTCAACCTGATCGGCGGCTCGATGCTGAGCTTCTACGACTGGTACGCCGACCTGCCGGTGGCCTCGCCCCAGGTCTTCGGCGACCAGACCGACGTCCCCGAGTCGGGGGACTGGTGGAACGCCGGCTACCTGATCATGTGGGGCTCCAACCTGCCCGTGACCCGCACGCCCGACGCCCACTGGATGACCGAGGCGCGCTACCGCGGCCAGAAGGTGATCGCGGTCGCGCCCGACTACGCCGACAACGTGAAGTTCGCCGACGAGTGGCTGGCCGCCAAGCCCGGCACCGACGCGGCGCTCGCGATGGCGATGGGCCACGTGGTGCTCCAGGAGTTCTTCGTCGACCGTCAGACGCCGTACTTCACCGAGTACGTCAAGAGCTACACCGACCTGCCCCACCTGGTGCGCCTCGAGGAAGGCCCCGACGGCACGTTCACGTCGGGCAAGTTCCTCACCGCCTCGGACCTGCCCGCGCACGCCGGAGAAGAGAACGCCGAGTTCAAGACCGTCCTGATCGACGCGCGCACCGGTGAGGCCGTGGTGCCCAACGGGTCGCTCGGCCACCGCTACGGCGAGGCCGGCGTCGGCAAGTGGAACCTCGACCTCGGCGACGTCGACCCGATGCTCACGCTCCTCGACGAGAACGCCGAGAGCGTGACGGTCCGCCTGCCCCGCTTCGACACGGGCGACGGCGCCGCGGCCGACCTGCCGCGCGGGGTGCCGGTGCGGCGCGTCGACGGCCACCTCGTGACCACGGTCTTCGACCTGCTGCTCGCGCAGTACGGCGTTGGCCGCAGCGTCGGCGGGCGGAGCCTGCCGGGCGAGTGGGCCAAGGACTACGACGACGCCTCCGCGCCGTACACCCCGGCCTGGCAGGAAACGATCACCGGCGTGCCGGCCGCCACCGCCGCCCGGATCGGGCGCGAGTTCGCCGCCAACGCCGAGGAGTCGCGCGGCCGTTCGATGATCGTGATGGGCGCCGGGACCAACCACTGGTTCCACTCCGACACGATCTATCGCGCGTTCCTGACGCTGACCAATCTCACGGGCTGCCAGGGCGTGAACGGCGGCGGCTGGGCGCACTACGTCGGCCAGGAGAAGGTCCGACCCATCACTGGCTACACGCAGATCGCCAACGCGCTCGACTGGAACCGCCCGCCGCGCAACATGATCCAGACGGCGTTCTGGTACCTGCACACCAACCAGTTCCGCTACGACCAGTTCGGCGCCGACACCCTGTCGGCCACCACCGGCAAGGGCCAGCTCGCGGGCAAGTCCACCGCCGACGTGATCGCGCAGAGCGCGCGGATGGGGTGGATGCCGTCGTACCCGACGTTCGACCGCAACCCGCTCGACCTCAGCGACGACGCGGCCGCCGCCGGCAAGCCGGTGGGGGAGTACGTCGTGGACCAGCTGAAGTCCGGCGACCTGGACTTCGCCGGTGAGGACCCCGACGCCCCGCAGAACTATCCGCGCATCCTGTCGATCTGGCGCGCCAACCTGCTCGGCTCCTCGGGCAAGGGCAACGAGTACTTCCTCAAGCACCTGCTCGGCACGGACTCCTCGGTCCGGGCCACGGAGACTCCGGAGGAGCACCGCCCCGTCGACGTGACGTGGCGTGACACCGCGCCCGAGGGCAAGCTCGACCTGCTGATGACGATCGACTTCCGCCAGACCAGCACCACGATCTTCTCCGACGTCGTGCTGCCGGCGGCCACCTGGTACGAGAAGCACGACCTCAACACCACCGACATGCACCCGTTCGTGCACTCCTTCAACCCCGCGATCGCCCCGCCCTGGCAGACGCGCACCGACTGGGACGCCTGGCAGACCATCGCCAAGCGCTTCAGCGAGCTGGCCGAGACCCACCTCGGGGTGCGCAAGGACGTGGTCGCGGTGGCGCTCACGCACGACACCCCGGACGCGATGGCCAACCCGCACGGCGTGGTCCGCGACTGGAAGAAGGGCGAGTGCGAGCCGGTGCCCGGCGTGACCATGCCCAAGCTGGTCGAGGTGGAGCGCGACTACGGCGCGGTCTTCGAGAAGATGAACGCCCTCGGGCCGCTGATGGACACCCTCGGTGCGACCACCAAGGGCGTGACCTTCGAGCTCGGCAAGCAGGTCGACTACCTGCGGCACAAGAACGGCACGGTGCGCGGTGGCGTGGCCGACGGGCGCCCGTCGCTGAAGCGCGACGTCCAGGTGTGCGAGGCGATCCTCGCGCTGTCCGGCACCACCAACGGCCACCTCGCGGTGCAGGGGTTCAAGACCCTCGAGAAGCGCACCGGTGTGCAGCTGGCGGACCTGGCCGCGGAGCACGAGGGGAAGCAGATCACCTTCGCCGACACCCAGGGGCCACCCGTGCCGGTGATCACCTCCCCGGAGTGGTCGGGCTCGGAGACCGGCGGGCGGCGCTACTCGCCGTTCACGATCAACGTCGAGCGCAAGAAGCCCTGGCACACGCTGACCGGGCGCATGCACTTCTACCTCGACCACGACTGGATGACCGAGCTCGGTGAGGGACTGCCGGTCTACCGGCCGCCGCTCAACATGGCGGCGCTCTTCGCCGAGCCGGAGCTCGGGAACGTCTCGGACGGCGCCGGCGGAGCCGAGGTGGAGGGGCTGACCGTGCGCTACCTGACGCCGCACAACAAGTGGTCGATCCACTCGGAGTACCAGGACAACCTGTTCATGCTGTCGCTCTCGCGCGGCGGGCAGAACATCTGGATGAGCCACCGGGACGCGGTGAAGGTCGGGATCAAGGACAACGACTGGATCGAGGCGGTCAACCGCAACGGCGTCGTGGTGGCGCGCGCCATCGTGTCGCACCGGATGCCCGAGGGGACGGTGTACATGTACCACGCTCAGGACCGGCTGATCGACGTACCGATCGCCGAGACGTCCGGCAAGCGCGGGGGCATCCACAACTCCCTGACGCGGCTCCTGGTCAAGCCCTCGCACCTCATCGGGGGCTACGCCCAGCTGGCCTTCGCCTTCAACTACCTCGGCCCCACGGGCAACCAGCGCGACGAGGTCACGATCATCCGCAAACGCTCACAGAACGTGGAGTACTGACATGCGCGTGATGGCCCAGATGGCGATGGTCATGAACCTGGACAAGTGCATCGGGTGCCACACCTGCTCGGTCACCTGCAAGCAGGCGTGGACCAACCGCACCGGCACCGAGTACATCTGGTTCAACAATGTCGAGACGCGGCCCGGCCTCGGCTACCCGCGGACGTATGAGGACCAGGAGAAGTGGAAGGGCGGCTGGGAGCTCAACAAGCGGGGCCGGCTGGCGCTGAAGGGGGGCGGGCGGTTCAAGAAGCTGGCCACGATCTTCTCCAACCCCAAGCTGCCCTCGATCGGGGAGTACTACGAGCCCTGGACCTACGACTACTCCACGCTGACCGACGCCCCGGCCCAGGAGCACACCCCGGTCGCGCGACCCAAGTCGCTGATCTCGGGCAAGGACATGAAGATCGAGTGGTCGGCCAACTGGGACGACGACCTCGGCGGGTCCACCGCCACCGCGCACCTCGACCCGATGCTGAAGAAGATCGGCGACAAGGTGAAGTTCGAGTTCGAGCAGACCTTCATGTTCTACCTGCCGCGGATCTGCGAGCACTGCCTCAACCCGTCGTGCGCCGCGTCGTGCCCCAGCGGCGCGATCTACAAGCGCGAGGAGGACGGCATCGTCCTGGTCGACCAGGAGAAGTGCCGCGGCTGGCGCATGTGCGTCTCCGGCTGCCCCTACAAGAAGATCTACTTCAACCACAAGACGGGCAAGGCCGAGAAGTGCACGTTCTGCTTCCCGCGGATCGAGGTCGGCCTGCCGACCGTCTGCTCGGAGACGTGCGTGGGACGGCTGCGCTACATCGGGCTGATGCTCTACGACGCCGACAAGGTGCTCGAGGCGGCGTCCACCACGGATGACCAAGGGCTCTACGAGGCCCAGCGTGAGGTCTTCCTGGACCCGTTCGACCCGGAGGTCATGGCCGAGGCCGAGAAGGCCGGCATCGCGCGCGACTGGATCGACGCCGCGCAGCGCTCGCCGATCTATGCGCTGATCAACACCTTCAAGGTCGCGCTGCCGCTGCACCCGGAGTACCGCACGATGCCCATGGTCTGGTACATCCCGCCGCTCTCGCCCGTGGTCGACGTCGTGCAGGAGACGGGGGAGGACGCCGAGGACAAGGGCAACCTGTTCGCCGCCATCGACGCCCTGCGGATCCCGATCGAGTACCTCGCGGAGCTGTTCACCGCGGGCGACGTGGAGCCGGTCGACGGCGTGCTCAAGAAGCTGGCCGCGATGCGCTGCTACATGCGCGACATCAACATGGGACGCGAGCCCGACGGCTCGATCCCGGCGGCGGTCGGGATGAGCGAGGAGGAGATGTACGACATGTACCGCCTGCTCGCGATCGCCAAGTACGACGAGCGCTACGTCATCCCGCCCGCCCACGCCGAGCAGGCGCACGCCCTGGAGGAGCTGGCGACCGAGTGCGCGGTCCAGGACTACGGCGGCGGGCAGCAGGACCTCTTCGGGGAGGGCTCCGGCATGCCGACGCCTCTCGCCGTCGAGAACTTCCAGGCGCTGAAGGACCGGCAGACCTCCGACACCCTGGCGAGCCCGGCCGACAAGAGCGGCCGGGTGAACCTGCTCAACTGGGACGGCAAGGGCACGCCCTCGGGTCTCTTCCCGCCGCAGGAGAGGGACTCGTGAGCCGCCGCGGCCGCGGCGGCCTGGCCCCGCACCAGCTGACGATCGCGTGGCAGTCGGTCTCGCTCCTGCTCGACTATCCCGACCCCGAGATGCTGGCGCGCCTGGACGTGATCCGGGCCGCCTCGCAGCGGCTCCCCCAGGCGGTCGGCGACTCGATCCGCGCCTTCGCGGACCACCTGGAGGCCGCGCCCCTGCCGGAGCTACAGGCCGAGTATGTCGAGACGTTCGACAACCGGCGCCGGTGCAACCTCTTCCTGACCTACTTCGCACACGGAGACACCCGCAAGCGGGGGATGGCCCTGCTGCGCTTCAAGCAGACCTTCCTTGCCGCGGGCTACGAGCTCGGCGACGCCGAGCTGCCCGACCACCTGTGCGTCGTGCTGGAGTTCGCCGCGACCGTGGACCAGGAGCAGGGCAGGCAGCTCATGCTCGACCACCGGGCCGGGCTGGAGCTGCTGCGCATCTCGCTCGCCGACATGTCGTCGCCGTGGGCGTCGCTGCTCGACGCGGTCACGGCGACCCTGCCGCCCCTGCGCGGCGACGAGCGGGACGCCGTACGACGCCTGGCCGCCGAGGGGCCGCCCGAGGAGGAGGTGGGGCTGGCGCCGTTCGCGGCCCCGCAGTTCAGCCCGGGCGCCTCCTCCGACACGACCCTCCTGCCCATGCCCTCCTTCCCAGGAGCACGCCGATGAACGAGTTCCTCTTCGTCGTGGTGCCCTACGTCTGCCTGACCACGTTCGTCGTCGGCCACGTCTGGCGCTACCGCTACGACAAGTTCGGGTGGACCACCCGGTCCAGCCAGCTCTACGAGAACCGGCTGCTGCGCATCGGTAGCCCGCTGTTCCATTTCGGGATGCTCGGCGTCGTCGGTGGGCACGTGATCGGGCTGCTCATCCCGCAGTCGTGGACCGACGCGGTGGGCATCAGTCACACGGCCTACCACGTGGTGGCCGTGGGCGGTGGCCTGCTGGCGGGCATCGCGGCTGTGGTCGGGATGGTCATCCTGATCTACCGGCGCCGCACGGTCGGCCCCGTGTTCTCGGCGACGACGGTGATGGACAAGGTGATGTACGCCTTCCTGGCCGCCGCGATCGTCCTGGGCATGTGGAACACCATCGCCGGCTCGATCCTCACCATCGGAGGGGAGTACAACTACCGCGAGGGGGTCTCGGTCTGGTACCGCTCGTTCCTCGCCTTCCAGCCGGACGCCGACCTGATGGGGGAGGCGCCGCTGGGCTTCCAGCTGCACGCCCTGGTGGCGTTCGCGCTGTTCGCGCTGTGGCCGTTCACTCGCCTCGTGCACGTCTTCAGCGCTCCGCTGGGCTACCTCACGCGGCCCTACATCGTCTACCGCAGCCGTGACGACCAGGGACTGGGCAGCCACCGCCCGCGCCGGGGCTGGGACCGGGTCGGCTGAGATGTGCGAGCACTGCGGCTGCAAGGGCGTCGAGCCGGTCGGCGAGCTGATGGCGGAGCACTCGGCGCTCAGCCACCAGGCCCACCACGTCCGGGCGGCCCTGGGCGCCGGTGACCACCCGGAGGCGCTCTCGCAGCTGCGGGGCATGGTCGACCACCTGACCCGCCACGTGGCGCGCGAGGAGGACGGCATCTTCCGTGCGCTGCGGGCGAGCGGGGAGTTCCTCGAGGAGATCGACGCGCTCGAGGGCGAGCACCGCGACCTCGAGGCGATCATCGCGTCCCTCGACGTCGGCGCCGCGGAGTTCGCCCCCACCGTCACCCGGCTCATGGACGACCTGGACCAGCACATCGAGCGCGAGGACCTGGGCATCTTCCCGGTCTCCGTGGTCACCCTCGGCGCGACCGGCTGGGCCGTCGTCGACGCCGCCCACGAACGCTCGCCCAGCTTCCTGCACGACCAGTAGTCCTGCCCAAGCCACGAACAGCACGCACGAACGAGGAGAGCCCCATGCAGAAGGAATCACTCACAGCGCTGGTCCGTCATCACCTGGAGACCGCGCGGACAGCCTCGAGCGGACGCAGCGCCCACACGATCTACGGGGGACACGAGCATGTCCTTCGTCAGACCCTCATCGCGCTCCGCGCCGGCTCGAACCTGGACGAGCACGAGAACCCAGGCGAAGCGACCCTGCAGGTGCTGCACGGTCGTGTCACGCTGACGGCGGGAGAGAACAGCTGGAACGGGTCGCCCGGCGACCTCATGACTATCCCCGACTCCCGTCACGCCTTGGAGGCAGTCGGGGACTCGGCGGTCCTCCTCACGGTGGCAATGCGGCTCTGACGACTCGACCGTCGGTCCAATGACAATCATGCTTGCGCCCCTGCGCTCACAGCGCGGTCCACACGTGCTTGCTTCCTCTCACCAAGGCGCGCTGGCCGCCGGGTCACCGGGGATACGCCCGGGTCCGCGGTCCCGCGCAGCAGTGTGTAGGCGGCCGATGCTTGGTTTGGCGACGCGTCGGTGGGTACCGGTCGGACTCACGGGTTCTTCACCCCCTGACCCCGGGTGGCGTGCCTCTCTTCCGAGGGAGCGTCATTATGTCTGCTGGTCATCAGGGCTTGGACATCCGCGAGTTCCTGTTGGCGGTCGAACCGGCCCTGCGCGCCGAGGTAGGACGACACAGCAACCCGTCAATGACAGTCATGGTCATGGATGGCGCCGAGTCGCTCACACGATGTGGCGCCTGCGCCGAGGAAGGGCCTGCTCCCTGTACGGCCTTGCGCACGCTGGCACTGCCATATGCCGCGCACCCTGGATATCGGCCGGAGTGGCAACTGCCAGAACAGTCAGCCGAGCGCATGCTCGGCGGGAACCCGCCGCCGTATTCCCTGATCGCGACCATGCCCCCTCCTGGCAACGCGCGGAGAAGACTGCTGCGGCAGTACGGCATCAGGATCAGTCGCGGAGATTTCACCGACAGTGAGCTTGCTCTGCGAATTGCCATGCGGCGACCGCGAAAGGCCAACTAGCGATGGGGCTTCTGTGGGATCCCGGCTCACTCCCTGCTCGTCCACGCCCGTCGCGGTGCTCGTCCCGCTCGCACACTTGATGGAACGGAGCTAGGGATGGCGCACCACGCTCTACCTCCGACACAGGTCCTGTTGGTTCTAGGGGCGGACCCTGAGACAGGCCTCGCCGAGGACGAAGCAGCACGTCGACTCGCACAGTTCGGCCCGAACGAGCTCCCGGCCGTCAAACCGCCGAGCGCCTGGCTCCGCATGATCCGGCAGATGGATAACCCGCTCATCTACGTCCTGCTCGTCGCGGGCCTGGTGACGGTGTTCCTCGGCGAGTACGTCGACGCCTCGGTCATCTTCGGGGTCGTCGTCGTCAACACCGTCGTCGGGTTCATCCAGGAGTCGAAAGCGGAGTCTGCCCTAGAGGCACTGCGCTCCATGGTGCACACCGACGCCCGGATCCTGCGGGACGGCGTGCAACGCCTCGTCCCGTCCGGGCAGCTCGTCCCCGGCGACGTGGTGCTCATGGAGGCCGGCGACAAGCTGCCCGCCGACCTCAGGCTGATCCAGGAAGCCGACCTCAGCGTCGACGAATCGGCGCTGACCGGGGAGTCGCTTCCGGTCGCGAAGGACGAGGGGGTGGTCCTCCCTGAGTCCACCGCCGTGGCGGACCGCAAGAACATGGCCTACTCCGGCACCTTGGTCACGGCCGGGACGGGTGTCGGGGTCGTCGTCGCCACCGGCGCGGACACCGAGCTCGGCGCTATCCACCGCTTGGTGAGCTCGGCCAAGTCACTGGCCACGCCGCTGACCCGCCAGCTCGCGTCGTTCAGCACGCTGCTCACCGTGGTGATCCTGGTCCTCGCCGCCATCACGTTCGCCGTCGGCGTGCTGCGCGGTGAGCCGGCCGCTCAGATGTTCACCGCCGCCGTAGCCCTCGCCGTCGGTGCAATCCCGGAAGGGCTGCCGGCCGCGGTGACCGTCACCCTGGCCATCGGGGTCGCGCGGATGGCGCGTCGTGGGGCAGTGATCCGGCGGCTTCCTGCGGTCGAGACCCTGGGCGGCGCCACGATCATCTGCACCGACAAGACCGGCACTCTGACCGAGAACCGCATGACGGTCCAGGCCCTGTGGTCGCTGCATGAGGAGCTCCGCGTGCCCGAGGACACCGCAGCAGGCACCAAGTCTGCGGGCGTCGCCCTCACCTGGTGCCTCAAGGTGGGCGCCAACTGCAACGACTCGCGACTCACCGAGTCCGGGGCGCAGCTGGGAGACCCGACGGAGACGGCGATGCTCACCGTGGCGCAGCGCTACGGCATCTCGCCGCACGCCCTGCCGCGCGTCGAGTCCAGTCCGTTCAACTCCGAGCGGATGTTCATGGCGACCTCCCATCTCGACCCGGACAGTGGGCGGACCATCGTGTTCGCGAAGGGAGCCGTCGAGCGGATCCTCGAGCTGTGCACCACCCAGCTGACCTCGGACGGCACCGCCGAGCCTCTCGACGCGGAGGCCGTGCTCGCAGCCACGGACCGGCTGTCCGCCGACGGCATGCGGGTGCTCGCGACCGCCGTCGACACCGACGCCGCCCCCGACGCCGTATCGCCGGAGACCGCGCCTGCGAAGCTCGCCTTCGCCGGTCTACAAGCCATGCACGACCCCCCACGGGCCACCGCGACCGAGGCCGTCGCACGGTGTCGCGACGCGGGGCTCGCGGTGAAGATGATCACCGGCGATCATGCGGTGACTGCGGGAGCGATAGGCCGCCAGGTCGGTCTCCTCGACGCCGACGACGTGGACAGGGTGCTGACCGGCGCCGAGCTGGAGCAGATCTCCCTCGAGGAGCTGCCCGAGGCCGCGGAGCGGACCGTGGTCTTCGCCCGGGTTAGCCCGGAGCAGAAGTTGCGCTTGGTGGAGGCGCTGCAGTCGCGGGGGCACGTCGTGGCGATGACCGGCGACGGCGTCAACGACGCGCCCGCGTTGAAGCAGGCCGACATCGGTGTGGCGATGGGGTTGGGCGGCACGGAGGTCGCGAAGGACGCGGGTGACATGGTCCTCACCGACGACGACTTCGCCACGATCGAGGCGGCTGTGGAAGAGGGGCGCGGCGTCTTCGACAATCTCACCAAGTTCATCGTCTGGACCCTGCCCACCAATGTCGGTGAGGCGCTGGTGATCCTCGTCGCGGTGTTCCTCGGGTCTCAGCTCCCGATCCTGCCCACCCAGATCCTGTGGATCAACATGACGACCGCAGTCGTGCTCGGCCTCACGCTGGCCTGGGAGCCACGGGAGGAGGGCATCATGACGCGGCCTCCGCGCAGTCCCGGACAGTCGCTGCTGACCCGCGCGCTGGTCTACCGGACGTTGTTCGTATCAGCGTTGCTGGTCGCCGGCTCGTCGTGGGCCTTCCACTACGAGCTCTCGCAGGGGGCGTCGGTTGAGACCAGCCGCACCGTCGCGGTCAACGTGTTCGTGGTCGCTCAGATCCTGTACCTGATCAGCTGCCGCTCGCTCAGCCAGCCGATCTGGAGGATCGGCTGGTTCACCAACAGGTGGTTGGTCGTCGGGATCCTGGTGCAGATCCTCGGACAGCTGGCGCTGACCTACGTCCCGATCATGAACGACCTCTTCCAGACCGCCCCGCTCAGCGTCGACTCGTGGCTGCGCGTCGTTGCGGCCGCCGTCGCGGTCTGGTTCGTCGTCAGTCTCGACAAGTACCTGCGTCATCGCAGGGACGCCCGGCCGGTGAAGAGCCGGACTTCCGACGCACGAGCCGTATCGCCCGACATCCGCCGCTGAAGGGAATCAGTCTGATGAGTCGATCCGAACCAACCACGAGCACCATCGAGGGACGCCCGCTGAAGAAGGGGGAGCTGGGGCAGATCGATGCGTGGTGGCGCGCTGCGAACTACCTCTCGGTGGGCCAGATCTACCTGATGGCCAACCCGCTGTTGCGCGACGAGCTGCTGGCCGAGCACGTGAAACCGCGCCTCCTCGGTCACTGGGGCACCACCCCTGGCCTGAACTTCGTCTATGCCCACCTCAACCGGGCCATCTCCGCTCGCGACCTGAATATGATGTACATCATCGGTCCGGGCCACGGCGGCCCTGGGCTTGTCGCGTCGGCCTGGCTGGAGGGCACCTACACCGAGGTGTACCCGGGCATCACCCAAGACGCGGACGGGATGCGACGGCTGTTCCACCAGTTCTCCTTCCCCGGCGGGATCCCCAGCCACGTGGCCCCTGAGACACCGGGTTCCATCCACGAGGGCGGCGAGCTCGGTTACTCCCTCTCCCACGCCTACGGTGCCGCGTTCGACAACCCGGACCTGGTGGTCGCCGCCATCGTCGGGGACGGCGAGGCCGAGACGGGTCCCCTCGCGACGAGCTGGCACTCCAACAAGTTCATCGACCCGGCCCGTGACGGCGCCGTGCTTCCGATCCTCCACCTCAACGGCTACAAGATCGCCAACCCGACCGTGCTGGCCCGCATCAGCGCCGACGAGCTCACCTCCCTCATGCGCGGATACGGACACACGCCCTACCTCGTCGAGGGCTCGGATCCGACCGAGATGCACCAGGCGTTCGCTGCGACCCTCGACCACTGCCTCGACGAGATCCGCGAGATCCAAGCCGAAGCGCGTTCCCCTCGTCGACGAAAGGGGGCTGTGGCCCGTCGCCCGTGGCCGATGATCGTGCTGCGTTCCCCGAAGGGCTGGACCGGACCCAAGGAGCTCGACGGCAAGAAGATCGAGGGCTTCTGGCGTTCGCACCAGGTGCCGTTCGCCGACGCACGGGGCGACGACGCGCATCGAGAGGTGCTCGAGCAGTGGATGCGCAGCTACAAGCCCGAGGAGCTGTTCGACGCCGACGGTGCCCCCGTGCCGGAGATCGCAGCGCTGCACCCAGCTGGAGATCGCCGGATGAGCGCGAACCCTCACGCCAACGGCGGTCTGCTCCTGCGAGACCTCCGGATGCCCGACTTCCGCGACTACGCCGTCGAGGTGGACGCACCCGGGAGCGGCGCGGTCGAGTCCACCAGGGTCCTTGGCACGTTCCTGCGTGACGTGATGGCACGCAACATGGACAACTTCCGGCTGTTCTCCCCGGACGAGAACAACTCGAACCGCCTCCAGGACGTCCTCGAGGTGACCGGGCGGGCCTGGAACGCCGAGACCCTGCCGTACGACGACCACCTCGCGGTCGACGGGCGGGTCATGGAGATCCTCTCCGAGCACACCTGCGAAGGGTGGCTCGAGGGCTACCTCCTCACCGGACGGCACGGCTTCTTCTCCTGCTACGAGGCGTTCATCCACCTGGTCGACTCGATGTTCAACCAGCACGCCAAGTGGCTCAAGGTCACCGACGACATCGCCTGGCGCCGCCCCATCGCTTCCCTGAACTACCTGCTCACCTCACACGTGTGGCGTCAGGACCACAACGGCTTCTCCCACCAGGACCCCGGCTTCATCGACCACGTGATGAACAAGAAGGCATCGGTCGTTCGCGTCTACCTGCCCGCGGACGCGAACACCCTGCTGTCGGTCGCCGACCACTGCCTGCGGTCCAAGCAGTACGTTAACGTCATCGTGGCCGGCAAGCAGCCCGCGCCCCAGTACCTGAGCATGGACGAAGCCATCGTCCACGCCACCAAGGGCATCGGGATCTGGGACTGGGCCAGCACCGACCAGGGGCAGGAGCCCGACGTCGTCATCGGCTGCGCGGGCGACGTACCGACCCTGGAAGCGCTGGCAGCAGTCGATCTGCTCCGGGGCTTCTTCCCCGACCTCAAGATCAGGTTCGTCAACGTCGTGGACCTGATGCGGCTCCAACACGAGAGCGAGCACCCCCACGGCCTGTCCGAGGCGGAGTTCGACGCGCTGTTCACGCGTGACAAGCCGGTCATCTTCGCCTACCACGGCTACCCGTGGCTGATCCACAGACTCACCTACAAGCGCACCAATCACGCCAACTTCCACGTACGCGGATACAAGGAAGAGGGCACCACCACCACCCCGTTCGACATGACCGTGATGAACCAGCTCGACCGCTTCAACCTGGCCATGGACGTGATCGACCGCGTGCCCCGGCTGCAAGCCTCGTCCGGTGCGGCGCGCGAGCAGCTGAAGAACAAGCTCGTAGAGCACAAGATCTACGTTCACTCCCATGGTGAGGACATGGAGGAGATCCGGGACTGGAGATGGACGTCTGTACCTGGTCCGGAAGTCACGACCAACGCCCCGGCGCTGAACGCTCCCGAGGGCTGATCCCATGCGTGTGCTGGTGGTCAACGCTGGCTCGAGCAGCCTGAAGCTGACCCTGATGGACGACGACGATCGGATCGTCGCCACCACCACGGTGGAGCGCTGGGAGGGTGAGGACGACCTGGAGCCGGTCAGCAGGTTCGTCGAGGAAGTCGACGACGTCGAGGCGGTCGGGCACCGCATAGTCCACGGCGGACCCCGGCTGACGGAGTCCGTGCCTCTCGAGGATGACGTACTGGCCTACCTGGACTCGATCGAGGACCTCGCCCCACTGCACAACCCGCGGGCAGTGGCGGGTATCCGCGTCGTGCGTCAACTGTTGCCGAACATCCCCGAGGTCGCGTGCTTCGACACGACGTTCCACACCGACCTCCCGGCCGCGGCACGGACCTATGCCCTCCCCCAGGCGTGGAACGAACGATGGAGCCTCCGCCGGTACGGGTTCCATGGCCTCAGTCACGCCCACGCTGTGCGGCGAGCGGCCGAGCTCGTCGGCAGTGACCTCGCCGACCTGCGCGTGGTCTCCTGCCACCTCGGCGCCGGCGCCTCGCTCGCGGCCGTGCGCGAGGGCCGTTGCGTCGACACGACGATGGGGTTCACCCCGGTCGAGGGCCTGGTCATGGCCACTCGCTCGGGGTCGGTCGACCCGGGACTGCTGCTCTGGCTCCTGCAGCACGGCGATCAGAGCCCTGCCGGCCTCGCCGACGTCCTCGAGCATCATGCGGGCCTGAAGGGACTCTCGGGCACCTCGGGGGACCTGCGCGATGTGCAGGCCGCCAGGGACAGCGGTGACGTGGACGCGAAGCTCGCGTTCGAGGTGTTCATTCACCGGCTGCGACGCGAGATCGGCGCCATGGCGGCGAGCGCCGGGGGGCTCGACCTGCTCGTCTTCACCGGCGGGATCGGCGAGCACGAACCCGAGGTCCGGTCTCTTGGCGCGCAAGGTGCCGAGCATCTCGGCGCCTCGATCGATGAACGCGTCAACGCGGTGACCACGTCCGACCGTGACATCAGCAGCCCTGACGCCCGGGCCCGCACGGTGGTGGTCACCGCATCCGAGGCATCGGAGATCGCGCGTGAGACGAGGCGGGTACTCGGTAGCCCCAGTACTCACTCGGGTCCTCCGGCCCGAGACTAGAACTGTTCAACGACACCACCGCAGGCCAAGCCGAAGCCATGCTAGATCTCTCGACACGAGGACTTCTTGAGGCTGTGACTGGCAGTACCGGAAACCTCATGCAGCGAGGTGCTCACGCAGTGAAGCGCTGCAGACCATAGGAAGAGCCATCTCGCCGCGACCTTCGGTGCACTCGAAGGCAGGATGCTTCCGAAGTGGTGCCTCATACCGCTTCGGCGGTAAATGCCAGGAGGTTGCGTGCGCCTCGGCATCCGCGACGACCAGACCCGGAGGGAGTGGGAGGAGCGGCTGACGCGGACTTTTCAGGAAGAGGCCATGGCATTCAACTCGTGGTCACCCGTGTCGTGCTCCTCGACCTGGTGCGGGGTAGCTGTGCGTCATACCAGCGACGGTGAAGGCGAAGGCATCGCTTCGCTCCGGGTACGCCACACGCGTCATGCTTGCTCGCTTGCGCTCGCTCGCCTGCCGGAGTGTCGTTCCCTGCGCTACGCGGTGTCACGCCCTGGCGGGCCTTCCCTGGATATGACGCTTCGCGTCATCGCGCACGGCGCGGTCCATGGTCGTGGCGTGAACCAGGTACTCGCGGGGCGTTCCGGTCTGCCGGTGCACCGGGCTTACCGACGGGCGAAGCCCGTTCGCGCACAGCGCGTGCTTCAACGCTCAGCCGCCGTCAGACCGGCAGCGCCGACCGGCCTACCCGGGCGCCATGGGTGTGCCCGGTGCGCACGACGCGCAGCGTCGTATCGGTCCCGTAGGCCGTGAGCGGCGAGTGGCAGGGAAGGTTCTGTCACGCCGAGAGGGGAGGGGTGCGCGAGAAGTGCGAGGCGCATCAGCGAGCGCAGCGAGCGGCATGCGCCCCGCGCTGCGAGCGTTCCCCTCCCCTCTCGCTACTCCAGGGAATGACGCGGCGAGTAGCGACTGACCACCAGACCCCGGGGGGATTCCTGGTGAGCCAACGACGCCGCGACCCGCTTCACTTGCTGCTCGACCTTCCCATCGGGTACGTAGTAGATGAGGCTTCCGAACCTGGCGGACCGGCCGTACATGCGAAGCACCTTCGCCAGGTCGCGGTCGCTCTTCGCGGTCAGTTCCACCTCGACGGCGGCCCGCACCACCGAGTCGCGCGTGAGGACGAGGTCAGTGGCATGCGTTGAGACCTGGCCACCCGAATGCGACCCGAGGCCCATACCCACCAGGCCCTGGTCGCTGCCCAACCACAGGGCGTCATGAGGAGTCGACGGCGACCGCGTGCGTCGCCACCGTGCAATATCGCGACGGACCAACCGGTCCGTGACGACGTCGAAACCCGCCCGCTGGTAGGCCAATCCCACCTCACCGACAGCAAGAGTGTGGCGCACGTGGGTGAGCGCCACAGGCTGCGGCGTCAGCGGCGACGCGCGGTAGTCGTAGGCGTACCTCGTGGGGACGTAGAGGGCGTGCACATCCCGGGGTCGCCCGACGTTGGAGGGACCGGTTCGCAGGTCCTCCAGGAGCCCGAGGCGCACCAGGCGAGCCAGCCGCCGATATACCCGCGACCGGTCAAGACCGAAGCACACGGTGTTCAGCCACGTCGGAGATCTGCGCGGACCCGGAGCTGCGTGCCAGTCGCATCCTGATCCTCACGACGTACGAGACGGACGAGCACGTCGCCCAGGCGCTGCGGGCAGGCGCCAGCGGCTTCATCGGCAAGGGCATCGGGGCCGAGGAGCTGCTGGCCGCGGTGCGCTCGATCGCCGCCGGGGACACGTTGCTGTCCCCGGCCGCGACGCGCTCGCTGGTCGCCCGCTTCCTCATGACGCCGGACAGCTCGTCGCCCAGCCACCCCGAGCAGCTCGGTGACCTCACGCCCCGGGAGCGCGAGATGGTGGCCCTGGTCGCGACGGGTCTGTCGAACCAGGACATCGCCGAGCGCATGCACGTCAGTCCCTTCACCGTCCGGGCTCACGTGCAGCGCGCGATGAACAAGCTCCAGGCGCGTGATCGAGCACAGCTGGTCGTCATCGCCTTCCAGACGGGCCTGGCCCACACCGAACCGGACGGCGGTCGTCGGTGACGCACTGACGGCTTGCCCGGAGACCGTGGCGGCCGGAGGCAACGGCGACCTGCCCTACCGGCCCGGCGCGTCGGTCGGGGCCGGCTCGAGGTCGCGCAGCGGGGGCGCGACGAGCGCCAGTGCCGCGGTGAGCGCCCACACGCCGGCGACGACCGCACCAGCGGTCCCGAGCGAGACCCGCTCGACCATGACCGCCGCTCCCAGGACTCCGAGCGAGGGGGCTGCGGTCATGACGGCGTTCTGCGTCCCGGTCACGCGACCCCGGAGGTGGTCAGGGATCCTCTCGGTCATCAGGACGCCGGTGACGGTGCCGACGACGCCGATCGACACCCCGAGCGTGACGGCGCCGGCGAGCATCGGCGCCGTCGCCGGCAGGGCGCTGACCAGGGCGACGCCACCGACGGACCCGACCATGCCCGCCGCGAACCACCTCCGCCGCGTCAGGTGGTCACCGATCGCCGCGTACAGGCCCGCTCCGAGGAGCAGGCCGAGCGCGAGGGCGCTGAGCACCATCCCGAGCCGGCCCTCCTGCCCCAGCCGGATGAAGTGCACCGGGAGGATGAGGCCCTGGATCGCCGTCAGCACGACGGCGAGGAGAAGGCTGACCAGGGTCGTGCTGAGCAGGAAGGGGCTGCGTCGGAACAGCAGGGACCATCCTTCTCGCAGGTGGGCGACGGCGGCGCGCGGGGACGAGCCGACCGGTGTGGCGTCGGCGTCGAGCGCCCCGACCCGGCGCGGCAGCAGGAGGGTCAGCATGGCAGCGGCGAACGACGTGGCGGCCGTCACCCACAGGGCGCCCGACCCGTCGAGGAGGACGACGAGCCCAGCAGCCGCGGCAGGTCCCGCCAGCAGCACGACCGCACCGACCAGCTCGCGCTGCGCGACGAGCCGGTCCACCCCCACGCCGGCATGGCGGGCGACCTGGGGGAGGAGGGCCTCGCGTGCCGTCAGGCCTGGGACGTCGCCGAAGGAGCCGACGATCCCGAGCAGCACGAACCAGCCCAGGGTGAGGTCCGTGACCAGGTCCACGATCGGAAGGGCGGCGATGGCCGCTGCCGACACGAGGTCCGTCGCGATCGAGGCCGACCGCCGGTGGACCCGGTCGATCACCCCGCCCATGAACAAGCCGGCCAGCACCGCGGGTACGGCCGTCGCAGCAGCGAGGATGCCGGCATCCGTGGCGTCGCCCGTGCTATGCAGCACGATCAGCGGCAGGACGACCGCGGCGACGGCGTTGCCGAGCATGGAGAGGCCGTACGAGGCCAGGAAGGCGAGTGACGTGGTGCTCACAAACCGCCCCCGCGCCGCAGGGCCGTGTCCGGCAGGTCCCGTGCGGGGGAGCTGAGGACGTAGGGCATGGTCCCCAGCAGGGCGGCGGCGCCGGGGGTGGTCGGCATGCCGGGCACGCGCAGCACCAGGGGCCGACCTCCCGCCCTCATGAGCCTGCGGCTGATCGCGATCCCGGTGAGCAGGTCGACCGTCAGGTCGTCGACCGAGGCCACGGACACCACGACGACCCCGATGCTGTCGGGCATGGCGCGGGCGACCCGTCCGAGGTGACGGATCACGGACCTGGCGCTGGTGCCGGAGCCTCCGGGGAGGTCGACGCGAGCCACATCCCGGCCACGGGACCGGACGTGGTGCCCGGCCGCCTGCCGGGTGCTGATGAGCCGGGATGGCGACGTCACAGGGACACCTCTCGATCCGTGGAGCGCTCGGTCGCGCCGTCGTCGGGGGAGTGGGGCCGGGGCCTGTGCCGCCGCTCCCACGTGTGGGCGAGGAGCATCACCGCGCCGGCCAGCAGCCCGCCGGCGACCAGGTCGACGACGTAGTGCTCGCCGAAGTACACGAGCGCGACGCACATGACGCCCGGGTAGAGGACCAGCAGCCAACGCCCAGGGCTGCGCAGTCGCCAGATCCCGTACAGCGCCACCAGGACCGCAGTGCCCGCATGGAGCGAGGGCATGGCGGCCACCGGGTTGCCCACCCCGTCGAGGACGACGTTGGCGCGCTCGATGCCGAGGTCGCCCCAGCCGCGCGAGGTGATGCGTTCGACGTGGCCCAGGTGGCCCTCGTCGGAGGCGAGCCACGGCGGGGCCATGGGGTAGGCGACGTAGATCGCGAGGCCGGCGAGGTTGAGGCCGATGTAGCGGCGCATCCAGACCAGCCACTCGGTGCGGCTGGTCGCCCACAGCAGGACCGCCAGCACGAGCCCCACGAGGAAGTGACTGGCGTAGACCGTGGTCATGACGACCTCGAACCACCGCACAGGCGACTCGAGACGACAGGGGTCGCCGCACCACGCGTGCTGCAGGGTCTCGGTCGGGGTGGTGCCGCCGAAGAGCCACCGGTCGGCCTCGATGGGCATGGTCCAGTGCACGGTGACGTCGAGCTCGTCGATCAACCCGCGGCTGTAGAAGTACGCGGTGAGGAGCAGCGCCGGCACGGACCAGTCGCGGAGGAACCCGAGATGGCGGCGCCACGGTGCCTGGACGTGCCAGGCGATCGTGCCCAGCCACAGGGTGATCAGGACCGTCAGCGCGTCGTTCGGGATGCCGATGGTCGTCGACCAGAGCAGGACGAGCGTCCCCCAGGCCGTCATCGCCGCGACCCGTGCCGACTGACGGGTGTGACCTCCGGAGACGGGCCTCGCCTCGAGGGGCGCGGCGCCGGAGTCGGGCTGAGCCCTGTCCAGGACCAGCTCGTCCTCGCCGGAGGCCCTCATCGTCCTGCTCCCCGCATCGCCGGGCTACTTGATCTCCGCGCGCATGACGCGGAACCAGCCGGCGACGAACGGCAGCACGATCCAGATGAGCGCGGTGACGCCGATCTGTCCGAGCTGCTCGCCGGTGAGCGAGAAGTCGCCGTTGACCAGGGGACTCTGGGCGGTCGTGATGTCGAGCCACGGGGCGAGGTCGCTCAACGAGGACACCGACGTGAACACGATCGAGGATGCCGTCGGGAGCACGAAGAACGCCACGATGGCAGCAGGCGTGTTGAGCAGGATCAGTCCGTAGGCCACGCCCTGGAGGACGTTCAGCAGCTGCAGCCCGAGGAACAGCACGAAGGTGGCCACGGTGACGTCGCTGAACCCGTCGTTCCTGCCGGCTGCGGCGGTGGCGACGGCAGCGACGGCGATGGCGCCCGCGAAGGCGAGGAACGCCATCAGCAGCGCGGCGACGATCTTGGCGCCGATGACCTTGGTGCGCGACGGTGCGAGCGCGAAGGTGACGATGGCGGTGCGCTGGCTCCACTCGCTGGTCACGAGGAGGACTCCCAGCACCGGCAGCAGGAATCCCTGCGGGCTGGCGGCGAAGCCGAGGAACTCCTCGAACACCAGCTGGTCGTCGTCGGCGATCGCGAAGTACAGGACGATGACCGCGGCGGTCAGCGCCAGCACGGCGGAGACCAGCCACTTCCCGGCGCTGGTGTCGACCGTCTTGCGCAGCTCGACGGAGACCAGCTGGGAGAACGAGACCCGGGGGGTCTCGGAGAAGTCGAACGTCGGCGAGGGCTGCTCGGTGGTGGTGCTCATCGGGACATCTCCTTCGAGGTCGAGACCGCGGCGAGCGAGTCGGGTGAGGGTGCGCTCTCGCGCTGGACGGGAGAGGTCAGCTCGAGGAAGAGGTCCTCGAGCCCCTTGGCGCCGCTGCGGAGGTCGTTCAGCAGGAGGCCGTGCTGCACCGAGACGCGGCTGACCTCCCTCGGGCTGGCCGAGACGCGCAGCCCCTCGCCCTCCGGGGTCGCCTCATGGCCCTCCTGGCGGAGGGCAGCGACCAGCGCGTCCCTGTCGACCGGCGTCACGAGGGCGCTGTCGGCGCTGTCCAGCGAGCTGAGGCTCTTCAGGTCGCCCTGGGCCACGATCCTGCCGCGGCCGATGAGGATCAGCTCGTCGGCGACGAGCTCGACCTCGTTGAGCAGGTGGCTGGACAGCAGGACGGTCCCGCCGCGACGGGCGTAGCCCTTGAGCAGGTCGCGCATCCAGCGGATGCCGGCCGGGTCGAGACCGTTGGCCGGCTCGTCGAGGATCAGCACCGCGGGGTCGCCGAGGAGCGCGTGGGCGATGCCGAGGCGCTGCTTCATGCCCAGCGAGTAGTTGCGGAGCTTGCGCTTGGCCTCGGACTCCGTCAGGGAGACCATCGCGAGCATCTCGTCGACCCGCGTGGTGGGCAGGCCCATCGTCTTGGCGCCGACCATGAGGATCTCGCGCCCGGTGCGTCCGGCGTGCTGGGCGCTCGCATCGAGCAGGACGCCGACGTGCCGGCCGGGGTTGACGATGTCGTGGTAGTGGTAGCCCCCGATGGTGGTCTCACCGTGCGTGGGCGTGGTCAGCCCGACCATCATCCGCATGGCCGTCGTCTTGCCGGCGCCGTTGGGTCCGAGGAAGCCGGTGACGCGCCCGGGCCGGCAGGTGAAGCTGATGTCGTCGACGGCCGCGTAGCCGCCGTAGGTGCGGGACAGGTTCTTCACGTTGATCATGCGTCCAGCCTGGGCGGGCACGACGCCCGGCACATCCGCCGAGAGCGCGGACCTGGGCAGTCCCTTGGTAGGGGTCGGCCGGCTACCAGGGGTGGTGCCCGGCGACGGTGTGCGCGCCTAGTCTCGAGGGGTGCCTGAGGCGAGCCCGGCGCGGCCCGGGGAGTACCGGCCGCCGTTGCGGCGGCGGGACGTCGCGTGGCGGCTGGCCGTGGCGCTCCTGATCAGTGTCGGTGCCTGGGTGCCCGTCGTGGAGGGACAGTCCCCGGTCGACCGAGCCCTCGACGTCGGCCTCGGTGTCCTCGCCTTCGCGCTGGTGCTCTTGCGGCGTCGTCGGCCCTTCGCGGTGGCCGTCGTCACCACCCTGCTCACGACGTTCTCGTCGCTGGCCACCGGCCCCTCGATCCTCGCCATCGTCTCGCTCGCGACGGGTGGCGCCTGGGCGCAGATCGTGGTGGCAGGGGCGCTCAGCGTCCTGTGTGGTGAGCTCCACATCCGCCTGTATCCCACGGTCCAGACGGACCCGGGGTGGCTGACCCTGGCCGCCGGCGTGGTGTTCACGTCGGCGACCTTGGCGTGGGGGATGTACATCGGATCGCGCCGCGAGCTCCTGTGGACGCTGCGCCGCCGGGCGGAGGTCGCCGAGGCCGAGCGGGACCTCCGCGCCTCCCAGTCGCGCATCGAGGAGCGCAGCCGGATCGCTCGCGAGATGCACGACGTCCTCGCGCACCGGATCTCCCAGATCTCGGTGCGAGCGGGCGCCCTGAACTACCGCACCGACCTCACTCGTGACGAGATGCGCGACAGCGCCGGGGTGATCCGCGAGTCGGCGCACGAGGCACTGACCGACCTCCGCGGCGTCCTGGGAGTGCTGCGAGGCGACTCCGGCGAGCTGCAGCACGCGCCGCAGCCGACGTACGTCGACCTGGCGGACCTGGTCGAGGACGCTCGTCGGTCGGGGATGCGGATCGCGTACGCCGACACCGTCGACGCGCCGGTGCCCGACGCCACGGGGCGCACGGTCTACCGCATCGTCCAGGAGGGAGTGACCAACAGCCGCAAGCACGCCCCCGGTGCCGGCCTCGACATCGATCTGGGTGGTACCCCTCAGGAAGGGATCACGGTGGTGCTGCGCAACGCCCTGGGCTTCGGGCGGTCCTCCACCCCCGGCTCGGGCCTGGGACTGGTGGGGCTCACCGAACGGGCCCAGCTCCGGGGTGGACGCCTCGAGCACGGGGTGTGCGGCGACGAGTTCGTCCTGCGGGCGTGGATGCCGTGGGGCCCGTGAGCCAGGGGCGGCCCACGCGGATCCTGATCGCGGAGGACGACGGGATCGTGCGCGCCGGACTTCGCATGATGCTCGAAGGTCATCACGACCTCGACGTCGTCGGTGAGGCGGTGGACGGCCGCGAGGCGCTGAGGCAGTTCGACGCGTTGTCCCCCGACGTGGTGCTCATGGACATCCGCATGCCTCGCATGGACGGTCTGGAGGCGACGCGCGCGCTGATGTCGGGCCCCCGCCCGCCTCGGGTCATCGTCCTGACGACGTTCGACGCCGATGCCTACATCGTCGAGGCGCTCGGCGCCGGGGCTGACGGGTTCCTCCTCAAGGACACCGCGCCACCCGAGATCGTCGCCGCGATCCGCCGGGTGGCCGCCGGCGAGCCGATGCTCTCGCCGGCCGTGATCCGTACGCTCCTCACGAGGTTCCGCGACAGCGGCGGTCACCGCCGCGCTCGCGCCGCCCAGCTCCGGCTGGCCACGCTCACTCGCCGGGAGAGCGACATCGCGCTCGGGATCAGCCGCGGGCTCGCCAACACCGAGATCGCCGCCGAGCTGCACCTGTCCGTCACCACGGTGAAGGGGCACGTCACCCACGTGTTCGAGAAGCTGGGTGTCACCAACCGCGTCCAGGTCGCCATCTGCGTGCACGACGCGAGTGGGGCGTGACGACCTGCCGCGTGGAGGCTGCGAGCGGCCGTGGCGGGCAGGTACCGTGAGCCCGCCGACGGCCCGTCCAGGTGGCCGCAGACGAAGGAGCCCGAGCACATGAGCTTCATGGACAAGGTCCGCGGTCAGTTCATCGACATCGTCGAGTTCCTCGACGACAGCCGCGACACCCTCGTGTGGCGGTTCCCCCGCCAGGGCAACGAGATCAAGAACGGCGCCCAGCTCATCGTGCGCGAGGGCCAGACGGCGGTCTTCGTCAGCGAGGGCCAGATCGCCGACGTGTTCACGCCCGGCACCTTCGAGCTCACCACGCAGAACCTCCCCATCCTCAGCACCCTCAAGGGCTGGAAGTACGGCTTCAACTCGCCGTTCAAGGCCGAGGTCTACTTCGTCGGCACCCGGCAGTACACCGACCTGAAGTGGGGCACCCAGAACCCCTTCACGGTGCGCGACGCGGAGTTCGGCATGGTCCGGCTGCGTGCGTTCGGCACCTACGCGCTGCGCATCACCGACGCCGGCACGCTCCTGCGCCAGCTCGTCGGCACCGACCCGGACTTCCGCACCGACGAGGTCTCGGAGTTCCTGCGCCAGAACATCGTCGCCGCCGTCACCTCCGCGCTCGCGACGGCCAACGTGCCGATGCTCGACCTCGCCGCCAACCAGCAGGCGATCTCCCAGCAGCTCGTCGGCACGCTCAGCGCGAGCCTGGCGGAGTTCGGCATCGCCCTCCCGCGCTTCGTCATCGAGAACATCTCGATGCCCCCCGAGGTCGAGGAGGCGCTCGACAAGCGCAGCCAGATGGGGATCCTCGGCAACCTGGACCAGTACACGAAGTTCCAGGCCGCCAACGCGCTGGAGGACGCCGCCAACAACCCCGGCGCCGCGGGCCAGGGCACCGGGATGGTCGTGGGGATGGGCCTGGGGCAGGCTGCCACCGGCGCCCTCGCCGGCGCGCAGCAGTCGGCCCCCGCCAGCCCGCCGCCGCTCCCCGGCGCCGGCGGGACGCAGTGGTTCGTCGCCGTCAACGGCCAGCAGGCCGGTCCCTTCGCCCTGGAGGCCCTGCCGGCCAAGGTGGCCGCCGAGCAGCTGGGCCGCGAGACGCTGGTCTGGTGCGAGGCGATGCCGTCCTGGAAGCCCGCCGGCGAGGTGCCGGAGCTGGCCTCGCTGTTCGGCACCACCCCGCCGCCGCTGCCCCCGCAGGCCTGAGGTGACGAGCGCTCCGCCGCCGCTCCCTCCGGGCGACGCCGACTCCTCCGCGCCCGCAGCCTCCGCCCCCGCGGGCCCGCCCCCACCACCAACGTCCCCGCCACCGCCACCGCTGCCGAAGGCCGCGCAGGCGCTGTTCGCGTCCTGCCCGACCTGCGGGTCGCAGGTGACGTACGCGCCGGGCACCGCCGTCCTCACGTGCACCGCGTGCGGTGCCGAGCACCCGATCGAGGCCGGCGAGGACACCACCATCGACGAGCACTCCTTCGACGAGTGGATGGAGCGCAACTCCCACGTCAAGGTGGCGTCCCTGGTCGGTCAGGTGCTGCGCTGTCAGGGCTGCGGCGCCCAGGTCGAGGGCGCCCAGCTGGCGGAGACCTGCCAGTTCTGCAACGGGCACCTGATCGCGCTCGCGACGCCCGAGGGCATGGTGGCCCCCGAGGCCGTCGTCCCCTTCCACATCCCCGGGGACGCCGCGCAGAAGGCGTTCAAGGAGTGGATCAGCTCGCGGTGGTTCGCCCCCAACGCGCTCAAGAAGATCGGCTCGGCGGAGTCGCTGACCGGCACCTACGTGCCGCACTGGACCTTTGACGCCGCCACGGCCTCGACGTACGTCGGTGAGCGGGGCGAGTACTACTACGTCACCCTCACCCGTCAGGTCTCCGACGGCAAGGGCGGCACCCGCACCGAGACCTACCAGGAGCGCCGGACCCGCTGGCACGACGCGTCCGGCCGGGTCTCGCGCGCCTTCGACGACGTCCTCGTCCCGGCCTCGCAGCGCCTCGACCAGGAGCGCCTCGACGAGATGGGTCCGTGGGAGCTGGGCACCGCCGTGGCCTACCAGCCCGAGTACCTCTCCGGTTTCTCCGCGCTGCGCTACGACGTCGACCCCCCGGACGCCTCCACCGAAGCGCGCCAGGAGATGCGCGCCACCATCGAGAAGGACGTGCGCCGCGACATCGGCGGCGACGAGCAGCGCGTGCACCAGGTGGACGTCACCTACTCGCGCGTCACGTTCAAGCTCGTGCTGCTGCCCCTGTGGCTGGCGACGTACCCGCACGCCGGCAAGCAGTGGCAGGTGATGGTCAACGCCAACACCGGCAAGGTGACCGGCGACCGTCCGTACTCCGTCGTCAAGATCACCCTCGCGGTGCTCGTGGCGGTGGCGCTGGTCGCGCTCGTGCTGGCGCTCGTGCTGGCCAACAAGGAGGGCTCGACGGCCGCCGCCGCGCTGTCCGACGTGCGGTCGGTCGCCGCGGTGGCGATGCCGCCCGGCACGGGCCCGCCCGACCCGACGACGGCGTAGCGGCCCGCGCTCCGGAGCGGGTATGGCGCGATGCCGAGGTGGCAGCGTCGGACGGGCGCCGGCGCAGCCGTGCGGAGCTAGGTTGGCGCGGTGCCCGACGCCTGCCTCGACCCCCTGCTGGACCCGCAGATCGCCGCCCTCGCCGGCGCGGGCGAGGTCGAGGAGCCGCCAGGACCCGATCTCCGCGAGGTGCGCGACCTGACCGTGCCGTCGGCCGGGGTGCCGGCCCGCCTGTACTCCGGCGACCTCGACGACTGCGTGGTGGTGTTCCTGCACGGTGGTGGCTTCGTCAGCGGTGGCCTGGACAGCCACGACGCGCACGCGCGGCGGCTCTGCCGCGACACGGGTCGCAGCGTGCTCGCCGTCGACTACCGGCTGGCCCCGGCGCACCGCTTCCCCGCGGCCTACGACGATGCCGTGGCGGCCGTGCGCTGGGCGCGCGAGGAGCTGGGGGAGCGGGTCGCGGTGGCGGGTCCGAGCGCGGGGGCGAACCTCGCCTTGGGCGCCGCCCTGGCGCTGGCCGGCACGGACGCCGCGCCGGTCGCGCAGCTGTTGGTCAACCCGCTGGTGCACGGCGACCCGTCGTACCCCTCGCGCACCGAGCTCGCCGACGCCTACGGACTGACGTCGCAGCGGCTGGAGTGGTGCGTGGAGCAGTACTTGGGCGAGCAGAGCCTGGGCGAGCAGAGCCTGCGCGACGACCCGCGCTTCGCGCCGCTGCTCTCGCCCGACCTCCGCCTGCTGCCACCGACGGTCCTCGTCGTCGCGGGCCGGGACCCGCTGCGCGACGAGGGTCGCGAGCTGGGACGGCGCCTGGGCGACGCGGGCGTGACGGTGGACCTCAGCGAGGAGCCGGGGATGCCGCACGGCTTCTGGCGCTTCGCCCCGCTCTCGGACGCCGCGGGGTCGGCGGTGGCGCGGATGAGCACGCTCTTCCGCGAGCGGCTCGACGCGGCGACGCGCGCCTGACCGCCGACTCCGGCGGCCTCCGCGCGGACGCGGGCGCCCGTACGCTGTGCCCGTGCCGAGCCCCCGACGTCTGCTGGCGGCCGTCGCGCTCGTCGGCGTCATCGGCGTGACCGCCACGGCGTGCGGCGATCCCAACGCGGGGGACGCCGCGCAGTCCGAGCTGGAGGCCTTCCTCGACGACCGGCCCCTCGACGGCTACCGGCCGGAGACCGTGCGCGCGGAGAACACCCTGCCGTTCTCCGGGTCGCTGGAGGTCACCATGACCGCGCTCGACCCCGCCGCGCTGGAGCCCCAGGACTACGAGTCGGCGATGCGGGCCGTCGCCGAGCACGTCTGCGAGTTCGCGCCGGAGGCGGACGCCAGCGTGGAGTGGGGCTTCGCCGTCGGGCGGCACTCCACGCCGCTTCCCTGTCCCGGCGACGGCCCCGAGACGCGCCTGGCCGACGCGGCGGCGCTGCTCGGCGAGCTGACGCAGGTGCGCGGCGTCGAGAGCATCCGGTACGGCTTCTCCGGCAGGCTCGACGTGGTGGCGCCGGCCGGCGCCGACCTCACGAGCGTGCAGGCCCGCGTGGAGGAGGTGGCTCGCCGCCACACCGTCGCGCTCGGCGACGAGGCGCCCTTCGTGATGGTGCGGGGGCGACCGGGTGAGACGACCACGGTGTCACCCGGCGGCGCGTCCACGCCGTAGTCAGGCGTCGGGCGCCGTCAGCAGGTCCGCGGCTCCGAGGTAGCCGGCGAGCATGGCCCGGGCGGTGAGCCGCAGGTCGTTGTCGGTGGGCAGGAACGACGCGGAGTGCAGCGCGTCGGTGGTCTCGCTGCCCACGAACATCATCGCCGAGGGCATCCGCTCGGAGAAGAACGAGAAGTCGTCGGCGCCCAGCGACCGCAACGTGGTCGACAGGCCGATCCCCTGGTCGGCGAGGTGGGTGGAGACGGCTCGCACCAGGGCCGGGTCGTTCTCCAGCACCGGCTCACCGTCGGTGATCCTGACCTCCGCCGCGCACGAGTGCGCCCGCGCGACGTTCTCGGCGACCGCGACGACCCGCTCGCGCAGGAGCGCTCGGTTGCGCGGGTCCAGGGCCCGGATGGTCCCGGTGGCGCGCGCCAGGCCGGGGATCACGTTGGCGGCCTGACCGGACGCGAAGGACGAGACCCCGACGACCGCGGACGACATGGGGTCGACCGAGCGGCTGACGATGCTCTGCAGCGCGACCACGATCTCGGAGAGCGCGAGGAGCGGGTCGCAGCTCAGGTGGGGGTACGCCGCATGGCCGGACGTGCCGTGCACGCGGATCTCGAACTCGTCGGAGGAGGCGTTCACGCCGCCGGGGACGCACGCGACCACCTCGGGCGGCAGCGCGGGCTGGATGTGGGCGCCGATCATGGCGGCGCACTGCTCGGCCTCGAGGATCCCGTGCTCCGCGATGTCCTTGGCGCCCGAGGGGTAGGTCTCCTCGCGGGGCTGCAGCACGACGAGCAGGGGCACGGGCAGCCGTGCCTCGTGGACGGCCCAGGCCACCGCCACCAGGGCGGCGAGGTGCAGGTCGTGCCCGCAGGCGTGCATCGCGCCGTCGTGGCGCGAGGCCCACGGCACCCCCGTCTGCTCGGTCACCGGGAGCGCATCCATCTCGCCGCGGACGCCGATGCACGGCCCGGGACCTCCCAGGCGCAGCACGGCGCCGGTCTCCGCGACCTTGACCGGGGTCTGGTCCCCGGGCAGGGCCTGGAGCACCCGGTCGCGCGTCATCGACTCGTCGCCCGACAGGTCGGGCTCGCTGTGCAGCAGCCGTCGCAGCTCGGCGGCCCGGCCCAGGTGCCGCTCGAGCAGCTCCCAGACGGAGGGCTCACCCATCGTGGCCCCCGTAGACGAGGGAGGCGTTCGTGCGACCGACCATCGTGGCCACCCGGATCGCGTCCGGGACCGACCACTCGCCGTCGGCGACCCACCGCGACAGCGTCCGGGTGAGGCCGGCGCGCCACAGCAGCGAGCCGAGCAGGTGCAGCTCGGGCGGACCCCAGGCGTCGGAGGAGTAGAGGACCTTCGCGAACGGCGCCAGCTCGAGCGACTCGGCGACCACGGCCGCGGACGCCGCACCGGTGAAGTTCACGGCCAGGCCGACGTCGAAGTAGACGTGGGGGAACGCCTGGGCGAGGTAGCCCGCGTGCCGGTGGAACGGGTAGCAGTGCAGCAGCACGACGTCGGTCCCGAGAGGCTCGACGCGCTTGATCCAGTCCGACAGCAGCAGGGGGTCGCAGCGCCGCAGGTCGAGGTCGGGGTCGCCGTAGCCGGCGTGCAGCTGCAGCGGCAGTCCGGTGTCGACGCCGGCCCACAGGGCCATCCGCAGCAGCACCGGGTCGGTCACCCGCGCTGCGGCGCCGGCGTCCAGCTCGGCAAGCCAGCGTCCCGCGGCGGCGCTCACCTCGGACGGCGACGGCCGCGCGGGGTCGAAGTCGAAGCCGTGGCGGTAGGCGATGACCGACTTCAGGCCGGCGGCGTCGGCACTCGCGCTGGACAGTGCCTCGCGGAAGCGCTCCTCGAGCGTGGCGGCCGTCGCGTCGGCGACGACCTCCTCGAGCACGGACTCCAGGCGCACGATCTCCTGCACCCGGGAGCCGGGCACCCGGGTGGCGAAGGCGTCGAGGTCCAGGATCTGGTCCCCGTTGAAGCCGGTGTCGACGAGCCAGCGGTCCACGCCGGCCGCGCCCAGGAGGCGACGGTCCAGCTCGTCGGGGGCCAGCAGCTGGCGGGCGGCCCAGTAGTCCTCGATCGGCGCATGGGCGGGAAGCCCCAGGAGCGGAGCACAGTGCCGGCGGACCGCGAAGCCCACCTGCGAGTCGAAGCGCGAGGTGCCGCGGGCGGCCGGTCGGTCGGACTCGGTCAGGAGGTCGCCGAGCTCCGCCAGGCTGGGCGAGCCGGCGGAGCAGGTGTGCACGTGGTGGTCGACGAGCGAGAGCGCGGCGACCGCCTCGGCGACCTCAGTAGACATCGGCCATCGCGGAGCAGAGCGCGACGTCGTCGATGCCGCTGACCGCGGCCAGCTCGGCCCGTTTCACCGCGCAGTGGGTGTCGATCAGGTCGGGGTCGAACCAGCCGGCGACGACGCGGTCCGCGACGAGGTGGTCGAGCGCCTCCGCCAGGCCGGACGGCAGCGTGGGGACACCGGCCAGCTCCTGCTCGGTGACCGACTCCGGCCAGATCGTCGGGGCGTCGTACTCGCCCGTGATCCCGGCGAGCCCTGCTCTCACGAGCACGCCGAGCGTCAGCCAGGGGTTGGCGGTCGCGTCGGAGGGTCGGAACTCCAGGTTGTACTGGGCGGCCGGGTCGCCGCCCCCGACGGTGCTCGTGGGACAGATGCGCAGGAGCGCCTCGCGGTTGCGCTCGGCCAGGAAGATGCCCCCGGCGCTCCAGCGGTGCGGGGTGAGGCGGAGGTACGACGCGGGGCTGGGTGCGGTGATCGCCAGCAGCGCCGGAGCGTGGGCCAGGATGCCGGCGGCGAACCGCTGCCCCAGGCTCGAGAGCCCGGCGGGCAGGGCGGGGTCGTGGAGCACGGGAGCCCCCGTGGCGTCGCGCAGCGAGAGGTGCACGTGCACGCCGTTGCCGCTGCCGTCGGGGTGCTGCAGCGGCGCGAACGTGACACGACGTCCGTGCCGTCGCGCGAGGTCGCGGACCAGCTCCTTGACCAGGACGGCGCGATCGGCGGCGACCAGCCCGGGCGCGGGCTCCAGGGTGATCTCGAACTGGTCGGTGCCGAACTCCGGCAGCCAGTTCTCCGGCTGCAGGCCGGCGCCCTCGAGGAGGGCGACCAGCTCGGAGCCGAAGGGCTCCACGCTGCGGTGCCGCTCGAACGAGAAGGGGCCCGTGGGGGCGAGGTCCGCCATCATGAACTCGTGCTCGAAGGAGGCCACGACCTCCAGACCGGTGGCCTCCTGCAGGTCCTCGAGCGCCCGGCGCGCGAAGGTCCGCGGGCAGCAGGCCCACGGCGTGCCGTCGGGCAGGGTCTGGTCCGCGAGCACGAGCGTGACCCCCGGGTCGCCTTCGCGGGCCGGGATCTCGACCTGGGTCGTCGGGTCGGGCATGAGGCGGAGGTCGCCGGTGGAGCCGAAGACGTTGTCGGCGATGGCGCCGAACGCGGTGATGGCCAGGTCGGCCGGCACCCAGCCGACGCCGCGGCGGAGCACGGCGTCGCGTGAGCCGGCCGGGACCGAGCGGCCGCGCATCTGGCCGGCCAGGTCACTGGTGGCGACGAACACTGTGGGGTCGGGGGTCATGCTCCACCTTCTCGGATCGAGTCGCCGGGGGCTCGACGCCGCCCCTTGCCGGGGACGAGGCGCCAGGGTCGGGCACGTACAGAGATTGATATATCCATTTCAGAAACTCGTCAAGAGCGAGCCTGTGAAATGGCTGTTACTTAGCGCCAGGGCGGAGGCGGCGTGACCGGACTGCGGCATTCGCGTTACAGAAAGTTCACTAGAGGGCATTGCCGTAAGAGAAGTTTCATCCTACGGTAAGGATCGTCGCCTCGCCCAGTGGAAGGAACGCCATGAGCACGAAGGTCCGCTTCAGGAACCTGGCCGAGGCCGAGCGCCTCGCCAAGCGCCGGTTGCCCCGCGCCGTGTGGCTTGCCGTCAAGGCAGGCAACGAGCAGGGCTGGACGCTCCAGGAGAACCTGCGAGCCTTCGACGAGCTGGGCTTCTCGCCCACCATCTTCGACCGGCCCACGACGTTCGACACCAGGACCACCATCCTGGGCCTCGACGTGGACTTCCCGGTCCTGGTCTCGCCCGTCGGCGCCCAGGCCATCCACCCCGACGGCGAGGTCGGCGTCGCGCGGGCCGCGGCCCGCGCCGGCACGGCGATGGGCCTGAGCTCGTGGGCCTCCGACGCGGTGGCGGACGTGGCGCGGGCCAACGACAAGACGATCTTCCAGCTCTACTGGGTCGGCACCAAGCCCCAGATCGAGGCTCGGGTGGAGGCCGCGCGCGCCGCCGGCGCGAAGGCCCTCATCGTCACGCTGGACTGGTCGCACACCCCGCGCCGCGACTGGGGCGTCCCGCCCGCCCCGCCCAGCGACATGAGCCCCCGGACGATGGCGACGCTGGCGCCCGAGGCGCTGTCGCGACCGCTGTGGTTCGCCAGCTACCTGCGCCGCGGGCGGATCCCCGAGCTGAAGGTGCCCAACCTGTTCACCGCCGACGGCAGCGCGCCGTACTTCGGCAAGGCGTGGGCGGAGTTCGAGAGCACCCCGCCTCCCACCTGGGCCGACGTCAAGTGGCTGCGCGACCTGTGGGGAGGCCCCTTCATGGTCAAGGGCGTCAACACCATCAAGGACGCCAAGCTGGCGGTCGACCTCGGTGCCGACGCGATCTCGCTGTCCAACCACGGTGGCAACAACATCGACGGCAGCCCCTCGCCGCTGCGCTACCTGCCGCACGTCGTCGAGGCCGTCGGCGACCAGATCGACGTCATGGTCGACGGCGGCATCCGTCGGGGCTCGGACGTCGTCAAGGCGGTGGCGCTCGGCGCGAAGGCCGTCTTCGTCGGCCGCGCCTTCCTCTACGGCCTGGCCGTGTCGGGCGAGGACGGCGTCCACGAGGTGCTCCAGATCCTGCGCCGCGGCATCGAGGAGACGATGTACGGCATCGGGCACAGCCGTCTCTCGGACGTGTCGCGCGACGACCTGATGTTCCTCAACCCCCACTTCCTGGTCCCCCCGGCCAGCTGAGCGACGGAACCGGAGACAACAGATGGCACGCATCATCGTCGTGGGCGCCGGCAGCGCCGGCTGCGTCGTGGCCGCCCGGCTCAGCCAGCACCCGGGCCACGAGGTGGTCGTCCTTGAAGGCGGTCCCGACCACGCCGGGACCGACGTCGGCACGCAGCTCGCCTCGGCCAACTGGATCGACGCGATGGGGGCGACGGCGGCGTTCGACCCGGACCTGCTCGCCACCCGCCTCGCCTCCGACACCCCGCGTCAGTACCACCGAGGCCGCGGCCTGGGCGGCTCCGGCGCCGTCAACGCGATGCTGGCCCTGCCCGGCCTGCCTCGCGACTACGACCGCTGGGCCGAGGTCTACGGCCTGGACGCCTGGTCCTGGTCGGCGGTCGAGCCCACCTTCCGGTCGCTCAAGCGCGACCTCGTGGCCACCCCGCGCTCGGGCTACACGCCCATGGACAACGCGCTCGTGGACGCCGCGGCCGAGCTGGGCCTGCCCAGCGACGTCGACACCCACACGCCGTACGACGGCGGGGGCACCCTGTGGCGCCACGCCGACCACGCCGGCCGGCGCTCGAGCCTGGAGACGTACCTGACCCCGGCGCGCGACCGCGACAACCTCGTCGTGCGCACCGACTCGCGCGTCGACCGGCTCCTGGTCGAGGACGGCCGCGTCACCGGCGTCCTGCTCACCGACGGCTCCTCGCTGCACGCCGACCAGGTGGTGCTCAGCGCGGGCACCATCGAGACGCCGGCCATCCTGCTGCGCAGCGGCTGCGACCGGCCGGGAGTCGGCAAGGGCCTGCAGGACCACCCCGCCGCCTCGATCCTGCTGGCGCTCAAGCCCGGCCACCAGGAGGTGCGGGCGAAGGAGTCGTGCATCAACGCGGTGCTGCGGCTCTCCTCGCAGGTCGCCGAGGGCGACATCCACATCCTGCCCATGCAGGGCGCGCTGTCGGTGAGCTCGCCGCAGCACCACGCCGTCGTCATGGCCGCCGTGATGACGGTGACCTCGACCGGCGAGGTGCGCCTCGACCCCGACCGCCCGACCGGGCCGCCGGTGATCGCGGAGCGGATGCTCACGACCGAGCGGGACCGGGCGGTGATGCGCGAGGCCGTCGGGCACGCCGTGCGCCTGCTGGACACGCAGGCCTTCCGCGACATCGTCGAGGAGGCGTTCATCGACGCCGACGGGACACCCGTCTCAGCGCTCGCCGACCCCGAGGCCTACGAGCGCTGGCTCGCCGGCTCCGTCGGTGACTACTTCCACGCGGTCGGCACCGCCCGGATGGGCGCCGCCGACGACCCCGGTGCCGTGGTCGACCAGCGTGGCCGCGTGCACGGCATGGCCGGCGTCCGGGTGATCGACTGCTCGGTCATGCCCGAGGTGCCCGCCGCCAATACCCACCTGCCGGCGGTGATGCTCGCCGAGCGCATGAGCAGTGCCCTCCTCGCCGACCTCGCGAGCGGCGTCGCGAACGCCCCGCTCGCCTCCCACCAAGGAGCTCCCCGTGTCCCCAGTCTCTGAGCAGCTCGACCAGGCCGCGACGTGGCGCCGTGCCGAGGCGTCGGTCCCGCGCGGGGTGTCCTCCGGTCACCGCGTGGGGTGGCAGCAGGTCTTCGTGCGCACCCAGGGCGCCTACATCTGGGACCAGGAGGACCGCCAGTACGTCGACTACCTGAACGCCTGGGGCCCGATCGTGCTCGGCCACAGCGACCGGCGCGTCAACGAGGCGGTCTTCGCGGCCGTCAGCACGTGCGACCTCACCGGCGTCGGCCCCCAGTCGGGTGAGATCGAGCTCGCCGAGACCATCTGCGAGGTGCTGCCCTCGGCCGACAAGGTCGCGTTCTGCACCTCCGGCACGGACGCCACGATGCACGCCGTCCACGTCGCCCGCGCCGCCACCGGACGCCTCAAGGTCCTCAAGTTCCACGGCTCGTACCACGGCTGGAGCGACCACGTCGCGGTCGGGAGCTCGCGCAAGGACCTCACCGCGACGTCCTCGCTCAACACGCCCAACGGCGGGGGCCTGCACCCGGCGGTCGTCGACGACGTGGTGGTCGTCGAGTGGAACGACGACGCCGGCCTGCGCGCCGCCTTCGAGGCCCACGGCCACGAGCTGGCGGTCGCGTTCACCGAGGGCTACGTGCACAGCTTCGGGTGCGTGCCCGCCGCGCCCGGCTTCCTCGAGCTGCTCCGCGAGCTGTGCACCGGCCACGGCGTCGTGCTGGTGTTCGACGAGATCAAGACCGGCTTCCGCGCCGCGCTCGGCGGCTACCAGTCGATCTGCGGGGTCACCCCCGACATGACCGCCTTCGGCAAGGCCGTCGCCAACGGCTACTCCCTGGCCGGGCTCGCCGGCTCGGACGCGGTGATGGGCCACCTGGGCGCCTACAGCAAGAGCGAGGCGACCATCGACGGCACCTTCAACGCCTCGCCGTACGCGCTGGCGGCCGCCAACAAGACCCTCGAGATCATGCAGTCCGAGGACGTCTTCGGCGTGCTCTACGCGCGCGGCGAGCAGATGCGCAGCGGCATCCAGGCCGCCATCGACGAGACCGGGGCGCCGGCGACGGTCGCCGGCCTGGGCTCCGAGTGGTGCGTCTACTTCCGCCCGGAGCTGCCCACCAACTTCCGCCAGGCCATGGAGTCCGACGCGGAGATGTACGCCCGCTACCACACGTCCCTGCTGTCGCAGGGCGTCCTCGAGCCCGCCTTCCCGACCGGCGACCGACGACTCAACGCCGCCACCACCGAGTCCGACGTCGCCTCCACGATCGAGTGCGTCCGGGTCGCCCTCCGAGCAGCCACCGGCTGAGCTCACCGCACCGCCCCTGAACGTCACAGCACAGCACGGCACGGCACGGCACCACCGACCGCCCCACCCCTTCACACACCTAGGTAGGACAGATGCTCTCCTCAGCGCGCCCTTTTTCGGGCCGGAAGGCGATCCTCGCGGCGGCTGCCGCGGCCTCGCTGCTCGTGACCGCGGGTTGCTCCGACAGCGGTTCCGACGACGCGTCCGGTGACTCCGACGTCATCACGATCGGGTTCGCCCTCAGCCAGAGCGGCAACATGGCGCCGTTCGACGTCGAGCCCGGCAACGCCGCGATGCTCCGCATCAAGGAGATCAACGACGACGGCGGCGTCGACGGCAAGCAGATCAAGACCGTCACCAAGGACGTCCGCTCCGACCCCGACACGGTGGGCACCGCTGCGACGGAGCTCGTCGCCGACGGCATCGACCTGCTGGTCACCCCCTGCGACTTCGACCTGAGCGCGCCCGGCGCGGCCGTGGCGCAGGCCGCCTCCGTCCCCTCGGTGTCCATCTGTGCCGGTGACCCGAAGATGGCCGACACCACGACCCTGGGCGACTACGTCTTCTCGGCCAACGCCGGCAGCGACGTCGAGGGCGCCACCGGCGCCGCCTGGGCCGACGCCCAGGGCTGGTCCTCGGCGTACCTCCTGCAGGACGAGAGCATCGAGTACACCAAGTCGGCCGGTCGCTACTTCGAGGCCGAGTTCGAGGAGCTGGGTGGCGAGGTCGTCGGGAACGACGCCTTCCCCGGCGGCGACAACGTCAACATCAGCAGCCAGGTCAGCCGGATCAAGGGCCTCGCCACGAAGCCCGACTTCATCTACGTCGCCAGCTGGAACCCCGGCGGCGCCACGGCCATCCGCCAGCTGCGCGAGGGTGGCATCGACGTGCCGATCGTCGGCCCCGCGGCCCTGGACGGCCAGGTCCTCCTCGACATCGTCGGAGACTCGGCCAGCGACGTCTACTACACCGGCTTCGCCTGCTACGTCTACTGCACCGGCGCCGACTCCGCCGAGCTGGACGCCTTCGTGACCGACTACCAGGCCGAGTACGACTCCGAGCCCGCCTCCAGCTACGCGCTCCTCGGCTACACCATGGTCTCGGCCATCGCCAACGCCCTCGAGGGCGCCGACTCGCTCGACGGCGCGGACGTGAAGGCGGCGCTGGAGAGCGCCGGGCCGGTGTCGACGCCGATCGGCGAGGTCCAGTACTTCTCCGAGACCTGCCACAAGATCATCGACATGCCGCTCTCGGTGGTCGAGGTCGACCAGGGCGCGATGAAGTTCGTCGGCCAGCAGCAGGTCGACGGCATCCCGGACATCGGTGACGAGAACGCCTGCGCCTCATGACCGACACCGCTCAGCTCTCCCGTCGGCCGTCCGTGCTGCGGATGGCCGACGGGGGGATCCACTTCGACGGCGTCAAGGCCGTGGACGGGGTGACCCTCGAGGTGCGCAGCGGCGAGGTGCTGGGCCTGATCGGCCCCAACGGGTCCGGCAAGACCAGCACGCTGAACCTGCTCAGCGGGATGCTGCGGGCGACGTCCGGCCGCATCCACCTGGACGACGACGACCTGACCCGGTCGTCGATGCGCCAGCGCGTGCAGCGGGGGGTGGTCCGGACCTTCCAGAGCGGTCGGGTCTTCGGCCGCCTGACCGTGGCGGAGAACGTCGAGGCCGCGGCGCTGGGCGCCGGCTCCCGCCGGGGCCCGGCGCGGCGCCTGCGCGACGAGATCCTCGACGAGCTCAACCTCGGTGCGGTGGCCGACACCCGCGCGGACAGCCTGACCGCGGGGCGCATCCGGACCACCGCCATCGCCCGGGCGCTGGCCGCGAAGCCCCGCTTCCTCCTGCTGGACGAGCCGGCCGCCGGGCAGAACGAGACGGAGGCGGTCGAGCTGATCACCTCCATCCGCGGCTTCGCCCGGCGCCGAGACTGCGGGGTCCTGCTCGTGGAGCACGACATGTCCGTGGTGATGGGCACCTGCGACCGCCTGCACGTGCTGGACAGCGGGCGCACTGTCGTCGAGGGCGAGCCGGCGACGGTCCGCAAGGACCCGCGCGTCATCGAGATCTACTTCGGGAAGCGACACTGACATGGTCCTGAGCATCACCGACGCCTACCTGCAGTACGGCGCCTCCGTCATGGCCGTCCAGGGCTGCTCCCTCCACGTCGGCGAGGGGGAGCTGGTCTCCCTCATCGGCCAGAACGGCGCGGGCAAGAGCACCCTGGTCAAGGCCGTCATGGGGCAGGTCCCGCTGCACAGCGGGACCATCACCGTCGACGGTCACTCGGTCTCCGACCGCGGCTTCTCCACGGTGCGCAAGCGGGTCTCCCACGTCCCCGAGGACCGCGGCATCTTCGCCAGCCTCACCGTGGGGGAGAACCTGCGCCTGGGCGGGATCACCCGCAAGGACAAGGCGGGCCTGGCCCGGGACATCGAGCGCGAGCTCGAGCGGTTCCCGGTGCTCCGCAAGTACTGGAGCCGCGGCGCGAGCCTGCTCTCGGGCGGGGAGCAGCAGCAGCTGGCCATCGCCCGGGCGCTGCTGCTCGACCCGCGACTGCTGCTGCTCGACGAGCCGACGCTCGGCCTGGCGCCGATCATCGTGGACCTGATCTTCGACGTCGTGGTCCAGCTCCGCGAGGAGGGCATGACGATCCTGCTCGTGGAGCAGAACGCCGTGCGCTCGCTGGAGGTCTCCGACCGCTCGTACGTGCTCCAGGCTCCCGGGAAGGTGCTGGGCAGCGGCTCGGCGGCCGAGCTCGGGGAGCTCCCGGCCGTGGTGGAGTACCTCGGCTTCTCTCCTGCCGAAGTGGGTGTCACCCGATGATCCTCGAGTTCCTCATCTCCGCGGTCGGCCTGGGCGCGCTGTACGCGCTGCTGACCATCGGCGTCGCTCTGCTCTTCGGCGTGCTCGGCCTGATGAACTTCGCCTACGGCGAGATCATCCTGGCCGGCGCGTTCGCCATGTACCTGTTCCGCGACCAGCCCTGGCTGGTCGCGCTGCTGATGGCCATCGTCTTCGCGGTCGTCGTGGCGCTGCTCAGCGAGCGGCTGGCGTTCCACCCGCTCCGCAACGCCGACCCGGTGACGCTGATGATCGCGTCGTTCGCGGTCAGCCTCGCGATCCAGAGCCTGGCCCGCATGACCGTGCTCCCGCGCACCCGCGGGGTGGCGCCGGAGGACTTCCTGGCACACCGGGTCGACCTCCTGGGCGCCGACGTCAGCGTGCTCGACCTGCTGACCCTGGCGCTGTGCGGCACCATGCTGGTCGCGGTCGCCTGGATGATGGGCCGCACCAGCCTCGGCATCCAGCTCCGGGCCGCCGCCGAGGACTTCCAGATGGCCTCGAGCCTCGGGGTGCGCGCGAACCTCGTCATCCCGAGCGCCTTCGTCACCGTGGGCGTCCTCGCCGCCGTCGGCTCGGCCGTCCTCGTGGCCCGCCAGGGCGCGGTCTCGGCCGACATGGGCCTGCAGCCCATGCTCATCGGCGTCGTCGGCGCGGTGCTGGGTGGCATGAGCAGCCTCAAGGGGGCCGCTCTCGGCGGCTTCCTGCTGGGCGCCGCGACGGCGCTCCTGGAGTCCCTGCTGCCGACCGACCTCATCGCCTTCCGCGACGCGTTCCTGTTCTCCGCCCTGATCGCGGTCCTCGTGGTCCGCCCCCAGGGTCTCCTCTCCGGCGCGAAGGTGCGTGTCTCGTGAAGAAGCTCGGCTCCGTCACCGGCGTCCTCCAGACGCCCGTCCTGCTGATCGCGCTGGTCCTGCTCGCCGCGCTCGTGGGGGTCGGCGGCGACGTCACGGTCGCCCGCGTCGCGACCCTGGCGATCGTCTCGGTCGTGTTCGTCACCGGCCTGTCCATCTTCTCGGGCAGCTCCGGGGTCATGTCGTTCGGGCACGTCGCCTTCATGGCGGTCGGCGCCTACACGACCGCCTACCTCACGATCCCGGTCAACCTGAAGGCCGCGCTGTTCACCAACCTGCCCGGCTGGCTGTCGTGGCTGGTCGACGCGCACGCGAGCTTCCTCGTGGCCCTGCTCGTCAGCGGCGTCGCCGCCGCGGTGCTCGGGGTGGTCACCTCGCCGATCGTCGCGCGCCTGTCCGGACTGCAGTCCGGCATCGCGACGCTGGCCCTGCTGCTGATCGTCTACAACGTCCTCAACAGCTGGACCGACGTGACCCGCGGCTCGTCGAGCATGATCGGCATCCCGCGCAACACCACCATCTGGCTGGCCTTCGCCGTCGCGGCGGGCTCGATCGCCGCGGCGTGGGCCTACCGGCGCTCGCGCAGCGGTCTCCAGCTCCAGGCCTCACGTGAGGACTACTGGGCGGCGCAGGCCTCGGGCATCGCGGTGGGACGGCACCGGGCGCTGTCGTGGATCCTGAGCGCCTTCGTCTGCGGGCTCGCGGGCTCGCTGTACGCCGGCTACCTCACGTCGTTCAACGTCAACAGCTTCTTCCTCACCGCCACCTTCGCCTTCATCGTGATGATCGTCCTCGGCGGCTACCTGTCGCTCAGCGGCGCCGTCATCGGCGCCCTGGTGGTGAGCGGGCTCCAGGAGCTGCTGCGCCGCCTGCAGGACGGTCAGTTCACCGGGGGCAGCGCCCTGCCCGCCGGGGTCGCCGACCTGATCCTGGCGGCCGTGCTGCTGCTCACCCTCATCAAGGCCCCGCTCGGGCTGATGGGCGTGCGCGAGCTCGTGCTGCCGCGGCGCCGCCGCAGGGCTGCTCCGGACGACGACGCCACCGAGGCGGTCACGCCGGCGGCGGAGGCCCCGACGCAGGCCGCGCGGGGAGCCTGACCGCTCCCGGGGGCGCCGTCACTCGACGGCGCCCTCGACCAGCTCGAGCCGGGAGATGCCCGCGCTGCCGAGGCGCTCGGCGACGCCGGCGACGATGCTCTCGGTGACGGCCATGGAGGCGACCAGCGAGTCGAACGGCGAGGCCGAGTCGACGCGCACCGGGAGCACCACCTTCGCGACCTTGGCGATGGGCGAGAGCCAGTTGTCGGTCATCAGGCACACCACGGCACCGCGGGCGGCCATCCGCTCGGCGAACACCAGGCTCTGGTCGGTGTAGCGGCGGTAGTCGTAGATCACCAGCACCGTGCTCGCGCCGGCGTCCGCGACGGTCGACCGGCGGTCGATCTCGTCGTCGGCACCGACGCCGTGCACGCCCGGCCGGAGCAGGCGCAGGTGGGCGACGAGGTAGTCGGACACCGAGCGGCTGAAGCGCCCGCCCGTGACCCGGATGTCGCGGGCGGGGTCGCACAGGAGCTTGACGGCCTTCTTGAACTCCGACTCCGGGAGGTCGGAGTAGGACGTCATCAGCATCTCGGCGAACGCGTTGTGGGTCTCGTGCAGGATGCCCAGGGCCGAGGGCCCGCCCTTCTCGGGGTACTGCTTGAGCGGCGAGCCCAGCTCGCTGTTGAGCTCGTGGACCAGCGCCCGCTGGAAGGCCGGGAAGCCGGTGAACCCGAGCCGGGTCACGAAGCGGACCACCGTGGGCGGGCTGACGCCGGACACCTCCGCCAGGTCGACCACCGTGGTGAGGCCGGCCGTGGGGTACTGCGCCATCAGGGCTCGCGCGACCTTGCGCTCGCCGTTGCTCAGGTCGTCGAGGGTGGACATGAGCAGCTTGCGCATGGAGGCATGGCCGCCCGGGATCTCACTCACCATGAGAATTTACCAACATTCAGTAGTTCCAGTAACCGTCTGCGCCAGAGTGCCCGGGACTCAGCCCATGTGGGGGTAGGCGTGGTCGGTGGCGGGGACGAAGGTCTCCTTGATCGAGCGCGGGCTGGTCCACCGCAGCAGGTTGGTCGCGGCCCCGGCCTTGTCGTTGGTGCCGGAGGCGCGTCCACCGCCGAAGGGCTGCTGCCCGACCACGGCGCCGGTGGGCTTGTCGTTGACGTAGAAGTTGCCGGCCGCGAAGCGCAACCGCTCGGAGAGCCGGTGCACGACGGTGCGGTCGGTGGCGAGCACGGCGCCCGTGAGCGCGTACGCCGACACCGACTCCAGCTGGTCGACGACCTGGTCGAGGTCCTCGTCGGCGTAGACGTGGACGGCCAGGATCGGTCCGAAGTACTCCGTCGAGAAGGCGGGGTGCGCCGGGTCCTCGATCTCGAGGATCGTGGGCCGGACGAACCAGCCGCGGCTGTCGTCGTAGGTCCCGCCGGCGAGGACCTGCACGCCCGGGTCGGCGTGGGAGGCGTCGAGGACCTCCCGGTGGCGCGCGAACGCACGACCGTCGATCACCGCGCCCATGAAGCGGGTGTGGTCGCGCACGTCGCCCGTGGGCAGGCCCTCCGTGGTGGCCACGAGCTCGTCGCGCACCCGGTCCCACAGGCTGCGCGGCACGTAGGCCCGGGAGGCCGCGGAGCACTTCTGCCCCTGGTACTCGAAGGCGCCGCGCACGAGCGCGGTGCGCAGGGCGGCGGGGTCGGCGCACGGGGAGGCGAGCACGAAGTCCTTGCCGCCGGTCTCGCCCACCAGCCGCGGGTAGGCGGCGTAGCCGTCGATGCGCGCGCCCACCTCGCGCCACAGGTGGCGGAAGGTGGCGGTGGAGCCCGTGAAGTGGATGCCCGCGAGGTCGGGAGCCGCGAGGACGACGTCGCTGACGGCCAGCCCGTCCCCGGTCACCATGTTGATGACGCCGGGCGGGAGACCGGCCTCGGCCAGGAGCTCCATGGTCAGGCTGGCGGCGAGCTGCTGGGTGGGGGACGGCTTCCACACGACGGTGTTGCCCATCAGCGCCGGAGCCGTGGCGAGGTTGCCGGCGATGGCGGTGAAGTTGAACGGCGTGACGGCGTAGACGAAGCCCTCGAGGGGGCGGTGGTCGGTGCGGTTCCACACGCCGGGGCTGTGGGCGACCGGCTGCTCGGCCATGATCTCCCGCGCGAAGTGGACGTTGAAGCGCCAGAAGTCGATCAGCTCGCAGGCCGCGTCGATCTCGGCCTGGTGGCTGGTCTTGGACTGCCCGAGCATGGTGGCCGCGACGATCCGTGCCCGCCACGGCCCCGCCAGCAGCTCGGCTGCCCGCAGGAACACCGCGGCGCGCTCGTCGAACGGCAGCGCCCGCCATCCGGGTGCCGCCGCGCGGGCCGCCTCGACGGCCGCCGTCGCGTCGTCGCGGGTGGCGTTGCGCAGCGTCCCGAGCAGCAGTGCGTGGTCGTGCGGCGCGCGCACCTCGACGGGATCACCGGCGCCCGCCACGGCGCGTCCGCCAATGACGTGGGAGAGGTCGGCGGGGCCGGCGGCCAGTCGCTCGAGGGCCACGTCCAGGGCGGCGAGGTCCGCGCTGCCCGGCACGTAGTCGCGCACGGTCTCGTTGACGGGGGTGGGCACACGGGTGGTCGCGTCCATCGGGGCTCCTGGCAGCACGGGGGTGAAGAAACGTCTATTACAGACTAGCCGTTGTTGACAGGATCTGGAACAGGTTGTTCTACTCTCCACGGCGCCGGAAGAGCTCCGGAGGCCCCCGCGAGAGGTGGACACCGTGACCACGATCCCGAGCGACGTCGCGTCGTCGGCGAGGCACATCGAGCAGACCGAGCGATACGCCGCGCACAACTACCACCCGCTGCCGGTCGTCGTGGCCGAGGGCAGTGGCGCCTGGGTCACCGACGTCGAGGGGCGTCGCTACCTCGACTGCCTGGCGGGCTACTCGGCGCTCAACTTCGGCCACGCCCACCCGCGCCTGGTCGCGCGCGCCACCGAGCAGCTGCAACGGCTCACCCTCACCAGCCGGGCGTTCTACAACGACCAGCTGGGGCCCTTCGTCGAGGCGCTGGCCGAGCTCACCGGCAAGCAGGTGGTGCTGCCGATGAACTCCGGCGCCGAGGCCGTCGAGACGGCGATCAAGGTCAGCCGCAAGTGGGGCTACCAGGTCAAGGGCGTCGCGCCGGGAGCCGCCACGATCCTGACGATGGAGGGCAACTTCCACGGCCGCACGACCACCATCGTGAGCTTCTCCGACGACGACGAGGCGACGGCCGACTACGGCCCCTTCACCCCCGGCTTCCGCAGCGTCCCCTACGGCGACCTCGCCGCCGTGGCCGCGGCGATCGACGACACCGTGGTCGCCGTGCTCTTCGAGCCCGTCCAGGGCGAGGGTGGCGTGGTCATGCCTCCCCCGGGCTTCCTGCGCGGCCTGCGCGAGCTGTGCACCGAGCGCGACGTGCTGATGGTCGCGGACGAGATCCAGTCCGGGCTCGCACGCACCGGGCGGACCTTCGCCTGCGACCACGAGGACGTGGTCCCGGACGTCTACGTCCTGGGCAAGGCGCTCGGCGGCGGGCTCTACCCCGTGTCGGCCATCGCCGCGGACGCCGACGTCCTGGGCGTGGTCCAGCCGGGCACGCACGGCTCCACCTTCGGCGGCAACCCGCTGGCCGCGGCGATCGGTCGCGAGGTCGTGGAGATGCTCGCCACCGGGGAGTTCCAGGACCGTGCGCGCCGGCTCGGCGAGCGCCTGGAGCGGGGGCTGGCGCCGCTCGTCGGTCGTGGGCTCGTCGCCGTGCGGGTCCACGGGCTCTGGGCCGGCGTGGACGTCGATCCCGCCCTGATGACGGGCCGGCAGGTCTGCGAGGCGCTGCTCGAGCGCGGGGTCCTCGCGAAGGACGCGCACGGCTCGACGGTCCGCTTCGCGCCGCCGATCGTGGCCACCGAGGACGACATCGACGTGCTCGTCGAGGCGCTCCGTTCGGCGCTCTCCGCCTAGCGGGCGCTCGTCGGGCGGAGCTGTCCCAGGGCGGCCCGGCCCAGCTCGCGTGCGTGCACCTCGGCGCTGTCGATGAGCGGCAGCGGGCTGTCGTCGGGGCCGACCAGCAGGCCGATCTCGGTGCAGGCGAGCACGACCGCGTCCGCGCCCTGCTCGGCCAGACGGCCGATCACGTCGGCGTACGCCGTGCGCGAGGCGTCGGTGACGACGCCCTGGGTGAGCTCGTCGAAGACGATCCGGTCGACCACCGCGCGGTCGGCGGCGTCGGGCGCGACCGCGGCGACGCCGTGGAGGGCGAGCCGGTCGGCGTAGAACGACTCCTCCATCACCCAGGAGGTGCCGAGGATCCCGAGCGTCTGCCAGCCGTGGCGCCGGGCCTCGGCGGCGACGGCGTCGCCGATGTGGAGGAGCGGGACGTCGAGCGCGGCCTCGACCTGGGGCGCGACCTTGTGCATGAGGTTGGTGCAGATCGCGACGGTGGTGGCACCGCTGCGCACGCAGTGCTGCCCGGCCTCGGCGAGCAGCTCGCCGGCGCGGTCCCAGTCGCCGTCCAGCTGGCACTGGCGGATCTCGGCGAAGTCGAGCGACTGCAGGCTGATCCGGGCCGACGCGTGGCCGCCACGCGCGGCGGAGACCACCTCGTTGATGATCCGGTAGTAGGTCGCGGTCGAGTGCCAGCTCATGCCGCCGATCAGGCCCAGGGTCTCCATGGCTCCAGTCTGCTCCGGATCGGGGCCCTTAGGTATCCGTCAGTTGTCGAAGGCGACTCTTAGCGCTTCTAATGGGTTGATGGATCCCCGACGCGTCCTCGTCTTCCGCGCGGTGGCGAGGAGCGGCTCGCTGAGCGCCGCGGCGCGCGAGCTCGGCACCACCCAGTCGGCGGTGAGCCAGCAGCTGCGCCAGCTCGAGCGCGAGGCCGGCAGCCCGCTGCTGGTGCGCACGAGCCAGGGCACCCGGCTGACCGAGGCCGGGGTCGCGCTGCTGGCCCGCGCGGACACCGTCCACAGCGCGCTGCACCAGGCCGGCGAGGAGCTGGGCGCGCTGGCCAGCCTGCGCACGGGGAGCGTGCGGCTGGCGTCGTTCCCCTCGGCCGCCGCGACGCTGGTGCCGGCCGCCGTCCGTGCGCTCCGCGACGACCACAGCGGCGTCCAGGTGACGCTCGTCGAGGTCGAGCCCCCGGAGGCCTGGACCGCCGTCCTCTCCGGCGACGCCGACGTCGCGCTGGTGTTCGGTTACGACGGGCCGCCCGACGACGACGGGGCGCTGAGCTGGGTCCCGCTCGGCATCGAGCCCCTCCACCTCGTCCTGCCGCCCGACGCCGGGGCGCCGGCGCGCGTCGGGCCCTCGTGGCTGCGCGAGCAGGGCTGGGTGGCGGGGTGCGAGCGGTGTCGCCGGCACCTGGTCGACAGCTGCCGCGCGGCCGGCTTCGAGCCGCGGCTGCTGCACGAGAGCGACGACTACGTGGTCGCGCAGAGCCTGGTCGCGCACGGGCTGGGGGTCACCGTGCTGCCCCAGCTGGCCCTCACCGCGTTCCGCCACCCCGACGTGGAGGTGCGGCCCTCGTCGGGGTTCGGCGAGCGGCACGTGGGCATGGTCCACCGCCCTGGCGCCGAGGGCGTGCCCGCGATCCGGGCCCTGATGGAGCGGCTGCAGCCGGGGGCCGCTCGCGTCCTGCGGCCCCGCTAGCGTGTCGTCATGGTGACCAGCCCCCGGTCGGACGGGCCGCTGCTGCGCGTGAGCGTCCGCGGTCGCTGGCGCGACGGCACCCACGACGTGCGTCGCCGGATCCTCGAGGAGGCCGACGAGCACGAGCTCGCTGCGCTTCTCGCGGAGTCCCTCGGCCACGGCCCGGCCACCGGCCTGACGGCCGCACCGCTGGTGGCCGGTGCCGAGCTCGCGGGAGCAGGGCCCGACTACGCGCTGTGGCTCGCGATCGACCGCGACGTCGTGTCCGACGCCGGGGTCGACGAGCCGGTGGCGCCGGCGGTCGGGGTCGCGTGGGCCGTGGTGGAGGCGCTCGGTGGCGAGGCCCCCACCTCCGTCGAGGTCGGGGTGGTGAGCCCTCTCGACGGCGCGTCCTCGCGCAGACGTCTGTGGTCGACGGGTCTCTGGCTCTCCTACGTGACGGGCCCGGTGGCCCCGGAGATCCCTGCGGTGGTCACCGTCGCCTCCGGCTCCCCGATCCCGGAGGCGGCCGTCGAGCGGCTGGTGCGGGCGGTGTCGCAGGAGACGGCGGCCTTCCCGCTCGACTCGCTCACGGTCGCCGACGACCGTCGGCGCGCCGAGCTGCGGTTGTCGCTGCCGGCCTGGGACCGCCAGGTGGCCGGCTACCTCGCGGCGCACGCGGCGCACGCGCACGACGGCTCCTTGACAGCGACCGTGGCGCGCGGGTGATCATGCGGGCATGTCTCGGATCCTCGTACGGCTCGCCCTCGCGGCCGCCGCCCTCCCCCTGCTGACCCTCGCGCCTCCCGCCGGCGCCGCCCCGGCCGACGAGCGACCGGCGACTGCTCAGCGCGCCCCCGCCGTTCATCAGACGGTGCCCCAGATCGTCCGCGAGAAGCCGGCCGAGACCCTGCGCACGAAGGGCTGCTGGCGTCGCATCTCCGGTCTGCCGGCCTCCCAGACCGCCCGGGTCAAGGTGTGGATCGAGCGCCTGACGGTCGCGGGTGACTGGGTGCATGTCGGCGACTCGACGACCTCGACCATCCTCTCGGGCTGCGGCACGGGCAGGACGACGATCCACTCGATCGGGTGCAACCGCTCGGTCAACAAGTACTCATACCGCTCGCGGGTCGACGTGGACCTGGTGGGCCGGGCCGACAGCCCCGAGGTCGGAGTGTCGCCTGTCCGCGAGATCCAGTGCTTCGTCTGAGACTGGCCGCGATCAGCCGGGGGTGACGCGGCCGGCGTCGACGTGCCAGCGCTGGTCGAGGCTGACGTTGTCCAGCAGGCGCCGGTCGTGGGAGACCAGCAGCAGCGCGCCGTCGTACGCCGCCAGGGCCTGCTCGAGCTGCTCGATGGCGGGCAGGTCGAGGTGGTTGGTCGGCTCGTCGAGCACCAGCACGTTGACCGCGCGGGCCTGCAGGAGCGCCATCGCCGCGCGGGTGCGCTCGCCGGGTGACAGGCGGCCGACGAGCGCGCCGACCTGGTCGGCCTTGAGGCCGAACTTCGCCAGGAGGGTGCGGGCGTCGGCGGGGGAGAGGTCGGGCACGGCGGCCTCGAAGGCGTCACCCAGGGTGGCGTCCTCGGGGAGCACCGCGCGGGCCTGGTCGATCTCGCCCACGGCCAGCGACGCGCCCTGGGAGGCGCGGCCGGCGTCGGGTGCGAGCTGGCCGAGCAGCAGGCGCAGCAGCGTGGTCTTGCCCGCGCCGTTGGGCCCGACGATGCCGATCCGCTCGCCGGCGTTGACCTGCAGCGAGAGCGGCCCGAGGGTGAAGTCGCCGCGGTGCACGCTCGCCTCGTCGAGGGTGGCCACGACCGTGCTCGACCGCGGGGCGGCGGCGATGTCGAAGCGCAGCTCCCACTCCTTGCGCGGCTCCTCGACCTCCTCCAGCCGCGCGATCCGCGACTCCATCTGGCGGACCTTCTGGGCCTGCTTCTCCGACGACTCGCTCTGCGCCCGCCGCCGGATCTTGTCGTTGTCGGGGCTCTTCTTCATCGCGTTGCGCACACCCTGCGAGCTCCACTCGCGCTGGGTGCGCGCCCGGGAGACCAGGTCGGCCTTGGTGTCCGCGAACTGCTCGTAGGCCTCGCGCGCGTGGCGGCGCACCACCGCGCGCTCCTCGAGGAAGGCGTCGTAGCCGCCGTCGTAGACGCGCACCTGCTGCTGCGCGAGGTCCAGCTCGACGACCCTGGCGACGCACCGGGCGAGGAACTCGCGGTCGTGCGAGACCAGCACGATCCCGGCGCGCAGCCCGGTGACGAGCCGCTCCAGGCGCTCGAGGCCGTCGAGGTCGAGGTCGTTGGTGGGCTCGTCGAGCAGCACCACGTCGAAGCGGCTCAGCAGCAGCGCGGCCAGGCCCACGCGGGCGGCCTGCCCGCCGGACAGCGAGGTCATCAGCGCGTCGGTGCCCACGTCGAGCCGCAGGTCGCCCAGCACGGCCGGCATCCGGTCGTCGAGGTCGGGAGCGCCCGACGCCAGCCAGTGGTCCAGCGCGGCGGCGTACGCGTCGTCGGCGCCGGGAGCGCCGGAGCCGAGGGCGGCGGCCGTCTCCTCCATGGCGTCGGCCGCGGCGGCGGCACCGGTACGGCGGGCGAGGTAGCCGCCGACGGTCTCGCCGTCGCGCCGCTCGTGCTCCTGCGGGAGCCAGCCGACGAACGCGTCGGACGGGGCCGTCGACACGGTGCCGGCCAGCGGCTCGGCGTGGCCGGCCAGCAGTCGCAGCAGCGTCGTCTTGCCGGCGCCGTTGGCCCCGACGACCCCCACGACGTCGCCCGGGGCGACCGTCAGGTCGAGGCCCTCGAAGAGCGTGCGGTGGGCGTGTCCCCCGGACAGGCCCTTGGCGACCAGGGTGGCACTCACGTGCCGATCGTAGGAGGAGGGGCCGAGACGGCGAGGAGCCAGTACCAGCATCTGCTGGTACTGGCTACGTTCTGGGGCGTTCGGACGGCCCAGAACCTCGCCGGTACCAGCAGATGCTGGTACCGGTCCCGCGGGTCAGGAGCGGCAGAGCGCCGCCTCGGTGGCCGCGCTGACGGCCTCGAGCATGTCCATGCCGGTGGGGAGCGCGTTGACGGTGACCACGGCCCAGCGGCCGTCGCTGGTCGCCAGGTTGCGTGTCTCGAAGCCCTGGATGTCACCACCGTGTCCCCACGCCACCACGCCGCAGCTGGTCGTGTAGCGCGCGAGCCCCAGGCCGTAGCGCCAGCCCGGCTCGGCGTCGAAGCCCGGTGCCCGGACCGTCCTCTGCATCTGCCTCAGCTGGGCGGCGGGGAGCAGCCGGCCGTCGAGCAGCGCCCTCATGAAGCGACCCAGGTCGCGGGGGGAGGCGACGAGCTGGCCGGCGGCCCAGCCCAGCGAGGGGTCCATGCGGGTGAGGTCGTGCCACCGGCCGCCGGGCTCGTCGGCGAGGTAGCCGCGCGGGTGGCTGCCGCGGATGCGCTGCTCGCCGACGCCGGGCCAGTAGGTGTCGCGCAGCCCGATGCGCTTGATGATGCGCCTGGTCACGAGCTCGCTGATCGGGCGCTTGGTCACGCGCTCGGCGAGGAGGCCGAGGACGACGTAGTTGGTGTTGCTGTACTCCCACCTGGCTCCGGGCCGGAAGTGCCGGCGCTCGGCGAGCGCGGCGTCGAGGAGCTGGCGGGGTTCGTAGTAGGTGTGGGCGACCGAGCGCATGGTGCCGCCGGCGTCGATGACGAGGGTGTCGTAGTCGGGCAGCCCGCTGGTCTGCTGCAGCAGCTGACGCACGGTGATCCGGCGGCCGTCGTTGCCGTGGCCGCGAACGACGCCCGGCAGGTAGCGCTCGACCCTGGCGTCGAGGTCGACGCGGCCCTCGCCCACGAGCTGCAGGACGACCGTGGCGGTGAACATCTTGGTGTTGCTCGCGATCCGGACCCGCGAGTCGCGCGGGATCGGCTTGCCGGTGGCGAGGTCGCCCACGCCGGCGCGGTAGGTGCGGACCGCGCCGTCGCGGCCACGCACGGTGGCGGTGGCGCCCGGGAAGCCGGAGCGCGAGACCAGCCGGTCCAGGTGGCGCTGGACGACGCGCGCACCGGACGCCTTCACGGTCGCGGCCGCGGGGGCCTGCTCGAGTCTGGCCTCGACGCTGGGCGCGGCGACGGCCGCGCCGGCCGGCGGCGCGAGGACCGAGAGGGACAGCCCGGCGACCAGGGCGACCAGGCCGGCGCGGGGGATGAGGGACGTCATCGGGATCACTCCAAGGGGGTAGGGGAGGTGGTGTCCTCCACGCTGCCGGGGCGCGGCGGCGCTTCCCATCCGGTGAGCCCCCCTCTTGGGGGTGCAGCTGGCTCCACCCCGCCACCGACCCGGGGTTTCGCCGACCTGCCCGCTGGGGGATGCTGTGGTCCCCGCAGGCAGGCGGGAGGAGTCGTCCACGGGAGCTGAGTTGACCTTGCTGGTGATCGGGCTGATCGGGCTCGTGGTGCTCGGGATCTCCCTGGTCGCGGGCGACCTCTTCGACGGTGCGCTCGACGCCCTGGCCGGCGACGTCTTCTCCAGCGCCGTGCTCGGCGCCTTCGTGGCAGCCACCGGCTTCGGCGGCGCGGCGACGCAGGCCGCCGGAGCCCCGCTGCTCGTGGCCCTGCCCGTCGGTCTCGTCGCCGGCGTCGCGTTCGGCTGGTTCGCCTACTGGCTCACGCGCCTGATCCGTGACGGCGGCAGCGACGCCACCCTCACCATCGACGACACCATCGGCCGCGACGGCAAGGTCGTGACCGGCATCCCCGCCGAGGGCTTCGGCGTGGTCACGATCCTGGTCGGCGGGCACACCATGCGGCTCAACGCCCGCGCCGACCAACCGCTCGACCCCGGCACCCAGGTCCACGTGACCAGCGTGCTCTCGCCCACCGCCGTCACCGTGGCGCCGGTCTGGCAGCCCCTCGGCTGACCTCGAAAGGAACCCCCCATGGACTTCTGGCTCCCGATCGGCGGACTCGTCCTCCTCGTCCTCCTGCTGGTGCTGCTGGTGACGAGCCGCTACAAGGTGGCCGGGCCCAACCAGGCGTTCATCGTGACCGGCCGCAAGGGCAAGGCCGTGCTCAACCCGGAGACCGGCGCGCTGACGACCGACCTCTCCGGGCAGAAGGTGATCCTCGGTGGCGGCACCTTCGTCATCCCGTTCGTCCAGAAGCTCGCGACCCTCGACCTGTCGTCGCGGCGGATCTCGGTGCAGATCCGCGGCGCCGTGTCGGGGCAGGGCATCAAGCTGAACGTCGAGGGCGTGGCGATCGTCAAGGTCGGCGGCAACGCCGACCAGATCCGGCTGGCCGCCCAGCGGTTCCTGAGCCAGCAGCAGGACGTCGAGGCGTTCACCCAGGAGGTGCTCGCCGGCGCGCTCCGCTCGATCGTGGGCGGGCTCACCGTCGAGCAGATCATCCGCGACCGTGCGGCGTTCGCCCAGCGCGTCGCGGACGAGTCCGAGAACTCCCTCACCGGCCAGGGCCTGATCCTCGACACCTTCCAGATCCAGGACGTCACCGACGACGGCAGCTACCTCGCCGACCTCGGCCGCCCCGAGGCGGCCCGGGTGAGCCAGGCCGCGCGGATCGCCGAGGCCAACGCCCGCCAGGCCGCCGAGCAGGCGACCATCGCGGCGGAGCAGGAGATCGCGGTCTCGCAGCGGGCGCTGGCGCTCAAGCAGTCGGAGATCCAGGCCGAGACCGACGCCGCCGCGGCCACCGCGTCGGCAGCCGGCCCACTGGCCCAGGCCGACCGCGACCAGGCGATCCTGCTGGAGCAGGAGAAGGTCGCCGTGCGCCAGGCCGCCCTCACCGAGCGGCAGCTCGAGACCGAGGTGCGCAAGCCGGCCGACGCCGCGCGCTACAAGGTCGAGCAGGAGGCGGAGGCCAACCGGTCCGCCGAGATCGCCCGCGCCGAGGCCGGCCGCGCCGCCACGATCGCGGCGGCCGAGGCGAGCGCCGAGCAGACCCGGCTCAGCGGTGAGGCGGAGAAGTCCCGCCGCTCGGCGCTGGCCGAGGCGGAGGCGATCGAGGGCGCCAAGCGCGGTGAGGCCGAGAAGGCCCGGCGTACGGCGGAGGCCGACGCGACCCGCGCCGAGGGCGAGGCCACCGCGGCCGCCACCCTGGCCGTGGGACAGGCCGAGGCGGAGGCGATGGACAAGCGGGCGGAGGCGTTCGCGCACTACAACGACGCGGCGGTGCTGCAGATGCTGATCGAGGTGCTCCCGCAGATCGCCCGCGAGGTCGCGGCGCCGATCGCGGCCATCGACCAGCTCACGGTCATCTCGTCGGACGGGGCCGGCGCGCTGCCGCGCCAGGTCAACGACAACGTCGTGCAGACCCTCAACATGCTCAAGACCTCGACCGGCCTGGACCTCGAGGCCCTGATCAAGAAGTCGATCAGCAAGGCGGCCGAGGGCAGCGGGCTCGCCACCACCGACGCGGTGGGGGGCGCCTCGGCGGACGGCGCGGGCCGCTGACCACTCGTCAGCGGCGAGGACATCGGGAGCGGTGCACCCGCCACGTCCCTGCAGCCACGAACACCAGCCCGCCGAGCACCAGCGCGGCGACGGCGCTCGTGAGGGCCACGTCGCTCCCGTGGGCGCCGCGCTGCTGCACCCACCACAGCCAGGCGTAGGACGCCGCCAGGACCGGCACCCAGAACCACGCATCCACGGCGGCGACGGTCACGGCGCTGCCGGCGAGAAAGACGACCAGCACCAGCGCACGCGCCAGCGTCCAGGCGGTCAGGGTCAGCGAGACGAGGACGAGGGTGCCCGCGACCTGCACGACGGCGTAGCGCAGGAGCAGCACCCGCCACAGGGGACGTACGGCGCGCAGGGTGAGGTCGGGGGTCTGGTCGACCAGCGGCGAGGCCAGCAGCAGCGCGGCCGCCGGCGCGGCCAGGTCCAGCGCCGGGATCTCGGCGGCGAACGCCGGCAGGCCGACGTAGGTGGACGCGGCGAGCTGGACGGCGCCGGCGAGGGCCAACGCCGTCAGCAGGGTGCGGGGGGCGCCCCACGCCCGCAGCACCGCCAGCCGGCTAGACACCCGCGGGCAGCCGGAGCTCGTCGAGCCGGCACGCGCGCAGCCGGTCGTAGGTGCCGAGGACCCAGGGGCGCTGCTCGTCGGTGCCGGAGGCGAGCCAGGCGCGGTCCTGGTCGTCGGCACCCGGCTCGAGGAGCCCGGCGTGCACCAGCAGCCAGCGCGCCAGCAGCCGGCGGGTGTCGAAGGAGGCCTCGGGCGGGGGGACGTCGCCCCGGTAGGCGGGGCAGTCGGCCGGGGTGGCGAGGGACCGGGCGACGGTCTCGTCGGAGACCTCGCCGGCCAGCTCCTCCTCGACGAACAGCTCCAGCGCGCCGTCGCCGTCGCCGGCCGGGGCGCCCGGCCGGTGCTGCACCCAGCGCGGGGGCAGCTCGATCCCGATCTCGGTGAGGGCCACCGCCTGCTGCTCCATGCGCCGGACCAGGTCGTCGAGGGGGCGCGTCGTCTCGCGGGCCAGGCAGACGCGAGGCGCCTGACCGCGGCAGACCAGGGCGGGGTCGGCGAGCGGGCGGGTGGTCTCGTGGGTGCCCCGGCCCAGGGCGACGTAGCAGGCGCCCCCGCCGAGCACGAGGACGAGCACGACGGCGCGGGCGCCCAGGGACCGCCACACGGCCGCGCGGTCCGAGAGGGTCAGGAGCCCGGCGGCGATGCCCAGCGCGGCGCCGGCCTGCAGGAGGTGCGTCGCGACGTCGAAGGTCTCGCCGGCGTAGGAGCCGGTGAGGCCTCCGGTGCGGAAGACCTCGGGGATCACGCCGACCGCGCCCAGCACGCCCAGGCCGAACGTCGCCGCGGCGGCCACGGGGGCCAGCCACCGGCGCCGCCCGAGCCCGCCGAGCAGCACGCCGACCGCGACCTGGGCGGCCAGGACGCACAGGGCGGGCACCAGCACCCAGAGGGTCCGGGGGAACGGCGCCGACCCGGCCGCCTGTGCGGCGACCGTGACGCCCAGCGTGGTGACGAGCACGGCGGCCGCGGCCAGGCACCAGGTCGCGAGCGCCGGGCGGAGCCACGGCCACCAGGGTCGTCGCGCGGTCTGGACGAGGGGCTCGACGCCGGAGGTCGTCAGGCGCACGTAGGCGGTGCAGGCGACGCCCGCGGCGACCGGACCGACGAGGGTGAGGCTGAAGGTGCCGCGGTCGAGGGCGAGCTTCCACGACCCGAGCCAGTCCGTGCCGTGACTGAGCACCGGGACCAGTCCGGCGAGCAGCATCCCCGCGAACGTCAGCACGACCGTGCGTCGGTCGCCGAGCCAGACGAAGGTGCGCGTCATGCCCGCCCCCGCGCGAGCGTGGCGAGGAACGCCAGCTCGGGCGAGCGCTCCGGCCCGCCACGCTCCGCGACGAACGCCGTCGTGTCGCCGTGGTGGAGCACGCGGCCCTCGTCGAGCACCACGATCCGTGCGGTCATCCGCTCGACGTCCTCCATCACGTGGCTGCTCAGCACCGTGACGGTCGCGGCCGGCAGGTCGAGGAGCAGTGCGCGCAGCCCGGCGCGCTGCTCCGGGTCGAGACCGGTGGTGGGCTCGTCCAGGAGCAGGACGGCGGGCTCGGTGACGAGCGCCGATGCCAGGACCAGGCGACGTCGCATCCCACCCGAGAGCCGGCGGACGCGCTCGTGCCGGCGCGGCCCGAGACCGACGGTCTCGAGCAGCTCGCGCTCGCGCGGGCCCGCGACCCGTCGCGGGACGCCGCGCAGCCAGCTGACGTAGGAGAGCGCGTCGGCGACCCGGAGCTCGCCGGGCAGGTCGAGCGACTGCGGCATCAGCCCGATCCGCCCGACGAGCTCGCGGCGCTCGCGGCCGTAGAGGTCGGCTCCGTCGAGCGTGACGGTGCCGTGCTGGGGCCGGCAAGCTCCGGCGAGGGTGAGCAGCAGCGTGGTCTTGCCCGCGCCGTTGACCCCGACCAGGCCCGTCGCGCCCGGCCCGAGCGCGAGCTCGTCGAGGTCGACCACGTCGACGGTGCCCGGTGGGTAGCGGCAGCGCACGTCGACGGCACGCAGCGAGGGGAGGGCGTCGTCCACGGTCGGCTCAGAGGTCGAAGGTGAAGAACGGCCGACGACTGCAGGCGTCGGGGCTCCAGGCCTGGTCCTCGCAGACCTTCGAGTGCACGCGTCCCTTGGAGGCGTCGGCGTGGCTGCTGGAGTAGTCGTCGCTGTCGTACTGGTCGACCCAGCTGCCGCTGGCGGTGCGCGAGCTCTGGTCGGTCTTGCCGCTCTCGGTCCAGGACTCCCCGCTCTGGTCGGGGACGCGGTAGGTGTAGTTGGTCTGGGTGTAGACCCCGTCGCCGCCCTCGCGCGGGTCGCGGTAGTGGGTGTGGTTCTTCAGGAAGGTGTTCTTCGTGTAGGACGTGCCGTAGGCCAGACCCTGGGCCTTGCCGTCCTCCATGGCCTTGAGCGGACTGGAGCGGGAGTACCAGTCCTCGGAGGCGGCCTGTGCGGCCGGGACCGACGTGACGACGAGGGCGCTGAGGAGACCGGCCGCGAGGACGCGAGGGTCGCGCAGGAGCGAGGTGGTGGGTGTCATGGGTGGTGCCTGCCTTCCGGGTGGGGGTGTGGGGGGCGTGCGTCGGTGTCGTCGGGCCGCGGGACCGCGGGGACGAGGAACAGGAGCTCGAGGGGGACGTCGAGGGCGGTGGCGATGCGGGCGGCGAGCTGGGGGCTGCACGTCGTCTTGTGGCCGGTGACCAGGTGGCCGACCATCGACTTGCTGCACCCGCTCTGCCGGGCGAGGTCGGCCAGCGAGAGGCCCCGGCGCCGGATGGTCGCCGCGAGCATCTCCGGTGAGCTGAGCTGCATGTGACCGTCCTCCGCGGCGCTTGGTCGAGGTCTCTCGGGGTGTTCGCATCGTGACCCGCGCCACGGACGCTGTCAATCGGGTGTAGATGTCTGCTCTACTGCTGGTAGACGCTGCCGGGGGCGTCGAGCGCCGTTCAGGCGCGGGAGCCGCCTTCTCGGGCACAATCGGCGGTAGACGCTTTTCCTCAGCCCGTCCATCGGAGGGATCCGCACGACCGTGTCCACGACCTTCTGGGAGCTGGTGGAGAGCTACTGCGACGACACCGGAGCCACCGAGGCGGCCGTGCAGCGCAGGGCCGGCCTCAACCACGGGACGTTCACCGCGTGGCGTGCCCGCGGGGTCCCGGCGCTGCCCAAGGTGGACGTCGTGGTCGCGCTGGCCGACGCCCTCAAGGTCGACTACGAGGACCTGGTCCGGGCGCTGCTGGTGAGTGCGGAGTACCTGCCGGCCCAGGTCGCCCGGGCCCGCGCGGACGGCCTCGCCGCGGACCGCCCGGCGCTGGCGGCGCGGTCCGGGAGGTCGAGGGGCAGGCGCCTGCGCGAGGAGCAGGACGCCGCGGCCACGCGGCCGCCGTCGTCCGACCGGCCGTCGGTGGAGGGCTGACGACGACCGGAGCGTGTCGGCGGGGGTGGCTAGGGTCGCGGGGCATGGCAGGCGGATGGAATCCGTGGCGGGCGCTGAGCCGGTCGCCCGAGGTGAGCGTGGTCTACGGCGACCCGGGTGAGGGCAACGTCGGGGTCGTCGACCTGCGCTCCCGCGTCATCACGCTGTGCCCGAGCCTGCTGCAGGACGAGCGTCGCTCGACGCTGGCGCACGAGCTGGTCCACCTCGAGCGCGGTACGCCGTGCGGCCCCGGCGACCCCGAGGAGCGCGAGGTGGCGCGGCTGGCGGCCGCGCGGATCATCGCGTGGTCCGACCTCGTCGAGGCGGTGAAGTGGAGCGACGACCTCGAGGAGCAGGCGCGAGAGCTGTGGGTCGACGAGGAGACCGTGCGGGTGCGACTCCACCACCTGACCGAGGCGGAGCGCGAGACGCTGGCGAGGGCCCGGGCCAGTCGTGAGGGACAGCAGGGCGCGGACGCTCCTAGGCTGACCGGATGATCACGACGCACGACCGGCCCACCCCCGGCAGCCCGGCCTACCTCGCCGACCAGCGCGCCGACCTCCTCCGGTTCGCGCGCGGATCGCGGACGGGGCTCGGGTTCGGCTACCTCGACTCCGCCGGCGTCGTCGACCCGGCACGACCGGTGGAGCTGTGGATCACCTGTCGCATGACCCACACCTTCGCCCTGGGGCTGCTGGCCGGCGAGCCGCCCGCTCCCGGGGGGCCCGGTGCCGACGAGCTGGCGTCGCTCGTGGAGCACGGGGTGCGCTCGCTGCGCACGAGCCTGGCCGACGACGCCCACGGCGGGTGGCTCGCCGCCGTCGGCGAGGACGGGGTGGTCGATGCGAGCAAGCAGGCCTACGGCCACGCGTTCGTCGTGCTCGCCGCGGGGTCCGCGACGGCGGCCGGGATCGACGGTGGGGCCGAGCTGCTGCGCGACGCCCTCGCCTGCCTCGACGAGCGGTTCTGGGACGACCGGGAGGGGCTGGTCGTCGACCGGTGGGACCGCACCTGGTCTGAGCTCGACCCCTACCGCGGGGTCAATGCCAACATGCACGCCGTGGAGGCTCTCCTGGCGGCGGGCGACGTCTCGGGCGACCCGACCTGGCATCTGCGCGCCGGTCGCGTGGCCGGCCGGGTCATGGGCTGGGCGAGCGACAACGACTGGCGCATTCCCGAGCACTTCGACGAGCAGTGGCGACCCCTGCTGGAGCACCACCGCGACCACCCTGCCCACCCCTTCCAGCCCTACGGCGCCACGGTCGGTCACGGCCTGGAGTGGGCGCGGCTGGTCGCGGCCGTGGCTCGGACGCTGGGGGAGCGCGCGCCGGCCGGCGCGGCGGAGGCCGCCGTGGCGCTGGCCGAGCGCGCCGTCGCCGACGGGTGGGCCGTCGACGGCGAGGAGGGGTTCGTCTACACCACCGACTGGCAGGGCGCGCCGGTGGTCCGGGCCCGGATGCACTGGGTCGCGGCCGAGGCGGTCAACACCGCCGAGGTCCTCGGGCGACTGACCGGCGACGAGCGGTGGGCCGGGCGCGCCGCCGGCTGGTGGGCCCACATCGACCGCAGTCTGGTCGACCACGAGCTCGGCTCCTGGACCCACGAGCTCGACGCGCACAACCGCCCGGCGGGGGACACCTGGCCCGGCAAGCCGGACGTCTACCACGCCTACCAGGCCGCGATCCTCCCGCTGCTCCCGGTGACCCCGGCGTTCGCGGCCGCGCTGGCCGCGAAGGGTCTAGCCTCTGGCGCGTGAAGCGACGCGAGCGGTGGGCCAACTCCTGGGTGCACGCGGTGTGGGAGCGGGTGCAGCGCGCCGGGGAGATCGTGCCCGGCACCCGCGCCGCCGAGGCGTTCGGCAGCCTCGGGGAGGGCAGCAGCATCGGCTTCCCGGCCGCCACCGTGATGGGCGCCCGGTCGATCCACATCGGCTCCCGGACGCTGGTCGGGCGGCAGGTGACGCTGTCCGTGGGCTACGGCCCCGACGACGCGCGCCTTCCCGCGCGCGGCCTGGTGATCGGCGACCGGTGCGTGATCGGGGCGCGCACCAGCCTGACGGCGCACACCTCGATCGTGGTCGGCGACGACGTGTGGTTCGGCCAGGACGTGTTCGTCTCCGACGCCGGGCACGGCTACCAGGAGCCCGGCGTGCCCATCGGCCTGCAGCTCGGCGAGCACCGACCGGTCACGATCGGCGCGGGCTCCTGGATCGGGCACGGCGCGATCATCCTGCCGGGCGCCACGATCGGGCGGAACGTCGTGGTGGCCGCCGGGTCGGTCGTGCGCGGCGCCGTGGAGGACCACGCGGTGGTCGGCGGCTCGCCCGTGCGGGTGCTGCGGCGCTTCGAGCCCGGGGTCGGCTGGGTCTCCGCCGCAGGTGACCTGCGGCCGGTCCTGCCGCCGCTGGTGCCGGTCGGCGGTCCTCACCCGCGCGGGTGAGAACGCGCCGGAAACGCCGTGGGAGCGCGCGGCGCGTGACATCCTGTGCTGAGCCAGGCCTCCCGGACGCGTCGGGGGGGCTCGCCCGGAGACGAGGTACACATGGGGCACGATCCCAATCCCCCGCTGCCGCTTCCCCTGGAGGTGGTGGTCGAGGACCACGGACGGCACCACGTGGTCCTGCTGCGCGGCGAGGTCGACATGGCCTCGGTCGGCGACGTGCGCACGTGCCTGCGAGAGCTCATGCTCGCCGGCCACACGGACGTCCTCATCGACCTGCGCGGGGTGACGTTCATGGACTCCACGGGTCTCGGCATCCTCGTCGCGGCCCGCAAGCAGGCCCGGGTGTTCCGGGGGTCGCTGGGCCTGGTCGCCCCGAGTCCGCCGGTGGCCCGCGTGCTGTCGCTGACCTCGCTCGACCGGGTGTTCCCCTGCTTCGCCACGCTCGACGACGCCCTCGCCCCGCAGGGCGAGCCGTCCGCTTCCTGACCGGCCGAGCCGGGCGTGGGTGAGGACGGGCACGACCTGCCGCCGGGACTGCAGGTCACGCCGACGCCCGACGACGGCACGCGGCTCAGCGCGACCCGCCTGTGGGACGAGGACGAGCGCCCGCACGTGAGGCCGCCCGACCCCGAGCGGATCTACTCACCGCACGAGCGCGGTCAGGGCCAGCACCTCGTGGACGTCCACGACCACCTGCGCGCCGAGCTCGCGCAGGTGCGCTCGGTCGTCGAGCAGGTCACCGCCGGTGCGCTGGATCCCGGAGCCGCGCGCTCGCACATCAACACCATGACGATGCGCCAGAACGACTGGGCCCTGGGCGCCTACTGCCAGAGCTACTGCCGGGTCGTGACGACGCACCACACGCTCGAGGACCAGATGATGTTCCCGCACCTGCGTCGCGCGGACCCGTCCCTGGCGCCCGTGATCGACCGCCTGGAGCTGGAGCACCACGCGATCCACGACGTCCTCGAGGGCGTGGACCGGGCGCTCGTCGCCTTCATCACCGAGCCCGACGGCGTCGTGCGCCTGCAGGACGCGGTCGATCTGCTGACCGACACCCTGCTCTCGCACCTGTCCTACGAGGAGCGCGAGCTGGTCGAGCCGCTCGCGCGCCTCGGCCTGACCTAGGTCCGGCCGCGAGGGATCAGCCCTGCGCGACGGCCTCGCGCATGGCGTCGGCGGCGAGCTCGGCGCCGTACGCAGGCTTGTCGCGGTCGAAGCGGCGGCCCTCGGCCAGCGGGCCGGCGTCGACGACGTCGAACCCGATCTCGTCGACGAGGCCGGCCACCAGCTGCTTGGCCTCCTCGTCGTCACCCGCGATCGGGATCGCGCGGCGTGCGGGGTCGCCCGGCGGGGTCGCGGCCGAGACGATGTGCGCGGCCTGGATGGCGTTGAACGCCTTGACCACGCGCGACTCCGGCAGGTGCGCGGCGAGGACCTCGCTGACGCTGGTGCGGCCCTCGTCGATGTCGGGCACCCGGCCGTCGCGCTCGAAGTAGTAGTTGTTGGTGTCGATCACGACCTTGCCGGCGAGGGGCTCGACCGGCACCTGCGCGACGTTCTTGAACGGGATCGTCACGACGACCACGTCGCCCTCGGCGGCGGCCTCCTGCGCGGTGGCCGCACGAGCCCGGTCGCCGAGGCGCTCCACCAGGTCCGTGAGCGTCTCGGGCCCGCGGGAGTTGCTGAGCACGACGTCGTGCCCGCTCTCCACCGCCCGCTGGGCGATCGCCGCTCCGATGTGTCCGCTGCCGATGAGTCCGATGGTGGTCATGCCCTCTCCAACGGTGGTGCCCCCCTGGTTCTTCCCCGCGGCCTCATCCGGTCGGGGGTTTCGTCCGGGCCGAGGCATCGAGGACACTGAATCTCGCCGCCGGTACCGGTGGTGCTCGAGCGTGCCCAGGAAGGCGGGACCCGCGCAGGTGACGATCCCCTTGACGCCTCCCGGTGACCACACGCCGGCGTACGCCGCGACCGACCTCACCACCTGCGACACCGAGCCGATCCACGTCCCCGGCGCCATCCAGCCCCACGGACTGCTGCTCGCCGTCGCCGACGAGACGCTGGAGGTGGTGATGGCCTCCGCCAACACCGTCTCCCTGCTCGGCCTGGCCACGGACGACGTCGTGGGCCGGCCGCTCGCGGACGTCCTGGGGCCCCGAGCGGCGCAGCTGGTGCAAGGGCGGGCGGGAGAGGGGTTCCCCGGAGAGCCGCTGGTCGTCGTGCTGGACGAGGTCGGGCGCGGCGAGCTCGCCGGACTCGAGTGCGACCTGCGCGTGCACCGCTCGGGCGCGCGCACGGTGGTGGAGCTCGAGACGGTCGAGCGGGTGCGGGCGACGCCGATGAGCTACCAGTCCGCCCGCAGTGCGATGGCGCGGCTCGGGGCGGCCACCACGGTGATGACCCTGGCCGACCAGATCGCCCGCGAGGTCAGGGCGCTCAGCGGCTTCGACCGGGTGATGGTCTACCGCTTCGACGAGGAGTGGAACGGCGAGGTCGTGGCCGAGGACCGCCGCCCGGACCTGAACCCCTTCCTCGGCCTGCACTACCCGGCCAGCGACATCCCCGCCCAGGCGCGGCGGCTCTACACGGTCAACTGGCTGCGGCTGATCACCGACATCTCCTACGTGCCGGTGCCGCTGACGCCGATCGTCGATCCCGGGACCGGCGCACCGCTGGACCTGTCGCACTCCTCGCTGCGCAGCGTGTCGCCGGTCCACGTCGAGTACCTCTCGCACATGGGGGTCACCGCCTCGATGTCGGTGTCGCTCGTCATCGAGGGGGAGCTCTGGGGGCTGGTGGCCTGCCACCACTACTCCGGGCCGCACCGCCCGCCCCTGGAGGCCCGCTCGGCGGCGGAGTTCCTGGCGCAGGTGGCCTCGCCGATGATCGCCGACCGCGAGCGGGCCGACGACCGGGAGGCGGCGCTCGCCACCCAGGCGATGCTGGCCGAGATCACCGCGCGCGTCTCCGCGAGCTCCGACGACCCGCTGGACTCGCTGCTCGGCGACCCGGCGCTGCTGCCGCTGATGAACGCGACGGGCCTGGCGCTCAACTTCGACGGCGTCGTGCGCACCGTCGGAAAGGTGCCGGACGAGGCGGCCCTGCGCCGGATCGCGACGATCGTCGACCGGCCGGACCGCTACGCCATCCAGAGCAGCAACCTGGCCGCCCTCGACCCCGGCCTCGCGGACCTCGCGCCGGTCGCCTCCGGGGTGCTGCGCATCGGCGCGTCCCCGGACCGGTGGCTGATGTGGCTGCGCCCCGAGATCGAGCAGGTGGTCGACTGGGGCGGCGACCCCACCAACAAGCTGCTGGCCGCCGCCGAGGGACCGCACGTGCGGCTGAGCCCGCGTCGCTCCTTCGAGAAGTGGCGCCAGGTCGTGCGCGGCCACAGCGAGGTCTGGAGCCACTGGGAGGTCGAGGCCGCCGACGTGCTCGGCCGGCACATGAACGGCCTGCTGCTGCTGCGCTCGCGCGAGCAGATCGCGATGGCCGAGTCCCTGCAGCGCCACGTCGTGCTCGACCACGCCCCGGACTTCGCGGGCGTCGACCTGGTGGCGAGCTACCGGCCCGCCACGTCGTACCAGCTGGGGGGCGACTGGTGGGACGCCTTCGAGCTGGCGCCCGGACGGCTGGCGCTGGTCATCGGTGATGTCGCCGGGCACGGCGTGACGGCCGCGTCCGCGATGATGCAGCTGCGCACGGCCCTGCGGGCCTACCTCTTCGAGGGCCACTCGCCGGCCGAGTGCCTCGACCACCTCGACCGCCTGATGGACGGGCTGCTGGACGTGCAGGTGGCCACGGCGGTCGTGGTCCTGCTCGACGTGGCGACCGGCGAGGTCGAGATCGCGAACGCCGGGCACCCGGCACCGCTGCTCAGCGCTCCCGGGAGCGCGCGCGAGGTCGACGGCGACGTGCGGCCCCTGCTGGGCGTGGGGGAGGGGGTCGCCCGGTCCGTGCGCCTGACGCTGCCGGTCGGGACCACGCTGCTGCTCTACACCGACGGACTGGTCGAGCGCCGCGGCTCCGACATGGTCGAGCGCACCGACCGGCTGCGCGCCATCACCTCGGCGACCACCGACGGCGAGCCGCTCCAGGACCTCGTCGACCGGGTGCTCGCCATGCAGGAGAGCGGCGCCGACGACGACACGACGCTCCTCGCCGTGCGTCGCGCCTGATCAGCCCGGCCGCTCGCCGCTGACGGCGCAGCCGGCGATCTCGTCGTCGTGGTGCACGCGGGCGAGGAGCCCCGCGCCGGAGACGAGCGCGGCGGTGCGGGCGGCCTGGTCGCGGCCCGTCTCGACGAGCAGCACCCCGCCGGCGGCCAGCCAGGCGGGCGCCTCGAGGACGAGCCGACGCTGGACGTCGAGGCCGTCGCTCCCGCCGTCGAGGGCGAGGCGGTGCTCGTGGTCGCGGGCCTCCGGCGGCATCGACGCGATCGCGGTGGTCGGCACGTACGGCGCGTTCGCGACGAGGACGTCGACCCGGCCCCGCAGGTGCGCGGGCAGCGCGTCGAAGAGGTCCCCGGCGTGCACCCGGTCCGGCGGGAGGTTGCGGCGGGCGCAGGCGACCGCGGCCGGGTCGAGGTCGGCGGCGTGGACGTCGATGCCCGGCTCGCGCGCCCGCAGGGCGGCGCCGAGCGCGCCGCTGCCGCAGCAGAGGTCGACGACGACCGCACCCGGAGCCAGCCGGCTCGCCGCCAGGCGCAGCAGCAGGGAGCTGCGGCGACGCGGCACGAAGACGCCGGGCGCGACGGCGTACCGGCGACCGTCCAGCTCGGCCCACCCGACGACCTGCTCCAGCGGCAGCCCGGCGACCCGCGCGGCGGCCATCGTCTCGAGGCGCTCGGCGTCGTCGCCGGCCTCCTCGACGAGCAGCGCCGCCTCGTCCTCCGCGAACACGCAGCCGGCGGCCCGCAGGCGCGCGGTGAGCGCGTCGAGCGCCTCGGTCGTCACGCCCGCATCGTGCCACCCGTCCGCCCGACCCGGTGCGCCCAGAACTAGAACGCGTTACCGTTCCGGCCGTGACCCCTGACGTGTTCGGCCCCGCCACGCTCGGACCCGTACGCCTGCGCAACCGCACGGTGAAGGCCGCCACCTTCGAGGGACGGGCCCCGCACGGGCAGGTCACGGACGCGCTGATCGACTACCACCTGGCCGTGGCGCAGGGCGGGATCGGCCTGACGACGGTCGCCTACCTCGCCGTCGCCCCCGAGGGGCGCACGCACGCCGAGCAGATCGTCGTCGGCCCCGACACCGCCGCGGGGCTCGCGCGCCTCGCCGACGCGATCCACGCGACCGGCGCCGCGATCGCCGGGCAGGTCGGCCACGCCGGCCCGGTCGCCAACGGCCGCTCCAACGGGGTGAGGGCGATCAGTGCCAGCCGGATGCCCAGCCCGCTGTCGATGCAGATGATCCGCGCGGCGAGCGAGGAGGACCTGACCCGCGTCACGGCGGCGTACGTCGCGACGGCGCGCACGCTCGTGGACGCCGGCTTCGACGTGCTCGAGCTGCACATGGCCCACAGCTATCTGATCTCCTCCTTCCTGGCCCCCGGGCTCAACCGCCGCAAGGACCGGTGGGGCGGCTCCCTGGAGAGCCGTGCCCGGCTCGCTCGGCAGGTCGCGCGTGCGGTGCGGGAGGAGGTCGGCGACGCGGTCGCCGTGACCGCCAAGGTCTCGCTGAGCGACGGCTTCAAGGGCGGCGTGACCACGGACGCGGGCCTGGAGCTGGCGCGACTGCTGGAGGCCGACGGTCACCTCGACGCCCTGCAGATGAGCGGGGGCAGCTCGCTGATGAACCCGATGTACCTCTTCCGCGGCGACGTGCCGCTGAAGGAGTTCGCGGCCTCGATGCCGCTCCCGGTGCGCCTGGGCATGCGGACGCCGATGGGCCGCTCCTTCATGAAGCACTACGACTTCCACGAGGCCTACTTCTGGGAGAAGGCGCTGCGCTTCCGCGAGGCGCTGACGATGCCGTTGATGCTGCTGGGCGGGATCAACCGGCTCGACACCATGGAGCGCGCCATGGAGCACGGCTTCGACTTCGTCGCCATGGGGCGCGCCGTCCTGCGCGAGCCCGACCTGGTCACCAGACTGCAGGCCGGTCGCCAGACCTCGGGCGCGTGCATCCACTGCAACCGCTGCATGCCCACCATCTACTCCGGCACCCGGTGCCCGGTGGTCGCGGGTCACTGACCGCTCGGGCCAGGTGGGCCCCTTCCGCAAATCTAGAACGTGTTCTAGGTTGACGCCATGCCTCGAGACAGCCGTGACCACCCGCTCCGCGTCGTCGTCTGGTCCACCGGGACCATCGGTCGGCACGCGATCGCGGGCATCGACGCCCATCCGGACCTCGAGCTCGTGGGGGTGTGGGTGTCCAACCCCGACAAGGACGGCAAGGACGCCGGCGTGCTGGCCGACCTGGGGCGCGAGCTGGGCGTCATCGCGACCACCGACCGCGACGCCCTGATCGCGCTGAAGCCGGACGCGATCGTGCACACCGCGATGGCCGACGACCGGGTGTTCGAGTGCATCGAGGACCTGATCTCGTTCGTCGCGGCCGGCATCAACGTCACCAGCAGCGGACCCGTCCTGCTGCAGTGGCCCGAGAAGATCCTGCCCCCGGAGATCCTGGCGCGCATCGACGACGCCTGCCGGGCCGGCAACGCGAGCCTGCACGTCAACGGCATCGACCCCGGCTTCGCCAACGACGTGCTGCCGCTGGTGATGACCAGCCTCAGCCGGCGCATCGACGAGGTCCGGGTCATGGAGATCTGCGACTACTCGACCTACTACCAGCCGGTCGTCATGAACGAGATGTTCGGCTTCGGCAAGCCGATGGACGCCCGCCCGATGCTGTGGGAGCCGGGCATCCTCACGATGGCCTGGGGCAGCGTCGTGCGCCAGATCGCCGCCGGGCTCGACGTCGTGCTCGACGAGCCGCTGACCGAGGAGGTCGACCGGCGCGCGGCCGAGGTCCATACCCCGTCGGTCTCCGGCGACGTCGAGGCCGGCACGATGGGCGCCGTCCGCTTCCAGCTCGTCGGCAAGGTCGACGGCACGCCGCGGGTCGTGCTCGAGCACATCACGCGCACCGCCCCGGACCAGGTGCCTGAGTGGGAGACGCCGCCCGCCGGGAGCGACGGCTGCTACCGCGTCAGGATCACCGGTGAGCCGATGATGCAGGTCGACTTCACCCACCACGGCGAGCACGGCGACCACAACGTCTCCGGCATGATCACCACCGCGCAGCGGATCATCACGACGCTGCCGGCCGTGGTCGCGGCCCCGCCCGGGCTGGTCACCGCGCTCGACCTGCCGCTGGTCACCGGACGCGGCCTGGTCGCCCGATGAGCATCCTGGACCGCTTCGCGGTCACCGACCACGTCGCGATCGTCACCGGCGCCGGCCGCGGCCTCGGCGCCGGTACGGCGGTCGCCCTCGCGGAGGCCGGCGCGGACGTGCTGATCTCGGCGCGCACGGAGCAGCAGCTCGAGCGGGTGGCCGAGCAGGTGCGCGCCACCGGACGGCGGGCGCTGGTCGTGCCGGCCGACCTCAGCGACCTCGACGCCGTCGCCGGGCTGGCGCAGGCGGCGTACGACGAGTTCGGCCGGCTCGACACGGTCGTCAACAACGTCGGAGGCACCTTCCCGACCGAGTTCCTCAAGACCAGCAACGAGTTCCTCAACGAGGCCTTCAGCTTCAACGTCACCACCGCGCACGCCCTGAGCCGCGCCGCCGTGCCCCTGATGCTGCAGTCGGCGCCCGAGGCGCAGAAGAGCATCGTCACGATCAGCTCGATGATGGGCCGCACCGCCGACCGCGGCTTCCTCGCCTACGGCACGGCCAAGGCGGCGCTGGCGCACTGGACGAGGATGGCCGCGCAGGACCTCGCGCCGCGGATCCGCGTCAACGGGATCTACGTCGGCTCGATCATGACCAGCGCCCTCGAGTACGTCGTCGGGCAGCCCGAGATGATGGACCAGCTCGAGTCGAAGACGCCGCTGGGGCGCGTCGGCGAGCCGGAGGACATCGCGGCGGCGGTGCTCTACCTGTCCTCGCGCGCGGGCCAGTACGTCACGGGCAAGCTGCTCGAGGTCGACGGCGGCATCCAGCAGCCCACCCTCGACCTCGGGTTCCCCGACGTCGGGCAGTAGCGTCCGTGCCGTGACCCCGGACCCCGCCGCCCCGCGCGACCCCGGCGTCAGCACCGCGCACGCCGTCTCGCCGGACTCCGGCGAGCACTGGACCGCGGAGGGCGCCTGGCGGGTGGCCGACGGCATCCTCCGGATCCCGCTCCCGCTCCCCATGGACGGTCTGCGGGCGATCAACGTCTACGTCATCGAGACCGACGACGGCCTGACGCTGGTCGACGGCGGCTGGGCCATCCCCGTGGCGCGCGACCTGCTGGAGGGCTGCCTGCGCGACGTCGGCTACGGCCTCGGCGACCTGCGCCGCTTCCTGGTCACGCACGTGCACCGCGACCACTTCACGATGGCCACCGTGCTCGGTCAGGAGCTCGGCATCGACGTCGCGCTCGGCGCCGACGAGAAGCCGGCCCTCGACCTGCTCAACAACATCGAGGACCTCACGGAGAATCCCTTCGTCGAGGTTCTGGTGTCGGCGGGCGCGCGCGAGGTGGCCGAGCAGTGGGTCCGCATGGACGACGACCGCGAGCCGCCGGACATGTCGATCTGGGCCTACCCCGGCACGTGGCTGGAGGGCGACCACGAGATCGCGGTGGGGCACCGCACGCTCGACGCCGTGCACACGCCCGGTCACACGCCGGGGCACTTCGTCTTCGCCGAGCGGGCCGCCGGCCTGCTGTTCGCGGGCGACCACGTGCTGCCCACGATCACGCCGTCGATCGGCTTCACGATGCCGGAGGTCGACCAGCCGCTGGGCCACTTCATGGCCTCGCTCACCAAGGTGCGCGGCCTGCCGGACCTGACGATCCTGCCCGCGCACGGTCCGGTCGCCCCGTCCTCGCACGCCCGCGTCGACGAGCTCCTGGCCCACCACGAGCGGCGCCTCGACGACAGCGCCCGGCTGCTGGGCGCCGGCCCGGTCACGGCGTACGACGTGGCGCAGGGGCTCGGCTGGACCCGGCACGAGACGCCGTTCGCGAAGCTCGACGTCTTCAGCCAGGGCATGGCCGCGATGGAGACCAAGGCCCACCTCGAGCTGCTGGTCGCCCGCGGTCAGGCCACGCGCGAGGCCGCGCCCGACGGCCTGCGCTACGCCGCCCCGGGCTCCTGACGCCTCACCGCAGCAGCGACCGGTCGGTCGGCCGGGCGCGGACGGCCTGACGCACCGGTCCGGCCGGGGCCGTCCCGGGCTCGATGCGGACGGTGACGTCGCCGTCGGGGCGCAGCGGGAGCGCGGGGTAGGTGTTGGGGGCGTCCAGCCCGGTGAGGACCGCCAGGGCCTCGCCGCGCGGGAGGTCCGGGCGCCCGTCGTAGACCGTGACCGACAGCTCGCGCGTCGCGCCGGAGTGCGTGGCGCGCGAGGGAGCGAGGTCGATCCCGCCGACCGGCGCGAGGAGGTAGACGTCGTGGAACTCCGCCATCGTCGCGTTGGCGGCCTCGGCGTGCCGGCCCCAGACGGGCCCGCCGTAGAAGGACTCCAGCGCCCGCCGCCGGGCCTCCATGTCGGCGAAGCCACGCAGCCACACGAACCGGTCGGGTCGCTCGAGGTCGAGGAGCTGCCCCAGGACCCGCATCCCACAGGCTTCCTGGGTCTCGACCAGCTCGGCGTCGAAGAGCTCCACGATCTCGTCGCGTCGCCCGGGGTGCAGGGTGTACTGGCGCAGCTCCACCACACCGATGTCGGAGGTCGTCATGCCCGCCGACGCTAGACGGCGCCGTCGACAGCCGCTCGTCGCATCGGGAGGTGCGGGATGCCGTCCTCCAGGAACTCCTCGCCGTCGACGACGAAGCCCAGCGACCCGTACCACCCCTGGAGCGGCGACTGCGCGTCCAGCACCACGTCGCGGCCCGGGCAGGCGTCGATCGCGGCCAGCATGAGCGGCGCCGACAGGCCGCGGCCCCGGGCGGTCGGGGCGAGCACGACCCGTCCGATCCGCCACTCGTCGACGTCGTCGAGCACCCTGGCGTACCCGACGAGGCGCCCGTCCTCGCGCTGCAGCACGTGACGGGTGCCCGGCTCGTCGTCGCGGCCGTCGAGGTCGGGGTAGGGGCAGGCCTGCTCGACGACGAAGACGTCCTGCCGCAGCCGCCAGGCGGCGTACGCCGTGCGGGTGTCGAGCTCGTCGAAGGCGACGACCTCGACGCTCAGCCCAGCCACGCGACCATCTGCCTCCAGGCGCGTCGCGCCTCCGGGATGAGCGGCAGCAGGGGGTAGACGTGGAGCAGGTCGGGCTCCTCGATGTAGGTGAGGTCCCAGTCGGTCTCGGCCGCACGCCGGGCGAGCAGCCGGCAGCCGGGCACGAGCAGGTCGCGGGTGCCGCAGAACATCAGCGTCGGCGGCAGCCCGTCGAGGCGGCCCAGGGCCGGTGAGGCCTCGTAGCGGGTCAGCCGGTCGGCGCCCCCGGCCCACCACTCGGCGTACGCCCGCAGCTTGCCGATGAACAGCCACGGGTCGTAGGCGTCGAGCGCCTCGGTCTCCTCGGCCGTGCTGGTGGAGAGGTCGACCCACGGCGAGAACAGCACCATGCGCGCCGCCTGCGCTCCGCCGCGGTCGCGCATCGCCTCGGCCACGCCGAGCGCGTAGCCACCGCCGGCGGAGTCGCCGAGGAGCACCAGCGGCCCCTCATCGGCCCAGCCGACGGCGTGGTCGACGACGGCGGCATGCGAGTCGTGGACGGTGTGCTCGGGCGTCAGGGGGTAGTCGGGGACGACGACGCGCGCCTGCAGCTCGGTGGCCAGCCGGACGACGTAGCGCACCTGGAAGGGGTCCACGGGCGCCATGAACGCGCCGCCGTGCAGGTAGTAGACCGTGAGGTCGGGGTCGAGCCCTCGCGGCGTCACCGTGTACGACGTGAAGGCGCCGCCGGCGCCGGCCAGGGTCTCGGTGGTGATCGTGTAGCGCCGGTCGAAGCGCGGCACGGCGTTGGTGGGCAGCGCACGGTCGAGCGTCGTGTGCCACTGCTCCACGCGGGCACGCTCGGTGGCGACGTCCTCCAGGTCGCGGGACCCGCGCATGCGCGGGAGGGCCCAGGCCAGGAGCTGGTGGCGGCGGCTCGGCATGCTGGGAGCCTCGCACACGACCCGCAGGAGCCGCGCGCTACTGTGGCCCCACACGACAGGGGAGCAAGCGCGAGCTTGCTGAGAGTGCGGACCAGCCGCAGACCCTTGAACCTGCTCCGGTTAGTACCGGCGAAGGGAGTCACATCATGAGGTCCATTTCTGCTGCCCGGACGACGATCGGCCTGGCCGCGCTCGCTCTGGCGGCGTCGTCCTGCTCGCTCGTCGGGTCCGACGACGACGAGCGCGGCCAGGACGGCTCGTCCGGCGGGTCCCAGGCCGGTGGCACGGTCGTCCTGGTGACCCACGAGTCGTTCGCCCTGCCCGACGAGGTCGTGGCGGCGTTCGAGGAGGAGTCCGGCTACCAGCTGGAGGTGCGGGCCGCCGGCGACGCCGGCACGCTCACCAACAAGCTCGTCCTCACCGAGGGCAACCCGACCGGCGACGTCGCCTTCGGGGTCGACAACACCTTCGCCTCCCGGGCGCTCGAGGCCGGTGTCTTCGAGGGCCTCGACCTCGACCTGCCCGCCGGCGCCGAGACCTACGTGCTCGAGGGCGACGACGACCGCGCCCTCGCCCCCGTCGACAACGCCAACGTGTGCGTCAACGTCGACGACACCTGGTTCGACGAGAAGGGCATCGACCCGCCGGCCACGCTCGCCGACCTCACCGACCCGGCCTACGAGGACCTGTTCGTGCTGCCCTCGGCGGCGACCAGCTCGGTGGGCCTGGCCTTCCTGCTCACCACCATCGACGAGTACGGCGACGACTGGCCCGACTACTGGTCGGACCTGATGGACAACGGCGCCCGTCTCACCAACGGCTGGTCGGACGCCTACCAGGCCGACTTCACGCAGGGCGGCGGCAAGGGCGACCGACCGATCGTGCTGTCCTACGACTCCTCCCCGGCGTTCACGGTCGACGGCAAGGGCGGCAGCACCACCAGCGCGCTGCTCGACACCTGCTTCCGCCAGGTGGAGTACGCCGGCGTGCTGGCCGGCGCGAAGAACCCCGACGGCGCGCAGGCGCTGGTGGAGTTCCTGCTCGGCCCGGAGGTCCAGGCCGCGCTGCCCGAGAGCATGTACGTGTTCCCCGTCGTCGAGGGCACCGAGCTGCCGGCCGACTGGGCGTCGTTCGCCCAGCAGCCCGACGAGCCGCACACGGTGGACCCCGCCGAGGTGGCCGACAACCGCGACGCCTGGCTCACCGAGTGGCGCGACGTCACGACCCGGTAGTGGCCTCCCGATCCGTGGCGCTGCCGCCCGCGGTGCGGCGGCCCGCGTCGTTGGTCGCCCTCGCCGCCCTGCCCGTGGTGGTGCTGGGCTGCTTCTTCGTGCTGCCCGTCAGCGGCATGGTGGCGCGGGGGTTCTTCCCCGACGGCGAGCTCGACGCCGGCGCGGTCCTCGAGGTGCTGACCCGCTCCCGCACGGGACGCGTCGTGTGGTTCACGGTGTGGTCGGCCGGGGTGGCGACGGCGGTGTCGGTCCTGCTCGGCCTGCCGGCGGCGTACGCGCTGCACGGGCTGGAGTTCCCGCTGCGCCGCACCGTGCGGGCGCTGCTGCTCGTGCCGTTCGTGCTGCCGACGGTCGTGGTGGGCGTGGCCTTCCGCCAGCTGCTGGGGGAGTCGGGCCCGCTGGGCTTCCTGGGGCTGGACGGCACGCCGGTCGCGATCGTCGCGGGGCTCGTCTTCTTCAACGCGGCGGTCGTCATCCGCGCGGTCGGCGCCTCCTGGGAGTCGCTCGACTCCCGCCCCGCGGAGGCCGCGGCCGCGCTCGGCGCGAGCCCGGCGCAGGTGTTCCGCACGGTGACCCTGCCGACGCTGCGACCGGCGATCGTGTCGGCCGCGAGCGTGGTCTTCCTCTTCTGCGCCACGTCGTTCGGGGTGGTGCTGACGCTGGGCGGCACGCGCTACAGCTCGGTGGAGACCGAGATCTACCTGCTCACCACCGACCTGCTCGACCTGCCGGGCGCGGCGGCGCTGTCCCTGGTGCAGCTCACCGCCGTGGTCGCGCTGCTGGCCGTGGCCGCGCGGCTGCGCGCGAGCGCCGACCCGAGCGTCGTCCGGGTGCCCTCGCGGCCGCGCCGGCCCGCACGCGCCGACCTGCCGCAGCTCGCCATGACGGCCCTGCTGCTGGCGCTCGTGGCGGCGCCCGTCGTCACCCTGGTCGCCGGCTCGCTGCGCGTCGGGGACTCCTGGAGCCTGGGCAACTACCGCGCGCTCGACAGCGTGGGCGACCAGCAGGCCCTGGTCGTGCCGGTGACCGACGCCCTCGTCACGTCGCTGCGCACGGCGGTCGACGCCACGTGGATGTCGCTGCTGCTCGGACTCCTCGTGGCGCTCGCCGTCACGCGTCGCTCGCGCTCGCGCGCCGAGCGCCGGATCCGTACCGTGCTCGACGGCTTCTTCATGCTGCCGCTGGGCGTCTCCGCGGCGACCCTGGGCTTCGGCTTCCTGATCACCCTGGACCGCCCGCCCCTCGACCTGCGCGACTCGGCGCTGCTGGTGCCGGTCGCGCAGGCCCTCGTGGCGCTGCCGCTGGTGGTCCGCACGCTGGTGCCCGTGCTCGACGGCATCGACGACCGCCAGCGCCAGGCCGCCGCCTCCCTCGGCGCCGGCCCGCTGCGCACGCTGCTGACCGTCGACGTGCCGGTGCTGTGGCGCCCGCTCCTGGCGGCCTCGGGCTTCGCGTTCGCGGCGTCGCTGGGCGAGTTCGGGGCGACGGCCTTCCTGGCGCGCGACGAGAGCGCGACGCTCCCGGTCGTGATCTTCCGGCTGATCGGCCACCCCGGTGCGATGAACTACGGCATGGCCCTCGCCGCGTCCGTCGTCCTCGCCGCCACCACGGCCGCCGTCATGCTCGCGGTCGAGCGGCTGCGCGTCCCGTCGCTGGGGGCGCTCTGATGAGCCTGTCGCTCTCGGGCGTCTCGGTCGACTACGACGGGGTCCCCGCCGTGGTGGACGTCGACCTCGAGCTACCGGCCGGCCAGGTGCTGGCCGTGCTGGGCCCGTCCGGGTCGGGCAAGTCCACGCTGCTGCGCGCGGTCGCCGGGCTGGAGCCGGCTCGCGGGACGATCGCCTGGGCGGGGCAGGACCTCGGCGGCGTGCCGACCCACCAGCGGGGGTTCGCGCTGATGTTCCAGGACGGCCAGCTCTTCGGGCACCTGACGGTGGGGCGCAACGTCGGCTACGCGCTGCGCCTGCGCAAGGTCCGCGGGGTCGAGTCGCGCGTCGCCGAGCTGCTCGAGCTCGTGGGTCTCGCCGGCTACGCCGACCGGCTGCCCGGCACGCTGTCGGGCGGGGAGCGGCAGCGCGTCGCCCTCGCCCGCTCGCTGGCAGTCGAGCCGCGGCTGCTGCTGCTCGACGAGCCGCTCTCGGCCCTCGACGCGGGACTGCGCGAGCGGCTCGCCGGCGAGCTGCGCGACATCCTGGTCGCGGCGGGCACGACCGCGCTGATGGTCACCCACGACCACGAGGAGGCTTACACCGTGGCCGACCGGATCGCGGTGATGCGCGACGGGCGCCTGGTGCAGAGCGGCGTCATCGGCAAGGTCTGGGCCGCGCCCGCCGACCCCGAGACCGCGCTGTTCCTGGGCTACGCCCGGGTCCTGGTCGACGACGCGGCGCAGCGGCTGCTGGCCGCCGCCGGTCTGCCGCCCGCCGCGGCGGTCGCCGTACGCCGCTCGGCGCTGACCGTGGACCCCTCGACCGCGCCGGACGGGGCCCGGGACCTGCGCGGCGTGGTCCTGTCGGCGCGGGTCACCCCCGACCAGGTGCGCCTCGTGGTCGGGGTCGACGGTCTCGGCGAGCTGGACGCGGTCGCGTCGGTCGGCACCCACCCCGCGGCCGGGGAGCCGGTGCGGCTGGTCGTCGACCGCTCGCGACTCGCGGTGATCCGATGAGGCGATCGTCGCACCGGTCTCTACACTGACCCGCGTGTATCGCCGCGCCTACGTGACCTGTATCGGCACCGCCGCGGTGATGGGCATTCTCGCGTTCGTCGTCTCCAACCACTACGACCGCCCGCTGCTGGACCCCGAGGGCAAGTTCCTCGGCCCCTCCTGGGCGCGACTGCCGCTGCTGCTGTTCGGCGCGCTGCTGCTCGACCTCCTGCCGCGCACGCTGTGGTACTCCAGGCTCCGGCCCTCGGCGATGCCGGGCATCGTGCGCGAGCGGCTGAGCACCCACTGGAACCGCGAGCGCATGACGCTGGTGGCCGTCGGGATCGTCTCCTTCTACATCACCTACGTCAGCTACCGGAACCTCAAGTCGTCGCTGCCGTTCGTGCGCGGCGACGTGGAGTACGACCGCGAGCTGATGTACCTCGACCGGGTGCTGTTCTTCGGCCAGGACCCGCCGGTGGTGCTGCACGCGGTCCTCGGGGAGAGCGTCTCGGCGCACTTCCTGTCCTACATCTACCTGTGGTTCCTGCCGCTGGTGCCGCTCGCCCTGACCGCCTGGCTGGTGTGGTCGCGCAACATCTCCTACGGCTACTGGTTCGCCACCTCCCAGTGCCTGGCGTGGTCGCTCGGGACCCTGTCGTACTACGCCCTGCCGACCAAGGGCCCCGGCTTCGAGTACTTCTCCCGCTACAACGACCTGACCCACACGCCGACGACCGACCTGATGAACAGCCTCGCCTTCGCGCGCGCCGACGTCATCCACGGCGGCGTCACCGGCATCGTGCAGTCGGTCGCGGGCTTCGCGAGCCTGCACACCGCCATCACCCTGCTGGTGGCCCTGATGGTCCAGTTCACGCTGCGCAACCGGGTGCTCAAGATCGTCTTCTGGGCGAACTTCGCGATCACCGTCGTCGCCACGATCTACTTCGGCTGGCACTACCTCGCCGACGACGTGGCCGGCATCATGATCGCCTTCGTGTCCTTCTACCTCGGCGGCATCGCCACGGGGCAGAAGTTCGACAAGCGGAGCCTGCGCTCCCACCCCACCACGACCACCTCGGCGATCCCGGTCGAGAAGGTCTGAGGCCTCCGCCGGCGGGGGTGGTCCCTGACGCTCGTGTCGTTTGGATCGTTCCAAAGCGACACGGACGTCAGGGGCTGTCTGCGCGTCGAGCGGGCGCGAGCGAATTACAACCTTGTAGTTCGTCAAGTCGACACGCCGATGAATCTGAGAAATGTTGGTGCAAGTGGTGCTTTTGTGACTGTTGAGCACTAGCGTGCCGGGTGTTGCTCACTTCCCCGACACGTCTGGAGACCGCCGTGCGCTCCCGCGCGACTGCCGCCGCCCTTTGCCTCGCCCTCGCCGCAGGGGCCGCGACCGCCCAGGTCGCCCACGCCGACGAGGACACCCCGCTGCCCACCCGTGCCGAGGTGCGCGACGCCGAGCGCGCGGTCGCCGTCCGCACCGACGACGTCGCGTCGATCCAGTCCGCGATCGACGCGGCCAACGGCCGGCTCCAGGCGTCCTCGATCGCCGCGGCCCAGGCCGCCGAGGCGTTCAACGGCGCCCGCTACGAGGCCGAGCAGGCGCGTGCCGCCGCCGCGACGGCCGAGGAGGAGGAGGCGGCCGCGGCCGCCGACGTGTCGCGGCTGCGCAAGGTCTACGCCAGCTCGGTCGTCAGCTCCGTGCAGTCGATGCCGACCCTGAACGCCGTCTCCGGGGTGATGGAGTCCAAGGGCATCCTCGACGTCCTGGAGCGCATGGACACCATGCGCGACACCGAGTCGGCGCTGGACAGCAACTACGACGACTTCAAGGCGGCCTCCGCCCTGGCCGCCGAGGCCAGCGACCGGGCCGCCGAGGCCCGCACGAAGGCCGAGCGCACCGAGTCCGCGGCACGCGACGCGCGTGACGAGGCGCAGCTGGCCGCCGACGCCGCGACCGCCGAGGCGCAGGCGATCGCCGCGGAGAAGTCCTCGCTGCTCGCCGACCTGGCCCGCCTGCAGGACATCAGCGTCTCCCTGGCCGAGCGCCGCCAGGCCGGACTCGAGGCGGCCGCCGCTGCCGCTGCCGCCGACCGGGCCGCTGCCCAGCAGGCCGCCGCGGAGCAGGAGGCTGCTGCCGCGGCCGACGAGGCGCCGTCCGCCCCTGCGGCCGAGGAGCCGTCCGCGCCCGCCGCGGACGAGCCCGCTCCCGCGGCCGAGGAGCCCGTCGCCGAGGAGCCCGCTCCCCAGGCCGACCCGACGCCCCCGCCGGCGTCGTCGGGCGCCCGCGCCGCCATCGCCTTCGCCCGTGCCCAGATCGGCGAGCCCTACGTCTGGGGCGCCGCCGGTCCCTCCTCCTGGGACTGCTCCGGGCTCACCATGGGTGCCTGGCAGCGCGGCGGCACCTCGCTGCCGCACTACTCCGTGGCGCAGTACGAGGCCTCCACGCCGATCTCCTCCGGGGAGCTGAAGCCCGGTGACCTGGTCTTCTGGGGTTCCTCCAGCAAGCCCTCCTCGATCTACCACGTGGCGCTCTACATCGGGAACGGGCGGATGATCCACGCGCCGCGCACCGGTCGACCGGTCGCCGAGGAGTCCCTCTACTACTGGACCGCGCCGAACTTCTTCGCCCGTCCCTGACCGGCCCTGGGGGCGCGCCGGTAGCGTGCCGTCATGGCCACCGACACCGCCGCGCCGTCCGCCACCACGCCCGAGCACGAGGGCGCGGTCCACGGCGCCAAGGGCTACGTCGAGCCGCAGGTCGACGTGGCGGCCCTGCAGGGGGTCCTGGACGGCACGTACGCCGAGATCCGCAACCTGGTGCGCCGCAACCTGACCGACTACGCCTCGGTGCTCGAGGACGCCGAGCAGCTGTCGGTCGACGACTACCGCGAGCGCGTCAAGGACATCGTCGTCGAGATGGCGGCGACCGGCCAGACCGGCATGGGCTTCCCGCAGGAGCACGGCGGCGGCGGCGACATCGGGGCCTCGATCGCGGCGTTCGAGACGCTCGCGTTCGGCGACCTGTCGGTCCTGGTCAAGGTGGGCGTGCAGTTCGGTCTGTTCGGCGGCGCGATCCTCCAGCTCGGCACCCAGGAGCACCACGACGCCTACCTGTCGAAGCTGATCACCGGGGAGCTGATGGGCTGCTTCGCGATGACCGAGACCGGACACGGCTCGAACGTGCAGGCGCTCGGCACCGTCGCGACGTACGACGTGGCCGCGCAGGAGTTCGTCATCACGACGACGCGCGAGGACGCGCGCAAGGACTACATCGGCAACGCCGCCAAGCACGCCGAGGTCGCGGTGGTCTTCGCGCAGCTGCACGTCGCCGGCGAGTCGCAGGGCGTGCACGCGTTCGTCGTGCCGATCCGCGAGGGCGGAGAGCCCTGCGAGGGCGTCCGCATCGAGGACGACGGCCTCAAGATGGGGCTCAACGGCGTCGACAACGGACGGCTGTGGTTCGACGAGGTCCGGGTGCCGCGCATCTCGATGCTCAACCGCTTCGCCGAGGTGACCCCGGCCGGCGTCTACGAGAGCGCGATCGAGAACCCCAACAAGCGCTTCTTCACCATGCTCGGCACGCTCATCCAGGGCCGCGTCTGCGTGGGCGGCGCCGGCATCAACGCCGCGAAGGTGGCGCTGACGATCGCGACGAAGTACGCCCTGCGCCGCCGGCAGTTCGAGGCGACCCGCGAGGACGAGGAGGAGCTGCTCCTCGACTACGGGCTGCACCAGCGCCGGCTCCTGCCGTTGCTCGCGCGCACCTACGCACTGCACTTCACCCAGGAGCGCGTGGCCGGCGAGCTGCACGACATCCTCTCTGGTGTCGTCGAGGGCGAGCAGCGCCAGCGCGAGCTCGAGTCGCTCGCCGCCGGCGTCAAGGCGCTGGGCACGTGGCACGCGACGCGCACCATCCAGGAGTGTCGGGAGGCCTGTGGGGGAGCGGGCTACCTCTCGGTCAACCGGTTTGCGGCGCTCAAGGCCGACACGGACGTCTTCACGACGTTCGAGGGCGACAACCACGTGCTCCTGCAGCTGGTCGCCAAGGGCCTGCTCACCGACTACTCCAGCGAGTTCGCCGACCTCGACCAGTTCGGCATGGTGCGGTTCGTGGCCGGCCTGGCCGTCGAGACGGTGCTGGAGCGCACCAGCGTCCACAAGCTCCTCGAGCGCATCAAGGACGTCCTGCCCGGCGGCGACGACGGCTGGGACCAGGAGGCCGGGCTGCTCGACCCCGACTACCAGCTGGCCATGCTGCGCTTCCGCGAGGAGCACATGCTCGGCGGGGTCGCCCGGCGGCTCAAGCGAGGCATCGACCAGAAGATGAACCCCGGTGCGGTCTTCTCCCAGGTGCAGGACCACGTGATCGCCGCGGCGCGCGCCCACGTGGAGCGGCTCGTCCTCGAGGCGTTCGTCGCCAAGACCCGGGCGCTGCCCGACGGCGACCTCAAGGTCAGCCTCAACCTCCTGTGCGACCTGCACGCGCTGTCGACGATCGAGGCCGACCGGGCGTGGTTCATGGAGCACGGACGGCTCACCGTGGCCCGCTCCAAGGCGATCAGCCGGGAGGTGTCCTCGCTGTGCCGCAAGATCCGCCCCCTCGCGGGCGACCTCGTCGACGCGTTCGGCGTACCCCCCGAGATGCTGCGCTCCCCCGACCTCGTGGGGCCGGTCGGACCGTGACCCCGTGAAGCTGCCCGGTCGTCGCCGGCTCGGGCTCGGCGGCTGGTCCGAGGACCCCCTCTGGGCGACGGTCTACCCGTGGCTCGTGAGCCATCCGACCGTCGGTCGCGTGGCCTGGGCGGTCGGGCTGCAGAGCGACCTGGACCGGCTCTACGCCGCCACCGACGAGCTCGGGGCGCTGCCGGCGGGCACGACGGTGCTCGACGTCCCGTGCGGCGGCGGGGTCGCGCTGCGCGGGCTGCGTCCCGGCCAGGGTCTGCGCTACGTCGCCGCCGACATCTCCCGGACGATGCTCGACCGCACCGCCGACGCCGCCTACGCGCTCGGCGTCGAGGAGCAGGTGGAGACGCGGCTGGCGGACGTCGAGGACCTGCCGTTCGAGGACGGCGCCTTCGACGTGGTGGTGTCGTTCACCGGGCTGCACTGCTTCCCGGACCCGGCGCGCGCCGTCGTCGAGATGATGCGCGTCCTCCGCCCCGGCGGCACGATCACCGGCAGCACCATGCTCAACGACTCCGGCCTGCGCCACGCCCCGCTGCGCACGACGGGCCGGCTCGCCGGCGTCCTCGGGCCGGGCTGCACCTCCGAGGACGTCCACCTGTGGCTGACCGCCCAGGGCGGTCGCGACGTCACGCTCGAGCCCTCCGGCGGGATGTCGTACTTCCGCGCCGTCAAGCGCTGAGCCGGCGGCGGGAGATTCGCCGGTCGACCGGCGATTCTGGAGCTTCTGGGCCGAAATAACGCCCCGGAACCGTGGGTTTCGCCGGGCGACCGGCGAAACTCCTCCGGCCAGCGGCCTCAGTGAGCGGCGCCGCCGGTGTCGAGGAACCGCTTGAAGGAGGCGTTGACCTCGAGCTCGGCCTCGGTGCGGCCGACCCAGTCGGCGCCTTCGACGGACTTGCCGGGCTCGAGGTCCTTGTAGACCTCGAAGAAGTGCTGGATCTCGAGCCGGTCGAACTTCGGCACGTGGTTGATGTCGCGCAGGTGCTCCTGGCGGGGGTCCTTCGCGGGCACGCACAGGACCTTGTCGTCACCGCCGGCCTCGTCGGTCATGCGGAACATCCCGATCGCGCGGCACTTGATGAGGCAGCCCGGGAACGTCGGCGCCTGGAGCAGCACGAGGGCGTCCAGCGGGTCGCCGTCCTGGCCCAGGGTGTTCTCGATGTAGCCGTAGTCGGCGGGGTACTGCGTCGAGGTGAAGAGCATGCGGTCCAGGCGCATGCGACCGCTCTCGTGGTCCACCTCGTACTTGTTGCGCTCGCCCTTGGGGATCTCCACCAGCACGTCGAACTCGAGCACGTCTTCCTCCGGAATGTCAGTCGCCTGCGGCAGGCCCGGCGAGGCCGGGGATCATTGTCCCGCACAATGGCTGCGCACACGCAGTCGGGAGGCAGTCGGAGGTGAGAGGTGCGTCGCACGATCGGCACGGTGCTGGTGCTCGCGCTCGTCCTGGCGGGCCTCGCGACCTGGCACTACGACCTCCTCGACCGCTGGCTGGAGCCTGACTCCTCCTCCGCCGACCCCGCCGCGATCGCGCCGCCGGAGGGCGTCGACCTGCCCCCGGTGCTCGCCCCGGGCGACGTCGCGCCCGTGGCCCGGTCCTCGGCGCTGAGCCCGGCGAAGGTGCGGCGCGCGCTCGCGCCGTACCTCGACGACCCCGACCTCGGGCGGCACGTGCTGGCCGCGGTCGCGCCCCTGGCCGGCGGGCGGCCCGTCGTGGTCGGGGGGTCCGGAGCGGCCGTCCCCGCCTCGACCACCAAGGTCGTCACGAGTGCCGCGGCGCTGCTCGCGCTGGGCCCCGACCACACCTTCCAGACCTCCGTCGTCCGGGCCGGCCCCCGCCGCATCGTGCTCGTGGGCGGGGGTGACCCCTTCCTGGCGCGCGCGCCCGCGGCGGCCGGCGACGAGCAGCCGTATCCCGCCCGCGCCGACGTGGTGACCCTCGCGAAGCGGACCGCCGCGGCGCTGCGCGAGCAGGGGGTGCGCCGGGTGCGCGTCGAGTACGACGCCGGGCCGTTCACCGGTCCCTCCGCCAGCCGCCAGTGGGAGCCCGACTACGTGCCCGACGGGGTGGTCTCGCCGATCTCCTCGCTGTGGGTCGACGAGGGACGGCCGGCGCAGGGGTTCGGCCGGGTGGCCGACCCGGCGCTCGACGCGGCGCAGGCGTTCGCGGCGGCGCTGGCCGGGGCCGGCGTGACGGTCGTCGACGGGCCCACCGCGGGCGCCGCGCCCCCCACCGCGGAGACCGTGGCGCAGGTGACGGGCGCGCCGCTGAGCCAGGTCGTCGAGCGGGTGCTGATGGTGAGCGACAACGAGGCCGCCGAGGTGCTGCTGCGCCAGGTGGGCCTGCAGGTGAGCGGCGACGCGTCCTTCGAGGGCGGCCGGCGCGGCGTCGTGCGCACCCTGCGCGAGGCGGGGGTCCGCCTCGCCGGGACCACCCTCTACGACGGCAGCGGGCTGTCGCGGCGCAACCGGATGACCCCCGCGGTGCTGCTCGACGTCCTGCGCCTGGCGACCCAGCGCCCCGATCTCGCCGCGGTGGTGAGCGGGCTGCCCGTCAGCGGGTTCAGCGGATCGCTCGCCGACCGCTTCCTCGCCGGCCCCTCCGAGGGCCGCGGGCGGGTGCGGGCCAAGACCGGGACGCTGACCGGGGTCGCGTCCCTGGCGGGCGTCGCCACCGACGTGTCCGGCCGGCCCTTGCTGTTCGTGCTGATGGCCGACCGGGTCGGACGTCTGAAGGGCACCGACGCCGAGGTCGCCCTCGACGCGGCGGCCGCCGCGCTGGGTGCCTGCCGCTGCGGCTGACCCCCACCGCCCTCCGCTCGCCCGGGCCGGGGCCTCCCAGGCAGCGGATAGGTTCGGGGCATGACGTCGAACCCCCAGGAATCGTTGGTCGACTGGGACTTCGCCGTCTCGGTCGGCTCCAAGATCGCCGGCGACGGCCCGGAGACCAGTCGCGAGGAGGCCGCCGAGGTGGTCGCCGAGCTGCGGGCCGACGCCGATCGCTCGACCGGGCTCGTGCGCGACTTCACCGGGCTCGTCGCTGAGGACCACACCGCCCCCGTGCTGGTCGTCGACCGCGCCGGCTGGGTGCGCGCCAACGCCGACGGGTTCCGCGTGGTGGTCGCCCCGATCATCGAGAGGCTCTCGTCGAAGAAGCCGCCCACCGGCCTCGCGCTCAAGGTGGGCTCCCGCATCACCGGCGCCGAGGTCGGCGGCCTTCTGGGCTTCATGGGCTCCAAGGTGCTCGGCCAGTTCGACCCGTTCTACGAGCCCGACGGCCGGCTGCTGCTGGTGGCGCCCAACATCGTCCACGTCGAGCGCGAGATCGGCGCCGACCCCACCGACTTCCGGCTCTGGGTGTGCCTGCACGAGGAGACCCACCGGGTGCAGTTCACCGCGGTGCCGTGGATGCGCGGACACCTCTTCTCCGAGATCGAGGCCATCGCGTCCACCGTCGAGCCCGCGGGCGTCGAGGACGGCTTCCAGCGGCTGGTCGAGGGCATCAAGGGCGGCGCTCGCGGCGGCAGCCTGGTCGACGTCATGAGCACGCCGGAGCAGCGCGAGATCATGGACCGCGTCACCGGCGTCATGTCCCTGCTGGAGGGCCACGCCGACGTCGTCATGGACGGCGTCGGGCCCACCGTGATCCCCAGCGTCGACAAGATCCGCCGCGCCTTCAACGAGCGCCGCAAGGGCATCGGCACCCTCGACCGCGTCCTGCGCCGCCTGCTCGGTCTCGACGCCAAGATGGCGCAGTACCGCGACGGCGCGGCGTTCGTCCGCACGGTCGTCGACAAGGTCGGCATGGAGGAGTTCAACGCCGTGTGGGCCGGGCCCGAGAACCTCCCGTCCAAGGCCGAGATCGCCGACCCCGAGGCCTGGGTCGCCCGCGTCCTGCGATGAGCCTCGACGCCGACGTCGCGGCGGTCCGCCTCGCCGTACGGCGCCGCGGGCTGGCCGGCCTCGACGACGGCCCGGTCCTCGTGGCCTGCTCCGGCGGCGCGGACAGCCTCGCGCTGCTGGCAGCGACCGTCTTCGAGGCCCGGGGGACCACCCGGGTCGTCGGGGTCACCGTCGACCACGGGCTCCAGGACGGCTCCGCCGACCACGCCGCCGGCGTGGTCGCCCAGATGGTGGGGCTGGGCGCCGACGAGACGGCGTCGGCCCGCGTGCAGGTGGACGCGGCGGGGCAGGGTCCCGAGGCGGCCGCCCGCGAGGCGCGCTACGCGGTGCTGGAGCAGATGGCGACCCACTTCGGGGCCGCGGCGGTGCTGCTCGGCCACACCCTCGACGACCAGGCCGAGACCGTCCTGCTCGGGCTGGCGCGCGGCTCCGGGGGCCGGTCGATCGCCGGCATGCGTCCCGCGTTCGACGTCTTCCGCCGCCCGCTGCTCGGCATCCGCCGCTCGCAGACCGAGGCCGCCTGCCGGGCCGAGGGCATCGAGTTCTGGACCGACCCCCACAACGACGACCCCCGGTTCACCCGCTCACGCGTGCGGCACACCGTGCTGCCCGTCCTGGAGCGCGAGCTGGGCCCGGGGGTGGCGGAGACGCTGGCCCGGACCGCCGAGCAGCTGCGGCCCGACATGGAGGCGCTGGACGACCTCGCCGACGAGGCGCTGGCCCAGCACCTGACCCGGCACCACGACGACGAGACCGGCTTCGCGGTGTCCCGCATCCGCCCGCTGCCCCAGGCCGTGCGCACCCGGATGCTCCGGCTGGCCGCCCTGCGCGCGGGGTGCCCACCCGGCGAGCTGTTCGCCGTCCACGTCGACGCGCTGGAGCGTCAGGTCTGGAACCGCGACCGGCTCCCGAAGGAGATCCAGCTCCCCGGGCACGTCACGGCGTACCGCGGGGGAGACCACCTGCGCCTGCGGCGGCGCCCTGTGGAATCCTGACGACATGGACGCAGCCCATGTGGAGAACGACCTCGTCAACGTCCTCTACACGGAGGCCCAGATCCTCGAGCGGGTCGGCGAGCTCGCCGACGAGATCGAGCGCGACTACGCCGGCAAGGAGCTGCTGATCGTCGGGATCCTGCGCGGCGCCGTCATGGTCATGGCCGACATGGCCCGTGCCTTCACGCGCCACGTCGAGATGGACTGGATGGCGGTCTCCTCCTACGGCTCCGGCACGAAGTCGTCGGGCGTCGTGCGGATCCTCAAGGACCTCGACACCGACATCTCCGGGCGCCACGTGGTGATCGTCGACGAGATCATCGACACCGGGCTGACCCTGTCGTGGCTGACCTCCAACCTCTCGAGCCGCAACCCCGCCAGCGTGGAGATCTGCACCCTGCTCCGCAAGCCGGAGGCACTGCAGATGCCCGTGGACGTCAAGTACGTCGGCTGGGACATCCCCAACGAGTTCGTCGTCGGCTACGGCCTCGACTACCGCGAGCGCTACCGCAACCTGCGCGACATCGGGACGCTCGCCCCGCACGTCTACTCCTGAGCCGGTCGCGACGGCTACCCTCAGCACACCGAGCGCCTCGACCCGGAAGCAGGCACGTGCGCGAGATCGTCGTCTTCAGCGGTAGTGCCCACCGGGCCCTGGCCACGGGCATCTGCGAGCGCCTCGGCATCGAGCTGTCGGCGGTGGAGCTGAGCCGCTTCTCCAACGACTGCCTGCAGGCCCAGCTCCAGGCGAACTGCCGCCAGCGCGACGTCTTCCTGGTGCAGCCGCTCTCGCCGCCCACGCAGGAGCACCTCATGGAGCTGCTGCTGATGATCGACGCCGCCCGGGGCGCCTCCGCCGCCTCCATCACCGCGGTCGTTCCGTACTACTCCTACGCGCGCTCGGACAAGAAGGACGCCTCGCGGATCTCGATCGGTGGCCGCCTGGTCGCCGACCTGCTCGTGGCCTCCGGCGTGCACCGCGTGATCACGATGAACCTCCACGCGCCCCAGGTGCACGGCTTCTTCTCCGTGCCCGTCGACCACCTCACGGCGCTGGGCGAGCTGGCCGACCACTTCCAGGGCCAGGACCTGACCGACGCGGTCGTGGTCTCCCCCGACTTCGGCAACGCCAAGACCGCCACCCAGTTCTCCCGCCTGCTCGGGCTGCCGGTCGCGGCCGGCAGCAAGAAGCGGCTGGCCGACGACCGGGTGGTCATCGACGAGATCGTCGGCGACGTCGCCGGCAAGCGCGCGATCGTCCTGGACGACGAGATCTCCACCGGCGGCTCGATCCTGGAGCTGCTCGACCGGCTGGCCGACCAGGGCTGCACCAGCGCGGCGGTCGCCTGCACCCACGGGCTGTTCGTCGGCAAGGCGCTGGAGCGGCTCCAGGGGCACCCGATGATCTCCGAGGTGGTCACCACCGACACCGTGCCGAGCCCCACCGGCTGGCCCGAGCTGAAGGTGCGCTCGGTGGCGGGGCTCTTCGCGGCGGCGATCCAGCGCATCCACGAGGGCGAGTCGGTCAGCAGCCTGTTCGACGGCGTCGACCCCGCCCACGCCTCCCCGCAGCCCCGCCTCTTCGACTGAGCGCCGCGGCCGCGTCGCCTCCCCGGCCCGCGGCAGCCACGCGGGAACCACTCCGCCCGCTCGGCCGTTTCACCCATGTGCCTGAGAGACTGTGCGGTGAGATCGGCGTGTACCGTCGAGTGTTCAGTCCTGGGCTCACCTCGACAGGCCCAGTACAAGCGAAGAGAAGTCTGTGAAGCGCATTTTCAAGGGTCCCTGGGTCTGGATCGCGGTCGCCGTCGTCGGCGTCCTCCTGGCCCTCCAGTTCCTCGCGCCCGGGGGAGGCTTCGACGAGGTCCCGACCTCGCGCATGGAGTCCTACATCGCCAAGGGCCAGGTCAAGGAGATCACCTTCGTCGACGGGGACCAGGCCATCCAGGCCACCCTCGACTCCGGTGTGCGTGACAGCGGCGACAAGGTCGTCTCGTACTACGTCCGGGGCCAGCAGCAGGACATCATCAGCGCCGTCGACCAGCAGGTGGCGGAGGGGGCGATCGAGGAGTCCAACTCCGAGAACCCCCAGCCCAGCCTGCTCGGCTCGCTGCTCGCGACGTTCCTGCCGATCCTGCTGATCATCCTCGTCTTCCTGTGGCTGATGAACAGCATGCAGGGCGGCGGCGGCCGGGGCGTGATGCAGTTCGGCAAGTCCAAGGCCAAGCTGATCACCAAGGACATGCCGAAGACGACGTTCTCCGACGTGGCCGGCGCCAACGAGGCGATCCAGGAGCTCGGCGAGATCAAGGAGTTCCTCCAGGAGCCCGCCAAGTTCCAGGCAGTGGGGGCCAAGATCCCCAAGGGCGTGCTCCTCTACGGCCCTCCGGGCACGGGCAAGACCCTGCTCGCCCGCGCGGTCGCCGGCGAGGCCGGGGTGCCGTTCTACTCCATCTCCGGCTCCGACTTCGTCGAGATGTTCGTCGGCGTGGGCGCCAGCCGCGTCCGGGACCTGTTCGAGCAGGCCAAGGAGAACGCCCCCGCGATCGTCTTCATCGACGAGATCGACGCCGTCGGTCGCCACCGTGGCGCCGGCATGGGCGGCGGTCACGACGAGCGCGAGCAGACCCTCAACCAGCTCCTCGTCGAGATGGACGGCTTCGACGTGCGCGGCGGCGTCATCCTCATCGCCGCCACGAACCGACCCGACGTCCTCGACCCCGCGCTCCTGCGCCCGGGGCGCTTCGACCGCCAGATCGGCGTCGACGCCCCCGACCTGGCTGGCCGCAAGAAGATCCTCGAGGTCCACTCGCGCGGCAAGCCGATGGCCCCCGACATCGACCTGATGTCGTACGCGCGCCGCACGCCGGGCTTCACCGGCGCCGACCTGGCCAACGTGCTGAACGAGGCCGCGCTGCTGACCGCGCGCAACAACGAGCTGGTCATCACCAACACGTCCCTGGACGAGGCGATCGACCGCGTCATCGCCGGCCCGCAGCGGAGCTCGCGCCTGATGAGCGAGAAGGAGAAGCTCATCACCGCCTACCACGAGGGCGGCCACGCCCTCGTCGCCGCGGCGCTGCCGGGCACCGACCCGGTCCACAAGATCACGATCCTGCCCCGCGGGCGCGCCCTCGGCTACACGATGGTGCTGCCCGACGAGGACAAGTACTCCCAGACCCGCTCCGAGATGCTCGACCAGCTGGCCTACATGCTGGGCGGCCGCGCCGCGGAGGAGATGGTCTTCCACGACCCCACCACCGGGGCCGGCAACGACATCGAGAAGGCCACCTCGCTGGCGCGCGCCATGGTCACGCAGTACGGGATGACCGAGCGACTCGGCGCCATCAAGCTGGGCGACTCCAACTCCGAGCCGTTCCTGGGCCGCGACATGGGTCACCAGCGCAACTACTCCGAGGACGTCGCGGCGATGATCGACGACGAGACGAAGAAGTTCCTCGCCGCCGCGCACCAGGAGGCCTTCGACATCCTCGAGGAGAACCGCGACGTGCTGGACTCCCTCGTGCTCGCGCTGCTGGACAAGGAGACGCTCGACAAGGAGCAGGTGGCGGAGGTCTTCACCCCGCTGCGCCGCCGCGCCGAGCGACCCGCGTGGACCGGCTCGCCGGACCGCAACCCCTCGGACATCCCGCCGATCGAGATCCCGCAGGAGATCCGTGACCGGGTCGCCGCCAACGGCCACGCACCGGAGAAGGAGAGCGCCGGCGCGATCATCACGCCGCCCGGATCCGGCGGCGACGTGCACGGCGGCACCCCGCCCACCGCAGGGCCCACCGCAGGACCCACCGCGGGCCCGCCCGAGCCCGGCTCCGGGATGCCGGGCTAGACGTGGCCGACCCGATCAGCACGCCCGAGCGCCCGCCGGAGGAGATCCCGGAGTTCGACCACGAGCGTGCGGCGGCCGCCGTGCGCGAGCTGCTGTTCGCCATCGGCGAGGACCCCGACCGCGAGGGGCTGCGGGAGACCCCGGCCCGGGTCGCGCGCGCCTACGCCGAGCTCACCCTGGGGCTGCGCCAGACGCCCGAGGACGTGCTCACCACGACGTTCGACATCGGCCACGACGAGATGGTGCTGGTGCGCGACATCGAGCTGTGGTCGATGTGCGAGCACCACCTCGTGCCGTTCACCGGCGTCGCCCACGTCGGCTACATCCCCGCCGAGAGCGGCAAGATCACGGGGCTGTCCAAGCTCGCGCGCCTGGTCGACGTCTACGCCAAGCGCCCCCAGGTCCAGGAGCGCCTCACCACCCAGGTGGCCGACGCCCTCATGGACATCCTGGCGGCGCGCGGGGTCATCGTGGTGATCGAGGCCGAGCACCTCTGCATGACCATGCGCGGGGTCCGCAAGGCCGGGGCGCGCACCATCACCTCCGCGGTGCGGGGCTCGATGCTCTCGGACCCCGCCACCCGCAACGAGGCGATGGCGCTGATCAACAGCCGCCGCGGCTGACGGGCCCGCCGTCAGGCGGAGGCGCCGTGGGCGGTGTCGCCGGCCTTCTTGCGGCCGGGGGTGGGGCCGCCGCCCTCGTTGTTGAGGCCCTTCTCGATGAAGATCAGGTTGTGGTAGGCGTGCACGGCGACCACGTGGCGGTCGCTGTAGGTGGGCTCGTAGTCGGCGTCGAGGAACTCCTCGTAGTTGAGGCCGTCCAGGAGGTCCTTGACCAGGGCCATGGTCGTCGTGGGGTCCTGCCTGTCCTCGCTGCCACCCCACGTGGGCCAGTAGGAGGTCTGGGTGTCCTCGATGGCGTAGACGCCGTCGTCGGCGAGCATGGGGAACAGCACCCGGAAGGTCTCCCGGATGTGCTCGGGGCGGTGGCTGCCGTCGTCGATGACGACCTGCGGGCGACCGTTCTCCGCCACGATGCGCTCGAGGACCTCGCGGTCGGTCTGGCTGCCCTGGTAGGCCTTGATCCGGGGCGCCTCGACGAACGACTTGTCCTCGATGTCGAGGCCCACGATCTGGGCGCGCGGGAAGAAGTGCTTCCACATGCGCAGGGACCGGCCGCCCTGCTTCTCCCGGGCGTAGCCGCCGATCCCGATCTCCAGCAGGGTGAACCGCTCGTCGCGCAGGTGCTCGAGGTGGCGCTGGTAGTGCGGGGTGTAGAAGTGCCGTCCCCACTTGTCCGTGCGGAACTCCTGGGCCAGCTCGGTCAGGTCCATCGCCTGCAGCCGGCGGCGCCGCTGCTCGGCGGGGCTGAGCGGTGCGACGGGCTGGGGAGCCGGCGCTGCGCCCGCGAGGCCGCGCAGCCGCCGCCAGAGCGACTCCGGCACGAGGGGCTTGACCACGCGCACCGCCAGGGTCCGCAACGGGTGGGGCATCAGGTCTCCTGCTCGTCGGGGGCTCGTCGGGCCGGCGCCTTGCCGGCGGTGACAAACTACCGTCCCCGATCAGCCGGCCGGCGCCGTGCACCGAGCCACTAGCCTCTCCTCATGGCGACGACCCCGGTGCTGATGGGTGTCGTGAACGTGACTCCGGACTCGTTCTCGGACGGTGGCCGGTGGCTGCGACCCGACGCCGCCGTCGCCCACGGGCTCGGGCTGCTCGCGGACGGCGCCGACGTGCTGGACATCGGCGGGGAGTCCACCCGGCCCGGCGCGACGCGCCCGCTGGTGGCCGAGGAGCTCGACCGCGTGGTGCCGGTGATCGCCGCCCTGGCGGCCGAGGGCGCCACGGTCTCGGTGGACACCATGCGGGCCGAGGTGGCCGAGGCGGCCGTCGCGGCGGGGGCCACGATCGTCAACGACGTCTCCGGCGGGCTCGCCGACCCGCGGATCCTGCGCGTCGTCGCCGAGGCGGGCGTCACCTACGTCGCGATGCACTGGCGCGCGCACGCCGACCAGATGGGCGACCTCGCCGTCTACGACGGGCCCGGCGGCGTCGTGGCCGCGGTGCGCGACGAGCTCGCGGCCCGCGTGGACGCCGTCCTCGCGGCCGGCGTCGCCCCGGAGCGCCTGGTGCTCGACCCCGGCCTGGGCTTCGCCAAGCTCGCCGAGCACAACTGGTCGCTGCTGCGCGACCTGGGACGGCTCCAGGAGCTGGGGCTCCCGATCCTGGTCGGGGCCAGCCGCAAGGCGTTCCTCGGCCGGCTGCTCGCCCGCGCCGACGGAACCCCCCGCCCGGTCGACCGGCGCGAGCACGCCCATGTGACGGTGGTCCTGCACTGCGCACGTCAGGGCGTGTGGGGGCTGCGGGTGCACGACGTCCGCGCCAGCCGCGACGCGCTGGCGGCGTACGACCTGCTGCACCCGACGGAAGGCGCCACATGACCGACGAGCTCGCCGTGCTCGGCATCGAGTGCTACGGCCACCACGGGGTCTTCGAGTTCGAGCGGCGCGAGGGCCAGACCTTCGTGATCGATCTCTCGCTCGGCATCGACACGGCCGCCGCCGCGGCCTCGGACGACTTGCAAGACACCGTCGACTACGGGAGTCTCGTGGCCTCGGTGAAAGCCGCCGTGGAGAAAGATCCGGTCGACCTGATCGAGACCCTCGCCCAGCGGATCGCGGACGTGTGCCTCTTGCACGTTCGTGTTGAATGGGCGCGGGTGACCGTTCACAAGCCGGATGCCCCCATCGAGGCGACGTTCTCGGACGTAGCGCTCACGATCACCCGGAAACGCGAGGGCCGCCGTGACTGAGACCCCCAACCCGAACATCATCGACGCCGACACCCTCACCGGTGAGATGCGACCGATCCGACGTGCGGTGCTGGCCCTCGGATCGAACCTCGGCGACAAGATGGCCAGCCTCCAGGGCGCGGTCGAGGCCATCGCCGACACCCCCGACGTCTGGGTCACCGCCGTCTCCCCGGTCTACGAGACGGAGCCCGTGGACTCTCCTCCCGACGCGGAGAGCTACCTCAACGCGGTGCTGCTGGTCGACACCACCCTCGCCGCGCACCGCCTGATGGACCGGGCGCTGGCCATCGAGGACGCCTTCGACCGCGAGCGCACGGAGGTCCCCAACGCCCCACGCACCCTCGACGTCGACCTCATCGTGGTCGGCGACCGGCGCAGCGACGACGAGCACCTGCGCCTGCCGCACCCGCGGGCCGCGGAGCGCCCGTTCGTGCTGAAGCCCTGGTACGACGTCGAGCCGGACGCCGTCTTCCCCGACCGCGGCCCGATCGCCGAGCTGCTGGCCGCTCTCGGCACCGACGGGCTCGTCCAGCGCGAGGACCTCGCGCTCGACGTGGAGTGACCCAGGCCCCCGGCCCCGACGGCGGCCCGCCGCCGGGCTCGCTGCGCCCCACCCCACCCGCCGCGCTGGCGGGCTGGGCGGTCGCGGGCCTCGCGATCGGCTGGCTGGTCCACCCGCTCTCCGAGCGGGTGGGCGGCACGGCGCCCGTGGTCTCGTGGACCCAGCCGCTCGCGCTGCTGCTCGTCGCCGCCATCCTCGGCGCCGCGGCGCACGCCACCTGGCGCTCGGTCCACGTGCGCCGCGAGCGGCTGGAGTCGCACCAGGCGGTCAACCGGCTGGTGCTCGCGCGTGCCTGCGCCTACGTCGGCGCGCTCGCCGGGGGCGGCTACCTCGGCTACGGGCTGAGCTGGCTGGGCTCGGAGGCCGAGCTCGGCGACCAGCGGCTGCTGCGGTCCGTGGTCGCCGCGGTCGGCGGGCTGGCCGTGGTGGTCACGGCCCTGCTCCTCGAGCGGGCCTGCCGGGTGCCCGGGGACCCGCCCCCCGCCTGAGCACCGCCTGACCACCGCCTGACCACCGCCTGACCGCCGTACGTCGGCCGCGTCACAGCGGCAACTCCGGCCCCATGCGTCGCGGCGCGTCTGCGCCCGCGCGACCGCGCCGCGACCTACTGTCAGCACATGGCTTCCCCGTCCAGCACGCCCGTGCGCCGACGCCAGCGGTCCACCCGCCTGGTCGTCGCCGGCACGCTGCTCCTCGTCGCCGCCCTGGCCGTCGCCGGGACCGCCCTCACCGGCTCGTGGCTCGCCGTCACCCTCGCCGGCATCCTCGCGGTCGGCCTCGGTGCCGCCGCCACCCGCATCACCCACGCCGAGCTCGCCGACTCCCGGCGCGAGGCGGCGCGCGACCGCGCCACCCAGGCGCAGGGCTACCGCGACATCACGGTCGCCCGCACCGCCGAGAACGCCGCGTACGTCGTCGCGACCTCGGCCCGCATCGCCGACCACGAGCAGACCATCGCCACCCTCGAGCGCGACCTGGGCGACGCCCAGGGCTGCCTGGTCGAGGCGCACCAGAAGCTCGCCGCCGAGCAGCGGCGTGCCGAGGACGCCGAGCGCGACATCGTCTCGCTGCGCACCCGGCTCGACGCCGCGGAGGAGCGGGCCGCCGAGGCCATCGTCCGCGTGGCGGAGATCGAGCGCGAGCTCGACGTCGTCACCGCCGAGTGGCAGGCCGCCCAGGCCACCCGCAAGCACGCCTGAGCACCCACGCGGCGCACCCGTGACGCCGTACTGGGAGAATCGTCGTTCGTGAGCACCGACGAGTCCCGATTCGAGAGCGACCCCGACGAGCTCCTGCCCGAGCAGCCCGGCCTGCCCACCGGCTGGTCCGTGGAGTCGCCCGACCCCGGCGACCGCTTCACGCTGGCGCGGCTGACCCACCTGCTCCGGGCCCACGAGCAGCACGGGCGGGGCTGGGCCGGCTCCGGCCTCGACGACGTCCTCGTCGAGGTGTCCGAGGCCGGGCTGCGCACCCGCGAGAACGTCGTGGTGCGCGACGCGGCCGGCGAGATCCAGGCCTGGGGCAGCGTCCACGACCGCGCCGGCGGGCGGATGCTCTTCGTCCACATCGTCTCCCGCGACCTCACCGAGGGGCTCGGCCGATCCTGCTCCGACGTCCTCGTGGAGTGGGCCGTCGGCCAGGCTCGCGCCGTCGGCGCGGCCCGGGGGCTCGAGGTCCAGCAGATCGACACCGGGTCCTTCGCCGACGACGACCGTCAGCACCGCTGGCTCGAGGCGGGCGGCTTCACCAAGGTCCGCACCTGGTGGCAGATGAGCCGCCCGGTCACCTCGGACGAGGCCGACCTGGTCCCCTCGCCCGAGCGCTGGGAGACCGAGAAGGCGCGCTTCCGCCTGGTGCGGCGCGGCCGGGACGGGATGCCCGACGAGGACGACCTGCGCGAGGTGCACGAGGTGCTCGAGGGGGCCTTCGTCGACCACTTCAACTCCTGGGCCGAGACCTTCGACGAGTTCATGAGCCGGCTGCGCGAGGACCCCGGCCACCGCTGGGACCACTGGTGGCTCGCCGAGGTCGACGACGGCGACGGGCCGACCCCGGTCGGTGCGCTGATCGGCACCCACTCCGAGTCGGCCAACGGCCCCGACGGCTCCTACGTGGCCTACATCGGCGTGCTGGAGGCCGCCCGCGGCCGCGGCGTGGCCAAGGGGCTGCTCCGCACGGTCATCGCGGACGCCGCCGCCCGCGGACGCGACCGGGTCACCCTCGAGGTGGACGCCGACTCCTCCACCGGCGCCGACGGCCTCTACGTGTCCATGGGCTGGGTCACCAAGTACGTCACCGAGTCCTGGCACCGCGACGTGCCCGTCGACGAGGGCCCCGGCTAGCGCTCCAGCGACGCGCGCAGCGCGCGGTGCACGCCGTTGGGGGTGAGGACGCCGACGAAGCGGGGGCCGTCCTTGACGCCCACCATCATCCGGTCGTCGCGCAGCATCGTCGCGAGCGCCTGCTCCAGGGTGCTGTCGAGGTCGATGGTCGAGGCGAGGTCGCCGACGCTGACGCCGTCGAGCGGCTCGATGTGCGCGACGTCGAGCGGGGTCACGCTGAGCCGGCGCAGGCCGTGCTCGGAGCCCACGAAGTCGGCCACGAAGTCGTCGGCCGGTCGCGCCAGGAGCTCCATGGGGGTGGCGTACTGCGCCAGGCGCCCACCGACGGCGAAGATCGCGACCCGGTCGCCCATCCGCACGGCCTCGTCGATGTCGTGGGTCACGAGCACGACGGTCTTGCCCAGGTCGCGCTGCAGGTGCAGGAACTCGTCCTGCAGCCGCACCCGCACGACCGGGTCGACGGCGCCGAACGGCTCGTCCATCAGCAGCACCGGCGGGTCCGCGGCGAGCGCCCGGGCCACGCCGACCCGCTGCCGCTGGCCGCCGGAGAGCTGGTGGGGGTAGCGGTCGCCGTACGTCGCGGGGTCCAGCCCGACGAGCTCCAGCAGGTGGTGGGCCCGCTCGCGCGCCACGGACTTGGACTCGCCGTAGAGCAGCGGCACCGTCATCACGTTGGCGGTGATCTTCTGGTGCGGGAACAGCCCGACCTGCTGGATGACGTAGCCGATGCCGCGCCGCAGCTGGACGGGGTCCTCGCCGGTGACGTCCTTGCCGTCGATCTCGATGCGCCCCGTGGTGGGCTCGATCAGCCGGTTGATCATCTTCAGCGTCGTCGACTTGCCGCACCCGGACGGGCCGACGAGGCAGACCAGCTCGCCGCGCCGGATCTCGAGGTCCAGCTCCTGCACGGCGACCGTGCCGTCGTCGTAGGTCTTGCCCACGCCGCTGAGACGGATCATCGGTGCGGAGTCGTCGCCCGGGGCCCCGGAACGGGTAGCGTCCATGCGGTGACCCTACCCGCGGCGCTGCTCACGGCAGCAGGGTCGGCGCGCGAGCCGAAGTGCTACGCCAACACGCAGGACGCCAACGAGTGGGTCTGCTGGCAGTACGTCGAGGACCGCAGCGACCAGATCCTCGACGCCCTGCAGTGGCACGTCCAGATCACCCTGGCGGCGCTCGTGCTCGCGGTCCTCATCGCGTTCCCCCTCGCGCTGCTGGCACGGCGGTTCCCCCGTGCCGAGGCCTGGGTGCTCGGCGGCGCGACCGGGCTCTACACGATCCCCTCCCTCGCGCTCTTCCCCCTCTTCCTTCCGTTCACCGGCATCTCCGCGACGACCGTCGTCCTCGGGCTGGCGCTCTACGCGCTCACCGTCCTGGTGCGCGCCATCCTCGACGGACTGCGGGGAGTGCCCGACGAGGTGCGCGAGTCGGCGACCGGCCTGGGCTACGGCAGGGGCAAGCTCCTGCTCAAGGTCGAGCTCCCGCTCGCCCTGCCCGTGATCGTGGCCGGACTGCGCGTGGCCACCGTCTCCACCGTGGCCCTCACGACCGTGGGCAGCCTCGTCGAGGGGACCTACGGCGGCCTGGGGCGGCTGATCGCCCACGGCGTCGATGCGAACTTCCGTGCCGAGCTCCTGACCGCCTCGGTGCTCTGCGTGCTGCTGGCGCTGGTGCTCGACGCGGTCCTGGTGCTCGCCCAGCGGGCCCTGACGCCCTGGGCGAGGGGAGGTCGGGTGTGAACGTCTTCTCCGACTCCCTCGCCTACCTCTTCGACGGCGCCAACTGGCGCGGGTACGACGGCATGCTCGCCCTCCTCGTCGAGCAGCTGCTGCTGACGGCGACCGCGATGGTCCTCGCCGCCGGAGTGGCCCTCCCGCTCGCGCTGACCCTCGGCCACCTCGGCCGGGGAGGGTTCCTCGCGATCAACCTGACGAACTTCGGGCGTGCGGTCCCGACCTTCGCCCTGCTCGCGATCTTCGTCGTCGCCGATCCCTGGGGCTGGACGGGCGGACGCTTCCCCGGCGCCGCGGAGCTCGGCCCCTACGGCCGGGCGGGCGCCTCCACGCTCGCGGCCCTGGCCCTGTTCGCCCTGCCGCCCATCGTCACGAACGCCTACGTCGCCATGCGCGAGGTGCCCGGCGAGGTCGTCGAGGCCGCCCGCGGCATGGGGATGACCGGTCGCCAGCTCTTCTTCCGGGTCGAGCTGCCCCTCGCGCTGCCCCTCATCGTCTCCGGACTCCGGCTCGCCCTGGTGCAGGTGTGGGCGACCGCCACCATCGCCGCGCTCGTGGTCGGTCCCGGTCTCGGGAAGGTCATCGTCGACGGCTTCGACTCGGAGGACTACGGCAAGGGGATCGCCGGCGCCGTGGTGGTCGCGGTCATGGCGCTCGTGCTCGAGGTCGCCGCCTCCCTCGTCGAGCGGTGGGCCCGCCCCGAGAGTGGTCCGCCCCCTGCGCGAGACGTCGAGGCGGCGGTGTCGGTGCCAGCGCCTACTGTGGGAGCGTCGGCCGACGGCGGCCACTGACGAGGGTCTGCCCCCGTCACCGGACACGCGCAGGCTCACCTGCGGGACACAGAAGGTGCAGCACCATGACCCGAATTCCAACCCCGGCGCGCCTGCTGGCGGCCCTGGCGGTCTCCGCGACCCTCGTCCTCTCCGGCTGCGCCGGCGACGACCTCGACGACGACAAGAGCGGCGGAGGCGGCGGCGGCGGCGACGGCGAGAAGGTCACCATCGCCAGCCAGGACTTCGACGAGGCGGCGCTCGTCACGCAGATGTACGCCCAGCTGCTCGACGACGCCGGCTACGACGTCGAGACGCAGCTCGTGGGGCAGCGCGACATCTACCTCAACCAGATGCCCGACAACATCGACATCGCCTCCGACTACCTCAGCGGCATCGCCGACCTGGTCAACACCCAGGCCAACGGCGCCGACGCCGAGCCGATCTCGAGCAACGACACCCAGGCCACCATCGACGCGGTGACCCCGCTCCTCGCCGACAAGGGGATCGAGCTCCTGGACGCGTCCCCGGCCAACTCGCAGAACGCCTACTTCATCACCGAGGACTACGCCGAGCAGCTCGGAGGGGCCACGGCGCTCTCCGACCTCGAGGGCGAGTCCGTCACCCTGGCCGCCAACAAGGACTGCCCCGGGCGCGCCGACTGCCAGGCGGGCCTCGAGGACGTCTACGGCATCACGGTGGCGAAGTTCCTCGGCACCGGCTTCGCCTCGCAGCAGACCTACGACTCGGTGCTCAACGGTGAGTCCGACCTCGGCCAGACCGGCACGCTGGACGTCACCCTGGAGGACCGCGGCCTGCTGCTCCTCGAGGACGACAAGGGCATCCAGCCCGCGCAGAACTTCATCCCCGCGGTCGGCAGCGACTTCATCGCCGACCACGAGGACGTCGCCGACATGCTCAACGAGCTCATGGCCGCGCTCGACAACGAGAAGCTCGGCGAGCTGCTCGTGAGGGTCACGGTCGACCGCGAGTCCATCGAGGACGTGGCCGGCGACTTCCTCCAGGAGGAAGGCCTGGTCTGAGGGTGTTTTGCGGCGCGGGGCCCGGGGAATAGTCGCGTATGAAGACACTCTCGGGCCTCGCGGCCGCCATGCTCACCCTCGCTCTCGCCGTGGTCGGCAACGTCGTCGCCACCACGGCCCCGGCCCAGGCCGCCACCGGTGCCATGCGTCCCTGCCGCATCAGCGACTGGGACGGCGGAAAGTCCAAGACGTTCCGCCAGATCACGCTCAAGAAGTCGAGGTTCGGCATGACCCATGCCGTGCGTCGCCGCATCCCCGCCGGCGTCGGCTTCACCCGCAAGGTCGAGCTGACCAAGATCGACGTCCTGTCGGCGTCGCTCGAGGCGTCCGCGACGGTCAAGGCCGACGCCGGGGCCTTCTTCGCCAAGGCCTCCGTCGAGGCAGGGGTCAAGGTCGGTGCGGCCGGCTCCAAGACGACCTCGAAGTCCGTCACCGAGACCTTCGACGTCGCCAGCGCCAAGCGGGACCGGCTGTTCGTCTTCTACGCCGGGTACCAGACCTTCGGCTTCCGTGCGCACAAGCGGATCTGCAACCACGGACAGCACGACTCGTATGGTCAGCTGCGGAGCTTCGACGTCATCGACGAGAGCGGCGCCGTGCTGTGCCCGGCGTCCCGCTACAAGAAGGGCTCCGTCAAGTACCAGATCGCCCGCAAGGGTGGCTGCTGACCCGTTGCGGCGCTCCACGACCGTTCCGACGGCGTAGCCCCGGAACGGCCCCGCGGGCGCGCCCGCGAGGCCGTCCTCCGCCGTCTCTCCGCTTACACTTCACGCCGCGGCTCGGTGGAGAGACGCGGCGCAGGAGAGGGGCCTTGTGACGGACAGCGAGACCACCGGGACGTCGACGGACGGCCCGGTCGACACCGGCCGGACCGGTGCCACGGCTGTCCCCGAGGTCCCGCGCCGCAGCCAGGCGGCCCCGGTGAGCCGACTGCCCCAGCTGGCGGCCGGCGGCGCGCTGGCGGCGACGCTCACGTGGGTGGTCGTCGTGGTGCTGTGCGCGCGCCGGGGGCTCGACCTCACCGACGAGAGCTTCTACCTCCTGAGCTACCGCTGGTGGAACGTCAACTTCGACGCGTTCACCGGCGTGCAGTACGTCTACGGGCCGGTCTTCCAGCTGCTGGGCTACGACATCGGGCTCCTGCGCATCGTGCGCCTCCTGGTGACGGTGGCGACGCACGCCTGGCTCGGCTGGGCGTTCATGGGATGGCTGCGGGTGCAGCGGCCCTCGGCGCCCGACACCCGCTGGTGGGAGGTCGCCGGCGCCGCCACGATCACCGCCTGCGCCGGCATCACCTACTCCTGGCTCCCGCTCAGCCCGGGCTACAACGACCTGGCGCTCTCGTGCGCGTTCGTCCTCGCCGGCGGCACGCTGCGCGTCGCGCGTGACAACGCCCTCGACCGGCCGCCGCCGGCCTGGGTGCCGGTCGGCATGGGCGCCGCGGCCGTCGTGATGGCGCTGGCCAAGTGGTCCTCCGCCGCGCTGGTGCTGCTCGGCGTCGTGGTGGTCCTCGTGGCCGTCCACGTCGCCGCGCGCCAGAGCCTGGTGCGGCTCGGACGGCTGGCGGCGCTGGGAGTGGCCGGGGTGCTGCTCATGGCCGGGTTCGTGCAGTTCCTCCTCGTGCCGTTCCAGACCATCGTCCCGCCGATGCTGGAGGTCAACTCCCGGGTCGCCGACTCCACCAACTCGCCCGGCGCGCTGATGGCCCGCTACCGCACCGGCGGCGAGACCCTCGTCGACGACGTCGTCGCGCAGTACTGGCCGCTGCTCCTGGCGGCCGTGCTGACGCCGCTGCTGGCGCGCTGGATGAGGATCGGCGTCACGCTCGCCGTGCTCGCCCTCGGCTGGAGCGTCGTGCAGGTGGTGCGTCGCGACGGCACCCTGGCCGGCTCGCCGAACCTGCTCACCTTCACGGTCACGATCTTCGCGCCGCTCGCCGCGGTCCTGCTCGCCGCCATGGCGGCCGGCCTCGTCTCGGCGGTGCGGGAGCGCGGCAGCCGCCAGGACGGGGAGGGCTCGTGGCGCCCGCACCTGGCGCGCGCCGTCGTCGTCGTCATGCTGCTGGTCCTGCCGGTCGCGGTCTCGGTCGGCACGGGCAACCTGCTGCAGTTCATGGCCGTGCTGGGGCTGGCCGCGTGGGTGGCGCTGGCGATCATGGTCGTCACCGCCCCGTGGGCGCGTCAGCGCGCGACCCAGGTGCTGCTGGTCGGGGCCGTGGGCGGCATCGTCCTCGCCACGACCTGCATCGCGGTCGACGGGCTGTGGAACCGGCCCTACCGCACGTCCGGCTTCTCCGCGAGCACCGCGACGGTCCAGGACGTGCCCGCCCTGGAGTCGGTGCGGGTGGCCCCGGACGACGCCGCCGCCTACACCGAGCTGCGCCGGCAGCTGATGCCGTACGTCGAGCGGCCGGGCCGGGCGATGATGCCGTTCGACGGCATGGCCGGGCTGGTCTACCTGCTCGACGGTCGCCCGGTGGGGGAGGCGTGGTATTCCCGCCTGGACACCGCCCGCTCCACGGCCGGGGTGATCCGCACCTGCGACGACGACCGGTGGTGGGGCGCCCGCAAGCCGATCGTCCTGTTCAACCGGCCGGTGACCGATCTGGAGCGCTCGGCGCTGCGCCACTGCGGGATCCACCTCGCGCGCTACGAGAAGATCCGCGTGACGGTCCCGATCCCGGACGTCGTCGTCTACGTGCCGAGGAACGGCTCGTGACCTCACGCGCCCGCCCCGCCGTGGCGGTGTCCTATCGTGTCGTGGCCGAGCCGCCGCCTGCGCAGCCGGGCCCCACGACCCGATCCCTCCTGGAGAGATGACGAGCATGACGCAGAACCCCGACGAGGTGACGCCTCGCCGTCTGGTCTCGATCATCGTGCCGGCCCTGGACGAGGCGCCCAACGTCCCCGGCCTCATCGAGCGCTTCGGCCACCTCGCCCGGGCGCACCCGGCCTACGACTTCGAGCTGGTGGTCGTCGACGACGGCTCGGTCGACGGCACGGCCGACCTCGTCGTCGCCGGGGCCGACCCGGCGCACCGCACGGTCGTGGTCCGGCTGGCGCGTCGCTTCGGGTCTCACTACGCCATCTCCGCCGGCTTCGAGGCCTGCCACGGCGACGCCGCGATCGTGCTCGGAGCGGACCTGCAGGAGCCCCCCTCGCTCATCGACGACTTCATCGCCGGGTGGGAGTCGGGCTCCGAGGTCGTCTGGGGCGTACGCCGCACGCGCACCGGGCGCTCGTGGACGCAGGAGGCGTTCTCCAAGACGTTCTCGGTGCTGTTCACGCGCTACGCGGACCTGCAGAACTACCCCGCCGAGGGACCCTCGGGCGTGCTGGTGGACCGGTGCGTCATCGACGAGGTCGCCAAGATGCCGGAGCACAACCGCAACGTGCTGGCGCTGATCGCGTGGCTTGGCTTCACCCAGACGCGGGTCGACTACGACCAGGTCGCGCGCACGCACGGCCAGTCGCGCTGGACCAGGCGGCGGATGCTGCAGCTCGCGGTCGACTCGCTGATCCAGTTCTCGTCGATGCCGCTGCGCCTGTGCACCTTCGCCGGGCTGGGTGTCGCCCTGCTCGGCGTCCTCTACGCGATCTTCCTGGTCGTGCGCGTGCTGGTGGGCGTGGAGACGCCGCCGGGCTGGTCCACGGTGCTGGTCGCGGTGCTGCTGCTCGGCGGCATGCAGCTGACCGTCGTGGGCGTGATCGGCGAGTACCTCTGGCGCGCGGTCGAGGAGACCCGGGCCCGCCCGCTGTTCGTGGTGCGCGACGTCAGGACGGTGCCGGGTCCCGACGGTTCTCCGCGACGCTCGCCGTCAGACCGGCCCTGATCAGCTCGAGGTCCTCGTCGGCCATGCCGGGGTAGAGCGGCAGGGTCAGCGTCTGGCGGTGGGCGCGGGTCGCCTCGGGGAAGCGCGCGCCCGACTCGCCGAAGCGGCTCACGAAGTACGGCTGCAGGTGCATCCCGTAGGTGCCCAGCGTCGTCTCGATGTCGTGGGTGCGCATCGACCGGATGACGCCGTCGCGGTCGACGTCGTCGGCCAGCCGGACGACGTAGGACTGGTAGGCGTGGCTGATGTGCTCCGGCGCGGACGGCGGGGTCACGCCGACGACCGCCGCGAGCCGCTCGCTCAGCGCCGCGGCCAGGCGGCGGCGCTCGGAGAGGATGTGGTCGAGCTTGCGCATCTGGGCCACGCCGATGGCGGCGTGGACGTCGGAGAGGCGGTAGTTGAAGCCGGCGTCGACGAACTCCATGAACAGCTCGCCCCGGATCGCGCCGTGGGTGCGGAGCACGTTGATGCGCTCGGCGAGGTCGGCGGAGGCGGTGGTGATCATCCCGCCCTCGGCGGTGGTGACGATCTTGCGCGGGTGGAAGGAGAAGACGCCCGCGGTCGCCAGCGATCCGGCGTCGCGGCCGCGGTAGGTCCCGCCGAGCGCGCACGCGGCGTCCTCGATGACCGGCAGGTCGTGGCGGGCGGCGATCTCGTTGATCGGGTCCATGTCGGCGCACAGGCCGAAGGCGTGCACGGGCATGACGGCCGCGGTGCGCTCGGTGATCGCCGCCTCGAGGAGGCGGGGGTCCATGTTGAACGTGTCGGGCTCGATGTCGACGAACACCGGGACGGCGCCCTGCTGCACGACGACGTTGGCCGTGGCGGGGAAGCTGAAGGCGGGCATCACGACCTCGTCGCCCGGCCCCACGCCGAGGCCCACGAGCGCGAGGTGCAGGCCGGTCGTCGCCGAGCTCACGGCGGCGGCGTACGGCGTGCCGACGACGGCCCGCACGGCGTCCTCCAGCTCGCGGGCGCGCACCCCTTGCGTGAGCATGCCCGACGCGAGCACGGCGGTGATCTCGGCGAGCTCGTCGCCGTCGATGAGCGGGACGTTGAGCCTCAAGCCAGGACCCCGCGGTACCAGTCGACCGTCTCGGCCAGCGCGTCGTCGCTCAGCGTCGGGATGTCGCGTCCGATGACCTTGCGCAGCTTGGTGGCGTCCGCCAGGTGACGGCGCACGTCGCCGGGCCGGGGGGCGGTGTGCACCACCGGGTGGTCCTCGGCGCCCATGGTCGCCAGCAGCCGGCGGACCAGCTCGTTGACGGAGGTCTCGACGCCGCTCGCCACGTTGAGCACCTCGCCGCGGCACTCGGGGGCGTCGTGGATCTCCACCATCAGGTCGGCGGTGTCGCGCACGAAGATCAGGTCACGGGTCTGCTCGCCGTCACCGAAGATCTCGATCGGCTGGCCCGACATCACGCGCTTGACCACGATCGGCACGATGCCGGCGTAGGAGCCGGGGTTCTGGCGCGGGCCGATGTTGTTGAACGGGCGCACCACGGTCACGTCGATGCCGAAGGTCTGGACGTAGGACTCGATGATCCGGTCCGCCGCGCTCTTGCTCGCGGCGTAGGGCGTGATCGCGTCGTGCGGGTGGTCCTCGTCCATGGGGATGTAGCGGGCGCTGCCGTAGGCCTCGGACGTCGACACGTGCAGGAGCCGCTCGACCAGGCCGCGCCGCGTGAGCTCGCTGACCGTGAGGGCGATGGCGACGTTCGTCTGCACGGTCCACGCGGGGTAGACCAGCGAGGTCGGGAGCGGGATGACCGCGAGGTCGAAGATGGTGTCGACACCGCGGCGCTCGACGATGTCCTGCATGGCCGGGAGGTCAGCGGCGTCGAGGCGGATGACCTCGACGTCGGCGTCGGTGGCCAGCGCGTTGCGCAGGTTGCTCGCCTCGCCGAGGAAGAAGTTGTCGACCACGGTGACGCGCGCGGGATCGTCGGCGACGATGCGGTCGACGAGGTGGCTGCCGATGAAGCCGGCGCCGCCGGTCACCAGGATGGACTTGGACTTGACTGACATGACCTGCTCGTTCGCGAAGGGGGTCGGGCGTAGGCTCTGCTGGCGCGGGCAGGCTACCAGCGCGGCGCCCCACGGCCAGGATCGGAGACGACGTTGACGGCAGCTGAGCAGGCCCGGGACGACGGGCCGCTCCCCGCGAACCCGTACCACCCCCTGGCCTGGATCGTGGGGGAGCCGGACATCGGCGACGGCGTGTGGATCGGTGCGTTCACGGTGGTCGACGGCAGCGGCGGCCTCACCGTCGGCGCGGGCTGCGACATCTCGGCGGGGGCCCAGATCTACACCCACTCCACCGTCGCGCGCTGCCTCAGCGAGGGCGCGACCGGGACCGAGCGCCGGCCGACGTCGATCGGGCGCCACGTGCACGTCGGCGCGAACGCCGTCGTGCTGATGGGCAGCAAGATCGGCGACTTCTCCGTGGTCGGCGCGGGGGCCGTGGTCCGCGAGGGCACGGTCGCACCGCCGTACAGCCTGCTCGTGGGGGTGCCCGCGCGGGTCGTCCCCGACGGCGCCCGCCGCTTCACGACCGGCTAGCCGCCCGCGGGCGGCCGCGCACCGCCTCAGCCGCGTCGGCGCTTGGCGGCCTTGACCGCGGGGACCAGCTCGGACGCCAGCGCCGGTGCCAGCAGCCGCACGAACGTCGCCGTGACGTGCGAGCCCTGGCGGTAGGTGAGCACGTTGCGCAGCACGGCCCGGCAGGTCTGCTCCGGGCACACCAGCGGGTTCATGTCGATGAAGGTGCCGTCGACGCGGGCCGCGGCGTCGCGCATGGCGACGTTGCTGCTCATCTCGGCGAGGTCCCAGGAGCAGGTCTCGCCCGGGTCGTCGTCGAGGTGCTCGGCGACGCACTCGTAGGCGTTGGGCGCGACCTCGGCCGACGGGCTGGGGGTGTCGGAGATCGCGATCACCTTGGTCCCGGCCTCGGTGAGGGGCTTCCAGTAGCCGACGTAGCCCTCGACCAGACCCTCGAGCGTCTCCTCCCCGTCCTCGTCGACGGCGCCCTTGCGCAGCCCCGAGGTGATCAGGACGTCCGGGACGTCACCGGGGCTGCTGATCCGGCGGAAGACCTCCTCGCCCCACTCGCGGCACTCCTCGAAGGGGTCGCCCTCGACCAGGGTCATCGTGTCGGTGAACGTGCACCCGCCCTTGGTGTAGAGCCGCACCCGCCAGCCGTTGGCCTCGGCGATCGCGTCGATGGCCGGCATCCACTGGGCGATCTTCGAGTCGCCCACGACGGTCACCGAGGTCCGCCCGGCGGGGTCGCCGCTGTCGCACGACTTGACGCCGGTGTCGTAGACCTCGACCGCGCAGCCCTGGGCGTAGAGCTCGGGGGAGTCCAGCACGGCGTCGACGGGGTCGGGGGTGATGGAGTCGAAGAGCGGCGGGCCGTCGACGCCGACACCGGCCGCCACCGTGCCCTTGAGGTCGCGCGGGGCGATCTCCACCGCGGCCCCGGGGTCGGCCGACGTCGAGCGGCTCGTCGAGACGGCGTGCTGGAGCACCAGCCCGGCGACCACGGCCACGAGCGTGCAGTTGAGGCCGAGGGAGAGCGCCAGCCGCGGCGACGCGGCGATCGCGGGCGAGCGCCGGATCGGGTTCTCCACGAGGCGGAAGGACAGCCATGCCGGGACGAACGACAGCACCACGAGGCCCAGGCCCTGCGCGGCCGAGAGGTCGCCCCAGCGCCAGGTGCCGAACTGCAGGACCGGCCAGTGCCACAGGTAGAGCGAGTACGACAGGCCGCCCACCCAGACGAGCGTCCGGCGTCCGAGCAGGGCGCTGGCCCAGCTGGTCGTCGCCGCGAACCCCGCGACGATGACCGCCGCGGTGCCGAGAGTCGGCACGAGCGCACCCGGGAACGGCCAGGGGGTCTCCTCGCCCTGCAGCAGGAGGCCGGCCACGACCACGACCAGCCCGAGCCCGCCCAGGACCTGCGCCGCCCACGGGGGCAGGCGACGCCACTGGCTGGCGCCGAGGGCCACGAGCGCGCCGAGGCCGAGCTCCCAGAGCCGGGTGGTGGTGACGAAGAACGCCTCGCTGGGACGCTCCGAGGTCATGTAGGCCGCCCACGCCAGCGACGGGACGACGATGACGACGACCAGTCCGAGCGCGAGGAAGCCGCGCGAGGCCGTCGGCGTCGCGCGCCGCCCGCGCGAGGCGAGCACGCGGGACCCGAGCCATGCGAGGCCGAGGATGACGGGGGGCCAGATGAAGTAGAACTGCTCCTCGACGGCCAGCGACCAGAAGTGCTGCACCGGCGAGGGGGCGACGTCCTCGGCCATGTAGTCCACGGAGCGGTTCGCCAGGACCCAGTTGACGACGTAGAGCGCCGACCCGATGACGTCCTGGGCGATCGCGCTCCACTGCACGCGAGACACGCCGAGCCACGCGGCGACGGTCGTGACCAGCAGGACGAGCCCTGCTGCGGGAAGCAGGCGCTTCGCCCGGCGAGCGTAGAAGCGCGGCAGGTCGATGCGGCCCCGGTCCTCCAGCTCCAGCAGCAGCTGGGTGGTGATCACGAAGCCCGAGACGACGAAGAAGACGTCGACGCCGGCGAACCCGCCGGGCAGGAAGGTCAGGCCGGCGTGGTTGATCAGCACCGCGGCCACGGCCAGCGCGCGGAGTCCCTCGATGTCGGGGCGGAACCGGTGACCCTTGTCCGGAGCCGCTGCACCGCTCGGCACCGCAGTGGACCGGCGCACGGTCCGCGGTGCCCTGGGCCGTCCCGGCGGGCCGCTCACGGACGCGGGGCAGGCTGTCGGGCCCGACCCAGGGCCCGGTGGTAGGCCTCGTCGAGGATCACCGACTGCCCCTCCCACGTCCACTCCGCCAGCGGTGCCGGGCCGTCGTACGCCGCCCGGTAGCGCGCGGGATCGGCGAGGACGGCCCGCAGGGCGCGGACCAGGTCGGGCACGTCGCCGGCGCGGAAGACCTCACCCTGTCCGGTCTCGCGGACCTGCCGCGACATGGCGCGCACGTCGCTCACCACGATCGGGAGCCGGGCGTGGCTGTACTCGAAGAACTTGGTGATGAGCGCGATCTCGTGGTTGGGGAAGTGCTCGATCGGGATCAGCCCGACGTCGGCGGCCGACAGGTAGGTCACGACGTCGTCGGGGGAGACGTAGGGCAGGAGGTGGAGCCGGTCGGCCACGCCGAGCTCCTCGGCGCGCTGCACCACCTCGAGGACCGGCTCGGACTCCGGGACGGCGGTGACGATCGCGAAGCGGACCCCGGGCAGCTCGGGCAGCGCCTCGACCACCGTGCGGAGGCCGCGCTGCCGGGACGGGGAGCCGGCGTAGACGAGGAGGCTCGTCGCGTCGTCGGCGCCGACCAGCGCCCGCATGTCCGGCACCGGGTCGCCGTCGCGGGACGGCTGGGGCAGCAGGGGGCAGTTGAGGACGACCGTGGGCGGGCGCGGCAGGCGGTGTCGCTGCTGGAGCAGCTGGCCCAGCTCCTCGGAGACGGTGACGACCTCGTCGGCGTAGGCGGAGTACTCGCGCTCGTGCGCCATCTGGGCGGGGTGCCAGCGGGGGTGGTTGCTCCAGGGACGTGCCCCGGGCAGGTACTCGTGCGCGTCCCAGACCAGCGCCACCGGCCGGTCCCGGAGGGCGGCGCGCAGCTTGGCGCGCGCGCCGACGCCGAGCATGCGGAAGTCGTTGGCGTGGATGAGGTCCGGATCGAGCGCGTCGACGACCGGGCCGTAGGCGGCCTCCCAGTCCCACAGGTGGGGGTCGAGCCGTCGCCACGAGCGCTGCCCGAGGAGGCGCGTCCACAGCCAGGTGGTCAGCCGGTCGACGGGGGACGCCATGGCGCGCCGCTTCTGGCGCACCGACGTGGTCGCCGCCACCCGGAGGGCGACCCACCGTGAGAGCAGCCCGTTGCGGACCCGACGGGGCTGCACCCCCAGGCGGGCCAGCCGGCGGGCCGCCGACCCGAGGTCGGGCTCCCGCAGCCGCGCCGAGCCGGTGCGGGCCTCCGCGTCGAGCCGGCGCCGCTCCACGCCGAGCTCGTACTGCTGGAGCTCGCGGGCGGAGCCGAAGGCGAGCGGGTTGCGCCAGCGCGGGTCACGCGCCTCGTGGCGCCGACGGTGCGTCGGGACCTCCAGCAGCAGCACGCGGGCGCCGCCGAGCATCCAGGCGTCCTGGGGCTCGCCGCGCGGCGCCAGGCCGAGGACCTGCACGTCCCACCCCTTGTCGGCCATCGACACCGCCTGCTTCTGCACGCGGGAGTCCCGGCGGACGTCGTTGTCGACGAGGATCACCACCCGCGGACCGCGCGGGCCGCCGTCGTCCGGGGTCACGCCGTCGCCGAGGGCGGGCGACTCCTGTGACGTCGTCATGGCGCGGCTCCCATCGATGTCTCGTGGTGCCGGATCGTCCCGGCAGCGAGCCGTACACTACCGAGACCGAGGCGCCGTCCAGACCGTTGAAGGGGCTCTGTGAGTCGATCCACTCGTAGGTTGCTCTTCCTGGCGTTCGGCTTCCCTCCCGCACTCAAGAGCTCGACGTACCGCCTGCGCGCCATGGGCAACGGATTCGCGGCTGCGGGATGGGACGTGACCGTGGTCAACGCCGCCCGCCCGCTGTGGGAGGACGAGTTCGGGCTGGACGAGAGCCTGCTCGAGGGCGTGGACCCGGCCATCCGCGTCGTGGAGCTGCCGCTGCGCCGGGCCGACCTCGAGACCGACATCCGCGCCTTCAGCGAGGAGCGCGCCCTGCACCCGGGCAGGTGGCTGCGCCAGTGGCGCGAGCAGAACCTCGAGAGCTTCCCCGAGCCGACGTTCGGCGGGTGGCGCGACGAGCTCGAGGCCGCGGTCCTCGCCCTGCACGACGAGACCCCCTTCGACCTCGTGGTCGTGAGCTGCGTGCCGTACGTGCTGCTCGCCCCGGCGCTGCGGCTGCACGAGGAGCGCGGCGTCCCCTTCGCCGTCGACTTCCGTGACGGCTGGACCGTCGACGTCATCAACGGCGGCACCGCCGTCGAGGACGACTCCCCGGAGGCCGCGTGGGAGCGTCGGGCCCTCGAGGCGGCCGTCTCGCTGTGGGTCGTCAACGACCCGATCGCCGAGCACTACCGCACCCGCTACCCCGAGCTCGCCGCGAAGGTGCGCGTCGTGCGCAACGGCTTCGACCGCGACAGCGTCCCGGACCGGCCGCCGGCCACCGCCACGACCCCGCTGACCTTCGGCTACGTCGGCACCATCAACTTCAAGCCCGACTTCGTGCGCGCCGTCCTCGACTCGTGGCGCACCGCGCGCGAGGTCTCGCCCCTGCTGCGCGACGCGCGGTGGGAGTGGCGCGGCAACCTCGGCGCCGGGGCGAGCCGTGGGTCCTCCACGGTCCTCGAGCTGGTGCTGGACGCGGAGGACGACGGCGTCGTCTACGGCGGCCCGGTGCCCAAGAACGAGCTGCTCGACCTCTACCGGCGCTGGGACGCGCTGACGTTCATGGTCATCGGCGGCGCCTACATGACCTCGGGCAAGGTCTACGAGTACATGGCGACCGGGCTGCCGATCCTGTCGGTGCACGAGGTGGAGCACGACGCCTCCACCCTCCTCGGCGGCTACCCGCTGTGGTCCGGCGTCGGCGACGTGGACCCCGACTTCCTCGTGGAGGCCTGGATCCGCACCGCCGAGCTCGCGGTCGGCAGCAGCGATGAGGACCGTGCCGCCGCGCGCGCCTACGCCGACACCTACGAGCGGGTGGGCACCATCGCCGCCGCGGTGCAGGCGCTCACCGAGGGGCTGGAGGTCCGATGACCCGCGTCCTGCTCCTGTCGTCCAAGCGCCGCAGCACCCGGCTCTACGCCGAGGCCGTGGAGGAGCTCCGGGCGCTGGGCGCCGAGGTCCGCCTCGTCACCCTGTCGCGCACGGTGCCCTCGGACGTCGGCCTCGAGGACGTGCGCAGCCTGTGGTCCGCGAGCGAGGGCTTCGAGCCGGAGTTCTGGCGGGGCACGGCCTTCGCCGCCCCGGCGCGGCGGATGTGGACCTACGTCAAGCACGACGAGTGGACGCTGGCGCGGGCCCGCGAGGCCGACATGCTCGTGGCCGTCGACCCGGCGGCGGTCTACGCCGTGTGGGAGCTGGCGTCGGCCGACCCGTCGGTCCTCGCCCGCTCCGGTGTCTACGCCGCCGTCCGCGCCCTCCGGGAGAGCAGTGCGACGGACGCGCCGGCCCCACGCCCGCTCGCCGCGCGCGCCCAGGAGCCCGCCCAGGAGCCGGCCCCGGTGGCCGTGACGGCAACGGAGCAGCCGCGCAGTGGCCTGCTCTCGCGGCTTCGCGGTGCCCTGCGGCCGTCCCGGGCGGAGCCGGAGGCCGCACCCGCCGCCGCCCCACCGGACCCCGCGGCCCGGGCGCGGCGGGAGTCGTCGCGCGTCGTCGCGCTCCTGGAGGCCGGTCAGCACGCCGAGGCGGTCGCCCTCCTCGACGAGCTCGGCCCCACGTTCAAGAACCGGCGCGCCCGCGCCGACCTCCACGGCCGGGTGGCCGGCTTCGAGCTGGCCGCGGGGCGCACGCCGGCACGCCTGGTCGAGGCGGTCCGGGCCGAGCTCGGCTACGCCGACGCCCTGTGGGAGGGCGGACGGACCAAGCCCGCCGTCGCCTCCTACCTGCAGGCGGTGCGCCTGCTCTTCTACCCCGGGGTCCACTTCGACTCGCTGACCTCGCCGCTCAGCGCCGACCCCGAGGGCTACTCCCAGGTCCTGGCGGGGAGCGAGGTCCACCGCCGGCTGACCGCCCCGCGCGGCCGGCTGCGCCCGGCGGCACCGCTCCCCGAGGACCGGCCGGCCCGGGTGCTGGTGGTCGTCAACGGCAACACCAACTTCGTGACCGAGTTCGCGGCGCGACTGCACGCCGAGCGCGGGGCCGAGGTCCGCTACCTCACGCCCGAGGACCTCGGCGGCGCGGCGTCGTACGTCCGCGAGGGCCTGCCCCGCCTGCTGCACTCGCTCGCCACCGACGAGCTGGTCCGGGAGGAGGCCGAGGAGCTGCTGCGCCCGCACCTCGACTGGGCCGACGTCGTGCTCGCCGAGTGGTGCACCTCGATGGCGCTGTTCCTCAGCCTGGTCGACCCCGGGGACGCCAGGGTCGTCGTGCGCCTGCACAGCTTCGAGGGGTGGACCAACTGGCCGCACCTGCTCGACGTCAGCCGCGTCGACGAGGTCGTCTACGTCGGCGAGCACCTGCGCGAGCTCGTCCAGGCGGTCGTCCCCCGGCTGGGTCCCGACGAGGGGCCGCGCACCTCGGTCGCCAACAACGTCGTCGACCTCCGACGCTTCGCCCTGCCCAAGCACGGCGACGTGCGCCACACGCTCGCGATGGTCGGCTACGCCGGCGTGGCCAAGGACGTGCGCTGGACGATGGAGCTGGTCCGTCGCCTGCGCGCCCACGACGAGCGCTACCGGCTCCTGCTCTTCGGCGAGGACCTGCCCGAGACGGGCACGGCGATCTACCGCGAGTACGAGCGGGCCTACCGCACGGAGCTCGCGGAGCTCGAGGCCGCGGGCGCGGTCGAGCGACGCGGCCGCACCCTGGACGTGCCGGAGGCGCTGCGCGAGGTCGGCGTCATCGTCAGCTCCTCGGTGCGGGAGAGCGAGCACCTCGCGGTCAAGGAGGGCGCGGCCGGCGGCGCGGTCGCCGTCGTGCGCGACTGGCCGTTCTTCGCGGGCCGGCAGGGCGGCGCCCGGACGACGTACCCGGAGTCCTGGGTGGTGGCGAGCCTCGAGGAGGCCGTCGACCGGGTGCTCGCCGTCACCGGCGACGCCGACGTCTGGTCCCGGGAGTCGTCGGCCGCCTCGGCGACGGCGCTGGGCTCGTGGGACGCCGACGTGACCGCGCCCCACCTCGCACGGCTGCTGCTCGGGTGAGCGCCTCGCACCGGGCGTCCGGCACCGACGAGCAGGCCGCGGTGGCCGCCACCACGACCGGCAGGCGCTTCGAGCTCGACGTCCTGCGGATCCTGGCGATCCTCGGCGTGGTCGCCATCCACGTCTTCGGCCTCATCCTCGGACGCCCCGACCTGCGCGGCACGCCCACCTGGACCTTCGCGGTCGTCCTGGACCTGGGGGCTCGCTGGTCGGTGCCGTTCTTCGTCCTGGCCAGCGGGCTCCTGGTGCTGGCGCCGCGCGCGCACGCCGCCGGACCGGCCGCCTTCTACCGCAAGCGGGTGACCCGGCTGCTCCCCGCGCTGGTGGTCTGGCACGCGGTCTACCTGCTGGTGGTGCGGTTCTGGATGCAGGGCGAGGAGCCCCGGACCGACTTCGTGATCGTCAACTTCATCGACGGCAAGGTCTTCACCGCCCTCTACTTCCTCTGGCTGATCCTCGGCCTCTACGCCGTCGCGCCCGTGCTGGCGGCCTTCCTCTCCGCCGGCGGCCAGCGGCGCGCCGCGACCGCCGCCGCCGTCGCGCTCGTGTGGTGCGGCACCGTGACCGCCCTGCCGGCGATCACCTCGCTGCTGGGCGAGCCGCGTCCGTGGTCGCAGGGGGCGCTGACCTGGTGGCTCGCCTTCGCCGGGCTCTTCCTGGCCGGCTACGCGTGGGGGACCGCGCGGCCGGAGTCGACCAGGTGGCGGTGGACCGCGCCGCTCGGTCTCCTGCTGATGGCCGAGGCCGTCTGGCAGTTCTCCGTGACGCCGGACCACCGCTGGCTGCAGGCGGCCCTGCCGCCGACGTACACCGGACTGGGCGTCGCCGTCGGGTCGGTCTGCCTCTTCGTGGCGGGCGTCGACCTGCTCGCGCGGCTCCGTCCCTCCGACGCGGTCCGGCGGGTCACGGGTGCCCTGTCCGACGCCACCTTCGGGGTGTTCCTGGTCCACCTGCTCGTCGTCGCCGTGCTGCGCCAGGTCTGGCCCGAGTGGTACGCCAGTCCCGCCCCGGTCGACAAGACCGAGATGTACGTCGTGGTCGTGGTGGCGGCCTTCGCCATCAGCATGCTGGCCCGACAGGTCCCGGGTCTGCGACGGGTGTTCTGAGCGGCCGTCGCGGGTGCGCCGACGCCTGATACCCCTATTTTGGACTCGCTCCACCGACCTGCGAGCATGGCCGCGCCCACCACGACTCAGGAGGCCTGCATGACCGGCTCTCAGCCCAGCCCGATCCCCGCCGCCAAGCCCGTCATCGACGAGGTCGACATCGAGGCCGCGGTCCGTGTGCTGCGCAGCGGCATGGTGGTGCAGGGCCCCGAGGTGAAGGCCTTCGAGGAGGAGTTCGCCCCGCTGGCCGGCGCCCAGCACTGCGTGGCCGTCAACTCGGGCACCTCCGCGCTGCACCTGTCCCTCCTGGCGCTGGGCCTCGGCCCCGGCGACGAGGTCATCGTGCCGTCGTTCTCCTTCGCCGCGACCGCCAACGCCGTGCGCCTGGTCGGTGCGGAGCCGGTGTTCGCCGACATCGAGCGCGACTCCTTCAACGTCGACCCGGCGGCCGTCGAGGCCCTGGTCGGCCCCCGCACCGCCGCGATCATGCCGGTGCACCTCTACGGCCTGCCCGCCGACATGACCGCGCTGGTGGCCCTGGCCGAGAAGCACGGCCTCGCCATCGTCGAGGACGCCGCGCAGGCGCACGGCGCCGCGATCGGCGACCGCGCCGTCGGCGCGTGGGGCAAGTCGGGCTGCTTCAGCTTCTACCCCACCAAGAACATGCACTCGCTCGAGGGCGGCATGATCTCCACCGACGACGCCGAGCTCGCCCGGATGCTGCGCCTGCTGCGCAACCAGGGCATGGAGCAGCGCTACGCCAACGAGGTCGTCGGCACCAACACCCGCATGACCGACGTCGCCGCCGCGATCGGCCGCACGCAGCTCGCCCGCCTCGAGGGCTGGACCGAGCAGCGCCGCGACAACGCCGAGGTGCTCGACGCCGGCGTGGGCAGCATCGACGGGGTCACCGTCCCGCCCGTGCCGGCCGACTACCGCCACGTCTACCACCAGTACACGATCCGGGTCGCCGAGGACCGCGACGGCGTCTCCGAGCGCCTGCGCGAGCTCGGCATCGGCAACGCGGTCTACTACCCGACGCCGATCCACCGCCTGACGCCGTTCCTCAAGGACGGCGCCCCGGACCCGCGCTGGGAGCTCCCGGAGACCGAGCGGGCCGCCCTCGAGGCGCTCTCGCTGCCGGTGCACCCGTCGCTGGCCAAGGACGACCTCGACCGCATCGTCGAGGGCGTCGCCTCCGCCGTGGGTGCCGCATGAGCACGGCGTCGCTGCGGGCCGGCGTCATCGGCCTGGGCGCCATGGGCCGCAACCACGCCCGCGTCCTGAGCACGCTCGAGGGCGTCGAGCTCGTCGGCTGCTCGGACCCGCTGGTCACCGACCAGCGCGTCAGCCACGGCAGCCCGATCCACACCACCGTCGAGGACCTCGTCGCCGCGGGCCTCGACTACGCCGTGGTGGCCTGCCCGACCGCGCTGCACGAGGAGGTCGGCCTCTACCTCGCCGAGAACGGCGTGGCGGCGCTCATCGAGAAGCCTCTGGCCCACTCCGACGAGGGCGCCCACCGCCTCGTCGAGGCGTTCGAGTCGCGGGGCCTCGTCGCCGGCGTCGGCCACATCGAGCGCTACAACCCCTCGCTGCAGAACCTCCGCGAGCGTCTCTCCGCCGGAGACCTCGGTGAGATCTACCAGGTCGTCACGCGTCGCCAGGGCCCGTTCCCGGCCCGCATCGCCGACGTCGGCGTGGTCAAGGACCTCGCGACCCACGACATCGACCTCACCGCCTGGGTGACCGGTCGTGCGTACCTCTCGGTCTCCGCGCGCACCTCGCGCCGCAGCGGTCGCGAGCACGAGGACATGGTCGCGGTGGTGGCCGAGCTCGAGCAGGACGCGATCGCCAACCACCTGGTCAACTGGCTGAGCCCCCTCAAGGAGCGCTCGACGGTCGTCACGGGGGAGAAGGGCTGCTTCGTGGCCGACACCCTCACCGCCGACCTGACGTTCTACGCCAACGGCGCCATCACCTCCGAGTGGGAGACGATGCGCAACTTCCGCGGCGTCAGCGAGGGCGACATGACCCGCTTCGCCATCTCGCGCCGCGAGCCGCTGCTCGTCGAGCACGAGCGCTTCCGCGACGCCGTGCTGGGCGTCGGGGACGACATCGTCACCGTTCGCCAGGGCATGCGTACCGTCGAGGTCTCCTCCGCCGTGCTCCGCTCGGCCCAGGAAGGCACCACCGTCTCGGTCAGCTCCGCCCTCCCCGCCTGATCCCTCTCCGAAGGACATCTCGTCACATGGACATCTGCGTCGTCGCTCTCGGCAAGATCGGGCTGCCCCTGGCGGTCCAGTTCGCGAGCATGGGGCACCGCGTCGTCGGCGCCGACGTCAACGCCGCCGTCGTCGACCTGGTCAACCGGGGCGAGGAGCCCTTCCCCGGGGAGGCCCACCTCGGCGAGAAGCTGCGCGAGGCGGTCGACGCCGGCCTGCTGAGCGCCACGACCGACACGGCCGACGCGGTCTCGCGCAGCGAGGCCGTCGTGCTCGTGGTGCCGCTGTTCGTCGACGCCGAGAGCAAGCCGGACTTCGGCTGGATGGACGCCGCCACCCGCGACGTGGCCCGCGGCCTCAAGCCCGGGACGCTCGTGAGCTACGAGACCACGCTGCCGGTCGGCACCACCCGCACCCGCTGGGCGCCGATGCTGGAGGAGGGCTCCGGCCTGAAGGCCGGCACCGACTTCCACCTCGTCTTCAGCCCCGAGCGCGTGCTCACCGGCCGGGTCTTCGCCGACCTGCGCCGCTACCCCAAGCTGGTCGGCGGCGTCGACGAGGCGTCGACCCGCCGCGGCGTGGAGTTCTACGAGGCGACGCTGACGTTCGACGACCGGGACGACCTGCCCCGGGCCAACGGCGTGTGGGACCTCGGCTCCGCCGAGGCCGCCGAGCTCGCCAAGCTGGCCGAGACGACGTACCGCGACGTCAACATCGGCCTGGCCAACCAGTTCGCCCGCTACGCCGACACGATCGACGTCGACGTCAACCTGGTCATCGACGCCTGCAACTCCCAGCCCTACAGCCACATCCACCGCCCCGGCATCGCCGTCGGCGGGCACTGCATCCCGGTCTACCCGCGGCTGTACCTGTGGAACGACCCCGAGGCCACCGTCGTGCGAGCCGCCCGCGAGGCCAACGCCGGCATGCCCCACTACTCCGTCGACCTGCTGGCCGCCGCCCACGGCGACCTCGCCGGCGCCGCCGTGCTCGTGCTCGGCGCCGCCTACCGCGGCGGCGTGAAGGAGACGGCGTTCTCCGGCGTCTTCCCGCTGGTCGAGGAGCTGCGCTCGCGCGGCGCCACGGCGTACGTCTCGGACCCGATGTACACCGCCGACGAGCTGGAGGCCCTCGGGCTCACCCCGCACCGCGGCGAGGACGTCGTGGCCGCGGTGGTGCAGGCCGACCACGAGGAGTACCGCACGCTAGCGCCCGCCGACCTCCCCGGCGTCGGGGTCCTGGTCGACGGTCGCCGCATCACCGACGCCGCCGCCTGGGCGGGCCACCGCCGCGTGGTCATCGGCGGCTGAGCGCCCTCGGGCTCAGCGCTCGGTGAGGACGCCGTCGGCCTCGTCGTAGAGGGCGTCGGTCCGGGGGCAGCGCCACGCGCCCTCGCCGTCCTCGACCAGGCGCACGCCGGCGCGACCCACCCAGCCGATCCGGCGGGCGGGGACCCCGACGACGAGCGCGAACGCCGGCACGTCGCGGGTGACGACGGCGCCGGCGGCGACGAGCGACCAGCGCCCGACGCGCACGGGGGCCACGCACACGGACCGGGCGCCGAGCGAGGCGCCCTCCTCGACGACGACGCCGACGGGCTCCCAGTCGGCACCCCGCTTGAGGTTGCCCTCCGGGTCGACCGACCGCGGGTACTCGTCGTTGGTGAGCACGGCGGCCGGGCCCACGAAGACGCCGTCGCCGAGCTCGGCCGGCTCGTAGACGAGCGCGTAGTTCTGCAGCTTCACGTGGTCGCCGATGACGACGCCGCTGCCGACGTAGGCGCCACGGCCGACGATGCAGCCGGCGCCGAGGCGCGCGCCCTCGCGCACCTGGGCGAGCTCCCAGACGGTGGTGCCGTCGCCGAGCTCGGCGCGGGGGTCGACCTGGGCGGTGTCCTTCACGGTGCTCGTCACGTCGCTGCCTCTCCTGGGGTGGTGGGTCGGCGCCAGCGTAGACCCGTAGAATCGCGGGCCGGACGGCAACTCCGTGACGGCGAAGGGCGACGATGACTCAGGTGGACGTGACGGTCGTCGTCCCGGTCTTCGACACGATGCCCTATCTCACCGCGACGCTCGACTCGCTCGTCTCCCAGAGCATCGGTGCCTCCCGGATGCACGTGGTCGCCGTCGACGACGGCTCGACCGACGGCAGCGGCGAGGAGCTGGAGCGCTACGCCGCCGCCCACCCGGGGCTGCTCACCGTCGTCCACCAGGCCAACTCCGGGGGTCCGGCCGGGCCCTGCAACGTCGGGCTGGACCTGGCCCGGGGGCGCTACGTCTTCTTCCTCGGCTCCGACGACTACCTCGGCGAGGAGGCCCTCGAGCGGATGGTCGACCGCGCCGACGAGTGGGGCTCCGACGTGCTCTGCGGACGGATGATCGGCGTCAACGACCGCTACGTCAGCCAGAGGCTCTACCGCGAGGACGCCGAGGACGTGCCGTTCCCCGGGGACCTCCTGCCCTACGCGCTCTCCAACACCAAGCTCTTCCGCCGCGCGCTGCTCGAGGAGCACGGCATCCGCTACGCGCTGGACCTGCGGGTGGGCAGCGACCAGCCGTTCACCGTCGAGGCGATGCACCACGCCGGTCGGATCTCGGTGCTGGCCGACTACACCTGCTACTACGCGGTGCGGCGCACCGATGCCCGCAACATCAGCTACGCCTCCACCTGGCGCGCGCGTCTCGAGGACATCGGGGCGGTGATGGAGCACATCGCCGACCTGGTCCCGCCGGGGGAGGAGCGCGACGGCATCCTGGTCCGCCACTTCGACAGCGAGCTGGCCAAGCTGCTCGAGCGCGACCACCCCCTGCTCCCGGAGAGCGAGCGGGCCGAGCTGCGCGCGGGGCTGCGCGACCTGATGGACCGCTACTACACCGATCGCATCGAGGCCCGCCTGCGGCCGCTGTACCGCCTGAGCTACCGCGCCGTGCGCGACGACCGGTCCGAGACCATCGACGACGTCAACGCCACCGACGCCGACGAGGTCCCGCTCGTCCTCGACGGCGACCACGTGTCCTACCACCTGCCCGAGCGCCTCGCCTCCCAGCCGCCCGAGGTCTACCGCCTGCCGCCGGGCCACGCCCGCCGGATGATCTTCGCCGCCTCCTCGCCCGGCGAGGTGACGTGGGAGGACGACTGCCTGCACCTGCGGGTCCCCACCCGGCTGGACCCGCGCAGCGCCCCGCACGTGCGCGCCGCCCTCATCGCGGCGACCGGCCGCGAGGGGCGCCCCGCCCTCCGCCGCGACCGGCGGGCGGCCTCGGACAAGCCCTCGCGGCGGGTGGCCATCGCCGACGACGGCACGCTGACGTGGTCGGGTGACGTGCTCGAGGAGCTCGGCGACCGCACCCAGGCCCTGTGGGAGCTGCGCCTGCAGCTCGACGTCGGCGAGCACACCTACGCCGTCCCGGTCATCGCCGACCCGCTGCCTCCCCAGCACCTTCGCCGCGGTGGCATCGGCCGGCGCCGGCACTACACGGTCGAGGTCTTCGTCGACAGCGAGTCGCGGCTGCTGGTCTCCTGCGAGAAGCAGTGACCGCGCCCCACCCGTCGAGCGGGGCCACGACCGCCCGCTCCGAGCGAAGGAGAGGCTGAGTGCGCGCGCGCCAGCGAGTCACCGACACCGCACGACGGGTCGCGAAGATGACCCCCCGCGGCGTCCGCGGACCCCTGGGCCGGGCCAGCCACCGCTTCCGCTCCGAGTACGCCGGTCCGCGCGTCACGGTCGTCCTGGCCGTGAGCGACGCGGACACCACCAGGATCGGCCCCTGCCTCGACAGCCTGCGCGCCTCGGTGCACCGCAACCTCGAGGTGCGGGTGCAGCCCTGGGGCCCGGCCACCGAGGTGCGACGGATCGCCCGCGAGCACGCTGACGCCGACTGGCGCATCGTGCTCTCGCGACACACCGCGTCCGACGTCGCCGAGGCACGTCACACCGGAGCTCGCGCCGCCCGCGGCGCCTACCTCCTCTTCGTGGCCGGCGGCGACACCGTCCTGCCCTACGGCGTCGGCCGGCTCGTCAACGCCCTCGAGCGGTCCGGGTCGGACCTCGCGGTCGGCCGGATGCAGCCGCCCTTCGCCCCCGGAGCGCGCGTCGACTCGCCGTTCGGCGCCGCCCACGAGGTCACCCAGCTCCACACGGACCTCGCCACCAACCCGGTCGCCGTCACGGATCTGGGAGTGGGCAACCGGATGTTCCGCCAGTCCTTCTGGCGCCGCTCCGGCCTGGTCTTCACCTCGGAGCGACCGAGCGGGGAGGACGTGGCGCTCGCCTCCTACGTCCGCGCCGCCACCTTCGACCTGCTCGCCGACGAGACCTACGTGCCGGCCAACCGTCGCGACGGGGTGAGCGTCGGCTCCATGCCGGACGTCCTCGCCCGGCTCGACGCCTGGCTGCTCGACCACGAGCGCACGTGGGCCGAGCTCAACCGGCTCGCCCACCCCGACGTGCGGGCCTGGTGGCTGTGGGGCGTGCTCGACACCGCCGTCCAGCCGTTCATCGACGACGCCGAGCGCGCCGACGACGACCAGTGGCGCCACCTGCGCGACCACGTCGAGCTGCTCCTGGACGCGGCGGGCGAGTCCACGTGGGCCTCGCTGCGCGCCGAGTCCCGCGTCAAGCTCTGGCTGCTGCGCCACGACCGTCGGGCCGAGCTGGAGGAGATGGTGGTCTCCCGCCTCTTCGAGCGCGACAGCCGGCCCACCTCGGTCGTCGACGGGACCGTCGTCGCGGACCTGCCGTTCCGCCACGACCCCGAGGTCGGGGTGCCGGACGACTGCTACGTCATGACCGAGGCCGAGACGCCGCTCGTGGTCGACCTGCGCGGCGTGCGCTGGACGGCGCCGGACCGTCTCGAGCTCGAGCTGCTGTCGTACGTCGACCACGTCGGCCTGCCCGAGCCGCCCGAGGTCTCCGTCGACCTCGTGCGTCCCGGGGGCGGGCGCCTGGCGCTCGCCGTGCGCCAGTACCTCGACCCCGGCGCCAACCAGACCGAGCGCCGCAGCTACCAGGACGTCAGCCACGGCGCGCTGGTCGCGGAGGTGGACGCCGCGGCCCTGGCCGAGGAGTCGCGGGCATCCCTCGCCGACGGCCGGTCCGAGGTGCCGTGGCACCTGGAGGTCCGCCTCGTCACCCAGGGGCTCACCCGCGCCGGCACCATCACGAGGGTCGACGACCGCGGGTCCGCCGCGCTGGTCACCTCCGAGCACCTCGCGCCGCGCCTGCAGGGCGACCTGAGGGTCGGGCTGGTCCGCAAGGGCGCCCTGGGAGTCACCGTCGAGGTCCGCGCCGTGCCCGGTCCGCGGCTCGTGGAGGCCAGCGTCACCGGTCGCCGGGTCCGCGGAGCCGTGCGGCCCGGGCCGCAGGAGCTGCGCACGCTGCGGGTGCAGATGGGCAGCATCGTGGGCCGCGCGCCGCTCACCCGTGACGGCGACCTGCTCCGCTTCGACCTCAAGGTGCCCGAGCCCTGGGCGGGCCGGGCGCACGTCCGCTGGGACGTCGCCGCGCTCACCGACGGCAGCGAGGAGCTCGCGGTCGCCTGGACCGACGAGGGCCCCTGGCTCGGCGACGGCGACGTCGTGCTGGCCCGCTCGGCCACCGGCGACGTCGAGGTGCTCGAGACCGAGGGCGCCCTGGTCGTGGAGCGGCTCGACCTCCGCGACGGGTGCCTCGACGTCGTGGGTCACTGGCTGGGCACGCCCGCGGCCTCCGCCCGGCTCGCGCTCGTCGGGGCCGGCGCCCACCAGGTCGCCGACCTCGTGGCCGACCGTCCGGCCGACGGCACGACGCAGGGCCGGGTGCGGGCCGAGGTGTCGCTGCTCGCCGACCCCTGGGGCCTCGGGCCGCGGCCCCTGGCGGGCGGGCGCTACCAGCTCGAGCTGCGCGGTGCGGGCAGGTCCGCCCGGGTGCTGCTGGGCGGCGAGCTCATCGACCGGCTCCTGAGCTTCACCGTGGCCCACGGCTACCGGTTCCGGCCGGCCCGCAACGGCACCGAGGTCGCCGTGCAGCTGCTCCCGGCGCTGCAGGACGACGAGCGCGGCCCGTTCGCGCAGGCCTCGATGCAGCGCTGGGCCCGCGAGACCGACGCGCCGGTCGACCACGACCTGGTCTACCTGCAGTCCTACAGCGGCGCCTCGGCCACCGACAGCCAGCTGGCGATCTTCCACGAGCTGCGCCGCCGGCACCCGCACCTGCGGGTCCGCTGGGGCGTCGCCGACGCCTCCTCCTGGGTGCCCGACGGCGCCGAGCCCGTGCTGCTGGGCTCGCGCGAGTGGTACGAGGTGCTGGCGACCGCCGGCAGCCTGTGCCTCAACATCGACTTCGACCGGTGGTTCGCCAAGCGGCCGGAGCAGCGGGTGCTGCAGACCTTCCACGGCTACCCCGCGAAGTCCATGGGCATCCGCATGTGGGAGGCGAAGGGCTACACGCCGCGCCGGGTCGGCCTGGAGCTCGACCGGACCTCGCGCGACTGGGACCTCATCCTCACCCCGACCCCGGAGATGGACGAGCACTACCGGCGCGAGTACCGCTACGACGGCGAGATCCACAGCGCGGGCTACCCGCGCGACGACGCGCTCGTGGCCCCCGGCCGCGACGACGTCCGGGCCGCCACCCGCGCCCGCCTCGGGATCTCCCCGGAGCAGACCGCCGTGCTCTACGCGCCGACGTGGCGCGACGACCTGGCCACCAACTGGCGCCGGGCCGAGCTCGTGGCGCACCTCGACGTCGAGGCCGCCAGCCGGCGCCTGGGCGCCGACTACGTGATCCTGATGCGCGGGCACCGCTTCCACCAGCGTCCCGAGCCGCGCGACGCCGGGTCTGCCCGGATGGTCGACGTCTCCGGCCATCCCGAGATCAACGACCTGATCCTGGCCTCCGACGCCGCGGTCCTCGACTACTCCTCGCTGCGCTTCGACTTCGCGCTGACGGGGCGGCCGATGATCTTCCTGGTGCCGGACCTGGCGACGTACTCCGGCGGTGTGCGCGGCTTCCTCTACCCGTTCGAGGACTCCGCCCCCGGGCCCCTGGTCGACACCGCCGACGAGGTCATCACCTGGCTGCGCCGCCTGCCCGAGCTGCAGCGCGAGTACGCCGCCCAGCAGGAGCTGTTCCACCGGACCTACAACTACCTCCAGGACGGCCTCAGCGCCGAGCGCGTCGTCCGCGCCTTCTGGGGCTAGCGGGTCCGGGGACTACTCCTCGGCGTCGTCGTCGTACGCCGTCTGGTGCAGGGCGACCGCGATCGGGTCCTCGCGGCGCAGGTCGATGACGTGGCCGGTGCCGCTGGCGAGCAGCGTGTCCAGCGAGGCACGGGCGACCACGGAGGACTCCAGCAGGCTGCCGGCCGGCTCCTCGCCGAACGCCTTGGTGCGCATCGGGGTGCCGGTGCGCTCGGGGTTGACGCAGTTGACCCGGACGTGGTCGGCGGCCCACTCGTCGGCGAGGGCCTGGGTCAGGTTGACCGTGGCGGCCTTCGCGGAGGAGTAGAGGCTGTAGCCGCTGCGCCCGCGCGTGTAGGAGCTGGACGTGAACAGCAGCAGGCTGCCGCGCGTCTCGCGCAGCAGCGGGAAGAACTCCTGGGCGATGAGGATCGGAGCGATGTAGTTGATCTCGGTCGCGGCCCAGATCGTCTCGTCGCTGGTCTCCATCAGGCTGCCGCGCGGCAGGACCCCGGCGGTGTTGACCACGAAGTCGACCCGCCCGTGCTCCGCCACGACCTCGCGCGCCGCCTTCGCCACGTCCTCGCGGCGCTCCACGTGGGTGCCGGTCGAGGAGCGGCTGAACGTCACGACCTGCGCGCCCAGCTCGCGGGCCAGGGTGGCCAGGTCGGCGCCGATGCCGTAGCTGCCGCCGAACACGACCATCACCTTCCCGGCGAGCGCCTCGCGGTAGGCCTCCGGCTCGCGGGTCGGGGGCAGATCGGACTGCGTGAGCTGGAAGAGCTTGTCGGCGAGGTAGAGGTCGATCGGCTCGGTGACCTTCATGTTGCGCTCGTCGCCGGGCACCACCGAGATGGGGACGTCGGGCCGGTAGCGCAGGACCACCGTGCAGTCGTCGGTCGCCTCGAAGTTCGGGTCCAGCGCGGCCCGCGCGTAGGCGTCCTTGAGCACCGACGCCCGGAAGGCCTGCGGGGTCTGCCCGCGCCGCAGCGCCGCGCGTGGCGGGATGTCCTTGATCGTGTCGTCGGGACCGACCTCGATGATCGTGTCGGCCGACGGGATCGCGACGTCGACGGCGTCGTAGCGCTCGAGCGCCTCGAAGCAGTCGCTGATGATGCGCGGGCTCAGCAGAGGCCGCACGGCGTCGTGCAGCAGGACGCGGCAGTCGTCCTCGCCCAGCGCGTCCAGCGCGCGGCGCGTCGTCTCGTTGCGGGTCTCGGCCCCCTCCAGGACGGCGGTGACCTTCTCGTAGCCGCCCGAGCGCACCATCGCGTGGACGGCGTCGAGGTGGCCCGGGGTCATCAGGACCAGCACCTCGTCGACGTCCTCGTGCGCGTCCAGGATCGCGAGCGTGTGCTCCATGATCGGTCGCCCGGCGATCTTGATCAGCTGCTTGGGGACGTCGAGCCCGACGCGGACGCCGACCCCGCCCGCCAGCAGCACGGCCACGTTCTTCACGAGCGGATCACTGGTGCCCTTCGGTGTTCGGCCAGGGGATGAGGCGCGTCGAGACTACAACGGCGCCCGGGTTGCGGTCGGATCGGCCGCGGGCACCGGGATAGGGTCGGGGCGCCCCGAGAACGTCGTCGGGTGGACAGTGATCGAGGAGTTGACGGGTCGAATGCGCCAATCGGGCACGGCGACAGCACTGCCGGACGGAGCGGGTCTGCTCCACGTCGGCATGCCGAAGACGGGCACGACCGCCCTGCAGGCCGCGCTGCACGAGGCGCGTCCGCAGCTGCTCGAGCTGGGCGTCCGCAACGTCTCCCGCGGCCGGCACGACATGCGGGTGGCGCTGACCGCCGCCGGCACCCTGCCCTACTACTGGGACACCGAGCCGTTCGCCACCCGCTGGAGCCAGCTCTCCGAGCGGTTCCGCAGCTCGACCGAGCGCTGCACCATCTGGTCGAGCGAGACCCTGACCCAGGCGAGCCCGGAGCGGATCCGCTACCTCGCCGAGCAGCTGCGCCGCGAGGGTCACGAGGTGCACGTCGTGCTCACCGTGCGACCCCTCGCGCCGCTCCTCGCCTCGCAGTGGCAGGAGGTGCTGCGCCGACGCGGCACGGAGCCGCTCGACACCTGGCTGAACCGCCACTTCGACGCCGTCTCGGTCGACGGGACCACCCACGGGACGTGGACCACCGTGATGCCCGAGCTGCACCGGCTCAGCCTGCGCCGGGTGATCGAGCAGTGGGGCCCGGTGTTCGGCGAGGACCGGATCACCTTCGTCGTGGGCGACCCCGCCGACCGGCTCTTCAACCTGCACGTCTTCGAGGGCCTGATGGGCGTCCCGGAGGACACCTTGCGGCTGCAGGACCTCGACAACGCCTCGCTGCCCTACCCCGAGGCGGAGATGGTGCGCCACTTCAACCTCGCCTACACCGAGGGCGGCGGCGACCACGCCACCTGGATGTTCACCGTCGGCGGCCCCGGCCAGCTGGCGCTGCGCGAGCTGACCGGCCTGACGCCGTACCCGATCCGCACCCCGCGCTGGGCGGCCGCCCGCGCCAACGAGTACGTCGAGGGGTGGATCGCCGCCGTCGAGGCGTCCGACGCCCGGGTGATCGGCGATCTCGGCAACCTGCTGGTCGACCCCGACGACTATCCCGACGACACCACCCCGCCGGAGACGCTCAGCGTGGCCTCGGCCGGCCGGATCGCCGAGATCCTCTTCGCCTCCGGCCTCGAGCACGACGCGTCCGCCCCTGCCCCCACGCTCGACGGGGTCGCCGGCAAGGACCTGGTCCGCGAGGTGGCCCGCCGGGTCCGTGGCCGCGTGCGGCGGCGCGCATGAGCGCGCGTCCGGTGGCCGGCCTGGTGCGACGGGCCGAGCGGGTGCGAGGGCTCGACCGCGCCGTGGCGAGGGCCCGACGCGCTCGCGCGGACCTGCGGACCCGCTTCCCCCGCCGGCGCCACGCCGAGCTGGCCTCGCTCGTCGCCGGCGCTCGCGGGCGCGACGACGCGACGATCGCGGTGCTCGGCCCGGCCGACCCCCGCCTGGTCGCGGCGGTGCGCGCCGCCTCACCTCGAGCGAGCGTGACGGAGGTCGTCAGCGAGAGCAGCGAGCGGCACGTCGCGATGGCCGCGGGCGGCCCCTACGACGTGATCCTCGACCGCGACGTCCCCGAGGGGCGCCGGGCGAGGTTCGAGGCGACGTTCTTCCACCTCCGGCCCGAGGGCACCTACGTCGTGCCGGGCGGCGCCGACGAGCTGGCCGACCGACCGGGACCGCTGGGCCAGCTGCTGGACCCGGCGGGCCCCGTGCCTCGAGGACCGCGCAAGGACAAGCTGCGCCTCGCGGACTTCCGGCTCTCGCTCGACAAGCACGTCACCCGGAGGGTGGCGGGTGCCGACCTGCTGCTCAGCCACGACCTGCCCGACGTCTACGTCAAGCTCCGCGAGGAGGAGCTGAACGCCCTCCTCGAGCTGACCCCGGCCCCGCACCGGCTCCTGCGCACGATCCCCGCCGAGCCGCCCCCGCCGGCGCCGCCCGGGCGCGAGGGCCCGGACCCTCGTGACCCGCCGATGCACCGGCCGATCACCGAGGCGACGATCAGCCTGCGCGACTACCGCGACGTGGTGGTCTTCCCGCGGCAGATGATCGTCTGGGACCGGCTGCTGCTGCCCGAGACCTTCCGCCACAACCAGTGGCCGGTGCTGGAGCACACCCAGCTGGTCGACCACGGGCCGCTGTTCGCGCGGCGCCGGGCGCCACTGCAGGAGGAGCCGCCGCTGCTGGAGGGCACCTACCTGCACCTGGACAACGAGTTCCGCGGACACTTCGGCCACCTCCTCACCGAGAGCATCTCCCGGGTCTGGAGCTGGCCCCTGGCCCTCGAGATCGACCCGGAGGCGCGGGTGCTGCTCGGCGCCACCAAGAAGCGCCCGCGGCCGCTCGAGTACGAGCTGGAGCTCTACGAGGCCTGCGGGATCCCGCGCGACCGCATCGTCGTCGTCGACGGACCGGTGCGGGTGGAGCGGCTGATCTCGGGGACGCCGATGTTCAGCCACCCCGAGTACGTCCACCCCCAGATCGCGCAGACCTGGCGCGAGGTGGGCGACCGCCTCGCGGAGAGCGCCGAGGACCGGGACTTCCCGCGCCGCTTCTTCGTGTCCCGGCGCACCGACAAGCGGTCCTGCACCAACGGCGCGGAGGTGGAGGCGATCTTCGCCGAGTACGGCTTCCAGCCCGTCTACCCCGAGGACTACACCGTGGGGGAGCAGGTGCGGCTGTTCCGCGCGGCCGAGGTGATCGCGGGCTACGCCGGCAGCGGGCTGTTCCAGATGGCCTTCGTGACCGAGCCGACCCACGTCATCATGGTCGGCGCGGCGTCGTACACGATGCGCAACGAGTACCTCATGGCCGCGGTCCACGGGCACCGGCTCGACGGGGCGTTCTCGCTGGTGCCGGGCAAGAAGGTGCAGGTCAGCTACACCTTCGACCACGAGCGCGAGGGCCCGTACCTGCGGGCGATCCTCGACGAGCTCCCGTAGGCCTGTCGTCCACGTCACAGGCGCCGGTGTTCCCAGCGACCCGCCCCCGACGTAGCCTCGGAGGAGCAGGCATCGGCACAACCGTCCGGTACCCCACCCGGCTCCGTCGCTGACGGAGTGGTCGGAGGGATTGGAACGACAGATGTGGAGCAGCAGATGACGGTCCCCTCAGGGCGCCCGCAGGACCCCGCCGCGCACCCCGCGCCGCCGAGCATCGGTGTCGTCGGCGCCGGCCGCGTCGGCGCCGTGCTCGCCGCCCGCCTCCGCTCCGCGGGGCACGAGGTCGTCTCCGTCGCCGGCGAGTCCGACGCCTCCACCCAGCGCATCGCCTCGCTCCTCCCGGGCGTGCGCACCGACAAGCCCAGCGCGGTCGCGCGCGCGGCCGACGTCCTGCTGCTGACCGTGCCCGACGACATGCTGCCCAACGTCGTGTCCGTGCTGAGCGCCAGCGGGGCGATCCGCGAGGGCCAGTACGTCGTCCACACCTCGGGCCGTCACGGCCTCGCGGTCCTCGCCCCGGCGGCCGCCGTGGGCGCCCGCGTCGTGGCGATGCACCCGGCGATGACCTTCACCGGCACCGCGCTCGACCTCGACCGGCTGGACGGCTGCGTCTTCGGCCTGACGGCCGGTGCGGGCGAGCGGCCCTTCGCCGAGTCGCTGGTCGCCGAGCTCGGCGGCCGCCCGATGTGGGTGCCCGAGGAGAGCCGCACGCTCTACCACGCGGCGCTCGCCCACGGCGCCAACCACCTCGTCACGCTCGTGACCGAGGCCATGGAGATGCTCACCGCGGCCGGCGGCGACGATCCGGCGGCCACGCTGCGCCCGCTGCTCACCGCCGCCCTCGACAACGCGCTCGAGCAGGGCGACGCGGCGCTGACCGGCCCGATCGTGCGCGGCGACGCCGGCACGGTGGAGGCCCACCTGCAGGAGATCGCGCTCAAGGCGCCGCAGACGATGCCGTCGTACGTCGCGCTCGGCCGGGCGACCCTGAGCCGCGCCGTCACCGACGGGCGCCTGCTCCCGATCCGGGCGCTGAAGATCAACCAGCTCCTCGACGAGGCGCTCGCCGAGACCGCGGCCCGCCCGGTCTACCTGCGCGACGTGCGCTGAGCCCTCGATGACCGTGCCTGTCGTCGTGTCCACGCGCGCCGAGCTCGCCGCGCTCCTGGCGCCCGCGCGCGCCGGCGGCGCCCGGGTGGGGCTCGTGCCCACGATGGGCGCGCTGCACGAGGGCCACGCCAGCCTGATGCGGGTCGCGCGCGCGGAGGTGGGCGAGGGGCCGGTCGTGGTGTCGGTCTTCGTCAACCCGATGCAGTTCGGCGCCGGCGAGGACCTCGACCGCTACCCGCGCACGCTCGAGGCCGACCTCGAGGTCTGCGCGCGCGAGGGGGTCGACGCGGTCTTCGCGCCGTCGGTGGAGGAGGTCTACCCCGGCGGGGACCCGCAGGTGACCGTCGACCCCGGCCCGCTCGCCGAGACGCTCGAGGGCCGGGTCCGGCCCACGCACTTTCGCGGGGTCCTGACCGTCGTCGCCAAGCTCTTCGGCCTGGTGCGCCCCGACGTCGCGGTGTTCGGCCAGAAGGACTACCAGCAGCTCGCCCTCGTGCGCCGCATGGTCGCCGACCTGTGCCAGGGCGTCGAGGTGGTGGGCGCCGAGACGCAGCGCGAGCCCGACGGGCTGGCGCTGTCCAGCCGCAACCGCTACCTCGACCCCGAGCAGCGCCAGGAGGCGCTGGTGCTCAGCAGGGCGCTGCTGGCGGCGCGCGCGGAGGCGACGTACGGCGCCGCGGCGGCGCTCGACGCGGCGCGCGCCGAGCTGCGCTCGGCCAAGGCGGTCGACCTCGACTACCTGGTGCTCACCACGCCCGACCTCGGCGAGCTGCCCGACGACGTCCCGCCCGGCACCGAGGCCCGGATGCTGGTCGCCGCGCGCCTGGGCGGCACCCGCCTCATCGACAACCTGCCGCTGGTCATCGGGACCGCCGGCAGCACCCGCCAGCCCGAAGGAGGCAGCTGATGCTGCGGACCATGATGAAGAGCAAGATCCACCGCGCCACCGTCACCCAGGCGGACCTCCACTACGTCGGCTCGGTGACCGTCGACGAGGACCTGCTCGACGCCGCCGACCTGCTGGCCGGCGAGCTGGTCCACATCGTCGACGTCACCAACGGCGCCCGCATCGAGACCTACACGATCGCCGGCGAGCGCGGCAGCGGCGTGATCGGCATCAACGGCGCCGCCGCGCGGCTGGTCCACCCCGGCGACATCGTGATCCTGATCGGCTACGGGCAGATGGACACCGCGGAGGCGAAGGCGCTCGAGCCGCACGTGGTCTTCGTCGACGCGGACAACAGGATCCTGGCCACCGGCTTCGACCCGGCCGAGACCTTCGGCGACCCCGGGCTCGTCCGCGGCGACGCCACCGCCACCCGCTAGCCTCGGCGGATGCCTTCGGAGCGCTTGTTCGACCCGCCCGTACGCCGGGTGCCTGCGCGCCTCTCCGCGCCCGACCCGGGCTGGACCACGCGCTCCGACGTCGTCGTCATCGGCTCCGGCATCGCCGGGCTCACCGCCGCGCTCCGGCTCAAGGACCACGTCGACAAGGTCCTCGTCGTCACGAAGGACGTGCTGGCCGCCGGCTCCACGCAGTGGGCGCAGGGCGGGATCGCCGCCGCGCTGGGGGAGGGCGACACCCCCGAGGAGCACGAGGTCGACACGCTCGTCGCGGGCGCCGGCGCCTGCGACCCCGAGGCCGTGCGGATCCTGGTCAACGAGGGACCCGAGGCCGTCCGCGAGCTGATCGCGCTCGGCACCAACTTCGACCACGACGCCGACGGCCTCATCTCGCTCACCCGGGAGGGCGGCCACCACCGCGACCGCATCGCCCACGCCGGCGGCGACGCCACCGGCGCCGAGATCCAGCGGGCGCTCATCGAGGCCGTCGCCGCCGCGCCCGAGATCGAGGTCGTCCAGCACGCACTCGCGGTCGACCTGCTGCTCGCCGAGGACGGCGGCGTGGCCGGGGTGACGCTGCACGTGATGGGCGAGGGCCAGCGCGACGGCGTCGGGGCGGTCCACTGCCGCGCGGTCGTGCTCGCCAGCGGCGGCCTGGGCCAGGTCTTCAGCCAGACCACCAACCCGTCGGTCTCCACCGGCGACGGCATGGCGCTCGCGCTGCGCGCGGGGGCGACCCTGCGCGACCTGGAGTTCGTGCAGTTCCACCCGACCGTGATGTACCTCGGCGCCGACTCCCACGGCCAGCAGCCCCTGATCTCCGAGGCCGTCCGTGGCGAGGGCGCCTTCCTCGTCGACTTCGAGGGCGAGCGGCTGATGAAGGGCGTCCACCCGCTGGAGGACCTCGCCCCGCGCGACGTCGTGGCCAAGGCCATCATGAAGCGGATGCTCGAGACCGGGCAGCCGCACATGTGGCTCGACGCCCGCCACCTGGGCGAGGCCTTTTGGGCCCGGCGCTTTCCCACGATCCTGGCCACCGCCCGTTCGCACGGCGTCGACCCGGTCACCGACCTGATCCCGGTCGCGCCGGCGTGCCACTACGCCTCGGGCGGGGTGCGCACCGACCTGCACGGGCGCTCCGGCGTCCCGGGCCTCTACGCCACCGGCGAGGTCGCGTGCTCCGGCGTGCACGGCGCCAACCGGCTCGCCTCCAACTCGCTGCTGGAGGGCCTGGTCTTCTCGCGCCGGATCGCCACCGTGCTGCCCGGCGAGCTCCGCCCGTGGGCCGACCCCGTGGCCGACCAGCGCCCCGAGGGGCTCGTGCCCGGCGGCGTACGCACCGAGCTGCAGGAGGTGATGACCTCCAAGGTGGGCGTGCTGCGCACCGCCTCGGGTCTCGCCGACGCCACCGCGCTGCTCGACAAGCTCGCCGGCACGCCGGCCGACGCCGTCGACCTGGCCTCCTGGGAGACCACCAACCTGCTCACGATCAGCGCCGCCCTGGCCGCGGCGGCCATGCTCCGCGAGGAGACCCGCGGCTCCCACTGGCGCGAGGACTTCCCCGAGCGCGACGACGGCCGCTGGGCGGGCCACTTCGACGCCGTCCTGGCGGACGGGACCTCCGTCCTGACCTTCCGACCCCAGCCCGCGAGCGATGGAGGAGCGGCATGATCGCCCGCACGCCGTACGACGAGATGCCCGACCTGCTGCGCCAGGAGCTCGACCTGGCGGGGCTCGACGGCCCGGCCCTCCACGCCGCCATCGCGGCGGCCCTCGACGAGGACCTGCCCGAGGGCGAGGGCGGCGAGGACGTCACGAGCGCCGCGACGATCCCCGACACCGCGCGCGGGGTCGCCGACTTCGCGGCGCGCGAGCCGGGCGTCGTCGCGGGCCTGACGGTGGCCGCCCTGGTGTTCCACTACGTCATGAGGGACGTCGAGATCACCGACCGGCTCCCCGACGGCGCGGTCGTCGCTCCCGGCGACGTCGTGATGCGGGTCGCCGGCCCGACCCGCGGCCTGCTGACCGCCGAGCGCACGGCGCTCAACTTCGCCAGCCACCTCTCCGGTGTCGCCACCGCGACGTCGCACTGGGTGGCGGCGCTGGAGGGCACCCGCGCGCAGGTGCTCGACACCCGCAAGACGCTGCCGGGCTTCCGCGCGCTGCAGAAGTACGCCGTGCGGTGCGGCGGCGGCGTCAACCACCGCGTCAGCCTCTCGGACCGCGCGATGGTCAAGGACAACCACGTGGTCGCCGCCGGCGGCGTCGTCCCGGCCTACGAGGCCGTGCGGGCGGCGTACCCGGGCCTGCGCGTCGAGGTGGAGGTCACCGACCTCGACCAGCTGCGCCAGCTGCTGGAGGTGGGCTGCACCGAGATCCTGCTCGACAACATGATGACCGAGACGATGGCCGAGGCCGTGCGCGTCACCGACGGCCGCGCGACGCTGGAGGCCTCCGGCGGGCTGACCCTGGAGCGGGCCCGCGAGGTGGCGCTGACCGGGGTGGACTTCATCTCGGTCGGGGCGCTCACGCACTCGGTGAAGGTCTTCGACATCGGGATGGACCTGCAGGACCGATGACCCTGCTCGCCGCCGACATCGGCAACGCCCACACCGTCCTCGGCCTGGTGGCCGATGGCGAGGTGAGCGCCGAGTGGCGCGTCTCCACCGACGAGCGCCGTACGTCCGACGAGTGGGCCGTCATGCTGCGCGGCCTGCTGGGGGAGGCACTGGCCGCGGTCGACGGCATCGTCGTGTGCTCCACGGTCCCGGCGGTGCTGCACGAGTGGCGCGACATGCTGCCGCGCCACTTCGCCGACGTGGCCTATGTCGTGGTGGAGCCCGGGGTGCGCACCGGCGTGCCGGTGCTGATGGACAATCCCCGCGAAGTCGGCTCCGACCGGATAATCAATGCCCTGGCCGCCGCGACGGTTTATGGCGGGCCCGCGATCGTGGTCGACTTCGGCGGCACGGCCACGACTTTCGACGTCGTCAGCGCCGCCGGCCAGTACATCGGCGGGGCCATCGCGCCGGGCATCGAGATCTCGCTCGAGGCGTTGGGGCGCCGTGGCGCGCAGCTGCGCATGGTCGAGCTGCAGCGCCCGCGCACGGTCGTCGCCAAGAACACCGTGGAGGCGCTGCAGTCCGGGATGGTGTTCGGCGTGGCCAGCCAGGTGGAGGGCATCGTCGACCGGATGACGGCCGAGCTCGGCCTGACGGCGGCCGACGTGCGCGTCATCGCCACCGGATATCTCGCTCCGCTGGTGATCGACGAATGCCGGTGCTTTACCGATCATTCGCCCTGGCTCACGCTGATCGGGCTCGAATTGGTGTTCCGGCGTAATACCTGAGTGTTAATCAGCCCCCTCGGGGCCGAATTCCCTTTTGGTCGTCGACAATGCCAGGATGGGGTGCCCGATATCCCCCGAACGACATGAGGTCACCCGTTATGGCGCAAAAGGTCAACATCGTTCTCGTCGACGACATCGACGGCTCGGACGCCACCGAGACGGTGGTCTTCGGCCTCGACGGCACGTCGTACGAGATCGACCTGAACGACAAGAACGCCGCGGGCCTGCGCGACGCGCTGAGCCCCTACGTCGGCCACGCCCGCAAGTCCGGCAGCGCCGGCGGCCGCCGCTCCGGCAAGAAGTCCGGCTCGGCCGCCTCCAACGGTCCGAGCGCCCGCGAGGTCCGCGACTGGGCCCGCTCCAACGGCTACACCGTGCCCGACCGCGGCCGCATCCCCGCCGACGTCCGCTCGGCCTTCGACGCCGCCAGCTGACCCACCCTCACCCCTGGCCCGTCCGACACCCTCGGGCGGGCCAGCGGTCGTCTCGGCGGTCCCGAACCGCTGTAACGCGGAGTTATCTCCTCTGGTGCCCCTCTGCAGGGGAGCACCAGAACAGATAACTCAGCGTTACAGCCCGGGGGTCGGCTGCGGCGGCGGCCGCCGAGGGCCCGTGTTCGCTCTGGGCGGACGCGGTTGGGCGCTCACCGGGAACGCGTAGGCTGTCCGTGGGGTTAGTTCTCTATGTTCCGGTCGTCCGACCCAGGACGGACCGGCCCCATTGATCTTCAGGAGCGATGCGCATGTTCGAGCGGTTTACAGACCGAGCCCGTCGGGTGGTCGTGCTGGCCCAAGAAGAGGCCCGCATGCTCTCCCACAACTACATCGGGACCGAGCACATCCTGCTCGGCCTCATCCACGAGGGCGAGGGCGTCGCGGCGAAGGCGCTCGAGAGCCTCGACATCTCCCTCGAGGCGGTGCGCGCCCAGGTCGAGGAGATCATCGGTCAGGGCCAGCAGGCCCCGAGCGGCCACATCCCCTTCACCCCGCGCGCCAAGAAGGTGCTCGAGCTGTCCCTGCGCGAGGCGCTGCAGCTCGGCCACTCCTACATCGGCACCGAGCACATCCTGCTCGGCCTGATCCGCGAGGGCGAGGGCGTCGCCGCCCAGGTCCTGCAGAAGCTGGGTGCCGACCTCAACCGGGTCCGCCAGCAGGTCATCCAGCTGCTCTCGGGCTTCCAGGGCAAGGAGTCGACCGCCGCCGCGGCCGCCCAGGGCGCCGGTGCGGACGCGCCGTCGTCCTCGCTGGTCCTCGACCAGTTCGGCCGCAACCTCACCCAGGACGCCCGCGAGGGCAAGCTGGACCCGGTCATCGGTCGCGAGGCCGAGATCGAGCGCGTCATGCAGATCCTGTCGCGGCGCACGAAGAACAACCCCGTCCTCATCGGCGAGCCCGGCGTCGGCAAGACCACGATCGTGGCCGGCCTGGCGCAGGACATCGTCCGTGGCAGCGTCCCGGAGACGCTCAAGGACAAGCAGATCTACACGCTGGACCTCGGCGCGCTCGTGGCCGGCTCGCGCTACCGCGGTGACTTCGAGGAGCGCCTGAAGAAGGTCCTCAAGGAGATCCGCACCCGCGGCGACATCGTGCTGTTCATCGACGAGATCCACACCCTCGTCGGCGCCGGCGCTGCCGAGGGCGCGATCGACGCCGCCAGCATCCTCAAGCCGATGCTGGCCCGCGGCGAGCTGCAGACCATCGGCGCCACCACCCTCGACGAGTACCGCAAGTACCTCGAGAAGGACGCCGCCCTGGAGCGCCGCTTCCAGCCGATCCAGGTCTCCGAGCCGTCGATCGCCCACACGATCGAGATGCTCAAGGGCCTGCGCGACCGCTACGAGGCGCACCACCGGGTCACGATCACCGACGAGGCCCTGGTCTCGGCGGCGACGCTGGCCGACCGCTACATCTCCGACCGCTTCCTGCCCGACAAGGCGATCGACCTGATCGACGAGGCCGGCTCGCGGCTGCGGATCCGCCGGATGACGGCGCCCGCCGACCTGCGCGAGTACGACGACAAGATCGGCGAGGTGCGCCAGCGCAAGGAGGCCGCGATCGACGGCCAGGACTTCGAGGCGGCCGCGCGTCTGCGCGACGAGGAGAAGCAGCTCATCCAGAAGAAGGCCGACCGCGAGAAGCAGTGGCGCGCCGGCGACATGGACGAGGTGGCCGAGGTCGACGAGGAGCTGATCGCCGAGGTGCTGGCGGTCGCCACCGGCATCCCGATCGTCAAGCTCTCCGAGGAGGAGTCCACGCGGCTGCTCAAGATGGAGGACGAGCTCCACAAGCGCGTCATCGGCCAGGAGGAGGCCGTGCGGGCGCTGTCCCGGGCCATCCGCCGTACCCGTGCCGGCCTGAAGGACCCCAAGCGTCCCGGCGGCTCGTTCATCTTCGCCGGTCCGTCCGGTGTCGGTAAGACGTGGCTGTCCAAGACGCTGGCGGAGTTCCTGTTCGGCGACGAGGACGCGCTGATCCAGCTCGACATGTCGGAGTTCAGCGAGAAGCACACCGTCTCGCGGCTCTTCGGCTCGCCTCCGGGCTACGTCGGCTACGAGGAGGGCGGCCAGCTCACCGAGAAGGTGCGCCGCAAGCCGTTCTCCGTCGTGCTCTTCGACGAGGTCGAGAAGGCCCACCCGGACATCTTCAACAGCCTGCTGCAGATCCTCGAGGAAGGTCGCCTGACCGACTCGCAGGGTCGGGTCGTGGACTTCAAGAACACCGTCATCATCATGACGACCAACCTCGGAACCCGCGACATCAACAAGTCGGTCAACCTGGGCTTCCAGCAGTCGGGTGACGCCGCCGGCTCCTACGAGCGGATGAAGAGCAAGGTCGCCGACGAGCTCAAGCAGCACTTCCGGCCCGAGTTCCTCAACCGCGTCGACGAGATCGTCGTCTTCCCGCCGCTGTCGCGCCCGCAGATCGTCGCGATGGTCGACAACATGATCACGGCCGTCGAGCTCCGGCTCCGCGACCGCGACATGAGCCTCGAGCTGACGCAGGCCGCCAAGGACCTGCTGGCCGAGCGGGGCTTCGACCCGGTCCTGGGTGCGCGTCCGCTGCGACGCACGATCCAGCGCGAGATCGAGGACACCCTGGCCGAGAAGATGCTCTTCGGCGAGGTCGGCCCGGGCCAGATCATCCTGGTGGACGTCGAGGGTCAGGGCGCGACCGCGACCTTCACCTTCGAGGGCCAGAAGGTCGGCGCGCTGCCCGACCTGCCGCCGTTCGAGGCCGCCGAGATCGGTCTGTCCGAGGGCGCCCTCACCGAGGGACCCGACGACTCCGACGGCCCGGTCGACGTGCCGCGCGAGAACGAGGCGTAGTCCGACCCCTGCACGACGAGGAAGCCCCACCGGTCCCGCCGGTGGGGCTTCCTGCGTCTCGGCGCCCGAGATGCGGGCGGGCGGCGGTGGACGGTCAGGGCAGCGCGTAGCCGGCGTCGGTCAGCACCGCCAGGCGGTCCTCCACGAGGCCGGCCAGGCAGCGCACGCGCTGGGCGTCGTCGGCCCACGCCGCGTCCAGCCGGGCGGTCGGCACCGCGCCGTCGTGGTCGCGCAGCACGGCCAGCAGCCGGCCGCGGCACTGGCGGTCGGTGCCGGCCCACGTTTGGACGCGGCGCGGGGGACCGTCGTACGCCGGGTAGCCGGCCGCGCGCCAGGCACACCGGTCGGCGACGGGGCAGGCGTCGCAGCGGGGCTTGGCGGCCGTGCAGACGAGCGCGCCGAGCTCCATCAGCGCGATCGACCAGGTGGCCGCCGTCGGCTCGTCGAGCGGCAGCAGCTCGGCGGCCGTGGCGCGCTCGGCGCGGGTCACCGACGCGCCGGGCAGCTCGACGCCGCCGACGGTCCGGGCGAGGACCCGGCGCACGTTGGTGTCCAGCACGACGTGGCGGCGGCCGTAGGCGAAGGTCGCGATCGCCGCCGCGGTGTAGTCGCCGACGCCGGGCAGCGCGATCAGGTCGTCGTAGCCCTCCGGCACCACGCCCCCGTGGTGCTCCACGATCGCCTGCGCCGCCGCGTGCAGGCGCAGCGCGCGCCGCGGGTAGCCCAGGCGGCCCCAGGCGCGCACGGCCTCCCCTGTGGGCTCGGCCGCGAGGTCCGCCGGGGTCGGCCACCGCTCGAGCCACTGCGCGTGCACGGGCAGCACCCGGGCGACCGGGGTCTGCTGGAGCATGAGCTCCGAGACCATCACCGACCAGGCGGAGGCCTGGGGGCCGCGCCAGGGCAGCTCGCGGGCGTGCTCGTCGTACCAGCGCAGCAGGGGCTCGTGGAGGTCCACACCGGCCATTGTTCCTGCGGTGTGGCACCACGCCGCAGGGCGGTCGGCTGACTAGCGTTCTGCCATGCCTCCGCCCCTGACCCGTGGTCCGCTCCCGGCATCGGTCTACTGGCGTCGCCGCCTCGTCGTGCTCAGCGTCGCGGCCGTCCTGGTCCTGGCGTTCGCCCGCCTGCTCGGCGGCGGCAGCGACGGCTCGTCGGACGACGGCGGCGCGGTCACCCCGGCCGCGGCCGAGCAGTCGAGCTCCGCACCGAGCGGGACCCCGTCGAGCACGCCGAGGCGCACCCCCCGCCCGACCCCCACCGCGCCGACGACCAGCGCCGCGCCGGTGCTCGCCGAGCCCGAGGGCCGCTGCGAGGACTCCGACATCCGCGTCACGCCGAGCGTGACCGACGCGGTCGAGGGCAGCGACGTCGTCCTGAGCCTGGACCTGCGCACCCTCACCGCCGAGGCCTGCACCTGGCGCGTCTCGCCCACGAGCCTGACCCTGCGCATCCGCTCCGGCAAGGACCCGATCTGGTCGTCGGCCCAGTGCCCCAAGGCGATCCCGGTCACCGACGTCGTCGTACGCCGCGCCGCCGGCACCGTGCTCCCGGTGACCTGGAAGGGCCAGCGCTCCGACGAGGACTGCAGCCGGCTCGCCGCCTGGGCCGACCCCGGCTTCTACCTCGTCGCCGCGGCGGCGCTGGGCGGTGAGCCCACCGAGGTCCAGTTCGAGATGACCAAGGCGGTGCCGCCGACCACCCCCAGCAGCCAGCTCAGCCTCGCCCCGACCGACCGCCCGTCGGGTCGCCCGGCCGGCGGCGGCAACGGCGGCAAGCCCAACAAGCCCGACGACGACGCGTTGCCCAGCGGCGCCGTCGAGCCCAACGGGCCCGCGCCCCGCTGACCTCGGCGCTGGCGCTGACGCTGGCGCGCGGGCGCAGTTTCCCCAAGGGATGCAGCCGAAGCGTCACTTCCCACGGGCTGCAGCGCGAGGGAAGTGACATCTTCCCTGCATCCCTTGGGGAAACTGTCCGGCGCGCAGACGCCTCCCGGCCGTCCCGGGCGGTCCGGGTAGCGCTCGGCTAGACGTAGCGCTCGAGGATCGTCGACTCGGCCAGGCGGGAGAGACCCTCGCGGACGCTGCGGGCACGCAGCTCGCCCACGCCCTCGACGGCCTGCAGGTCGTCGATGCCGGCGGAGAGCAGCTTCTGCAGGGTGCCGAAGTGCTCGACCAGGCGGTCGACCACGGACGACGGCAGCCGAGGCACCTTGGCGAGCAGCCGGTAGCCGCGGGGGGCGACCGCGCCGTCGAGGTGCTCGCTGCTGCCGAGGCCGAGCACCTTGGCCGCGGCGGCGGGGTCGACGAGCTCGGTGGCCGAGAGCGCCTCGAGCTTGTTGAGCAGCTCCTCGGGGCTCTTGCTGCGCCGGCCGGTGGTGACGTAGTCGCGGATCACCAGCTCGCGCTCGGTGTCGACGCCGGTCACGAGCTCCTCCAGCTGGAGGGACAGCAGCCGGCCGTCGGTGCCGAGCTCGAGGACGTAGTCCTCGATCTCGCGGGCGATGCGCGTGACCATCTCGAGGCGCTGGGCCACGACCGCGACGTCGCGCACGGTGACCAGGTCCTCGATCTCGAGGGCCGACAGGGTGCTGGAGACCTCGTCGAGGCGCAGCTTGTAGCGCTCGAGGGTCGCCAGGGCCTGGTTGGCGCGCGAGAGGATCTGGCCCGAGCCCTCGAGGACGTGGCGGGTCTCGCCGACGTAGGCGGCGATGATCTGCATCGACTGCGACACCGAGATGACCGGGAAGCCGGTCTGGCGCGCCACCCGGTCGGCGGTGCGGTGACGGGTGCCGGTCTCCTCCGACGGGATGGTGTGGTCGGGCATCAGGTGCACGGCGGCGCGCATGATGCGGCTCAGGTCGCCGTCGACGATGATCGCGCCGTCCATCTTGGCCAGCTCGCGCAGGCCGGTGGCGGTGAAGGGCACGTCGAGGGTGAAGCCGCCGGTGGCGATCGAGTCGACGGTGCGGTCGTGGCCCATGACGATGAGCGCGCCGGTGCGTCCGCGCAGGATGCGCTCGAGCCCGTCGCGCATGGCGGTCCCGGGGGCGATGGAGGCCAGCGTCTCCCGCAGGCGCAGCACCTCGTCGCTTCTGTCGGTCGGCACGGTTCTCCTCGGTGGTCGAGCCTCGTCGAGACCCGGTGGTCGAGCCTGGTCGAGACCCGTCGTGTGCGGACCTGCAGCCGGCCGCGCTGGGAGTTTAGCCGTCGTCGGCGCTGCGCAGCCTCCCGTTTGCCGGACGGGAGAGTCCGAGCAGTCGCAGGGCCGATCCGACGTCGGGGGCGTCGACCACGCGCATGCCGTCGACCATGCGGTCCTGCGACACCGGGCGTACGCCGCCGGGGCTCTCCGGGCCCGTCGGGACGACCGCCATGCGGAAGCCGAGACGGGCGGCCTCGGCGATGCGCTGGGGGAGGTCGCGCACCCGGCGCAGCTCGCCCGCGAGCCCGATCTCGCCCATGGCGACCACGCCGGCGGGCGGGGCGGTGCCGAAGGTGGCCGAGGCCAGCGCCAGCGCCACCGCGAGGTCGCTGGCCGGCTCGGTCAGCCGGGCGCCGCCGACGGTGGAGGCGAAGACGTCGTGCTGGTGGAGCCGGATGCCGCAGTGCTGCTGGAGGACCGCCAGCACCATGGCGATGCGCGAGCCGTCGAGCCCCGAGGTCGTGCGGCGGGGGCGCTCCATCGCCGAGATCGTGACCAGGGCCTGCACCTCGGCCAGCATCGGGCGCCGGCCCTCCATCGTGACCGCCACGCAGGTGCCGGGGACCCGGCCGTGGTGGTTCTCGATGAACAGGCCGGTGGGGTCGGTGACCGCCGAGATGCCCTCGGCGCCGAGGTCGAAGCAGCCGACCTCGTCGACGGGGCCGAAGCGGTTCTTGACCGCGCGCAGCATCCGGAACCGGGAGTTGCGGTCGCCCTCGAAGTGGAGCACCACGTCGACGAGGTGCTCGAGCACGCGCGGACCGGCGATGGTGCCGTCCTTGGTGACGTGGCCGACCAGCACCACGGTGATGTTGCGGGTCTTGGCGACGCGGATCAGCGCGGCGGCGACCTCCTTGACCTGGGTGACGCCGCCCGGGACGCCCTCGAGCCCGGGGGCGCCGATGGTCTGCACGGAGTCGACGACCAGCAGCTCGGGCCGCACGGTCTCGATGTGGGTGAGGATCGCGCCGAGGTCGGTCTCGGCGGCGAGGTAGAGCTCGTCGAAGACCCCGCCGGTGCGGTCGGCGCGCATGCGCACCTGCGAGGCGGACTCCTCGCCCGTGACGTAGAGGGTGCGGCGGCGGTGGCGGGCGGTCTGGGCCGCGACCTCGAGCAGCAGCGTGCTCTTGCCGACGCCGGGCTCGCCCGCGAGCAGGATCGCGGCGCCGGGCACCAGCCCGCCGCCGAGGACCCGGTCGAGCTCGGCGACCCCGCTGCCGCGGAAGGCCGACTCGGCCACGGAGACCGACCCGATGGGTACGGCCGCCTGGGTCACGGCGCTGGCCGCGGTGCGCCCGGTGCGCACGGCGGCGGCCTCCGCCACCGAGCCCCACGCCTGGCACTCGCCGCAGCGCCCGACCCACTTGGTGGTCTCCCATCCGCACTCGGAGCAGCGGAAGGCGGAACGAGGGGGCTTGGCCATGGCCGTCACGCTAGGCGCTGCCACCGACAGCCTCGCGCAGGCCCGCGTCGTCCACCCCTAGGAATGGCCCGATGCGGCGTCGTACGCCGTTATGCTCCCGCTTGGAACGATCAAGACCTCGGGAGGCGAGATGAGTCGGATCCCCGGGCGGGTGCCCACCGCTGCGCCGACCCTCGCCGACGTCGCCGAGCTCGCCGGTGTCTCGCGCCAGACCGTCTCGAACGCCGTCAACAACCCTGACCTGCTGCGCGCCGACACGCTGGTACGGGTGCAGGACGCGATCGAGGAGCTGGGCTACTCGCCCAACCGCGCGGCCCGCAACCTGCGCACCCGCTCCTCGCACCTGGTCGGGATGCGGTTGAGCCCTGGGCAGGAGTTCACCGCGAACGCCGCGATCGACCGCTTCGTGCACTCGCTGGTGGAGACCACCGGTGAGGCCGGCTACCACGTGCTCCTCTTCAACGGCGACGGCAACGACCCGCTGCGCGGCTACGACGACCTGCTGCGCTCGACCGCGGTGGACGCCTTCGTCGTCACCGACACCTACCTCGGCAACCCGCAGGCGGCCTGGCTGCGCGAGCGCCGCGCGCCGTTCGTGTCGTTCGGCCGTCCCTGGGACGACCCGGACGCCACCCACCCGTGGGTCGACGTCGACGGCGCCGCCGGCACCGAGCTCGCCACGCGGCACCTGCTCGACAAGGGGCACGAGCGGATCGCGTGGATCGGCTGGCGCAAGGACTCCTTCATCGGCGAGGACCGCCGCGCCGGGTGGAGCCGCGCGCTCAAGGAGCGGGACCTGTCCACGACCGGGATGGCCTCGCGGGTCGAGGACACCGTCAACAGCGGGCGCGAGGCCAGCGCGGTCCTGCTCGACGAGGCCCGCCCCTCGGCGTTCGTGTGCGCCTCCGACACCCTGGCCATGGGCGTGCTGCACACGCTGGCCGACCGCGGCCTGCGCGCCGGCGCCGACATCGCGGTGGTCGGCTTCGACGACTCGCAGGTGGCGCAGGTCGTGCGGCCCGGGCTGACCTCGGTGCGCCAGCCGCTCGAGGACGCCGCGATCCGGGTCGTCAACGCGCTCGAGGGGCTCCTCGCCCACCCGCCACGGGTCGGCCCGGGGATCCTGCTGACGCCGACGTTGGCGGTGCGGGGGTCGTCGTAGCCGGTGAGTTTCGCCGGTCGACCGGCGAAACTGGACCCTGACCGCCGAAGTTTCGTACGCCAAGGTCCAGAAACGCCGGTCGACCGGCGAAACTCCCGCCGCGCGACGCCCTCAGAACGTCTTGGACCACACGTTGACGGCGTAGTCGACGTCGGTGCCCTGGTGGTGGCGCAGGGCCTCCTCGGCGACGTCGGGCTTGAGCTCGATACGGACGACGGCCTCGAGGTCGGCGCGCGAGGCGAACGACCAGCCCATGTCCACCGGGGTGCGGGTCCAGCCGCGGGTCGCCCAGAAGCGCTCGATCTCCTGGGGCGACGGCAGGTGGGGGTAGCCGCGGCGGAACCACGCGCCGAACGTCGAGCGCGAGGCGTCGTTGTCGATGACGAGGGCGACGCCGCCCCGGCGTACGACGCGGTCGAGCTCGGCCAGGCCCGGCTCGCAGCCGGGTCCGAAGAAGTAGGCCCACCGTGCGTGCACGACGTCGACCGAGGCGTCCGGCAGGGGGACGGCCTGCGCGGTGCCCTGCAGGACGGTGACGTTCTCCCGCGGCCGGGTACGCCGCCGGGCAAGCGCGAGCAGGTCGGGGTGCGGCTCCACGCCGACCACGCGCCCGCCCGGGCCGACGTCGTCGGCGAGGCCGGGTAGGTGGAAGCCGGTGCCGCAGCCGAGGTCGAGCACCGTCGCGTCCTGCCAGGTCGCGAGCCCGCGCAGGGTGGAGGCCAGGCGCCCGTGCGGGTCGACCGCCCGGTTCTCGACCTCGTACGTCGCGGTGTGCTCCCAGATGTTGGGGCTCGCCACGGTGCCCCGAGGAGTCCGGGCCCGTGGCGTCGGGACCCGCGTCAGAGACGGACCAGACCGTCGGGGGTCTGCACCTGCACCGCGAGGATGCCGGGGGTGCCGTGCGGGGCCACCCACTCGACCTTCACGTCCTCGAGCGGCGCCTCGACGGTGTGGCCGAGCCACTCGCTCACGCGCTGCGGGTCGCCCGCGATCTCCAGCGTGGCCAGGGAGAGCGCGCCGTCGGCACCCGCGGAGGGGTGCAGCTCGGCCGGGGACTCCCACTGCACGAAGAACGGCAGCTGCGGGTCGGAGATCAGGCCGTTGACGCCGATCTGGCGCCAGCGCAGCTCGGTGCCGTCGGGGCGGTGGCGGCTGCCGACGGCGGCCGCGCGCCCGAGGCGCTCCTCGACGGGGGCGATGTCGTCGACCGCCACGACCCAGCCGAGCCAGCCGCCGCCCAGGGCGGAGCGGGCGCGCACGGCCTGGCCGAAGGGGGCCTTGTCGGAGGCGGGGTGGTCCAGGACCTCGACGATCTCGAGGTAGGTGTCGCCGGCCAGCGCCAGCGTCATGTTGCGGGTGCCGAAGCGGGGGTGGATCCCGCCGTCCACGAACTCCCGGCCGAGCAGCCCCCCGATGCGCTGGGCGGTGCTGGCGAGGCCGTCCGGCCCTGCTGCGAACGAGAGATGATCCAGGCGCATGCAGGCATTCTGCGTCACACGGATCAGGCTCCTGAATAGGGGGGTCTAGGTATCTCGACATCGAGAAACCATGAGCCGCGGCCGCCGCCTAGTGGGGATCGGCGGGGTGGAGCGCGAGCGCGGATCGTGAGCGCACGTGGGCGTCGCAGTGGCGCACCAGCTCGTCGTACGCCGCCTTGCCCATCAGCTCGGTGAGCTCGGCCTCGTGCGTCACGTAGACCGCCTCGACGGCGACGTGCGCCTCGGTGTTGCCCGAGCAGTACCAGTCGAGGTCGTGGCCGCCGGGTCCCCAGCCGACCCGGTCGTACTCGGTGATGGTGACCTCGGTGTAGGTGCTGCCGTCCTGGCGCTCGACGTTGCGGAAGCGGCGCCGGATCGGGAGCTGCCAGCAGACGTCGGGCTTGGTCTCCAGCGGGTTGCGACCCTGCTGGAGCGCCAGGCCGTGCAGGGCGCAGCCCGCGCCGCCCTGCCCCGTGGGGGGAGCGAAGTCGGCGCGGTTGTGGAAGACGCACGCCTGCTGGCCGTCCACCGTCAGCGTGCGGGTCTTGCGCTCGCCGTCGTCGTCGGTCTCGATCCAGTCCTTGCGCTTCACCGGCCGCCCGGGGTGGAACTGCCACTGCGTCTCGTCGAGCTGGTCGACGAAGGTCTTGACCCGCGCCTCGTCGTCCTCGTCGGCGAAGTGCGCGCCCAGCGTGCAGCAGCCGGTGTCGGGCGCATCGGCGTAGATGCCCTGGCAGCCCTGGCCGAAGATGCACATGAAGCTCGACGTCAGCCAGGTGAGGTCGCAGCGCATCACCTCGGTCTCGTCGGCGGGGTTCACGAACTCCACGAAGGCGCGGGGGAACACGAGGTCGACTTCGGGCATGCCACCAGCCTACGGCTGCGATGACGGCGACGAACGCGACGGCGGTACGTTGGTCGCATGCGCCTGGGCGTCCTGGACATCGGCTCCAACACCGGCCACCTGCTGGTGGTCGACGCGCACGGCGGCGCGGCGCCGCTGCCGGCGTACTCCTACAAGCAGCCGCTGCGTCTCGCCGAGCACCTCGACGACAGCGGCGCGGTCACGCAGGCCGGCATCGACGCGCTCGCGGCGTTCACCTCCGAGGCGCTGGTCGTGGCGGAGGACAAGGGCTGCCAGGAGATGCTGTCGTTCGCGACGTCGGCGGTGCGCGACGCGGTCAACTCCGAGGAGGTGCTCGCCCAGGTGCGCGACCGCACGGGCGAGGAGATCGCCGTGCTGTCCGGGGAGTCCGAGGCCCGGCTGACCTTCCTCGCCGTACGCCGGTGGTTCGGGTGGTCGGCGGGCCGGCTGGCGGTCTTCGACATCGGCGGCGGCTCGCTCGAGATCGCGGGTGGCACCGACGAGCGACCCGACGTCGCCTGGTCGCTGCCCCTCGGTGCGGCCCGGCTGGCGCGGCAGTTCGGCGGCGAGGGTGCCGACGACGAGCAGACGATCCGCCGGCTGCGCAAGGAGATCCGCACCGAGATCGCGCGCGACGCCGGCAACCTGCTGCGGGCCGGCGCCCCTCACCGGGCGGCCGCGACGTCCAAGACGTTCCGCTCCCTGGGGCGCATCTGCGGGGCCGCGCCGTCCAGCGACGGACCCCTGGCGCCGCGCACGCTGCCCCTGGACTCCCTGCGCACCTGGATCCCCAAGCTCGCCGCGATGGCGCCCGCCGAGCTCGCGGCGCTGCCGGGCGTCTCCCCGAGCCGCACCCATCAGATCGTGCCCGGCGCGCTCGTCGCCGAGGCCTGCATGGACATCTTCGACCTCGCCGAGCTCGAGATCTGCCCGTGGGCCCTGCGCGAGGGCGTCATCCTCGAGCGCCTCGACGCCCTCAGCGTGCTGGACTGACCTGGTGGCGCCCCGCATCGGACTCTCGACGGCCTCGGTCTACCCCGAGTCGTCCGCGCACGCCTTCGCCTACGCCGCCGACCTCGGCTACGACACCGTCGAGGTGATGGTCGGCATCGACGCGCTCAGCCAGCAGACGTCCGCGGTCAAGCAGCTGGCCGAGCACCACGGCCTGCCCGTCAGCGCCGTCCACGCCCCGTGCCTGCTCTTCACCCAGCGGGTCTGGGGCACCGAGCCGTGGGGCAAGCTCCAGCGCTCCGCCGAGATGGCGCAGGAGGTCGGCGCCGAGGTCGTCGTCGTCCACCCGCCGTTCCGGTGGCAGCGCGAGTACGCCCGCGACTTCGTCAACGGCATCGCCGCGCTGGAGAACTCCACGGGGATCGCCTTCGCGGTGGAGAACATGTATCCCTGGCGGGCCTCCTCCCGGCGAGGCATGGAGATGTACGCCCCCGGGTGGGACCCCTCCGCGGAGCCCTACGCCAACACGACCATCGACCTCTCGCACGCCGCGATCGCCGCGTCCGACCCGATCGAGATGGCCGAGCGGCTCGGCGAGCGGCTGCGCCACATCCACCTCACCGACGGCAGCGGCTCGGCCAAGGACGAGCACCTGGTGCCTGGGCGCGGGGTCATGGGCGCGGGCGCGTTCCTGAGTCGCCTGACCCGCGTCGGCTTCTCCGGCGAGGTCGTCGTCGAGATCAACACCCGTCGCTGCGGCACGCACGAGGAGCGCGAGGCCGACCTGCGCGAGTCCCTGGAGTTCGCGCGCGAGCACCTCGCGGTGCCCGCGACGTGACGTCCGCCGCCGCGCCGCGCCGCGGACGCCGCCCCGGCGCGCCCGACACCCGCGCGACGATCCTCGCCGCCGCCCGGGAGGGCTTCGCCGCCTCCGGCTTCGCGCGTACGTCGGTCCGCTCCGTCGCTGCCGCGGCCGGCGTCGACGCCGCCCTGGTGCACCACTACTTCGGCACCAAGGACGACCTGTTCGTGGCGGCGCTGGACCTGCGCATCGACCCGCGCGAGGCCGTGCTGCCGGTCATCGAGGGTGGCCCCGACGGTGTCGGCGAACGGCTGATGCACCTGTTCATGACGGTGTGGGACGACCCCGAGACCCGGCTCCCGCTGCTCGCGCTGCTGCGCGGTGTGGGCGAGCCGCAGTCGCAGCAGCTGGTCCGCGACGGCTTCCTGCGCCTGGTGCTGCACCCGCTCGGCGACGCCCTCGGCGTCGACCAGCCGGCCCGCCGGATGAGCCACGTCGCCTCGCAGCTGCTCGGGCTCGTCCTGATCCGCTACCTGCTCGAGATCGAGCCGCTGGCCTCCCTGCCCGCCGAGCAGGTCGTGGCGACGTACGCGCCGGTGCTCCAGGGCTACCTCACGGGACCCCTGCCCTAGGCGCCGCGCGCGCTCAGTCGACGGGTCGCACCGGAGGCGGAGTCCTGCCGGACCAGAAGTCCTGGACGCCGCGCCACCACCGCACCGACACCGGCCCCAGCCAGCCCACGGCCAGGTCCGTCGGCAACCCGGCCCGGAGCAGCGCGTTCTGCAGGTCCTCGAGGTAGCCGATCGTCGCGAGCTCGCGCACGTGGTCGTCGCCCTCGACGTGCAGCCGCTCGATGACGGCGAAGGTCGCCGGGAGCTCGGCGGTGCGCCCGGCCGCGAGCAGGGCGGCGACGTGGCGGGCGAACGCCGCGGCGTCGACGTAGTGGAGGCGCCCGCCCTCGTCGGCGCCCTCCTCCTCGACCCCGTCGCGCCACGGGTCCTCGAAGGACGGGCACGCCTCGAGCAGCAGCCCCACCACCTGCTCGCGCTCGATCGCCATTGCGCCATCGTGCCCCGAGGTGCACAATTCATCACATGATGAATTCAACGATCGAGGTGCGGGGGCTGACCGTCGTGCGCGGAGGGCGTCCGGTGCTCACGGACCTGGACCTCGACGTCGGGCCCGGCGTCACCGGCCTGCTCGGCCCGTCCGGGTGCGGCAAGTCCACGCTGCTGCGCGCGCTGGTCGGCGTGCAGCGCGTCGCGGGCGGGACCGTCACCGTCCTGGGGGAGGAGGCCGGCAGCGCCCCGCTGCGGGACCGGGTCGGCTACGTCACCCAGGCCGCCAGCGTCTACGACGACCTGACCGTCGCCGAGAACCTCCGCTTCTTCGCGCGGGTCCTCGGCGTGGACGCCGACGCGGTCGAGCGCGCGATCGACGCCGTCGACCTCGCGGGTCACCGCGACGCCGTCGCGGGACGGCTCAGCGGCGGTCAGCGCAGCCGGGTCAGCCTGGCCGTCGCACTGCTCGGCGCGCCCGACCTGCTGGTCCTCGACGAGCCGACCGTCGGGCTCGACCCGGTCCTGAGGCGCGACCTGTGGGAGCTCTTCCACGGCATCGCCGCGGGCGGCGCGACGGTGCTGGTCTCCAGCCACGTCATGGACGAGGCCGAGCGCTGCGACCGCCTGCTGCTGATGCGTGAGGGCCGCGTCCTCGCCGACGACACTCCCGACGCGATCAAGCAGCGCGCCGGGACGACGGACGTCGAGACCGCGTTCCTGGCGCTGGTGGAGGCGGCGGCATGAGCCCGCGCACGACGCTCGCCGTCGCCCGCCGCGTCCTGACCCAGGTCCGCCGCGACCACCGGACGCTGGCGATGCTGCTGGTCCTCCCCACGCTGCTGATGACGCTGCTGTGGTGGATGTACCAGGACGCCGGCCCGCAGTTCGACCGCCTCGGGCCAGCCCTGCTGGCGATCTTCCCGTTCATCGTGATGTTCCTGGTGACGAGCGTGACCACCCTGCGCGAGCGCTCGAGCGGCACCCTGGAGCGGCTGCTCGCGATGCCGATGGGCAGGCTCGACTTCCTGCTCGGGTACGCCGTGGCGTTCGGCGTGGTCGCGGCCGCCCAGTCCGCGATCGCCGTCGGCGTCAGCGTCGGGCTGCTCAGGCTGGAGCTCACCGGCTCGGTGTGGCTGCTGGCGGTCGTCGCGGTGGTCGACGCCGTGCTCGGCACCGCCCTCGGGCTCTTCGTGTCGGCGTTCGCGCAGACGGAGTTCCAGGCCGTGCAGTTCATGCCGGCCGTCGTCGTGCCGCAGATCCTGCTGTGCGGGCTGCTGGTGCCGCGCGACGACATGCCCGACGTCCTGGGCGCGGTCTCCGACGTGCTGCCGCTGTCCTACGCCGTCGACGCGATGTCGCACCTCGGCGCCTCGGCGTCCACCGGGCAGGTGTGGCGCGACCTCGCCGTCGTGGCCGGCTTCGCGCTGGCCGGGCTGGCGCTCGGGGCCGCCACGCTGCGCCGGCGCACGGCCTAGCCGACGAGGCCGGTCTCGTAGGCCGCGACGACGAGCTGGGCGCGGTCGCGCGCCCCCAGCTTGAGGAACAGCCGCGACACGTGGGTCTTCGCGGTGAGCGGCGAGAGCACGAGGTGCTCGGCGATCTCGTGGTTGGACATGCCCCGGCCGACGAGGGCGAGGATCTCGCGCTCGCGCGGCGTGAGCGCCGTCAGCCGCTGGTCGGGGGCCGCCGCCAGCACGGGCTCGCGCGCCGACGTCGACGACACGTAGGCCTCGATCAGCGCCCGCGTCACCCGCGGGGCCAGCAGCGCCTGGCCGGCATGCACCAGGCGCACGGCCTCGATCAGCGCGTCGGGCTCGATGTCCTTGAGCAGGAAGCCCGAGGCGCCGGCCCGCAGCGCGCCGAAGACGTACTCGTCCAGCTCGAACGTCGTCAGCACGATCACCCGGGTGCCGGCCAGGCGCGGGTCGGCGGTGATCCGTCGGGTGGCCTCGAGCCCGTCGACGTGGGGCATCCGGATGTCCATCAGCACGACGTCGGGCAGAGTGGCCCCGGCCCGGGCCACGGCCTCCTCGCCGTCCACGGCCTCGCCGACGACCTCGAGGTCGGGCTCGGAGTCCAGCAGCGCGCGGAAGCCGGCGCGCACCAGCGTCTGGTCGTCGACGAGCAGGACCCGGATCGGCCCGCTCACGTCAGAGCCCCCGCCGGGAGCGAGGCGGCCACGCGCCAGCCGCCCCCGGGTCGCGGGCCGGCCTCGAGCGTCCCGCCGGCCGCGGTGGCGCGCTCGCGCATGCCGCGCACGCCGTTGCCGGAGCCGCTGTCGTCGGTCGGCGCGGTGCCGGTGCCGTCGTCCTCGACCTCGATCAGCACCCGGTCGTCGGCGCGCGCGACACGCACGCGTGCAGTCGTCGTGCCCGCGTGGCGCAGCACGTTGGTCAGCGCCTCCTGCACGATCCGGTAGCCGGTCGAGCCGATGGAGGCCGGGAGGGGGAAGGCGCCGGGGTCGATGTGGATGTCGACGTCCACCCCGGCGGCGGCGAGACCGTCGCGCAGGTCGTCGAGCGCGGCCAGGTCGGCGGTGGGGCGGATGGGGGCGTCCTCGTCGTCGGGGTCGCGCAGGATGCCGAGCATGGAGCGCAGGTCGTCGAGCGCCTCGCCGCTGACCCGCTTGATGTCGCGCAGGGTGCCGCGCGCCCGCTCGGGGTCGCGCTCCAGGAGGTGGGCCCCCACCCCGGCCTGGACGTTGATCGCGACCATGGCGTGGGCGACGACGTCGTGCACGTCGCGGGCGATGCGCAGCCGCTCCTCGCCGACCCGGCGGCGGGTCTCCTCCTCGCGGGTGCGCTCCGCGGTCTCGGCGCGCTCGACGAGGCCGGCCAGCATCGTCCGGCGGTCGTGGGCCATCACGCCCAGGGCCAGCGGCAGCACGACCAGGCCGAGGTTGCGCGCCGTGTCCACGTCGAGGAGCGAGTGCGGGCTGTACGTCGCCAGGATGTAGGCCACGAGCAGCATGCTCGGCGGCGCGAACCAGAACGAGCGGCGCCCACGCAGGCTCGCGAGCGCGTAGGCGCAGACGACCGGCGAGACCGCGATCGTCTGGTAGATGGGGGTGGTCTCGGTGACGCCGAAGAGCAGGACCATCGCGGCGGTGATCGCCAGCTCGGGGTGCTGGCGCCGGACCAGCACCGGCAGGCAGATGGCGACGACCGCGACCACGCCGGCGGTCGACGGGTCCCCCTTCTCGCTGCGGACCAGCTCGATGAGCATGGTGGCCACGCACAGGACGAACGCCCCGACGTCGAGGACGCGGGGCGGGAGGTGGGGCCGGGTCACCCCCCGACGGTAGCGGTGGGTGACCCGGCCCCGCGTCGTCCTCAGGGAGTATCCGCGAGCACGCGAGGGCGCTCGTCGGGACGGACGACGGGGCCCTCGGACAGGCCGACCCGGTCGTGGATCCGGCGCAGCCACATGGGGGCCCACCAGTTCCACTTGCCGAGCAGTCCCATCAGCGACGGCACCAGCAGCGAGCGGACCACGAACGCGTCCACCAGGACGCCGACCGCGGTCGCCACCCCGATCTGCTGGATGAAGGAGATGGAGCTGGTGCTGAACGCCCCGATCGCCACCGCGAGGAGCAGTGCGGCCGCGGTCACGACGGCGCCGGTGCGCCCGAGGCCGGTCGCGACCGCCTCGCTCTCCGACAGCCCGGCCTCGCGCTCCTCCTTGATGCGTCCGAGCAGGAAGACGCCGTAGTCGGTCGACAGGGCGAAGACCAGCGCGGCCGCCACCAGGAAGTCGGTGGGCTCGATCCCGCCGTTCGGCGTGTAGCCGAGGAGCCCGGTGAGACGCCCGTCCTGGTAGACGAAGGTGAGCGCCCCGAGCGCCACGCCGACGGTCAGCGTGTTCATCACGACCGCCTTGAGCGGCAGCACCACCGAGCCCGTCATCAGCCACAGCACCAGCAGCGTCAGCAGCACGAGGAGCGCGATCGCCAGCGGCAGGCTGCCGCTGATGGCCGCCTGCTGGTCGACGAACGCCGCCGCGGGACCGGCGACCAGGGCGTCGACACCGTCGACCTGTAGCTCGCGCAGCTCACCGACCACGTCCTGGGCCCGCTCGCCTGCGGCGGCCCCGTCGACCGGGAGCGCGAGCTGCCAGGTGCTCCCGTCGAGCGCCACCGGCTCCGCCGCCTCCCGTACGCCGTCGAGGGCGCCGGCCTGCGCGGCGTACTCCGCGACCTGCTGGGCGTCGTCGGCCTCGATCGCCACGGTGACCGGCGTGGTGCCGGTGCCGGCGAACTCCTCGGCGAGCCGGTCCGACACGATCCGGGCGCTCTGGTCGGTCGGGACGACGGTCTCGTCGACGGGGGTCCACTCGGCGCGCAGCGCGGGCGCCGAGAGGACGACCATCACGACGGCGGTCGCCGCGGCGACCCGGCCGGGGCGGCGCATGACCGCGTGCGAGAGCCGGTACCAACGCCCCTCGGCCGCCCCGGCGCCCGCCGAGCGGCGCTGCAGCCGGGCGCCCATGAGCGCGAAGAACGCCGGCGACACGGCCAGGGACGCCAGTGCGGCGACGACGGCCACGACCGCGCCGGCGATGCCCATGGACTTGAGGAAGTTCATCGGGAAGACCGTGAGCGTCGCGAGAGCCACGGCGACGGTGGCGGCGGAGAAGACCACCGTGCGCCCCGCCGTCCGCATGGTCGCCACGATCGCGGCCGGGGTGGCTCCGTGACGCGTGAGCTCCTCGCGGTAGCGGGTGAGCAGGAACAGCGTGTAGTCGATGGCCAGGCCGAGCCCGAGGCCGATGACGAGGTTCAGCGCGAAGACGCTCAGGCCGTAGACCTGGTTGACGCCCGACAGCGTGAGGAAGGTGCCGAGCACCGTCGTGAGCCCGACGACCAGGGGGAGGAGCGCGGCGCGGCCGCCGAAGAAGATGAGCGAGAGCAGCAGGAGCAGCGGCATCGCGAGCAGCTCGGCACGGGCGAGGTCCTCGCCGACGCTCTCACCGATCTGGAGGCCCGCCGCGGCGCCTCCACCGACGGTGACGTCGCCGTCGTCGGCGAACTCCTCGATGGCGTCGGCGGCCACGTCGTCCTCGACCGCGGAGGCGTCGAGGGTGCCGAGGACGAGCGTGCTGGTGCCGTCCTGGGAGGGCCCGCCCGGCGCCACCTGCGCGACGCCGTCCACGCCGGCGAGCCGGCTGCTGACGTCGGCGACGCGGCCGGGGTCGGCGTCGTCGACCAGGACCGCGAGGCCCGGGTCGGGGGCGAGGCCGGTGGCGGCCTCGACGCGCTCGACGGCACGGGCCGAGTCGGCGTCGTCGGGGACGAAGCCGCCGGAGGAGTCGAGCGCGCCCGCCACCGGGCCGCCGAGGGCGCCGGCGACGAGCACGAAGAAGAAGAGGCCCACGAGGGCATGGCGAGGACGCGCGATGATGCGGTGCAGGAGGGTGAGGGACATGACGACGATCCTTCGGCCTCCGGCCCGCCGCCGCGTCGTGCTGCGGGATGCTCCCGCCGGGCGGCGTACTCCGGGCGGTGTACGCCGCCGGGAGGCGGCTTCGGCGGGACGCGACGGCTGCTGAACTAGCCTGGGCCGCATGTCCTTGCTCCGTCAGCCGATCCTGCTCCTGTCGCGCAGTGCCCAGGTCAAGAAGCTCGTCAGCACCCTGCCCGTGACCTCCGGCATCGTCACGGGCTACGTGCCCGGCGAGACCACCGACAGCGCGGTCGAGGCGACCCGGGTGCTGGTCGACGACGGGCTCGACGTGACGCTCGACTTCCTCGGCGAGGACACCCTCGACGTGGCGCAGGCCGAGGCCACCGTGGCGGCGTACGTCGAGGTCCTCAAGGCGCTGGGCGCGGCGGGCCTGACCCGGCACGCCGAGGTCTCGGTCAAGCTGTCCGCGATCGGGCAGGCGCTGCCCGAGCAGGGGCACAAGGTGGCGCTGGAGAACGCCCGCACGATCTGCCGCGCGGCACGCAACGCCGGCACGACGGTCACCCTCGACATGGAGGACCACACCACCACCGACTCGACGCTCGCGATCCTGCGCGACCTGCGCAAGGACTTCCCCGAGACCGGCGCGGTGCTGCAGGCCTACCTGCACCGCACCGAGGACGACTGCCGCTCCCTGGCCTACGAGGGCTCGCGGGTGCGGCTGTGCAAGGGCGCCTACAACGAGCCGGAGTCCGTGGCCTTCCAGGACCGCGTCGACGTCGACAAGTCCTACGTGCGCTGCCTGAAGATCCTGCTCGCGGGCGACGGCTACCCGATGATCGCGACCCACGACCCGCGGCTGGTCGAGATCGCGTCGTCGCTGGCCAGCCGCTACGGGCGCGGGCAGCAGACCTACGAGTTCCAGATGCTCTACGGCATCCGGCCGACCGAGCAGAGGCGGCTGGCCGAGGACGGCGACAAGGTGCGCGTCTACCTGCCCTACGGCGGGGAGTGGTACGGCTACCTGATGCGGCGCCTCGCCGAGCGACCGCAGAACCTGTCATTCTTCCTGAGGTCGCTGATCTCCAAGAGATGAGCGACGGGCGCGTCGACATCCAGCACAGGAGAAGAACATGAGCTCGCAGCAGACCGCCATCCTCGGCGCCGGCGTGATGGGCGAGACGCTGCTCTCGGGCCTCGTCCGGGCGGGCCGTCGCGTCGACCACCTGCTGGTCGGCGAGAAGCGGGTCGAGCGCGCCCGCGAGCTCGAGGAGCGCTACGGCGTCGCCGTGGTCACCAACGTGGAGGCGGCGGCCAAGGCCGACACCCTCGCGCTGGTCGTCAAGCCGCAGGACATGGGCGACCTGCTCGACGAGATCGCCGGCGTCCTGCGCCCCGGCCAGCTCGTCGTCTCGCTCGCGGCCGGCATCACGACGGCGTTCATCGAGTCGCGAGTGCCCGACGGCGTCGCCGTCGTCCGTGTCATGCCCAACACCCCGGCGCTCGTCGACGAGGGGATGTCGGCGATCTCGCCCGGCTCCCACTGCGACGACGCCCAGCTCGCGGAGGCCGAGTCGCTGATGGCGTCGGTCGGCAAGGTGCTGCGCATCCCCGAGCGCCAGCAGGACGCGGTGACGGCCATCTCCGGCTCCGGGCCCGCCTACATCTTCTTCGTCGTGGAGTCGATGATCGAGGCCGGCGTCCACCTCGGGCTGCCGCGCACCACCGCGAGCGAGCTGGTCATCCAGACCCTCGTCGGCTCCGGCAAGATGCTGCGCGAGACCGGCACCCACCCGACGGTGCTGCGCGAGCAGGTCACCTCGCCCGGCGGCACGACCGCCTCCGCCCTGCGCGAGCTGGAGATCCACAAGGTGCGCGCCGCCTTCCTGGCCGCCATGGAGGCCGCGCGCGACCGCTCGCGCGAGCTCGCCCAGGGCAGCTGAGCCGGAGGCCGACGAGCTCGAGGTCGGCCAGCCGACGATGCGCACGGAGCTGCTGCTGCGCTCGCTCGCGGAGCGGGACGCGGGGCAGGACGCGGGCGGCCCGTCCCTAGATCGAGCGGAGCGTGACCATCAGGTCGAGCAGGTCCTCGACCAGGCCGCGCACCACCGGGAGCCGCGAGAGCCGCGCCAGCCGGTCCAGCATCGGCACGACCTTCTGCACCAGCGCGCGGCTGCGGGCCTGGCCCTCGCTGTCGTCGTAGACCCAGAACAGCACGACGCCCATCTGCACCATCCACAGGAGCTCGGGCAGCTCGCGGCGCAGCGCGGGCGCCAGCTTGAGGTCGGAGCCCTCGACGACCTGGGCCATGACGGCGATGCTGGCCTCGCGGGCGCCCGCCGACTCCTTGCTGAAGGGCGAGAGGGGGCTCGTCGGCTCCGCGGCGTTGCGGAAGAACTGCCCGGCGAACTCGTGGTCGGGCGCCGCGACGTCGAGCCAGGTGTCCAGCACGGCCTGCAGCCGCGCCGCGAACGACCTCCGGTCGGCGAGGAGCGCGCCGGCCGCCGCCGCGTGCTCGGCCTGGATGCCGTCGTAGAACGCCTGGATCAGGTGCTCCTTGGAGGCGAAGTAGTAGTAGGCGTTGCCCACCGAGACGCCCGCCTCCTGGGCGATGGCGCGCATCGTCGTCCTGTCGTAGCCATCGCGACGGAAGAGGCGCATGGCGGCCTCCGCGATCGTCGCGCGCGTCTGCTCAGCCTTCGGGGAGCGGGCTGCAGGTTCCGGCACAGCGCTCAGGGTAGTCACCCCCCCGGTCGCTTCCCGAGGCGAGCAGCGAGCGCAGCCCGGCGGCGGAGTACGCCGCTCCCCGGGCCAGCGGCAGCCAGGCCGGCCGCGCCAGCCGCTCGGCGAGGGCGCGGTGGGCACGGGTCGCCCACAGGCACATCACCCAGGCGTGCTCGTGGGTCCAGATCGACCCGTCGTCGCCCACCACCGTGATCTCCGCGAGCGTGCGGTCGTGGTCGAGCGTGGGGAAGCGCGCCCGCGCCTCGTGGGACCCCGCCGCCACCAGCTCGAGCGGCACCAGGGTCGCCTGTCGGGCGAGCCAGGAGCGGAACCTGGCGCACAGCGGGCAGTCCGCGTCGTACAGGACGGTGAGCACCGGTCGCCCGGTCCGTCGGGGGCGTCCGGCCCGTCACGCCCGGCCGGGCGCCGGGTAGGGGTGGGTGTAGGTCGCCACCGGCGGGAGGTGGCCTTGCGGCGGCACGGGCGCGGTGCGCAGCGACTCCATCCGGCTGCGCCGGCGGATCGCGTTGAAGACGTAGACGTTGAAGAAGTGCAGGACGCCGAGCGTCAGGGTGACCACGCCGATCTTGACGCTCAGCGTCTCGAAGAGGCCGCCGAGGTCGCGCACGGGGTCGCTGATGCGCAGGTAGAGGCTCACGAAGCCGAGGTTGAGCAGGTAGAAGCCGACGACGAGCAGCTTGTTGACCGCCACCGCCAGCTCGTCGTTGCCTCCGAAGACGTCGGCGAGGAAGACCTTGCCGTTGCGTCCGAGGGTGGTCGCGACCCAGACGATCAGCGGGACGCTGACCGCGAGGTAGGCGAGGTAGGTGCCGACGGTCCAGTCCATGGTGCGCTCCTTCATTTGAACGTGTTCAACTCTGTCTGGACGACAGTAGGGCAAGAATTGAACGTGTTCAAGTCTGGTGTCGGACGAACCGGACGGGCCCGCGTCGGCATCCTGAGGGTGTGACCGACTTCGACGAGCTGTTCGCCGTCGCGTGGCCACGCCTGCTGCGCACGACGTACGCCGTCACCGGGGACCGGCAGCTCGCCGAGGACGCCCTGCAGTCCGCCTTCGCCAAGGCCTACGCGGCGTGGCCGCGGGTCAGCCGCGCCGACGACCCCGTCGCCTACGTCCGCCGGATCGCCCTCCACGCCGCCATCGCCCAGCAGCGCCGGGCGTCGGTGAGGCGCGAGACCACCATCCCCGCCCTCCCGGAGGACCACGCCCGGTCCGGCGAGGACGCGCTGCTCCAGCGGGACGAGGTCTGGACCGCCGTGGCGTCCCTCCCGCCGCGGCAGCGCGCCGTCGTCGTGCTCCGCTACTACGAGGACCTGTCCGAGCGCGAGATCGCCGAGACCCTCGGCTGCCGTCCCGGGACCGTGAAGTCTCAAGCCGCGGCCGCCCTCTCGTCGCTGCGCGCACGTCTGGGCGACGCGGCCCCGCTGACAGGAGACCGCCCATGACGCTCGAGGACCGGCTCGCCCGCTCGCTCCACGAGGGCCTCGCCCGCCTGGACGTGCCGCCGGGCGACCTCGACGGCGCCCGTCGGGCCGGTGGCCGGCTGCGGCGGCGCCGCCGGGTGGTCGCCGCCGTGGTCGCCGCCGCGGTCGCCGTCACCGGGCTGGGGGTGCTCGCGTGGGACCGCGAGGCTGACGACCGGGTGACCGACCCGGCGGGGTCGGGCTCCTGGCAGCGCATGGACGACGCGCCCGTGCCGGGCCGCGCGATGCCCCTGGCGGGCTGGACGGGGGAGGAGGCGCTGTTCGTGGGCGGCGACCTCGAGCCCTGCCCGCCCGCCGCCGACTGCGTCGTCCCCTCCGTGCCGGCGCGCGACGGGGCGGCCTACGACCCGGACGCGCAGGAGTGGCGGGTGATCGCGGAGGCGCCCGTGCCGATGGGCTACTGGTTCCGCACCACCATGGTCGACGACACGATGGTGATCGTCGGCGACGGCCGGTGGTGGGCCTACGACGCCGGCGACGACGCCTGGACGCGCCTGCCGGCGCCGCCCGCGCCGACGGAGGACACCGGCTCGATCTCGTCGGCGGACGGTCGCGTCCTCGCGATGAGCCGGCGAGGCCGGGTGCAGGTGCTCGACCTCGCGGCGCGGACCTGGTCGGAGCTGCCGGCGGCGCCGCGGCGGCTGGTCGGCGCCGTGGTGGCCACCGACGACGGGGTGGTCGTCTCCGGGCCCACCCGGGGCGACGGCACCGGGGTGGTCGCGCAGATCTGGGACGGCAGCTCCTGGTCGGAGGTGCCCGTCCCGCAGCGCAACTCCTTCCGCCACTGGACGGGCGAGCGCCTCGTGGAGCTCGACCCGCAGCGCGGCGCCGACGGCGAGCGCGCCGGGGGCATCCTCGACCCGGCCACCCGGGAGTGGTCCCCGCTGCCGGACCGGCTGACCGACTCGGCCGGGGGCGGGTGGTCGGTGAACGCCGCGGAGGGGCCGCTCATCCTGGGCTGGGGCTACCTCTACGACGACCGGGACGGGTCCTGGGCCCGCCAGGCGCCCCGGCCCGAGGCGGCGCAGACCGAGGGCGTGTCCGCGGTGTGGGCGGACGGCCGGGTCATCGTGTTCGGCGGCGTCGACTCCTCCGCGCAGAGCTACGAGCCCGTCAGCCAGGCCTGGGCCTGGCGGCCCTGACCGCCTCGCCGTCCGAGGTCGACCCGCGCCCTCACAACCCGATCGCGGCCTCGGCCGCGGCGAGGACGGGCGCGGTGACCTCGCGGCAGCGCGCGGCGCCCGAGGCGAAGATCTCCGTGACGTGGGCCGGGTCGGCGGCGAGCTCGGCGTAGCGGCGCTGGATCGGCTCGAGCTCGGCCACCACCGCGTCCGTGACGACCTTCTTCAGCGCGCCGTAGGTCGTCAGCCCCTCCGCCGACCCGCCGCAGGCCACCAGGATCTCCAGCAGGTTGGTGACTCCCGGCTTCGCCTCGCGGTCGGCGCGGATCGCCGTCGCGCCGGTCTCGCTGTCGGTGACGGCGCGCGCGACCGTGCGCCGTACGACGTCGGGCGGGTCGAGCAGGCGGACCACCCCGGCGCCGTCGCTGCCGGTCTTGCCCATCTTGGCGGTCGGGTCGGCGAGGTCCATGACGCGCGCCCCGGCCGGTGGCGCGGTCATCTCCGGGATCGCGAACACCGGCCCGTAGGTCGCGTTGAAGCGCATCGCCAGGTCGCGGGTGAGCTCGAGGTGCTGGCGCTGGTCGTCGCCCACCGGCACCTGGGTCGGCCGGTAGAGCAGGATGTCGGCGGCCATCAGCACCGGGTAGGTGTAGAGCGACGTGCGGGTCGAGCCGACGCCGCGTCCCTTCTCCTTGAACTGGACCATCCGGCCCAGCTCGCCGGTCGTGGCGACGCACTCGAGCAGGTAGGCGAGCTGGGCGTGGGCCGGCACGCGGCTCTGCACGAACAGCGTGCTGGCGTCGAGACCGACCGCGAGCAGCAGCGTCGCCTGCTCCCGCACGAGGCGCCGCAGCGCCGCCGGGTCGTGGGTCACGGTCAGGGCGTGGAGGTCGGCGACGCCGTACAAGCAGTCGGCCTCCTGCTGGGCGGCCGCCATCGGGCGCAGCGCGCCAAGCAGGTTGCCGAGCGTCAGGTGGCCCGTCGGCTTGAGCAGCGAGAGCCGCCGGGTGGCGGTGGGGTGGGGGGACACGGTGGTGCTCCTGAGGGTGAGAGCCCGCAGGTCGACCGTGCCCCGACATGCACGACGGCCGCCCGCAGGCGGCCGATGAAGGGTGTGCTTCAGCAAGGTCCGCCGGTCAGGCGGGCCACCACTGCAGGGGTCGGGTCGTCAGCACGCGATCAATGTAACCCAGCAACGAGGGCGGCGAGTAGGTTGCTGGCATGACGCCGGCAGAGTGCACCGGGCCGGCGACGGTCGTGTTCGACGAGAGCCTCACCGCCTACGACTTCGGGCACGGTCACCCGATGTCGCCGCTGCGGGTCGACCTGACCATGCGCCTGGCCCGCGAGCTGGGGGTCTTCGACCACGGCCTGCGGCTCGTCGACGCCCCGATGGCCGACGACGCCCTCATCGCCACGGTGCACGACCAGTCGCTCATCGACGCCGTGACCCGCATGGGCGAGGCCCCGGGGCCGGGCGAGGAGGAGCACGGGCTCGGCACGGACGACAACCCGGTGTTCCTGGGCATGCACCAGGCCTCCGCGCACGTCGTCGGCGCCACCCACGAGGCGTGCCGCCAGGTGTGGTCGGGGGAGTCGCTGCACAGCGCGAGCATCTCCGGCGGCCTGCACCACGCGATGCGCGACCGCGCCAGCGGCTTCTGCATCTACAACGACATCGCGGTCGGCATCCAGTCGCTGCTCGACCAGGGCGCCGAGCGGGTGGCCTACGTCGACGTCGACGTCCACCACGGCGACGGCGTCGAGAAGATCTTCTGGGACGACCCGCGCGTCCTCACGATCTCCCTGCACGAGACCGGCCAGATGCTGTTCCCCGGCACCGGCTTCGCGGTCGACCTCGGCGGCCCCGACGCACAGGGCAGCGCGGTCAACGTCGCGCTCCCGCCCGGGACGAGCGACGCCGGCTGGCTGCGCGCCTTCCACGCGGTGGTCCCCGCGCTGCTGAGGGCCTTCGACCCCGAGATCCTGGTGACCCAGCACGGCTGCGACTCGCACGCCGACGACCCGCTCGCCCACATGATGCTCAGCGTCGACGGGCAGCGGGCGGCGTACCTCGCGCTCCACGAGCTGGCCCACGAGGTGGCCGACGGGCGGTGGGTGGCCACGGGCGGCGGCGGGTACGCCGTCGTGGAGGTCGTGCCGCGCGCCTGGACCCACCTGCTGGCGATCGTCGGCGGCCGGCCCCTCGACCCCGCGACCGAGACCCCGGCCGCGTGGCGCGAGCACGTCCTGGAGCACCTGGGGTGCTCCGCGCCGCACCGGCTGACGGACGGCCGGACGCCGGCGTACCGGCGCTGGGAGGACGGCTACGACCCCGACACCTGGCTCGACCGCGCCATCCACAGCACCCGCATGGAGGCGTTCCCGCTGCACGGCCTGGACCCCGGGCTCTGACCGGACGCGGGGGCGGGAGGCGGGGCCGGACACGGGGGTGGCGCCACCGCCGACGGCTCGTCCGACGAGGGGTGGCTCGGCGCGGTCAAGCCGACACGCCGACGTCCCAGAAGTTCCTTTGGTGAATCCCTTCCCCATCCGTCACTCCTGGCCCTATCCTTCCCACGATGCGCCCGTGTGATCATCGGTGGGGAAAGCCGATGGCGGTCGCCACAGAAAGTTGGTGCGCCATGGCAACGAACTCCACCGGGGACCTCTCGGACTCGCGGTTCCTGACCATTGCCGAGGTGGCCGCGATGATGCGGGTGTCGAAGATGACGGTCTACCGCCTCGTGCACAACGAGGAGCTCCCCGCCCTGCGGGTCGGGCGCTCCTTCCGCGTGCGCGAGGAGGACGTCGACGAGTACCTCCGCAAGAGCTTCTACAGCGCGGGCTGACCACGGAGACGGGTGCGCGTCCCGGGCCCGACGAGGGCCCGGGCGACGCTCCTGCCCAGCCGGATTCTTCGTGACGCACCCGCGCCGATAGGCTGGCCCGGTTCTCCAGGCAACTCCTGGAGCGACTGATCAGCCTGGAGAGGTTTATTCGTGGGTTCTGTCATCAAGAAGCGGCGCAAGCGTATGGCCAAGAAGAAGCACCGCAAGCTGCTGAAGAAGACGCGCGTCCAGCGTCGCAAGCTCGGCAAGTAAGCCCGTCGTTCGGGTCTCGGACGCAGCCATGGCCGGCGACGGCAGGGTCGTTCTCGTCACCGGGGTCTCTCGTGACCTCGGCCGGAAGGCCGCGCGCGCCATCGCCTCCGAGCCCGGCGTCGCGCGTGTCATCGGCGTCGACGTCGTCCCCCCGCGGGGCGACATGGGCGACGTGTCGTTCGTGCGCGCCGACATCCGCAACCCCGTCATCGCGAAGGTCATCGCGAAGGAGGACGTCGACACCGTCGTCCACATGAGCGTCATCTCGACCCCCGGCAGCGCCGGTGGTCGCAACACGATGAAGGAGCTCAACGTCATCGGGACGATGCAGCTCCTGGCGGCGTGCCAGAAGGCGCCGGGGCTGCGGCACCTCGTGGTGAAGTCGACGACGACGGTCTACGGCGCCAGCAACCGCGACCCGGCGATGTTCACCGAGGACATGGAGCCGCGGCGCGCTCCTCGGGCCGGGTACGCCAAGGACGTCGCCGAGATCGAGGGCTACGTCCGCGGTCTCGGACGTCGCCGGCCCGACCTGCGCGTGACGCTGCTGCGCGCCGCCAACGTGATCGGGCCGCACGTGTCGAGCCCCATCACGTCGTACTTTCGGCTGCCGGTCCTGCCCACCGTGCTCGGCTTCGACGCACGGCTGCAGTTCCTCCACCAGGACGACCTGCTCGCGGTGCTGCGTCACAGCGTCGTCACCGACGTCCACGGCACCTTCAACGTCGCCGGCGACGGGATCCTGATGCTCTCGCAGGCGGCACGCCGCCTGCAGCGCCCCACCGTGCCGATGCCCGGGTTCGCCGTCGGCGGGCTCGGGTCGTTCCTGCGCTCGGCGCGGGTCGCGGACTTCTCCCCGGAGCAGCTGTCGTTCCTGACCTACGGTCGCGGGGTCGACACCACGCGCATGCGGGAGGTGCTCGGCTTCGAGCCGCGCTACACCACCGCCGCGGCGTTCGCCGACTTCGGCAGCCGCCTGCCGGTCACCGGCGGCCGCTCGGAGAAGGTCATCTCGGCCCTCGCCCGCCAGCTGCCCGACCCGGACCCGACGCCGACCGCGCCGACCTCCGTCGCGGCACCGGGAGGTGCGCGCCGTGGGTGACGCCGAGATCATCCCCATCGGCACCCGCGGCCGTCCCGGCCGCGGCACCGGCACCCAGCCCAGCTCCGCCGCGCGCGGGCTGGCCCCGAAGTCACCGGCGAAGCCCAAGGCCGCCGCCACGAAGGCATCCCCGCCCCGCTCGGCCGCTCGTGGGGAGGCGGAGCCGACCGAGCCCGCCGCATCGACCACGCCACCCGCCGAGCCGGTCGCCCCGGCGGCGGCCACTCGCCCCTCCGTGCGCACCGAGGAGCGACACCCGCTCGCCGGCGTCCCGGGCAGCGACTGGCTGGCGGCGTTCCAGGCGGCCGCGCTGGAGGTCTTCGGCGAGCAGTGGGAGCCGCAGCTGGCCCGCTTCCTGGCGTTCCTGCGCCGCCGGGTCACCGGCGACTACACCGTCGACGAGTACGGCTTCGACCAGGAGGTCACCCAGCGGTTCTTCATGGCCGCCCTGCGCCCGATCGCCGAGAAGTGGTTCCGCATCGAGGTCCGCGGGATCGACAACGTCCCGACCGAGGGCGGCGCCCTGGTGGTCTCCAACCACTCCGGCACCATCCCGGTCGACGGACTGATGACCATGGTCACGATCCACGACCACATCGGCAGGTTCCTGCGCCCGCTGGGCGCCGACCTGGTCTTCCAGCTGCCGATCGTGAGCAGCCTGGCCCGCAAGAGCGGAGCCACGCTCGCCTGCAGCGAGGACGCCGAGCGGATGCTGCGCGGCGGGGAGCTCGTCGGGGTGTGGCCCGAGGGCTTCAAGGGCATCGGCAAGCCCTACGCCGAGCGCTACAAGCTGCAGCGGTTCGGGCGCGGCGGCTTCGTGTCGGCCGCCCTGCGCACCGGCGTCCCGATCGTCCCGCTGGCTGTGGTCGGCGCCGAGGAGATCTACCCCCTCGTCGGCAACATCCCGGGCCTGGCGCGGGTCCTGGGCGTCCCCTACCTGCCGATCACCCCGTTCTTCCCGCTCCTCGGGCCGCTCGGCCTGGTGCCGCTGCCCTCGAAGTGGCTGCTGGAGTTCGGCGAGCCCATCCGCACCGACGACTACGAGGGCGGTGCCTCGGACGACCCGATGCTGGTCTTCAACGTCACAGACCAGGTCCGCGAGACGATCCAGCAGACGCTGTACTCGCTGCTGATGCAGCGCGAGTCCGTCTTCCGCTGAGCGGCGGCGTCCGCCACCCCCCGGCAGGGGTCAGGGGAGCAGCGGGCCTGTGACGTTGCCGAGGAGCTCGTCGAGGTCCTCCACGAGCTCCTCGGTCGTGGTCGGGGGCGGGCCGGCGCTCTTGATGCCGTCGGTCAGCTGGCCGATCGGTCCCTTGCCGGTGTCGCCCCCGCTCCCGCTCGGGGGAGCGGCGCTGGGCGCGGCGGTCGGCGGGGTCGGGACCACCGGGGTGCTGCCGGCTCCCGCGCCGGGCAGGTCCTCGCCGCTGCCACCTCCGGACCCGCCCTTGCCGCCGGGGGTGCCCGAGCCGCCGGGACGGCCGGGACCCGGCTTCGGCGGGGCCGGCGGGGTGAGGGTTGGCCCGAGGATGTGCTGGGGCAGGCTGCTGACGGTGTCGAGGACGGCCGCCGGGACCTGGGTGAGGCCGGGCACGCACGTGGGACAGGCGTAGATCGCCTGCTGCTCGATCTGGCCGAGCACCTGCACCGCCTGGATCAGCGCGCCGCGCGCCTCGTCGGGCACGAGCGACTCCAGGCCCTCGAGCTCGGCGAGGCTGTCGGCGGTGAAGTCGCGCAGCTCGGCGATCGGTGCCTCCTCGCCGGTGCTCTGGTAGTCGGCGATGAGTGCGTCGGAGGCGGCGCTGGCCTGGTTGGAGAACGCGTGGAGGGTGTCGGCGATCGCGCGGCCGTCGCCCTCGTCCTGGGCCAGCTCGTCGGCCTCGGCCAGGCGGCCCGACGCGTTGTGCAGGAGCGTGGAGCCGCGGTCGCCGTCGTCGGACTGGACGCCGGCACGGGCGTTCTCGAGGGCCCGCTTGAGGGGGTAGAGCGTGTCGCCGGGGAGCGCGCTCTGGGCGGCCATTGCCATCGACGTGGTGGCGGTGACGATCGCGAACCCGCCGATGGCGACGGCGACGCGGCGCTCCCGCGGCGTACGGCGGGGGGTCACCGTGAGCCGGGCGCGCACCTCGGCGTCGGGGTCCGGGGCGAGCGCCGAGTCGGCGGCCCGCATCAGCCGCTCGCGCAGCCCGGAGACGAACTCCGTCCGAGCCTCGACCGGGGGCTCGGCCCGCAGCGCCTCGACCAGCTCGAGGAGGTCGGTGTAGCGCGCATCCGCAGGCCCGCTGGTCGCATCGACCAGTGAGCTGAACTCCTCGGCGCGACGTCGCGCCGTGAATGCGGGGATCATCGGGTCCGTCCTGGAAGGTGGTGCGCTGCGGTGGTGACGCGTGCTGACACCAGGCTCAACGACCCGGCCGGCTGGCGGGTTACGGCGACCCGGGGTCGCAGTCGAGTGGTCTTCGACACCCCTCTCAGGGGCCGGCGCGCGAGGGCCGTCATGAGCCGCGGATCCCGTCGGGCATCAGCTTGGCCAGGTTGCGGACGCCGCGCAGCTGCAGCTGCTTGACCGCGCCGTCGCTGCGGCCCAGGACCTCGGCGGTCTCGGCGATGCTCATGCCCTGCAGGAAGCGCATCACCAGGCAGTCGCGCTGCTCGTCGGGCAGCTGGGTGAGCGCCTCGAGCAGGATCTCGTTGGTCATGCTCGCCAGCACGGTGGACTCGGGGCCCTCGGTGGCGTCGTCGTGGGCGCCCATGTCCTCGGTGGTCATCTCCAGGCGCGTGCGCCCGGCCTTGAAGTGGTCGGTGGCGAGGTTGCGGGCGATGGTCATCAGCCAGGCGCCGAAGTCCTTGCCCTGCCACCGGAAGCCGGTCATGCTCCGCAGCGCCCGGAAGAACGTCTCCGAGGTCAGGTCCTCGGCCAGCGGTCCCGAGCGGGTGCGGTAGAAGAGGAAGCGGTAGACCGAGGGCTGGTAGTGGTCGTAGAGCATCCCGAACGCCTCGGAGTCGCCCTTGCGGGCCAGCTCGACCAGCGCGATCAGGCGGGTGCGCTCGGCGGCGTCGTCCTCCGAGGAGGCCGCGAGGTCGGCGTCGCCGTAGCCCCCGGGGCCGCGCGAGCCGCCGCCCGGACCGCCGCCCGGACCGCCGCCCAGCGCCTCGCTGAGCAGGATCGCGGCACGCAGGGCGTCCAGCCCCAGCGCGACCTCACGACCGTACGACGGCATGCGAACAGTGACCCTTCCCTGGAGGCTCCCCCCGAAGCCCTACCGGATAGTAGGCCAGCACCCGGCCCCGGGGGAATGGTCCGCGGGAACTCGTGACGCGGCTCAGCGACGCCGGCGCAGCGCGACCGCGGCGGCCACGCTGCCGGAGACCGCGCCCGTCACCGCGCCCACGACGAGGCCGGCCCGGGCCGCCTTGCGACCGGTCCGGTAGTCGCGCACGCGCCAGCCCTGGGCCCGCGCGTGCGCGCGCAGCCGGGCGTCGGGGTTGATCGCGACCGGGTCGCCGACGAGGCTCAGCATCGGCAGGTCGTTGAAGGAGTCGGAGTACGCCGAGCAGGCGGCCAGGTCGAGCCCCTCCCGCGCGGCGAGCGCCTTGATCGCCTCGGCCTTGGCCGGCCCGTGCAGCATGTCGCCCACGAGCAGCCCGGTGTAGACCCCGTCGACGTGCTCGGAGACGGTGCCCATCGCGCCGGTGAGGCCGAGGCGCCGCGCGATGATCGTCGCGATCTCGATCGGCGCCGCCGTGACCAGCCAGACCCGCTGCCCCCGGTCGAGGTGCAGCTGCGCGAGCGCGCGCGTCCCGGGCCAGATCCGGTGCGCCATCGCCTCGTCGAAGATCTCCTCGCCCAGCTCCTGCAGCTCGGTGACGGTGTGCCCGGCGATGAAGCTCAGCGCCGAGTTGCGCGCCTGCGCGACGTGCTCGGGATCCTCCACGCCCACCATGCGGAAGTAGGCCTGCTTCCAGGCCGCGCCCAGGATGTCGCGCGTGGTGAAGAAGTCGCGGCGGTGCAGGCCGCGGGCGAAGTGGAAGATGCTCGCGCCCTGCATGACCGTGTTGTCCACGTCGAAGAACGCCGCCGCCACCGAGTCCGACGGCGTGACCAGCGCCGTCTCCACCTCGGCCGCCGCGGCCGCCGCCTCCCCGGCCAGGGTCGATCGCTGCTGCAGGTTCAGCTGGCGCGAGCGGTCCGGCGGTGGCATCGGCACACAGTAGCGCCGAACCCCCGCCCCCCAGCGGTGGTCGAGGTGCGAGCGCAGCGAGCGTGCCGCGGTGGTCGAGGTGCGAGCGCAGCGAGCGTGCCGCGGTGGTTGAGGTGCGAGCGCAGCGAGCGTGCCGCGGTGGTTGAGGTGCGAGCGCAGCGAGCCTCGAAACCACCCACCCGCTCGTCGCCGCTCACCCACCGGGTTTCGGCTCTCCACGCGGGTCGGCGTCTGTGGAAGTATCTGCGCATGTCCAGCGCAGGCACCGCCCCGGGTGTGACGGACGTGGCCGAGCTCGTCACGCTCGCGGCCGACGAGAGCCCGGACCGGCTCGCGCTGGTGGAGGCCGAGGGCCGCAGCCTCACGTGGGCGCAGCTCGAGCAGGAGGTCGGGCGGGTCGCGACGGGGCTCGGCGCGGCCGGCATCGTCGCGGGCTTCCGGGTCATGCTCGTGCTGGGCAACCGGATCGAGTTCGTGACGACGTACCTCGGGACCCTGCGCGCACAGGCGGTCGCGGTGCCGGTCAACCCCTCGTCGACGCCGGGCGAGCTGGCGCGGATGGTGGCCGACTCCGGCTCCCGCATGGTCGTCGCCGACGGCGACACGGTGACCGCGGTGCGCGAGGCGGCGTCGCTGCTGCAGCGGGCGCTCGACGGCGACACCGACGGCATGGGCGAGGTCGACCCCGACGTGGTGGCGCGTCTCGTCGTGCCGCGCGTGGTCGTGGTGGGCACGACGCTGCTGCCGGGGGAGCGCTCCTACGACCACCTCCGGGCCGACACCCCGCGCCCGGCGCCGGCCCTCCAGGACCCCGATAAGCTCGCGGCGCTCCTCTACACCAGCGGTACGTCGGGCCGACCGCGCGCCGCGATGCTCACCCACCGCGCGCTCGTGGCCAACATCGAGCAGGCCGCGGCGGTCCGGCCGCCGATGATCCACGGCGACGACGTGGTGCTCGGGGTGCTCCCGCTCTTCCACGTCTACGGGCTCAACGCCGTGCTCGGCCTGGTGCTGCGCCACCGCGCCAAGCTGGTGATCGCGGAGCGCTTCGACCCGCAGGGCACCCTCGACCTGATCGAGGACCAGGCCTGCAGCGTCGTGCCCGTCGCGCCGCCGGTCTTCGCGCACTGGCGCGACATCGACGGGCTCGAGGAGCGGCTGGGACCGGTCCGGCTGATGCTGTCGGGCTCGGCGCCGCTGTCGGCCGAGGTCATCGAGGAGTTCACGGACCGCACCGGCATCCCGCTCCACCAGGGCTACGGCCTCACCGAGGCCTCGCCCATCGTGACGAGCACCCTGCGGTCCTCGGAGCTCCAGAACGGATCGGTCGGAGCAGCCCTGGACGGCATCGAGATCCGGCTGGTCGACGAGGCCGGCGCGGTGCCGGTCGGCGACGACCCCGGCGAGATCCAGATCCGCGGCGCCAACCTCTTCAGCGGCTACTGGCCCGACGGCGCCGACGGTCCCGACCACGAGGGCTGGTGGTCGACCGGCGACGTCGGCTTCCTCGACGCGAGCGGCGACCTCTTCCTCGTCGACCGGGTCAAGGAGCTGGTGATCGTCTCGGGCTTCAACGTCTACCCCGTCGAGGTCGAGGAGGTGATCGGCGAGACCCCCGGCGTCACCGACGTCGCGGTGATCGGCACCGACGACCCCACCTCGGGTGAGGCGGTCGTCGCCTACGTCGTCGCGCCCGGCCTCGACGCCGAGGCGGTCGAGACCGCCGTCCGCGAGCACTGCGCCACCCGCCTGGCGCGCTTCAAGCAGCCGAGCCGGGTGGAGGTCGTCGACGAGCTCCCGGTGACCGTGACGGGCAAGGTGCAGAAGGGCCGACTGCGCGGCCTCGAGCGCCGTCGGGCCCTCGGCATCCTGGAGTGAGGGAGGCTGGGGGCATGACCGCCCGGATCACGCTCTACGGCCGCCCCGGCTGCCACCTCTGCGACGACGCCCGCGCGGTGATCGAGAAGGTGTGCGCCGACACCGGCGAGCAGTACGTCGAGGTGTCGGTCGACGACGACCCGGAGCTGCAGCGCCGCTTCACCGAGGAGGTGCCGGTGACCTTCGTCGACGGCCGTCAGCACGACTTCTGGCGCGTCGACGAGGCGAGGCTGCGCGCCGCCCTCGGTCACTGACACCGCGGACGGACCCCCGATCGCGTGGCACTTCTCACATGTGGTAGCCGCTGCGGCCAGGGGGCCGTCCGCTCGTTTTGTTCTCGCGTTCACAAACTCCTACAGTGATCGAGCCGCATGCCCGACCGCCTGCGAGGGCGGCTCCCAGACGTGGTGTGCGACTGGAAAGTGGACCGCTGTGACCGCACGGACGACGAGTGCCAAGACGTTGGGCGCCAGGACCTTGGGCGAAGGCGCCCGGGACATCCCCGAGGCCACCGTCGCGCGCCTGCCCGTCTACCTCCGCGCGCTCACGAGCCTGGCCGAGGCCGGCACCCGCACCTGCTCCAGCGAGGACCTCGCCGCCGCGGCCGGCGTCAACAGCGCCAAGCTCCGCAAGGACCTGTCCTACCTCGGCAGCTACGGCACCCGCGGGGTCGGCTACGACGTCGACTACCTGCGCTACCAGATCGCCCGCGAGATCGGCGTGACCCAGGACTGGCCGGTCGTCATCGTCGGCATCGGCAACCTCGGCCACGCGCTCGCCAACTACTCCGGCTTCCGCAGCCGCGGCTTCCGGGTCGTGGCGCTGCTCGACGCCGACCCCGAGCGCCACGACGAGGTCGTGGCCGGCGTCGACGTGCGTCCCTTCGACGACCTCGAGCAGATCGTGGCCGACCAGGGCGTCGCGATCGGCGTGATCGCCACCCCCGCCCTCGCCGCGCAGGACGTCGCCGACCGCATGGTCGCGTGCGGCATCACGAGCATCCTGAACTTCGCGCCGTCGGTGCTCTCGGTGCCCGAGGGCGTCGACGTGCGCAAGGTCGACCTGTCCATCGAGCTGCAGATCCTCGCCTACCACGAGCAGCGGAAGGCCCAGACCGCATGAGCATCCTGGTCGTGGGCATCTCCCACAACTCCGCACCGGTCCACCTGCTCGAGCAGGTGGCGCTGGACGCCGACGGCGTCGTCAAGCTGGTCAGCGACGCGGTCGCGAGCGAGCACGTCACCGAGGCCACGGTCATCTCCACCTGCAACCGCGTGGAGATCTACACCGAGGTCGACCGCTTCCACGGCAGCGTCGAGGAGCTCTCCCGCCTGCTGGTCGAGCGCGCCGGCGAGAGCACCGAGGCGATGCTCCCGCACCTCTACGTCCACTACGACGACGGTGCGGTCTCGCACCTCTTCCAGGTCGCGGCCGGCCTCGACTCGATGGCCGTCGGCGAGGGCCAGATCCTCGGCCAGACCCGGGAGGCCCTGCGGGTCGGCCAGGAGCTCGGCACCGTCGGCTCCGCCCTCAACGTGCTGTTCCAGCAGGCCCTGCGCGTGGGCAAGCGCTCGCGCGCCGAGACCGGCATCGACCAGGTCGCCCCCTCGCTCGTCACCGCAGCCCTCGACCGCTCCAGCCGCGCCGTCGGCGACGTCGCCGGCAAGCGGGTCCTGGTCGTCGGTGCCGGCGCGATGGCCAGCCTCGCCACGGCCACGGTCGCGCGGCTCGACGCCGCCGGGGTGACGGTCGTCAACCGCACCGTGGCGCGCACCGACCGCCTGGTGGCCGAGTACGGCGTGCGCGCGGCGCCGATGAGCGACCTCGGCGTCGAGATCGCCCGGGCCGACCTCGTCATCACCTGCACCGGTGCGACCGGCGTGCTCGTCACCCGCGAGATGGTGCGGGCCGCCAACCCCGAGGGCCGCCCGCTCTCGGTCATCGACCTGGCCCTGCCCCACGACGTGGATCCCGCGGTGGCCGACCTGCCGGGGGTCACCCTCGTCGACCTGGCCGAGCTGGCCGCGGTCCTGCACGAGTCCGACGCCGGCCGCGAGGTCGTCGACGTACGCCGGATCGTCACGCAGGAGGTCGCCGCCTTCCTGGCCGCGCGGCGCCAGGCCAGCGTGACCCCCACCGTCGTGGCGCTGCGCTCGATGGCGACCTCGGTGGTCGACGCCGAGATGAGCCGCCTCGTGGGCCGACTCCCCGACCTCGACGACGCGTCGCGGCTGGAGATCCTGCACACCGTGCGCCGCGTCGCCGACAAGCTGCTCCACGAGCCGACCGTGCGCGTCAAGGAGCTGGCCAACGAGCAGGGCGCCGTCTCCTACGCCGCCGCGCTGGCCGAGCTCTTCGCGCTCGACCCCGAGGCCGTCGAGGCCGTCACCCGGCCGGAGGGGCTCGCATGAGCGCGCCCCTGAGGATCGGCACCCGTGCGTCCCTGCTGGCCACCACCCAGGCCGGTCACGTCGCCGAGATGATCCGCGGCCGACTGGGCCTCGAGGTGGAGCTGGTCGAGATCAGCACCGTGGGCGACCGCACCCAGGCCGCCGGCGTCCCGCTGGAGACCATGGGCGGCACCGGCGTCTTCGTCAGCGCCCTGCGCGACGCCCTGCTGGACGGCCGCGTCGACGTGGCGGTCCACTCCCTCAAGGACATCCCCACCTATCCCGCCGTCGGCATCGCCCTGGCGGCGGTGCCCGTGCGCGAGGACCCGCGCGACGTCGTGGTCGCCCGTGACGGGCTGACCCTCGGCGAGCTGCCGGTCGGCAGCCGCGTCGGCACGGGCTCCCCGCGACGCGTCGCCCAGCTGCACGCGCTCGGCCTCGGTTTGGACGTGGTCGGCGTTCGTGGCAACGTCGACTCCAGGATCGGCAAGGTCCGCTCGGGTGAGTACGACGCCGTCGTGCTGGCCCGCGCGGGACTCGCCAGGATCGGCCGTCTCGACGAGGCCACCGAGGTGCTCGACCCGTTGCAGATGCTCCCCGCCCCCGGGCAGGGTGCGCTCGCGATCGAGTGCCGGTCCGAGGGCGACCTGGCGGGTGTGCTCGCAGCGCTGCAGGACCCGGCGACGCGCGCGGCCGTCGACGCCGAGCGCGCGGTCCTGGCCACGCTCGAGGGCGGTTGCTCGGCGCCGATCGGGGCGCTGGCAGAGGTCGCCGAGGGCGAGGACGGGGACGAGATCTGGGTGCGAGCGATCGCACTCTCACTGGACGGGGGCCTGTCGGTTCGGATGTCCGCATCCGGCGCCCCCGCTGACGCGACCAGCGTCGGCACCCGTCTGGCGGGCGAGATGCTCGCCGACGGAGCAGGTCAACTGAATCAACCGGCAGAACCATCAGCAGAGGTGCAGAACGCATGACGCGAGGCAAGACCACTGGTACGACCCAGGGCACCACCCAGGGTTCCAAGCCGGCCGCCAACCGCGGCTGGGTGTCGTTCGTCGGCAGCGGCCCGGGCGACCCGGACCTGCTGACGGTGCGCGCCGTCGACCTGATCAAGCAGGCCGAGGTGATCGTCACGGAGTCTCCCGAGCACGCCCCGCTGGTCCGCACCCTGCTCGGGCTGCCCGAGCCGGTCGAGGACGAGACGGGTGAGGCGGGCGAGACCGGCCCGGCTCCCGTCGTCGGTCCCGAGCTGGTCGACGGTGGCTTCGGTGAGGACGGCCAGCCGCTCACCCACGCCGCCCGCGCCAAGGTCGTCGTGCGCTACGCCAAGAAGGGCTTCCGCGTCGTCCGTCTCCTCGCCGGCGACCCGTTCCTCTACGCCTCCGGTCCCGAGGAGGCGCAGGCGGTCGCGAAGGCGGGCTTCGGCTTCGAGGTCGTCCCCGGCGTCTCGTCCGTCGGCGCGGTCCCGGCCTACGCCGGCATCCCGCTGACCACCAAGGACCACCGCGAGATCTCGGTCATCACCTGCGGCGACAAGATCGACTGGTCGGCCCACGCCGGCGACCGCACCCTGGTGCTGCTCTCGGCCGTCGGCCAGATCGGCGACATCGCCAAGGCCCTCATGCTCGCCGGCCGCTCGCCGCAGACCCCGGTCGCCATGACCCGGGTCGGCACGACCACCGGCCAGGAGACCGTCACCTCGACGCTCGAGCACATCGCCGCCGACGCCCGCGCCGCGCGGATGACCCCGCCGGCCATCACCGTCGTCGGCAAGGTCGTCGACCTGCGCGAGACGCTGTCGTGGTTCGAGAGCAAGCCGCTCTTCGGCTGGCGCGTGCTGGTGCCCCGCACCAAGGAGCAGGCCGGCACGCTGTCGTCCCGCGTCCGTGGCTACGGCGCCGTGCCCGAGGAGGTCCCGACCATCTCGGTGGAGCCTCCGCGCAACCCGCTCCAGATGGACAAGGCCGTGCGCGGCCTGGTCGAGGGCCGCTACGAGTGGATCGCCTTCACCTCCGTCAACGCCGTCAAGGCGGTGCGCGAGAAGTTCGAGGAGTACGGCCTCGACGCGCGTGCCTTCTCCGGCCTCAAGATTGCCGCCGTCGGCGACAAGACCGCCCAGGCCATCGCCGCCTGGGGCCTGCGCGCCGACCTGCTGCCCTCGGGCGAGCAGTCGGCGGCCGGCCTGCTCGCCGACTGGCCCGAGTACGACGACGTGCTGGACCCCATCAACCGGGTGTTCCTGCCGCGCGCCGACATCGCGACCGAGAACCTCGTCGCCGGCCTGGTCGACCTCGGCTGGGAGTGCGACGACGTCACCGCCTACCGCACCGTGCGCGCCACCCCGCCGCCGGCGCCGACGCGCGACGCGATCAAGACCGGCAAGTTCGACGCGGTCGTCTTCACGTCGTCCTCGACCGTGCGCAACCTGGTCGGCATCGCGGGCAAGCCCCACCCGTCGACGGTGATCGCCGTCATCGGACCCGCGACCGCCAAGACCGCCGAGGAGCACGGCCTGCGGGTCGACGTCATGTCGCCCAAGCCGGACGTCGAGGCCCTCGTCGACGCGCTCGCCGACTTCGGCGCCGCCCGGCGGCTCGCGATGATCGAGGCCGGCGACCCCGTCACCAAGCCGTCCTCGCGCAAGCCTTCGGGTCGCCGGAGTAAGGCTTCCTCGCGGGTGTGACACCGCGAAGCGGGGGCGCACCCGAGACGAGGAAGGTCGAGCGGGCGCGCTGGTGAGGAACGAACCAGCGTCCGCCCTGTCGAGACCCGGTGAGACGGACGCAGACGGCAGGGACAGAGGGAGACCGATGACCGAGCACGAACGCAGGCAGGTCCAGCCCCCGGTCGTTCGACCGCGCCGGCTGCGCAGGACGCCCGCGCTGCGCCGGATGGTGGCCGAGACCGAGGTGCGGCCGCGCCAGCTGGTGCTGCCGATGTTCGTGCGCGAGGGCATCGACGAGCCGCAGCCGATCTCCTCGATGCCGGGCGTCGTCCAGCACACGCGCTCGACGCTGAAGGCCGCGGCCGCCGAGGCGGCCGAGCTCGGCATCGGCGGGGTGATGCTCTTCGGGGTGCCCCTGCACCAGGACGCCACGGGCTCCGGAGCGCTCGACCCCGACGGCATCCTCAACCTCGCCATCGCCGACGTCGTCTCCGAGGTCGGCGACGCGGTCACGGTCATGAGCGACCTGTGCCTCGACGAGTTCACCGACCACGGCCACTGCGGGCTGCTCACCGCCGACGGGCGCGTCGACAACGACGCCACGCTGGCGGCGTACGCCGAGATGGGGCTGGCCCACGCCGCCGCCGGCGTCCACATGGTCGGCCCCAGCGGCATGATGGACGGCCAGGTCGGCGTCATCCGCGACGCGCTCGACGGCGAGGGTCACCAGGACGTGGCGATCCTGGCCTACTCCGCCAAGTACGCCTCCGCCTTCTACGGCCCGTTCCGCGAGGCCGTCGGCTCCTCGCTGCAGGGCGACCGCCGTACCTACCAGCAGGACTCCGCCAACGCCGTCGAGGGTGTGCGCGAGGTGCTGCTCGACATCGAGCAGGGCGCCGACATCGTCATGGTGAAGCCGGCGCTGGCCTACCTCGACGTCATCCGGCGCGTGCGGGACGCGGTCGACGTGCCGGTGGCCGCCTACAACATCTCCGGCGAGTACTCCATGGTCGAGGCCGCCGCGGCCCACGGCTGGATCGACCGCGAGGCCGCGATCTTGGAGACGCTGGGGTCGATCCACCGCGCCGGCGCCGACGTGATCCTGACCTACTGGGCCGCCGAGGCCGCGCGGCTCCTGCGCTAGAAGCGCACGAGCCCCGAGGGCGTGACCGCCGCCGCGACCGCCCGGTCGTGCGGCTCTGCCGGGACGTCGCGGCCGACCTCGTCGTCGTGGAGCAGCACGCAGGTGAACGTGCCGACGGGCACGCGCGCGAGCGCGCGGTCGTAGGAGCCGCCGCCGCGACCCAGCCGCATCCCGGCGTGCGAGGCCGCGAGCCCGGGCACGAGGACGACGTCGGCCGTCGCGACGGCATCGACCCCCAGCCGGGGGCCGGTGGGCTCGAGCAGCCCGTAGCGCGCCGGCCGCAGGTCCCGGTCGCCGGTGTGGACGGCCCAGTCGAGGTCGCCGTCAGGCAGCAGCACCGGGAGCAGCACGCGCTTGCCCGCCTCGCTCAGCGCGGTCAGCAGTGGGCCCGTGCCGGGCTCCGTCCCGATGCCGACGTACGCCGCCACGGAGGCCGCGCGGCGCACGTCCTCGACGGCCAGCAGCCGGTCCGCGATCCGTCGCGCCGTGTCGCCGATCTCGACGAGGGAGAGCCGGCCGCGCGCGGTGGTGAGCTGGTCGCGCAGGGCCACCTTGGCGAGCGTCGTCCCCAGGGGTTCCGGGCTCGGTTGTGGGGTTGGCACGGGGCCAGCCTACGATCGGTGGTATGGGTAGCTCTGGCTTGAACAAGGCGCGGGCCAAGATGGTCGAGGCCGGCGTCGACGAGGTGGCGATCGAGACCTTCGCCCACTACTTCCGGCTCCTCGAGCACGGCGAGACCGGCATGATCCCGGAGTCGTCGATCGACCCCGTCGACATGCCCTCGCTGGGCGACGTGGACGTCGACGACGAGCTCGCCGCGCAGGCCGTGCGCGACACCGCCGTCATCAAGCTCAACGGCGGGCTGGGCACGTCCATGGGCATGGACCGCGCCAAGTCCCTGCTGTGCGTGCGCCGCGGCCTGTCGTTCCTCGACATCATCGCCCGGCAGGTGCTGCACCTGCGCGAGCAGCACGACGCCCGGCTGCCGCTGATCTTCATGAACTCGTTCCGCACCTCGGCCGACACCATGGCCGCGCTGGGGCGCTACGAGGACCTGCCGGTCGAGGGCCTGCCGCTGGAGTTCCTGCAGAACAAGGAGCCCAAGCTGCTGGAGAAGGACCTCTTGCCGGTGTCCTACCCCAAGGACCCCGATCTGGAGTGGTGTCCGCCCGGGCACGGCGACGTCTACACCGCGCTGCGCGGCACCGGCCTGCTCGACCAGCTCCTGGCGGAGGGCTTCAAGTACGTCTTCATCTCCAACTCCGACAACCTCGGCGCCGTGCCCGACACGCGGGTGGCCGGATGGTTCGCCGGCAGCGGGGCGCCGTTCGCGATCGAGGCCGTGCGACGCACCCCCTCGGACCGCAAGGGCGGGCACTTCGCGCGCCGCAAGCAGGACGGCCGCCTGGTGCTGCGCGAGACCGCGCAGACCCCCGCCGGTGACGCGGAGGCGCTCGCCGACCTGGACCGGCACCGGTTCTGCTCGACCAACAACCTGTGGGTCGACCTCGCCGCGCTCAAGCAGGCCCTCGACGTCCGGCAGGGCATCCTCGGCCTGCCGCTGATCCGCAACGTCAAGAACGTCGACCCGGGCGACCCCTCGACCCCGAAGGTGATCCAGGTGGAGACGGCGATGGGCGCCGCGATCGAGGTGTTCGAGGGCTCGCAGCTCATCGAGGTGGGCCGCGACCGGTTCGTGCCCGTCAAGACGACCAACGACCTGCTGGTCCTGCGCTCCGACGTCTACGACATCCGGTCGGACTTCGTGCTGGACCAGGTCGCCGACGAGCTGCCCTTCGTCGACCTGGACGGCTCCTTCTACAAGCTGGTGCGCGAGTTCGACAAGCGCTTCCCCGAGGGCGCGCCCTCCATGCGCAAGGCGTCCTCGCTCAAGGTCGAGGGCGACTGGACCTTCGGCCGCGGCGTCCAGGTCGTGGGCGACGTGGAGCTGGAGGCCACCAAGGCCGAGCGCGTCGCCCCCGACACGGTCCTGAGCGGCCCGGCGGATGCCTGACGGACTCGTCTCCGTCGACGACTTCCTCGCGCGGGTCCTCGCCGACCTCCGACCCGCCGAGCCGGTCGCCGTACCGCTGCTCGACGCCCTCGGGCTGGTGTGCGCCGAGGACGTCCGCGCCCCGCTGTCACTGCCGCGCTTCGACAACTCCGCGATGGACGGCTACGCCGTGCGTCTCGACGACGTCCGCGCGGCCTCCGGCGACGACCCGGTTGTGCTGCCCGTCGTCGGCCAGATCGGTGCCGGGCAGGCCGGCCCCAGCAGCATCGCCCCGGGCCAGGTCGCGAAGATCATGACCGGGGCGCCGGTGCCCGACGGCGCCGACGCCGTCGTGCCCTACGAGTGGACCGACCGCGGCACCGACTCGGTGCGCATCTCCCAGGCGCCGTCGGAGCGCCAGCACATCCGCCCCGCCGGCGGCGACGTCACCGAGGGCGACCACCTGATCTCGGCCGGCACCCGCCTCGGCCCCCGTCACCTCGGGCTGCTGGCCTCGATCGGACGCGCGGAGGTCTCGGTGCACCCGCGGCCCCGGGTGCTGATCCTCTCCACGGGCTCCGAGCTGCGCGACCCCGGGGAGCCGCTCGGCGCCGACTCGATCTACGACGGCAACTCCTACCTCCTGGCCGCCTCCGCCCGCCGCTTCGGGGCGACCGACGTCCGCATCGGCATCGTGCCCGACGACGAGGACGCGTTCCTCGCGCTGCTCCACGACCGCCTCGACGAGGCCGACGTCGTGGTGACCAGCGGCGGGGTCTCCCAGGGCGACTTCGACATCGTCAAGGCCGCCCTGCGCACGCTCGGCACGGTGTGGTTCGGCGGGGTCGCGATGCAGCCGGGCAAGCCGCAGGGCTTCGGGGTCGTCGGCGAGCGGCGGGTGCCGATCTTCACGCTGCCGGGCAACCCGGTGTCGTCCTACATCTCCTTCGAGCTGTTCGTCCGCCCGGCGCTGCGCACGCTGATGGGCCTCTCGCCGGCGGTCGAGCCCACGACCACGGCGACGCTCGACGGCTCGGTGTCGTCGCTCTCCGGCAAGCGGCAGTTCCTGCGCGGGCGGTTCGCCCGCGACGCCGACGGCCCGACCGTGACCGTGCGCCCGATCGGCGGCACGGGCTCGCACCTCGTGGGCGACCTGGCGGCCTCCAACGCGCTGATCGTCGTGCCCGAGGAGCTCACCTCGCTCGAGCCGGGCGCCCAGGTGCAGGTCGTCCTGCTGGATCGAGGCACCCATGAGTGAGAGCCCCCGCCTGACCCACGTCGACGAGACGGGCGCGGCCCACATGGTCGACGTCTCCGCCAAGGACGTCACCGCCCGCGAGGCCACCGCGTCCGGGCGGGTGCTGGTCTCCGCCGAGGTGGTCGCGCTGCTGCGCGGCGAGGGGATGCCCAAGGGCGACACCCTCGCCGTGGCCCGGCTCGCCGGGATCATGGGTGCCAAGCAGACGCCCGCGCTGATCCCGCTGTGCCACCCCCTGGCGCTCTCCTCGGTCTCGGTCGACCTCACCGTCACCGACGAGTCCGTCGACATCGCCGCCACCGTGCGCACCACCGACCGCACCGGCGTGGAGATGGAGGCGCTCACCGCCGTCTCGGTCGCCGCGCTCACCGTGATCGACATGGTCAAGGCCGTCGACAAGGGCGCGGTCATCACCGACGTGCGCGTCGAGGCCAAGTCCGGCGGCCGCTCGGGGGAGTGGACACGATGAGCGCGCTCGCCGGGGCCGTCGTCGTGGCGTCCAACCGCGCCGCCGCCGGCGTCTACGAGGACGCCACCGGTCCGCTGATCGTGGCGTTCCTGGAGGAGCTCGGCTTCGCCGTCGGCCCGCCCGCCGTGGTGCCCGACGGCGACCCGGTGGGCGCGGCGATCTCGGCCGCGGTCGGCGCCGGCGCGCGCGTCGTGCTCACCACCGGTGGCACCGGCCTCACGCCAACGGACCGCACCCCCGAGGCCACCCGGGCGCTGCTCGACCGCGAGGTGCCCGGCATCGCCGAGGCGATCCGGTCCGCCGGCGTGGCCGCGGGCGTGCCGACCGCCGTACTGTCGCGCGGGCTTGCGGGGGTCGTCGGCGCGACGCTCGTGGTCAACCTGCCGGGCTCGCGCGGCGGCGTGAAGGACGGGCTCGAGGTGCTGCGGCCGATCCTGGTCCACGCGGTCGAGCAGGTCGTGGGCAGTGACCACTAGCCGTCCCGGGGCGTGGCCGGCGCGACTGACCTCGGGCACCGACCCCGTCGTGACCCTGCGCCCGCTGGCCGCCTCCGACGTCGAGGCGTGGCGCCTGGCCCGGCAGCGCAACGCCGCGTGGCTGGCGCCGTGGGACGCGACGGCCCCGGCCGGCTCGAGCGCACGCGTCTCGTCGTTCCGCGCGCTGGTGCGGCGGCTGCGGCGCCAGGCCCGCCAGGGCGTGACGTACCCCTTCGCGGTGGAGGTCGACGGCCACTTCGCCGGCCAGGTGACGATCAACAACATCGTGCGCGGCTCCGCGCAGTTCGCCTCCGTCGGCTACTGGCTCGACCAGCGGTTCGCCGGCCGCGGCGTGATGCCGCGCGCCGTCGCGATGGCGATGGACCACTGCTTCACCGCCGCCGGCCTGCACCGCCTCGAGGTCGCCATCCGGCCGGAGAACTCCAACTCCCTGCGGGTCGTCGAGAAGCTGGGCCTCGCCGAGGTGGGCTTCGCCCCGCGCTTCCTGCACATCGACGGCGCGTGGCGCGACCACCGGATCTACGCCGTCACGGTCGAGGAGTGCCCCGAGGGGATGCTGGCACGGCTCGAGGGCCGCGGGTCGGCCGGACCTGCGGGTGACGGGCTGGGAGGAGTTTCACCGGGTACCCGGTGAATCTCACGCTTCCGGTACGAAACTTCGTCAGGGAAGCAGGAGTTTCACCGGGTACCCGGTGAAACTCACATGGACCGGCCGCCCGATGACGCACACATTCACATCAGCAACAGCAGCAATTTGCGACACACGGGTAGACATCCGTCCCAGTTCGGGGTAGCGAACCTAACCTCGGAGTCGTGGACCTGAGCGCACTGATCTTCGTAGCCCTGGCGGTGGCCTGGGCCGTCTACCTGATCCCGAAGGCGCTCAAGCATCATGACGACGCCGGCCGCAGCCGGTCCGTCGAGCGCTTCTCGCACACCATGCGCGTGCTGGCACGGCGCGAGCCGACCAGCCGCACCAGCGCCCGGCTCGTGGTGACGCCGGGCAAGCCGGCGTCGACCGCGGTGCCGGTCGCCGAGGCGACGCCCGCACGGGTGCCCGCCGGGAAGCCGGTCGAGGCGCCCGTCGCGGAACCCGTCGAGAAGCCCGCCGAGGCACCCGTCGCAGCAGAGCCGCCGACACGCACCGAGCGGCAGGCGCGCCGCGCCGCGGCCGCCCGGGCGGCCAAGCGCCGCCTGCGGGTGGTCACGCTCATCGGGCTGGCCAACCTGGTCGTCGTCGCCCTCGCCGTCGGAGCCGTCGTGCCGTGGCCCTACGTCGCGATCCCGGTCGCGGTGCTGGCCCTGTGGCTGGTGGCCTGCCGGCTCATGGTCAAGCGCGAGCGCGCCGTGGACGCCCCGATCGTCACGATCCCGGTCGTGCTGCCCGAGCAGCCTGCCGAGGAGGGGCCGATCACCGAGGAGATCGCCGCCGTGGCCGAGGAGGCGCCCGTCGAGCGCGAGCCCGGCGCGTGGGACCCGGTGCCCGTCACGTTGCCGACGTACGTCTCGAAGGAGCAGGCCACGCGCCGCACCGTGCGCACGATCGACCTCGACTCGACCGGCGTGTGGACCTCGGGTCGCAGCGAGTCCGACAGCGCGCTGGCCCGCGAGGCCGAGGAGGCCGACCGCAGCGCGAAGGCGGCCCGCAAGGACGACGAGCGGCGCCGCGCCTCCGGCTCCTGACCGATTCGGAAAGCCCCTGGGGCTGGTGCTAACGTTTCGACCCGCGCCGTCGGTCACCCCGTACGGCGTGATGGGGCTGTGGCGCAGTTGGTAGCGCGTCTCGTTCGCAATGAGAAGGTCAGGGGTTCGAATCCCCTCAGCTCCACCGCACGTCGAAGAACCCGCAGGTCTCCCCGACCTGCGGGTTCTCGCATTCCCGCTTCGTGCGCCGGAGGGCCGAGGGCGGCGTGACCCGGGATGAGCCTCAGGTCATCGCCGTCGGCATCGGTGCCACTCGGACGGTCACGCGGGTGCCGGTGCCGGGTTCGCTGGCGATCTCGACCGAGCCACCGTGGGCCTCGGCGATCTGACGGACGATCGCGAGTCCCAGGCCACTGCCCCCGGTGGCCCTGGTGCGTGAGGGGTCGGCGCGGGTGAAGCGATCGAACACGTGGGGCAGGTCCGCTGCGGGGATGCCTTCGCCGGTATCGGTGACCACGATCCGGTCGGGAGCACCGATGACGCGGATCACTCCGCCGGGAGGGGTGTGGCGCAGTGCGTTGGCGACCAGGTTTCCGGCCGCTTGTCGGAGGCGGACGGGATCGGCGCTCATGGTGGCGCCGGGCGCGGCGTCGACCTCGAGCGTGAGCCCCGCGGTGTGGGCGGCTGCACCGAAGGCGTCGGCGACCTGCGCGACGAAGTGGGTCAGGTCGATCACCTCGCGCTCGAGGCGCAGCTCACCGGCATCGCCGAGGGCGAGGTCGTGGAGGTCGTCGACGAGGCGTTGCAGGTGCAGGGTCTCCTCGTGCAGGCTGCTGATGAGTCGCTCGTCGGGCTCGACCAAGCCGTCCTGGGCGGCCTCCAGCCAGCCGCGCACGTTCGTCAGGGGTGTGCGAAGCTCGTGAGAGACGTCGCTCACCAGCCGCCGGCGGGCCTCCTCGAGCTCTTGACGGCGATCGGCCATCTGGTTGAACGCGTACGCCACCTCGCCGAACTCGTCTCCGCGCCTGTCGGGGACCCTGGCGCTGAGGTCACCGTCACCAGCACGCTGGGCCGCGGTCGCGAGCCGTCGCATCGGCAGGACCACGCTCCTCGCCAACACGGCACACACGATCAGGATCACCAGGAGCACTGCGCCGGCAAGGAGGCTGATGCGCGCCTGACTCGCGCGCGAGAAGTCCCAGAAGACGTCCGCGGTGGCCCCCTGGCCGCTGACGAAGAGCAGGGCGGGGGGAGCCACGAAGGGGGCCAGCACCTCGCGGCGGGCGGTCTCCGCGCACTCCGCGACCGTCTGATGGCGGTCGGGGTAGGTCACGATGACGTCGAAGTCCTCCTGCACCGCCAGGGTCGGGCTCAGCCCGCCGCGGCGAAGGCAACGATCGATGGTGTCCTTCAGGGATGTCCAGGCCTCGACGTCGTCGGGACGTCCGAGGGGTCCGTCGACTCGGGCGTCGACCACCGACAGGGGCGCGACCGCGTACTGCCTGCAGCCGGATGCGTCGGCGCACGGGACCGTGGTCGTCGCGTCCTTCGGCGGCGCCGCCGCTTCCACGGTGCTGCGCAGCACGATGTCGACGTCGAGCGCGTCGAGGGTGGCGCGCGCCTGCGAGGGAGCACGGCTGGAGACGTCGCCGTCACTGGTCACGAGTGTCCGGCCGGCGAGGTCGGTGATGGCGACGCTGCGACCTGCGTCTTGTGCCAAGCGCGCGACGAGGCGGTCGGCGCCGTCCCAGGATCGGTGAGTGGCTGCGTAGTCGATGAGGCGGCTGTAGGTCCGGGCCTCGAGATTGAGCGAGCCCCGCTGCTCGTCGCGCACGGCCACCGTCGTCGCGTGAACGGTGACATATGCGGCTGCCACCACGGCGATCACCGCCACCAGTGCGGCGATCGCGAAGAATCGGAGGAAGAAGCTGCGGTGCCAGGGAACGCCGGCGCGTTCGGCGCCCGTCATCGGTCCGGCGCTGGCTGGGGAGCCGAGTAGCCGACACCATGGACGGTGCGGATGACGGCAGGGTCGAGCTTCTTGCGGAGATTGGCGACGTGGACGTCGATGGTCCGTCGTGAGATGTAGTCCCCGGCCGCGTGGGGTCCGTGCAGGCGGGTGAGGAGCTGCTCGCGGCTGAAGACCCGTCCGGGCTCGGTGGCCAACGCCTCGAGCAGGGAGAACTCGCCCGAGGTGCACGCCACGACACGTTGGGCGAAGCGCACCTCGTGTGTCGCGGGTGTCAGCGTCAGCTGGCCGAGAACCACCGGGGGGCGCACCGCGCCGCTGGCCGACACCCCGTGGCGGCGCAGCAACGAGCGGACCCGCGCCATCAGCTCGCGCGGGCTGTAGGGCTTCGTCAGGTAGTCGTCGGCTCCGAGGTCGAGACCGTGCAGGAGCTCGTCCTCGCTCCTGCGGGCGGTCAACATCAAGATGGGTACTGCCTCCGCCTCGGGTGAGGCACGCAGGATCCGGCAGACGTCGAGGCCGTCGAGGCGGGGCATCATGACGTCGAGGATCAGGAGGTCCGGGACCTGCCGGCGCACGTGGTCGACTGCCTCGCGACCGTCGACCACCAGGGTCACGTCATGGCCTTCGGCCGTGGCGTAGCGGCGGATCAGCTCGGCCTGCTTGGGGTCGTCCTCGGCGACCAGGATGCGTGGCATACGGCGATCCTAGGTCGATCCCAGGGCGACGGTCGGCGACAGCCGGGACGCCTTGACGGCGGGGTAGAGCCCGGCCAGGGCGCCGACGACGATGACGCCGAGGACGGCGCCGGCCACGGCTGGGAGCGGCACGACGACGGGCCATCCCCGCACTGCGGCGTACCCGACGCAACCGATCGCGCCGAGGAGCAGTCCGGCGGCGCCGCCGAGCAGCGAGAGGAGCACCGCCTCGATGAGGAACTGACGTCGTATGTCGCGCCGGGTGGCCCCGAGGGCGCGGCGCAGGCCGATCTCTCGTCGCCGCTCGAGCACCGAGACGATCATCGTGTTGGCCACTCCCACGCCACCGATCAGCAGGGCGACTCCGGCGAGACCGAGGAAGAGGCCGGAGAAGGTGCCCTGGGCGGCGCGCTGGGCAGCCAGCGCGTCCGAGGGACGGCTCACCGAGATCAGGCCGGGCACCTCGGGGTCGAGGGTTGCGGGCAGCACGTCGCGCACCGCTTCGACCTGCGACTCTGCTGCCCGCAGGTAGACGACGGTGGGGTGCCCGGTGAACCCGAAGCCGGCTCCCGCGGTGCCCTGACCGACGAACACGGACTGCTCGAGCTCGCGGGCGAGCGGCATCGGCGCCAGTATCCCGATCACGGTGAGCGGGGCGCCACCGACCAGGATCTGGCGAGGGCGCGAGAAGTCGACGGTCGTGACGCCGAGCCAGGCTGCGGCCTGATGGCCCAGCACGACGGTCGGGAGGTCCGAGGTGGTGTCGGTGAGGAAGACCCCAGAGTCCAGCGAGCCGCCGATGGGCGCGAGGAGGTCGGGGGTCGCAGCCATGGCGGTGACGCCGGCGGTGCGGTTCGGATCGGCGTACCTGTCGCGGACCACAGGCACGTTGAGGTTGGCGATGGCGCTCGCGGACTCGACGGGGGCGATGCGTCGAACCATGGCCGCGGCCTCGAGCGGCAGTGCGGATGTGGTGTCGATCGCCGCGGAGGGCTGGGCGACGAGCATGGTGGTCCCCATGGCGTCCAGCTGGCGGTCCAGGTCGGCCTGCCCGCTGGCGGGGATCCCGGTGACGAGGACCAGGGTCGCCATCCCGAGGGCGATGCCGAGGGCACTCATCGCGGCGCGAGCCCGTCGGTCCCCGACACCCTGCCAGCCCAGCATCAGAGCGTCCACGAGCGCCGTCACGAGACCCTCACCTCCGCCAGGCGCCCGTCGCTGATCTCGACCCGCCGGCTGAACGTGGTGGCGACGGACAGGTCGTGGGTGATCAGGGCGACGGTGGTGCCTTGGGCGTGCAGCTCGTGGAACAACGAGAGGACCTGGCGGCCGGTCGCCCGGTCGAGGGCGCCGGTCGGTTCGTCGGCGAGCAGGAGCGCGGGCCTGTTGACCAGGGCGCGGGCGATCCCGACGCGCTGCTGCTCCCCGCCGGACAGCTCGTGAGGGAGGTGCCCGGCGCGGTGACACAGACCGACCCGGTCGAGCGCCTCGAGGGCCAGCGGGCGGCGCTGTCGGCGGGGCACGCCTGCGTAGAGCAGACCGGTGGCCACGTTGTCCACGGCCGTGAGGCGGTCGGCGAGGTGAGAACGTTGGAAGACGAACCCGAGCCATCGGGCGCGCAACTGCGACAGGGCGGCGTCGGCGAGCAGGTGGGTGGCCTGGTCCGCGATCTCGACGCGGCCCGAGGTGGGCCTGTCCAGGGTCCCCATGAGGTTGAGCAGGGTGGACTTGCCCGAACCGGACGGCCCGACGATCACCAGGGCCTCGCCGGGCTCGATGGTCAGGGATACGTCGTGCAGGGCGACGACCTCGCCGGCGTACTTCTTGCTGACATTGCTCAGCCGCAGGACGCTCACGCTGCGATCACCACGGTCGCGCCGGCTTCGATGCCCTCGACCTCGACGAGTCCGTCGACGATCATGCCGAGCGTGACGGGCACCAGGGTCTCGTCGGGGCGTTCCAGTGCATAGCCTCCGCCCGACAGTGCCAGGAGCGCGGTGACCGGGACGGAGAGGACGTCTGTGGCTGACGCGGTCGTGAACTGCGCCGTCACGGGGCCGAGAGCGGCCCGGGCCACGTCCTTGGGTCGGTGCACCTCGACCGTCACCGGTACGGTCGGCGGCCCCTCGACCTCGGCGCTGACGGCCTGCTGACCGAGGGAGACGACGCCGGCGCGGACGCGGGTGCCGTCGACGAGCGTGACGAGCACACTCGCGCCGGGCGCCAGTGACTTCGCGATCTCCGGAGTGGCCTGCAGGACGATGATCTTCTCGGTCGACGTGAGCGTCATCGTCTCCCCGGCTGCGTCGCCGCCCACCTGGGCGATGACCTGCTCGATGCGCACGGGACCGCGGGTCACGACGACATCGGTGGGCGCGAGCACCCCGGTGCCCACCAGACCACAGGCTTCCTGCCAGGTGGCCACGGCGTCGGAGAGGGCCCTGCCGTAGGACGTGCCGTCGGTCGGTCCGTCGTAGTAGCCCAGCCTGGTCAGGTTCTCGGCGACCAGGTCGACGTCCCGCCCACTGAGCAGCGGTGTCACGCCGTCGTCCTTCAGGGTGCGGTACATCGGCAGGTCGCCGTACAGGATGGCCACCGGAGAGTCGTCGACCCGGTAGAGCTCCTCGCCCCGGGCTACGACCACCCCCGCGGAGGGCAGCCAGGTGATGATGCCCTCACTGCGGCTCATCACGGTGATCGGTGTTCCGTAGCCCAGCTCCCCGGGGAGCTCCTGGGTCTGGCGTAGGTCTCCACGGGTCACGTGGACGGTCTTCGTCTCGGGCTCGGTCGGGGCCGCGGGCTCCTCGGCGCCGACGAGACCGGTGATGAGTCCGGCTGTCGTGGCACCCACCACCAGGACGCCGACGGCACCGGCGACCACCACGGTGCGGAATCTCCGTGTCATCGTCATGCGCCGAAGGCCTGGATCAGGCAATCGCTCTCGATCTCGCCCGTGTTCTCCGGCACCGGGTGGCCGTCGGTGTAGGTCCAGTCGATGTTCGTGTCGCTGTTCAGGGTGACCCACAGTCCGTTGTCCTGCAGGCACTGCACGTAGGACAACGACTGGCGGTGGAAGTGGGGGTTCGTCGAGGCGTCGAGCTCGGGCGGCTGCACCGGCTCGAGGTCTCGGCAGGCAGACTGCGCCTGATCCGGCGCGGGGTACTGCCCCAGGACGTCGCCGAGCTTCGCGGCCGTCAGGCCGGTGGGAGCGCTGGCGCCGTTGTCGAGCAGGCAGGTGTTGTAGGCGTTCCACAGGCTCGTGCGACGATCCGCACTGTCGTCGAGGCGAAGCACCGGGCGACGGCTCGAGGTGTCAGCATCGTCGGAGCCGGTCACGGTCCCCGGGTCCGACGGAGTCCCGGTCCCGGCAGGGCTGCCGGTCGCCGGAATGCTGTCCACCGCGGGGGAGTCAGCGGGCGAGCCGCACGCGACGAGGGCGAGCAGGAGAGGGCCGGCCAGGAGGGGGCCGGTCACCAGGGTGGCCGGTGGCTTGCGGAACGTCGTCATGAAGCAGGACGGTAGGCACCGTTCGTCAGGGAATTGTCAGGGCGGCGTGCTGATCTGGTCAGCGTCGTCGATGGTCACGGGAACGCTCGGTCGAGACCCGGAGCACACAACTACCTGACACTTTCCTGACCTGGGTTCCCTACCTTGCCGGACATGAAGACCTCTGGAAACGACATCAGGCGCACGAGGCGAGCTGTCACGGTCCTGCCCGTCCTCGTTGCCATCACCCTGGGGGTCGGACTGATGACCACGGGTTGTGAGACCTCCTCGGAATCGTCAGGCGGCAGGGCTGCGTCAGTCTCCAGCGAGGCGCCCCCGGGCGCGCCACCGAGGGCACGTGTGGACGCGCTGCCCGTCTCGACGGTGACCTACGACCTCGGCGACCAGGCGTTCACGGACCCTGACGTGACCTTCTTCGACAGGCATCCCGGCAAGCCCGTCCCGATGGAGCTCGCAGCCGTCGTCCACTACCCGACCGACCTGGGTCGGACCCGCCACCCGCTGATCGTCATCGAGCACGGGAGCTGGTGGTCCTGCATCGACCGGGCGGCCCGCAAGCCCACAGGGGGTTGGCCCTGCACGAGGGGCGAGGGCTCCTTGCGCAGCTACCGTGGATACGGCTATCTCGCCACGAGCCTCGCCGAGCGGGGGTTCGTCGTGGTCTCCATCAGCGCCAATGCGATCAACGCGCACGTGTTGGGCGACGCCGGCTACCTCGCCCGCGCCCGCCTCATCAACCGGCATCTCCACATGTGGCAGCAGCTCGCGTCCACGGGACGCGGCCCTCTGCGCGGCACGTTCGTCGATCCCCGCACCGGTCGTGAGGTGCGACCGCGATTCCGAGGCAGGGTCGACACCCGCAACGTGGGGACGGTAGGACATTCTCGGGCGGGCAAGGGCGTCATGTGGCAGGCGTCCGACAAGCACCGGTCGGAGTGGCCACGCGGCGTACGAGTCCGGGCGGTGCTTCCTCTCGCGCCCGTCTACTTCACCCCTCCTGGCGGGAGCGACCGCGACACCCTCGTGACGAAGATCCCCGTCAAGGTCATCACGGCCTCGTGTGACGGCGCGGTCGGCGAGGAGGGAGTCCAGTACGTCGACGACGTGGAGGGCCGCAACCCGGATGCCTCTCACGAGAGCATCGCCGGGGGGAACCACAACCACTTCAACACGCGGTGGTCGCCGGGCCGGATCGGCGGCGAGGACGATGCCATCGACCCGTGCGCGAGCAAGATCTCGGCGCAGGAACAGCGTCGACGGACGAGGCGCCTTGTCGCCACCTACTTCGTCGAGACCCTGCAGCCCTCCGTCGACGAGTGAGGTGACCTCAGAGCGCGGGCAGCGGGAGCGTCGCCCTCTGGAGGAAGTGGTCGGACGCGATCTGGGCGGCGCGGTTGTAGGTCTGGTTCACGTAGCCGCAGGAGCCCTTCACGGCGCCCAGGGTCAGGATGTAGTCGCGTCGCAGCGGGGTGCGCGGGACGGGGAACACCCCCTGGGTGGTGGTCGGGTACGCCGCGCCGGAGATGCGCCTGCTGGCGTAGGCGTCGTAGAAGCCGGCCCGCATCAGCAGGTAGTGCGCGTTGTCGTAGGGGATGGTGTTGGCGGTGGAGTTGAGGTCACCGGCCAGGACGACGGTGTCGCCGAAGACCGACCGCAGGCGGCGCAGGTGGGCGATCGTCTGCTGCGTCTGGCGACCGCGCAGCTGCCAGTCCCGCAGGTTGCCCGCGGGGTTGCCGACGGCGAGGTGGTTGGAGGTCAGGACGAACGGCGCCTGCGTGCCGCTCACCGACTGCAGCCGCACCCAGGGCACCAGCGAGTCCATCTTGGCGACCGAGTCCTGGACCCGGTCCATGCCGGCGTCCAGCTCGGTGTACTTGCTCGCGTCGTAGAAGACCCGCGTCCCGATGTGGCCCGGGGTCCGGCCGGCAGGCGGCTTGTAGGCGCTGTCGGGGAGGGCGTCGACCCACTGCGCGGTCGTGTCGGGGTCCTTGTCGTTCAGCTCGTCGAGGATCCACCGCTGCTGCGTCTTCGGGCCGAAGCCGATGCCGGCCTTGCCGCTGGCCTCCTGGATGGCGATCGCATGGGCGCCGCTGCGCAGGATCTCCGTGATCACGTTGGGTCCGCGACGGCCCCAGTAGGTCGCGGAGGAGGGCTTGGTGTCACCGGTCCAGGTGCGCACGTTGAACGAGGCCACGGTGGCCTGGTCCTTCGCGGCGGCCCGGCACTCGCTCGTGATCGGCGCCTGGATCCACTTGGCGGGGCTCTGGCTGCGCGAGCGGTCGCGACGCACGTAGATGACCTTGACGAACGAGTAGCGACCCGAGGCCGGGGTGGCGCCGAAGGCGTGCGAGACGATCAGCGACTGCTTGCGGCGGTTGACCTTGTAGGACTGCAGCTTGGTCACCATCTTGCGGCCGGGGCTGACCTGCACCACGACCTTGCGGAAGCGGGAGGCGGGTCCGGGACGGCGCCAGCTGACCTTGATCCGTCCGTTGGCGGTCTGCGCGAGCCGCAGCTTGAGGTTGCCGGCGCCGTTGACCTGGCTGCCCGAGGCGGTGCCGGTCGGGTTGGTGTCGCGTCGCGGTGCGCGCTCGCTCGCGTCGCCTGCGCTCGCCGGGGCGGCGAGGAGCGTGACGCCGAGGAGCAGCGAGAGGCCCGTGACGAGGGTCGCGGAGAGCAGCGAGGCGACCTGGCGGGTGAGGGACGGGCGGGGCATGGGTACTCCGGACGGACGGCGGCAGTGGACCTGGCGTGAGGCCCCATGGTAGGTCGGGGCGACAGCCTCGCGGGTTTCTTCGACGAAGCCCCTCACGATTAGTGTGTCGACGCGTGAGTGCCACGACCGAGACACGCTCCCCGGAGCGCGCCCCGTCCAGGAGCTTCCGACCCGACATCGAGGGCCTGCGCGCCGTCGCGGTGCTCTCGGTCCTGATCTACCACGCCGACCTGGTCTGGGTCCCCGGCGGCTACGTCGGCGTCGACGTCTTCTTCGTCATCTCGGGCTTCCTGATCACCTCGCTCATGGTGCGCGAGGTCGAGCGGCGCGGACGGCTGGGACTCGCCGACTTCTGGGCCCGCAGGGCCCGACGGCTCCTGCCCGCCAGCACGGTGGTGCTGGTCTTCAGCGCCGTCGTCGCCCTGGTCTGCCTGCCCGTCAACACCCGCAAGGACTTCGGCGGCGACATCGTCTCGGCGGCGCTGTACGTCGTCAACTGGCGCCTCGGCGCCCGCGAGGTCGACTACCTCGCCGAGAACGTCAGCGCCTCCCCGGTGCAGCACTACTGGTCGCTGGCCGTCGAGGAGCAGTTCTACATCGTCTGGCCGCTGCTCATCGCGGCGCTGGTCGCCCTGGTCCGCACCCGGTGGCGGGCCGCGCTGCTGGTCGGGATCGCCGCCGTCACCGTCGCGTCGTTCGTGTTCACGCTCTCCTACACCGCCGACCAGCCCGGCCTGGCGTTCTTCGTCTCCACCACGCGGGTCTGGGAGCTCGGCATCGGAGCCCTGCTCGCGATCGCCTTCCCGGTCCTCGTCCGGCTCCCGGCCGCGCTGCGCGGGGTGCTGGGCTGGGCGGGGATCCTGGCCATCGCCTACAGCGTCCTCGTGCTCGACGAGGGCACCGTGTGGCCCGGGACGGCCACGCTCCTGCCGGTGCTGGGCACGGCGGCGGCCATCCTCGCCGGCGGCGGCGTCGCGGCCACGTGGGGCGTCGGCCGCCTGCTGGGGCTGCGCCCGGCCGTGTGGATCGGCGGGCTGTCGTACTCCCTCTACCTCTGGCACTGGCCGTTCCTCATCGCGGCCGAGGGGCTGTGGGGCGACCTGCGGGTGCGGCAGGCGCTGCTGGTCGTGATCGCGTCGGCGGTCCCCGCGTGGCTCTCCTACCGCTACGTCGAGACGCCGTTCCGCCACGCCCCCCGCTTCGCCCTCCCGCGTCCCGCACTGCTGGCGGGCGCCGCCGGGATGGCGGTCTCGATCGTCGCCGGGCTGGCGCTGGTGGCGTCCTTCTCCCTCGTGGACACCGTGGAGGAGGCATCGGCGAAGGAGGCGCCCGGAGCGGCTGTCCTCCAGGACCCCGACCTCGCCGACACCGACTGGGCGTCGCTCAAGACCGTCGACGTGCTCAGGCCGTCCCCGCTGGACGCCTACGAGGACTACCCCTCCATCAACAAGGACGGGTGCGTCGCCACGATGGTGGAGGAGAACTACAAGACCTGCGAGTACGGCGACGAGGACGCCGAGCGCACGGTGGCCCTCGTCGGCGACTCCAAGGCCGCCCAGTGGTTCCCGCCCATCCGTGAGATCGCGGAGCGGGAGGGCTGGCGCCTGGTGGTGATCTTCAAGAACGGCTGCCCCTTCGCCGCCTCCGACGTCCTGTACCAGGGCGAGCCCAGCCCGACCTGCAAGTCCTGGCAGCCGTGGGCCATGGACAACGTCGAGGAGCTCGATCCGGACGTGCTGATCACCGTCACGCGCAACGCGCGGGCGCTGCCGCCCGGCGGGACGACCGACGAGGACGCCACGCAGGCACCCATGGTGGAGGGGCTCGTCGAGTACTGGGAGCGCCTGGTGGACTCCGACATCATGCTGGTGCCGATCCTGGACACCCCCGTCCCCTTCAGTCCCACGGTCCCCGACTGCGTCCAGGACCACCTCGACGACCTCACCCAGTGCGTCGCCCTCAAGGAACGCGGCTTCGAGAAGTCGGGCGCGCCCGCCCAGCTCGCGGCCGCCGAGCTGGTGCCCGAGGCGCGGGTCGTCGACATGTCGTCGGTCGTGTGTCCCGACGGCGTGCACTGCCCGCCGGTGATCGGCAACGTCCTCGTCTACCGGGGCGGCACCCACCTGAGCAACACCTACGCGAAGACCACCACGCCGATCCTCGCGAAGCGGCTCGCCCGGGCGACCGACGGCCTCTTCGGCTCGGCGACGCTGGCGGGCGGCTGACGGACCGACCGGACGGTCGGACGACGGAGCGCGGTCTAGCGCACCATGCTGTTGTCGTGCATGACGGCCACCTTGGCCTTGACGCTCAGCAGGGTCTCGATGATGAAGTCCTCACGACCCCCGTCGAGCCGGCTGATCGGCACCGCGACGCTCAGGGCGTCGAGGGCGGGTCGCGCGAAGGGCAGCGCCACGCCGAAGCAGCGCACGCCCATGCAGGACTCCTCGCTCTCCACGGCGTAGCCGTGGACCGAGGCCTGGTCGATGATCGTCAGCACGGCGTCCTTGTCGGTCGTCGTGTGCGGCGTGAGCGCGGTGATGCTGTCGGGCACCAGCTCGTGGCGAGCGGGCTCGGGCATCTCGGCCATGATCGCGCGCCCCAGCGACGTGCTGTACGCCGGCAGCCGGCGGCCCACCGCCGAGTGCATGCGCAGCGGGTGCACCGACTCGCGCTTGGCGGTGTAGATGACGTCGGCGCCGTCGAGCCGGCCGACGTGGACGGTCTCCTCGGTGGCCGCGGCCACCTCGTCCATCACGGCCTTGGCGCGGGCCAGCACCGGGTCGCCGTCGAGGTAGGCCGAGCTCACGACCAGCGAGTGGATGCCCAGCTGGTAGACGCTGCCCGTGGGGTCGGTCTGCAACCAGCCGCGCGCCGTCATCGTGCGCAGCAGCGCGTGCAGGCTGCTCTTGGGGATCTGTAGACGGGTCGAGAGCTGGAGCTGGGTGCCGGGGCCGTGGGCGGCGATCTCGTCCAGCAGGTCGAGGGCGCGGGCGGCGGACTTGACCGGTCCCGCGACCGCCTCGCGGGTGGGCGTCTTCTCGAGCTGCATGGCGAAGCCTTCTTCTGGTGGTGGGGCCGTTCCCCGCACAGGCGACCACTGTACGCGAAGTTCGCATACGTGGACGAGTTTCAACCCCTTGACCCGTGACGGGGGTCACGTGTAGCGTCCCAGTTCACATAGACGAACGCAGTTCATGAGTCCGAGGGAGCATCTGAGTGATCCAGGTCCGCTATTCATCATCGCCGTCGAGCGTGGAGACCGCCCACGCTGCGGACCTGCGCGAGCGCTTCCTCGTCGACGAGCTCTTCGTCCCCGGCGAGGTGTCCGGCGTCTACACCCACGACGACCGCCTGGTCGTGGGCGGCGCGCTGCCCGGGGCGGACCAGCTGGAGCTGCCGGCCTGGGAGGACGTCCTGGGCGTGACCTCTCACCTGGAGCGCCGCGAGCTCGGCATCATCAACGTCGCCGAGGCCGGCCACGTCCTGGTCGACGGTGAGAAGTTCGAGCTCGGCCACCTCGACGGGCTCTACGTCGGTCGCGGCGCCGAGGTCGTCTTCGCCGGGGCCGACGCCGCCTTCTACTTCGTCTCGGCGCCCGCCACGGTCACCTACCCCACGACGACGCTGGGTCACGACACGATCGAGCCGGTCGCCATCGGCACCGCCAAGGGCGCCAGCCAGCGCCACCTGTTCCGCTACGCCTGGGGCGAGGAGCTGCGCACCGACCAGCTGCAGTTCGGCGTGACCGTGATCGCCGACGGCTCGGTGTGGAACACCCTGCCGCCGCACCTGCACGAGCGCCGCACCGAGGTCTACCTCTACGTCGACCTCGAGGAGGACGACCGCGTCTTCCACTTCCTCGGGCAGCCCGGCGCCACCCGCCACCTGCTGGTCAAGAACCGCGAGGCCGTCATCTCGCCCCCGTGGTCGATCCACGCCGGCGCCGGCACCGCCTCCTACGCCTTCGTCTGGGCCATGGCCGGCGAGAACAACGCCTACACCGACCTGCGCCCCGTCGCGCTGGAGGAGCTGTGAGCTCGCCGTTCGACCTGACCGGCCGCTGCGCCGTCGTCACGGGCGCGGGCCGCGGTCTCGGCCAGGGCGTGGCCCTCGGGCTGGCACAGGCCGGCGCCGACCTGGTCCTCCTGGGTCTCCCGGGCAGCCAGACCGAGACCCAGCAGATCCTCAAGGAGCTCGGCCGCGACGTCCAGGTCCTCGACCTCGACGTGGCCGACCTGGACGCGGTGGAGAAGGTCGCCTCCCAGGTGACGGCCGAGCGCCAGGTCGACATCCTCGTCAACAACGCCGGCATCATCGACCGCGAGGACTCGGTCGACGTCACCCCCGAGGCCTGGGGCCGGGTGCTCGACATCAACCTCTCGGGCCTGTTCTTCCTCTGCCAGCAGATCGGCCGCCCGATGGTCGAGCGGGGCAGCGGCAAGATCGTCAGCATCGCCAGCCTCCTGGCCTTCCAGGGCGGGCTGCGCGTGGTCTCCTACGCCGCCAGCAAGCACGGCGTCGCCGGCATCACCAAGGCCCTCGCCAACGAGTGGGGCCCCCACGGCGTGCAGGTCAACGCCATCGCACCCGGCTACATGGCCACCGACAACACCACCGCGCTGCGCGAGGACGCCGACCGCTCGCGGTCCATCCTCGAGCGGATCCCGGCCGGCCGCTGGGGGACCCCCGACGACGTCGCCGGGTCCGCGGTGTTCCTCAGCTCGTCGGCGGCCGACTACGTCAACGGCCACGTCCTCGTGGTCGACGGAGGCTGGATGGCCCGCTGAGCCGCACGTCCCATCGCACGTCCAGATCGACGCCGCACCCGCGGCGCGCCTCACCCCTTCTCGGACCACCACCGCCGGATTCCCTGGCACCAAGAGATAGAGGATCGACGATGAAGTTCAAGTCACGTCCCGCCGTAGCACTGGTCAGCCTGTCGCTGGCCGCCGTCGCCCTGGCGGGCTGCAGCGAGGAAGCCTCCGGAGGAGGCAACGACGAAGCCGGCGGCTCGGGCGCGTGCAAGCCCGCCGACGTCAAGCTCGTCGGTCAGGTCCGCAACGAGTCCAACCCCTACGAGGCCGCCTGGCTCGACGGCGGCGACGCCTTCGCCGAGTCGGTCGACCTGAGCCAAGAGCGGCTCACCTACGACGGCGACTCCACCAAGCAGCAGGAGCAGGTCAGCCAGCTCCTCGCCGGTGACACCGAGTGCCTGGTCATGAACATCCTGCCCAACGGCGACTCCGACACCCCGCCGATCGTCGAGCAGGCCCAGGAGGCGGGCGCCTACCTCGTCACGCAGTGGAACAAGCCGGCCGACCTCAACGTCGCCGACTACGACCACTGGGTCAGCCACATCACCTACAACGGCGTGGAGTCCGGCAAGCAGATCGGCGACGCGCTCTCCGAGGCCATCGGCGGCTCGGGTGGCATCATCGCCCTCCAGGGCATCCTCGACACCGGCGCGGCCAAGGACCGCTTCGCCGGGCTGGAGGAGTCGCTGGCCGCCAACACCGACGTCAAGCTGCTCGACGAGCAGACCGCGAACTTCTCGCGCCAGGAGGCCCTGGAGGTGACCAAGACGCTGCTCACCAAGCACGGTGACGACGTCAAGGGCATCTGGGCCGCCAACGACGACATGGCCCTCGGTGCGCTCGAGGCGCTCAAGCAGGCCGGCAAGGAGGGCGAGGTCGCCGTCGTCGGCATCGACGCCGTCCCCGACGCGCTCACCGCCATCGAGGACGGCGCCATGACCGCGACCGTCTCCAGCGACGGCCCGTGGCAGGGCGGCATCGGCCTGGCCATCGGCTACTGCGTCGCCACCGGCGAGCTGTCCATGGACGACGTCGCCGCCGAGGAGCGCGCCTGGTACGCCGAGCAGTTCCTGATCGAGAAGGACAACGTCGCGGAGTACATGGAGCCGAAGACCGACGAGGCCGACTTCGCCTGCGACAACGTCTTCAGCCGTTCGCAGGGCGCGATCTCGTGACCCTGACATCCCCCGCCGAGCACGTCGACACCGTCGTGGCGCGCCCCCAGCCTCGGCGGGGGGTGTCGTTCCGGGACGCCGGTCCTCCGATCGCACTGGTCGTCATCTTCCTGGCCTTCTCGGTCCTGAGCGACGACTTCCGTACCTTCACCAACGTCCAGAACATCATGGACACGGCCGCGGTCCTCGCGGTCGTCACCTGCGGCATCACGTTCGTCCTGATGATGGGGTCGATCGACCTCTCCGCGCCCGGCCTCATGGGCGCCTCCGCGATCGCGGTGGCGCTCCTGGTGGCCAACAACCGCAACGGCAACGACCTGGGACTGCTGGGGGTCCTGGTCGCCGTCGCCATCGCGGCGGCCCTCGGCTGCCTCAGCGGTCTGGCGCTGGTGCTCCTCAAGGTGCCGTCGTTCATGACCACCCTCGGCGTCTCCGCGGTGGGCCTCGGCCTGGCGACCCTGATGTTCAACGGCGTGCAGCCCAACATCACCGACAAGATGCTCGCGAGCTGGGCCGTCGAGCGGTTCCTCGGCTTCTCCTACCTCACCTGGATCGCCGTCGCGTGCATCCTCGTGGGCTGGCTGGTGCAGCGCTACTCCCGCCTGGGCCGCTACGCCTACGCCATCGGCGGCGCCGAGGAGGTGCTGTCGCTCTCGGGCATCCGCGTGAAGCCCTACAAGGTGGCGGTGTTCACCATGGCCGGGGCCTTCTACGGGCTGGCGGGCGTGATGGTCACCAGCCAGCTCAGCGCCGGCCTTGTCCAGGCCGGCAGGGGCTTCGACTTCCAGGCGATCACCGCCGCGGTGGTCGGCGGCACCCTGCTCACCGGCGGCCGCGGCGGCGTCCTGCACTCCACCGTGGGCGTCCTGCTCGTGACCGTGGTGATCAACGGCCTCGTGCAGATCGGGGTCAGCCCCTACTGGCAGGGCGGCGTCCAGGGCCTCATCGTCGTCGTCGCGGTCGCCGCGGCCGTCCTCCCGCAACGTCGAAGGAACCAGGTGGTCAAGTGAGCATCGATGTCCAGCCCGAGCAGACGGTCTCCGAGCCGGCCCCCGTGCCGGCACTCGAGGTCCGTGGCCTCGTCAAGCACTACCCGGGCGTCAAGGCGCTCGACGGGGTCGACCTGGTCGTCCGCCAGCACGAGGTGCTCGGGCTCGCGGGCGAGAACGGCGCCGGCAAGTCCACGCTCCTCAAGGCGCTGGTCGGCCTGGTGCGTCCCGACACCGGCGAGATCTACGTGCGCGGCGAGCGGGTCCGGATGCGCAGCGTCGTGGAGGCCGCCGAGAACGGCATCGGCATGGTGTTCCAGGAGCAGTCGCTGGTGCCCAACCTCACCGCCGCCGAGAACATCGTGCTCGGCTCGGAGGGCTCGGCCGTCCGCCGGGGCGTGTACCGCTGGGAGACCATGCGCAAGATGGCCCAGGAGCAGCTCGACAAGATCGGCTCCGACATCAACCCGCTGGCCCGCACCGACACGCTCTCCTTCGCCGACCGGCAGATGGTCGAGATCGCCAAGCTCCTCCGCATCGAGCAGCGCAGCCAGCACCCGCCGGTGATCATCCTCGACGAGCCCACCTCGGTGCTGGAGTCGAAGGAGATCGAGACCCTCTTCGCCCAGGTCCGCCGGCTGCGCGAGTTCGCCTCCGTGGTCTTCGTGTCCCACCGCCTCGACGAGGTCCTGGACGTGTGCGACCGCGTGAGCGTGCTGCGCGGCGGCCAGTCGGTCGGCGAGCTGCCGACCGCCGGCGCCGTGCCGGCCGAGCTCCACCGGATGATGATCGGGTCCACCGGGTCCGACGACCACTACCACGGCGGCGGGGTCCAGGCCGCCGACCGACGTGAGTCGCTCCTCAGCGTGCGGGGCATGTCCGGTGCGACGTTCCGCGACGTCGACCTCGACGTCGCCCCCGGCGAGATCGTCGGCATCGTCGGCGTCCACGGCTCGGGCCGCGAGGACGTGTGCCGCGCCCTGTTCGGCGCCGAGCCCACGACGGCCGGCGACGTGACGCTGGACGGCAAGAAGCTCGACCTGTCCGGCACCCGCGCCGCCTGCGCCGCCGGCATCGGCTACGTGCCGGCCGAGCGCAAGACCGAGGGCATGGTCGGACCGATGTCGGTCGCCGACAACATGGTCCTGACCAAGCAGGGCGCCCGCTGCACCGGCCCGCTGGTGTCCCCGCGCAAGCAGGCGACGCTGGTCGACCGGTGGATCGACCGCCTCTCGATCCGCACCCCCCACCGTGGCACCGCGATCCAGCGGCTCTCGGGCGGCAACCAGCAGAAGGTCGTGCTGGCGCGCTGGCTGATCGCCGGTGACATCAAGCTGCTGCTGCTGGACCACCCGACCCGCGGCCTGGACATCGGAGCGCGCTCGGAGGTCTACCGGCTCATGCGCGAGCTCGCCGGCAACGGCGTGGCCACGGTCCTGCTGGCCGACAGTCTCGAGGAGGCCATCGGCATGTCCGACCGGATCGTCGTGATGAGCGACGGCCGGGTCACCAAGGAGATCGACTGCCCGTCCGGCGCCAAGCCGACGCCCCTCGACCTCGTCAAGGAGATGGTCTGACATGTCCACCCCCGTGCTCGCCACGCCGGCGGCCGACGTCGGCCACGCCGACAAGGGCGGTCCGACCCTGGGACAGCGGCTGACGTCGTTCATGCCGCTCATCGCCCTGGTGGCACTGCTCGCCGCCCTGTCGATCGCCGACCCCGACTTCCTCACGCAGCGCAGCCTCACCGCCGTCGTCCGCACGTCGGCGCCGCTGGTCGTGCTCGCCGTCGGCGCGACCCTGGTCGTGCTGTGCGGGGGCATCGACCTCTCGATCGCCGCCCTGACCTCGCTGTCCACGGTGTTCTTCGCGCTGTGGCTGCCGGACCTGGGCGGTCTCACCACGCTCGCCGTCATCGCGGCCACCGCCTGCATCGGGGCGGTGCAGGGCCTCACCCACGTGCTGCTGCGCATCCCGTCGTTCATCGTGACGCTCGGCGGCATGAGCATCTTCTCCGCGGTCGCGCTCGTCATCTCCGACGCCGGCCCGGTGCGGATCACCGACCGCGCCGCCACCGAGTGGCTCACGCTGTACGTCGGCGGCTACGTGCCCATGGCGTTCGTCGTGGCCGTCATCGTGGTGGCCGCGATCGCGCTGGTCCTGCGGCTGACGCCGATCCAGAGCTGGATCACCGCCACCGGCTACTCCGAGCCGGCCGCGCGCCTGGCCGGCACGCCGGTCGACCTGGTCAAGGTCGCGGCGTTCACGGTGTCGGGCGCCTGCGCGGGCCTGGCCTCGGTGATGCTCGTGTCTCGCAACTTCAGCGGCAGCCCCACGATGGCCGACAACCTGCTGCTGCCCGCCGTGGCGGCCATTGTCGTCGGCGGCACCGCGATCACCGGCGGCCACGGGTCGGTCTGGCGCTCGCTCGTCGGCGCCCTCGTCATCACCCTGCTCCGCGTCGGCCTGCCCATCGTGGGGGTGCCGTCGGCCTGGGAGCAGATCCTCTACGGCGCGATCATCGTCGCCGCCGTCGCCCTCACCCTCGACCGCTCCAAGGTGTTGATCATCAAGTAGCCACCGCCCCTCCCCTCCCGCACCACGCACTCGAACCACGAACTCGAACCACCAGGAAGGCCACCATGCCGAACGACCAGCTCCTCCCCAACGTCCGCTCGTTCCTGTCCTCGCCCAAGCAGCTCCTCATCGACGGGGAGTGGGTGGACGCCAAGGACGGCAAGACCTTCGCGACCGTCAACCCCGCCACCGAGGAGGTGCTCGTCCAGGTCGCCCAGGCCTCCGCCGTCGACATCGACCGCGCGGTCGTGGCGGCCCGCACCGCCTTCGAGTCGCCGTCGGCGTGGTCGAAGTTCACCCCGCGCGACCGCTCCCACCTGCTGTGGCGCATCGGCGACCTGATCGACGCCCAGGCCGAGGAGTTCGCCCAGCTGGAGTCCCTCGACAACGGCAAGAGCCTCGAGGCCGCCCGCGGCGACGTCGGGGTCGCCGCGGAGCTGTTCCGCTACTTCGCCGGCTGGGCCACCAAGATGGAGGGCACCACGATCCCGATGTCGGTGCCGGGCCGTGAGTTCCACGCCTACACCCGCCGCGAGGCCATCGGCGTCGTCGCGGGCATCGTTCCCTGGAACTTCCCGCTGACCATGGCGGCCTTCAAGATCGTCCCCGCGATCACCGCGGGCAACACCGTGATCCTCAAGCCCGCCGAGCAGACCCCGCTGACCGCCCTGCGCCTGGGCCAGCTGCTCCTCGAGGCCGGCGTCCCCGCCGGCGTCGTCAACGTCGTGCCGGGCTTCGGTGACGCCGGAGCCGCGCTGGTCGACCACCACGACGTCGACAAGGTCGCCTTCACAGGCAGCACGGAGGTCGGCAAGAAGATCGCCGCCGGCGCCTCGAAGAACCTGAAGAAGGTGTCGCTGGAGCTCGGCGGCAAGGCGCCCAACATCATCTTCGCCGACGCCGACCTCGACGCCGCGATCGCCGGCGCCGCGCTGGCCGGCTTCTTCAACGAGGGTCAGTGCTGCGTCAACGGCTCCCGGCTCTACGTCCAGCGCGAGGTCTTCGACCAGGTGATCGAGGGCGTCGCCGCCGCGGCCCGGGCCATCACGGTGGGCGACGGCTTCGACCCCAACACCACGATGGGTCCGCTCGTCTCGCAGGAGCAGCACGAGAAGGTCATCGGCTACGTCCGCGGCGCCGTCGCCGACGGGGCGACCCTCGCCGCCGGCAGCAGCGACCCTGCCAAGGACCAGGGCTACTTCTTCGCGCCGACCCTGATCACCGACGTCACCGAGCAGATGGCGATCCAGACCGACGAGATCTTCGGCCCGGTCATCACCGCGATCCCGTTCGACACCGAGGACGAGGTCGTCGCGGCCGCCAACAACACCGTCTACGGCCTGGCGGCCGGCGTCTGGTCCAAGGACCTGGGCACCGCCCACCGGGTCGGCTCCAAGCTCCGCGCCGGCACGGTCTGGCTCAACACCTGGCACGCCGACGACGTGACGCTGCCCCGCGGCGGCTTCAAGCAGTCCGGCTGGGGACGCGAGCTCGGGTCGTTCGGCCTGGACGACTACACCGAGCTCAAGACCGTCATCGCCGAGCTCCGATGAGCTCGGCGGACGTCCTCGGGTCCCATCGCGTCGTCCCGGTCGTCGTCCTCGACGACGCCGGGGCGGCCGACGACCTGGGCGCGGCGCTGGTCGCCGGCGGTCTCCCGGTCGCGGAGGTCACTTTCCGCACCCCGGGGGCCGCCGCGGTCCTGGCCCGGATGGCCGCACGCCCGGAGCTGCTGGTCGGCGCCGGCACCGTGATCACCGCGGCGCAGGTCGACCTCGCCCACCAGGCCGGGGCCCGCTTCGTGGTGTCGCCGGGGCTCAGCGCCGCCGTCGTACGCCGCTGCCAGGAGCTCGACCTGACGGTCGTCCCCGGCGTCAGCACCGCGTCGGAGATCATCGCGGCCCTCGACCTCGGCCTCGAGACCGTCAAGCTCTTCCCGGCCGAGGCCTGCGGCGGGCTGCCGACGCTCAAGGCCCTCGCCGCGGCGTTCCCCCAGGTGCGGTTCGTGCCCACCGGCGGGATCACCGTGGACAGCGCCCCCGCCTACCTCGCCCACCCCGCGGTCCGTGCCGTCGGCGGGAGCTGGATGGTCGCGCCCGACCTGCTCGCCGCCGGCCGCTGGGACGAGGTCACCGCCCGCTCGGAGGCGGCCGTCCGTCTCGCCACGCCCACCTCTGCCCTCACAGGAGCTCCGTCATGATCGAGACCCGTCCCGCCGCCGAGTGCGAGTTCGACATCGTCGCGCTCGGGGAGGTGATGCTGCGGCTGGACCCGGGGGAGGGCCGTGTCCGCACCGCCCGCCGGTTCGAGGCCTGGGAGGGCGGCGGGGAGTACAACGTCGCCCGCGGGATGCGCAAGGTCTTCGGGCTGCGCGCCGGCGTCGTGACCGCGCTGGCCGACAACGAGGTCGGCCGACTGGTCGAGAACCTCATCATGCAGGGCGGCGTCGACACCTCGCTGATCCGCTGGGACAAGTACGACGGCATCGGCCGGACCGTGCGCAACGGGCTGAACTTCACCGAGCGCGGCTTCGGCGTCCGGGGTGCCCTCGGCGTCTCCGACCGCGCCAACACCGCCATCAGCCAGCTGGCGCCCGGAACCGTCGACTGGGACGACCTGTTCGGCCGTCGCGGGGTGCGGTGGCTGCACACCGGCGGGATCTTCGCCGGGCTGTCGGAGAGTGCCGCCCTGGTGGCCGAGGAGGCGATGTCGGCCGCGCAGCGCCACGGCACCGTCGTGTCGTTCGACCTGAACTACCGGCCCAGCCTGTGGGCCGGCATCGGCGGCAGTGAGTACGCCCGCGACGTCAACACCCGGCTGGCGAGCCACGTCGACGTGATGATCGGCAACGAGGAGGACTTCACGGCCTCGCTCGGGTTCGACGTCGAGCACGTCGACGAGCACCTCAGGACGCTGCCGATCGACAGCTTCGCCGCGATGGTCAACACCGTCGCGCAGAAGATGCCGTGGCTCTCGGCGGTCGCCACCACCCTGCGCACGGTCCACTCCGCCAGCGACAACGACTGGCAGGCCATTGCGTGGTCACCCGAGACCGGGGTCCTGACGTCGGCCGCCCGCGACCACCTGGCCATCCTCGACCGGGTCGGCGGCGGTGACGGCTTCGCCTCGGGGCTGGTCTACGGGCTGCTCTCGGGCGAGGACCTCCAGGAGTGCCTCGAGCTGGGCGCCGCCCACGGCGCCCTGGCCATGACGACGCCCGGCGACACCTCGATGGTGACGCGCGAGGAGGTCCGCTCCCTGGCCTCCGGCGGCAGCGCCCGGGTACGCCGCTGACAGCAGGTCCCTGCGAGCCCCACGCCCCCGTCCCGCCCTCCTGGGCGGTGCGCGGGACGTGGGGTTCTGTCATGTGTGTTCACACATGTGGACAATAGATACAAATAGTTCACAAATCTGTACCAAGTTCTTGACTCTGTGTGACCGCGGTCATAGCGTCGGGCCACCGTGAGCGTCGAGTGCCGACGCTCCGGTGCCGCAGAGCCCAACCCAAGCCAAGGGATCCCAGATGAACCTGCTCCGCCGGTCGGTCCGCCGCTCGTCAGCCCGCCTGACCTACCTCGTCCTCGCGCTGGCCGTCGGCCTCGGCGTCGGGCTCCCGGCGGTCAGCGCCGCCGCGGCCCCGGCCCCGCTGGCCGCGCCCGCGGACGGCAGCCTCAAGATCCTGCTCTTCTACAAGGCCAACTTCCACGCCTCGCAGGTCCAGGCCCGCCAGGCCGTGCGCGACCTGACGGCGGAGCTCGCCACCCAGTACAGCCAGACGGTCGAGATCCAGGAGACCGAGGACCCGGCGGCGTTCACGACGGAGAACCTCGCCACCAAGGACGCGGTGGTCTTCGCCCAGACCGGTGGCGTGCTGTTCAACGACGCGCAGCGCGCCGCCCTCGAGGGCTACATCCGCGGTGGCGGCGGCTACGTCGGACTGCACTACGCCGGCTGGTCGGTCGGCACCAGCGAGCACGACGTCAACCCGTTCTACCTCCGCCTCGTCGGAGCGATGTCCGAGGGCCACCCGGAGAACCCCGCGGTCCGTCCCGGCCGGGTCGTGGTCAAGGACGCCGACCACCCGCTGACGCAGGGGCTGCCGGCCGACTTCACCCGCAGCGACGAGTGGTACGACTGGACGGTCAACCCGGCGCCGAACGTCCGCACCCTCCTGGAGGCCGACGAGGAGTCCTACGGCGGCGGCCGCCTGGGCACCTCGCACCCGATCACCTGGTGCCAGCAGATCGACAGCGGCCGCTCCTGGTACACCGGGATGGGCCACGAGGGCTCGGCCTACTCCGAGCCGCACATGCGCACCCAGCTGCGCAACGGCATGGCCTACGCCGCCGGCCTCCTGCCCGCCGACTGCTCGCCCCCCTCCAAGGCCGTCAACGGCGCGATGAGCGAGGTCACCCCCTGGCCGCTGATGCCGATCAACGCCGCGCTGACCTCCGACGGCACCGTGCAGTCCTTCGGCAGCACCTCGACCGGCTGCACCGACAACGCGCCCTACGACTTCGACGGCAACGGCTGCATCTCCCAGGGCGGCCAGTTCGAGATCGACATCTGGAACCCCGAGGTGCCGCGGACGCTGGCGAACCTCGACCACGGCCTGATGCCCAACACCACCTACACCGACCTCTTCTGCTCGATGCAGGTGCAGGACCCCCACCGCGGCGCGACCATGACGGTCGGCGGCGACGACAGCCTCGGGGCCAACGACCCCAACGACGCCGCGATCGGCGTCACGACCTACACCACCAACAACGGGCTCCAGAACGACGCCCCGATGAACCTCCCGCGCTGGTACCCCACCGGGACCACGATGCCCAACGGCGACATCGTCGTGCAGGGCGGCGCGCTGCGCGGCGGTCCCGGCGGCCCCGGCGTGCTCACCCCCGAGATCCGCACGGCCGACGAGGGCTCCGGCTGGCGCCTTCTCACCGGCGCCCGGAGCCCCGCCGCCTACGGCGACGGCGGCGCCGACCACGCGGGCCAGGACGAGAACCGCTGGTGGTACCCGCGGGCCTTCGTGGCGCCCGGGAGCGGCAACCTGTTCAACATCAGCGGCACGCAGATGTTCGAGCTCGACCCCAGCGGCGACGGTGAGGTGACGCTGCGAGGCACCCTGCCCGCCGGCATCAGCAACCAGGGCGCCCAGCTCGGGAACCCCGTCGGCGCCACGTCGACGGCCACGATGTACCGCCCCGGCAAGATCCTCCAGGTCGGGGGCGGCTGGTGGGCCAACGGCGGCGGTCCCGCCGGCGCGCGTGCCGGCTTCACCGTCGACATCACCGGCGGCACGGCGCAGCCCGTCGTCGAGGCGACCGCCCCGATGAAGCACCGCCGGCACTGGGCGACCTCGACGGTCCTGCCCGACGGTGACGTCCTCGTCACCGGCGGTGGCCGCGAGAACAACGGTGGCGGCGGCGTCGCGACCAACCCGGAGATCTGGGACCCCGAGACCGGCGAGTGGACCACCGTCGAGGTGCCCCAGCAGCACGCCCGGCTCTACCACTCCACCGCGCTGCTCCTGCCCGACGGTCGCGTGATGATCGGCGGCGGCGGCGCGCCCGGCCCGCGCAACTACACCGACGTGGAGTACTACTCCCCGGCGTACCTGTTCGACGGCGAGCAGCCGGCCGAGCGGCCCGAGATCACCGACGCACCGCAGGAGATCGGCTACAACGGCACCTTCGACATCGCGTCGTCCACCGAGGTCTCCCGCGTGACGCTGGTCCGCAACGGCTCGGTGACGCACGGCTTCAACAACGACCAGAACTTCCAGGACCTGGAGTTCACCCAGGACGAGGGCACGGGCGAGGTCACGATCACCGCCCCGACCGACGGCACGTACGCCCCTCCGGGCGCCTACATGCTGTTCGTCTTCGACGCGGACGGCACCCCGTCGGTCGCCTCGATGATGGACCTCGACCCCGAGGTCGAGATGGACGTGCGGACCCCGCAGGTCGTCGACCAGTTCGAGTACCCGCGGGTGCCTACCGACTGGCGCGGCGGCAACCCCGCCGGCGTCGTCGACGTCGCCGCGGACAACGGCCGCATGGCGCCGTGGTCCGTCGACAGCCCGGTCCAGCTGGTCCGGGCCCGCAACGAGGCCAACGGCGGCCTCGGCGCCACCGGCTACCACCTCGCCCTCGGCGGGGCCGGGAGCCTGGAGCGCACGATCGAGGGCCTGGAGCCCGGCCGCGACTACCGGCTCTCGCTCCACTACGCCCGTGACGGCCGCTCGGCCGGCACGGCGCCCGCCACCGGCACGCTCGGCATCGGCTCGCTCGACGCCACGCTGACGGCCACGACCGAGCGGTCCTCGCGGACCGGCTTCGACACCTACGTCGGCACCTTCACGGCGTCGAAGCGCTCGGAGACGCTCACCCTTGCGCAGACCGGTCCGGGTGCCGGGCTCGTCGTCGACGACCTCGTCGTCATCGGCGTCGACCCCGGTCTCGCGGACGTCCCCATCCACTACGAGTTCGAGGAGGGCGAGGGCACCACGGCCGCCAACACCGGCACCGACGACTCGGTCGGGGCGGCGACCCTGACCGGCGCGACCGGATGGTCGCCCGACGGGGTCATCGGCGGCGCGCTCGAGCTGCCGGGCGGCACCAACGCCAACACCGTCGACCTGCCCGACAACCTGCTCCAGGGCGAGGAGAGCTTCACGACCTCGTTCTGGGTCCGACCGGACACCAAGGGCAACTGGATCAACCTGTTCCACATCGGTGACGGGCTGGAGGGGGCCGGGAGCTTCTTCCAGATCCAGATGCAGACGCAGGCCGACGGGAACACGGGGCTGGCGGCCACCTTCAAGGCCAAGGGCTCCAACCTCCAGGAGCGGATCTACGCCAACCCCACGCGCGACGTGGACGCCGGCGCGTGGAACCACGTCGTGGTCACCCGCGAGGGTGCCACGGCCACGCTCTACCTCAACGGCGAGGAGATCGCGACCCGCGACGACCTCACCATCGACATGACCGACGTGGGTCCGACCAGCAACAACTGGCTCGGCCGCAACGGCTATCCCGACCCGGCGTTCGACGGTCGCATGGACGAGGTGCGGCTCTACCGCGCCGCGCTCACCGACGCCGACGTCGAGGCCCTGTACGCCGACGGCGCCTCGCTGCGCACGACCACGACCGTCACGGTCGACCCCGCCTCGCCCTCGCCGTTCGGCGAGCCGCTGTCGGTGTCGGCGCAGGTCGAGGACGAGGCGGACGCGGCGGCCGGTGGCGAGGCCGAGCTGTGGGTCGACGGCGCGCGCGTCGGCGTACCCGTGGCCCTGGTCTCCGGTGCGGTCACGTTCCCCGAGCTCACCCTGAGCCCGGGCGAGCACGAGATCGAGGTCCGCTACCTGGCGGCCGACGGCTGGCGCCCCTCCCGGGCGAGCGTCACGCACACGGTCGAGCGGCCGCCGCCGGGCGAGGGCGTGCCGATCCACTACGCCTTCGACGAGGGCGCGGGCACGTCGTCGGCCAACACCGGCAGCGACCCCTCGGTCGGAGCGGCGACGCTCCTCGGCGACACCGGCTGGGCGCCGGGCAGGCACGGCTCCGCCGCGTCGCTGCCCGGTGGCGGCGGTGGCAGCAGCAACTACGTCGACCTGCCCGACAACATCGACGCGGGCCTGGACGAGGAGTTCACCGTGTCCCTGTGGGCCCGGCCGGACGCCCTGCCCAACTGGGTCCCGCTGCTCCAGATCGGCAGCAGCACGGACACCTTCTTCCTGCTGCAGTCCTCCACGCAGGCCGCCGGCCCCACCGGGTTCGCGGCGACGTTCAAGGCGCCGGGCAACCCGACGCAGGAGAGGCTGACGCTGGGTGGGGGCAACGACCTGCCCATCGGTGACTGGACGCACGTGGTGTTCACCATGAGCGGCTCGACCGGGCGGATCTACTTCGACGGCGAGCTGATGAACACTCGGGACGACTTCACCCTGGGCATCGGGGACATCGGAGTGGGTGGGGAGACCACGGTCAACGCGCTGGGCAGCACGAGCTGGCCCGACCCGAAGTTCGACGGCCTGATCGACGACTTCCGGATGTACGGCTACGAGCTGTCCGGTGACCAGGTCTCCGAGCTGTACGACGCGCCGGTCGGGTCCGCGGACTCCTACAGCACCGCCCACGGCCAGGCCCTGACGGTCCCGGCCCCCGGCGTGCTGGCCAACGACACCGATGCCCAGGACGACGTCCTGACGGCGACGGACGCCACCCAGCCGGAGCACGGCCAGGTGACGCTCCAGCCCGACGGCTCGTTCACCTACACCCCCGAGCCGGGCTTCTCCGGCACGGACGGCTTCACCTACAAGGTGAGCGGCGGTGGGCTCTCCTCCGCCCCGACCGCCGTCACGATCACGGTGGCCGAGCCGAACGGGACGACGGTGTCCGGGTCGGCCGGCAGGGTGACCTACGGTCGAGCCGGCACGGTGGCGGTCGCGGTGAGCCCGGCCACGGCCACCGGACGGGTCGACGTGCTGAGCGGCTCGAGGGTCCTCGGCTCCGGCACGGTCACGGCCGGCAAGGCCTCGGTCGCGCTGCCCGCCAGGGCCTTGGCTCCGGGCACGCACCCGCTCACCCTGCGCTACGCCGGCGACGCCTCGCACGACGCGTCTACGGGACAGGTGCAGCTGGTGGTGGTCAAGGCCGTGCCGGTGATGAAGGTGCAGGCCCCGGGCAAGGTCAAGCGGGGCAAGCGGGCCACCGTCAAGGTCACGCTGACCGCGCCCGGCGTCACGCTCACCGGCCAGGTGCGCGTCACGGTGAAGGGCAAGAAGGTCGTCGGGACGGTCCGCAACGGCAGGGTGGTCGTGAGGCTGCCCAAGGCGGCGCGGGTCGGTCGCCTCAAGGTGACCGTCGCCTACCTCGGCAGCCCCTACGCCGCCGCGGTCACCCGCAGCGTGACGCTCCGCGTCACGCGGTGACCACGAGGTAGCGACACAGCAGCGGGCCCGGAGGACATGTCCTCCGGGCCCGCTTCGTCGTACGTCGTCGGCCGGCAGTCGACAGCCCCATGTAACACGTCGTCCACGTCTCTTCCATCTCGCTGCAGCGGGCGGGAGGAGACGTGGACGACGTGTTACCTGCAGAGGCGGTCGGTCAGCTCTCGTCGGCGAGGGCGGCGACGACGCCCGCGCGGCTCTCGTCCTCGCTGGCAAGGACACCGCCGTTGGCGACGATGTCGGGGGTGATCTCGCTGAAGACCATCCGGACGTCCTGGCGGCGCGCGCCCAGGAGCTCGACGGCGTTGTCGGCGACGGCGGCGGCGAAGGCGCGGCGCTGCTCGACCGTGCGTCCGCGCAGGAGCTCGACGGTGATGTTGGGCATGGGGGTGGTCCCTTCTCGGTTGACCGCCCGAGGGATCGAGTCCACATGGGCGGCCTGGGTTCAGTGATGTGAACCACAGTCTAGGGGAATCCGGCGGCGGTTCACATTCTTGACATCGGTTCAGCGCGCTGGTTCAGTGGCGCTGGTCACAGCGCACCCGCGCGGCGGCCGACCCCGACCACACCAGGACGTGACCCGTGAACCGCTGGCGACGAGCCGCGCCCCTCGTCCTGTTGGCGCTCACCGCCCTCCTGGTGCCGCTCCTGGTGCTGGGCGCCGCGGCGCCCGCCAGCGCGCACGCCACGCTGATCGGCAGCGACCCCGGCGAGGGAGCGGTGCTCGAGGCCGTCCCCGAGCGGATCTCGCTCACCTTCGACGAGGCCGTCACGGGCGTCCCGGACGGGGTCCAGGTCTTCGACGCCCAGGGGGAGCCGGTCACCTCCTCGTCGGCCGTCAGCGGCGAGGAGCTGGGGGTCGAGCTCACCCAGGACGTCGCCGACGGCACCCTCGTGCTCGTGTGGCGCGTCCTGTCCGAGGACGGCCACCCGATCAGCGGCTCCCTCAGCTTCTCGGTCGGCGCGCCGAGCGCCCGTGTGACGCCGCCGGCCGACACCTCGGCCGCCACCACGGACGCCCCCGGAACCCTGAGCGCCGCCCGCGCCGTCGGGTACGTCGGTCTCCTGCTGGCCGTGGGGCTCGTGGTCTTCACCCTGCTCCTGCTCACGCCGGCCGTGCCGTCGTCCGCTCGCCGCCGCCTCGTGCGCGTGGCCCGGGTGGCCGCGGCGGCCGCGGCGCTGGGCTGGCTGGCCGGACTTCCCCTCACCGCCGTCTACCAGCTCGGCGGCGGTCTCGGCTCCCTCCGGGAGGCGGCGACCTGGTCGGCCCTCCCCGCCGCCGAGTACGGCGTGACGGCCGCGGTCGTCCTCGGCTCGGTCGCGGCCGTCGTCCTGCTCGGCGGCGGGGAGCCCGGGCGGGGCCGCGCGCGGGCGGCCCTGGGCGCGGGCCTCGTGGCGGTCGCCGCGCCGGGACTCACCGGGCACACTCGCGCCGCGAGCCCGGAGGCGCTGGCGGTCGCGGCCGACGTGCTGCACCTGCTCGCCGGCAGCGTCTGGCTCGGCGGGCTGGTGGGCCTCGCACTCGTGCTGCCGCGGCTGACCGGGCGGGACGCCGCCGGCGGCGAGGTCCTGGCCCGCTTCTCGGGCGTCGCGGCCGGTGTCCTGGGGGCGCTGACGGTGACCGGCGTCCTGCTGGCGTGGCGCATCGTCGGCGCCTGGAGCCCGCTGGTGGACACCGACTACGGACTGCTGCTGCTCGCCAAGGTCGCGCTCGCTGCGGTCGCCGTGGGGATCGCGGCCTGGAACCGCTTCGCCCTCCTGCCACGCCTGCGTCAGGCGGTCAAGCGCCGCGACCGCGACAGCGGCAGCCGGCTGGTCGCGCGCTCGACGTTCGCGGAGGCCGGCGTCCTGCTCGCCGTCCTGCTGGTCACCGGTGTCCTCGTGGACGAGAGCCCCGAGCCCGAGGCGTCCGCCGCGAGCGCCGCCGACCCGACGCTGGGCGGCCCCCAGGTGGCGCCGCTGGACGACGTGACGGTCGAGGCGTCGCTCTCGCCGCAGGCTGTCGGGCCCACGACCCTGACCCTCCAGCTGCGCGACATGACCGGCGCGCCTGCCGTCTTCTACGAGGCGCCGCGCGCCCGACTGTTCTCCGAGCAGGTCGACCTCGGCTCCGTGCCGCTGACCTCCGAGATCGCCGGGACCCACACCGCCCAGGTCGTCCTGCCCGCGCCCGGCACCTGGCGCCTCCAGGTCTCCCTGCGGACCGGCGAGTTCGACAACCCCGTCGCCTACCTCGAGTTCGTCGTCGCCGAACCCGGCTCCTCCTAGGAACGTCCGAGGGAAGGCCACCGCCTTCCGCGGCGTTGACCCGCCGTGAGGCTCTCGCTGCTGGACCGCTCCCGGACCCGGGTGGGACGACCCGACGCCGAGGGGCTGACCGGCACGGTCGAGCGCGCGGTGCACGCGGAGACCGTCGGCTACGAGCGGTTCTGGGTCGCCGAGCACCACGCCGTGCCGGGCATCGCGTCGGGCGCCCCTGCGGTGCTGCTCGCGGCCATCGGCGCCGCGACGTCTCGGATCCGCATCGGGTCGGGCGGCGTCATGCTGCCGCACCACCAGCCCTTCGTCGTGGCCGAGCAGTTCCGCGTGCTCGAGGCGCTGTACCCCGGTCGCGTCGACCTCGGTCTCGGGCGCTCCCTGGGGTTCACCGCCCCCGTGCGGCAGGCGCTGCGCCACGACGCGGACGCGGCGGACGCCTTCGAGGGCGACCTGGTCGAGCTGCGCGGCTACCTCGAGGGCACGGCGCCAGTGACCGTCCGCCCCGAGACCGCGCCGGTGCCGATGCACGTGCTCGCCACCGGCCGGGGGCTGCGGTTGGCCGCCGGGCTCGGGCTGCCCGTGGTGGTGGGTGGTCCGATCCTGGACGACCCGGACGTGGGGGACGCGCTCGGCGCATACCGGCGCGACTTCCGGCCGCACTGGGGGAGCGCCCCGTCGGTGACGGTCTCCCTGGACGTCACGGTCGCCGACGACGACGTCACGGCGCGCGAGCTCGCGCTGCCCGAGGCGTGGGCCATGGCCCGCTCGCGGCAGACCGGGGAGTTCCCTGCGTTGGAGAGCCCGGAGTCGATACGGACGCAGCCCTGGCCCGATCAGGTACGCCGCCGGGTCGACGCGTCGCTGGAGCGGGCCGTGGCGGGCGGCCCGGCGACCGTGCGGCGCGCGCTGGAGCGGCTCGTGGAGCGGACGCAGGCCGACGAGCTGATGGCCAGCACGTCCACGTACGACCGCGAGGCGCTGCTCGCCTCCGACGCGGCCCTGCCCGCCCTGGTGACCTGAGCCGGCGTCAGCCGGTGGTCCGGCTGAGCGGCAGGCGGACCGTGAAGGTGCTGCCGGTGCCCAGCGCGGAGTCGAGCAGGATCGACCCGCCGTGGCGCTGCACGATGCGGCGCACGATGCTCAGCCCGAGCCCGGTGCCCGGCAGCGCCAGGGCCTCGGGGTTGGTCGAGCGGAAGAACTCCGAGAACAGCTCCTCCTGGTCGTGCTTGCTGATGCCGTAGCCGGTGTCCTGCACCACCAGCCGCACGAAGCGCTCGGTGCGCTCCGTGGACACCGTGACCCGGCCGCCGGAGGGGGTGTACTTCACGGCGTTGCCGACCAGGTTGAGCGCCACCCGCTCGAGCTCGTCGCGGTCGCCGCTGATGAGCAGGGGCCCGGCGTGAGGCAGCACGGTGAGCGCCACGCCCTTCTCCGCGGCCATCGGCCGCATCGAGGACGCCGCGTCGAGCGCGGCCTGGTGCAGGTCGACGACGCCGGAGGTGGTGGGGACGTCGGCGTCGGTGAGCTGCTTGAGCGTCAGCAGGTCGTTGATGAGGGCGAGGACGCGCTCGAGGTTGCGCCCGATCACGGCGAAGCTCGACGGGGGCGCCGAGGCCGGGTCGTCCTCGATGAGCTCGAGGTGGCCCTTGATGGCCGTCAACGGCGTGCGGAGCTCGTGGGACACCGTCGAGATCAGGTCGCTCTTGTAGTGGTCGAGCGCCTCCAGCTGACCGACCAGCACGTGCTCGCGCTCGAGGAGGCGCGCGTTGAGGACGGCCTGGCCGAGGTTGCGGGCGATCTGGCCCGCGGCCTGGACCTCGTGGGAGGAGAACTCCGCGCGACCCACGCGGCGTACGACGACGAGGTAGCCCAGGCAGTCGGGCCCGGCGCCCAGCGGCGCCAGCAGCAGCGTCTGCGCGCCCAGCGGCCGCAGGTAGTCGGTGAGCGCCTCCTGCTGGGGGCCGGTCGGGTCGTGCCGGCGGGTCCGTCGGGGCACCCACCCGGCGCGGCCGCCGGCCACCTCGAGCCGCTCGCCGGGCTCGAGGCTCGGGCCGGTCGGCGCGGCGGTGCGCGCCGTCAGCAGGGGAGTCGCCGGCCCCGCGGAGGAGTCCTCGATCCGGGCCAGCGCGATCTGCCCCGTGGCCCACGCGTCCTTCGCCGAGCCGGCGACGATCTCGAGCAGCTCGTCCGGTGCGTCGTCGACGCCCTCGGGGTAGCGGGCTCCGGTGCCCGAGACCCGGTCACCGTCCGCCAGGGCGCGCAGCCACAGGCTGTCCGCAGCGAGGGCCTCGGCGATCGGATGCACGCTGCTGTCGATGATGTGGCTGACGTCCAGCGAGCGGGTGGCGTTGCTGTGGATCGCCTCGACCGCCGCCGCGAGCCGGACCTGCTCCTCCAGCTCGGAGGCGCGGCGGGCGTTGTGCAGCGCGATCCCGGCGAGGTCGGAATACATCTCCAGCAGCTCGCGCCGCTCCCGGTCGGGCCGCAGGCCGTCGACGGGCATGTCCACCGACAGCAGCCCCAGCAGCTCTCCCGCGGGGGAGCGCAGCGGGGAGCGGAGGGTGTCCTCGGGGCGCCACCGGTCGGCGTCGGGCAGCTCCTCGGCGTCGGCGTCGACCGTGGGGAACCACCCGGTCGACACGTCTCCGAGCCGCTCCGCCGGGATGAACAGCAGCGACCCCCACTGCTCGGCCATGGCCAGCTCGTCCTCCATCGACGCGAGCGAGACCTCCTGCCCGAGCAGCTGCTCACGCGCCTCGGCGCTGCCCGAGACCGCCGAGATGTGGAAGGTCAGGTCGCGGGTGAGGTAGCTGATGGCCGCCACCTCGAAGCCGACGGCCTGCGCGACCCCCTCGGCGACCGCGTCGAGGACGGAGTCGACGTCGGCGCCGCCGTTGATGCGGCGCATGATCTGGTAGATCGGTCGGAGCTCTCCGACCTGTGCACCAACCGGGCTCATCGCCACCTCCCCCCACGAGACGCTCAGTCTCGCAGGTGGGCGGCGTGGGTCAGGAGACCGGCGTGGGAGCGTCCTTGTCCTGGCCGTCGCGGCGCAGGCCCGGGGGAAGGTGGCCGGTCTGCTTGGCGTAGACGTGCGCCGCCTGGCGCGTGGCGAACATCCGGGCCAGGGCGATGAGCGTGCCGCTCACGGCGGCCCACGCCACGGCCTCCCAGACGTTGACGTCGGGGTCGGCCGGGTTGGCGGGCGGGTTCTTGCCCGTCGCCGCCTTCCACGAGGCGTTCAGCCCCTTCTTCGCCATGGCGGCGGCGCCGAGGGCGGAGGCGAGCGAGACGGCGGTGAAGAGCTTGGAGCTGTCGGAGGCCATGGTCAGAGGTACCCAGGTGCTCGCGGTCGCATCCGAGTGGCGAAAAACCTCCGCGGTCACGACCTCGGTTTCCTAGGGTGGGGCGGTGCAGATCGCCGTCCTGGGACCCGTCGAGGTGCGAGACGGCGGTCGCGTGGTCGATCTCGGCACCCGGCGTCAGCGGGCCATCCTGGCGGCGCTCGCCATCGCTGAGGGCGCGCCGGTCCCGACCGGGACCGTCATCGCCCGGGTGTGGGGCGAGCACCCGCCCGCGGGGGCGCTCGCCACGCTGCACGGGTACGTCGCCGCGCTCAGGCGCGTGCTGGAGCCCGACCGCGCCCCTCGGGAGGCGCCCCGCGTGCTGGTCACCGTCGACGGGGGCTACGCGCTGCACGCACCCCGGTCGGAGCGCGACGTCTCCGTGCTCGAGCAGGCCGTCGCCGGGGCGAGGGCCCTGCTGCAGGACGTGCCCGACCCGCTGCGGCCGCGGCCGGGTGGTCGGGGCGAGGACCCGCTGCTCCGGGCCTCCGCCGTGCTCGACCGGGCGCTGGCGCTGTGGCGCGGCGAGCCCTACCCGGAGCTGGGCGACGACCCGACCGCGGTGGCGGAGCGCGCGCGGCTCGGCGACCTCCTCGCCGCGGGTCAGGAGCTGCGCGTGGTCGCGGCCCTGGCGCTCGGCCGGCACGCCGAGACGGTGCCCGAGCTGAGGCGGATGACGTCGGCGCACCCGCTGCACGAGCGGTGGTGGGCACTGCTGGCCGTCGCGCTCGCGCGCAGCGGACGACAGGCGGAGGCGCTGTCCGCGCTGCAGTCCCTGCGCGGCCTGCTGGCCGACGAGCTGGGGGTGGATCCCAGCCAGGCGGTGCGCGAGCTGCACCTGGCGATCCTGCGCCAGGACGCCTCGCTGGAGTGGGGTGACCGCGGGGCGAGCGCCCCGACGGCCGGCCTGGACCGGACCGAGGTCGCGCGCCAGGGCCGCTTCCGGGAGTCCCCGCCCGTGCCGCGCTGGCCGCTGGCCGGCCGTGCCGCCGAGACCGCCCGTCTCGGTGAGGTGCTGGCGGACGCCGCCGACGGGCGCCCGCACGTCGTCCTGCTCACCGGAGAGGCCGGCGTCGGGAAGTCGCGTCTGGCCCACGAGGTCGCGCTCGCGGCCTTCGAGCAGGGCTTCACCGTCGCGGTGGGCCAGTGCTCCGTGGACGGGCCGCCTCCGCTGTGGCCGTGGCGGTCCATCGCGACGGCGCTCGGCGAGCAGCTCCCCGACCCGCCCGAGGTCCAGGGACTGCTCGACACCGCGTCGGCCACGGACTTCGCGACGTGGGACGCGGTCGCCCGGGCGTTGTGCGGCACGGCGCGCACCAGCCCGCTGCTGCTGGTGATCGAGGACGTCCAGTGGGCCGACGAGCCCACGCGCCGGCTGCTGGCGCACCTGCAGTCCGTCGCCCGGCACGAGCGGCTCTGCGTGCTCGTGACGGCGCGCGTCGACTCTCTCACCGACCAGGCCGTCAGCGGCCTGGCCGCCGAGCTGGCCCGCGGCCAGACCGTCCGCCTCGACCTGGGCGGGCTCCCGGAGGAGGATGCCGCCGCCCTCGTCGAGACGGTGGCGGGCGCCGCCGACCCCGGCTCGCTCCGCGCGCTGTGGGAGCGCACCTCCGGCAACCCCTTCTTCCTCACCGAGCTCGCGCTCTCGGGCGGCACGCTGTCGGGCTCTCTGTCCGACGTGGTCCTCAGCCGCCTGCGAGCGCTTCCCGAGACCACCGGGGCCGTCCTCGAGGCCGCTGCGGTGGTCGACGTCGTCTTCGACCTGGACCTGCTCAGCCTGATGGTCGAGCGCACCCCGGACCAGACCGTGGAGCTGCTGGGCCCCGCGCTCGAGGCCGGTCTCGTGGTCGACGAGGGCCGGGTCCACGCGGCCTACCGGTTCTCGCACGGCGTGGTGCGCGAGGCCCTGCACGACCAGCAGGCGCAGCAGACGCGAGCGGGCTGGCACCGCGCGGTCAGCCGGGTCCTCGAGGGCCACTCCGGGCTGCGCCGGCCCGACCAGCGAGCGGCGCTCGCCCACCACTGGGAGCTGGCGGGCTACGCCCATGTCGGGGAGGCGTGGCGCTCGGTGCTCGTCGCCGCCGAGCAGGCGCGCCTGGACGGCGCCTACGACGAGGAGGCCCGGCTGCTGCGCCGCGCGGTCGGGTGGCAGGAGCTCGACCTCGGCAGCGGCGACGACCAGCGCTTCGAGCTGCTGATGATGCTCGCCGACGCGTGCCGCTGGAGCGCCGACTGGCAGGGCGTCTCCGACGCCGTGGACGACGCGGTCTCCGTGGCCGAGCGGCTCGGCGACCCGGTCCTCGCGGCGCGTGCCGCGATCTCCACCATGGAGGGGGCGCTGTGGCAGGTGCGACCGTTCGGGGTGGTGCACCGGCCCGTCGTCGAGGCGCTGGAGCGTGCGCTGGTCGCGCTCCCGGAGGCCGAGCGCGGTCTGCGGTGCCGGGCCCAGCTGGCGCTGGCGATGGAGCTCTACTACGGCGGCGACTCCCCGCGCATCGACGCCCTGGTGGCGGAGGCCCTGGCCATCGCCGAGGCCGAGCACGACGAGCCGCGGCTGCGTGCGGTCGCCTACCTCGGCGCGTTCTCCGCGCGCTCGCGCGCCGACGCGGTGCTCGACCGCGCCGGCTACGTCGCCTCGGCGCGCGCGGCCGCCGAGGCGGCCGGCGACACCCGCCTGCGGCTGCTGGCCGACGCGCTGGGTGTCTCGGTGGCGAGCGAGCTGGGCGACGCCGCGGCCGTGCGCGCGGCGCTGCCGCACCTGAGCGACCAGTGCCGCCGACGTGGCCTGGCCACCGCGGAGGCGTTCCTCCGCGTGCTGGAGGTGCCGTGGCTGACGATGTGGGGAGAGCTGGAGCAGGCCGACGCGTCCCTCGCGCGGCTCGGCGAGCTGGCGCAGCGGCTCCGGATGCCCAACCTGGTCGACGCGCTGACGGTGACGACGGTCGCACGGGGGATGCTGGCCGGCGACTACGACCGGCTCGTGGAGACGATGGCCGACCTCGCCGGCGACACGACCATCCCCGCGGGACCCGTGGCCGTGGTGGTGCTCCTGCGCGCCGGTCGGGTCGAGGCGGCGCGCGCTCTCCACGAGCACCAGGGTGTCGATCTCGCCGGCGGCGACGTGCTCACCACCTTCGTCGGCCTGGTGTACGCCTGCCTGGCCTGCGAGATCGCCCTGGGGCTCGGGGACAGCGACCTCGCCGCGGCGGCGTACCCCCTCGCGGCGCCGTACGCCGGACGCATGTGCGCGGCCGGGAGCGCGGTGCCCCTCGGGCCGGTCGACGCCTTCCTGGCCTGGGGCGCGGCCGCGCTGGGGGACCACGAGGCGGCGTCGGCACACGCCGACGCCGCCGTCGCCCTCGCCCGCGAGTGGGGGCTGGCGCGGGTGGAGGCCGAGCTGCTGGCGACGCGGCGCCGCTACACGATCTGACCGGCGCGGCGCCGGTCGTCGGGCGCGAGCGTGAGCAGCAGGTCGCGCACGGTGCGGCGTGGGCGTGCGCCCACGATGGAGAGCACCAGCTCGCCGCAGTCGAAGACCAGCAGCGTGGGGAGCCCGGTCACCCGGTAGGCGGCCGCGGTCACCGGGTGGGCGTCGACGTCCAGGCGGACGAACTGCATCCAGTCCAGCTCCGTCGCCAGCTCGTCCAGGACCGGCCCGACCTGGCGGCACGGCCCGCACCAGTTGGCGTGGAAGTCGACGAGCACCGGCGTCACCGAGCCCAGGACCACGTCGCCGAAGTCGGTGTCGCCGACCGGGGTCACGATGCCGTTCACGCGCCCACGCCCGCGGGCACGTGGGCGAAGGCCGCCCGCTCCAGCCGACCGAACCGGGGTCGTCCCAGGCGCAGCACGGCCCGGAGCACGAGGCCCGCCTCCGCCAGGAGTGGACCCGACACGTCCTCCGGCAGGTCCTCCACGCACCAGGGCAGCAGCCGCAGCAGGTCGCCGGGGGCCAGGCCTCCGCGGAACTTGCTGCGCTCGACGTCCGACCACTCCTCCCCGGGCACGTAGCGCTGGAGGATCGCGATCGCGTCGCGCTCCTCGTGCCCGAGGTGGGCGCCGAGGTCGTCGCGGGCCCGCGCCAGGTCGGCGGCGAGCCCGGCGCGCACCGTCGCGGACGGCGCGCCCGCCAGCGAGGAGAAGCCGCTGTGGACCGCCTCCAGCAACGGGTCGATGGCGGCGTGCTCGGACTCCATCGCGTCCAGCACGCGGGCGGCGGCGCGGTCGCCGGCGGTGTCTACCTTGGCGCGCAGCAGCGGCCAGAGGTGCTCGTCCTCCTTGTGGTGGTGGTCGTGGAGCAGGCGGGCGAACAGGTCCCAGCGCTCGAGCAGCGCCCGCCAGGTGCGGCGCTCGTCGAGCGGGGTGAGGTGCACGGCCTCGACGAAGCGCCTGAGGTCGCGCCGGAAGCCGTGGTGCAGCACGTACATCATCGACAGGTCGGCGGGGCCGGTCGGGGCGGCGGCCTGGCCGGGGAGCAGCGTGGTCACGGGTGGACTCCTTCGGAGGGTCGGTCGCGGTGCTGGAGGAGCACCTGCGGTAGGCGGAGCAGGTCCGCGTGGTCGGCGCGGCGGTAGGAGGGGGTGAGCACCGGCGCGAAGGGGCGCAGCGCCCCCACCAGCCGGACGTGCGTGGTCGTCGTGACCTCGCAGTGCTCGTCGTCGACGAGCGTGACCCGGCGGGTGCCCCTCACGAGCACCGCGCCGGACCCGCCGTCGTACGACGCACTCAGGGGGGTGGTGCGTCGTACGACGGTCTCGGTGCGGAAGGTGAGCCCCGCGAAGCGGAGCTCCTCCCGCAGGACCTGACCGGGGATCGCGCGCCCCGGCGGATCACAGGTGAAGCGCAGGACCTGGGCGCGCCACTGCGGGTCGTTGCCCCAGTCCAGGACGTAGTCGGCGACGACGCCGGCGGGCAGGGGCACCCGCACCGAGGACGCGAACGTCGCCTCCCGGCCGGCGCTCATCGCCGCACCCGCACGGGGCGCGAGGTCGCGGTGGCCGAGCCGTGCCCGGCCTTGCGGGCGGTCGCCCGGACCGTGAGGACCCTGCCGCGGTCGCGTCGGGCGACGCGGTGCGCGGCTCCTCGGCCGACGACCTTGCCGCCGCGCAGCCACTGCAGGACCACCTGTGCCCCGGGCACGTTCCAGGCGCCGGGGCGGGCGCGCAGGGTGCGGCCCACCACCGCCTTGCCGGAGATCGCGGGTCGCCGGGTGCTGCGCAGCGCCACGGGCGCCGGTGCGGTCAGCGTGGCGGGGGACCAGTGCGGCTCGGAGCCACCCGGCAGCACGAGCCGCGACGGGACGGAGCAGTCGCGGGCCCCGGAGCGGGTCCAGATCCCGTCGCTCTCCTGCCAGGCCAGCGAGTCGCTGTCCGGCGCCCAGGTCGGGTGGGTGATGCCGGAGACCGGCCCGACCTGGCACAGCAGGTCCGGAGCAGCAGGTGGGGGGCCGCTGCGGGCGTCGCCGGACACCGCGAACCACACGAGGCTGGGCGGTCCGCCGTCGGCGAAGATCCCGGCGAGCAGACGCCCGTCGCGGCTCAGCTCGGTGTCGTCGAAGTCGCCGGTGGAGGCGCCGAACCAGTGCTCCGGCGCAGACCCGAGGTCGTGGAGGTTGACGTGGGAGCCGGCGCCGCCGTGCTGCAGGGTCCGCCCGTTGCCCACCCACGAGGGATCCCAGAAGAACGTCGTGGCGTGCGGCGCCGGGTCGGTGAGCCGGTCGGCGGCGGTGTAGCCGGTGGCGGAGCGGAAGCCGGTGCCGGGGCCCAGGTGCCTGGTGAAGGTGTAGGCGATCCGACGGCCGTCGGGGGAGATCGCCGCGTCGACGGGCATGCCGTCGATCCGGGTGCCCATGGACGTCGGGAGCGACCCGGGGTTCAGCCGGTTCAGGACGCGGCCGTGCTGGGTCATCCGGACCAGGTCCTGGACGTGGGTCGCGACGACGGTGCCGGCATCGGACTGCGTGGGGGAGCCGTAGGGGAAGGCGGCGGTCCCGTCGTGGGTGAGCGGACGGGCGCCGGAGCCGTCGCCCCGAGCGATCCACACGTCGTGGGACCGGATGAAGACGATCGTGCCGGCGGCGGTGCCGGTGCGCGAGGCGCCGGCGCCGCTGCCCGGGACGTGCGCCGAGGACGGGCCGGGCGCCGCGCCGAGCGCGGTCAGCGCCACGACGCCGGCCACGAGGGCCTGGGTGGTGCGGGACATGGGTGCTCCAGGGAGGTCGGTGACTGGTCGGTCCGAGAGTGGGCCGGGCCCCTGGGGTCGCACTGGGACCGCTCTGGGAGCGGTCCGGAGCGGCGTCCCAGCGGCGTCCCAGGGCTGCCCCAGCGGCCCCGCGCACGCTCGGGCCTCCTCCACCAGAAAGAGACGGACATGTCTGCACCTCCGACCCCTTCCCGTCGCGGCGCCCTCGCGCTGCTGGCCGGCCTCCTGCCGCTCGCCACCGTGCTCGGCCTGCTTCCGGCGGCCTCCGCCGTCGCCGAGCCCCCCGGCGGCGGCGAGGCGCCTCCCCTCGTCGTGACCGTCACCAAGACCGAGGACCCGCGCTACGGCGACGACCTGGTGTTCAGCGTCCGCAGCACCGGCAGCGAGCAGACCGCCACGGTCCTGCAGGGCGACGAGGTGCTCGCGTCGAAGGAGATGGCGGCGAACACCGCGCGCTTCGCGATCCCGACGCTCGGTCGCTTCCGGGCCGGGACCGAGTACCGGCTGAAGGTCCTCGTCGCCACCGAGACCTCGTCCGGGGAGAGCCAGCTGACGGTGAGGCCGTGGTTCATCGGCGCCCATGTCACCGTCGCCAGCCCGACGATCAGCTACAGCGCCCCGCTCTTCGGGGACCTGGTCCCGGACCGCGACACCGCGGTCGAGCCCGGTGGCGGCACCATGTCGATGTTCCAGGGCGGATCGGTGCGCAGCACCTACGCCATCCGCCGCGACGGCACCTTCGCGCTACGGGACCTGGGCATGACGCCGGGCGCCTATCCCCAGGCCCACGTGTACTACTCCGGCGACGCGGACTACGGCGCGACCTCGGTCGGCATGGGCTCGTTCCTCGGCGAGGTCACCGTCGTCAGGATGCCGACGACCACCGCGGCCGGCATCAGCAGCTCCGTGGTCACCCAGGGCGACCCGGTCTCGATCCTGGGGTCCGCGCGCTCCGCGGACCCGGGCACCGTGGCCGACGTCGAGGGCGACCTCGTCGTGTCGGCCGCGCCGGTCGGCTCGCAGGACTTCACCGAGATCGCCCGCGCTGCCTACCCCGGCGGCAACCAGGCGCTCGGGGTCCCGCTGACCGAGTGGGCGAGCGGGCGCACCGGCAGCTGGACGATCCGGGTCGGGCACTCCGGCACCGACATCTCCTCGCCCTCGGTCGCCGAGGACCTGCGGCTGAGGATCGACGCCGCGAGCGCCGTGGCGACGTCGACCGGGCTCACGCTCGACCGCACCACGACGACGGCGTACGGCGCCCCGGTCACCGCCACGGCGCGGGTGACCTCGGCCGACGGCAGCGTCCCGTCCGGTGACCTGGCCTTCGTGGTCGGCGGCGCACGCGTCGCGACCGTCCCGGTGCGTCCCGACGGCAGCGCCGTCGCGAGGATCCCGGCCGGTGCCGCCGGCACGCGCGCGGTGTCCGCGACGTACTTGGGGACGTCCACCCACGCGGGGTCGTCGAGCCGGGTGCTGCCGGTCCGGGTGGCCAGGACCGGCTCGCGCACCACCGTCGCCGCGGCGAAGGTCCGCGCGCGCAGGGCCCGGCTCGGCATCCAGGTCGCGTCGACGGCGCCCGTCGCCGGCACGGTGGTGGTGCGCCTGGGCAGCAGGGTCGTCGCCCGAGGGGTGCTGAGGACGTCCGCTCGCGGTCGGCTGGTGCTGGTGACCAAGCGCCTTCCGGCCGGACGGCGCACGCTCGTCGTCAGCTATGCCGGCTCGCGCGACGTGTCGCCGTCCCGGTCCCGCCGGCTCGTGGTGCGGGTGCGCTGACGCGGGTGCGCCGCCTCCTCAGACGGCGGAGGAGGACATGAAGCGCTCGACCTCGATGCGGATGGCGACGCGGGTGGGGTTCTCGCGGGGGGTGCGGTAGCGCGAGGCGTACCGCTCGCAGGCGCGGGCCACCGACGCCGGGTCGCTGACGACGGTGGCGTGCCCCTCGAGGGTCGACCAGCGGCCGCCGTCGACCTGGCACGCGGCGACGATGCCGCCGCCGGCGACGTTGCGGGCCTTGCGGGACACGTCGTTGGTGATCACCCAGGCGCAGCGCTGCTCCACGTCGAGGGCCACCCCGACCGGGACGACGTGGGGCCGGCCGTCCGGCCGCAGCGTCGTGAGCGTGCACAGGTGCCGCTCGGTCCAGAAGTCCAGCAGCGGCTGGGGGAACGCGTCCCAGCCGGGTCGCCACGAGGTCATGCCGAGAGCCTAGGGCCTCGTTGACGTGCCCGTCGGCCCGGCTGGGAGGGGCCTCAGATCCAGCGCTTGAACCAGATCCGGTCCAGCCACTCCCCGCGGGTGAGCAGCTCGTCGGTGTAGATCGGCCAGAACCACGCGAAGTTGACCAGCACGAGCACGAAGAACGACCCGGCCACCACCACGCCCGCCGTCCGTCGCGAGGACGGCAGCCGCGAGGGCCCGATCAGCCGACCCATCGCCAGGGTGATCGCGACGACGATGAACGGCAGCATCGCCACGGCGTAGAAGAGGAAGATCGGCCGGTCGTCGTAGCGCAGCCAGGGCAGCCAGGTGGAGGCGGTGCCGACCACCGCGAACCCGAAGCGCCAGTCGCGCGCGCCGACCCAGCGGACCACGGCGTAGAGCAGCGCGAGGATCCCGCCCCACCACAGCATCGGCGTCCCGAGGAGCAGCACCTGGCGCAGGCACGTGCTGTCGGCCGGGGCCTGGCAGCCGCCGGTGCCGGGCTTGATGTCGGTCTCGGCGGCGACGCCGACCGGTCGGTTGAGCAGGAGCCAGCCGGCCGGCTGGGAGCGGTAGGGGTGGTCGCTGCAGTTGAGGAAGTGGGTGTGGAAGGTGAAGAGGTCCTGGTGGTAGCTCCACAGCGACCGCAGCGACTGCACCGCCTCGGCCGGCCCCGTGGCGTCGGGCTGCGAGGCCGTCGGCCAGCGGTCGTCGTCGAGCGTCGGCTCGTCCTCGCAGGTCGCGCCCTCGGCCACGAACCGGGTGTACTGCGTCGCCGAGAGGTGCTCCTCGTACTCGCCGGCGTGCATCAGCCACCCGGTCCAGGTCCCGACGTAGACCACGAACGCGACCAGGACCAGCTGCGCGAACGCCGGCAGCCCGTCGACCACCGCGGAGCGCAGCACCGGCCAGCGGACCCCGAACGAGCGGCGCGCGCCGGCGCTCCAGAGCCAGACCATGATCCCGAACGCCGCCAGCGGCACCGCCGCGGTCCACTTGGTCCCGACCGCGAGGCCGAAGAAGACGCCGCCCAGCACCAGCCACGGCCGCAGCAGGAGCGGCCGCACGGGTCCCCAGGAGGAGGGGCCGAGGGGCCCGTCCACGGCGGCCGCCATCCGGGCGCGGTACCAGTCGCGGTCGACGACCAGGCAGGTCACGGCGCAGAGCAGGAAGAAGGCCAGGAAGATGTCGAGCAGCGCCAGCCGCGAGAGCACGAAGTGCAGGCCGTCGAGGCTGAGCAGGAGGCCGGCGACGCAGCCGAGGGCGGTCGAGCCGGTCAGGCGCCGCACCAGCCGGCACATGACCAGCACCATGAGGGCGCCGACCACCGCGGCCGAGATCCGCCAGCCGAACGGGTCCATCCCGAACGCCTTCTCGCCCAGCGCGATGACCCACTTGCCGGCCTCGGGGTGGACGATCATCGACGGGTCGTCGGTCCAGACCCCCGAGGTCTTGCCGTCGAGGATCAGCGTGTCGGCGTCCTCGACGTACTCGCGGACGTAGCCGTGGTTGGCCATCGACCACGCGTCCTTGGCGTAGTACGTCTCGTCGAACTCGAACTCCTTCGGCGTGCCGAGGTGCCACAGCCGGAGGAAGAGCGCGAGCAGCGTGACGCCGAGCGCGGCACCCCACGAGGTGAGCGGGTCGTCGAGGTCGCTCGGCCACCGGGGACGTCGCGCCCGCTCGCGGGCGAGCGGCACCGGGCGGCCGTCGACGGTGGTGGACAACCCCTCGCTCGGAGCGCGGTCGACGGTCGTCACGGGGCAGGACTCTACGTGCCGCGGTGGCATGATCGCCGCGTGACGAACGACGAGCGCGGACCCGGGGTGCTGGTGCTCGCCGCGACCCCCATCGGCCGGGTGGCGGACGCGCCGCCGCGGCTGTCGGAGGAGCTGGCGGGAGCCGACGTCGTCGCCGCCGAGGACACGCGTCGGCTCAAGCGGCTGACGTCCGACCTGGGCGTCACGGTGACCGGTCGCGTCGTCTCCTACTTCGAGGGCAACGAGTCGGCACGCACCCCCGTGCTCCTGGAGGCGCTGCTCGAGGGGCGGCGCGTCCTGCTGGTCACCGACGCCGGCATGCCGAGCGTCTCCGACCCCGGCTACCGCCTGGTCGCCGCCGCGGTCGAGGCCGGGGTGCTCGTCACGGCGGTGCCGGGACCCTCCGCGGTGCTGACCGCGCTCGCTGTCTCCGGGCTGCCGGTCGACCGCTTCTGCTTCGAGGGCTTCCTGCCGCGCAAGCAGGGGGAGCGGTCGCGGCGGCTGGCCTCGCTGGCGGGGGAGGAGCGCACGATGGTCTTCTTCGAGGCCCCGCACCGCACCGAGACCGCCCTGCGCGCCATGGCCGAGGCCTGGGGCGAGGACCGGGCTGCCGCCGTGTGCCGCGAGCTCACCAAGACCCACGAGGAGGTGCGCCGCGGACAGCTCGGCGAGCTCGTGGCCTGGGCGGGCGAGGGCGTGCGCGGCGAGGTCACGATCGTGGTCCAGGGCGCCGACGGCGGGCCGACGGTGGCCTCCGACGAGACCAGCCTGCGCGATGCCGTACGGGAGAGGGAGGATCGGGGCATGACCCGCAAGGACGCGATCGTCGAGGTCGCCAAGGAGGCCGGCGTGCCGAAGCGCGAGGTCTACAACCTGGTGCACGGCGCATGACCCGGCGCATCCGCACCCTGACGCGCGACGGGCTCGCCTTCGACGTCCTCGACGAGGGACCGGTCGACGGCGACGTGGTCGTGCTGCTGCACGGCTTCCCCGAGCGGGCCACCTCGTGGCGCCACGTCGCTCCGCTGCTGCACGCCGCGGGCCTGCGCACCCTCGCGCTCGACCAGCGGGGCTACTCCGAGCGCGCGCGTCCCTCGGGGCGACGGGCCTACCGTCTGACCGAGCTCGTCGACGACGTCGCCGCGCTCATCGAGCGCGTCGGTGGCTCGGCCCACGTGGTCGGGCACGACTGGGGCGCGGCGGTCGCGTGGGGGCTGGCCGCCCGGCGCCCGGTGCTGGTGCGCACGCTCACCGCCGTGTCGGTGCCCCACCCGGCGGCGTTCCAGAAGGCCGTGCTGAGCTCGGCCCAGGGGCTGCGCTCCTGGTACATGCTGCTGTTCCAGGCGCCGTACGTCGTGGAGCTCGCGGCGCGCCGCCGAGGGGGACCCTTCGACCTGGGCCTGGCCCAGGCCGGCATGACCCGCGAGGAGGTCGCCCGCTGCCGCCGCGAGGTCGTCGACACGGGCGCGCTCACGGGCGGCCTGTCGTGGTACCGCGCGATCCCGTTCGTCGACCGCGAGCTCGCCACCCGGCACACGACGGTCCCGACGACGTTCGTGTGGAGTGACGGCGACACCGCGATCGACCGCCGCGGCGCCGAGCTCACCGCGTCGTACGTCGACGCGCCGTACTCGTTCGTGGAGCTGCCCGACGTCACCCACTGGATCCCCACCCAGGCGCCCGAGCAGCTGGCGAGCGCCGTGCTGGACCGCGTGTGGTCGGTGTGACCGAGGAGCCCACCCGCAGTCGCGCGGCCACGGAGGAGCGGAGCGGCAGCCGTCGCGACCGCGAGCGGCCACCCGCGCCCGAGCCGCTGCCGCACCCCGTCGTCGACAACCACTGCCACCTTGACATCGCCGACGGCGACCGGGTCCCGACCGCCGACGCGATCGCGGCGGCCGCCGCGGTCGGGGTGCCGCGCATCGTCCAGATCGGCTGCGACCTCCCCGGCGCCCGCTGGGCGGTCGAGGCGGCGGCGGAGCACGCGGCCCTCGTCGCGGGCGTCGCGCTGCACCCCAACGAGGCGCCCCGCCAGGCGGAGGCCGGCACCCTCGAGGAGGCGCTGGCGGAGATCGAGTCGCTCGCCCGCAGCCACGACAAGGTGCGGGCGATCGGCGAGACCGGCCTCGACCACTTCCGCACCGGCGAGGAGGGTCGCGCCGCCCAGGTGGAGTCCTTCCGCCGCCACATCGACCTCGCCAAGCGACTCGACAAGACGCTGGTCATCCACGACCGCGACGCCCACGACGAGGTCCTGGCCGTGCTCGACGAGGAGGGCGTGCCCGACCGGTGGGTGATGCACTGCTTCTCCGGCGACGCCGGCTTCGCGCGCCGGTGCCTCGACCGCGGCGCCTACCTCTCCTTCGCCGGCACCGTCACCTTCAAGAACGCCCAGCCGCTGCGCGACGCGCTGGTCGTGGTGCCCACCGACCGGCTGCTGGTCGAGACCGACGCGCCGTTCCTGACCCCGACGCCCTACCGCGGGCGGCCCAACGCCTCCTACCTCGTCCCCCACACGATGCGGGCCATGGCCGAGGTGCGCGGGGATGACCTCGAGGCGCTCTGCGCGGCCGTCGACGCCACGACGGAGCGCGCGTTCGGCGGCGCCTGGTAGCCCTGAGAGGGCTGCTGAACGCCGAGATCTCGGTCACGCGGGCCCCTCGGAGGAACTGCCAGGGTTTGCCATCGGGCCCGGGGCGCTGGTGTGCTGGAACGCAGACGGCCGGGATCGGGGGAGGTTCTGGCCAGCGCTCACCACCTGCTGCACCCGCGCTGGCGCCCCGAGGACCGGAGAGAACGACGGTCGGAGCAACGTGACCCCCAGCACCACCCGCACCATCGGCACCATCCTGCGCAGCCGGCGCGTCCTCGTGACGCTCGCCGTCGTGGCGGCCCTGGCGGTCGTCGGCACGACGTTCGGCTACGCCTCCCTCGGCACCACGCTGCGGGTGTCGGTCGACGGCCAGACCCGCGAGGTCACGGCGTTCGGCGACACCGTCGGCGAGGTCCTCGACGCCGAGGGCATCGAGGTCGGCGAGCGCGACGTCGTCGTGCCGAGCCTCGACGAGGAGGTCGAGGACGGCAGCCTGGTGAGCGTCAAGTACGCACGACCGCTGCAGGTGGTCGTCGACGGCGTGGAGCAGACCCACTGGGTGACGGCCACCGACGTGACCTCCGCGCTGGGCGAGATCGGCATGAGCGTCACCCGCGACGCCGCCGTCTCCGTGAGCCGCGGCGCCGAGATCGACCGGGAGGGCCTCGAGCTCGAGGTCGTGACCGCCAAGCGGCTGACCTTCGCGGTCGCCGGCCGCAAGCCGGTCACCCGCCGGGTCACCGCCCTGACCGTGCAGGAGGCGCTCGGCGAGCTCGGCGTGCCCATCCAGCGCACCGACCAGGCCGAGCCCGGCCTCGGGACGGTCGTCGAGGACGGCGACAAGATCGTCTTCACCGACATCCGCGTCGTGCGCAAGAGCGTCAAGGGCGAGCCCCTGGGCTTCTCCACGATCGAGCGCGAGGACGACACCAGCACCGAGGGCGAGACCACGGTGGTCCGCGAGGGCCGCGAGGGCAGGCGCAACGTGACCTACCGCCTGGAGTACCGCAACGGCGAGCTGACCGTGCGCAAGGTCTTGCGCCAGCAGGTGCTGCGCAAGCCCGTCGACAAGATCGTCGAGGTCGGCACCGCGTCGGCCTACGAGTCCGGCAGCACCGTCTGGGACTCCCTCGCCCAGTGCGAGTCGGGCGGCAACTGGGCCATCAACACCGGCAACGGCTACTACGGCGGCCTCCAGTTCAACCTCGGCACGTGGCAGGCCTACGGCGGCACCGGGCTCCCCAGCCAGAACAGCCGCGAGACCCAGATCGCCGTGGCCACGCGCCTGCGCGACGCCACCGGCGGCTACGGCTCCTGGCCCGGCTGCGCGGCCAAGCTGGGGCTCCCCACCTGAGCCCGACCAGCGGCCACTACCGTGGCCGTCATGTCTGACACCTCTGCCGGTCCGAGGCTTCTCGGGCCGGCAGAGGTGCGTTCGCTCGCGGCCCGCCTCGACCTGCGCCCCACGAAGCAGCGCGGGCAGAACTTCGTGATCGACCCCAACACCGTGCGGCGCATCGTCCGGGAGTCCGGCATCGGGCCCGACGACGTGGTCGTGGAGGTCGGCCCCGGCCTGGGCTCGCTGACGCTGGGGCTGCTCGGCGTGGCCTCGCGCGTGGTCGCGATCGAGGTCGACGAGTTGCTGGCCGGGCTGCTGCCCGAGACCGTGGCGACGTACGCCCCCGAGCAGGCCGACCGCTTCGAGGTGCTCCTCGACGACGCCATGCGGATCGCCGCGCTGCCCGGACCGGCGCCCACGGCGCTGGTCGCCAACCTGCCCTACAACGTGTCCGTGCCGGTGCTGCTGCACCTCCTCCAGCTGCTGCCCTCGCTCGAGCGGGGCCTGGTGATGGTCCAGGCCGAGGTCGCCGACCGGCTTGCGGCGGCTCCAGGATCCAAGGTCTACGGCGTCCCGTCGGTCAAGGCCGCCTGGTACGCCGACGTCCGCCGGGCCGGTGCCATCGGGCGCAACGTCTTCTGGCCGGCGCCGAACGTGGACTCCGGGCTGGTCGCCTGGAGCCGGCGCGAGCCGCCGGCCACGACCGCGACCCGCGAGCAGGTCTTCGCCGTGGTGGACCTGGCCTTCGCCCACCGCCGCAAGGTGCTGCGGGGCGCGCTGCGGCCGCTGGTCGGCTCGGCCGAGGACGCCTCCGCCGCGCTGGAGCGCGCCGGTGTGGACCCGATGGCCCGCGGCGAGTCGCTCTCGGTCGTGGAGTTCGCGCGGATCGCCGAGGTGCTGCACCCGTGACCGCCATGACCACGCCCACCGGTGCGCCCGTGACGGTGCGCGCCGCCGCGAAGATCAACCTGCACCTCGGGGTGGGCGCCGCCCGCGAGGACGGCTTCCACCCCCTCACGACCGTCTACCAGGCCGTCGGCCTCTGCGACGACGTCACCGCGCGCGACGACGAGCCCGGCTGGGACCTGCGCCTGCAGGTCGCCGACTGGGTCGACGCCGGCGCGATCCCCGTCGACAGCGGCAACATCGTCACGCGCGCCGCCTCGCTCCTGGCCCGCCACCACGGCGTCGCCGCCGACGGGCACCTGCTCATCGAGAAGGCCATCCCGGTGGCCGGGGGACTGGCCGGCGGGTCCGCCGACGCCGCCGCCGCGCTCGTCGCGCTCGACCGCCTCTGGGACGCCCAGACCAGCGACGAGGACCTGCTCGCGATCGCGGCCGAGCTGGGCAGCGACGTCCCGTTCGCGCTCCTGGGCGGCACCGCCCTCGGCACCGGTCGCGGCGAGATCGTCACGCCCCTTCCCGACGCCGGCACCTGGTGGTGGGTGCTCGTGCCCAGCCTCGAGGGCATGTCGACCCCGGCGGTCTACGCCCACTTCGACAAGCTCTTCCCCGACGCCTCGCCCACCCCGCCGCCGGCCGACGAGCTCGTCGCCGCCGTGGCCTCGGGCGAGCCGCACCGGCTCGCGCGGCTCCTGCGCAACGACCTGCAGCAGCCGGCGATCGACCTGCGCCCCGACCTGGGGGCGCTCCTGGACCAGGGCGAGGAGGAGGGCGCGCTCCGCGGCCTCGTCAGCGGCTCCGGCCCCACCTGCGTCTTCCTGTGCGAGTCCGCCGACCATGCCCGCGACCTGGCGGGCGCGATGATGAGGCTCGGGCACGGCGTCGTCCTGGTCGCCAACGGTGCGGTCGCGGGCGCCCACGTCGTCGGAGGACACCATGGCTAACCTGCTGAACCTCGAGCGCGTCTCCAAGTCCTACGGCGTCCGGCCGCTGCTCACCGAGGTGTCGCTCGGCATCGGCGAGGGCCAGCGCATCGGCATCGTCGGTCGCAACGGCGACGGCAAGACCACGCTGCTCGAGGTGATGATGGGCCTCGAGGAGCCCGACAGCGGGCGGGTGTCGCGCCAGCGCGGCCTGCACGTCGGGTACCTCCACCAGGGCGACGAGCTGGTCGACACCCACACCGTGCGCGAGGCCGTGCTCGGCGGCCTCGCCGACCACGAGTGGGCGGCCGAGCAGCGCACCCGCGAGGTCGTGGAGACCCTGCTGGCCGGGGTCTCCCTGGACCGCCCGGTCGTCGGCCTCTCCGGCGGCGAGCGGCGCCGCTGCTCGCTGGCCGCGCTGCTCCTGGGCGACCACGACCTGATCGTGCTCGACGAGCCCACCAACCACCTCGACGTCGAGGCGGTCGCCTGGCTGGCCGCTCACCTGTCCGCGCGGGAGTCGGCCATGGTCGTCGTCACCCACGACCGCTGGTTCCTCGACGAGGTGTGCCAGTGGACGTGGGAGGTGCACGACGGCGTCGTCGACGCCTACGAGGGCGGCTACGCCTCCTTCGTGCTCGCCAAGGCCGAGCGGCAGCGCCAGGCCTCCGCCTCGGAGGCGCGCCGCCAGAACCTCGTCCGCAAGGAGCTGGCCTGGCTGCGCCGCGGCCCGCCGGCCCGGACCTCGAAGCCGCAGTTCCGCATCGACGCCGCCAACGCGCTGATCGCGGACGTCCCGCCGCCGCGGGACCGGCTGGAGCTGCAGCGGTTCGCCTCGCAGCGCCTCGGCAAGGACGTCGTCGACATCGAGGACGTCGACCTGGTGCGCGGCGACCGGACCCTGCTCTCGCACGCCACCTGGCGGCTGGGCCCGGGTGACCGGGTCGGCATCGTCGGGGTCAACGGCGCCGGCAAGACCTCCGTCCTGAGCCTCATCTCGGGCGAGCTCGCGCCGCAGTCGGGACGGGTCAAGCACGGCCGCACGATCGCGCTGAAGCACCTCTCGCAGCAGCTCGACGACCTCGACCCCACCGGCCGCGTGCTGGAGACGGTCGAGAAGGTCAGCCGCGTCACCCGCACCCGCGACGGCGAGATCACGGCCACCTCGATGCTGGAGCGCTTCGGCTTCACCGGCGACAAGCTGACCACCCGCATCGGCGACCTGTCCGGTGGCGAGCGGCGCCGCTTCCAGCTGCTGCGGCTGCTGCTCGACGAGCCCAACGTGCTGCTCCTCGACGAGCCCACCAACGACCTGGACATCGACACCCTCAACGTCCTCGAGGACTTCCTCGACGGCTGGCCGGGCACGCTGATCGTGGTCTCGCACGACCGCTACTTCCTCGAGCGCGTCACCGACTCCGTCTGGGCGCTGCTCGGCGACGGCAAGATCTCGATGCTGCCGCGCGGCGTGGACGAGTACCTCGAGCGGCGCACGGCGTCGCTGGCCGCGGCCGCGGCTCCTTCCGCCGCCCCGTCCGGTGGTGCGCCGCCCAAGCGCAAGCTGGGCGGCGCCGAGGAGCGCACCGCCCGCAAGACGCTGGCCCGGCTGGAGAAGCAGCTGGCCCGCGTCAACGCGCGCGAGGCCGAGCTCAACGCCCTCATCGTCGAGCACTCCCAGGACTACGCCCGCGTCGCCGAGCTCAGCGCCGAGCTCCAGACGCTGCTCGCGCAGAAGGACGGCTTCGAGCTCGAGTGGCTCGAGGCCGCCGACATCCTCGAGGGCTGAGGTCCCGCACGGGGTTTCGAGACAGGCGCTGCGCGCCTTCCTCAACCCCCGGGGCCGATCGACTCAGGCGTACGGCGCGAGCAGCGTGCGCAGCAGGCCGGCGAGCCGCTTCTGCTGGGCCGGCGCGAGGTCGGCGAGCAGCGCCCGCTCGGCCTCGAGCAGCGCCTCGAAGGCGGCGTCCACGGCGGTCTTGCCCTCGCGGGTGAGCCGGACGATGACGCCGCGCCGGTCCTCGGGGTCGGGGTAGCGCTCGACGAAGCCGCGCGCCGCCAGCCGGTCGACGCGGTTGGTCATCGTCCCGCTGGTCACGAGCGTCTCGCGCAGCAGGCGCCCCGGCGACAGCTCGTACGGCGCACCGGCGCGGCGCAGCGCCGCGAGCACGTCGAACTCCCACGACTCGATGCCGTGCGCGGTGAACGCGGCGCGGCGGGCGAGGTCGAGGTGGCGGGCCAGGCGGCTGATCCGGCTGAAGACGGCGACCGGCTCGAGGTCGAGGTCGTCGCGCTCGCGCGCCCACGACTCGACCAGCTCGTCCACCTCGTCCCGCATGGCAGCAGCGTAGCGGATGCGTCGAGAATCTTGACATCGAGATAAATGGGTCGCACGATGGACCGATGGCACCGACGCACACACCTACCCACACGTGGGACCCGGACCGCTACCTCACCTACGCCGACGAGCGCGGGCGCCCGTTCGTGGAGCTGCTCGGCCGCGTCGACGCGAGCGCGCCAGGCCGCGTCGTCGACCTCGGCTGCGGCCCGGGCAACCTCACCGCCCTGCTCGGGCGACGCTGGCCCGACGCGCACGTCGTGGGCGTCGACTCGAGCGAGGAGATGATCCGCGCGGCGCGGGAGGCGCAGCCCGACGCGCACTTCGAGGTCGGCGACGTCCGCACCTGGCAGCCCCCCGAGGGCGGTGTGGACGTGCTGGTCAGCAACGCCACGCTCCAGTGGGTGCCCGGCCACCTCGAGCTGCTGCCGCAGCTCGTCGACGCGGTGCGCCCCGGCGGGTGGCTGGCCTTCCAGGTGCCGGGGAACTTCGACGAGCCCAGCCACACCCTGCGCGCCGCGCTGGCCGGCGAGGCGCCGTACGCCCCGCACGTGCAGGGCATCGCGACCCCGGCCAGCCACGACCCGGTCGTCTACCTCGACCGGCTCGCCGCGCTCGGCTGCGAGGTCGACGCGTGGGAGACGACGTACCTGCACGTCCTCACCGGCGAGGACCCGGTCTTCACCTGGGTCTCGGCCACCGGCGCCCGCCCCACGCTGCAGGCGCTGCCCGACGACCTGCGACCCGACTTCGAGGCGGAGTTCAAGCGACGCCTCCGCGAGGCTTACCCCGCGCGGGACGGAAGGGTCGTGCTGCCGTTCCGGCGGATCTTCGTGGTCGCCCGGCGCGCGTCGTGAGGCTCCACCACGTCCAGGTCGCCTGCCCGCCGGGCGGCGAGGACGTCGCCCGGCGCTTCTACGCCGCCGCGCTCGGCATGACCGAGGTCGAGAAGCCCGAGGAGCTGCGCGCCCGCGGCGGCGTCTGGTTCCGCGCCGTCGACGGCTCCGGGGGCGTGACCGCGGAGATCCACGTCGGCGTCGAGGACCCGTTCGCGCCCGCCCGCAAGGCGCACCCTGCACTCGTGCTGGAGGGAGCCGACGCTCTGGACGCCGTGCGACACCGGCTCGAGGAGGCCGGCTACGACGTCGACCTCAGCCAACGGGACACCTTCCCCGGCCACGACCGCGTGCACACGTTCGACGGGCACGGCAACCGTGTCGAGCTGCTGGTCGCGCGCGACTGAGTCAGACCAGCGAGAGCGTGCCCAGGTCGCGGATGGCGGCGCACGAGCGCGCCACCATCGTGGCGAACATCCGGTCGCCCCGCTCGCTGCGGGTCCCGTAGGCGCAGCCGAAGGTCGCGACGAGGGGGCCCTGGACCATCGCGAAGCGGTAGTCCTCCCAGCACTCCTCGAGGTCGTGCCCGGTGACGCCGTGGCCCAGCAGTGCCCGGTGGTACGCCGCCACGAGGTCGCGCTCGTGGGCCCGGCGCGCCTCGGGGTCGAGCGAGGTGCCCACGAAGTAGGCGAGGTCGCGGGCGGGCAGGCCCAGCGAGAGCGTCTGCCAGTCCAGCGCCACGGAGCCGGAGGCGCCGTCGGGGTGGAACATCAGGTTGTCGAGGCGGTAGTCGCCGTGCACGAGCGCGTAGCGCTCGCCGCGCGCGTAGCTCCACGGCCCGACCACCTCGGCGCACGCCCGCAGTGTGGCCCGGTCCTCGGGCGAGACCAGGTCGCCGAGTCCCTCGACGAACAGCTCGGTCGTCGAGGGGGCCAGCTCGGTGAGGAGGTCGATGTCCGCGGGCGACTGCAGCGTGAGGTGGTCGTAGTCCTGCAGGGTCGGGTCGCTCCAGCGCGGGCCGTGCAGCCCGGCCAGGTTGGTCACCGCGTCGCGTGCCTGCGCGACGGTGCAGCCGCCGATCTGGTCCCCCTGCACGGCGGGCGCCAGGTCCTCCATCACCAGGACGAAGTCGCCGCTGTCGGGCGTGATGGCCGCGTAGTGGCACGTCGGGACCCGCACGGCCACCGTCGGTGCGATGTCGGCGTAGAAGACCAGCTCGCCGCGGTAGGCGCCCGCGAGCAGGTCGCGCGAGCCCTGGTCGGCGGCGGGCAGCTTGACGAGGACCGAGGCGGGCACGCCGTCGCCGGTCAGGGTCAGGCGGTAGCAGGTGCCGATCTGGCCGGTCCCGACCGGCGTCGCCACCACGTCGTCGACGCGGCCGCCGAGTGCCTCGCCCAGCCACGCGGAGGTGAGCCCCTCGACCTCGGTGACGACCCCGGCGCTCATCGCGCCCACCCCGGGTTGGTCGGCAGCCCCTCGAAGCGCTCCCGGGGCCGGATCGCCCGCCAGGCCTCCACCACCGGCGCCAGCTCGCCGGGTGTCGCGCCGTGCAGCACGACGCTGTCCGCGCCGGCGTCGAGCTGGTCGAGCACCCGCCGCGCGCAGGCCTCCGCGCTCCCGGTCGCGGAGGCAGCCAGCCATTCGGCCGGCAGCACCTCGTCGCGCAGGTAGGTCAGCTGCTCGGTGGTGCCCACGGCGTCGAACGCGCCGGCGTACCCCTGCACGAGCGGGTCCTCCCGGAAGCGCTGCAGGTCCGCGAGGTCCCAGCCGTTGGCGCGGACCAGCACCTCGCCGTACCCCTGGAGGTACGTCGCCAGCCGGCCGACCAGCTTGCGCAGCGCGAGCTCCTCGGGCACCGACTCCTCGACGACGGCCAGCACCGCCCAGATCCGTACGGCGGACGGGTCGCGGCCGGCGGCCGCGGCCGACTCGCGCACGGTGCGGACCGAGCGCGCCAGCGTCTCGTCGCCGAGGAAGGTGTGCAGGACGACCCCGTCGGCCACGCGGCCGGCGAGGGCCAACGACTTCTCGCCGATCGCCATCATCAGCACCGGGACGTCCTCGTCGAAGCTGCTGTCCTGGCTGAGGTAGGGGTAGCTCCCGGCCGGCCCCTCGTGGCCGAACGCCTCGCCGTGCCACAGCCGCCGGTAGATGCCCACCGCGTCGGTCATCTGGGCGCCGGTGACGCGGGGGAGTCCCATCACGTCGAAGAGCAGGTCGAAGCCGCGGCCCAGGCCGAGCGCGTAGCGGCCGCCGCTCATCCGGTGCAGCGTGGTCGCCATGGTGGCCGTCACGAGCGGGTGCCGGGTGTTGTGGTTGGTGGCGGCCGTGGCGACGCCGATCGTCGTCGAGGCCGCGACCGCCGCGCCGGCCAGCACCGCGGCGTCCTTGACGTTGAACCGCTCCGAGAGGAACACCGAGCCGATGCCCAGCCGCTCCGCCTCCCGGACCTCGCCGATCAGGTCGGCCGGGGAGGCGCTGTGGCCGGCCAGCCCGTAGCAGGCGAGCTCGGGCAGCTCCTGGCCGTCCGCCGGTGTGGTGTGCGTCACGCTGGCGGACGCTAGCAGGACTTGACACGTGTCAGGTGGGGCCGTGAGAAGTTACCGACTGGTAACGTCTGGCCGCATGAGCCAGGTCCTCACCCTCTGGAAGCGCGCCAACGCCCTGCCCCTGCTGGGCCCCGCCGTGGGCCGGCGCGTGTTCTCGCTCGCGTTCAGCCAGCGCGCGCCGTACTTCGCGACGATCCGCCCGCGCTTCGTCGACATCCGCCCGAACCGTGCGGAGCTGCTGATCCCCAAGCGCCGCGGGGTGCACAACCACCTCGGGACCGTGCACGCCATCGCGCTCTGCAACGGCCTCGAGGCCGCGATGGGGGCGCTCGCCGAGGCGAGCATCCCGGCGGACCGGCGCTGGATCCCCAAGGGCATGGAGGTCGCCTACACCGCCAAGGCCACCAGCGACATCACCTGCGTCGCCGAGACCGACCCCGAGCAGTGGACCTCCGACGACCCCGACCTCCCGGTCCGCGTCCGCGGCGTCCGCGACGACGGCACCGTGGTGGTCGAGGGCGTCATCCGGCTCTGGGTGACGCCGAAGACCCGCTGAGGGCTAGACGAGCGTCCGGTCCGGAGTCGGGCCGCCGACCATGCCGACCTCGAGCGGCTTCCGCTGACCCACCAGCTTGTGCTGCACCCAGGTGGCGACCAGCGTCAGCAGGTAGTTGACCACGATGTAGAGCAGCGCCATGACGAAGACCGTCTGGATCTGGTTCTGGAAGCCGTTGTAGATGCTGCGGCCCACGGTCGAGAGTCCGATGGCCCCGATCGCGTAGCCCAGGCTGGTGTCCTTGAGCGCGACCACGCACTGGCTGATGATCGCCGGCAGCATGATCTTCACCGCCTGCGGCAGCAGGATCAGGCTCATCACCTGGGTCTTGCGCATCCCGATCGCGTACGCCGCCTCGGCCTGTCCGCGCGGCACCGCGAGGACGCCGGCGCGGAACACCTCGGCGAGCACGGCGCCGTTGTAGACGGTCAGGGCGGCCACGACGCTCCAGTAGGCGCCGGTCGTGCCGTTGCTGACGCCGCCGGCGACCTTCACCTCGTAGAAGAAGAAGATCATCATCAGCAGCACGGGCACCGCGCGGAAGAACTCCACGACCGCCCAGCACGGCCACCTGACCCAGGCGTGCTCGGAGAGCTTGCCGACGCCGAAGACGACCCCGAAGACGACGGCGAAGATGATCGAGGTGAAGGCCATCTGCAGCGTCTTGAGGAGGCCGTCGACCAGCAGCGCCTCGATGTACTTGGGCGTGAGCAGCGGCTCCCACTTCACGTAGGCGAACTGTCCGGTCTGCTGCAGGCGCAGGGCGATGAACGCGAGGACCGCGAGCAGCGACAGCGACGCGACCAGGGTGTAGATCCGGTGACGCCGGACGGTCTTGGGACCGGGGGCGTCGAAGAGGACGGCGGCGGCCACTACGCGACCCTCCAGCGGCGCTCGAGGCGCGCGGAGGCGAACGAGAGCACCTCGACGAGCACGACGAAGATGAGTGCGAAGGCCACGAAGATCTCCGTCCGGGAGCTGGCGTAGTCGTTGGTGAGGCCCTTCATGCGGGCGAAGGCCTCGAGCACGCCGAGGACGCCGCACACGGTGGTGTTCTTGAGCATCGCGATCTGCACGCTCGCCAGCGGCGGCACGGAGGCGCGCATGGCCTGCGGCAGGACGACCTCGCGCATGACGCCGCTGAACGGGAGGCCGATGGCGCGAGCCGCCTCGGCCTGGCCGAGGTCGACGGCGTTCACACCCGAGCGCAGGGCCTCGCACACGAAGGCGGTGGTGTAGACCGTCAGGCCCACCACGCAGGCGGCGTAGAGGTTGTTGAGGTTGAGGTCGCCGATGCTGATGTCGACGAAGCTCCACGTCAGCCCGATCTTGGGGCCGGCGAAGCGGAAGAAGATGATGACGATGAGCAGGGGGGTGTTGCGCACGAGGGTCACGTAGATCGCGGCGGCGCGGCTCAGGACGGCCACCGGGCCGACCCTCATCGCCGCCAGCAGCGTGCCGAAGATCCCGGAGAGCACGCCGGCGACGACGAACAGGCTCAGCGTGTAGCCGAAGGCCAGTGCGACAGCGCTCGCGTTGTCGAGCACGACGTCCATCGGGGCGCCCTTTCGTGCTGGTCGTGGTCGACGCCGGGACGAGCGGTGGTCCGCTCGTCCCGGCGTCGTACCGGTGTCAGGTCAGGCTGCGGGGCACGGGTCGAGGGCCGGGGGCTCCGGCGTCTCGGCACCGCTGCCGCCGAGCGTCAGCTCGAAGGCCTCGGCCCACGAGCCGTCCTCGAAGGACTCCTCGAGCACGCCGTTGATCCAGTCGCACATCTCGGGCGTCTCCAGGCTGTAGCCGACGCCGATGCGCTCCTCGGAGAACTCGTCGCCGACGACCTTGAGCTCGCCCTCGTTCTGGGCGGCGAGGCCCAGCAGGATCGAGCCGTCGGTCGACATGGCCTCGACGGTGCCGTTGAGGACGTCCTCGGCGCACTGCGAGTAGGTGTCGGCGGGGGCGCCCTTGGCGCCGGCGGCCTCGACGTTCTCCAGCGAGGTCGAGCCCGTCACGGAGCAGACCGTCTTGCCCTTGAGGTCCTCGATGCCGGCGATGTCGCTGTCCGCCTTCACCAGCACCTGCTGGCCGGTGACGAAGTACGGGCCGGTCTGGCCGACGACCTTGCGGCGCTCGTCGGTGATCGAGTACGACGCCAGCACGAGGTCGACGCGTCCCTCCTCGAGGTAGGGCTCGCGGTTGTCGGAGATGGTCTCCTCCCAGGTGACCGAGTCCGAGGCGGGGTCGATGCCGAGGTCGGCCACCAGGAGCTTGGCGACCTCCACGTCGAAGCCGGTCGGGACGTCGGAGGAGGCGTCCTTGAAGCCCAGGCCGGGCTGGTCGTACTTGACGCCGATCGTGATCTTGCCGGCCTCGGCGAGCTCGGCCATCTTCGTGCCCTCCTCGAACTTGCCCTCCTCCACCTCCTCGGCCTCGACGTCACGACCCTCGTCGTCGCTGCCGGCGTCGCCGCAGGCCGCGAGGCTGAGGCTCAGCCCGAGTACCGCGATGGCGGCCTTGATCCTCGTGTGTCGCATACGCAATCTCCTTCAGTGCTTGAGGATCTTGCCGAGGAAGTCCTTGGCCCGATCGCTCTGGGGGTTGGTGAAGAACTGTTCGGGGGTGTTCTCCTCGACGACCTGGCCGTCGGCCATGAACAGCACGCGGTCGGCCGCCGTCCGGGCGAAGCCCATCTCGTGGGTCACCACGACCATGGTCATCCCGCGCTCGGCGAGGTCGACCATGACGTCGAGGACCTCCTTGATCATCTCGGGGTCCAGGGCCGAGGTGGGCTCGTCGAAGAGCATGACCTTGGGCTCCATCGCCAGCGCGCGGGCGATCGCGACGCGCTGCTGCTGGCCACCGGAGAGCTGGGCGGGGTACTTGGCGGCCTGGTGGCCGATGCCGACGCGGTCGAGCAGCTCGTGGGCGCGGGCCTCGGCCTCGGCCTTCGGCTTCTTGCGCACCTTGATCGGTCCGAGCGTGACGTTCTCGAGGATCGTCTTGTGGGCGAAGAGGTTGAAGCTCTGGAAGACCATGCCGACCTCGGCGCGCAGGTTGGCCAGCTCCTTGCCCTCCTGCGGCAGCGGCTGCCCGTCGAGCGTGATCGTGCCCTTGTCGATGGTCTCGAGGCGGTTGATGGCCCGACACAGCGTCGACTTGCCCGACCCGGACGGCCCGATCACCACGACGACCTCGCCACGGTGGACGGTGAGGTTGATGTCCCGGAGCACGTGCAGCTGGCCGAACCACTTGTCGACCTTGTCGAGCACGACGAGCGGCTCTCCCGTCCCCGGGGTCCGTTCCTCGTTCTCCAGCGCAGTCATGCGGGGGACCCTAGCGGCACATAGTCCGATGGGGCCATGTCGAGACTGGGGTGTTGCAGACCCGTGACCCACGGGATTCGGGCGGGCGGGCGCGCCGCCGTACGCTTTCGGGGTCATGTCTGCCACTCCCACGAGCGCTCCCGCACGCACCGCCGTCGGCTCCGCGCGCACCTACGAGGTCCGCACCTACGGGTGCCAGATGAACGTCCACGACTCCGAGCGCCTGACCGGGCTGCTGGAGACGGCCGGCTACACCGCCTTCGACCGCGCGGACGCGGCGGCCGAGACGCAGGCCGACGTCGTGGTGTTCAACACCTGCGCGGTCCGCGAGAACGCCGACAACAAGCTCTACGGCAACCTGTCGCACCTGGCGCCGATCAAGGCCGCCAACCCGGACATGCAGATCGCCGTCGGCGGCTGCCTGGCGCAGAAGGACCGCGACACGATCACCGCCAAGGCGCCGTACGTCGACGTCGTCTTCGGCACCCACAACATCGGCGCGCTGCCGGTGCTGCTCGAGCGCGCGCGGGTGCAGCAGGAGGCCCAGGTCGAGATCCTGGAGTCGCTGGACGTCTTCCCCTCGACCCTGCCGACCAAGCGCGAGTCCGCCTACGCCGCGTGGGTGTCGATCTCGGTGGGCTGCAACAACACCTGCACGTTCTGCATCGTGCCGGCCCTGCGCGGCAAGGAGAAGGACCGCCGCCCCGGCGACGTCCTCGCCGAGATCGAGGCGCTGGTCGCCGACGGCGTCTCCGAGGTGACCCTGCTCGGGCAGAACGTCAACGCCTACGGGGTGGAGTTCGGCGACCGCCAGGCCTTCTCCAAGCTGCTGCGCGCCTGCGGGTCGATCGAGGGGCTGGAGCGCGTGCGCTTCACCTCGCCCCACCCGGCGGAGTTCACCGACGACGTCATCGAGGCGATGGCCGAGACGCCCCACGTGATGCCGTCGCTGCACATGCCGCTGCAGTCCGGCTCCGACCGCGTGCTGAAGGCGATGCGCCGGTCCTACCGCTCGACCAAGTACCTCGGCATCATCGAGCGGGTGCGCGCCGCCATGCCCGAGGCCGCGATCACCACCGACATCATCGTGGGCTTCCCGGGCGAGACCGAGGAGGACTTCCAGGCGACGCTGGACGTCGTGCGGCAGTCGCGCTTCTCGGGTGCCTTCACCTTCCAGTACTCCAAGCGCCCCGGCACCCCGGCGGCCACGCTCGACGAGCAGGTCCCGCCCGACGTGGTCAAGGACCGCTACGGCCGCCTGGTCGAGCTCGTCAACGACATCGCCTGGCAGGAGAACCAGCGCCTGGTCGGGCGCCGCGTCGAGCTGATGGTGTCGGAGGGCGAGGGTCGCAAGGACGCCGAGACGTTGCGCCTGTCCGGCCGTGGTCCCGACAACCGGCTCGTGCACTTCCTCGCGCCGGCGGAGCCGGTGCGTCCGGGCGACCTGGTCACGGTCGACATCACCTACGCCGCCCCGCACCACCTGGTCGCCGACAGCCCCGCCGTCGTGCGCCGCACGCGCTCCGGCGACGCGTGGGAGGCCCGCCAGGGTCGCCCGGCGGACGCCGGCGTCTCGCTCGGCATGCCCACGCTCGGCGTGCCCGCGCCGCTGCCCGCCGCCCCGGCCTGCCGCTGATGGTCGCCGACGCCCCCACGATCCTGGCCACCTCCGGCGGCATCGTCGCCGGGTCGCGCACCCGCTGGGAGGTCGGCCCGCTCACGCGCCACGCCGTCGACCTGGCCGGCGTCACCGGCCGTGCGCCGCGGGTCTGCTACGTCGGCACCGCCGGCGGCGACGCGGCGGAGGGCATCCGCAACTTCTACGACATGGCCCAGCTGGCCGGCTTCGCCGGCTCGCACCTGTCGCTCTTCACCATGCCCAACGTCCCCGACGTACGGGAGCACCTGCTGGCCCAGGACGTCATCTGGGTCTTCGGCGGCAGCGTCGCCGGGCTGCTGGCGACGTGGGAGCTGCACGGCGTGGGCGAGGCGATGCGCGAGGCGTGGGAGGCCGGCGTCGTCCTGACCGGCGTCTCGGCGGGCTCGATCTGCTGGCACGTCGGCGGCACCACCGACTCCTTCGGCCCGGACCTGCGCCCGATCACCAACGGCCTGGCGCTCCTGCCCTACTCCAACGGCGTCCACTACGACTCCGAGGAGCAGCGCCGCCCGCTCTTCCAGTCGCTGGTCGCGGACGGCACCCTCCCGCCGGGCTACGCCACCGACGACGGCGCCGGCCTGCTCTACCGCGGCACCGAGCTCGTCGAGGCCCTCGCCGAGAACGGCTCCGCCGGCGCCTACTCCGTCGACCGCACCCCCCACGGCACCGCCCTCGAGACCCCGCTCGACGTGCGGCGCCTGCGGTAGGCGCCGTGGTCCAGATTCGCCGGTCGACCGGCGAAACTCACGCCTGACCGACGAAGCTTCAGCGGTCAGGGTCCAGAAACGTGCGCGGAGGTGTCACCCACGTCGGCAGTTGGGGCATCGGACGGACCTGTCCGCGCTTGAGCGACCCGATGTGCTGACCAACTGCCGACATCGAGCTCGGGCACGGGCCTGACCGACGAAACTCCCGCCTGACCGACGGAGTTTCGGCGGTCAAGGTCCAGTTTCGCCGGTCGACCGGCGAAACTCACGCGGGCGGCGCACGGCACCGCGGGGCCGCTCAGTCGGAGCGCGGGTCCTTGCTGGAGTAGCCGGCCTTGGGCTCGAGGCCGTCGGGGCTGGGCTCGTGGCCGCCGGTCGACTGCTCGGGCGGGGCGTCGTCGAGGGAGGTGGTGCGGCCCTCGCTGGTGTCGCGTACGCCGGTGGCGGCGTGCTGGCCGGGGCCGGCGTGGCCCTCGCGCTCACTGCTCACGCCGAGGTCGCCCGAGGGGTCCTGGTCCGACGACTGGATGTCGTAGTCGTCGTCGGGTACGTCGGGACGCGCCTCGTGCCCCTCCGGACCGGCCTGACCCTCCGGACCGGCCTTCCCGGCCTGCCCCTCCGGACCCTCCGGACCGGCTTGCCCGGCCCGCCCGGCCTGCCCTTCAGGACCGGCCTGCTCGTCCTGCCCAGCCGGCCCCACCGGACCTCCGGCCCCCGCGGCGCCCTCGCCGCTCATACCGGGTTCTCCCGGTCGGCCTCGTCGGCGCCACCGGTGTTGTCCTCGTCGGTCTCCGTCTCGGTGGCCTCGGTCGAGGTGTCCTCACCCTCCTGCACCTCGTCGGGCTCGTCCTGGATGGCGGGGTTGTCCTGCGGGTCCAGGTCGGCGGGCGTCGGGTCGCCGTCGGCGGCCTCGCCGTCCACGCCGTCACCGTGGTCGATCGCGTCGACGCCTCCGGGGTTGGGCTCGCCGGGCTCGATCTGCGGCTCGGGCTTGGGGCCCAGGTCTTCGTCAACCATGCGGCGTCTCCTCAGAATCCGAAGGTGCTGTAGGGCTTCGTGGTACCCGACCGCACCGACTGCAACACAGCCAGCTCGTGCGGCACGACGGGGTCGGGCAGCGCGTCGAGGGCGCACCAGCGCAGCTCGGCGCACTTCTCGGGCTCGACGACGCGGGGCTCGCCGGTCCAGGTCCGGGAGGTGAAGAAGAAGTCGACCCGCTCGTCGATCGCGTCGGCGTGGCGGGTGCGCTGCATCGAGGTCACGAACCGCAGGTCCAGCCCGCTGACGCCGATCTCCTCGGCCGCCTCGCGCTCGGCGGCGTCGTACGCCGTCTCCCCGCGCTCGACGTGCCCGGCCGCGGCGGCCGCCCAGTGGTCGTCCATGTAGCCGGTGTTCTGCCGCAGCTGCAGCAGCACCTCCGGCCCGGTGACCCCGTCACGCACCAGGAAGACGTAGGCCGCGGGCACGACCACGAAGCGGCCGTGGGTGTCGCCGCTGCCCGGGTCGCTCACTGGGACGGCTGGTCCTCGGTGGTGCCGGCGTTCTCCTCCTGGAGGGGGTCGGTGTGGCCGTCGTCGTGCTCGTCGGGCAGCTCGCTGTCGTGCTCGCCCGGCGGGGTGTCGAACGGCTCGCCGGTCAGCTCGTCGTCGGTGGTCGGCGACTCGCTCATCGCAGGTCGTCGTTCTTGCCGTCGAGCTTGTCCAGCCCGTCCTTGGCCTTGGACTGCACCTTGGCGATCTTGTCGGCGTGCTTGCCGCCGGTCTTCTGGTCGGCCGCCGCGGCGGCCTTGTCGATGCCGTCGGAGATCTTGTCCCCGTGCTTGTCCACGGCGTCGGTCAGCTTCTTCTTCGCGTCGTCCAGGAAGCCCATGGCGCTCCTCCGTGTCTGGGTCGGGGTGGTTGCTTGCCACACTAGCCACATGACCCTGCCCCCGATCGTCGCGCTCGTGGGCGCGACCGCGTCGGGCAAGACCGGGCTGTCGCTCGACCTGGCGCAGGCGCTGGGCGGGGAGGTCGTCAACACCGACGCCTTCCAGGTCTACCGCGGCATGGACATCGGCACCGCCAAGGTCCCGCCCGCCGAGCGGCGCGGCATCCCTCACCACCTGCTCGACCTGCTCTCGGTGCGCGAGCCGCTCACCGTCGCGCACTTCCAGGACCAGGCCCGCGAGACCGCGGCGCGACTGCGCGGCGACGGCACCACCCCGGTCCTGGTCGGCGGGAGCGCGCTCTACACCCGCGCCGTCCTGGACCGCTTCGACTTCCCGGCGACCGACGAGGCCGTGCGCGCGCGGTGGGAGGCCGAGCTGGAGCGCGTCGGCGCCCGAGCCCTGCACGCGCGCCTCGCCGAGATCGACCCGGGGGCCGCGGCCAAGATGGTGCCCGACAACGGCCGCCGCGTCGTGCGGGCCCTCGAGGTCATCGAGATCACCGGCGAGCCGTGGTCGGCGGCCCTGCCCGAGCTCACGTACGCCGACCCGGCGACCGTGCAGATCGGCCTCACCATCGACCGACCGGCCCTCGACCGCCGCATCGAGCAGCGCGTGGACGAGATGTTCGCCGCCGGGCTGGTCGAGGAGGTCGAGCGGCTGCTCGACGAGGGCCTGGCCGAGGGTCGTACGGCGTCGCGCGCCATCGGCTACCGCGAGGTGGCGGCCTTCCTCTCCGGCGACATGACCCTCGACGCCGCCCGCGAGCGCACGGTCATCGGGACCCGCCAGTTCTCGCGCCGGCAGGACGCCTGGTTCAAGAAGGACCCGCGCATCGTCTGGGTCCCGTTCGACGCCCCCGACCGCGTGGAGCAGGCGCTCGCGGCGGTTCAGCGCACGACGTCGTAGACCACGTGCACGGCGTGCGCCGACGCGCGTACGTCGCGCCGCTCCAGCCGGTGCCCGCCCACGCCCTCGAAGAGCGGCGTGCCCGCCCCGAGCACCTCGGGCGCCATGTGGAGGCTGAGCCGGTCCAGGAGCCCGGCCGCCAGGCACGAGCCCACGAGGGCGCCGCCGCCCATGACGTGGACGTCGCCGGGGCCCGCGGCCGCGACCGCCGCCGAGACCGCAGCGGCCGGTCCGTCGGTCACGAACGTGAAGTCGTGGGTGTCGGCGAGCCGCACCCGCTCGGGCGGACTGCTCGTCACCACGAAGAACGGCGGACGCGTGTCCTGGCGCGCGCCGTAGCCGAGTCCCGGCGCCCATCCCTCGGGTGAGTCCACGGCGTCGAACGTCGTGCGGCCCATGACCACGGCCCCGGCGGCGCCGACCTCCACCAGCACCTCGCGGTCGACCGGGTCGTCGCTCGCGAGGACCCAGGAGTGCAGTCGCTCCACGCCGTCGCCGGCGCCGCTGACGAAGCCGTCGAGGGAGAGGGTGATGTCGCCGATCACGGTGGTCATGGACGTGCCGACCCCGCCGGTGGCCCGGACTCATCGGAGCAAGTTCGGTCGGGCGCCGGTGCTCGGGGCGGTCCAGACTGGTGGACATGGAGGGACGTGACCGGCTGCGCGAGCTGCTCGACGCCGTGCTGGACGAGGAGCACCGCACGCTCGACGAGATGGCGGGCGGCGCGCACTCCTCGCCGTACCACTTCAGCCGGCTGCTCAGCCGCGACACCGGCGAGCCGCCGGTGTCGATGCGGCGTCGGGTGCTGCTCGAGCGCGCGGCCTGGCGGCTGCGCGGCGGCACGTCGGTGACGGACGCGGCGTTCGAGGCCGGCTACGAGTCGGTCGAGGGCTTCAGCCGCGCCTTCCGTCGCGCCTTCGGCCACGTGCCCAGCCACGTGTCCAGTCACATGTCCAGCCACGTGTCCAGCCGGGACCGCGAGGGTGGCCACTGGCTGCCCGCCCCCAACGGCATCCACTTCCACCCGCCCACCTCGCTGTGGGTCCGCGCGCAGGAGCACTCGATGAACCCCGTGACCGAGCTGATGGTCCAGCACGACCTGGACGACACCCGAGCCCTGATCGACCTCGCCAAGGGGCTCGGGGCCGATGACTACCGGCGCGACCACCTGCCCGGCAACACCGTGCTGGAGTGGGACGGCGAGGAGGCGTCGCTCGCGGCCGTGCTGGAGCACCTGGTCTGGAGCAAGGAGGTGTGGCTGGCCGCCATCGAGGGCCTGGACCTGCCGGCCCGCGGCGACGACGACCCGGCGTCGCTCCTCGCCCGCCACGACGCCGTCGCCCCGCGCTGGCTGGCGACCGTGCGCGCCATCGACCGCCGCGGCGGCTGGGAGGACCGGCTCGTCGACGCGCTCTGCGAGCCGCCGGAGAGCTTCGTGATGAGCAGCGTGGTCGCCCACGTGCTCACCTACGCCGCGCACCGTCGCCACCTGGTCCGCCAGCTGCTGCGCGCCGGCGGCCACGCGGTCGACCAGGGCGACCCGATCGACTGGCTGCGCGCCCGGACGGGAGTCGCGTGATGACGCGGACGACGTACTACACGGCGACCACGCTCGACGGGTTCATCGCCGACGAGCACGACTCGCTGGACTGGCTGTTCGTGCAGGACCAGGACGAGTCCGGGCCGATGGGCTACGACGAGTTCATCCAGGGCATCGGCGCGATCGCGATGGGCGCCACGACGTACGAGTGGGTGCTCGCCCACAACGCCCGGACCGGCGACCCCTGGGCCTACGACATGCCGGCCTGGATCTTCACGCACCGCGACCTGCAGCCGGTCGCCGACACCGTGACGATCACTTCCGCCCCGGTGCCGCAGGTGCACGCCGAGATGGCGTCCGCGGCCGCGGGCAAGGGGATCTGGGTGGTGGGCGGGGGAGACCTCGCCGGGCAGTTCGCCGACGCGGGCCTGCTCGACGAGATCGTCGCCCACGTCGCGCCGGTCACCCTGGGCGCCGGACGCCCCGTCTTCCCGCGGCGCCACGCCCTGCGGCTGGTCGAGGTCGCGCAGAACAAGGCGTTCGCCTGCCTCCGCTACGAGGTGGTCGGGCCCCCTACGCTGTGGGAGTGAGCACCGCTGCCTGGCCCGAGATCACGACGCTCGACGAGCTCGTCGCCCTGCTCGGCGAGCCCAACGCGCGGGCCGTCGGCAAGGGCCGCACGTCGCTGCTCGACGTCGACCGCGACTGGCTCGCCGCCTCGCCGTTCTGCGTCATGGCGACCTCGAGCGCGTCGGGCGCCTGCGACGCCTCGCCGAAGGGCGACCCCGCGGGCCGGCTCGTGCACGTCGTCGACGACGTGACGATCGCCCTGGCGGAGCGGCCCGGCAACCGCCGGGCCGACGGCTACAAGAACATCCTCGACAACCCCCACGTCGGTCTCGACTTCCTGATCCCTGGCCGCGGCGACACCCTGAGGATCAACGGCCGGGCCCGCCTCGTCAGCGACGCGCCGTTCTTCGACGAGCTCGTGGTCAAGGGCCACCGCCCGATCCTCGCGGTGGTCGTCGACATCGAGGAGATCTTCTTCCACTGCACCAAGGCGTTCCTGCGCTCGCAGCTGTGGAAGCCCGAGACCTGGGACCCCACCGGCCTCGTGCCTCGCCGGGCCGTGCTCGCCCACGACGTGGAGCCCAGCGGCAAGACGATCGAGGAGCTCGACGAGTACTACGGACCCTCCTACGAGGAGCAGCTGTACGCATGACCTACGACTTCCTCAAGGGCCACGGCACCGAGAACGACTTCGTCCTGCTGCCCGACCACGACGGCACCGTCCACGGCGACCTCGACCCCGCGCGCGTGCGCGCGCTGTGCGACCGGCGCGCCGGGATCGGCGGCGACGGCGTGCTGCGCGTGGTCCGCACGGACGCGATCGAGGCCGGCCGCGGCCAGGACGCCGAGTGGTTCATGGACTACCGCAACCACGACGGGTCCCTCTCGGAGATGTGCGGCAACGGCATCCGGGTCTTCGCCCGGCACCTGGTCCAGGAGGGGCTCGTCGACCCCGCGTCGCCCATCCCGGTGGGCACGCGCGACGGCGTCAAGGTGCTCACGATGCGCGACGACGGGCTCGTCACCGCCGACATGGGGACCCCGCAGGTGCTGGGCGAGACCGAGGTGTCGGTGCCCGGCCACTCCTGGCCGGCCACCCACGTCGACGTCGGCAACCCGCACGCGGTCGCGTTCGTCGACGACCTGGCCGACGCGGGGGACCTGGTCACCCCGCCGACCCACGACGAGGCGGTCTACCCCGACGGCGTCAACGTCGAGTTCGTCGTGCGCCGCGGCGCCGCCCACGTGGCGATGCGGGTGCACGAGCGCGGCTCGGGCGAGACCCGCTCCTGCGGCACCGGCGCCTGCGCGGTGATGGTCGCGGCCGCCGTCGCCGACGCGGCGCCGCGCGGCACGACGTACCGGGTGGACGTCCCCGGCGGCACCCTCTCGATCGTGTGGACGGCTGATGACCGGATCCTGATGACGGGTCCCGCGGTGCTCGTGGCCCGCGGGACCACCGACCTCTAGCCGCACTAGAGTCCGGCCCATGGAACTCACCGGATCTTCTGCCATCGTCACCGGCGGCGCCTCGGGCATCGGCGCGGCCGCCGCCCGCGCGCTCGCCGCCCGCGGTGCGACCGTCGTGGTCGCCGACCTCCAGGCCGACAAGGGCGAGGCCCTGGCCGAGGAGATCAAGGGCGTCTTCGCCCAGGTCGACGTGACCAGCACCGACCAGATCGCCGCCGCGGTCAAGGCCGCCGCCGACATCGCGCCGCTGCGCGCGGTCGTCAACTCCGCCGGCATCGGCTGGGCCCAGCGCACCATCGGCCGCGACGGTCAGCTGGAGTCGGCGCACTCCCTCGAGGCGTTCACCAAGGTCGTGCAGATCAACCTCATCGGCACCTTCGACATGGTCCGCCAGGCCGCCACCGTGATGAGCCTGAACGAGCCCGACGAGGACGGCTGCCGCGGGGCGATCGTCAACCTCGCCAGCGTCGCGGCCTTCGACGGCCAGATCGGCCAGGCGTCGTACTCCGCGTCCAAGGGCGGCGTCGTCGGCATGACCCTCCCGGTCGCGCGCGACCTGTCCGCCTCCGGCATCCGCCTCAACACCGTGGCGCCGGGCCTGATCGACACCCCGATCTACGGCGAGGGCCCCGACGCGGATGCCTTCAAGGAGAACCTCGGCAGGAACGTGCTGTTCCCCAAGCGCCTCGGCACCCCCGCCGAGCTCGCCAGCATGGTCGTCGAGTGCCTCACCAACGCCTACATGAACGGCGAGGTCGTCCGCGTCGACGGCGGCATCCGGATGCCCCCCAAGTAGCACCTCCGGTGGTCGAGCAGGGACGAAGTCCCGTCGCCCTCGTGGGTTGAGGAGGGACGAAGTCCCGTCTCGAAACCCTGTCGGCAGAAGGGGTTTCGAGACAGGCGCTAGCGCGCCTTCCTCAACCCCCGGGGGTCTCGGCGAGGTGGGTGAGGTCGAGGACCAGATCGGCGCGGCCGGCGGCGGCCTGGACCCGCACCGCGTTGGGCTGGTCGACCCGCTCGACCCAGGCGCGAGCCTCCTCCGGCGTCTTGCCGAAGCGGACGTGGCGCGCGACGAGCCGCTCGAGGCGCAGGTCGTCGTCGACCACGACGTGCCAGACGTCGTCGAGCTGGGCGCGCACGCGGGGCCAAGGCTGCTCGGGCAGCAGCAGGTAGTTGCCCTCGGTGACGACCAGCCGGGCGTCGCCGGCAACGGGCAGCGCGCCCGCGAGCGGCTGCTCCAGGTCGCGCTCGAACGCCGGCGCCAGCACCAGGTCCTCGCGGTCGCGCACCCGCCGCAGCAGGGCGGCGTACCCGGCCGCGTCGAACGTCTCGGGCGCGCCCTTGCGGTCCCGCAGCCCGCGGCGGTCGAGCTCGACGTCGGCGAGGTGGAAGCCGTCCATCGGCACGACGGTCGCGGCGTGCCGGGCGGCCAGGAGCGCGGCGAGCGTCGACTTCCCGGCGCCCGGGGCGCCGGTGATGCCCAGCATCCGGCCCACGGCCGGGAGCAGGTCGGCCAGCTCGTGGCCGTCGGGGGAGAGGGGCAGCACCCCTCCAGTCTTACGCCGCCCGGCCCATCCGCGCGAGCAGCCGCACCTGACGCGGCGCATCGGCGGGCGTCTCGAGCGCGGGCCGGCAGACGCCCTCGCCGTAGAGGTGGTCCCCGAAGCCGTCGAGCGCGGCGTCGATCCGGTCCATCTCCGCGTCGTCCCAGGTGACGTCCCGGCCCAGGGCGCGGGCGACGTCCCAGTGGTGGACCAGCAGGTCGAAGCCGTAGAAGCGGGCCAGGGTGTCGGCGACGGTGGTGCGCCCGAAGTAGCCGTCGTACTCGCGGGAGACGAACGCCTCGTCGGCGACCGCGCGCCGTACGGCGTCGGTGTGCGCGGCCCACACCGCGTCCGGGGGGCCGCTCGGCCGCTCGCCGAGGTCGGCCTCGCGCTGGGCGAGGAAGTCGCGCTGGGTGTCGACGACGTGGTCGACGACGTCGGCGGCGCTCCAGCCCTCGCACGGGCTCGGCGCCGACCAGTCGGCGTCGTGGGCGGAGGTGAGCAGGGCGGTGAGGCGGTGGGCGTCGGCGAGGTACTGGTCGGTGAGGTCGGTCATGGCCCCATCGTGGCGGCCGCGGTGTCGGTGGGTCTGGTAAGAATCCGACACATGCCCGAGGAGCCGGTCGCACCCCGCGCCGTCGACCCGATCGAGCGCGCCCACCTGCGCGACGAGCGGGGCTTCAGCCCTCCGGTCCACCGCTTCGTGCCCACCCCGGCCCTGGCCGACCTCGTCCGCCGCTACTGGCTCCCCGTCTGGTCGCTGCCTCCCGGGCGCTCGACCACCCAGCGGGTGCTGCAGTACCCCGTCTGCCTGCTCGTCGTCTCCGACACCTACGCCCACGTGGTCGGGCCGGCCACCGGCCTCTCGACGAAGCAGCTCAGCGGCTCCGGCTGGGCCGCGGGCGCCATGCTCCAGCCGGGTGCGGGCTCGCTGCTCCTCGGCGGCCCCGTGACGATCACCGACACCCACGTCGACCTGGACACCGTGGCGACCCTCGACGGGGCGAGGCTCACCGAGTCGGTGCGTGAGGCCATGGCGCCGGCCCCTGCCGAGGGCGAGCGCCAGCTGGCGGCCGTGCTGGCCATCGAGCAGGCCATCGGCGGGCTCACCCCGCTCGACGAGGAGGGGCTGCTGGTCAACGCGCTCGTCGAGTACGTCGAGGGCGACCCGCGCGTGCAGCGGGTGGGGCAGATCTGCGAGAAGTTCGCGCTCTCCGAGCGCAGCCTCCAGCGCCTCGCCGCCCGGCGCATCGGGCTGAGCCCCAAGTGGCTCATGCAGCGGCGCCGGCTCCACGAGGCCGCCGAGCGCCTCGGCGCCGACGGGGAGGTCGACCTGGCCCGCGTCGCCGCCGACCTGGGCTACACCGACCAGGCCCACTTCGGTCGCGACTGGCGCCGCGTCACGGGCCTCACGCCCGGCGCCTACGCCGCCCAGCGGCGCCTGCCGTAGGCCGCTCACCCGAAAGGGGTTCGCGCGGCACCCGTCCCCGACCTACTCTGGAGGGCGTATGACTACCGCGAACGCAGACGACTTCTCCCTCGACGACGAGCTCGAGGCCACCGACGCCTGGGACGACACCCAGTCCGACGACGCGCCCGACGACTCGCCCGACGATGCTCCCGACGACTCGTGGGCCGACGACCCCGACCCCGAGGAGCCCACCGCCGGCGCCATGGAGCTGGCCGAGCGCCACCAGCTGCGGCGCGTGGCCGGGCTCCGCACCGAGCTCGAGGACATCACCGAGGTCGAGTACCGCCAGCTCCGCCTGGAGCGGGTCGTGCTCGTCGGGGTCTGGACCGACGGCACCGTGCAGGACGCCGAGAACTCCATGGCCGAGCTCGCCCTGCTCGCCGAGACGGCCGGCTCGGAGGTGCTCGAGGCGATCTACCAGCGCCGGCAGGCGCCCGACCCCGCGACGTACGTCGGTCGCGGCAAGGTCGAGGGCATCGCCGAGATCGTGCAGGCGACCGGCGCCGACACCGTGATCTGCGATGGCGAGCTGGCGCCCAGCCAGCTGCGCAACCTCGAGGACCGGGTCAAGGTCAAGGTCGTCGACCGGACCGCGCTGATCCTCGACATCTTCGCCCAGCACGCCCGCTCCGCCGAGGGCCAGGCCCAGGTGGAGCTGGCGCAGCTGAGCTACATGAAGCAGCGCCTGCGCGGCTGGGGTGGCAACCTCTCGCGCCAGGCCGGTGGCCGGGTCGGCGCCGACGGCGGCGGCATCGGCGGCCGTGGCCCCGGTGAGACCAAGATCGAGACCGACCGGCGTCGCATCAACGACAAGATCGCCAAGCTGCGCCGCGAGCTCAAGGCGATGAAGGGCACCCGCGACACCAAGCGCCAGGACCGTCAGCGCCACCAGATCCCCTCGGTCGCGATCGCCGGCTACACCAACGCCGGCAAGTCCTCGCTCCTCAACCGGCTCACCGGCGCCGGCGTGCTCGTCGAGGACTCCCTGTTCGCGACGCTCGACCCGACCACCCGCCGCACCACCACCAGCGACGGCCGCGTCTACACGATGAGCGACACCGTCGGCTTCGTGCGCCACCTGCCCCACCAGCTCGTCGAGGCGTTCCGCTCGACGCTGGAGGAGGTCGCCGACTCCGACCTGATCCTGCACGTGGTCGACGGCTCCCACCCCGACCCGGAGGGCCAGATCGGCGCCGTGCGCGAGGTGCTCGCCGAGATCGGCGCCGACAAGGTGCCCGAGGTGGTCGTCATCAACAAGGCCGACGCCGCCGACCCGCTGGTGCTGGCCCGGCTGCGCCAGCGCGAGCCGCACTCGGTCGTGGTCAGCGCCAGGACCGGCGAGGGCATCGCCGACGTCCTGGCACTCGTCGAGGACGAGCTGCCGCGCCCCGACGTGGAGTTCCGGGCACTGCTGCCCTACGAGCGTGGCGACCTGCTCAACCGGATCCACCAGCAGGGCGAGATCGCCTCGCTGGAGCACACCGGTGACGGCACCCTCGTCAGCGGTCGGGCCAACGAGGACCTGGCCGGCGACCTGGCGGCCTACGCCGCGGACGCACCGATTCGCTGAACCCACCACGCGCCTTGCGCGCGTGACGGAGAATGGTGACGTGGTCCTTCGGGGGGTTGCGGCGCGTAAGCCGCTCGTGCTGACGCTGCTGGCTGCCCTGGCGGCGAGCGTCGTGCTGACCTTCCAGCTCACCGACGACGCCGAGGGCGCCTTCGCCCAGCGCTGCGAGCGCTTCGCCGAGGCCTCGGCGTGGCGCGCCGACCACGACAACGACAACGGGCCCGGCACCCGGGTCGTGGTGATCGGCGACTCCTACTCCGCCGGCCTGCGGCTGGACCGGCCCGAGGAGTCCTGGCCCGCCCACCTGCCCGGCACCGTGCACGTCGACGGCTTCTCCGGCTCCGGCTTCAGCGCCCGCGCCAGCGGCTGCGGGCCGGTGTCGTTCGCGGACCGGGCGCCCCGGGCGCTGGCGGACGGTGCCGACCTGGTGGTCGCCGAGGGCGGCCTCAACGACTACGACCGCACCGAGGCCGAGATCACCGAGGGCTTCCGCCGCCTCGTGCGCGCGGTCGGCGACGTGCCGATGCTGGTCGTCGGCCCGCCGCCGGCGCCACTGCGCGGTCGCCACGTCGCGCGGGTCGACGAGGTCCTGGGGGACCTCGCCGCCCGCCACGGCGCGACGTACCTCTCGATGGTCGACGCCGACCTGCGCTACCTCGACGACGGCCTCCACCTCACCCCCGGAGGCCACGAGGAGTTCGGCGACCTGGTCGCGGCCTCAGTAGTCCAGGTGGTCGAGGTAGAGGTGGCCGACCGCCGCTGACGTCAGCGGCGACACGTCGGGGTTGTCGTTCTCAACGATGTATTCCTCCACGGTGTGGCTGCGGAAGATCCGCGGGAAGTCGACGACCCCCGTGCCGAGGTCGGCCATGTCGCCGGTCTGGGCGTCGCGGTCCTTGACGTGGAACTGGCGCACCCGGAGCGGTGCCCGCCGCACCACGTCGATGGCGAACCGGTCGGGGTCGGCGACGCCGAGGTTCACGCCCGCGGTGAAGGCCCAGTAGAGGTCCACCTCGAGGTGGACCAGCCGCGGGTCGAGGCGCTCCATGAGGATCTCCCAGGGCGTCACCCCGCCGCCGAGGTCGGTCGTGAACTCGTGGGCGTGGTTGTGGTAGCCGTAGTGCAGCCCCCAGCGCCTGGCCTGGCGCGCCTCGGCGTTCATCTGGTCGGCCCACCGCTCCCAGTCGGCGCGCGTCGCGGAGTTGAGGTAGGGCACGACGACGTACCGCTGGCCCAGGATGGCGGCGTTCTCCAGCTTGGTGCTCAGCGCGGCCGGGGTCGCGCTGATGCCGTCGTGGCTCGACGTGGCCTTGATCCCCAGCCCGCGCAGGAAGCGGCGCAGCTCCGTCGCGGTCCGGCCGTAGTAGCCGGCCAGCTCCACCTTCTCGTAGCCGTACTGGGCCAGCCGCTGGAGCACGACGTCGAAGCCCGGCTGGCCGCCCAGGGCGGCGCGCAGCGTGTAGAGCTGGATGCTGATCCGGTCGTGGGGCACCGACCGCTGCCGGGAGTGCCCGCGCCTCTCGACGGGCCTCTCTCCGGGCGCCGCGGCCGCGGCCGCTCCGGCACCCGCTGCGAGCCCGCCGGCGACCCCGACGGCCGCCACTCCCGCCGCGGCTCCCCGCAGCACGTGGCGCCGCGGGGCGCCCTTCTCGACCAACGAGCGCCGCAGCGCTGCCTCTCCGACATACCCGAAACACATGACGTATCTCCATCTTTCGGGTCCCGACCCGTTCGGGACCGAAGTGCGTTGCCCCCCGGTGGGCTCCCCCCAGAGCGCCGGGCGCTAGGCGCTGAACGCCGCGTCGAAGGACTGGGCCGGAGGGTCGTAGTCGAACCTCCGGAGGAACTCCAGCGCCTCGGGAGCGCCGTGCAGGCGGTCCATGCCGGCGTCCTCCCACTCGACCGAGACCGGACCGGCGTAGCCGATGGCGGCCAGGGCGCGGAAGCAGTCCTCCCACGGAACGTCGCCGCGGCCGGTGGACACGAAGTCCCAGCCGCGGTGCTGGTCGCCCCAGGGCAGGTGCGAGGACAGCACGCCGTTGCGGCCGCCGCCCAGCCGCATCCGGGTGTCCTTGCAGTCGACGTGGTAGATCCGGTCGGCGAAGTCGGTGATGAAGGCGACCGGGTCGAGGTTCTGCCACATCATGTGGCTGGGGTCCCAGTTGAGCCCGAACGCCGGCCGGTGGCCGATCGCCTCCAGGGTGCGCACGGTCGACCAGTAGTCGTAGGCGATCTCGGAGGGGTGCACCTCGTGGGCGAACCGCACGCCGCACTCGTCGAACACGTCGAGGATCGGGTTCCAGCGGTCGGCGAAGTCCTGGTAGCCGGCCTCGATCGTCGAGGCGGGCACGGGCGGGAACATCGCGACGTACTGCCAGATGGCGGAGCCGGTGAAGCCGATGACGGTGTCGACGCCGAGCCGCTGCGCCAGCCGCGCGGTCAGCTTCATCTCCTCGGCGGCGCGCTGGCGCACGCCCTCCGCGTCGCCGTCGCCCCACACCTGCGGGCGCACGATCGCCTGGTGGCGGGCGTCGATCGGGTCGTCGCAGACCGCCTGGCCGGTGAGGTGGTTGGAGATCGCCCAGACCTTGAGGCCGTGGCGCTCCAGGAGCTCCAGACGCTCGGCGATGTAGTCGTCGTCGTCCCAGCGCCAGGCGTCGAGGTGCTCGCCGGAGACGGCGATCTCGAGACCGTCGTAGCCCCAGCCGGCGGCCAGCCCGGCCACCTCCTCGAGCGTGAGGTCGGCCCACTGTCCGGTGAAGAGGGTGAAGCGCTTGCCCATGAGGACTCCTAGCTCGTCATCTGGTCGTCAGGTGCAGATCGTCACACGTCGACGCAGGTGCCGGAGCGTGCGTCGCTGGCCTCGATGGCGGACAGCACCCGCTGCACCGCCAGGCCGTCCTCGAACGACGGCGCCGGGGCGACGTCGTTGGCGATGGCGGTCAGCAGGTCGGCCGCCTGCGAGGTGAAGGTGTGGTCCCAGCCGAGCGTGTGGCCCGGCGGCCACCACGCCGCGAGGTAGGGGTGGCTCTCCTCGGTGACGAGGACCCGCCGCATGCCGGTGCCGTCGTCGACGCCGAGCTCGTTGAGGCGCTCCAGGTCGAAGCTGAGCGCGCCCTCCGAGCCGTAGACCTCCAGGCTGAGCCCGTTCTTGCGTCCCGTGGCCATGCGGCTCACCTCGACGCTGGCGACCACGCCGGAGGCGGTCTCGAGCGTGGCCCAGGCGGCGTCGTCGACGGTGACCTGCTCGCGTCCCTCGCTGCCGTCGCGCTCGGGCACGAACGTCTGCAGGCGGCCCCGGGCCGTGACGACCCGCTCGCCGAGCAGGGAGTGGAGCTGGTCGATGACGTGGGAGCCGAGGTCGCCGAGCGCGCCGGAGCCGGCCTCGTCGCGGCGCAGGCGCCAGGTCATGGGGGCGGTCTCGTCGGAGAGCCAGTCCTGGAGGTACGCCGCCCGCACCTGGCGGACCTGGCCGATGCGACCGTCCGCGATGAGCTGGCGGGCCAGCGCGAGCGCGGGCACCCGGCGGTAGTTGAAGCCGATCATCGAGCGTCCGGTGGCCGATGCGGCGGCCGCGACCATGGCCTCGGACTCGGCCACGGTGTTGGCCAGCGGCTTCTCGACCAGGACGTGCTTGCCAGCGGCCAAGGCGGCCAGGGCGATGTCGGCGTGGAGGTGGCCGGGGGTGCAGATGTCGACGATGTCGATGTCGTCGCGGCCGATGACCTCGGCCCAGTCGGTGGCCGACTCCGCCCAGCCGTAGCGCTCGGCGGCGGTCTTCACCGCCGCCGGGTCCCGGCCGACCAGCACCTGCTGGCGCACCGGCGGCACGTCGGGGTAGAACGCGCCGACGTTGCGCCAGGCGTTGGAGTGGGCCTTGCCCATGAAGGAGTAGCCGATGACGGCGACCCCGAGCGGGCGGGTGCCGTCGGTGGCGTGGTCAGTAGAGGACATGTGATGTGTCTCCGTCCAGGGAGCGCAGGAACGCGAGCCCGTCGCGAGCGAGGTCGTCCGGCGAGGCCGCGAGCGGCCGCCAGATCGACGCCGCCACGGCGATCGACGCGTTGTCGGGGGTGAAGCTCTCGATGTTCAGCGGGCCGGCGTAGCCGACCTCGTCCAGCGCCGCGACGAGCGCGGGCCAGTCGGTCTGGTCGCCGCCGGGGGCGCCGCGGTCGCTGCCGCAGACCTGCACGTGCACGAGGTGGCGTCCGGCCGCGCGCACGGCCGCGGCGCTGGAGCGCTCCTCGATGTTGAGGTGGTAGGTGTCGAGCGCCAGGCCCACGCCCTGCTCCAGCAGCGGCCCGAGGCCGGTGAGCGCCTGGTCGACGGTGTTGACGAGCGAGGTCTCGTAGCGGTTGAGCGGCTCGACGCCGATCCGCACCCCGGCCGCCGTCGCGTGGTCGGCCACGGGGGCGAGGTGCTCGCGCCACTCGGCGTACGCCGCGGTGCGCTCGTCGTCGCTCAGGCGCCACACGCGGCCGGTCTGGGCGTAGAACGGGCCGCAGACGCTGGTCGCGCCGATCGCCTCGGCGAGGTCGACGGCGCCGCGGAGGTAGTCCTGGGTGCGCGCGACGGTCGCGGCGTCGGTGGCGACGAGGTCACGGCCGGGCGCCATCGCCGCCACGACGTACGGCGTGAGGCCGGCCTCGGTGAGGCTCGCGGCGGTGCGGGCCGGGTCGAGGTCGCCGACGTTCTCGAGCGGCAGCTCGACGGCGTCGAAGCCGAGCTCGGCGATCCGGGTGAGCAGGGCGGGCAGCACCGCGTCGGTCAGCGGGGACGTCCACACCCAGGTGTTGATGCCGATCGCGCGCATGGAAGGACCTTCGGAGGAGGGGAGGGGCCTCGGGGAGGCCCGGAGGCATGGTTCGGAGAACAGGGGTGGAGCAGGGATGGGGCAGGGGTGGAGCAGGGTGCGTGGGCCGGCCGGCGGCGAGGAGACCGCCGGCCGGCCACACGGTCAGGGAATCTTGCGGTCCTGCCAGACCTGCGGGTAGCCGGGCAGGTCCTCGCCACCGAACTTGGCGTAGTGGCCGTCGGGCATCCCGTCGTTCTCCTCGAGGAAGTCGGCGCGCTCGTCCTCGGTGATCGGAACCTGCGGGAGCACCCACTCGCTCGGGATGGCCTCGCCCTTGACGATCTTCTCGACCGCCAGGAGCGTGGTGCGCCACTGGAAGTTCGAGTAGACGGGAGCCAGGCCGGTCAGGCCGGTCTCCTCCCACTTGCGCAGGAAGCTCATCTCGTCCTCGCCGGTCATGACCGGGAGGTCGACGCCGGCGTCCTCGAACGCCTCGATGGCGGCGACGGCGCCGTCACCGGCGTCCATCCAGATGCCCTTGACGTCGCCCTTGACGAGCTCGTCACTGATGATCTGCTTGATCTTGCTGGGGTCGGCGCCGGTGAAGTAGTCCACCGCGTCGATGCCGTTGTCCTTGAAGATCTTCTCGGCCGCGGCCCAGCGGGTCTCCAGCACGTCGACGCCGGGCAGGATGCGCAGCGCGACGACCTTGTCGCCCTCCTCGAGGTTCTCGCTGAGGAAGTTGGCGGTGTCGATGCCCCACGCGTAGCCACCGATCGGGTGGATGAACGAGGTGTAGCAGTCGGTGTTGACGCCGCGGTCGAAGACGATGACCGGCTTGCCGGTCTCGCAGGCGCGCTCGACGGCCGGGGTCATGGCCGCCGTGGAGTTGGGGGAGATGATGAAGACGTCGCAGTTGCCCTCGGCGATGAAGTAGTCGATGTCGGCGATCTGCGTGTTGTCGTCGTCCTGCGCGTCCCGGGTCTCCATCTCGCCGATGACCTTGGAGTCCTGGAGGGCCTTGAGCTGCTGGTTCATGGTGATCCAGCCGGTCTGGCGCCACGGGTTGCTGATCGAGGCGTTGGCGAAGCAGACCTTCTGGGCCTCCTGCGTCGCGTACTTCTTGGTGTCCGTCATGGGACCGTCGATGTACTGCAGCCACGGGGTGGCGTCGTCGCCCTCGAACGTCGCGGAGCGCTGGGCGTCCTGCTCGTCGAAGTCGGCCTGGACGAACCACTCCGTGTCGGCGGAGGCGTCGGCCGACTCCGAGGTCTCCGGGTCCGCGCCGGCGTCCGGTGCCGGGTCGTCGACCGAATCATCGGTGCTACATGCCGCGAGCACGAGCAGTGCCGCAGCGGACACCACGGCGCCTCTCAGCAGTGGACTCTTGCGCATCAGTTGTCTCCATTGGTCGTGCCCGGGGTGGGCGTGGTGGGGATCCGAGTAGAGGGGGCCTGGCGGGCGGACCCGCGCGGGCGACGGCCGGCCTGCCAGCCACGGGCGGCGACGGCGACGGCGAGGATGATGATCACGCCCTGCACGGTGTCGCGCCACGTGGACTCGACCTCCTTGACCGTGAGCAGGGTGAAGAGCAGCTCGAGCGCGATGGCGCCCGCCGCGGCGGAGAGGACCCACCCGCGGCCGCCCCCGAGCAGCACGCCGCCGAGCACGACCGCGGTGATCGCGGTGAACTCGTAGCCGTCGCCCACCGACGGGTGCACGCCGGCGTAGCCGACGAGCAGGATCCCGGAGACCGAGGCGGCGAGCGAGGAGATCATGAAGGCGCGGGTCTTGAGCCACCACACCGACGTGCCGGAGCGCTCGGCCGACTCGGGGTTGTCGCCGACGGCCAGCAGGTTGCGGCCGAACGGGCGGCGCATCAGCCAGGAGGCGACGATCGCGAGGACGACCAGGATGAGCAGCGGGTAGGGGAGGAACTCCACCAGCGGGACGTTCTCGAAGCGCCCGCGCCCGATCTCGCGGAACTCGTCGACCGGGTTGCCGGTGGCGGCGCCGCCGGTGAGGTAGGAGACCAGGCCGCCGAGCGCCAGCATCATGCCGAGCGTCACGATGAAGCTCGGCACCCGCAGCAGGGTGGTGACCACGCCGTTGACGAACCCGACCGCGGCGCCGACCAGCAGCATCAGCACGGTGACGGGCACGACCTTGTCGGGGTCCTCGCCGATCATGTTGCCGGCCAGGACGACCTGGGTGCCGATGACGGCGCCCATCGAGAGGTCGAACTCGCCGGAGACGATCACGTAGTACTGGCCGATGGCCGCGATCGCGATCGGGGCGGTGCGGCCGAGGAAGAGCATGACCACGCCAGGGTCGCCGAAGTTGGGGTTGGCCTGGATCGTCGCGATCAGGAGCACCGCGGCGAGCACGAACACGGCGCCACCGGGCGTCAGGATCGCCGCGAGCAGCCGACCGCCGAGGCCGCGTTGGTGCGCGGGGATGGCGGCCCGGGCGGGTGCCGGGGTCGAGGTGGTCACGGGGGTGCTCACTTGGTCTCCTGCAGGACGGCGTCCAGGCCGGTGGGCCGGTCGAAGCGGGCGGGGCGCCGGTCGATCTCGCGACCGGCGTAGACGGCGACGGCAGCCACGATGACGAGGCCGCGGATGACGTCCTTGAGGAACGGGTTGACCTGCATGACGCCCATGACGCTGTCGAGGACGGCGAAGATCGCGACGCCGGCGAGGGTGCCGACGATGTTGCCCTTGCCGCCGGCCAGCAGCGTGCCGCCGAGGACCACGGCCGCGATCGACATCAGGTCGTAGTCGCCCTGGCTGCCGATGGTGGGGCTGCCGACGCTGAGCCGGGAGAGGAGCAGGAGCCCGGCCACGGCGGCGAGGACGCTGCACAGGACGTGGGCGACGACGACCGGCACGGAGGTGCGGATGCCGGACAGGCGCGCGACCTCGGGGCTGCCGCCGACGGCGTAGAGGTGGTGGCCCAGCCGGGTGCGGCGCAGCATGAGGATCGCCAGCAGCGCGCAGCCCAGCATGATCAGGAAGGTGAGCGGGACCGGGCCGATCTGGGTGGCGTCGATGAGCCGGAACGAGCGCGGCGCGAGGCCGTGGCTGCCCTGGTAGTTGCTGCCGATGTAGCCGCTGATGATCAGGCCCATGCCGAGCGTGGCGACGAACCCGTGCACCTTGAGGAAGCTGACGACCAGGCCGTTGGCGAGGCCGATGACCGCCGCGATGCCGAGCGCGAGGAGCACGGCGGGCACGACGTTGCCGGGCTCGCCGGCCATGTGGCCCGCGGCGAGGACGCTGGTCAGGCTGACGACGAACGGCACCGAGAGGTCCAGGCTGCCGACCAGGATCACCAGCGTCTGGCCGATGGCGATGAGGCCGAGGATCGAGCAGCCGGTGAGGATCGCGTCGATGTTGCCGCTGCTCAGGAAGTTGCGGCCCTCGATGGCGGTCAGGATGGCGCCGACGACCAGGCTGAGCACCAGGACGGCGACGACGATGCCGGTCGAGGTGAGGTGCTGCAGGCGGCTCCTCATCGGGCGACCTCCTCGGTGGGTGCGGGGGTGGTGGTCGCCGGCGCGGCGGTGACGCCGGTGGCGACCTGGAGGACGGCCTCCTCCGAGGAGCCCGCGGGCAGCTCGCCGGCGAGGCGGCCGTCGCGCATGACCAGGATCCGGTCGGACATCCCGATGACCTCGGGGAGCTCGCTGGAGATCATCAGGACGGCGACGCCGTCGGCGGCCAGCGAGCGCATCAGCTCGTAGATGGAGTGCTTGGCGCCGACGTCGATGCCGCGGGTGGGCTCGTCCATCAGCACGACACGGGGGTTGGTGGTCAGCCAGCGGGCCAGGACGACCTTCTGCTGGTTGCCGCCGCTGAGGAACTGCACCTCCTGGTCGGTCGCCCGGGCCGAGACCTCGAGCGAGGACAGCAGGCCGGGGACCTCGCGGCGCGCCTGCGACGTACGCCGCGGGAAGACGGCGCGCACGACGCCGAGGGCGTTGTCGAGGATGCTCTGGTTCAGCGCGAGGCCGGTGGCCTTGCGGTCCTCGGTGACCATCGCGAGACCGGCGCGGATCGCGGCGCGCGGCGAGCGCGGGCGCACCTGCTTGCCGGCGATCGACATGGTGCCGCGGGTGAGGGGGCGGACGCCGAAGATGCCCTCGACGAGCTCGGTGCGGCCCGAGCCCTGCAGGCCGGCGATGCCGACGACCTCACCCGCGCGCAGCGTGAGGTCGATGCCGTCGACGTAGCCGTTGCCGGCGTCACGCAGCTCGAGCGCCGGCTCGCCGACGACCGTGCCCTCGACCGGGTCGGGGAAGAAGGAGGAGATCGAGCGGCCGACCATGAGGCGGACCAGCTCGGCGTCGTCGAGCTCCGCGGCGGGCTTGGTGGTGACCTGGCGGCCGTCCTTGAGCACGGTGATCGTGTCGCAGAGGCGGAAGATCTCCTTGAGGCGGTGGGAGACGTAGAGGATCGCGACGCCGCGCGCGGTGAGCGTGCCGATGATGCCGTAGAGCAGCTCGACCTCGTGCTCGGCGAGCGCGGCGGTCGGCTCGTCCATGGAGATGATCCGGGCGTCGTAGCTGACGGCCTTCGCGATCTCGACGATCTGCTGCTCGGCCACCGACAGCGTGCGCACGCGCTGGCCGGGGCGCAGGCCCGTCACGCCGAGGCCGGTGAGCAGCTCCTCGGTGTCGCGGTGCATCTGGCCGACGTCGACCAGGCCGCGGCTGCGCGGCTCGCGGCCGAGGTAGATGTTCTCGGCGACCGAGCGCTCCGGGAGGAGGTTGAACTCCTGGAACACCGTGGAGATGCCGGCCTGCTGGGCCTGGACCGGGTGGCTGAACGAGACGGTCTCGCCGCCGAGCTCGACGCTGCCGGAGTCGGGGGAGTGGACGCCGGCGAGGATCTTCATCAGGGTCGACTTGCCCGCGCCGTTCTCGCCGACCAGGCCGAGGACCTCTCCGGCGCGGAGCTCGAGGTCGACGTCCTGGAGGACGGTGTGGCCGACGAAGCTCTTGGTGAGCCCTCGGGCCGTGAGGACGACAGATGTTGCTGGCACGGCGCCACTGTGGCACGCGTCACGGACTTCTGTCGAGGTTTTGGCAAAAGTTCTTCGCTGGACGTTCATAACTCCCGCGTGGAAGACTGCGGCGGTGCGGACCAGCGACGTCTTCGAGCTCCTGCGCGACGGCCGGCCCCGGACTCGCGCGGAGCTCGCCGACGCCTCGGGCCTGGCCCGGAGCACCATCGCCTCGCGCATCGACGTGCTGATGCGGATGGGGCTGGTGGCACCCTACGGCGGCGGCGTCAGCACCGGCGGCAGGCCGCCGTCGCTGCTCGCGCTCAACCCCCGCGCCTGGGTCGTCGTCGGCGTCGACATCGGCGCGACGCACGCCACCGCGGCCCTGGCCGACCTCTCCGGGACGATCCTGGTCGAGCGCCGGGCCGACATCGACGTGGCGACCGGACCCGACCACGTGCTCGGCTGGGTCGAGGAGGTCGTGGCCGAGATGCTCGCCGACCAGGAGCGCACGGTCTCCGAGCTCGCCGCGATCGGCATCGGCCTGCCCGGCCCCGTGGAGCACGACACCGGCCGCGCGATCAACCCGCCGATCATGCCGGGCTGGCACCGCTACGACGTACCGGCCCGGGTGCAGCGCGCCTTCCCCGTGCCCGTGCTCATCGACAACGACGTGAACATCATGGCCCTGGGCGAGCAGCACGCCCACCTGCCCGACGTCGACAACCTGGTCTTCATCAAGGTCAGCACCGGCATCGGCGCCGGGCTGATCTCCGGTGGCGAGCTCCAGCGCGGCGCGCAGGGCACCGCCGGCGACCTCGGCCACGTCCGGGTCTCGCGCGCCGGCGACGTCACCTGCCGCTGCGGCAACCAGGGCTGCCTCGAGGCCGTCGCCGCCGGTCCGGCGATCGTCGAGTCCCTCCGACGCGCCGGCGTCGAGGTGGGCGCCGGCCAGGACGTCGTCGCGCTCGTGCAGAGCGGTGAGCCGGCGGCGGTCCAGGCGATGCGGCAGGCCGGACGCGACCTCGGCGAGGTCGTCGCGGTGCTGGTCAACGTCATCAACCCCTCGGTCATCGTCATCGGCGGCTCCCTGGCCGCCGCCGGGGAGAGCCTCCTCGCCGGCATCCGCGAGGTCGTCTACCAGCGCTCGCTGCCCCTGGCGACCGAGCACCTCAGCATCGTCACCGCCCAGGCCGGCGAGCGCGCCGGCGTGCTCGGCGCCGCCGCCCTCGCGATCGGCCACGTCCTCTCGCCCGACTACATCGAGGCGCGGAGCCTGGCGCTGGTGTGAGGCTCCGCGCCGGTGACGTTTCCCCAAGGTATGCAGGGGAACCGTCACTTCCCACGGGCTGCAGACCGAGGGAGGTGACGCCACGGCGACATCCCTTGGTGAAACTGCCCACCGCCGCCCGCCACCGGCCCGCCACCGCGCCCCCACCTGGGGACGGCGTCACCCGACGGTCGGTGGGCGCGGCTAGGGTTCTCGGGTGTCCGAGCCCTCCGATCTCCCGCTGACGCAGGTGCTCGCGACCGCGGTCGAGGCGCTCGGCGGCAAGGAGCGCGCCGGCCAGGTGACGATGGCCGAGGCCGTGGCCACCGCGATGACGTCGAAGAAGCACCTGCTGGTCCAGGCCGGCACCGGCACCGGCAAGTCGCTCGCCTACCTCGTGCCGAGCCTGATGAACGACGAGCGCGTCGTGGTCGCGACCGCCACGCTGGCGCTGCAGCACCAGCTGGTCGAGCGCGACCTGCCGCGCCTGATCGAGGCCGTCAAGGACGTGCCCGGCGTCGACACCTCCTACGCCGTGCTCAAGGGCCGCTCCAACTACGCCTGCCTGCACCGCGTGCGTGAGGGGGTCCCCGACGAGCAGGGTGCGCTGGTCGACCTGCCGGCCGGCTCGATGGGGCAGAAGATCCTGGAGCTGCGCGCGTGGGCCGAGGAGGAGGCCAAGGACGGTGGCAGCGGCGAGCGCGACTCCGCCCCGCGCCACATGGACAAGGACTGGCGCCAGGTCAGCGTCAGCCACCGCGACTGCCTGGGCGCGGCCAAGTGCCCGTTCGGGCAGGAGTGCTTCGCCGAGCTGGCCCGCGAGAAGGCGCACCGCTCGCACCTGGTCATCACCAACCACTCGCTGCTCGCGATCGACGCGATCGAGGGCGTGCCGATGATCCCCGACTACGACGTCGTGGTGATCGACGAGGCCCACGAGCTGACCGCCCGGGTGACCCAGGCCGCCACCGACGAGCTGACGGCCAGCGACGTCGAGCGTGCGTCGCGCCGCTCCCAGCGCCACGTCGAGGGGCCCGAGGCCGACGACCTCGCCGACGCCGCGGGTGCGCTGCGCGACGCGATCGCCGCTGCCCGGCCCGGCCGGTTCGAGAAGGTGCCCGAGGAGCTCGCCGACGCCCTGGTGCTGGTGCGCGACGCCGCGCGCACCTGCCTGTCGGCCTACCCCAAGGAGAAGGGCGGCGACGCCGACGCCGATGCCGGCCGCACCCAGGCGCGCGGCTCGGTCCAGGACGTCTTCGTGACCGCCGAGCGGATGGCCGCGGGCTCCGACGCCGACGTGCTCTGGCTCAGCGAGGGCACCGAGCGCATCCCGCCGCGCCTGTGCGTGGCGCCGCTGCAGGTGTGGGGCCAGATGCGCGACAAGCTGCTGACGGACAAGACCGTCGTGATGACCTCGGCCACCCTGATGCTCGGCGGCGACTTCTCCTCGCTGGCCAGCAGCGTGGGCCTCAAGCCCTCCGAGCGCCTGGTCGACGGCGCGGCGGTCCGGGGCGGCGAGGGCGTGCTGCCCTGGGTCGGCATCGACGTCGGCTCGCCGTTCGACTACGGCCAGCAGGCGATCCTCTATGTCGCCAGGCACCTGCCGCCGCCGGGCCGCGACGGCCTGGTCAAGGCACAGCTCGACGAGATCTGCGAGCTCGTCGACGCCGCCGACGGCCGCACCCTCGGGTTGTTCTCCAGCCGCCGCGCGGCCGAGGCCGCCGCCGAGCACGTGCGCGAGCAGCTGCCCCACCTGACCACGCTCGCCCAGGGCGACGCCCAGCTGCCCGAGCTCGCCAAGCAGTTCGTCAGCGACCCCCACACCTGCCTCTTCGGCACGCTCAGCCTGTGGCAGGGCCTCGACGTCCCCGGCGAGACCTGCCAGCTCGTGCTCATCGACCGGATCCCGTTCCCCCGCCCCGACGACCCGCTCATGAGCGCGCGCCAGAAGGCCGCCGACGCCGCCGGCGGCAACGGCTTCATGCAGGTCGCCGCCACCCACGCCGCGCTGCTGCTGGCGCAGGGCGCTGGGCGCCTGATCCGCACCACCGACGACCGCGGCGTCGTCGCCGTCCTCGACCCCCGCCTGGCCACCGCCCGCTACGGCGGCTTCCTCAAGGCGAGCCTGCCGCCGATGTGGACCACCACCGACCCCGCCGTCGTCCGCAAGGCGCTCCAGCGCCTGGCGAAGGTCTAGCCGGCAGCCTGCACATCCACGCCGACCGCGGGCTCCCGCTAGATCCGGGCGCGCCCGTCCCAGCCGCGGCGCGGCTTGCCGGCGCCGAAGAACGACGCGACCGTGGGAGCGACGTCGACGGTGCGGGCCAGCGCGGAGGACGCCTTGCGGCGCGGCACGCGTGGGTGACCGCCGGCGATGAAGAACGGGATCGGCCGGGTGGCGGGGTGGCCGTGGTTGCCGGGGATGGGGTTGTCGGTGACCGGGTTCGGGTCGCTGAAGCGCCAGCCGGCCTTGCAGAAGACCACGACGTCGCCGGCGTTGGGGCCCAGTCGCAGCGCCTTCGCGTCCCGTCGGGGAGCGGAGAGCACCCCGGGGGTGGCCAGCGCGATCTGCCGCATCCGGTGGATCGCGCGCGGACGGTCGGCGGTCGCGCCGGTCCAGTACAGGAGGTCGGCGCCGCCGTTGGCCGAGATCCGCACCTTGCCGGCGAGCAGCGGGTCGGCGTCCATCGACGCCTGCAGCGAGATCACCCTGTCGGGGGTCGACCAGTCCATCGAGTGGTCGGCCAGCACGATCAGCATCGAGTGGCGCCACCGCCCGGTCGACTGGAGCATGTCGACGAACTGCCCGACCAGCCGGTCGGTGTCGGCGAGCGCGAGGCGCCGGGCGAGGCGGACCGTCGTGCCGGTGAAGTCGGAGTGACCGAACCGGTCGATGTCGCCGAGGTTGACGAACATCAGGTGCGGGTCGTACTCCCGCACCATCGTGCGCGCGGCCCGCATCGTGAAGACGTCGGGGGCGTGGCCGGAGACGGGGATGATCGGCGCCGGCTCCCAGCGGTGGGTGGCGCGGGTGCCGAAGACGCCGTAGAGGTACTCCTTGCTCAGCACCGTGCCCGTCCGGTAGCCGCGACGGTTGAGCCGCTGGATGACGGTGTCGACCCGGATGTCGGAGGCGCGGTCCATGGTGCGGGTCTCGCCCAGCCGGCGGTCGTAGATCGCGTTGGCCGGCACCCCCGTGCGGTCGGGACGCATGCCGGTCATCATCATCACGTGGTTGGGGATCGTCTCCATGATCGGCATCGAGACCGCCCGCGGGAAGCGGTGGCCGCCGTCGCGGAGGGCTCGGAGCCGGGGCGTCAGGCCGCCGTCGATCTCGCCGGGGATGCAGCCGTCGATCACGAGCACGTAGGCCCGCTTGCGGTCGCCCGGCGGCGGGCCCGCCGCCGCTGCCGTCGTCGCGACCGCGGTGGAGAACGCCAGGCCGGCGCCGCCCACCTTGAGCAACGTACGGCGGCCGGTGCGCACCTCCGCGAGCCCGGCCTCGAAGGGCGTGGTCATCGGCCCACCGGCCGATCGACGGGGGTGACCTTCGCGGTGCCGGCTCGCGTCTGCCAGGACGCCGTGTGGCTGATCCGGGTCCTGCGGTCGCGCCGGTCGCCGATCACGAACCAGTCCATCTGGGTGCGCGCGGGCGTGATGTCGAGCACCGAGAAGCCGTGGTCGTCGAAGTTGAGGTACTTGATGTGGCGGTTGTTGGCCAGGATCACCCGCTCGACCGCCAGGCTGGCCGGACTGCGAGGCGGGGTGCCGAGCTGGTCCTTGAGGTTGTTCGAGGTCACCGAGGTGCACACGAACTCCACGCCGGCCGACCCGTCGACGACCGGGTACGTCGAGGCGTCGTAGGGCAGGTCGCAGGCCCACGCGCCGTGGATGTCGCCGGTGATGAAGACCGTGTCCCCGATCCCGCGGTCGCGGATGTGGGCGAAGAGCTCCCGGCGGTCGTCGGTGTAGCCGTCCCAGGCGTCCACGTTGAGGGGGAACCCGTCGTCGGGGAGCACCTCGAGCACGTTGTTCACGGGTCGCAGGACCTCGTCGGGCAGCCCCTGCAGCCCGAGCGGCGCGATCATGACGGGGTTGCCCACGATCTTCCACTGCGCGCCGCGCCTGCTGAGCGAGTCCTTGAGCCAGCGCATCTGCTGGCGTCCGACGATGGTGCGGTCGGGGTCGCTGATCGCGGCCTCCGCGGCGGGAGCGGGGAACGGCAGTGCCGTGCTGACCTGGCGGCTGCGGTGGGTGCGCAGGTCGAGCATGCTGATCTCGGCGAGACGCCCGAAGCGCAGCCGCCGGAAGAGCCGGTCGCCGTCTCCGAGCCGGGCGGTGCCGTCGAGGCGTACGGGCATCCACTCGTCGTACGCGCGGTGGGCCCGTGCCCGCCGGCGGGCGAAGCCGCCCTCGCCGGCGTCGTGGTTCTCGGCGCCCGCGCTCCACTGGTCGTTCGCGACCTCGTGGTCGTCCCAGGTGACGATGAACGGGTACTTCGCGTGCAGGTCCTGCAGGTCGGGGTCGCGCTTGTACTGCGCGTGGCGCTGGCGGTAGTCGGCGAGGGAGACGATCTCGCGCGCCGGCTCGTGGCGACGGACGTCGGTGTCGTCGGAGCCGGCGCCGTACGCGCCGGGCGCGTACTCGTAGAGGTAGTCGCCGAGGTGGATGACGGCGTGCAGGTCGTCGCGCCGCGCCAGGCCGCGGTAGGCGCTGAACCAGCCGGCCTGCAGGTTGGCGCACGAGACGACGCCGAAGCGCAGGTGGCCGGGCAGGCTGCGGGTCGCGGGCGCCGTGCGCAGGCGCCCGACGCGGCTCGAGGTGCCGCGGTAGCGGAAGCGGTAGAAGTACCAGGTCGCCGCGGAGAGGCGGCCGACGTCGACCTTGACGGTGTGGTCCCGTCCGGGACCGGTGGTGACGCTGCCGCGGCGCACGATCCGGCGGAACCGGCGGTCCCGGGCGACCTCCCACGTCACCTCGACGCGGGGCCCCTCTCCCGAGCCGGGGCGGCTCGCGGCGGTGGGGGTGACCCGGGTCCAGATCACGACCCGGTGGGGGAGCGGGTCGCCGGCGGCGACGCCGTGCTGGAAGAAGCGGCGCCCGGCCGCCTCGGCGGGGGCTGGTGCGGCTCCGGCCAGCGCGGCCGCGCCGGCACCTGCCGTGCCGGTGGCGAGGACGGCGCGGCGGCGTACGGGCAACGAGGGGAGGCTCACGTCAGTAGTCAACGTGGGAGCCGCCGCGAGGTGATGGTGAACGCCGGATGGTCATCCGGCGTTCACCGTGCGTGCGCTAGCGGTAGGCGCGGGCCGCGAGCTTCTGCCGCTGACCGTCGTCGCGCGACTTGCCCTGGCAGGAGAACGCCGTCCCGCGCCAGCACCGGAAGCGGCCGCTGGCGTTGACCAGCGTGACCTCGACGAAGGAGACGGTCGAGCGCGAGAACGGCACGGCTCGCTGGGCGTTGCCACGCGCGCCGGGGCGCACGACCTGCACCTTCTGCGTGCCGTTCTTGAAGAACGTCGTGATGACGGCGCGCGACCCGCGGGAGGCCGAGGCCAGGTCGAGCTTGACGCGCACCTTCCACCGGGGAGCGCGGAGCGCGGCGACCGGGGTGAGCCGGTAGGTGGCGGAGCTCAGGTGGTTGAGGCGCACCTCGCGCCTGACCAGGCCGCGCGAGACCCGGGCGCGGCCCGCCAGGGGAGCGGCGCGGTAGGCGGCGCCCTCGGAGTAGGTCTTGCGCGGGCGCCGGTTGGCGGCGGAGAAGGTGCTGAACTCGCGCTGGGCGGAGGTGCCGCGCGCCTTCAGCACGCTGGAGACGGCCTGCCAGGAGTACTGGTTGCGCCGGGCCGGGCCGGAGCCGTCGGCGCGGCGCCACATGTCCCGGACGATGGTCGGCAGGCCCCCCTGCGTGCCCGGGAACCGCTCGCTGAGCCGACGGAAGAAGATCCAGACGCCGTAGTGGTAGCCGTTGTTGGGGTTGAAGCGGTCCATCGAGAGGCGGGGGCGGCGCAGCGGGCTGGCGGCGAGGTACTGGCGGTTGTCGTCGACGGAGTCGTAGACCTCGTCCTCGATCCAGGCGGCGGTCGCCTCGAGGAACCAGGCGTCCTCGGCGAAGTCGTAGGCGTACTGGACGGCGTGGAAGTACTCGTGCGCGACGGTCACCTGGAGGTTCTCGTCGGGGGTGTGGGCGGCGAACCCGGCCTCGGCGTAGTTGTTGTCGACCACGCAGTAGGCGTAGCGGTCGTACGGCGCCCGGAACGGCTTGCGCTCGTCGGTGGTGCAGTAGCCGTAGAGGCCGCGGTCGCCGATGTTGGCGATGTAGATGTCCGTGCGCGCGTCGCCGCCCCGCGTGCCGTCGGGCTTGGGGGCCTTGTAGCCGGCGGCGACGTAGCGGTTGTGCACCGACGTCGTGGTCGCCAGCGTCTTCGCCGCCCACGCGTCGGTCGCGGCCTCGGGGCCGGCCTTCACGTAGTGCACGCAGACCACGGGGGAGCAGATCCTGGAGACCGGGAAGGGGCCGTAGGTGTCGTCGTCGGACGGCGACGTGGGCCGGGCGAAGATCCGCTCCGCAGTCACGCGGTCGGCGCCCTCCAGCTCGTCGAGCCGCAGCGCGAGCTCGCGCAGGGCGAGCGTGGCGTCGACGTCCTCGTCACCCTCGCCCTCGAGGGCGTCCTCGGCGATGTCGAGCGCCTGCTCGGCCTCGGGGGAGGACACCTCGACGGGCGCGTCCTCGGCACCCTCCGCCGCGCTCTCAACGGCCGTGTCGTCCCGGTCGACGGCCCCTGCGCTCGGCGCCGCGAGGAGCGAGGCCAGGACGGCGAGGAGGGCCAGCAGGAGGACGGGTGCGCGGCGAGCGCTGAGGGGAGGCACCCGCGCGAGCCTACATGCGACGCAGGACGGCGGTGACCTTGCCGAGGATGGTCGCGTGGGTGCCGTCGATGGGCTCGAACGCCTCGTTGTGCGGCAGCAGCCAGACCTGGCCGTCCTTGCGCTGCAGCGTCTTGACGGTGGCCTCGCCGTCGATCAGCGCGGCGACGATCTCGCCGTTCTCGGCGGTCTGCTCGCGCTTGATCACGACGTAGTCGCCGTGGCAGATCGCGGCGTCGATCATCGACTCGCCGGAGACCTCGAGCAGGAAGAGCTCGCCCTCGCCCACCAGCTGGCGGGGCAGCGGGAAGACGTCCTGGAAGGTCTCCTCGGCCAGGATCGGTCCGCCGGCCGCGATGCGGCCGAGCAGCGGCACGTTGGTGGGGGCCGGGGCGACGTCGCCGATGCCGGTCTCGTCGTACGACGACTCCTCGGCGCTGCTCATCGAGCGTCGGGCCGCCATCACCTCCGGGAGGAAGACCTCGAGCGCGCGCGGCCGGTTGGGGTCGCGCTTGAGGAAGCCCTTCTCCTCCAGCGTCTTGAGCTGGTGGGCCACGCTCGAGCTGCTGGTCAGCCCGACCGCCTGGCCGATCTCGCGCATGCTCGGGGGATAGCCCCGTCGCTCGATGCTGTCCTTGATGGTCGCGAGCACGCGCAGCTGCCGGGGGGTGAGGCCCGTGGCGTCCGGGGGTCCGTCGGGGAGCTCGGTGACAGTCTTCTTGGCCATGAGGTGAGGGTCCCACCATCGGCGGGTTTGTTCAAACACCTGTTCGAACGGCGTGTCGCGCCCCCTCCCGCCGAGGCGTTCGAACATTTGTTCGTCCAGGGTCTTGATTTCGTTCGAACACCTGATCTAGTCTCGTACACATGTTCGATCGAACGTCTGATCGAGTGGGCCGCAATCGCCGCAGGATCGCTCGCCGATCTCCGGTGGGTGTCGGTGGCCACCGTTAGACCTTGCTCGACACATACCGAGGCTGACCGCCACTTCCCCAGGAGGTCCCAGATGAGCACGATGACGTTGCACCGCCCGATCCCGCAGACCCGGCAGGCGAGCACGCTGCGCCTGACCCGTCGCGGCCGGCTCGTCGTGCTGCTCCTGGCTCTGGGCGTCGTCCTGGGTGTGGGCTTCGCCCTCGCCTCCGGCTCCGTGGCGACCCAGGAGGCCGGCACCCCCGAGCCCACCCGCGTGGTCATGGTCGGGGCCGGCGACACCCTGTGGGACATCGCCGCCGACGTGGACCCGGAAGGCGACACCCGCTCCACGATGGAGGAGATCACCCGCCTCAACGCGCTCGACTCGAGCATGGTCACGGTCGGCCAGCAGCTGATCGTGCCCGACGAGTAGACCCACACAGACTTCGTCAGCCGCCTCGACCCCGGCTGACGAGCCGGGGAAGACAGGGGGCGGGGCCACACGGTGGCCCCGCCCCTTGCGGCATGGGGGAGTCCTCGCTGCGCTCGTCCTCCCTTGGGAGTACTCGCTGCGCGTACTCCCGGGCTCGTCGGGGGTGGCGGGGCTGTGTCAGCGGGCGGCGCGGCGGCCGCCGCCGGAGGGCGGGGCCGGGGTGGGCGTGTCGCTCGGGGCGGGCGGCGCCGAGGACCGGGTGAGGCCGAGGGCTCGCAGGATCCGGGCGACGAGGATCAGGCCGAGGAACAGGCAGGCCACCGCGCCGACGGAGGCGAGCGCGAGGAACGCCCAGGCCTGCGAGTCGCCGCCGCGTGCCTCGGTGCCGAAGTCGATGGCGGCGTAGACCAGGTAGCCCCAGGCCAGGACGGCCGCGGTGACCCCGAGGGCGTAGGCCAGCAGCGCGGGCCGGAACCCGCGCTGGGGCTTGGCCCCCCGGCGCGACCCGGCACGCTTTCCCTGGCTCACGGGGGCCATTGTGTCTGATGGACCGCTGCCCTCCTACCAGGACCCGCGGGCCGTCGGTGGGCATCGCCCGCGCCCCAGCGGGCACCGGGGCGTCATGGAGGTCCTCCCCGACATCGTCGGTCCCGCCCCGGTCGTCGTGTTCTGCGGCCTGGCCGGCGCCGAGAGCATCAAGAGCCGCGACCACTACTACGCCTCGCCCGGCAACAGCTTCTGGGAGTCCCTGCACCTCAGCGGCATGTCGCCACGGCGGCTGCGTCCGGAGGAGGGCGCCTCGGTGGTCGAGCTGGGGCTGGGCCTCACCGACCTGGTCGGCCACTGGGACCCGCGCTGGGTGGAGATCGACGAGCTCGCCGCCAAGGTGGAGCGCTGGGCGCCGGAGTGGCTGGCCTTCACCTCCAAGGGCGTCGCGCACGAGGCGGCCCGCGCCCTCAAGCGACCGAAAGTCGGGTTGGGCGCGGCGGACTGGTACGTCGGGGAGAGCCAGGTCTTCGTGCTGCCGGGCACCAGCGGGGCCAACCAGCGTCGCGACTACGACGGTCGGCCCACCCGGATCGCGTGGTGGCGCGATCTCGCCGCACTCTCGGGCCTGGCCGCTCAGGAGTGACGCGCGGCCGGTCCGGACCGGCTCACCCCTGCTGACCTGCGTGAACGCCGCCTGCTGGAGCCGGTCCGCGGCAATTCCGCGGACCCCCTTGCGTGCCGCGGCGGCCGGGGCGTACGCTTCCACAACATCTAGTAGTTACAACGATGTAGTTATCCACATCTAGTGCACAGGCCGCAGGGTCCCCGCACACAGTTTCAGCGGGATGACGCACAGTTCCGCGGTTGTTATCCACAGTGGAGAGCTCGTTCTCCACAGTCTGCAGCACGGTCACCACCCGAGAGGAGGACCCGATGCACTGCCCGTACTGCCGCAGCACCGACACCCGGGTCCTCGACTCACGGGTGTCCGACGACGGCTGCTCCATCCGCCGCCGACGTACGTGCTCGGCCGAGAGCGGGGGCTGCGGCAAGCGCTTCACGACCGTGGAGCAGATGCAGCTGACCGTGCTCAAGCGCTCCGGCGCCACGGAGCCGTTCACCCGCGACAAGGCGATCTCCGGCGTCCGCAAGGCGTGCAAGGGTCGTCCCGTCACCGAGGACGCGCTGGCCCGCCTGGGCCAGGCCGTCGAGGACGCCCTGCGTCTGTCCGGTGCCGCCGAGATCCCGGCCCACGAGGTCGGCCTCGCGATCCTGCAGCCTCTCCGTGAGCTGGACGAGGTGGCCTACCTCCGCTTCGCCAGCGTCTACCGCGCCTTCGAGTCGGCCGACGACTTCGAGGACGAGATCGCCAGCCTGCGCGCTGAGCGAGCCGTCCCGGACTCCCCGGCCGCGCTCGCCCACTCAGCCCCCAGCGGCTGACCCAGAACCGCCCGGCAGGTCGTGGGGAAGCGGCCTGCCGGGCGCACCAATCGTCGAGCACCAGCCCACCCGGGGCTGTCGGTGCTCCCAGCTTGACTAGAAGCAGCCCTCCACCCGCACCAGGAAGCACGAGGAGAACCATGACCGAGACCGTCAGCGGCACGAGCAGGGGCGCGGGAGACACCGTCTTCGGCAAGCGCCTCACCATGGAGCGCGTCTTCAGCACCGAGGGTGTCCACCCCTACGACGAGCTCACCTGGGAGCGCCGCGACGTCGTCCAGACCAACTGGAAGACCGGCGCCACGGTCTTCGAGCAGCGCGGGGTCGAGTACCCCGACTTCTGGTCGGTCAACGCCAGCACCATCGTCACGACCAAGTACTTCCGCGGCGCCGTCGGCTCCGACGCCCGCGAGTGGAGCCTCAAGCAGCTCATCGACCGGATCGTGAAGACCTACACGAAGGCCGGTCTCGACCACGGCTACTTCGCCACCGACGGTGACGCCGAGGTCTTCGAGCACGAGCTGACCTGGCTGCTCGTGCACCAGTACTTCTCCTTCAACTCCCCGGTGTGGTTCAACGTCGGCACGCCCTCGCCGCAGCAGGTGTCGGCCTGCTTCATCCTGTCGGTCGACGACTCGATGGACTCGATCCTCAACTGGTACAAGGAGGAGGGCTTCATCTTCAAGGGCGGCTCCGGCGCCGGCCTCAACCTCTCCCGCATCCGCTCCTCCAAGGAGCTGCTGTCCTCCGGCGGCACGGCCTCGGGCCCCGTCTCCTTCATGCGCGGCGCCGACGCCTCCGCCGGCACCATCAAGTCGGGCGGCGCCACGCGTCGTGCGGCCAAGATGGTCGTCCTGGACGTCGACCACCCCGACATCGTCGAGTTCGTCGAGACCAAGGCGCGCGAGGAGGACAAGATCCGCGCCCTGCGCGACGCCGGCTTCGACATGGATCTCGGTGGCGCCGACATCACCTCGGTCCAGTACCAGAACGCCAACAACTCCGTCCGCGTGAGCGACGAGTTCATGCGCGCGGTCGAGGACGGCACCGACTTCGCCCTGCGCGGCCGCAAGAACGGCGAGGTCATCGAGATGATCGACGCCCGCGAGCTCTTCACCAAGATCTCCAAGGCCGCCTGGGAGTGCGCCGACCCCGGCCTGCAGTACGACGACACGATCAACGACTGGCACACCAACCCCGAGACCGGCCGCATCACCGCGTCCAACCCGTGCTCGGAGTACATGTCGCTCGACAACTCCTCGTGCAACCTCGCCTCGCTGAACCTGCTCAAGTTCCTCAAGGACGACGACACCTTCGACGCGCCGCTGTTCGCCAAGGCCGTCGAGTTCATCATCACCGCGATGGACATCTCGATCTGCTTCGCCGACTTCCCGACCGAGCCGATCGGCCAGACCACCCGCGACTACCGCCAGCTGGGCATCGGCTACGCCAACCTCGGCGCGCTGCTCATGGCCATGGGCCTGGGCTACGACTCCGACGGCGGCCGCGCGATGGCCGCGACCATCACCTCGCTGATGACCGGTCAGTCCTACAAGCGCTCGGCCGAGCTCGCCGCGATCGTCGGCCCCTACGCCGGCTACGCCCGCAACGCCGAGGCCCACAAGCGGGTCATGCGCAAGCACCAGGCCGCCAACGACACGATCCGCACCCTCGGGATCGTCGACAGCCAGGTGCACCGCCTCGCCACGCAGGCCTGGGCCGACGTCCAGGAGCTGGGTGCGGTCAACGGCTTCCGCAACGCGCAGGCCTCCGTGCTCGCGCCCACCGGCACCATCGGCTTCATGATGGACTGCGACACGACCGGCATCGAGCCGGACTTCTCGCTGGTCAAGTTCAAGAAGCTCGTCGGCGGCGGCTCGATGCAGATCGTCAACCAGACCATCCCGCGCGCCCTGCGCAAGATGGGCTACGTCGGCGAGCAGGTCGAGGCGATCGTCCACTACATCGCCGAGCACGGCCACGTCATCGACGCCCCCGGCCTCAAGCAGGAGCACTACGAGGTCTTCGACACCGCCATGGGTGCCCGCTCGCTCAAGCCGATGGGCCACGTCCGGATGATGGCGGCCTGCCAGCCGTTCCTCTCCGGCGCCATCTCCAAGACGGTCAACCTCCCCGAGACCGCCACGGTCGAGGAGATCGAGGACATCTACCTGCAGTCGTGGAAGCTGGGCCTCAAGGCCACCGCCGTCTACCGCGACAACTGCAAGGTCGGCCAGCCGCTCTCCGGCGGCAAGGGCGACAACAAGGGCCAGGACTCCAACACCAGCAAGGTGGAGGAGGAGGTCGCCGAGGCGACCAAGGTGATCGAGAAGATCGTCTACGCCCCGGTCCGCAAGCGCCTGCCCAAGTCGCGCCTGTCGCGCACCACGTCGTTCACCGTCGGCGGTGCCGAGGGCTACCTCACCTCCGGTGCGCACGACGACGGTCAGCTCGGCGAGGTGTTCCTCAAGCTCGGCAAGCAGGGCTCCACGCTCGCCGGCGTCATGGACGCCTTCTCGATCGCGGTCTCCATCGGCCTCCAGTACGGCGTGCCGCTCGAGACCTACGTCGCGAAGTTCACCAACCTGCGCTTCGAGCCGGCCGGTCTCACCGACGACCCGGACGTCCGCATGGCCCAGTCCCTGATGGACTACGTCTGGCGCCGCCTGGCCCTGGACTATCTGTCCTTCGAGGAGCGCTCCGCGATGGGCATCTACTCCGCCGACGAGCGTCAGCGTCACCTCGAGACCGGCTCCTACGAGCTCGTCGAGGAGACCGGCTCCGCCTCGGAGCTCATCGAGGAGGGTTCGGTGGTTGAGGAGGTTGCGAAGCAACCGTCTCGAAATCCCGAGACCGTGGAGGGTCAGGTCGTCGAGACCAAGGACTCCAAGGGCGCCGAGCAGCGCGAGGTCCCCGCGACGATCCACTCCGGCCAGGAGGCCCACACCTCCGCCGAGCTCCTCGAGAAGCTCACCGGCACCGCGGTCGACTCCCCGCTCTGCATGACCTGCGGCACCAAGATGCGTCCCGCCGGCTCCTGCTACGTCTGCGAGGGCTGCGGCTCCACCAGCGGCTGCAGCTGATCGACTGAGACGAGGAGGGCCCGACACCGTGAGGTGTCGGGCCCTTCTTGCGTCTCGGGGACGTCGTCCGTGGTGCGGCGCCGGACGACGTCCCTCGGCGACTGCTAGCCCTGGCGGATCGAGCGCTCGGTCTCCGCCGTCTTGCGGTTGCGGACGATCACCACGGGCACGGGGGAGTGGCGGCTCACCTGGTCGGCGACGGAGCCGAGGGTCAGGCCGCGGAAGCCGCCCAGGCCGCGGGCGCCGACGACCACGAGGTCGGCGTCGCTCGCGCAGTCGAGCAGGGCGTTGGCAGCGGGGGCGCGCTTGGCGACGTACTCGACCTCGACGCCGGCGTGGTCGGCGGCGACGCGCTCGGTGTCGGCCCGGAGGTCCTGGAGCACGGCGGCCTCGAAGTCCTCGATCGGCGGGATGTGGCCGACCGTCTGGGTCTCGGGGCGGGGCGCGGTCTTCATCGACCAGCCACGCACGACCCGTACGGCGCCGCCCACGGCCCGGGCGTGGTCCAGCGCCCAGCGCAGGGCGGGCTCGGCCGCGTCGGAGCCGTCGTTGCCGACGATGATCAGGGGCTTCTCGGTGGTCATGTGCTCATGGTCTCACCGCCGGGCCCGATCAGGGCTGCGGGACGATGTTCACCATCCAGCTCACGCCGTGCTGGTCGGCGCACTGGCCGAAGACGTCACCCCACATCTGCCTCTCGAGCGGGACTTGGATCTCGCCGCCCTCGGAGAGCGCGGCGAACCACGCCGTGAGCTGGGCCTCGTCGTCACCGCTGAGGCACAGGGTCACCGTGTCGCTCGCAGAGACCGTCACGTCCGGCGGGGTGTCGCCCGCCATGAGCACGAGCCCGTGCGGGGTCTCGAGCTGCGAGTGCATGATCTTGTCGGCCTGCTCGCCCTCCATCCCCATCTCACCGAAGGTGTTGACGAGGAGCTCACCGCCGAAGACGGACTCGTAGAAGGTGATCGCGGCGCGGGCGCCGCCGTTGAAGTGGAGGTAGGGGCTGAGTCGGGTGGTCATGCCAGATCGAGGGGGGACGAGGGCGGGAGTCATCGGTCCGCCCGGGGCGGTCTCGAGGCTCGCTTCGCTCGCACCTCGACCACCGACTGGAGCCAGCCAGGGACCGGTGGTCCCTGGATAGTCACGGCCTTCATCCGCACGACGTGCCGGCGCAGGCTGGACGCATGACCACACCGAACAGCGACACCACGCAGACCAGGACCGCGCTCGTCACCGGCGGCAACCGAGGCCTGGGGCGCAGCTCCGCGCTCCACCTCGCTCGGGCCGGGACGGACGTGATCATCACCTACCGCGCCAACGCCGACGAGGCGGCCGCGGTCGTCGCGGAGATCGGGGCCACGGGCCGTCGGGCCGTCGCCCTCCAGCTGGACACCACGCAGGTCGAGACCTTCGACGCCTTCGCCGCCGACGTACGGCGCACGCTCGCCGCCGACTGGGGCCGGGAGCGCCTCGACGTCCTCGTCAACAACGCCGGCGTCGCCGCGCCCACGCCGGTCGGCAGCACCGAGCTCGGCGCCGTCCAGGAGCTCGTGGCCGTGCACTTCACCGGCGTCGTGTTCCTGACCCAGGCGCTGCTGCCGCTGCTGGCCGACGGCGGGCGGATCATCAACACCAGCACGGGCCTGGCACGGTTCACCGGCGACGGCGCGCTGTCGGTGTACGCCTCGATGAAGGGGGCGGTCGAGGTCTACACGCGCTACCTCGCCAAGGAGCTCGGCCCGCGCCGGATCGCGGTCAACGCCATCGCGCCGGGACCGACGGCCACCGACTTCGGCGGCGGCTCGCTGCGCGACGACGACCAGGTGCGCGCCCACCTCGGCGCCGTCACCGCGATGGGCCGCGTCGGGCAGCCCGACGAGATCGGCGCGGCCGTCGCGGCGCTCGCCTCGGACGCCATGGGCTGGGTCACCGGGCAGCGGGTCGAGGCGTCGGGCGGCATGCTCCTGTGACCCAGCGTGTGACCCAGCGTGTGACCCAGCCTGGGACACTGGGGGGCATGGACAGGGCCCAGCTCGCCGACTTCCTCCGGACCCGCCGCGAGGCGCTCCAGCCCGAGGACGTCGGGCTGCCGCGCGGGCCGCGGCGGCGTACGGGAGGGCTGCGGCGCGAGGAGGTGGCGGCGCTGAGCGGGATGTCGGTGGACTACTACGGCCGCATCGAGCAGCAGCGCGGCCCGCAGCCCTCCGAGCAGATGCTGGCGGCGATCGCGCGGGGGCTGCACCTCTCGCTCGACGAGCGCGACCACCTCTTCCTGCTCGGCGGGCACCCGGCGCCGCGCCGCGCGCGTCGTGAGGACCACGTCGACGCCGGGCTGATGCGGATCCTGGACCGGCTCGCCGACACGCCCGCGATGGTCGTCAACGGCGTGGGGGAGACCCTGGTGCAGACGCCGCCCGCCGTCGCGCTGCTCGGCGACGAGACGTCGTACGAGGGGCTGGACCGCTCGGTCGTGCACCGGTGGTTCACGCAGCCGGAGTCGCGGGCGATCTACCCGGAGGAGGACCGGCCGCGCCACGGCCGCCAGTTCACCGCCGACCTGCGGGTCGCCTACGCGCGCGACGGCGCCGGCTCCCGCGCGGCCGAGATCGTGGACGCGCTGCTGGCGACGAGCGAGGAGTTCGCCTCCGTCTGGGCCGAGCACGAGGTCGAGCGCAAGCACACCAAGCTCAAGCGCATCGCCCACCCGGAGGTGGGCCTGGTCGAGGTGCACTGCCAGGTGCTCTACGACATCGAGCAGTCGCAGGGGCTGCTGGTCTTCACCGCCGCGCCGGGCAGCGAGAGCCACGAGAAGCTCCAGCTCCTCAGCGTCATCGGTGCCCAGCGGCTCGATGTCGGCGGCGCTTCCTAGGATCGTCTCGTCACTCGGCAGTCGACACCGGGGAACGGTCAGGGAGGTACGACGTGCAGCTCGCGGAGGCGGCCCGGCTGGGCCGCGCGCTGCTCGACGAGCACGGCCTGCACGACTGGGAGCTCGTCTTCGACCGCGCCAAGCGCCGCGCCGGCATCTGCCGCGAGTCCGAGCGCCGCATCGGCCTGTCCGCGCCCCTGACACAGGTCCACAGCGACGCCGACGTCCGCGACACGATCCTCCACGAGATCGCCCACGCACTGGTCGGCGCACGCCACGGTCACGACCGCGTCTGGAAGGCCACCGCGCGCCGCATCGGCTGCAGCGGCGAGCGTCTGATCTCGGCCGACACCCCGGGCGTGGACGGCGCCTGGGTCGGCGTGTGCGGCGCCGGCCACCGGGTCACCCGCCACCGTCGACCGACCCGCCCGATGGCGTGTGCCACCTGCTCCAGGGCCTTCGATCCCGCCCACCTCTTCACCTGGACCCACCACGGGCAGACGGTCCCGATGACGCCGGCCTACGACGCCCAGCTGTGCCGCATCCTGTCGCGCCCCGCGACCCTGTTCGACGCGCCCCCGGCCGACGTGGGCGCCCGCATGCGCGTGACCGCGCAGGGTCGCTACGAGGGCGTGGTGGGCACGCTGGTCAAGCGCGGCCGCACCCGTTACCACCTGGCGGTCAAGGGCGGCGTGCTGACCGTGCCGTTCACGCTGGCCGAGCGCGTCGACGCGTGAGGCCCGCGCGGGGCCCCGCGTGAGACCTAGTAGGCGTCGGCGATCGTGATCTTGTCGTAGGCCGCCGGCATGGTGTCCGTGGAGTAGCAGTCGAGCGGCACGATCTGGCCGACCTCGGCCGTCTCCGAGCGGCAGCTCACCGTGGCGAGCAGCTCGTTGCCCTGGAAGAGCTTGATCCGCACCGACGCGTCGTCGATCGCGTCGCGCTGGTTCTCGTACTTCAGCCCCACGACATCGGCCTCGCCGAGGTCGTCGGCCAGGATCTTCCAGCCCGCCTGGTACTCGAAGCCGTAGACGTCGAACGCCTCGCCCTGCTCGATCTCGAGCGGGTTGTCGACGCCGCCGGGCTCCCGGTCGTTGGCCGTGACCTCGTCGACGGCGTTGTCGATCTCGTTGGCGGCCAGGCCGACCACCGCGAGGCAGCCGCCGACGAGCAGCAGCGCCAGCAGGCCGATGACCAGCAGCACGTTGCGCGTGGTGTTGCTCTTCTGCGGCGGCGTGAAGCCGTAGGGACGCGGCGGGTACTGGCCGTAGGGGCTCGCGGGCTGCTGCGGCTGTCCGTACGGCGTGCCGGCCTGGGGATCGCCGTACGGCGACGGCGGGGCCTGCTGCGACTGCGGGGTCTCGGGTGCGGCGCCCTGGTGGGGCACCCAGTTGTGCCCGTCCCATCGCCACTTGCCGTCGGGGCTGATCTGCTCGCCGCTGCCTTCGCTCATGCGCGGATCCTATGCGTCCTCAGCCGCCGGCCTGCTCCAGGATCGCGGCGAGTGCGCGCCGGTGTCGGGCGTAGGCGGCGCGGCCCTCCCGCGTGAGGCGGTAGGACGTCACGGAGCCGCGCCCGCGACCGGCCTTGGCGATCACGACGTACCCGGCCCTCTCGAGGGTCGCCATCTGCTTGGACAGGTCGGAGTCGCTCACGCCCAGGTGGTCGCGCAGGAACGGGAAGGTCGCGTCGGCCCTGGTCAGCACCGCCATCGCGGCCAGTCGCTTGGGCGCGTGGATGACGGGGTCGAGGTCCTCGATCACCCGAGACGCGCCCGCGTCCGCTCGGCGGCGTCGGCGTAGGCCCGCTCGTAGAGCGTGAGGCCCACCGTCACCAGGACCGTGGTCGTCGCTGCCGCCACCCACGCGTTGAGCAGCAGCCAGACCAGCGCGCCCGCGGCCATGATCACCAGGATGCCCGCCGTGTAGCGGGCGAACGCCGGCCGGAACTCCGGCGGCGCGCCCTTCGGCGACGGCAGCGCCCCGTGGTAGCGGGTGTACCAGGTCACGAACGCCATCTGCACCAGGAGCAGCAGCGCGATGCCCACCACGGAGATGGGGGAGCGGCGCTCGGTGAGCGCCAGCATCGACACCAGCGCCCCGGCCCAGAGCCCGGCGGCGGGCGGGTACCACCACGGCGTCGGCGGGAAGTCGATGTAGGGCGCAGCCTCGGCGCGGTCGGCCACGCGCTGCGCCTCACGGACGTCGTCGAGGGGATCGCTTTCCATGCCGGAAACCTAGCGCACGCTTTCCGGTGCGGCAAGTGATCGGTGTCGCTGGTGCTGGGCCTCTGCCGACCCTGTCGGCTCGGTCTAGAAGTCCGGCCCGTACCCGGCCTCCAGCTGCGCGGCGAGTGCGTCGTACCGGTCATGGGGCAGCCCGAGCTGGCGTCGGACCTGGGCGCGTGTCTCGACGCACATCTCCTCGACTCCGTCCAGGTCCTCGTCCGGGTCCAGCCGGGAGAGAGGCAACGTCAGCCAGCGCTGTGCCTGGCGCAGCCGGCCGTTCGCGAGCAGCAGCTCCCCGACGAAGAGGCAGGTCGAGGTCGTCAGCAGCCCGCTGCGGAAGTCGTCCAGCAGCCGCTGGAGCAAGTCGTCGGCCCACGCCGGATCGTCGGTCGCGAACGCCAGCTCGAGCTGGACGGCACGGGTGGCGATGACGCCCTCGGACGGCTCGTCCTGGATCGAGGACAGCAGCGCTCGGGCCCGCTCGTGCTCGTGGCGCAGCATCCAGTGCCCGGCGGCGGCCTGGAGGAAGAGGACGCGCCCGTGCTCGCCGGGGGACATCCGACGGCCGAGGGCCTCGTGAGCCTCGGCCTTGTCGAGGCGCAGGCCGTACTCGATGTCGGCGTGCAGGCGTTCGGCCTCGAGCGGATCCATGTGCGTGACGCTAGCGCGTGGTGTCGGTGGCGACACGGATTCCACGCGGTCATCCACAGGCGGCGAGATCGCGGTTTTCACGGGCTCCGCGCCTGGCAACGGTGGTCGCCATGTCGATCTCTCGGAAGCCCCGCTCGCTGTGCCTGTCCCTGCTCACCGTCCTCGCCCTGCTCGTCGCCGGGCTCGCGCTGGTGGTCGCCCCACCGGGCGGCGCACCGCCGGCGGAGGCGGCGACCCGCGTTGCCAAGGACACCTGCCGCCGCATCGATCCCAACCTCGTCAACGGCGCCTGCCTGCGCTACCGCGTCGACGGCCGCAGCGGGCTGACCTGGATCGGCACCTACCGCGCGCCGAGCGGCCGGGTGTTCTTCTGCATCGACTTCCTCTACGACTCGCGGCTGCCCCGTGAGGCCCGCGAGGTCTCGACGCGCCGGCTGGTCAACCAGCTCGGCGACCGCGTGCGCGACCGTGAGGTCGCGGCGCTCAACCACGTCATCTCGACGTGGGCGGGCCGTGGGTCCACGGGCAGCGACGAGCGCGACGCCGCGATCGCGCTGATCATCCGCGAGGTGATGAGTGACGGCCGCCGCCGCGACGGCACCGTGGTCTACCCGCAGGGCCTCGAGGTGGGGGAGCGCGTGCGGCCGCCGATCGGGGGACTCGACGGCTCGATCATGGGGCTCGCGCAGGAGATGTGGCGTGCGGCCTCGGCCTACTACGGGCCCTACCGCCTCGTCATGGACAGCCGCGGCAGCGGCCCGGTGCACCTGGGCCGCAGCCGCACCTACCGGGTGCGCGTGATGTCGGCGGCCGGGCGTCCGGTCCCGGGCGTGCGGGTGCGGTTCAGCTGCCGCGGCCCGGTCCGGTGCCCGCGGACGCTGGTCACCGGACGCCACCGCTCGCAGGTGCGGGTGCGCCCGCGCGACGTCGGTCGCTACCGGGTGCGCGCGTCGGCGTCCGGCCCCTCCTCCGACGGCCTGCTCTACCGCACGGCCGACTGGCGCGGCCACGGCGGGCCGCACGCGCGCAACGCCGGGCGCCAGCGAGGCTGGATCGCCCAGGAGAGCCGCACGACCGCCGTCGTCGAGGCCGCGGCGCGCATCCGCAGGGCGCGTCCGCGGGTGATCACGCAGACCTCCGAGGCCGAGGTGACGCCCGGTGCCCGGATCCACGACATCGTGACGGTCTCGGGCCTCCCGGCCGGCTACGCCGCCCGCGCCACCGCCACGCTCTTCGGGCCCTACGACGCCCAGCCCGGACCCGGTGACTGCACGCCGGACCGGGTCGCGGGCCGCGTGACGTTCCCCGTGAGCGGCAACGGCACGTTCGAGACGCCGCCGGTGACCGTGGGGCAGGTCGGTCTCTACACCTGGGTCGAGCACCTCCCCGGTGACGAGCAGACCCTGCCCACCACCACCCGCTGCGGCCTGGTCGAGGAGACGACCCGGGTGGTGCCGTTCACCCCGACGGTCCGCACCACCGCGTCCCGGCAGCGCGCCTTCGTCGGCGACGCGATCCACGACGCCGTGCTCGTCGGAGGCATCGCGCGCAGCCCCGTGACGATCCAGTGGACGCTGCACGGTCCCGTCGCTCCCCGCGGGGGCTCCTGCGCCGGCCTGACCTGGACCGGCGCGCCGGTCGCCGCCCGGGGCGTCGTCGCGGCCGCCGGCGACGGCCTGCACCGCACGCCGTCCACCACGATGCGCACGGCCGGCTGCTACACCTACAGCCAGTACGTCCCGGCGACGCCGCTCACCCACGAGGCCAGCAGCCCGCCGGGCCTGGTCCCGGAGACCGCGCTGGCCGTGCGCCGTACGCCGCGCGTGACGACGGTCGTCTCCGACCAGCACGCGCTGGTCGGCCAGCGCCTCCACGACCGGGTGCGCATCCGTGGACTGGCGCGGGGCGACCGGGTGGTCGTGCGCTGGTGGCTGCACGGCCCGCGGGCCCCGCGGGCCAACGGCTCGTGCGACGGGCTGCGCTGGCGCGGCTCGGGGATCGCCGACAGCGGCTCCTTCGTCGCGAGGGGCAACGGCACCCACACGACCCGAGGCACGCTCCTGCGCACCGCCGGCTGCTACACCTACAGCGAGCGCCTGCAGGCCAGCGCCACGACCGAGCCCGCGGAGAGCAGGCCCGGGATCCCGGTGGAGACGGCCCTCGTCACGCGTCCGCCGCTCCCGCGCATCCCGGAGGTGCCCTCCGGGCCGGCTCGTGCGAGCACCCGCCCCGACGGCGAGCTCACCTACCCCACGGCCCGCACCGAGCCGCGCTACCTCTACCGGCCCTACGTCGCACCGCACGACCCGTCCTCGGCGCGGAGTCGACCGGCGGGACAGCTGCGCATCGACCGCATCGGGCTGCGGGCGCCGGTCGACCCCGTGGGCCTGGACCGCGGCACCATGGCGATCCCCAACGACCGGTTCCGCCTGGGCTGGCTGAGCGCCACGGCGGCGGCCGACGACCTGATCGGCTCCAGCGTGGTGTCGGGGCACGTCTCCGACCGCAGTGACCGCCCCGGAGCGCTGTGGCGCCTGCGGCAGGCGCGCGTGGGCGACGTCGTGCGCTGGGCGGAGCCCGGTGGGAAGGTCCACCGCTTCGTCGTCCGGAGCATCCGCCGCTACGACCGTCGCCGCGGGGTCCCGGGGACCGTGTTCCGCACCGACGGGCCCCACCTCCTGCACCTCGTGACCTGCACCAACAGGCGCAGCACCGGGGGCGGCGGGTTCCACTACGCCGACAACCTGGTGGTCACCGCGCAGGAGGTGTCCTGACTCACCCCCGCGGGATGTGAGTTCCGCGGAGGTGTTTGGCACCCTGGAAGGAGATGAGTGACGACACTGAGACCGACAACCCGCCCAAGATCGACTGGCTCAAGACCATCGCCGGGGCCTTGGCCGCGGTCACGACCGCGGTCCTGCTGTCGACCCTCGGCGCCGCCGGCACCCTGATCGGCGCCGCGCTCGGCAGCATCGCGGTGACGATCTCCAGCCAGGTGTACGCGCAGGGACTGGCGCGCAGCAAGCGCACCATGGCGAAGGCGCAGGAGACCGCGCTCGCCAAGGTGGGCATCGCCCAGGCCGAGGTCCGCCGCGCCGGTCGTCGACAGAACGACACCGGCGCGGTGGAGGCGCACCTCGAGGTGGCCGACGACCGTCTCGAGCAGGCGCGCGAGGAGCTGGACGACGCGGCCCCGGCGCAGCTCGGCCTGCGCGAGCGGCTGCTGCTGCTGCCGTGGAAGCGGATCGGGCTGCTGGCCGCCGCGACGTTCCTCCTGGTGCTGGTCGCGATAGCCTCGTTCGAGGCGCTGACCGGCCGGAGCGTGGCCTCCTACACCGGCGGCAGCGACAAGGACTCGAGCTCGACCTTCACCGGCGGCGGCTCCTCGGACCGCGGCGACCGCAAGGACGACCCGAAGCAGCAGCCCTCCGAGGAGCCGAGCGACGAGGCGCCCAGCGACGATCCCACCGCGGAGACGCCGTCCGACGATCCCACCGAGGAGCCGTCGGAGACCCCGAGCGACGAGCCCACCGAGGAGCCGTCGAGCACGCCGACCGGGCAGCCCACCACCCAGCCCTCGCCCACCCCGACCGCGCCGGCGCCCACGCCCGCGCCGTGAGCGAGGCCCGCGAGCTGCTGCTGGCCGACCGGGCACGGACGGCGGCCAGGCTCGCGACGCTGCGGGGAGACTTCCGCAGCGTCGTGGACGCCTCGCGCGACACGAATGCCGACGACGAGCACGACCCCGAGGGCGCGACCATCGCCTTCGAGCGCTCGCAGGTCGGTGCGCTGGTGCGCCAGGCGTCCCAGCACCTCGAGGAGGTGGAGGCCGCGCTCGCCCGTCTCGACGACGGGAGCTACGGCCGCTGCGCCGTGTGCGGGCAGCAGATCGCCGCCGGGCGGATGAAGGTCCGCCCGACGGCGCGCACGTGCGTGTCCTGCGCCTAGCTCTTACTGGATCGCGGCGGGGAAGCGCTCCCAGACTCGGTGAGCGGCCATGAGCCCCTGCACCTCGGTGAACACGGTCGCCGCGTCCTCACCGCTGACGACGCCGGGCTCGTCCGACGGGACTCCTGCAGCCGCGAGGGCCTGGACACCCTCGCCCCAGGCGCCGATCACCTTGGCGTGCCGGAAGCACTCCTGGACCATCAGCACGACCCGCGGGTCGATGAGCGGCTGGCCGGGGGTCCCGGCCTTGTCGTCGCGGGCGCCCAGCGCGTCGGGTGCCGGCACCGGCGCGCCGGCGACGAGCAGGACGTCGTACTCCACCGAGCGACCGGTCGCGAAGGTCCGCTGGACGGGCATGTCGCCGACCATCCCGCCGTGCGGGGCGATGAGCAGCGGCACCATGCCCGCGGCGTCGATGGTGCGACGCAGCGCGCGGACGCCCTCGAGGTCGCCGGCGGGGTCGACGACGATGCCGACCATCCGTCCGTCGGGCGGCCACTCCCCGCCGACCTGCGACAGCGCGGGGCTGAGGTCGGGGTCCTCGAGCGGGATCGTGGCCTGGGGCGCGGGCAGGCCGAGGCCGGTGGCGACCTCCTGGCAGAGCACCGGGTCGATGTTGGCCAGCGACTGGAGCTGGCGCTCCTTGATCGCCTGCTCGTAGCACTTGCCGAGCTCGAAGGTGTAGGCCCGGACGATGTGCTCCCTCTCGACCGGCGTCATGCTCAGCCAGAACTGGCGGGGCTGGCTGTAGTGGTCGTCGTACGACGCCGGGTTCTCGCGCACCTTGGTCGACTCGGCCACGCGGACCGGCAGGTCCTGGAAGGCGTTGTCGTCCGCCCCGGCGAAGAACGGGCAGCCGCCGTCGAGCGAGGCCGGCTTGTAGGGCGCCACGCCGCCGTGGACGGCGTGCTGGTGGAAGCCGTCGCGCAGCATGTCGTTGACCGGCGCGTGCGGCCGGTTGATCGGGATCTGCGAGAAGTTGGGCCCGCCCAGCCGGGTCAGCTGCGTGTCGACGTACGAGAAGAGCCGCGCCTGCAGGAGCGGGTCGTCGGTGACGTCGATGCCGGGAGGCAGGTGCCCGACGTGGAAGGCGACCTGCTCGGTCTCGGCGAAGAAGTTGGTCGGGTTGGCGTTGAGGGTCAGGCGCCCGATGGGCTGCACCTCGGCCTGCTCCTCCGGCACGATCTTGGTCGGGTCGAGGAGGTCGATGCCGTTGAACATCTGCTCCTCGTTGTCCTCGAAGACCTGGATGCCGAGCTCCCACTGGGGGAACGCGCCGGACTCGATGGCGTCGTACAGGTCCCGGCGGTGGAAGTCGGGGTCGATGCCGTTGATCAGCTGCGCCTCCTCCCAGGTGAGGGAGTGGACGCCGAGCACGGGCTTCCAGTGGAACTTCACGAGCGAGGTCTCGCCGGCCTCGTTGACGCAGCGGAAGGTGTGGACGCCGAAGCCCTCCATCATCCGGTAGGAGCGGGGGATGCCGCGGTCCGACATGTTCCACATCGTGTGGTTCTGCGCCTCGGTGTGCAGCGAGACGAAGTCCCAGAAGGTGTCGTGGGCGCTCTGCGCCTGCGGGATCTCCCGGTCGGGGTGCGGCTTGCCGGCGTGGATCACGTCGGGGAACTTGATGCCGTCCTGGATGAAGAACACGGGGATGTTGTTGCCGACGAGGTCGAAGGTCCCCTCCTCGGTGTAGAACTTCGTGGCGAAGCCGCGGGTGTCGCGCACCGTGTCGGCCGAGCCGCGCGAGCCCAGGACCGTCGAGAAGCGGACGAAGACCTGGGTCTCCTTGCCCTTGGCGAGGAAACCCGCCTTGGTGACGGACCCCGCCGAGCCGTAGCCCTCGAAGGTGCCGTGGGCGCCGGCGCCGCGCGCGTGGACCACGCGCTCGGGGATGCGCTCGTGGTCGAAGTGGGTGATCTTCTCGCGCAGGTGGTGGTCCTGGAGCAACGTCGGCCCGCGCGGGCCCGCCTTCAGCGAGTGGTCGCTGTCGCGCAGGCGCGCGCCCTGGGAGGTCGTGAGGTACGCCCCCTGCTGCGCAGCATCGGTCGGGAGGGCGTCGACCTTGGTGCCCGTCGCGGTGCGCGTGTCCGGCGTGCGCTGGTCGGGCTTGGGCGGCAGCGGCTCCATCGGCTTGGTCGGCTCCTCCAGGGTCGCCGGTGCGGCCCCCGGCGTGCCAGGAATCACCGGCTCCAGGAGCTCTGCGGCCTTGTCGATGGTGGACTTGACGGCCTTGGTGGCCTTGGCGGCCGCCTTCTTGGCGGGCTTGCTGGGGGTCATCGTTGCTCCTCGAGAGGGGCCCTCAGGTACCCGGGCCCGGACGGTGCGACTCCACCCCTTCGGGCGAACGTGGTGATGGGAGGGAGGGGCACCGGGAGCCTTCCCCATGAGAGGAGCGGGCCCATGTCCGTCCACGACCACCACGCGAGCACGGCCCACGACGGCCGGGACAAGCTCACCCGCACCCTCGCCCTGGCGACCGGAGCGGTCTTCCTCCTCGCCGGAGTCCTCGGGTTCGTCCCGGGTGTCACGACCGACTACGACACGATGGAGCTCGCGGGCCACGAGAGCGGCGCCAAGCTGCTCGGCATCTTCCAGGTCTCCGTCCTGCACAACATCGTCCACCTCCTCTTCGGCGTCGCCGGGCTGGTGCTGGCGCGCAAGGCCACGACGGCGATCGCCTACCTCGTCGGAGGCGGGATCGTCTACCTCGTCCTGTGGGTCTACGGACTGCTGGTCGGCCACGGCAGTGACGCCAACTTCGTCCCGCTCAACGACGCGGACAACTGGCTGCACCTCGTCCTCGCCATCGGCATGGTCGGGATGGGCCTGGTGGGCCAGCGCGCCCTGCGCGGCGACGTCGGCAGCCAGACCCCGATGTGAAGGGCCTGAGCCCGGAGCTGGGACGTCGCGCAGCGTCGGTCGGCGGGGCGGTGCTGGCGACCGGCACGCGCGCCCTGGCAGCCGTACGGCCGGCGGCCAAGCCGCTCCACCCGCGCGGCTCGGTGGCGAACGCGTGCCTCTACCGACACGGCCTGCAGCCCCCGCTGGGGGTGGATTTCCTCGACGCCGTCTCGACCGACGAGGTCGTCGTGCGCGAGTCGCGCTCCGTCGGCCTGCCCGGCTGGCTGCCGGACGTGCACGGACTGGCGATCAAGGTGACCAACCCCGACGGCAGCCACGGCGACCTGCTGTTCTCCACCACCGGGATGGGGCGTCTCACGCGCTACGCGCTCACGCTGAGCAGGAGCCAGTACGGACGACCGATGACGACGCTGCTGCCCTACCGCACCGTCGCCGGCCCAGTCGTGCTCGCCGCGCGATCCAGCGGTGGGTCGACCGTGGAGATCCTGTGCGCGGTCGGTGACGGCGACTGGCGCCACGTGGCGGACCTGCGCCTGAGCCATCTCGAGGCCGACGACCAGTCGGTGTCGTTCGACCCGGTGCGCCACCAGCTGCCCGGGCTCGAGCAGTACGGGTGGGTGCGGCGGCTGCGCGCCCCGTCGTACGTCACGGCGCGCAGCAGTCGTGGCGAGGACGCTGTTGGGGCCACCGGGGATAGTTGAGCGCGTGCAGGCCCAGCCGCGTCTCCTCCCCGTCCGTGAGCCCGAGCTCCCCACGGGCGTCGTGCTCGTGCTGCACGGCGGCGCCAGCCGTGGTCAGCAGATGATGGTGAGCCCCACCCAGCTGTCGGTCGTGCGGATGATCCCCACGGCCAAGCGGGTCGCGCGCGAGGGACGCGGCAAGCTCGCCGTCTACCGCGTCCTGAACTCCTACCGCGGCTGGGACACCCAGCACACGCCCGTCGCCGACGTCGAGTGGGCGCTCGGGCAGGTCCGCGAGCGCCACGGCGAGCTGCCGGTCGGTCTCGTCGGTCACTCGTTGGGTGGCCGCGCCGCGCTGCTCGCCGGCGACCAGCGCGGTGTGGAGTCCGTCGTGGCGCTCAACCCGTGGGTCTACCCCGACGACTCCGTCGACCTGTCCGGGCGGCGGGTGCTCGTCGTGCACGGCACGGCCGACCGGATCGCGCTCCCACAGCGCGCCGAGCTCGTCGCGCGCCGCATCGCCCGCACCACCGAGGTCGGCTTCATCAAGATCCCCGGCGGCAAGCACGCCATGCTGCGCCGCGGGCGGGCGTTCGACGGCTACGCCGCGGAGTTCACCGCGGTCTCGCTGCTCGGCCACGTGCCGCGCGGCTCGGTGTCCGACCCGGTCATGCGCGTACTCGACGGCGAGGACTGGGTCACCGCCTAGACGTCACGGTCTGACGAGCACCGGGATCTCGTCGCCCAGCCGGGCGCCGCGCTCGAGGTCGAGCCCGTCGCCGGACCAGAACGTGCCGGGGTCGTAGAAGTTGGTCGGGCGGCGCTCGTCGAGCAGTCCCATCGCCTGGTACGTCGCCGCGACGACCTCCGCGCAGTAGGTCAGCTCGGCCGGCGCCTTGCTGCGCACCCGTCCGCGTGCCCACCGCGTCGCGAGCTTGGCCGTCGACGGGAACGGCGTGCCGTCCAGCCGCGCGATCGTGCGCAGCACCGCCGCCTCCATGTCGGGCGTCACCTCGGTGTCGAGCTGGCGCAGCCAGGCGCGTTGCTCGTAGCGGCCGCACCACTGGGTGACCGCGTCGCGCAGGTCGTGCAGCTGCACGCCGCGGTGGTGGTCTCCGGTCCACACGTCGAGCAGGCCCTTGCCGAGCTCGGCGTGCCACATCAGCGGTGGCAGGTCGTCGATCACGACCGCCATGCCGACGTGGTTGACCGGCGCGTTGGTCACGACCCGGATAGCGTGGTCGGCGGCGGAGCGACCGCGGAAGAGCCAGAGGTCGCCGGTGCGGGTGATCTCGACCGCCGCGTCGAGCGTCAGCCTGGAGGTGTCCAACGTGAGGGAGTCCTGTCGGTGAAGCTGTGGAAGATCCTGGGGATCGCGGGACTGACCGGGGTGGCCGCCACGGGAGCCATTCTCGCCCGTGACCAGCGCAAGCGCGCGCAGGTCACGCCGGACGACGTACGTCGGAAGCTGCACGAGCGGCTCGCGGAGCTCGACGGTCAGCGGTAGCCGACCAGCGTGGGCGAGGCCTCGACCACGTCGAGCGCCACGGGCGCGCCGGGGATCGTGACCGTGCCGCTCACCGGCTGCCACGGACCGCCGCCGACGCGCCAGTCGGCGGAGTAGGTGGTGTCCACCGACGGCCGCACGGCACCTCGGTCCTGGTAGCGGTGGGTGATCTCCAGCCGCGGGTACGGCGACCCCGGCTCGCTCGTCGTCACCCGCTCCCCGTCGCCGAAGCGCCACCCGAACGCGCTCGGCCGGATCCGCAGGTCGACCTGCTGCCCGAGCAGCGTGATCGTCCGCGTGAACGGCTCGGTCTCGGTGTAGAAGTTCGTCGCGAAGTTCACCAGCGTGCGGCCGTTGGGTGGCTGCACCACGAGCTGGGACGGGGGAAGCGGGAGGCGACGCAGAGCAGCAGCCACAACATCGTCCGTGAGGACAGGTTGCGCGGGGGGTCCCGCACAATAGTCCGCTGGGGCATCCTCCAAGAGCAGTGAAGCCGCAACACATGCGGCTCCACCGATGGTCGGAGTAGCCGCGTCGGTGGCTGACGAGTCGCCGCCGGTGTTCTCCGAGCAGGTCTCGACGACAGTCACGACAGCGGTGTCCATGACGAAGTTGACCACTTCAGTTCTAACGCACCCCGCTTGAGTCGCCGACGCAGGGAGATACACGAGCCCACCCATCAGGGCCAGTGCCAATAGATGGATGGGCTTCATGGCAGGAACACCACCTCGGCGACCAGCCAAGCCGAGTCGCGTCGGATGAGATCGAACTGAAGGATGTGCTTTTCTTCGGAGAACTGAGAAGGGGGCTTCCCCGAGGCCCGGATTATCTGACCAGCCGCAAAGGTCATGGCCGCGATAACTTGTCGATTGCTCGAGAAGTCTGGGCGGCGCTCAATGCTGTCGATTAGCCAGCCTTTCGAATCAATTGATCCGCCAGCCGCGTAGACCTTTGCGAAGGGCTCAGTGAGGTCTCGACAACTCTTGCAATCCGACGAGCTGAGTTCGTAGACGGCGGTGGTTGAACCGTTGGTTAGCGCCTCATTGCGGGCGGCGACCCACGCTCGGACGGTCTGCACTGGGTTGAGGGCCGCCGGTGCGCTTGACGTCGCAGTCGGTTCCGTCGGCGAGGGGGACTCGGTGGGGGTTGCGCTGGGCGGAGGCTCCACGCGCGGCTGAGGGGCGTCGTCGGAGCAGCCGGCGGCGAGGAGGGTCGCGGTGGCGAGGAGAGCGGCGAGGCGGAGGTGGGGCACGAGCGGTCCTTCCCGAGAAGGTGGAGCCGAAATTACCGCTCGAGGCGCGTGGCCGGAAGGGGCGGCGTGACGCCTGTGGACAACGTGACGCGGGTCGTCGAACGTGATGGCTCCGGGGGCCCTGGTGGCACTACGGTGCTCAGCGTGGACCCGGTCAGCGACAGCGAGCGCAACGCGGCGATCAAGGCCGTCGAGGCGGCGCTGGCCGACGGCCGGATCGTGCAGGCCGACCGCGACCACCGCGTGATGCAGCTGCGCGGCGCGCAGACGGCGTCCGAGGTGCGGATGGTCGTCCACGACCTGGCCTACCGCGACCAGCCCGGCGCGACGCAGACCCCGAGCACGACGCCGGCTACGGGAGCGCCGACCTCGTGGCCGACGTACGAGGCGCCCGCGACCCCGGTCTCGACGAACCCCTACGGCCCACCCCGGGGGACGGCGGCGACCGCCAAGCAGCTCTTCGGCACGCGGAAGTCCTCCGGGGGGCAGGGCTGCGCGATCGTGTTCTTCGTCGTCATCTTCGTGGTGGTCGGCAGCGTCATCCTCGGTGTGTTCTCGGCGATCAGCGACGACCCCTTCGAGTCCGACCCGTTCGGGTCCGACACGTTCAGCGAGGGCGTCGGCCCCGACGGTGTGCCCGAGGAGGGACGTCCCAGTCTCTTCCGGCCCGCCGACTTCGACGCCCTCCGCGACGCGATCGAGGCCGAGACCGGCACGACCACGGTGTTCCGGGTGGTGCTCTACCCGACGTACGCCTCCGTCGCCGTGCCGGCGCAGGCGACCGGACCGCGGGAGCTGAGCTACTACTACGACGGCGACCTCGACACCGATCCGTCGCCGGGGCGCTCGAGCTTCCAGCGCTTCGACCTGGCGCGGATCGACCCGTCGGTGATCGCGCCGCTCGTGCGTCGCGCCCGCAACAACCTGGTCGAGGACCCGACGAGCGTCTACGTCATCCTGCAGAAGCCCGACGAGTTCGGCGCCGCGGACGCGTGGATCTCGGTCTACGCCTCCAACGACTTCCAGGAGAGCGGCTACCTCGAGGCCGACCTCACGGGCAAGGTCGTCAACCGCTACGTCAGCGAGTGAGCGGGTAGAGGTACCGGCTCGTCGGCACCAGGTCCAGGTCGCGGTCGGCGCCGATCCTCGCGACGCTGGTCATGAGGCGGGTCAGCCGCGCGGCCAGCTCCGCGTCGTCCCCGCCGCTGCCGTAGAACGCGTGCATGTCGCTCATCCCCTCGATCGGGAAGAGCTCCTCGACGAGCGCGCTGACCGGCGGCGCTTCCGCCGTGACCGGGCGCACGACGACGTTCTGCAGGTAGCCGAACGTCGCCTGCGTGGCGATCGCGACCGGGGTGTGGTCGACGAGCCAGCGGTGCAGCCACTCCTCCTGCGTGAGCTCGGCCGGCCGTCGCAGCACCGCGACGTTGGCGAGACCGTCGCCCCGAGCGCCGTCCCAGGTCTCCGGCGGGTCGATCGGGCGACGTTCCTCGACCTCCCAGCCGGCGACGCGGGCGGCGACACCGGCCAGCACCTGCGCGACCGGCTCGGCCGGGCCCGACGTCCAGACGCTGACGATCGCTCCGATGGGCTCCTCGGACGTCGGGATCCGCATGGCCGGCGCGACGTGCTCGTCGTCGACGTTGAGCTGCACCCGCTCGCCCCCGGCGGCGGCGAGCGCGTCGCGCAGCGTCGGCAGGTGCAGGGAGGTGGCGAGGTCCGAGCCCCACAGCGCGAACATCAGCTTGGTCACGCCGGCGAATCTAGCGGCCCCCGACCGCTGCGTTACAGCCGGCCGGACGGCCGCGCGCGGCTCAGGCCAGCGAGCGGTAGATGTCGACGGTGCGGTCCGCGATGGCGGGCCAGCCGAAGGACTCGATGGCGCGCCGGCGGCCGGCGACGCCCATCTGCGCCGCGCGGGCCGGGTCGGCCACGACCTCGAGGAGGGCGGCGGCGAAGTCGGCGACGTAGCGGTCGGGGTCGAGGGGGGTGCCGGTGCCGTCGGTGGCCTGCTCGATCGGGACCAGTCGGCCGGTCTCCCCGTCGACGACGACCTCGGGGATGCCGCCGGTGGCGGTCGCGACGACGGCGGTCTCGCACGCCATGGCCTCGAGGTTGACGATGCCCAGGGGCTCGTAGATCGAGGGGCAGGCGAAGACGGTGGCCTGGGTGAGCAGGGCGACGACGTCGGGGCGGGGGAGCATCTCGGTGATCCACACGACGCCGGTACGCCGGGCGGCGAGCTCGCTCACGAGCCCCTCGACCTCCGCGGCGATCTCGGGGGTGTCGGGGGCGCCGGCGCACAGCACGATCTGCACCTCGGGAGGCAGCTCGGCGACCGCCCGGAGGAAGAGTGGGAGGCCCTTCTGCCGGGTGATGCGGCCGACGAAGACCACCGAGGGGCGGTCGGGGTCGACGCCGAGCTCGCGCACCCGGTCGGGCGCGGTGAGCGGCGCCCACTGCTCGGTGTCGATGCCGTTGTGGACGACGTGGACGCGGGCGGGGTCGATGGCGGGGTAGGAGGCGAGCACGTCGTCGCGCATCGCGGCCGACACCGCGATCACGGCGGCCGCGGCCTCGTAGGACGTGCGCTCCACCCACGACGACACGGCGTACCCGCCGCCGAGCTGCTCGGCCTTCCACGGCCGCAGCGGCTCCAGCGAGTGCGCCGACACGACGTGCGGGACGCCGTGCAGCAGCGACGCGACGTGGCCGGCCATGTTGGCGTACCAGGTGTGGGAGTGGACCAGGTCGGCGCCGGCGCACGCGTCGGCGATGGCCAGGTCGACGCCGAGGGTCTGCAGGGCGGGGTTGGCGCCGGCGAGCTCCGCGAGGTCGGGGTACGACGCCGTGCCGGCCTCCTGGCGCGGCGCTCCGAACGCGTGCACCCGGGCCTCGACGTCGCGCCGCGCCCGCAGCGCTCGCACGAGCTCGGTCACGTGGACACCCGCGCCGCCGTAGACCTCGGGCGGGTACTCCTTGCTCAGCACGTCGATCCTCACGTGAGGCACGTTACTCGGACGTGGCTCGAGGGATACGGTGCATCCATGAGCGCCCCGAACCGCAAGAAGGTCCTGGCCATCGTGCTCGCGGGCGGCGAGGGCAAGCGACTGATGCCGCTGACCGCCGACCGCGCCAAGCCCGCCGTGCCGTTCGCGGGGATCTACCGCCTGATCGACTTCGCGCTGTCCAACGTCGTCAACAGCGGCTACCTCAAGGTCGTCGTGCTGACGCAGTACAAGTCCCACAGCCTCGACCGCCACGTCACGCAGACCTGGCGGATGTCGACGATGCTCGGCAACTACGTCACCCCGGTGCCCGCGCAGCAGCGCGTCGGGAAGCACTGGTACCTCGGCAGCGCCGACGCGATCTTCCAGTCGCTCAACCTGCTCAAGGACGAGAAGCCGGACATCGTGGTGGTCGTGGGCGCCGACCACGTCTACCGCATGGACTTCGCCCAGATGGTGCAGCAGCACTGCGAGAGCGACGCCACGTGCACCGTGGCCGCGATCCGGCAGCCGATCGAGCTGGCCGACCAGTTCGGGGTCATCGACGTGCACCCCGACGACCCGTCGCGGATCCGCGCGTTCCTCGAGAAGCCCACCAACCCCGTTGGCCTGCCCGACAGCCCCGGCGAGGTGCTGGCCTCCATGGGCAACTACGTCTTCGACGCCGACGCCCTCATCGAGGCCGTCACCCGCGACGCCACGATGGAGGGCTCCAAGCACGACATGGGCGGCGACATCGTCCCCGCCTTCGTCCGGCGCGAGCTGGCGGGCGTCTACGACTACAAGGACAACGTCGTGCCCGGCGCCACCGACCGCGACCGCGGCTACTGGCGCGACGTCGGGACGCTCGGGTCCTACTACGCCGCCCAGATGGACGTCGTCTCCCCGCTTCCGGTGTTCAACCTCTACAACTTCGCCTGGCCCATCTACACCTCCTACGGCCCGCAGCCCCCGGCCAAGGTCGTGCAGGGCGTCGACGGCAGCGAGGCGGCCGTCGACGAGGCGCTGCTCTCGCCCGGCGTCGTGGTCAGCGGCGCGAGCGTGCAGCGCTCGGTGCTCTCGCCCGGGGTGCGCGTCGAGGCCGGCGCGGTCGTCGAGGGCTCGGTGCTGATGAACGACGTGCGCATCGGCGCCGGCGCGATCGTCCGCAACGCGATCCTCGACAAGAATGTCGTCGTGCCCGACGGCGCCCAGGTGGGCGTCGACCACGAGGCCGACCGGGCGAGGGGGTTCGTCGTCGAGGACGGCCTCACCGTGCTCGGCAAGGACCAGTCCTTCTAGGCCGCCACGATGCCCGCGGCGCGGGCGGGCTCGGCGTAGGCCTCGGCGAGGGTGGCGACGGTGTGGTGGGCGTTGAGCCCGCTGGGGTTGGGCACCACCCACAGCTGCGCGCCCTCGAGGTCCTCGGGCTGGCGGCCGAGGACGGCCTTGGGGTGGCCCCAGCCCGTGCGGTAGGCGGTGATGCCGGCGACGGCCACCACCGCCGGCGTCGTACGGCGGACCAGTGCGGCGAGCCGCTCCTTGCCCTCGCGCAGCTCCTCGGCGCTGAGGTCCGAGGCGCGAGCGCTCGCGCGGGCCACGATGTTGGTGATGCCGATGCCCCGGGCGCGCAGGTAGTCGCGGTCCTCGTCGGTCATCCCGGCCGACGGGCTGATCGGTCGCTCGAGGATGCCCGCCTGCAGCAGCGCCGGGTAGAACCGGTTGGCCGGGTGGGCGAAGTGGCTGCCCGTGGCGGCGGTCCAGAGGCCCGGGTTGATGCCGACGAAGAGCAGTCGGAGCTCCTGGCCGGGTCCGGGCAACAGGTCGGCCACGAGGGCGTCGCGGAAGGCGTCCAGCTCGGCGCGGGTGAAGCTGCGGCGTCGCTCGGCGGGAGGTGGCGCGGTCACGCCGCCAGCGTGCCAGGGCGGCGGGAACCGGCCCCCGAGGGGTAGCGTCCAACCACCATGAGACGGACTCTCGGACCCCTCCTGCTGCTGACGCTGCTCGCCGGCTGCGGCGACGGCGATGACGGTGGGGACACGACCGCGGAAGACGTCCCGGCGTCCTCGTCCTCCCCTTCACTAACACCGACACCGGGCGAGCCGTCCTCCGGCGGGACGACGGAGCCGCCGCCCACGGGCGAGCCCGTCGTGGTCGCCCTGCTGAGCGAGACCGCAGCGGGCGGGAGCGCCGCCGACGTGCTCACCCCGGTGGAGGGCGCGGCGGTCGACGCCTTCCTCGCGCAGCTCGACTCCGCCACCCTGGGCGAGCAGGTGCGCGCCGCCGTCGACCAGCACTCCCTGGCCACGGGGCACAGCCTGGGCGCGGCGGTCGTGGCGTTGGGCTGCGACGTGCCACCCGAGGTGTTCGTGACCCGTCAGGACGGCGCCTGGACGGTGACCCCGGCCAAGGTCGCCAGCCCGCTGCAGGAGTGCTTCGCCCCGGTCACGACCGTCGTGGTCGTCGACGTGCCCGGCGACATCGCCCCGGCCGCGGCCGACCCGGCGACGTAGGGGTCAGCTGGGCTTGCGGTAGCGGACGGTGAGGCCGTTGGCGACCTTGCGCTGAGCGCCGTCCGAGGGGCTGTTGCGCACGCTGACCCGCTCGCCGGGCTTGGGCGCGACCATCGTGGTGGACCCGCCGCCGTCGAGGTTGAGCGCCTCGTCGGCGCCCAGGTCGATCATGAGCTCGGCGAGCTCGACCATCGTGTAGCCGCGGCTGAAGCTCTGGCGGCCGTCGACGACCAGCATCAGGACGTCGCCGGTGTCGCGGTCGTAGCCGATCGCCGTGCGCGGGTGCATCTCGCGGTCGTCGACCACGTCGATGACCCCGTCGCGGACCAGGATCTTGTTGCCGGTGATGGCCAGGCGCGGCGAGCCGGCGATGCCGCGCTGCAGCCGCACCCGGTCGCCCTTGCGCAGGGCCATCAGGCTGCGCGCGCCTCGGCCGCGACCGACGAGGATGACGCCTCGCACGCGCTTGCCCTGCGACAGCCGGCGGCCGGTCTCGACGACGCGCTGGCGCACGACGCGGACGTAGCGCACCCCGCGGCGGCGGCCGTCGGTCACGCTGTAGCCGGAGGTCAGGCCCCAGCGCGGGGTGTAGGCGCCGATGCCGCCGGGCGGCACGGCGGGGGAGTTGTAGTTGGTGATGGTCATGCCCGGCCGCTTGGCGACCCGCAGGACCGGCTGCAGGGGCCCGATGTCGGGGCGCCCGCGGGAGTCGAGGAAGAAGGCGGCGTTCCAGCCGGCCTTCGGCGCGTGCAGCAGCCCGGCGCTCGGGCTGCGGCCGATGCCGAGCGGCGCACCGGTGTCGCCGATGTCGAAGAAGTCGCCGTTGACGCCGGCGACGGCCTTGCTGCGGGCCACGATGTCGCTGACCTCGTCGGTGCGCGCGACGTAGCCCGGCGAGCCGTAGCCGAGGCTCACGCCGCGCGTGCGCAGGTTGACGGTCAGCAGGTGGGCGCGGATCGGACCGCGGGCGTCGACCTGGTCCCAGCGGTGGTAGCGGATGCCGGGGGCGACCCGCCACTCGGCCGAGGGCGCGGTCGCGCGGGCGAGGCCGCGCAGCCGGCGCGGGATCGGGCGCGCGATCTCGCCGCGCACGCCGTCGGAGGTCTGCGGGATCCGCGGGCGGGTGGAGAGCTGGGTGCTCGCGGGCCGGCCGTCGGACGGGAGGCCGGTCGAGAGACGCGTGTCGTCGTCCGCCCCGCCGCCGCTCGAGGGCGACGGCGCCGCGAGGAGGCTGCAGCCCAGCAGGAGGGCGGCGACCCGAGGAAGTGTGCGCACCGTGTCGAGGGTAGGCGCTCAGCGGCCGACAACGGGTAGTGAGACGACGGTGTCGTCCAGGACGACGACGCCGGGGGTGCGCGAGCCCATGGTCACGAAGGTGTCGCTGGTGGCCGAGGCGAGCAGGTAGAGCGTCTGCCCGGCCGGCACGTCGACGGCCACGGACGGCAGCGCCACCCGCCGGGTCACGCCCGTGACCGGGGTGGGCTCGCGCAGCGGGAGCACGTTGTTCTGGACGAGCCGGGCGGTGGCGGGGGAGGTGCCCATGGCGAGGCCGTAGAAGGCGCGGTTCTCCACGCCGAGGGCCGTCACGGCGCCGGTGAGGTACGGCGACCCGGCGACGCGCACCGGGCCACGGACGACCGGGACGGCCACCGGGGCGCCGGCCGGTCCGGTCGTCGTGGCGACCCTGCCGACGGCGTACCGCTTGGTGGGCGCGACCGACCGCACGGTGGTGCAGCGGCTCGCCGGGGTGGCGAGGTGGATGCGACCGAAGCCGCGGAGCCGGGTCGTGCGTCCCTTCAGCTTCGCGTCGAAGAACCTCACCGTCAGCGCGCGGAAGTCGCCGCCCGCGAGCTTCCTGCTGCACGGGTCGGAGGTGACGCTCACGCCGGCTGGGAGGACCGCGGGCAGCACGTGTCCGCCGTTGTAGCCGACGAAGATGCTCTGCCGGCGCGCGCGCTCGGTGAGTGCGCGCCGCCAGTTGGCGAGCCCCTGCTGGAGCGGGAAGAGGGTGTCGGTGGTGCCCTGGCCGAGCAGCACCGGGATGCTCAGCCGGCGGCCGTGGTCGGCGTGCCACTTGGGCCCGTTGCGCTCGAAGAACCGCACCAGGTCCTCCCCGCCCGGCAGCGAGCCGTCGGGCCACCGGCCGGTCGCGGCGCCCTCGACGAGGGCCTTGTAGACGCGCTCGGGGAGGGCCTGGGAGGGCAGGGCCGCGGCGCTCAGCCCGAGCGCCCACTCGGTGCGGGTGACGCCCTCGGGGGCGAGGCTCTGCGACAGGTCGTGCCAGGTGATCTCGGGGGCGAGCGCGTCGAAGATCGGCCTGCCGCGCAGCCGTAGCGACTCGAACGCGCCCACGAACTGGTAGCCGCCGCCGTAGCTGCCGCCCACCGCGCCGATGCGCGGGTCGCCGCGGCCGTCCTGCCGCACCCAGCGCAGGCGGCTCACGAGCCGCACGAGCGCGCGCACGTCGCGGCCCTCGAAGGCGGGGCTCTCGACGTGCGCCTTGCCGCCGGACTCGCCCCAGCCGCGCTGGTCGAAGGAGATCACGCCGTAGCCGGCGCGCGTGAAGGCCCGCAGCTGGGCCGGGTCGGTGGTGCGCGATCCGCCCCAGCCGTGGCTGTGCATGATCATCGGGACGCGCCGCTCGGCGCTGGCCCGCGCCGGCCTGAAGAGGGTGTAGCAGATCCTGACCGGCGCGCCGCCCTTCGCCTCCGGGACGCTGCGCAGGCAGCCGTTCGTCACCCTGACCCCGGGCTTCGCGACGGGCGCGGCCTCGGCGCTGGTCGCGACCGCCCCCGCCGACACCGCCCCCGCCGACGTCGGTACGACGGTCAGGGTGGCGGCGGCCAGGGCGAGGCCGAGCAGCGGCGCGAGGCGGGTCTTCATGGGGTGTTCAACTGCCGCGGCCGGGTGAGGTCACGCGCCGCCGCACGAGGGTGGACTCAGCCGCAGGGCGCGTCGCCCAGGATCGCGAGCCCGCTGCGGTCGCCCGGCCCGAGCTCGGTCGTCTCGGTGGTGGGGTGCATCAGCTCGCCGGGGTCGTCGACGTGGGCCAGCCCGACCAGGTGCCCCAGCTCGTGCAGGACGATCGCCTCCCGCTGCTCGTCGCCGCCGCGCACCGACTCGATCTCCTCGAAGGCCTCCTTGTCGAGGACGACCCGGCCGGTGACGTACCTCTGGAACATCCCGTCGTCGCGCGAGATCGGCCCGGCGAGGCCGGCGACGTCGCCGCCCAGCCCCGGCACCTCGTCCTCGTCGGCCCAGGCGATGAGCACCGGCTGGGCGCGCCCGCCGAGGCCGAAGCGGCCCTCGAAGTCGCGGTCGTCGGTGGTGCCGCGGTCCTCGAAGACGAGTCCGGACGCCTCGGACAGCCGCTCGGTCGCGTCGTCGACCAGCTCCTCCCAGTCGCCGGGCGCCCCGTCGGTGTTGACGACGTACTGGATCGGCTCGCAGCTGCTCCAGCCCACCGGCTCGTCGGTGCCCGGCCGCGTGGCCAGGAACTCGTAGGAGCCGCTGCCGTCGCCGTCGACCTGGGTGCCGAAGCGGTCGTCGAAGCCCAGCCACGCCCGGACCTGCGCCGACCCCGGCCCGACGTTGAGCAGCACGAGCGAGAGGATCGCGGTGGTGGTGAGGAGCACGGTCACGACGGTGCGGCGGCGCTCGTGGGCGACCGGCTCGCGGCGCCCGCGTCGCGGGGCGCGGGGCGCCCGCGGCAGACCGCCGCGGACGGGGGTCACCCTGCCGCCGTCGGGGCCCTCGTCGGTGGTCTCCATCGCCCGGATCTCGCGCAGCAGGTCGCGCTGCCACTGCCGCTCGGCGCGCCGCCGCGACCACCCGGACCCTGCCACGCCCGAAATCATCGCCCACGACCGGCTACGGTGCGGCCGTGACCGTCGACGAGACCCCGTGGAACGCGTTCGTCGCGGGCGACAACCTCGACGTGCTGCCCACCCTGGCGCCGGGCAGCATCGACCTGGTCTACATCGACCCGCCCTACAACACCGGCAACGACTTCGCCTACCGCGACGACATCCGCGGCGACGAGTCGCTCAGCCGCCACGAGGCCTGGGTCGCGATGATGCGACCGCGGCTCGAGGCCGCGCGCGTGGTGCTGGCCGCGACCGGGGCGATCTTCGTCAGCATCGACGACCACGAGGCGGCTCACCTGCGGTTGCTGATGGACGAGGTCTACGGCGAGGACAACCTGCTCGCGCAGGTCGTCGTCAACCTCAACCCCAAGGGCCGCCAGCTCGGGAAGGGCTTCGCGACCAGCCACGAGTACCTGCTCGCCTACGCGCGTGACGCGCGGCGCTGCGTGCTGGACGCCAGCACCAGCGACACCGTCGACGAGCGCGACTTCCCGCTCGTGGACGCCGAGGGTCGGCGCTTCCGGCACCTGCCGCTGCGCAACACGAACAAGAAGTTCAACCCCGCGACGGCGCGCACGCTGCACTTCCCGGTGTGGGGCGACCCTGTGACGGGCACGGTGCGCACGGCGCCGTTCGAGGGGGCCGTGGAGGTGCTGCCGGTCTTCGGCGACGGCACCCCGGCCGTGTGGCGGTGGAGCCGGCCGCGGATCGACGAGCGCCCCGACGACCTGGTCTGCCGCACGATCAACGGCGCCCTCGGCGAGCGGGTCGACGTCTTCCAGCGGGACTGGCTGCACCGAGACACCCCGGGCGGGCGCCGCAAGAAGCTCCGCACGATCTGGATGGCCGAGGAGGTCGGCTCCACCGACACCGCGGTCGCCGAGCTCAAGGAGATCCTGGGTCACGTCTTCGAGTCGCCCAAGCCGACCGGCCTGCTGCTGCGGATCCTGCAGACGATGCCCTCCGACGCCCGCGTGCTCGACTTCTTCGCCGGCAGCGGCACGACGGGGCACGCGGTCGCGCTGGCCAACGCCGCCGACGGCGGCTCGCGGACCTGCCTCTCGGTCAACTCCACCGAGCCCACCCGCGTCGGCTCCAACGCCCGCCTCGCGGGCTACGCCACGGTCGCCGACATCACCCGCGCCCGGCTGCGGGCGGTCGCGGAGCGGGTCGGGGGCGGGTTCGTCGACCTGACGCCGTCGCGCTAGCCGCAGAGCCGGTCCGGCATCGCGACGAAGCGGGTCCCTTCCTGGCTCGCCATGGCGATCGTGAGGTAGGGCTCGCCGTCCTTCAGGACGACCCACGGCTCGGTCGCCCGGTCGTCGTAGCCGCTCTCCGTCGGTCGGGCCGTGTAGTCCGCCTCGCCGGCAGGCAGCCCGTCGACCCCGGCGCGCAGGCCGTTCAGGGTCTCCTCGACCGCGTCCTCGGGGGTCGGGCCCGAGCCGGTCAGGGCCGGCCCCCACTCGGGGACCCCGCCGGCCTCGCACCCCTCGACCGCGTCGCCGCGCCAGTGGCCGTCGGGGTCCGTCACGGTCAGGACGATCTCCTGGAGGATCCCGTCGAGCGGCTCGCACGCGAGGGTGACCTTGCCGGGGGCGAGCGGCATGGTCCACGTGCCGTTGCGTGCGGGCAGCCGGTGAGCTCCCGTGTCCGCGAACGGCAGCTCGTAGGTGTAGCCCATCAGGGAGCCGGGAGGCATCGTGCTCGAGACGCGCAGGACGACCCCGGAGGGCTGGGCGATGACCGTGGGCGGGCCGAGCCCCTGCCCGTTGGTCTCGCAGGTGTAGTCGGTGGCGGGGCGCGCGGAGAGGTCGATCACCGGCGGCGTGCTCGACGGGGCCGTCGTGGGGTCGGTGACCGGCGGCGCCATGCGGTCCTCGCCGGGGGTCGCCACGAGGGCGATGCCGCCCCCGACCACGAGCACGGCCGCGAGGCCGGCGGCGCCGGTGACCGCACGTCGTACGGTGCGACGGCGGGTGCCGCGGGCGACGACGCGCTCGACGTCGAGGGGGTCGGGCGGCGGGTCGGTGAGCACCGACTCGAAGAGCGTGCGGACGTCGTTCACGGCGTCTCCTCCTGGTACGTCGCCAGGGCGCCGCGCAGCGTCTCGAGGCCGCGGCTGGTCTGGCTCTTGATGTTGCCGGTGCTGACGCCGAGCGCCTGGGCGCTCTGCTCGACCGAGAGGTCCTCCCAGAAGCGCAGCACCAGCACGGCGCGCTGGCCGGGGGCGACCTGGCGCAGGGCGGCGAGGAGGTGCTCGCGCTCGCCGAGGTCGTCGGCGGCGCTGGCGGGCGACGGCTCGTCGGGCAGGTCGGCCCAGGCAGCCTCGCGGCGCGCGGGCCGGCGGCGGTGGTCGAGGTAGAGGTTGAGGAGGATCTTGCGCACGTAGGCGTCCGGCTGGCCGCGCCTGGCGATCCGGCCCCAGGCCGCGAACGCCCGCGTCAGAGCCTCCTGGACCAGGTCGTCGGCGAGGTGCCAGTCGCCGCACAGCAGGTAGGCGGTCCGCCGCAGGTGGGAGCGGCGCGCCGCCACCCACTTGCGGAACTCCGGCTCCGGGTCCTGTCTCATGCCCCTCACACGGGATCGACGCGCTCGGAGGTTGCACCGGCGCGCAGCCGGTCCAGGACCAGCCGCAGCGGGGGCCAGTCGTCGCGGCCGCGGCGGGTGAGCGCGTAGGCCCGCAGCACGACGCCCGGATCGGCCAGCGGCAGCACGCGCACGCCGGGGCCGCAGGCCCGGTCGAGGGGCAGCAGACCGACGCCGAGGCCGGCGACGATGAGGTCCTCGACCAGGTCGAGGCTGTCGATCTCGTGGCGGATGCGCGGCGTGAACCCCGCCAGGGAGCCCAGCGTGCGCACCGCGTCCTCGTCGGCGGTGTTGCGGGAGTTGACGATCCACGAGTGCTCGGCGTGCGCGGCGAAGACCGCGGCGGCGTCGCCGCGCGGGGTCGGGGAGCCGGCCGGGACGCCCAGGCCCCAGGTGAGGTCCCACAGGTGCAGCGCGTCGAGGTCGTTGCGCAGGGCGGCCGGGGCGAGGTTGTAGTCGTAGGTAAGAGCCAGGTCCACGTCGTCGCTCGCGAGCAGGTCGAAGGCCTCCAGGGGCTCGTACTCGCGGACCAGCACCCGCACGCCCGGGTGCGTGGTGGCGAGGTCGTCTATGACCGGCAGCAGCGAGCGGCGTACGGCGGTCGCGAAGCCCGCGACCCGCAGCGTCCCGGCCGGCTCGGCGTCGGGGTCCAGGTCGAGGCGGGCCGCGTCGACCGCGGCCAGGATGGTGACGGCGTGGTCGGCCAGCCGGCGGCCCGCGGGGGTGAGCCGCACCCGGCGTCCGTCCGGCTCCACCAGAGGCGTGTGCACCTCCCGGGCCAGCGCCGCGATCTGCTGCGACACCGTGGACGTGGTGAGGCCGAGCTCGTCGGCGACCTCGCGCATGGACCCGAGGCGGGACAACTCGAGCAGCAGCCGGAGGCGGCGGACGTCCATCGCCGCATTGTCCGTGCATCGTGAACGATATGTCCAGCAATCACACGTGGACGCGAACGGTCCGGGCTCCCACACTGAGGACATGCGTTCTCGTTCGGGTGCCTCGATGGCCGTCGTCTCCATGCTCTGCGTCCAGCTCGGGCTGGCCGTCTCGGTCGGCCTGATCGACGACCTCGGCCCCGAGGGTGCTGCGTGGCTGCGGCTCGCCTGGGCCGGCGTGATCATGCTCGCCGTGGTCCGCCCGCGACGCGCGGACTTCCCGGCGGGGTCGCTGCTGGCCTGCGTGCTGCTCGGCGTCGTGACCGCCGGGGTGACGATGCTGTTCATGGCGGCCGTCGACCGGCTGCCGCTCGGCACGGCCAGCGCGCTGGAGTTCCTGGGGCCTCTCGGGGTGGCGGTCGCGCGAGGCCACGGCGGCCGACGGATCTGGCCGGCGCTCGCGGCGGTCGGCGTGCTGCTGCTCACGCAGCCGTGGACCGGCGCGGCCGACCCGGTCGGGGTGGCCTACGCGCTCGGCGCGGCGGTCTGCTGGGCGGCGTACATCCTGCTGACGCAGCGTGTCGGCGACGAGGTCACCGGCCTCAAGGGCCTGGCGATCTCGATGCCGGTGGCGGGGCTGGTCGCCACGCTCGTCGCCGGGCCGTCGACGTTCGGCCGGCTCACGCCCGAGCTGCTGCTCATCGGGGTCGGTCTCGCGATCCTGCTGCCGGTGGTGCCGTTCGCGCTCGAGCTGCTGGCGCTGCGGCGGCTGACCACGTCGGCGTTCGGCACGCTGATGAGCCTGGAGCCGGCGTTCGCGCTGGTGATCGGCTTCCTGGCCCTGAGCCAGGCGCCGGGCTGGCTGGCCGTGGCCGGCGTCGGGTTCGTCGTCGTCGCGGGCGTCGGCGCCGAGCGCACCGGCGCCCGCGACCCCGAGGAGCTAGAGCCCCACGGCGTTCTCCAGGTGACCTAGCTCGTCGTCGAGGTGGGTCAGCAGCCGCTGCAGGTGGGGCACGGTGCGGCGGCAGCCGGTGAGCCCGAACGCCATGTTGCCGTCGTAGGACATGCAGGTGATGTTGAGCGCCATGCCGTTGATGGGGATCGAGAGCGGGTAGGTCCCGACCAGCTGCGCGCCGTTCCAGTAGTGGGTCGTGCGGGGGCCGGGCACGTTGCTGATGATGAGGTTGTACGGCGGACGCACGATGCCCTGCATCCGCAGGATCGGCGTCAGGATCGCCGGCGCCTGCCCGATCGCGCTCATGGCCAGGATCTGCATCGGAGTCATCGACGACAGCGCCTCCTTGCCGTCCTTCATCGACCGGTGGATGGCGGCCAGGCGCCGAGCGGGGTCGGTCAGGTCGGTGGCGAGCTGCACCATCACCGCGCCGAGCGCGTTGCCGCCCTCGGCCGAGGCGACCTGCGACTGCTTGGCGTTGAGGCCGACCGGGACCATCGAGACGAGCGTCTGGTCGGGCAGCGCGTCGAGCTCGAGCAGGTAGGCGCGCATGGCGCCGCTGCACATCGCGAGCACGACGTCGTTGACGGTGGTGCCGGTCGCCTTGCCGATGGCGCGCAGGCGCTCGACGGGCCAGTCCTGGGCGGCGAAGCGGCGCGAGCCGGTGATCTTCTGGTTGAGGATCGTGCGCGGGGCGTAGAGCGACAGGGCGGAGGTCTCGTTGCGCAGGCCCTTGCTGAGCGTCTTGACCAGCGCGCCGGGCATCCCGGCCGCCTCGGCGGTGATGCCGAGCGCCGTGCGCAGGGCCTGGACGGGCAGGTCGGAGAGCTCGGGCGCCGCCTCGCGACGCGGCTTGCGCCCTCCCGGCTGCGCCGCCCAGGGCGCCGGCATGCCGCGCTCGTCGGGGTCGGTCGACAGCACGCTCGCCAGGAGCCGCATCGCGGAGACGCCGTCGACCAGGGCGTGGTGGGTCTTGGTGTACATCGCGACCCGGCCGTCGCGCAGGCCCTCGATGACGTGGGCCTCCCACAGCGGGCGCTCGCGGGCGAGCCGGGTGCTGTGCAGGCGCCCGCACAGGTCGAGCAGCTCACGGATGCGGCCGGGCTTGGGCAGGGCGCTGTGCCGGACGTGGTGCTCGATGTCGAACTGCTCGTCGGGCTCCCAGACCCACTGCCCGGCGGTGCGCACCGAGCGGTAGGGCCGCTTGAGGAACAGCGGCGCGACCTCCTCGACGTCGCTCATCTGCTCGAACATCTCGCGGACGTAGCCGCGCCCCGCGCCCTCCGGCTTCTTGAAGAGCTGCAGCCCACCCACGTGCATCGGCATGTTCCTGTTCTCGGCGAACAGGAAGCCGGTCCCGGTGGGATCGATCGGAGTGACCACGGTGAGCCTTTCGTAGGAGCGCATCCTTGCGGGCGGTGACCGCCGCCACAAGCACCGAGGGTTCTCCCTCCGCTCGTCCGCGTCGACGGCGGGGGCCCTGCGGGGCCCCTGCGTCGCAGTCGGGTGTCGGGCTGCTCGAGGACGCTGACGGTCACGCCGGCCCGCTGACGCCACCTTCCGCGCACAGGCGACTGCTCGGGACGCCGTCGTCCCCAGGGCGCTCCGCGGTGCGGGCAGACCATGGCCGCGGCTCCTAGCGTCGCGGCCATGAAGACCCTGACCGCCCTGCTCACCGGGCTCCTGCTGACCCTCGCCGTCGCCGGCCTGGCCCGCGCCGACGACCACCACCGCGTCCCCGAGCCGCCGCTCGGGGACGTCCCTCCCGTCATCGTGGAGGTGGAGGGCGACGCGGCCGACGGCTTCGGCATCCACTACGACGACGGCACGGCGCTGTTCCCGCCCACCGACTCGGAGGCCTACGCCGAGTGCGGCGAGTACGACCGTCGCGTCGCCCGCGTCCGCTGCCGCACGGAGGTGCGCGTCTGGTACCGCGACCTCGCCGACCTGCGGCGCGCACTGGAGCACGCGCATGGCGGGTGAGCGTCTGAGAGCATGCCGTCATGGAGGCCGGAGCGCTCGACCGCATGCGGGCACGCAGCCGCACGTCGCTGAGCGAGCGCCTGGTGCGGCTGCGGGTCAAGCGCTGGCACATCGTCCAGTGCGCGCTGGCGGCAGGGGCGGCCTGGTTCGTCGCCGCCGACCTGCTGGGCCACGCCACCCCGTTCTTCGCGCCCATCGCGGCGGTGGTCAGCCTCGGGACGTCCTACGGCCAGCGGCTGCGCCGCGTTGCCGAGGTGACCCTGGGCGTGGCCATCGGGGTCTTCATCGCCGACCTCCTGGTGATCCAGCTCGGCTCCGGCGCCTGGCAGCTGGTCCTGATCGTGGGGCTGGCCATGACCACCGCGTTCCTGCTCGACGGAGGGCAGCTGTTCGTGACCCAGGCGGCGGTGCAGTCGATCGTGGTCAGCACGCTGATCCCCGACCCCGGCGCCGCCCTCACCCGGTGGACCGACGCGCTGGTCGGGGGCGCGGTGGCGCTGGTGGCCGCGACGGTCGCGCCGGCAGCTCCGCTGCGACGCCCGCGGGAGCAGGCGGCGATGGTGATGGGCAAGGTCGCCGACCTGCTGCGCGCCGCGGCGGAGGTGATGGTCGACGGCGAGGCCGAGCGAGGGCTGGCGCTGCTCGCCGACGCCCGCTCGACCGACCCGCTCATCCGGGAGCTCCAGTCGGCGGCCGACGAGGGGATGTCGGTCGTGGCGTCCTCGCCGTTCCGGGTGCGCCACCGCGACAACCTGCGCCGGATGAGCGACCTGGTCGACCCCTTGGACCGCACCCTGCGCTCCACCCGGGTGCTGGTGCGCCAGACCGCGGTCGCGGCCTACCGGGACCGGCCGGTGCCGGCCTCCTACGCCGAGCTGGCGCGAGAGCTCGCGGACGCGACCGAGCTGGTGGCCGCCGAGCTGGCGGCCGACCGCATGGCCGTCGCCGCGCGGCCCGCGGTGCTGGAGGTGGGCGAGGGCACCGGGCACGTCGAGCGCTCCGACGTCCTGGCCGCCGAGGTGATCCTGGCCCAGCTGCGCTCGATCGTCGTCGACCTGCTGCTGCTCACGGGCCTGGACGAGACGGAGTCCACCGACGCGCTGCCACCGCCGCGATGAGCGACGCACCGCCGACGGCTCCCACCCGGTGGGTCCTGCACGTCGACCTCGACCAGTTCGTCGCGGCGGTCGAGGTGCTGCGCCGTCCGGAGCTGGCCGGCCTGCCGGTGGTCGTGGGTGGACGGGGCGACCCCACGGAGCGAGCGGTGGTCTCGACCGCGTCCTACGAGGCTCGCGAGCTCGGCGTCGGCTCCGGCATGCCGCTGCGGCTGGCGGTGCGCAAGGCGCCCGACGCGGTGTTCCTGCCGGTCGACGCGCCGGCCTACGACGCGGCGTCCGCGGTCGTGATGGAGGCGCTGCGCGCCCAGCGGTGGGACGGCGTGCCGGTCGACGTCGAGGTGCTCGGCTGGGACGAGGCGTTCGTGGCCCAGCGTTCGGGCGAGCGTCCGGGTGAGGGGGAGGGGGGTGGGTTCCCCCGAGAGCGTGACCGCCCTCGCGACCCGGTCGCGTTCGCCGAGCAGCTGCGAGCGGCGGTGCTGGAGGCGAGCGACCTCCACTGCTCGGTCGGGATCGGCAACAACAAGCTGCAGGCCAAGATCGCGACGGACTTCGGCAAGCCTCGAGGGGTCTACACGATCACCGACGAATCCTGGTTCGAGGAGATGGGCGAGCGTCCCACCCGGGCGCTGTGGGGGATCGGTGCCAAGACGGCGAAGCGGCTCGCGGGGCTCGGCATCGACACCGTGCGGCAGCTCGCCGAGTCCGACGTGCGGGTGCTGGCGGCGGAGCTGGGGCCGACCATGGGGCCGTGGTACCACCGCCTCGGCCGTGGCGTCGACAGCAGTCCGGTGGACCCCCAGCCCTACGTGCCTCGCGCCCACGGCCGGGAGGAGACGTTCCAGGTCGACCTCGAGGAGTGGGCCGACGTCGAGGACGCCGCGCGCCGGCTGACCCGCCGGGTGGTGGCCGACATCGACGCCGAGGGCCGTCCGGCGGCGCGCGTGGGCATCAAGGTCCGGTTCAAGCCGTTCTTCACGGTCACCCGGAGCCTGACGCTGCCCACGCCCACCAACGACCCCGACGCGCTGGCCGCGGCCGCGGTCGAGCTCCTCGGCCGCGTCGACCAGGACCGGCCGGTGCGGCTGCTGGGCGTGCGGCTGGAGATGACCGAGCCGCCGGGCGGCTACTGACCCGTGGCGCCCGAGGCGGCTAGCGCCCGGTGACCAGCCGGACGGCGCCCTCGCGGCGCGGGTCGGCCGCGGCGCTGAGCCGCCCGTCGGCCCCGACGACGGCGGCGCCGACGCCCCCGAAGTACATCGTGAGCTCGCCCTCCACCTTGAGCTCCTCCGTGGGCCGTCCGGCCCGGTGCAGGTGCACGCGCGGGTGGTCGACGGCGTCGCGCAGCGACAGGCCGCCGCTCACGTACGCCGCCAGCACCTGGGTGATCGCGGTCGTGATGCGGTCGGCGCCGGGGGAGCCGATCGCCAGCGCCGAGCCGTCGTCGTGGCGGCCGACGGTGGGCGCCATGTTGGAGAGGAGTCGCGTGCCGGGCGCCAGCCCGTGCAGGCCGCGCGGGTTGAGCTCCTGCTCGCCGAGGCAGTTGTTGAGCCAGATGCCGGTCCCGGCGGCGATGAAGCCGGCGCCGTAGCCCGAGGAGACGGTCACCGAGCAGGCCAGGCCGTCGCTGTCGGCTGCCGAGACGTGCGCCGTGGAGCCGGACTCCAGGACCGCGAGGTGGTCGCGGTCGACCTGCGCGAGGAACGCAGCGGCGGCGCCGGCGACGTCGTCGGTGTGGTCGAGCACGTCGAGGCGGTGCCCGAGCACCGCGCGCTGCGCGCGCACCAGGTGCGCGACGTCCTCCGGTGTCCAGGGTCCGCGCGGACGGTCCTCGAGCAGCCGCAGCATCGCCGCGACGCAGACCCCTCCCACCGACGGCGGCGGGGTGGTGGCCAGGGTCCACGGCCCGATGCGGGTCGAGAGCGAGGGACGCACGACCGGCGCGTACGCCGCGAGGTCCTCGTGGCCCAGGATGCCGCCGCGCTCCAGCACGTCGTCGGCGATGCGCCGCGCGAGGTCGCCGGTGTGCAGGGCCGACGGCCCGACCCTCGCGATCTCCTCGAGCGAGTCCACCAGCTCGGGCAGCAGCACGAGCCCGGTCGTCACGTGCCCCTGCTCGTCGAGCAGCGCGCGCCGGCTGGCGTCGTCCCAGCCGAAGATGTCCAGGTGCACGTAGTCGAGGTAGTAGCGCGAGGCCCGGCTCAGCGCGAAGCCGCCGCGGGCGACGTCGACGGCGGGCGCCACCAGCTCGCGCCAGGGCAGCCGTCCGTCGCGGGCGTGCACCTCGCCGAACGCCGCGACCGACCCGTGCGTCGCCACCGAGCCCGGGCCGATCGTGACGTCGACCCCGCCGCCGTAGTCGGTGGAGACGTCCCAGGTCCCGCCGCCGAGCTCGCGCCCGCCGCGCCCGGGCATGTCCATCCACCCGTCGACGGTGTACGGCGTGTCGTCCGGCGGCTGCACCGTGACGAAGCCGCCCGAGCTGAGGGAGACGATGCCGACCTCGTTGACCATGGTGACCAGCGCGGCCGCCAGGGCGGCGTCGACGGCGTTGCCGCCGGCCAGCGCGACCCGCTCGCCCGCGGCGGCGGCCGCCTCGTTGGGCGCCGCCAGCGCGACGTCGGGCACGCTCAGAGCCCGTCGCGCAGCTCGCGCACCACCGAGTCGACGACGGCGACCAGGTCGCCGCCGGTGCGCTCGGCGACGGCGCGCTGACGCTGGTACGACGCCCCGCGCCGCACGATGTCGAGCACCGAGCGGAGCTCGGCCTCACAGCCGAGCCGGTCGGCGACCGGCGAGAGCCGCTCGACGAGGTCGACGAGGTCGTCGGTCACCAGCCGCTCCTGCGACTGCGCGTCGAGGATCACGATGGCGTCGAGGCCGTAGCGCGCCGAGCGCCACTTGTTCTCCTGCACGTGCCACGGCGGCATGGTCGGCAGGGTCTCGCCCCCGGCCAGGCGGGTGTCGAGGTCGACGACCAGGCAGTGCACCAGCGCCGTCAGGGCGGCCAGCTCCTCGAAGGTCGAGACGCCGTCGCAGACCCGGGTCTCCAGCGTGCCGAGGTGCGGCGCGGGCCGGACGTCCCAGCGCACCTCCGAGAGCACGTCGATCACCCCGGTGGTGAGCTGGTCCTGCACGAAGCGCTCGTACTCGGTCCAGGTCTCGAACTGGAACGGCAGGCCGGCGGTCGGCAGCTGCTGGAACATCAGCGCCCGGTTGGAGGCGTAGCCCGTGTCAACCCCGGCCCAGATCGGCGAGGACGCCGAGAGGGCCTGGAGGTGCGGGTAGTAGGTGAGCAGCGCCGAGAGCACCGGCATCACCCGGTCGCGCTCCGGGAGGCCGACGTGCACGTGGACGCCCCAGATGAGCATCTGCCGCCCCCACCACTGGGTGCGGTTGATCAGCTCCTCGTAGCGGTGTCCCTCGGTCAGCTGCTGCGCGGTCCAGGACGCGAAGGGGTGGGTGCCGCCGCCGAACAGGTCGAGCCCCAGCTCGTCGGCGGCCGGGACCACCGCGCCCAGGGTGTCGCGCAGGCTGCCCATGGCCTCGTCCACGGTGTGGCAGACGGGCGTGACGACCTCGACGGTGTTGCGCAGCAGCTCCTGGTGCAGCCGCTCGGGGTCCGCCATCCGGTGCCGCGCCCGGGCGAAGAGGTGGGAGGCGTCGTTGCGCAGGTCGCGGGTCCTGCGGTCGACCAGCGCGAGCTCCCACTCGACGCCCAGCGTCGGCTCGGGTGACCCGTGGAAGTCGATGCGCACGCGACAAGCGAAGCACACGCCGCAGGTCAGCGGCGCGCCAGGCGCTCCAGCCACGCCTCGGCGCTGCCGTCGAACGGCGCCAGCCGGCGGTCGACCGCGGCGTGGATCCGTGCGGCGGTGGCGACGGCGAGCTCGACGACGTCCTCGGGGTAGCCCAGCTCCACCCGGTGCTGCTCGAACTCGTCCTCGTCGTCGACCCACACGCGCCCGTCGTTCCCGCGGATCACGTCGAGGTCCAGGTCGACCGCTCGCACGACGTGGTCGTCCCAGGACGGCGGCGTCGTCATGTCCACATAGGTGTGGACCGGGCCGCGGTCGGCGTGGAACGTCGCCAGCCAGCCACGCTGGTCGTCGGGGCCGGGCGCCGGCACCAGTCCCACCTGGTCGACCGGCGAGACCACGGACAAACCGGGGCGCGCCATCGGCGTGCCGCCCGGGAAGCCGAGCCAGTCGCCGTGCTCGTCGCTGCCGAGCACCACTGCGTCGAACTCCCAGTGCGGGCGGTCGCCCCACTTGGTCATCACGACCCGCACGGCGTCGCCCGGCCGGACGGTCACAGCACGCGCTTCGAGGCCCGGGCCACGACGTCCTGGTAGCGCGAGCCCAGCAGCTTGGCCCCGTGGTGCAGGGCGTGGGCGTCCCAGCCGACCAGCACCCGCGCCTTGTTGCCCAGGATCCCCTTGACGATGACCGAGGCGGCCTTCTCGGGCGTCATCTTGGCGAGCTTCTCGTCGAAGAGCTTGGCGTTGGACTCCTGGTCCTCGGCCAGGGCGGAGCGCGCGTTGCGGGCGATCGCGGTCTTGATGCCGCCCGGGTGCACCGCCGTGACGCCGACCGGGTGACCGGCGGCGAGCATCTCCTCGCGCAGCGCCTCGGTGAGGCCGCGGACGGCGTACTTCGTGGCGTTGTAGGCGCTCTGGCCCGGCATCGAGACCAGGCCGAAGAGCGAGGACAGGTTGACGACGTGCCCGTCGCCGGAGGCGATCAGGTGGGGGAGGAACTCCTTGGTGCCGTGGACCACGCCCCAGAAGTTGATGCCGACGATCCACTCCATGTCGTCGTAGTCCAGGTCGGCGAGGTTGCCCGCCAGGGCGACGCCGGCGTTGTTGATGACGACGTTGACCCGGCCGAAGTGCTCGGCCACGGCGGCGGCGTAGGCCGCGAAGGCCTCGCGGTCCGAGACGTCCAGCCGGTCGCTGCGCACCTCGGCGACGCCGAGCGCCCTCACCTGCGCGACGGTCTCGGCGAGCCCGGCCTCGTCCACGTCGGAGAGCGCGAGCAGCGAGCCGCGTCCCGCGAGGTCGAGGGCGAGCGCGCGCCCGATGCCGGAGCCGGCGCCGGTGACGACGACGACCTTGCTGTCCAGGGTCCTCATGAGTAGGCCTCCATGTCGAAGGACGCCAGGCGGCGTCGGAAGTCCGCGGTGGACCGCGGCCACAGGGTGGTGTTGCGTCCGTGCTCGTCGAGGTACCAGCTCTGGCAGCCTCCGGTCGTCCAGACGGTGCGTCTCATGCGTCGTTGCAGGGAGCGGTTCCAGCTCGCCGCGACGTCGGCCCGCGGCTCGACCGCGGCGAGGCCGCGGCGGCGTACGGTCCGGATCGCGTCGAGCACGTAGGCGACCTGCGACTCGATCATGAAGATCATGCTGGTGTGCCCCTGTCCGGTGTTGGGGCCGACCAGCAGGAACAGGTTGGGGAAGTCCGGCACGGTCGTGCCCTTGTACGCCGCCATGCCGGTGCGCTCCCACGTCTCGGCGAGCGTGTGACCGGTCCGCCCGCGCAGGTGGTGGGCGATCGGCAGGTCGGTGGTGTGGAAGCCGGTCGCCACGACCAGGACGTCGATCTCGCGCTCGGTGCCGTCGGCGGTGACGACCGCGGTGCCGGTGACCTTGGCGATCGGGTCGGTCACCAAGTCGGCGTTGTCGGCGGCGAGCGCCGGGTAGTAGGTGTTGGAGCGCAGCACCCGCTTGCAGCCGAAGGCGAACGTCGGCCGCACCCTCTCGCGCAGGGCGGGGTCGGCGATGCCCTTGTCGATGTTCCTCAGGGCCAGCAGCCGGGCCGGCGCCGCGATCCTCGGTTGCAGCGTGAAGGCCGGGACGTAGGCCTCGTGGGACCAGTAGAGGCCGGTCCGGTAGAGCCGACGCAGCCCGGGGACCCGGCGCAGCGCGGCGCGCTCGAGCCGGGAGTAGGGCCGGTCGTTGCGGGGGATCACCCACGGCGCGGTGCGCTGGTAGACGTCGAGGCGGCCGACCACGCGCTGCAGCTCCGGGATGATCTGGATGGCCGAGGCGCCGGTGCCCACCACCGCGACCCGCTTGCCGGTCAGGTCGACGCCGTGGTCCCACCGGGCGGAGTGGAAGACCTCGCCCTGGAAGCCCTCCAGGCCCGCGAGGTCCGGCAGCTTCGGCTCCTCGAGCGCGCCGGCCCCGACGACCAGGAACCGCGCCGACCACACGCCACGCGGGGTCGTGACCGTCCAGCGCCGCTCCGCCTCGTCCCAGGCGGCGTCGGTCAGGGGCGTGTCGAAGAGGAACCGGTCGAGCGTGCCCGAGTCGGCCGCGACCTGGCGGATGTAGCTCTGGATCTCGGGCTGCGGGGAGTAGCTGTTGGACCAGTCGTAGCCGGCGAAGGAGTAGGAGTAGAGCTGGCTCGGCACGTCGCAGGTGGCGCCGGGATAGGTGTTGTCGCGCCAGGTGCCGCCGACGTCGCTGCCCTTCTCGAGCACCACGAAGTCGGTCTCGCCGGCCTCCTGGAGCTTGATCGCGGCGCAGAGCCCGGCGAAGCCGGACCCGACGATCGCGTGGTCGACGAGGCGGGGAGTGGTCATGCCGCGACGGTATTGCCCTTATTGAACGAGTGTCAATAGAATGGGCGTGTGACGGCACCCGCACGGACCCGCCTCTCGCCCGACGAGCGCCGCTCCCAGCTGCTCGACCTGGGGGTGCGGCTCCTCGCGACGCGCTCGCTCGAGGAGCTGTCGATCGACATGCTCGCCGAGGAGGCCGGCATCTCCCGTGGGCTGCTCTACCACTACTTCGGCAGCAAGCACGCCTTCCACGAGGCCGTCGTACGCCGCGCGGCCGACGACCTGATCGCCCAGACCGCGCCCCCCGGGGAGGGCGAGCCGCTGGAGCGGCTGCTGGTCTCGGTCACCGCCTACGTCGACTACGTGGACGCCAACTACGAGGGCTACCTCTCGCTGGTCAAGGGCGCCGCCGGCAACGACACGCTCCGCGAGATCTACGAGGAGGCCCGCGCGGCGCTCACCGACCGGATCTTCCGCGAGGACGCCCAGGGCCAGATCATCACCGACAGCGCGACCAACCGGCTGCTCGTGCGCGGCTGGTCGGCCATGATCGAGGAGCTCGTGCTGTCCTGGCGCGCCGCACCCGACGGCGTCGCCCGCGACGAGCTGATCGCCCTCATGGCCGCCTCGCTGCCGGCCATCGTCGGGGTCATCCCGCCCGGGTGAGGTCGTAGACCGTCACCCCGTCGACCGTCTGCGCCGGGTACGTCGCCGCGACCCAGGCGCTGATCTCCGCGGCGGCCTGCGACCCGCCGTCCTGGCCGCCCATGCCCATCCCGCCGCCGCCGACGAAGTAGTGGACCTCCCCGTCGGCGACGTGCTGCTGGAACTGCGCGAGAGTCGGGCTCGGGTCGCTGCCGTTGAAGCCGCCGAGCGGCATCACCGATCGCTCGGTGGCCAGCTGGTAGCCGGCCGCGGAGTTGGCGCCCACCGTCGCGGCGACCCAGGTGTAGGAGTCGGCGTCGTCCAGGAGCATCGCGGTCAGCGCGTCCGTCGACGTGCTCCCGGCGAGCAGTCCGCCGGCGCCGCCCATCCCGCCCATCCCGCCCATCCCGCCCGGGCCGCCCGTGCTGGGTCCAGCCGTGGGGATGGAGCCGGTGTGGGCGGTGCCCACCGTCGCCAATGAGTACGCCGCCGGGCCGGCGAGCGCGGAGACCAGGGCGGCGGCCGCCACCACCGCCGCGACGCGGCGCGGCAGGTGCCGCACGCCGACGACCATCAGCGCCGCCGCGAGGCCGACCGTGGCGACGACGTAGCGCAGCCAGGGCAGCCAGTCCGGGGTGCGGTCGAGGAGGAAGAACGCCCACGCGCTGGTGAGCGCGGTCGCCACTCCGAGGGTCGCGCTGACCACCAGCGAGTCGCGCCGGTCCCAGAGCGCCCAGGCGCCGGTGCCGACGAGCGCGCCGATGGCCGGGGCCAGCGCCACGGTGTAGTAGGCGTGGTAGATCCCGGCCATGAGGCTGAACGTCAGCATCGTGACGACCAGCCAGGTCAGCCACAGCGTCAGTGAGGCGCGGGTCGCGCGGCTGCCGCGGCGGGCCAGCCACAGGGCTGCGACGCCGAGGACCAGCGCGGCCGGCACCAGCCAGGCGACCTGCCCGCCGTTCTCGGAGCCGAAGAGCCGCAGGACGCCGGTGGAGCCCCACCCGCCGCCACCGCCGACGGACCCGGTCTCCTCGCCGGTGAGCCGACCCAGACCGTTGTAGCCGAGCGTCAGCTCGAGGATCGAGTCGTCCTGCGAGCCGCCGATGTAGGGGCGGGAGCCGGCGGGCCACAGTTCGACGATCGCGACGTACCAGGCGGTGCTGGCGACCAGTGCCGCCAGCGCCACCAGCAGGTGCCCGAGGCGTCGCCAGAGCGGGACGGTCGCGAACAGGCCGTAGGCCAGCGCCAGCGCCGGCAGCACCAGGAACGCCTGCAGCATCTTGGTGAGGAACGCCAGTCCGACGAGGGCGCCGCCGAGCGCGAGCCAGCGCGCCGGGTGCACGCCCTCGACCGCGCGCAGCGTCGCGTGGGCCGCGCCGACCATCAGCAGCACCAGCAGGGCGTCGGGGTTGTTGAAGCGGAACATCAGCGCCGCGACCGGCGTCAGCGCCAGCGTCGCCCCGGCGAGGATCCCGGCCCACGCCGACCCCGTCGTACGGCGCACGGTCGCGGTCAGCAGGGCGACGGTGGCGACCCCGGCCAGCGCCTGGGGGACCAGGATGCTCCACGACGACAGCCCGAACACCCGCACCGACAGCGCCATCGGCCACAGCGCGAGCGGCGGCTTGTCCACGGTGATGGACCCGGCCGCGTCGGAGGCGCCGAAGAACATCGCGGTCCACGACTCCGAGCCGGCCTGCGCGGCCGCGGAGTAGAAGGCGTTCGCGTAGCCGGACGCACCCAGCCCCCACAGGTACAGCACCGCGGTCGCCGCCAGCAGCACGACGTACGCGCCGCGCTCGGGGCCGATCCGTCGCAGCCGCCGCAGCCGAGAGCCGGGAGGGGAGCCGGAGGGTGAGTCAGGGGAGGTGGTGGCAGCGGGTGCCCGCGTCGGCGCCGTGATCGTCATGGAACGACCCTCGCGCCGGCGCCTGAGCCACCCCCCAGCCCGACCTGTCAGTCACCTGTGGATGCCCGCCGGACTACCCCGGCGGCGCGGTCAGGCGGAGACCACGGCGGCGAGCTGGTCGAGGCCCCAGGAGAGGTCCTCGGCGGAGATGACGAGCGGGGGCGCGAGGCGGATGGTGGAGCCGTGGGTGTCCTTGGCCAGGACGCCGCGGGCCATGAGCGCCTCGCAGACCTCGCGGCCGGTGCCGACCGCCGGGTCGATGTCGACGCCGGCCCACAGGCCGCGCACGCGCACGCCGACCACGCCGTGGCCGATCATCGACTCGAGGCGCTCGCGCAGCAGGACCGACAGCTCCTCGGCGCGACGCTGGAAGTCGCCGGTGGCCAGCATGTCGACGACCGTGTGGCCCACGGCGCAGGCCAGCGGGTTGCCGCCGAACGTCGAGCCGTGCTGACCGGGCTTGAGCACGCCGAGCACGTCGCGGTCGGCCACGATCGCCGAGACCGGCACGATGCCGCCGCCGAGGGCCTTGCCGAGGATGTAGATGTCGGGGACGACGCCCTCGTGGTCGCACGCGAAGGTGCGGCCCGTGCGACCCAGACCCGCCTGGATCTCGTCGGCGGCGAAGAGCACGTTGCTGCGGGTGCAGGCCTCGCGGATGCCGCGCAGGTAGCCCTCGGGCGGGATGACCACGCCGCCCTCGCCCTGGATCGGCTCGATCAGGACGGCGACGGTGGTCTCGTCGATGGCCGCCTCGAGCGCGGCGAGGTCGCCGTAGGGCACGGTCACGAAGCCGGGGGCGAACGGGCCGAAGCCGTCGCGGGCGTCGGGGTCGTCGGAGAAGCCGACGATGGTGGTGGTGCGGCCGTGGAAGTTGCCGGACGCGACGATGATCGTGGCCCGGTCGGCGGGCACGCCCTTGACCTCGTAGCCCCACTTGCGGGCGACCTTGATCGCGGTCTCGACGGCCTCGGCGCCGGTGTTCATCGGCAGCACGAGCTCCTTGCCGCACAGGTCGCCGAGCGCGGCGCAGAAGTCGGCGAACTGGTCGTGCACGAACGCGCGGCTGGTCAGCGTGAGCTTGTCGAGCTGGGCGTGCGCGGCGGCGACGAGCGCGGGGTGGCTGTGCCCGAAGTTGAGCGCGGAGTAGCCGGCCAGCAGGTCCAGGAAGCGACCGCCGTCGACGTCGGTCATCCAGGCGCCCTCGGCGTGCGCGACGACGACCGGCAGGGGGTGGTAGTTGTGCGCGGTGCGCTCCTCGGCGCGCGCGAACTCCGCTCCGTTGGTCGCGGGCAGGTCGGTAAGCGTCATCGGGCACTCCTCGTGGTTCCGGCCGGGACTCGGTCCGTGGTTCAGCGGGTCAGGATTGTCAGACAATCCTCACGAGGAGCCTAGCGCAGGTCCACCCGGAAGCGGGTCTCGCCGGGCTCGCTGGCCAGCCGTACGACGCCGCCGTGCGCCGCCACGATCGCCTGGACCAGCGCCAGCCCGAGCCCCACGCCCCCCTCGCGCTGACGGGCCGCGTCGCCGCGGGCGAACCGCTCGAAGGCGTGCGCGACCAGGTCCGGCGCGAGGCCGGGTCCGTCGTCGGCCACCTCGAAGCCCCGCTCGGTCAGCTGCACGGTGACGTGGGTGCCCGGCGGGGTGTGCTTGCGGGCGTTGGCCAGCAGGTTGGTGACGACCTGGTGCAGCGCCTGCTCGTCGCCGATCACCTCGACGGCCTCCTCCGCGAGCTCGAGCGACCACCGGTGGCCGGGGGCGACCACGCGGGCGTCCTCGACGGCCTCCAGGAGCAGCCGGGTCAGGTCGACGGGCTCGCGGGCCAGGGGCCGCCCGGCGTCGAGGCGCGCGAGCAGCAGCAGGTCCTCCACCAGCCGGGTCATGCGCGCCGACTCCTCCTCGACCTTGGCCAGCGCGGTCGCCGCGGCCTCGGCGTCGCCGGGGCGGCGCCGCGCCAGCTCGGCGTAGCCCACGATCGTCGTCAGCGGCGTGCGCAGCTCGTGGGAGGCGTCGGCGACGAACTGGCGCACCTGCTGCTCGCTGCGGTGCCGCGCGTCCAGCGACGACTCCACGTGCGAGAGCAGGGTGTTGAGCGCGGCGCCGACCTGCCCGACCTCGGTCCGCTCGTCGGTCAGGTGCTCGGGGACCCGCTCGGTCACGCCCACCTCGCCCGACGACAGCGGCAGCGTGGCCACGGCGTGCGCGGTCTCGGCGACCTCGGTGAGCGGACGGAGCTGGCGGCGTACGACGCTCGAGGCGAGCGCGCCGGTGCTCACCAGGGCCAGGAGGGTGAGCAGCAGCTCCCAGCGCACGACCGAGGCGACCGCGTCGTCGACCGGCTCGGTCGGCAGGCCGGTGACCAGCGGGCCGTCGGCGGCGACCCGGTAGCGGCCGTGACCGGGCACGTCGACGACGTGCACCTCGCCGTCGGCGGGCACGTCGTCGAGGAGGTCGAGGGTGGCCTCGGGAAGGGACTCGCGCTGCGAGCGCTGCGCCCCCAGGATGTCGCCCTCGCCCTCGCCCCGGTCGAGGCGGGCGATCAGCGTGCCGGGCTCCTGGTTGCCGAACTCCGCCTGACCGCCCGGCGGCGGCATCGCACCGGGCCGCGGTCCGTCGCCCGCGCGTCGCACCGAGGACAGGACCTTGTCGTCCAGCTGGTCGTGGAGGTAGCCGCGCATCGCGAGTGCGGTCGCGCCACTGACCAGCAGCGCCGCCACGGCGACCAGCGCGACGGTGGTGACGACCAGCCGCGAGGCCAGCGAGCGGGGCAGCCTCATGTCGCCGGCTTCAGGACGTACCCCGCGCCGCGCATCGTGTGGATCATCGGCTGGCGGCCGGCGTCGATCTTCTTGCGCAGGTAGGAGATGTAGAGCTCGACGACGTTGGCCTGGCCGCCGAAGTCGTAGTTCCACACCCGGTCGAGGATCTGTGCCTTGCTCAGGACCCGCCGCGGGTTGCGCATCAGGAAGCGCAGCAGCTCGAACTCCGTCGCCGTCAGGCTGACCTCCGCGCCCGCGCGCCGTACCTCGTGGCTGTCCTCGTCGAGCTCGAGGTCGCCGACGACGATCACCGCCGACGACCGGGCCTGCTGCGCGCCGGCGCGACGCATGAGTGCACGCAGCCGGGCCACGACCTCCTCCAGGGAGAACGGCTTGGTGACGTAGTCGTCGCCGCCGGCGGTCAGGCCGGCGATCCGGTCCTCGACGGCGTCGCGGGCGGTGAGGAACAGGACCGGCACGCTCGGGTCGGCGGTGCGCATGCGGCGCAGGACCTCGAGGCCGTCGAAGTCCGGCAGCATCATGTCGAGCACGACGGCGTCGGGGCGCAGCTCCTTGGCGGCGGCCACCGCGCGGGTGCCGGTGTGGGCGGCCTCCACCTGCCAGCCCTCGTAGCGCAGCGCCATGCAGATCAGCTCGGCGATGTTGACCTCGTCGTCGACCACCAGCACGCGCAGCGGCGTGCCGTCGGGGCGGAGCAGGTCGCGGCTCTGGTCGGGGGCTGCCATGGGCACCACTGTGCCCCTCGGCGCTGTGGGTTTCCTGTGAGCCACGTGTGCGGACGCCACGTGCCGGCTCACGCCGTCCTCACCGGCCGGGCACAGCGTGCGCACAGCCTGCGTGACGATGCTCGGTGCCATGACCGACGAGAACCCGACCTCCCAGCCCGTAGCCCAGTCCGAGGCGCAGGCCCAGCCGCAGGCCGCATCCCAGCCGAGCCCCCAGCCCGAGCAGCGGCCCGGCTGGCGCCACCGTGTCCTGGGCCTGCGCGGCGTCGCGGCCGTCGCGATCGCCAGCCTGATCCTCGGCGGTGCCGGCGGCGCCGCCCTCGGCGCGCTGAGCGACGGCGCCGACGACGGCGGCGGTCGCGGTGGCTTCCCCGGCGGCGGACCGGGCCAGATGCAGCAGCGCGACGGTGGTCCCCAGGGTGGCCAGCAGGGCGGCCAGCAGGGTGGGCCCGGCGGCGGCCTGCCACCGGGCGGCGTGGTGCCGCCGGGCACGACCCCGCCCGACGACGTCCAGCCCGACGGCGGGACGACGGGCTCGGGCAGCACCACCTGAGCCGTCGCGGCCGCCGCACCCAACCGATCCGCGGGCTCCTCCGTCTGGAGGGGTAGAAGAGACTGCAGACCGGGAGGTGGCATGGACACGCGCGACGACGAGTTCAGCGCATACGTCGTCGAGCGCCGCGCCCACCTGTACCGCACGGCGTACCTGCTGTGCGGCGACCCGCACCGCGCCGAGGACATCACGCAGCAGGCGCTCGCCAAGCTGTACGGCGCGTGGTCGCGGGCGGTCCGCATGGACTCCGTCGACGCCTACGCACGCCGCATCGTCGTCAACGCGCACCTCGACGAGGTGCGGCGACCCTGGCAGCGCCGGGAGCGACCGTCCGCGGAGCCGGCCGAGGGCCGCGTGGCCGTGGCCGCCGGACTCAGCGTCGAGGACTCCGATGCTCTCTGGGCGGCCCTGCGGGGGCTGGCTCCCGGACAGCGGCGCGTGGTGGTGCTCCGGCACTACTGGGGCCTGTCCGTCGACGAGACCGCGGCCGACCTGGGGATCAGCCCCGGCACGGTGAAGAGCCAGACGTCCGAGGCGCTCGCGCGGCTGCGCGGCGTGCTCGGTCCGGTCGGGCAGTCCTCCACCACGGGAGAGCAGCGATGAGCCAGCACGACCACCGTCCGCACGAGAGTGACCGCGAGGACCTGGAGGAGGCGCTGCGCCGGCTGGCCGCGTCCGTCGACCCGCCCTCGGTGCCGGCCTCCGCCGACCTGGCTCGCGGCCGGCGCCGCCGCCGGCGCCAGCGGCTGGCGGTCTCGGCGGGCGTCGTCGCCGCGGTGGCCGCCATCGGCGTCGGCACCGCCGTGGTCGACGGGAGGTCGTCGGCCGAGGGCGACCCCCGCCCGCCCGTGGCCACGACGTCGCCCACGCCGGAGGTACGCGAGATCCGGCCGACTCCGGGACCGCCGGGCGGTGCGGCGGCCCCCGGCGCGCTCGACGCCGCCGACGCGATGAAGGAGATCCGCACCGATCCCGACCTCAACCGCTACCGCGACGTCCTGGCCGAGTACCTCGACCCGGAGGGCGAGCACCTCGAGAAGGGCGTCTCCAACCGGCAGTCCGGCGGGATGTCGCAGGGCACCAAGCTCGCCTGGACCAACGACGGCGAGAGCGGCATGGGCATGGTCCAGGTCACCGTCAGCGCCGGGTGGGGCGGCGTCGACGTCTGGGACTGCGGAGCCGGGTGGACCTGCCGCGACATCCCCGCGGGGCGCGGGCTGACGGCCGAGGTCGCCGAGCACGACGGGGTGACCGAGGTCGCCGTCGAGCACGACGACGGGATCGTCGTGGTCGTCGCCGTCGACGCGCTCTTCGGCAACAACTCCACCGTGCCGGTCTCCGGCATCGACCTCGGCGACGACCTGCTCGCCCGCGCGGCCGCCGACCCCCGCCTCGACCTGCCCGACTACGCCGCCGGCATCCCGCCCACGCTCGACCAGCGCACCTTCGCCCGGGTCGGTCAGCGGTTGCTGGCGGTCGGCACCGACGAGCTGGCGACGACGTACTCCGGCACCGACGCGCAGCCCTGGGTCGAGGCGGACTGGAGCGACGGCGTCGCCCGCGGGAGGCTCACCTGGGACGCGGCCCAGTCCGGCCAGCTCCAGGGCGAGGCCTACGCCTGCATGGAGGTGCAGTACCGCCGCTGCGAGATGCACCGGGTCGGCGATCGTGAGGTGTTCGTCGGCTACGCCCGTGCCACGTGGGGCGGCGGCTGGCGCGCGCTCTACGCCGGACCGTCGTACACGCTCACGGTGTCCTTCGAACCGGCAGGCGGAGGCGACCTGCCACCGGAGCGGGCGTTCGCGTTCGTCACCGACCCGCGGTGGCAGCCGACGCGGTGAGTTTCGCCGGTCGACCGGCGAAACTGGACCTTGACCGACGAAGATCTGTCGGTCAGGGTCCAGTTTCAGCGGTCAGGCTCCGCGGCGAGCAGGTCGCGCACGGCCAGCGAGGCGAAGACCATCGCCGAGCCGAGCGGCGCGCCCGGGCCGGGGTAGACCTGGCCGAACAACGAGGCGGCGGAGTTGCTCGAGGCGTAGAGGCCGGCGATCGGTGAGCCGTCCTGGCGCAGCACCCGGCCGGCGGCGTCGGTGACCAGGCCGCCCTTGGTGCCGAGGTCGGAGAGGACGAAGCGGGCGGCGTAGTAGGGCGGCCGGTCGCAGGGGGTCAAGGCCTTGTTGGGGCCCTCGCCGCCGGCGAAGAAGGTGTCGTACTCGTCGCCGCCGCGGCCGAAGTCCTCGTCGACCCCGGTCTCGCAGAAGCCGTTGAAGCGCGCGACGCTGGCACCCAGCGCGTCGGCCGGGAGGCCGGTCGCCTGTGCGAGTCCCTCCAGCGTCTCCGCCGTGACCCAGGTGCCGGCGGCGAGGTGCTCGGCCGGCTCCCCCTCGGGCATCGCGATCGCGGGGAGCCGCCCTCCCTCGCGGGAGTCGAAGACGAACCACGATGGCACCCGCGCGGGGGCCGCGTCGCCGGCGGCAGCCATCTCGCGGCCGAAGCGGTCGTAGGGGAGGCACTCGTTGGCGTAGCGCTGTCCGGCGGCGTCGACCATCAGTCCGCTGCGGAACCCGAGCGTGAAGGAGCCGCTGCCGTCGGGGTGCTCCAAGCCCGGGCAGAACCACCCCACCGCGCTGAAGTCGGTCGCGGCGCCCAGGGCGATCGCGGCCTCGATCGGCTCGCCGGTGTTGGTGCCGGCCGGAGCCATCGTCCACGCCGTGTCGCCGGGTACGCCGCGCTCCTCGCGCAGCGCGGCGTTGCCCTCGAAGCCACCGGCCGCCACCAGCACGCCGCGGGTCGCGCCGATCGTGATCGGGCCCTCGGGGGTCATCGCCGCGACGCCGACGACCCGGCCGTCGTCGTCGGTGAGCAGGCCGGTGACGGGGAGGTTGGTGCGCAGCTCGCCGCCCTCGCGCACGAGCACCGTCGCCAGCCGGGCGATCAGGGACTGACCGCCGCTGAGGGTGTTGCGCCCACCCTCGCCCGCACGGTCGCGCTCGACCGGCGGGCGCACGAGCTCGGCGACCTCGGCGGGCAGGTCGCCGCGCTTGACGTTGGTCGGCTGGATCGAGCGCCCGAGGGCCACGCGACCCGGGGCGTCGTAGTACTCCGGGAACGGCAGCCACTCGAAGTCCAGGTCCTCGTCGGCCTCGAGCTCGGCGACCAGCTCGGGCGCGTGGGCGAGGAACGCCTCGACCTTGTCCGGGTCGGCGTCCTCCAGGATCGCCTCGAGGTAGGTGCGCGCCGACTCCGTCGAGTCCGCGATGCCGGCGCGCTGCTGCACCTGGCTGCCGGGCAGCCAGCACGCGCCGCCGGAGTACGCCGACGTGCCGCCGATCAGCGGCGTCTTCTCGACCACGACGACCGACAGCCCCGCCTTCGCCGCAAGGGCCGCGCCGGTGAGCGCGCCCCCGCCCGAGCCGACCACGACCACGTCGTACTGCAGCTGTTCGGTCACCGCGCGATCCTCGCAACTAGAACCTGTTCTAGCAAGCGGGGCGGTTCTGAGACAGGCGCCGGGGCGCCTTCCTCGACCTCCGGGCCCGGTGGTTGAGGAGGTCGCGCAGCGACCGTCTCGAAACCACGGTGATCCCGGTGGGGGCCACCAGGCAGAATGGGACGGTCATGACCGAGACCCAGCTCCAGATCGTCTACCCCGCGGAGCTGCCCGTCAGCCAGCGGCGCGAGGACATCGCCGCGGCGATCCGCGACCACCAGGTCGTGATCGTGGCGGGGGAGACCGGCTCGGGCAAGACGACCCAGCTGCCCAAGATCTGCCTCGAGCTCGGCCGCGGCCGGGGCAGGGGCGGCGACGACCCCGACGGCAAGCTGATCGGTCACACCCAGCCGCGGCGGATCGCCGCGCGCTCGGTGGCCGAGCGCATCGCCGAGGAGCTCGGCACCGACCTCGGCGACCTGGTGGGCTACCAGGTGCGCTTCACCGACCGCACCTCGCGCAGCAGCCGGGTCAAGCTGATGACCGACGGCATCCTGCTGGCCGAGCTGCAGCGCGACCGCGAGCTGCGCCGCTACGACACGATCATCATCGACGAGGCCCACGAGCGCAGCCTCAACATCGACTTCCTGCTCGGCTACCTCAAGCGGCTGCTGCCGCGGCGACCCGACCTCAAGCTGATCATCACCAGCGCCACGATCGACGTCGAGCGGTTCGCGAAGCACTTCGACGCGCCCGTGGTCGAGGTGTCGGGCCGGACCTACCCCGTCGAGATCCGCTACCGGCCCCTCGTCGAGCGCCCCGAGGAGGACGAGGAGGGCGAGACCGTCGTCCGCGACCAGACCGAGGCGATCGTCGAGGCCGTGCGCGAGCTCTGCGCGGAGGGTCCCGGCGACATCCTGGTCTTCCTCCCCGGCGAGCGCGAGATCCGCGACACCGCCGACGCGCTGGGCGACGCCAAGCTCGAGCGTCTCGGCACCGTCGAGATCGTGCCGCTCTACTCCCGGCTCTCCGCCGCCGAGCAGCACCGGGTGTTCTCGTCGCACTCCGGCCGCCGGGTGGTGCTCTCGACCAACGTCGCCGAGACCTCGCTGACCGTGCCCGGCATCCGCTACGTCGTCGACTCCGGCGTCGCGCGCATCTCGCGCTACTCCGTGCGCACGAAGGTCCAGCGCCTGCCCATCGAGGCCATCAGCCAGGCCTCGGCCAACCAGCGCTCCGGCCGCTGCGGGCGCGTCGCCGCGGGCATCGCGATCCGGCTCTACTCCGAGGAGGACTTCGAGTCCCGCCCCGAGTTCACCGAGCCCGAGATCCTGCGCACCAACCTCGCCTCGGTCATCCTCCAGATGGCCTCGCTCGGCCTCGGCGAGGTCGGTCGGTTCCCGTTCGTCGAGCCGCCCGACAAGCGCAACGTCTCCGCCGGCGTGCAGCTGCTCGAGGAGCTCGGCGCGCTGTCGTCGGGCAAGCTCACCAAGCTCGGACGCCGCCTGGCGCGCCTGCCGATCGACCCCCGCCTGGCGCGGATGATCATCGAGGCCGAGCGGCTCGGCTGCGTGCGCGACGTCGCCGTCATCGCGGCCGCCCTGTCCCTGCAGGACCCGCGCGAGCGCCCGGCCGAGATGCGCCAGCAGGCCGACGAGCAGCACGCGCGCTTCAAGGACGAGACCTCCGACTTCCTGACCTTCCTCAACCTCTGGCGCTACCTCAAGGAGCAGCAGGCCCAGCTGGGCAGCAGCGCCTTCCGCCGCCTGTGCAAGCGCGAGTTCCTCAACTACCTCCGGGTCCGCGAGTGGCAGGACTTCGAGTCCCAGCTGCGTCGGGTGGCCAAGGAGATGGGCATCGAGACCGGCCCGGCCAAGGACCCGCGCAGCGAGGGGATGGACTCAGACGCGATCCACCAGGCGCTGCTCTCCGGGCTGCTCAGCCACATCGGGATCCTGGAGGAGCGCGACCGCGACAACCCGGTGCGCAAGGGCGCCCGGCGGCCGATGCGCGAGTACGTCGGCGCCCGCGGCGCCAAGTTCGCGATCTTCCCCGGTAGTGCCCTGGCCAAGCGCAACCCGCCGTTCCTGATGGCCGGTGAGCTGGTCGAGACCTCCCGGCTCTGGGCCCGCCAGAACGCCGCGATCCAGCCGGAGTGGGCGGAGCGGCTGGGCGGCGACTTGGTCAAGCGCAGCTACTCCGAGCCCCACTGGTCCAAGAAGCGCGCGGCGGTCATGGCCCACGAGAAGGTGTCCCTCTACGGCGTGCCGCTCATCGCCGACCGGCTCGTCAACTTCGGCAAGGTCGACCCCGATTACAGCCGCGAGCTGTTCATCCGTCACGCGCTCGTCTACGGCGAGTGGTCGACCCACCAGAAGTTCTTCGAGCGCAACCGCGCCCTGCTGGAGGAGGTCGAGGAGCTCGAGCACCGGCTGCGCCGCCGCGACATCGTGGTCGACGAGCACACCCTGTTCGACTTCTACGACGCCCGCGTGGGGCGCGACGTCGTCAGCGGCGCCCACTTCGACCAGTGGTGGAAGCTCAAGCGCCGCGAGGATCCCGAGTACCTCACGTTCGACCCCGAGATGCTGCGCCACACCACGGCCGGCGACGTCCGCGAGGAGGACTACCCGCAGCAGTGGTCCAGCGAGGGGCTGACCTTCCCGATCAGCTACCACTTCGAGCCCGGCAGCGCCCAGGACGGCCTGACCATCGACGTGCCCGTCGCGACGCTCAACCGGGTCGCGGCGGACGACTTCTCGTGGAACGTCCCCGGGCTGCGCGAGGAGCTCGTGACGGCGCTGATCCGCAGCCTGCCCAAGCACCTGAGGGTGAGCGTCGTGCCGGCTCCCAACACGGCGCGGGAGTTCCTCGCGGCCGTGCCGGCGGGGGAGGAGCCGCTGCTGGACGCGCTGGAGCGCCACCTGCGCTCGACCCGGGGCGTGGTCGTCCCGCGCGACGCCTGGGACTGGGCCAAGGTGCCCGAGCACCTGCGACCGACCTACCGCGTCGTCGGCGACGACGGCCGCGAGCAGGCCCGGGGCAAGGACCTGGAGGCGCTCAAGGAGCCCCTGCGCCCGCAGTTCGCGCGGGCGATGGCCGAGGTGGCCAACGACAGCGGCCTGGCCCGCACCGGGGCGACCTCCTGGGTGTTCGGCACGATCGAGGAGTCGTTCCGGCAGGTGCGCGCCGGCCACGACGTCCAGGGCTACCCCGGCCTCGTCGACGAGGGGGAGACCGTCGGGCTGGCGGTCGTCGGCTCCGAGGACGAGCGCGACGCGCGCCACCGGCTCGGCGTCACCCGGCTGCTGTCGCTCACGCTGCCGCGCGTCGACCGCCCGGTCCTCGACGCGCTGTCGAACGCCGACAAGCTCGGCCTGGCCGGCTCGCCGTACCCCTCGGTCGCCGAGCTGCTCGAGGACTGCCGGCTCGCGGTGCTCCAGGCGGTGGTCGACGAGCGGCCGCCGGTGCGCGACCAGGCGGCGTACGACGCGCTGGTCGCCGCGGCGCGTCCGGCCCAGGAGCCGGCGCTGCGCGAGGTCGTCGCCGACGTGCTGCGGGTCCTGGAGGCGTGGCGGACGACCGAGAAGCTGCTCAGCGGTCGCGCCGACATGGCCATGCTGCCGGCGCTGGCGGACATGAAGGGCCAGCTCGAGCGGCTGGTGGGTCGCGGCTTCGTCCGCGACGCCGGCGTCGCCCAGCTGCGCGCCTACCCGCGCTACCTCGCCGCCCTGCAGTCGCGGCGCGAGCGGCTGTCCCGCGGTGGGGGCGCGGTCGCGCAGGACCGGCAGCTGATGGACCGGGTCACCGAGCTCCAGGAGGCCTACCTGCACCAGGTGGCCGCGCTGCCCGAGGGCCGTCCGGCAGGCGAGCGGCTGCGCGAGGTGCGCTGGATGCTGGAGGAGTACCGGGTCTCGCTGTGGGCCCAGCAGCTCGGCACGCCCTACCCGGTCAGCGACAAGCGCCTGCGCAAGGCACTCGCCTCGACCGCGACGTAGCCTGGACGCCATGACGAGTCGGCCCCATCACCGTCCGATGCAGCGCGACGTCTCCTACTTCGACGAGATCGTCGGCGGAGCCGACCCGGCCCTGCTCACCGAGGCCGGCGACCGCGCCGCCGAGCTGCTCGTGCGCGGTGCGCGCGAGAGCGGCGACGACGCCGTGGCCGAGCGGCTGCTGCGCCTCGCTGACACCGAGGGCATCGAGTCGATCGCCGAGGTGTGGTCGGGCTCCCCGGCCGACTCGCTCGCCGGGTGCCTGTGGCGCCTCTACCTCCTGCGCTCCTGGGTCTACGCCGACTCCGCCGGGGTCGCCCGCGAGTTCGAGGCCGGACGAGCCCGCGCCCAGGTCGCCCGGGTGGTGGCCGGCGTCGCCGACCCGCCGGGCGTCGACGAGCTGCGCACCATGGTCGACGAGGTGCTGCGCGGCATCGCCGGCGGCGACTTCGCCGACGTGCTGTTCCGCGCGGCGGCCTTCGCCCGGGTGGTCGCGACCGGCCGCGCCATCCTCTCCGAGCCCTCTGACCAGCAGGTCCGCAGGATGCTGCTGCTCGCCGAGCAGCTGGAGGCGGCGGGTCACACCGAGCTCGTGCGTGGGCTGGCCTGACCCGCTAAAATAGAGTCAGAGTGCGCCGGGTCGTGAAGCCCCGGGTCCCAAAATAAGCCGCTACGAGCGGCCACGCGCCGTGAGGTGCTCTTGGTCCGGCGCACTCGCCTACCTCAGGTCCTCTCGGGCCGACGTGGAGGCGCGCGAAGACCGGCTTGCGGGCCCGCGCCTAGGCTCGGCGCATGAGTGCCACCCGCCGCCTGCTGGCCGCCCTGCGCCCGATCCTGCGACCGCGCGGGCCGGTGAGCACCACCGTCCCCGCGGAAGACCGGGCCGGCGCCGACGGCGGCACCGGTGCCGAGGGGATCGGCTACGCACCCCGCGCCGACGGGCTGCCCGACCCGGGCGAGGTCGTGTGGGCCTGGGTGCCCTACGAGGAGGACGCGAGCCGGGGCAAGGACCGGCCGGCGCTGCTGATCGGACGGCGTGGCGGGCAGCTGCTGGGTCTGATGCTCACCAGCAAGGACCACGACCGCGACGCCCAGGACGAGGCGCGGCACGGCCGGCACTGGATGGACGTCGGGAGCGGCGGCTGGGACCGGGAGGGCCGCCCCAGCGAGGTGCGTCTCGACCGGCTGCTGGTCCTCGACCCCTCCGCCGTACGCCGCGAGGGCGCGGCCCTGGACCGGCAGGTCTTCGACGCGGTCGTGTCGGCGGCCGCGCGCTTCCACCCCGGGGCGTGACATATCCGGGCACCGTCGTGGGGTGCTCGCCGGTAGGGTGGCGCCGGCGTGACCCGGCGGCCTCATCCAGGACGGACCGGCTCGTGGCGCGCGGACAAGGACCCAGATGACGCACGGACTTCGCGGCGCACGACGCCCCCGACTGGCCGCCGTCGCGCTCGCGAGCGTGCTGGCGATGAGCCTGGGGCTCGCCGGCTGCGACGGCTCGGGCGATCCCGAGCCCAGCCCGGCGCCCACGTCCTCGAAGCCGCCGAAGCCGCCCAAGACCACCGAGCTCACCTTCGGCGTCTGGGGCGCCAAGGAGGAGGTCGCGGCCTACCAGGACCTCGTCGACACCTACAACGCCGAGACCGAGGGCAGCCGGATCGAGCTGATGACCTGGCCGACGCACGAGGCGTTCGCCAGCGGCCTGCGCTCCGGCGACCCGACCAAGGTGCCCGACCTCTACCTCGTCTCCCGCGGTGACGTCGCCACGCTGCGCGAGAAGGAGCTCAACCAGCCGCTGCTGGAGCTGCTCGACGAGCGGGGCGTCGACTACAGCGACGACTACGCCCGCGACGCGCTCCTGTCGTTCTCCGCCGACAACGAGCTGCAGTGCATGCCCTACGGCATCTCGCCCATGGTCATGTACTACAACACCAAGCTGATCGACTTCGAGCGGATGCGGGCCCTCGACCTGCCCGCCCCCGACGACGACCTCCACGAGGGCTGGAACTTCGAGCAGTTCACGGCCGCGGCCAACTTCGCCACGCGACCGCGCCGCGGCACCCGCGGCGTCCACGTCGACCCGACCCTGCGCGGCCTGGCGCCGTTCATCTACTCCGGCGGCGGCGACCTCTTCGACGACGACGACGACCCCACGTCGCTCGCGCTCTCGGAGGACGACTCCCGCGAGGCGCTGACCCGCACCCTGGAGCTGCTGCGCGACGCCTCCGTGACGCTCACCGACGAGCAGCTCAGCCGGGCCAGCGCGCTGGAGTGGTTCAAGCGCGGCAAGCTCGGCATGATCCCGGGCTTCCGCGAGCTGACGCCCGAGCTGCGTCAGGTGCCGGGGCTGGAGTTCGACGTGATGCCGATGCCCACGCTCGACGACGACGCCACGATCGGCGACATCACCGGCCTGTGCGTCTCCTCGGAGGCCGCGAGCATCGCCAAGGCGGCCGACTTCCTCGTCTACGTCGTCTCCCGCGAGTCGACCGCCCGCGTGGCCGCCGAGGGCTACCTCGCGCCGGCCAACCTGCCGGTCGCCGTCTCCGACGACTTCCTGCAGCCCGGCCAGATGCCGGAGCACGCCGGGGTCTTCACCGAGACCGTGCGGTCCATGGTGGTCCCGCCGCTGCTGGAGGACTGGCCCCAGCTGGAGCGCGCCGTCCGCTCGACGCTGCGGCTGATGCTCACGACCACCCTGCCCGACATCGAGGCGCTCACGACCCAGATCGACGAGCAGTCGCGCGAGGTGCTCGACCCCGAGCTGCCCTCGGATAGCCCGAGCCCCAGCGAGGAGTAGCTACTCGCCGTCCGCCTCGGCGTCGGTCCGGGCCGTCTCGTCGGGTTGCGGTGCCTCCGCGGCCTCGGTGGCCTCGGCGGCCTCCCGGTCGGCCTGCAGGATCGCGGTCACGATGACGGGTGCGGCGAGCGCGATCTGCCACCCACGGGCGCCGTAGCCCGACAGCTGGGTGACGACCGCGTCGACGAGCTCGTCGCCGCGACGCGTCGCCGGCGGGCTCCACAGGGTGCGGCGCAGGAAGTCGGGGGTGAGGACGTTCTCCACCGGCAGGTGGCGCTGCTCGGCGAGCTCGGTCATGGCCTCGCGGGCCAGCTGGAGGCGCCGGGCCGCGACCGGGTCCTTCTCGGCCCAGGCGCGCGGCAGCGGGGGGCCGTCGCCGCGCGGGGCGCGGCTGGGCAGGTCGTCCTCGTCCATCTCGGCCACCTCGCGCAGCGCGGTGGCGAACCGGCTGGCGTAGCGGTCGGCGCCCCGGCCGTGGAAGCCCTTGGTGGCCAGCAGCGCGGCGCGGTCCTGGGGCATCGCCTGGGCCGCGGCCACGATGGCGGAGTCGGGCACGATCCGGCTGGGGGTGACGTCGCGCTGCTCGGCGATCGAGTCACGCAGCTCCCACAGGGCGCGCACGGCGCCGAGGGCGCGGCGTCCTCGCACCCGGTGCAGGCCGGAGGTGCGCCGCCAGGCGTCGACGCGCGTGGGCAGCTCGAAGGTGCGCAGGTAGTCGAACTCCTGGCGCGCCCAGTCGTCCTTGCCGGTCTCGACGAGCTCGGCGGCGATCAGGTCGCGCAGCTCCACGAGCACCTCGACGTCGAGGGCGGCGTACTCGAGCCAGTCGCGCGGCAACGGCCGGGTCGACCAGTCGACCGCGGAGTGCTCCTTCTTCATGCGACGGCCGAGCAGGGTCTCGACCAGCGTGGCCAGGCCGACGCGGGGGTAGCCGAGGAGCCGGCCCGCGAGCTCGGTGTCGAAGAGCGCGGTGGGGTAGAGGCCGACCTCGTTGAGGCAGGGCAGGTCCTGGGTGGCGGCGTGCAGGATCCACTCGGTGCCCTTCAGGGCCTCCTGGAGCGGGGCCAGCGACTCGAAGGCGATCGGGTCGACGAGCGCGGTGCCGGCGCCCTCGCGGCGCAGCTGGATGAGGTAGGCGCGGTTGGAGTAGCGGTAGCCGGAGGCCCGCTCGGCGTCGATCGCCACCGGGCCGGTGCCGCCGGCGATCGCCTCGCAGACCGCGAGCAGCGCCTCCTCGGTCTCCACGACGTCGGGCAGGCCGTCGCGCAGGGTCAGCAGCTCGGCGAGCGGCGCGGGCGCGTCGTCCTCCGGCGTCTCGTCCTGCGGCGTCTGGGGTGCCTCGGTCATCAGCGGCCCGAGCCCCGCTGGCCGCGGCGGCCGGGCATGACCGTCACGCCGTCGGGGACGGGCGGGAGGCCCACCGCGGTGCAGAGCAGCTCGCCCCAGGCCTCGACGTGCGGGCCGACGTCCAGGCCACCGCCGGGCGTGGCGGCGAGGGGGGTCCAGGAGGCCCGGATCTCGAGCTGTGCGGCGCCCTCCTCGTCCGACATGCCGCCGAAGCTCTCGGTGGCCACCCGGGTGACGGTGCCGGAGACGGCGGTGTAGCCGGCGCCGTGGGAGGCCAGCGCCTCGGTGAGCCAGGTCCAGCCGACGTCGGCCAGGAGGGGGTCGGTGATCATGTCCAGCTCGATCTCCGCGCGGGCGTAGGCCACGCAGCGGAAGGTGCCGTCCCAGGCGTCGTTGCCGGCCGGGTCGTGGAGCAGGATGATCCGCCCGGTGCCCACGTCGGTGCCGTCGACGGTGACGTCGGCGGAGAGCGCGGCCGCGTAGGGGGCGATGCGCTGCGGCGCCGGCATCTCCTCGCAGAAGATCTCCGGGCGCAGCGTGGCGTCGCGCATCGTCGCGACGGCCTCCTGGAACTCCGGAGGGCTCGCGTCTGCTCCGGAGCCCGGACGAGACTCCTGACGGACCACCATGGGCCCACAGTAAGGCGGGGTGAGTCGAACCCTTGTGCGAACACGCCGGGGCCCACCTGGGAGGCTGGGGTCATGGTCCCGCCCACGCCCCACCCCGGACTCGCCGACAGCGCCTTCCTCAAGGCCGCGCGTGGCGAGCCCGTGCCCCACACGCCGGTCTGGTTCATGCGTCAGGCCGGCCGCTCGCTGCCGGAGTACCTGAAGCTGCGCGAGGGCGTCGGGATGCTCGAGTCGTGCATGCGCCCCGAGCTGACCGTGGAGATCACGCTGCAGCCGGTGCGCCGCTACGGCGTCGACGCCGCGATCTTCTTCTCCGACATCGTCCTGCCGCTCAAGGCCGTCGGCGTCGACCTGGACATCAAGCCGGGCGTCGGCCCGGTCGTCGCGAAGCCGGTCCGCACGCTCGAGGACGTCGCGGCGATCCCCGACCTCACCCCCGAGCACGTCCCGTTCATCACCGAGTCGGTGCGGGCGCTGGTGGGCGAGCTCGGCGCCACCCCGCTGATCGGCTTCGCGGGCGCGCCGTTCACCGTGGCGTCGTACCTCGTGGAGGGCGGTCCGTCGAAGGAGCACGCCAAGACCAAGGCGATGATGTTCGGCGCCCCCGACGTGTGGGACGCGCTGATGCGCAAGATCGGGCAGATCTCCGCGGCCTACCTGGAGGTCCAGGTCCAGGCCGGGGCGTCCGCGGTGCAGCTGTTCGACTCGTGGGCCGGGGCGCTCACGCCGGTCGACTACGAGGCGCTCGTGATGCCGCACTCCGCGCGGGTCCTGGCGCGGGCCGGCGAGCTGGGCGTGCCGCGCATCCACTTCGGCGTCAACACCGCCAGCCTGCTGACGCTGATGGGCGAGGCCGGCGCCGACGTGGTCGGCGTCGACTGGCGCACGCCGCTGGCCTCCGCCGTACCGCTCGTGGGGGAGCGCAGCGTCCAGGGCAACCTCGACCCGACCCTCGTCTTCGCCCCCACCGAGATGATGACCGCGCGGGCCGCGGACGTGATCGAGGCCGGGCGGGCCGCGCGCGGCCACATCTTCAACCTCGGCCACGGCGTCATCCCCTCCACCGACCCCGACCAGCTCAAGAAGCTGACGGAGTTCGTGCAGTCCTTCCCGCTGTAGCCGCGAGCCGATCGTGGTCGTCACCGAGCAGGACCGGGTCCACCTCGACCTCGTCGCGTCCTGGCTCCGGCTCGAGGACGAGCCGGAGCGCGCCGACGTGACGCTGCTGTTCGGCGGCTCGCTGCCCGACACGTGGGACGCCGCGGCCGCCGCCGTGCGCGATGGCCTGGCCGGGACGCTCGTGCTCGTCGGCGGCGTCGGCCACACCACCGACGCGCTTCGCGACGTGCTGCGCCAGCGGGGGCGGGACGTCGACCCCGCCGCCACGGAGGCGGACCTCATGGCCGGCTACCTCGCCGACGAGCACGGCCTGGTCGACCTCCTCCTGGAGCGCGAGTCCACCAACTGCGGCGACAACGTCACCCTGGCCCGCGACCTGCTGGCCCGCCGCGGACTGGAGCCCGAGGTCGTGGCGCTCGTCCAGGACCCGACCATGCAGCGGCGCATGGACGCCGTCACCCGCCACCACTGGCCGGCCGTGCGTCCCCTCAACCGCCCCGGACCGGACAGCCGCGGCTGGCCCCTCGAGCGCTGGGTGGCGCTCGTGGTCGGCGAGGTGCCTCGTCTGCGCGACGACGCCCAGGGCTACGGACCTCGAGGATCCGGCTACCACGCCCACGTCGACGTGCCCGCGGACGTCGAGGCCGCCCACGCCGCCCTCCTCGCCGCCCACCCCGACTGGGGCCGCCCCGCCGTCCTCCGCTGAGGGATGCGTCCGGTGTCGGGTGGGTCGGTGGTCGCGGCCGGGTCGTGTGCCGCAGGCAGCGCTGGGCCGGGGTCTCCGGCACACGACCCACATCGGCGTGGTCGAGCGCTCGGGTCGTGTGCCGCAGGCAGCGCTGGGCCGCGGTCTCCGGCACACGACCCACATCGGCGTGGTCGCGGCCGGGTCGTGTGCCGCAGGCAGCGCTGGGCCGGGGTCTCCGGCACACGACCCACACCCGCGAGTCCCCGGACCGCGGCCCCGGCGCCCCCCGGACCGGGGGTCAGGCCTTCTTGGTCGCGGCCTTGCGCGTCGAGGCCTTCTTCGTCGCGGGCTTCGTGGCGCGCAGCCGGACGCGGGCCTGGCCGGTGGCGGAGAGGTCGACGTCCAGGTAGTCCTGAGCGCTGAGCAGCGCGCCGAGGCGGGGGGAGCCGTAGTCGCGGGCGTCGAACGAGGGGTTGTTGGCGCTGATGTAGCTGCCGACCGCGCCGAGGGCGGCCCAGCCGTCCTCGTGGGAGGTGTTGTCGATGGCGGCGACCAGGATCCTGCGCAGGTCGGGGCGACGCGGGGGCGACTCGACGTCGGCGTCGGGCTCGTCGGAGGGCTCCTCGTCCTTGGCGTCGGAGGTGAGCAGCTCGAGGTAGATGAAGCGGTCGCAGGCGGCGACCAGGGAGGCGGGCGTCTTGCGCTCGCCGAGCCCGTAGACGGTCAGGCCGGACTCGCGCAGCCGCGTGGCGAGCCGGGTGAAGTCGCTGTCGCTCGAGACGATCGCGAAGCCGTCGAGGTGACCGGCGTAGAGCAGGTCCATGGCGTCGATGATCATCGCGGAGTCGGTGGAGTTCTTGCCCGACGTGTTGGCGAACTGCTGCACGGGCTGGATCGCGTGCTGGGGCAGGGTGTTCTTCCAGCCGACGAGGTTCTGCGTGGTCCAGTCGCCGTAGGCGCGCTTGACCGTCGGCAGCCCGTAGCGCGCGACCTCGCGCAGGACGGCCCCCGCGTGCCGGGGGGAGGTGTTGTCGGCGTCGATCAGGACGGCCAGGCGGCTGGTCTCGGAGGGCATCCGCCCATGATGCTGCAGGTCAGGCGTCGGCGGCAGCCGGGGCGCGGCGCCGCGCCGCACGGCGTACGACGAGGCGCGCGGGGAAGGCGAGCAGGGCGAGGACGGCGAGGAAGGGCAGGGCCGCCCCCAGCGCCGTGGCGAGCGCGACCGTGACGTTCTTGAACCCCGTCCAGCCGCTGTCGAGGCCGGCCAGGAAGCCGTCGCGGTCCTTCTTCTTCTCGGCCGGGGCCTTCTTCGCCGGGGTGCGCTCGATCGACACCGTCAGGGTGGCCTGGGAGGTCTGGTCGGCGAGGTAGGCCTGCTGACGCTCGAGCGAGCCCAGGCGCGCCTGACGCTGCGCGAGCTGGCCCTCGATGTCGACGATGTCGCGGATGCTGGTCGCCTGGTCCAGGAGCACCTCGATGCGGCGGATGCTGCGGCGCTGGACCCGCACCTTGACGTCGGTATCGATGACCTGGGTGGTCACGTCCTCGACGTTGGTGCTCGAGGCGATCAGGTCGGCGGCCCCCTCCAGGCCCGCGACGGCCTTCGCGAAGCTCGCCGAGGGCACCCGCAGGACCAGGCGGGCCCGCTTCACCTCGCCCTGCTTGTCGGTGACCGTGTCGTTCTGCGCGATCTCGCCGGCCAGGGAGTCGACGACCTTCTGGACGTCGAAGAGCGCCTTGCCGACGTCCGGGGAGCGCAGCTGCACGCTGCCCTGGGAGATGAGCTTGCGCTCGGTGGCGGGTGTCGTGTCGGCCGACTCCTGCGCCGGGTCGGCCGCGAGCGCGTTCGGCGCGCTCGCGTCGCGGTCGGCGCTCGAGAGCGCGTCCGCTCCGCCCTCGAGCCGCTCCTCGGCGGCTGAGTCGCCGCCGCCGCTGTCCTGGCTTGCCTCGCCGGCGTCCGAGCCGCCGGCGGAGTCCGAGCCGGACGAGCAGGCGGCGACGGAGCCGACCAGGACGGCGGCGAGCGCGGAGGTGGCGAGGAGCCGGCGGAGGGGCGAGGGACGTGAGGCGCGGGTCATGGTGCTTCGACGGCCCGGCGCCCCGGCCGGTTCCCCCGGTCGAGGAGGTCTCAGGAGGCGCGTGCCTGCTGGTACTGCCGGGCGCGGGCCACGAGCGCCGCGTGGAGGTCGCGGACCGGCTCGGGCGCGTGCGCGACCTTGCGGCGGCGCAGGACCAGCGTCACGACGGCGGTGTCCTCCGCGATCGGGCGGTGGGCGATCAGCCCGGCCCGCTCCAGCGGGTCGCCGGCGACGCTGAAGTCCGGCAGCAGGCTCAGCCCCAGCCCCTCCGCGACCAGCAGCTTGCCCATCTCCGCCCCGTCGGTCGTGTGGCTCACGGACGGCAGGTCCTGGCCGAAGAGCCGGTGGGCGAAACGGTGCATCAGGTAGCCGGCGCGCATCGCCACGAACCGCTCGGCCCGCAGCTCCTCGACCGTCACCGCCTCGCGGGCGCAGAGCGGGTGCCCGCCCGGGAGCACGACGACGGGCCGGCCGTGGAGCAGGTCGGTGCCGAGCAGGTCGACCGGCGGGTCGTCGCCGCTGAGGGTGTTGACCAGACCCAGGTCGAGCGACCCCTCCAGCAGGGCCCGGTCGATCTCGGCCTGCTGGAGGTTGAGCACCTCCACCGTCGAGCCGGGGTGCGTGACCTGGAAGTCGTGCACCGCCGGCACCAGGAGGGTGGCGGTGGCGGCGTTGACCGTGCCCACGCGCACCGCGCGCGCCGTCGTCGTCCGGTCACCGGCGGCCACCCTCAGCTGGTCGACGGCCTCGAGCACGCCCTCCACGTGCTGCAGCAGCTGGCGTCCCTCCTGGCTGATCCGCGCCCCCGAGCGACGCCGGTCCAGCAGGGTCACGCCGAGCTCGCGCTCCAGCTTGCTGATGGCCTCGCTCAGGGCCGGCTGGGAGAGGTGCAGGCGCTCGCTGGCCCGCCGCAGCGAGCCGTGCTGGGTCACGGCGGCGAAGTACTCGAGCTGCTCGATGCGCACGATGCTGTCTCCCGGGTTGGTTAACTCAACTGAGTAACTATAGTTTAGGGCACCGTGACAGGCATCGCCTGTCACCCCGTCGTCCGAACCTCGCCCGCGCTGCACCGTCCCGCCTTGCATCCGGGGCAAAAGTCCAGCAACCTAATACACATAAGCGTGAAAACGCGGAAGGGGGAGATCCCATGTCCAAGCTGACGTTCCACTGGTTCCTGCCCACCAACGGCGGGGACGGCCGCCAGGTCGTCGGCGGTGGCCACGGTGTCGCCGCCGGTGCCTCGGGGCGTCCCGCCTCCGTGCCGTACCTCGGTCAGATCGCCCGCAGCGCCGAGCAGCTCGGCTTCGAGGCGGCGCTCACGCCGACCGGCGCCTGGTGCGAGGACGCCTGGATCTCCACCGCGATGCTCAGCAGCCTCTCGGAGCGCCTGAAGTTCCTGGTCGCCTTCCGTCCCGGGCTCACCGCGCCCTTCCTGGCCGCCCAGATGGCCGGCTCCTTCCAGAACCTCTCCGGCGGGCGGCTGCTCCTCAACGTCGTCACCGGCGGGGAGAGCCACGAGCAGCGGATGTTCGGTGACTTCCTCGACAAGGACGGCCGCTACGAGCGCTGCGACGAGTTCCTCACGATCGTCCGCCGCCTGTGGGCCGGCGAGACCGTGACCTACGAGGGCAAGCACCTCTCGGTGGAGGACGCCACGCTGTCGCAGATCCCCGACCCGCTGCCCGAGATCTACTTCGGCGGCTCCTCGCCCGCCGCCGGCGACGTCGCGGCCAAGCACGCGGACGTCTACCTCACCTGGGGCGAGCCGCCCGAGGCCGTCGCGGAGAAGGTGGCCTGGGTCCGCGGCCTGGCCGCCGAGCAGGGCCGCGAGCTGCGCTTCGGCATCCGGCTGCACACCATCACCCGCGACACCTCCGAGGCGGCGTGGGCCGAGGCCGACCGGCTGCTTGCCGGCATCGACGAGGAGCAGATCGCCAAGGTCCAGGCCGGGCTCAAGAAGAGCGAGTCCGAGGGGCAGCGCCGCATGCTCGCGCTCAACCAGGGCTCCAAGGACGGCCTCGAGATCTACCCCAACCTCTGGGCGGGCGTCGGGCTGGTCCGCGGCGGCGCGGGCACGGCCATGGTCGGCAGCCACGCCGAGGTCGCCGACCTCGTCGAGAAGTACGCCGAGGTGGGCATCTCGGAGTTCGTGCTGTCCGGCTACCCGCACCTGGAGGAGTCCTACGCGTTCGGCGAGGGCGTCCTGCCCGAGCTCGCGCGGCGCGGCCGCTGGGAGCACCCGGCCCCCGTGGCCGGCACCGCCTCCGTGCCCTTCGGCGCGGCACCCCGTGCGAAGGCCGCCTCGTGAGCGCGCCCGGCCACGCGCGCGTCGCGGTCGTCGTCGGCAACCCCAAGCCGGCCTCGCGCACCCTCGACGCGGCGACCTACGTCGCCACCGAGCTCGGCGGGCGGCCCCCCGACCTGGTCGTCGACCTGGCCACGCTCGGCGCCGGGCTGCTCGACTGGGCCGACCCGACCGTGGACGACCTGGTCTCCCAGGTGAGTCGCGCCGACCTGGTAGTCGTCGCGTCGCCGACCTACAAGGCCACCTACTCCGGGCTCCTGAAGCTCTTCCTCGACCGGTTCACGCCGGCGCGCGGCACCGGCCTGCACGGGACCGCCGTACCCCTGATGCTGGGGGCCGGCCCCGCCCACGCCCTCGCGCCCGAGCTCACCCTGCGACCGCTCCTGGCCGAGATCGGCGCCCCGGTGTCGCTGCGCGGGCTCTACGTCCTCGACAGCGCCCACGACGACCCGGCGGCGTACGCCGACTGGCTGGCCTCGGCCCGCCCGGTCGCGCGCGCCCTGCTCGCCGCCTCGTCTGAGCTCTCGACGACGGGAGTCCCGGCGTGAACGTCGCCCCTCTCTCGACCAACCAGGACCTCGACCCCACGCGCCTGCGCGAGGCCTTCGGGATCTTCCCCAGCGGCGTGGTCGCGGTCGCCGCCGAGGTCGACGGCGAGCCCGTCGGCCTGGCCGCCAGCTCGTTCACGTCGGTGAGCCTGGACCCGCCCCTGGTGTCGTTCTCGGTCGCCAACACCTCCAAGACCTGGCCGCAGCTGCGTCGCGCCGCCCACCTCGGCGTCACGATCCTGGCCGCCCACCACGGCGACGTCTGCCGCCAGCTGGCCGGTCCGGTCGGCGAGCGCTTCGACGGCATCGACGTCACGGCCACCGAGGAGGGCGCGGTGACCCTCGACGAGGGCCTGGCCCGCTTCGACTGCACCATCCACCGCGAGGTCGAGGCCGGGGACCACACGATCGTGCTCCTCGAGCTGCACGCCGTCGAGCACGCCGACACCTCGCTGCCGCTGGTCTTCCACCGCAGCGGCTTCGGACGCATGGCCAAGCCGGCCTGAGCGTCCCCTCGAGCACCTCGTGCCGTCGCGGCCGTGCACCCGGTCGCGGCGGCACGAGGGTCTGAGACGATGAGGACGTGGGTGCGAGCGTCGTCGTCGTCGGAGCCGGGATCGCGGGACTGACCGCAGCCCACGACCTGGTTGCCGCCGGGCACGACGTGCTCGTGCTGGAGTCGTCCCCCCGCGTCGGCGGCAAGGTGCTCCGCCACGAGGTCGCCGGCGTGACCGTCGACGTCGGCGCCGAGGCGATGCTCAACCGGCGCCCCGAGGCGGTCGGCCTCGCCCGCTCGCTGGGCCTCGACCCGATCCACCCCGCGCTCGTCTCGTCGCGCATCTGGACCCGCGGCGCCCTGCGGCCGCTCCCGCGCTCGCTGATGGGCGTCCCCCTCGACCTCGACCAGCTCGCGGCGTCGGGCGTGCTGTCGGAGGCCGGGCTGGCCCGCGTGCGGGAGGAGCCGACGATCCCGCCCGAGCGCATCGACGGTGACATCTCCGTCGGCGACCTCGTCGCCCGGCGCTTCGGCGACGAGGTGACCGACCGCCTGGTCGAGCCGCTGCTCGGCGGTGTCTACGCCGGTCACGCGCGCCGGCTCTCCGCCCGGGCCTCGGTGCCGCAGCTGGTGACCTTCGCCGAGCGGGGCTCGCTGCTCGAGCAGGGTTCGTCGGTCCCGACGACGTACGACCTGCCGGTCTTCGCCGGGCTCGCCGGCGGCATGGGCGGCCTGACCGACGCCCTGGCGGCCGGCCTCGACGTCCGCACCGACGCCACCGTGCGGTCCCTGGCGCGCGCCGGCGACGGCTTCGTCCTCACCGTCGGCCCCACGACCTCCACGGAGCGGCTGCGCGCCGACGCCGTCGTGCTCGCCACGCCCGCGGCGGCGACGGCCCGGCTGCTCGCCGAGGTCGCACCGGCCGCGGCCGAGGAGCTGCGGGCCGTGGAGTACGCGTCGATGGCCGTCGTCACGCTCGCCTTCCGGGTCGAGGACGCGGCGGCGTTCGAGGACACCGGCTCGTCCGGCTTCCTGGTGCCGCCCGTCGACGGGCGTCGCATCAAGGCCTCGACCTTCTCCTTCGCCAAGTGGGAGTGGGCCCGCGAGGCCGGCGCCGCGGCCGGGGTCGTGCACGTGCGCACGTCGCTGGGCCGCCATGGCGAGGAGGTCGCCCTGCAGGCCTCCGACGAGAAGCTGGTGTCCGCCTCGCTCGCCGACCTCGCCGACGCGATCGGTCTGTCCGCCCGCCCCGTGGACACCCACGTGCAGCGCTGGGGCGGGGGACTGCCCCAGTACGCCGTCGGCCACCTCGACCGGGTGGCCCGGGTCCGCGCCGCGGTGGCCCGGGTGCCGGGCCTGGCCGTGTGCGGCGCCGCCTACGACGGCGTCGGCATCGCGCCCGTCGTCGCCTCCGCGCACCGGGCGGCTGCCGACGTCCTGGGTGGCAGCGTCACAATGGACCCATGAGCGAGACGACCTCCAAAGCAGCCCGCGTCCGGGAGATCAACGACTCGATCCGCTACACGATGTGGTCGGTCTTCAAGCTCGACACGGTGCTAGGCGACGACACCGACCGCCCCGCCATCGGGGCGGAGGCCGAGAGGCTCTTCGCCGAGCTCGCCGAGGTCGACGTCGTCGTGCGCGGTGTCTACGACGTCAGCGGCCTGCGCGCCGACGCCGACCTGATGCTGTGGGTGCACGCGACCACCAGCGAGGAGCTCCAGCTCGCCTACCACCGCTTCCGCCGCACGGCGCTCGGTCGCCGCCTGGAGCCGGTCTGGTCGCAGATGGCGCTGCACCGCCCCGCGGAGTTCAACAAGAGCCACGTGCCGGCGTTCCTCAACGACGAGGACCCCAAGCGGCACATCTGCGTCTACCCGTTCGTGCGGTCCTACGAGTGGTACCTCCTCGAGGACTCCGAGCGTCGCCGGATGCTCGCCGAGCACGGCAAGATGGCCCGCGACTACGTCGACGTGCGCGCCAACACCGTGGCCAGCTTCGCCCTCGGCGACTACGAGTGGATGCTCGCCTTCGAGGCCGACGAGCTCTACCGCATCGTCGACCTGATGCGGCACCTGCGCGCCTCCGACGCCCGCCGTCACGTCCGCGAGGAGGTGCCGTTCTACACCGGCTCCCTCGTCCCCGTCGCGGAGCTGGTCGAGCGACTGCCGTAGCGGCCGTCGGTGGTTGAGGAGGGACGAAGTCCCCTCTCGAAGCCACCCCGCCACCACGGTGGTTGAGGTGCGAGCGAAGCGAGCCTCGAAACCACGTCTCCGGTGGTCGAGCAGTGAGGAGCGCCAGCGACGAGCGGCCGTCGAGACCCTTGCACCTCTGGCCGCTTCTCGGGGCCGGACTGGGGTGCCGCGCGCGTAGCCGGTCGCGTCTCCGCGTCAAGGATCGCCTGCGGCGCCCGCTTCGCGGCGCCCTTCGGGCGTCCTTGACCCGGAGCCTCTCTCGACCGGCTTGACGGCGCACGGGGCGACACGGGCTTCGCCCGCGCCGCCCGCGCAATGCGCGGCACCCCTGGTGGGGCTGGTGTGACTGGTGGTGCGTCTACCGACACTCAGCGTCGGCAGTTGGTCACCACATCGGGCCGGCCAAGCGTGAAGACCTCCGCCCGGAGCTTGAACTGCCGACGTGGGTGACCGACAGGCAGGGCCCGCGCTGTTTGCGGGCGGCGCGGCGAAGCCGTCGCCGCCCGTGCGCCGCCAAAGCAGCCCGGGAGAGGCTCGGAGTCAAGGACGGCCGGAGGCCGCCGCGAAGCGGGCGCCGAAGGCGATCCTTGACGCCGAGACCCGGGCTGCTAGCGCGCGGGCCAACACCAGCCCCGCACGCAGCAGGTGGTTTCGAGGCTCGCTGCGCTCGCACCTCAACCACCGTGGGGTCGGTCGGCGATCGGCTCACCGGGTCTCGACGGGCGCTCGTCGCTGACGCTCCTCGCTGCTCGACCACCGGAGGGTGGTTTCGAGGCTCGCTGCGCTCGCACCTCAACCACCGTGGGGTCGGTCCGCAGCCGGCTCACGGGGTCTCGACGGGCGCTCGTCGCTGGCGCTCCTCGCGGCTCGACCACCGTGGGTCGGTGGCGACGCAGGGTCAGTCGGAGGCGCTGTCGACCGGCTCGAGGGTGAGGCTGATCGAGTTGATGCAGTAGCGGTCGCCCGTGGGGGTGCCGTAGCCGTCGGGGAAGACGTGGCCGAGGTGGGAGCCGCAGTTGCTGCAGCGGACCTCCACCCGCTTCATGCCGGCGGAGTTGTCCTCGATGTACTCGATCGTGTCGCTGATCGGCTGGTAGAAGCTCGGCCAGCCGCAGCCGGAGTGGAACTTCGTGTCCGACTCGAAGAGCTTGGCCTGGCACGCCTTGCAGCGGTAGATGCCGGTCGTCTCGGTGTCGGTGTACTCACCGACGAACGCGCGCTCCGTGCCGGCCTGCCGCAGGACGGCGTACTCCTCGGGCGAGAGCTCCTCGCGCCACTGCTCGTCGGTCTTCTCCACCTGGTAACCCATGGGGTCAACGGTAAGGGGCGACCCAAGTCACCCCTCCGGCTGGTTGACGGTTTCAGTCAACACATGTTCACTGAAGCACGTGACGACCATTCCCTGGGAGCGGGTCCGGCGAGCCGGGTCCAAGCTGACCACGCCGCTGCACCCCGACGACTACCTCTCGTTGCTGAACCCGCTGTGGAGCTCACGGGAGCTGCGCGGGCGCATCGAGAAGGTGGTCCCCGAGACCGAGGACGCCGCGACGCTGGTGATCCGGCCCGGCTGGGGATGGCACTACGAGCACCGCCCCGGCCAGTACGTCGGCATCGGCGTCCAGGTCGAGGGCCGCTTCCAGTGGCGGTCGTACTCCGTCAGCTCGCCACCGCGGCGCGACGGGCGCACCATCTCGATCACCGTCCGGGCCATGCCCGAGGGGCTGCTGTCCGCGCACCTCGTCAACGGCCTCGAGCCCGGCACGATCGTGCGCCTGGCCAAGCCCGAGGGCGACTTCGTGATGCCCGACCCGCCGCCGGAGCGGCTGCTCTTCCTGGTCGGCGGCAGCGGGATCACCCCGGTCATGGCGATGCTGCGCACGCTGGACCGCCGCGGCACCATGCCCGACGTCGTCCTGCACTACTCCTCGACCACGCCGGAGCGGATGATCTTCCGCGACGAGCTGGCCGCGCTGGCCGAGAAGCACGAGTCGTTCACCTTCCACCAGCTCCACACCGACCTCGACGGGATGCTGGACCTCCAGGAGCTCGACGCGGTCTGCGACGACTGGCACGGACGCGAGACCTGGGCCTGCGGCCCGGGCCCGATGCTCGACGCCGTGACCGAGCACTGGGAGTCGGTCGACCTCGAGGAGCGCCTGCACGTCGAGCGCTTCTCCCTCGAGCTCGGTGGCGAGGGCGGTGAGGGCGGCACCGTCACGTTCCGCAACTCCAGCAAGACGGTCGAGGCCGACGGGGCCACGACCATCCTGGAGGCGGGGGAGCAGGCCGGTGTCGGCATGCCCTACGGCTGCCGCATGGGCATCTGCCACACCTGCACCGTCACCCTCGTCTCCGGCACCCTCCGCGACCTGCGCAGCGGCGACGAGTTCGGCCAGCCCAACGAGCCCGTCCAGACCTGTGTCACCGCCGCCGTCGGTGACTGCACCCTCGACATCTAAGGAGATCACGATGGCCATCGCCGACGTCAAGGAGTACACCCACCTCACCGAGGAGGAGGTCGAGCAGCTCGGCCGCGAGCTCGACGCGATCCGCGCCGACATCGAGGAGTCCCGCAACTCCGACGACGCGGCGTACATCATCCGGATGATCAAGCTCCAGCGCGGCCTCGCCGCCGCCGGCCGGGTCACGCTGATGGCCGGCACCCAGTCGCGCCGCACCCGCGTGCCGGCCGCCGTGCTCGGCGGGAGCCTGCTCGGCCTGGCCAAGATCCTCGAGAACATGGAGATCGGCCACAACGTCATGCACGGCCAGTGGGACTGGATGAACGACCCGGAGATCCACTCCAGCAACTGGGAGTGGGACACCGCGCAGCCGGCCGAGCAGTGGAAGCACTCGCACAACTACGTGCACCACCAGTTCACCAACGTGCTCGGCCACGACAACGACGTGGGCTACGGCATCCTGCGGATGGCGCGCGAGCAGAAGTGGCACCCCTACTACCTGGGGCAGCCCGTCTACAACGCGCTGCTGGCCTCGCTCTTCCAGTGGGGCGTCGCGCTCCACGACCTGGACCTCGAGCGGATCCGCAAGGGCGAGAAGGACCCGAAGGAGATGAAGCGGCAGCTGCGCCAGATCCTGCGCAAGGGCCGCAACCAGATCCTCAAGGACTACGTCGTCTACCCCGCGCTCTCCGGCCGGCAGTGGAGGACCACGCTGGTCACCAACGCCAGCGCCAACCTGGCGCGCAACCTGTGGTCCTACATGATCATCTTCTGCGGCCACTTCCCCGACGGGGCGATGCACTTCACCGAGGAGGAGCTCGAGGACGAGACCCGCGCGGAGTGGTACCTGCGCCAGATGCTGGGCTCCGCCAACTTCGAGGGCGGGCGCACGCTCCACGTGCTCAGCGGCAGCCTCGGCTACCAGATCGAGCACCACCTCTTCCCCGACCTCCCGAGCAACCGCTATCCGGAGATCGCGGTGAAGGTGCGGGCGCTGTGCGACAAGTACGACATCCCCTACACGATCGGACCGCTGCACCGGCAGTACGGCCAGGCGCTGCGCACGATCATGAAGCTGTCGCTGCCCAACCACATGACGTCCTCGGACGACCCGGCCCCGCCGGAGCGCCGCGACACCGCGAACGAGCCGCCGCGCGACCGCAAGCGCCGCTCCGACGAGGAGCGCCAGCCGCGACGTCGCGAGCTGGGCGCCTACGCCCGCAGCCGCCGCGAGCGGGAGCACGACTGATGGACGCCGCGCCCACCACCTTCGCCGAGCTGCCCCGCGACCCCCGGCTGGGGGTGCCGGTGCCGTTCGCCTGCTCCTCTCCGACGCAGCTGGACAAGCGCCGGGTCACGCAGTGCGCGCTGAGCCGCGTGTGCGGTGTCTGCGGCACCGGCCTCGGCCGGCCGATCGCGTTCCTCGGATCGCCCGCCGAGGAGGGCCGCAACGCCTTCCACTTCCCGCCCACGCACGAGGAGTGCGCCACGGCCCTGCTGGCGGCGTACGACGGGGTGGGCGAGGCGGTGCTCGGCCAGGACGAGCCGCTCGCCTCGTGGGTGGTGGTGACCACCGCCAGCTTCGAGTTCGTGCGGCCCGGGCGCGACGACGAGGACCGGCGGCCGACCTTCCAGCTCACCCGGGTGCTGTCGGGCTAGTTTGGCTCCATGCCCAAGCCGCCAGCCGCCGAGGTCGACGCCGGAGGACGCGCGGTGCGCGTGTCCAGCCCCGACCGGGTGATCTACGAGGCCACCGACACCACGCCCGAGGTCACCAAGCTGATGGTGGCGCAGTACTTCGCCAGCGTCGACGACGGCCTCATGCGCGCGCTGCGCGACCGGCCGACCGCGCTGGAGCGCTGGCCCGCCGGTGTGCGCCCGGAGATCACGCTGGCGACGGGGCGACCGGGGGAGAAGGCCGACGCGTTCTACCAGAAGCGGGTGCCTAAGGGGGCGCCCGACTACCTGGAGAGCGTCGAGATCACCTTCCCGTCGGGGCGCACCGCCGAGGAGATCGTGCCCACCGAGATCGCGGTGCCCGTCTGGTGCGCCCACATGGGCACGCTGACCTTCCACCCCTGGCCGGTGCGGCGCAGCGACGTCGACCGGCCCGACGAGCTGCGCATCGACCTCGACCCCCAGCCCGGCACCGGCTTCGGCGACGCCGTGCGCGTCGCCGGGGTGGCCCGGGAGCTGCTGGAGGAGCTCGGGCTGAAGGGTTTCGTGAAGACCTCGGGCAACCGCGGGATCCACGTCTACGTGCGGATCCGCCCGGAGTGGGAGTTCGCGGAGGTCCGCCACGCGGCGATCGGCTTCGGGCGTGCGCTGGAGCGGCGCGACGACCAGGTGACCACGGCCTGGTGGAAGGAGGAGCGCGGCGAGCGGATCTTCGTCGACTTCAACCAGAACACCCGCGACCGCACGATCGCCTCGGCCTACTCGCTGCGGCCGATCCCCGGCGCGCCGGTCTCCACGCCGCTGCACTGGGACGAGCTGGCGCAGGTGAGCGACCCCCGCGTCTTCAACCTCTTCACCGTCCCCGAGCGGCTCGCCGACGGTGACCCGTGGGCCGGCATCGACGACGAGGCCTACTCGCTGGAGCCGCTGCTGGCGCTGTGGGAGGAGCTGCCGGGCGGCGAGCTCAACTACCCGCCCGACCACCCGAAGATGCCCGGAGAGCCGCCGCGCGTGCAGCCCAGCAAGAAGGTGGAGTCCCACTGGGACGAGGACGGCAACCGCGTCGAGGCCTGAGCCGGTCGGACGCACGGAAGCCCCGCCCGGTCACTCCTCGCGGAGTGGTTGGACGGGGCTCCTGGCTGATCCGGTGGCGCACCCGGCGCCGGCCGCGGCCTCACGGCCGGAGCGGGATCCTTGCTTCCTCGAGACCGCGACTTCGTGCTCCCCCCAGCCACACGAATTCGTTGTTTCGATCCACATAATCTAGGTAGCCGTCTTACAACCGAAATCAACAGGAAGTACACACGATTGCCACATTCGGCCCGATCGTGGGGTCGACGTGACGCCCGTGACGGGTGGGGGCGACGGGTCGAGGCGCTGCTCGGGCCCGGTCAGACGTCGGTCGGACGCCGCTCAGACGCCGGTGACGCCCTCGCCGGTGCCGCCCGCCTGCTCGTCGAAGCTCTCGTGCTCCAGCAGGTGCAGGACGGGCACGCCGATCTTGCGGCGGGCCTGGCTGGTCCAGTCGAGGTGGAAGAACTCCGCGACGACGTGCGGGCGGGTGAGGATGATCGCCTCGCGTCCGTCGACCTCGGAGACCTTGGCGGCCAGGGCGTCGATCGGCGGGTCGGTGACGACGGTGCTGCTGCCGATGGTCGCGCCGGCGGCGGTGAGCGACTCGAGGGTGTGGCGCAGCTCGCGGTCGGAGCGCTCCTCGCAGTCCTTGCGTACGGCGTCGAGGTCGACGTCGCTCATCGACATGGCGGGGGAGGCCAGCATCTCGCCGGCCGAGAGCGAGCCCATCGAGGCCTCGATGCGGGCCGCGGCGTCCTCGAGCGGCAGGAGCACGTGGTAGGTCACGGGGTCGTCGAGCCCCTCGTGGAGTGAGCGCACCTGGGCGGCGTCCACCGGCGTGAGCTCCTGCTCGATCAGCAGCACGACGTCGTAGTCAGCCATCTGTGTCTCCCCTGGCGTTGTCGGTGGTCGAGCTCGGTCGAGCACTGAGAACACTAGCGAGGTCGTAGCGGACGGGCTGCTCCAGTTGGTCGTAGCCGCACGACTCCGGGTCGCGGTCGGGCCGCCAGCGCTTGAAGTGGGCGGTGTGGCGGAAGCGGCGGCCCTCCATGGCGTCGTACTTGACCTCCAGCACGCGCTCGGGGCGCAGCGGCGTGAAGCTCAGATCCTTGCCGGCGCTCCAGCGGCTCTGGGTGCCGGGCACGCGGTCGGGGTTGGCGATCGCCTGGGGGCTCTCGGGTCCGGCCCAGGCCGACCACGGGTGGTCGGCGATGTCGCAGACGAGGGGCTGGAGCTCCTCGATGAGCTCGGCGCGGCGCTTCTGGGTGAAGGACGCGCTCACACCGACGTGCTGCAGCTGCCCGTCGGCGTACAGCCCGAGCAGCAGGCTGCCCAGGAGGGGCTGCTCCGGGGTGCTGGTCTTGTGCTCGCGGTAGCCGCAGACGACGACGTCGGCGGTGCGCTCGTGCTTGACCTTCATCATCGTGCGGCCGTTGGGGGTGTAGGGCGCGTCCAGCGGCTTGGCGATCACGCCGTCCAGCCCGGCGCCCTCGAACGTGGTGAACCACTCCTGGGCCACCGCCGGGTCGTCGGTCGTGCGGGTGAGGTAGCAGGGCCCTTCGAGTCCGGAGAACGACTCCTCCAGCGCCGCGCGCCGCTCCCGCAGCGGCCGGTCGACGTACGACTCGTCGCCGAGCGCCAACAGGTCGAAGATCACGAAGCCCGCGGGCGTGGTCTCGCTCAGCATCGTGACGCGGGACTGCGCGGGGTGGATGCGCTCCTGGAGCACCTCGAACTCCAGCCGGTCGCCGTCGGGGGAGACGCTCGCGACGAAGAGCTCGCCGTCGACGACGCAGCGCTCTGGCAGCTGCTTCTTGATCGCCTCGACCACCTCGGGGAAGTAGCGCGTGAGCGGCTTGGTGTTGCGGCTCGTCAGCTCGACCTCGTCGCCGTCGCGGAAGACCAGGCAGCGGAAGCCGTCCCACTTCGGCTCGAAGACCAGGCCGCCGTGCTTGGCGGGGTCGGGCACGCCGGCGACGGCCTTGGCGAGCATCGGCTGGACGGGCGGCATCACGGGCAGGTCCACGCCCCCGAGGCTATTGCACCGCGGGTCCACTGCGGGTCGGGTGCGGATCGACTGCACCGTGAAGTAGAGTAAGTCACTTGAGTATGACGAATAAGGGAGAGCGGCAGTGAGCACAGGTCCGTCGATCGGGTACGTGCCGGGCGTCTACGACCTCTTCCACGTCGGCCACCTCAACGTGCTGCGTCAGGCGCGCGAGCAGTGCGACGTGCTGGTCGCCGGCGTGGTGTCGGACGAGATGTGCCACCAGGCCAAGGGCACGGTCCCCTTCGTGCCGCTGGAGGAGCGGCTCGCGATCGTGGACGCCATCGGCATCGTGGACGCGACGTACGCCGAGACCACGCCGGACAAGCGCGACGCGTGGGCCCAGGTCGGCTTCCACCGCGTCTTCAAGGGCGACGACTGGCGCGGCACGGAGCGCGGCGACGCCCTCGAGCGGCTGCTCGCCCCGCTCGGGGTCGAGGTCGTCTACTTCCCCTACACGGTGCACACGTCCAGCACGCAGCTGCGCGCGGTGATCGCGGCGTCCAGGCCGGCGTCGTGACGACGGCGCCCGTGCGGGGCGCGACCGGGGCCCGGGTCGACGACGCCGGCGTGCTCGTGCGCACGCCGGTCGAGGGGCCGCTGGTCGTCAGCCTGGACGGGCGCTACGTCTGGGCCTTCACCGCGGCCCGAGACGGCCGGTCCCACCGCGGTGGTGTGCTCGTGCCGTGGCCGGAGGTGCTGCGGCCGTACCTCGCCGGCTGGACCCGGGTGCGGGTCGCCGACGTCAGCGGGGAGCACGTGCTCCTCGACGAGGAGGTGCGGCTGGGCCAGGGTGACGGCCAGGGTGACGGGCGCATCGCGGTCGTCGACGCCCAGGGACTGCCGCTGGCCGTGGACAAGGTGGGCCACCTGGGGCGTGCGTTCTCCGCGACCGACTCCGGCGTGCGCGACGAGATCCTGGCCGGCACCCGGCGCGCGCTGACCGACCTCCGCGAGGCCTGCGGCGTAACGGCGTACCTCAACTACGGCGCGCTGCTCGGTGCCGTGCGGGACGGCGCGATGATCGCGCACGACTCCGACACCGACGTGTGCTACCTCAGCGTCCACACCTCGCCGGCCGACCTGATCCTGGAGTCCTACCGCGTCGAGCGCATCCTGCGCGACCTGGGCTGGAGCCTCCTGCGGATGTCGGGAGGCGACCTCAAGCTGCTGCTGCCGCTGAGCGACGGGCGGGTGTGCCACATCGACGTCTTCGTGGCGTTCCGCGTCGACGGGACGTTCTACCAGCTCGGCAACCGCAGCGGACGCCTGCCGGAGTCGGCGATCCTGCCGCTGTCGACGGTCGAGCTGCACGGCGTCGAGCTGCCGGCCCCGGCGCGCCCCGAGGAGATGCTCGCGTTCGTCTACGGCCCCGGCTGGCGGGTGCCCGACCCGGCGTTCAAGTACGCCGACCCGGTCGCCGGCGTGCGGCGCCTGGACGGTTGGCTGCGCGGCTTCCGCACGGACATGGGCCGGTGGACCGCCTTCCACCAGGGCGAGGAGGCGCGGCGCGTGCCGCGGCGCCGGTCGTCGTTCGCGCGGTGGGCGCACCGGCAGCTGCCCGCCGGAGAGCCGGTGACCGACCTCGGCGCCGGCACCGGTCGCGACGCCCTGTGGCTCGCCACCCGCGGCCGGTCGGTGCTGGCCTACGACTTCTCTCGCGCCGCGCGAAGCCGCCTGGCGCGCCGTGCGAGGCGCCGGGAGCTGCCGGTCGAGGCGCGGCTGCTCGTCCTCAACGAGCTGCGCAGCGTCCTCGTGACCGGCGCCGAGCTGGCGCGCGCCGAGTCCCACCTCTACGCCCGGCACCTCCTCGGCTGCCTCGACGAGGCGGCTCGCGCCAACCTCTGGCGGCTCTCGCGCATGGCGCTGCGAGGGCACGGCGGGCTGCTGCTCCTGGAGTTCGCCGCCGACGCAGGGGGAGACCTGCCGGAGCCGCAGCCGGGCGGACTCGTGCGGCGCCTCGCGCCCGACGTCGTACGGCGTGAGGTCGAGGCGGCGGGCGGGGTCATCGAGCACGAGGAGCTCGGCCCCGGCGAGGACCTCTTCGACCTCCCGGACCCCGCCGTCTGCCGCATGCGCGTCGCCTGGCCCCTGCGTGATGCCCATGCTCGTGCCCATCGCACCACTGCTGAGAGGACCACCCCATGACCAGCCCCCTCGACCCGATCCGCTCCCGGCTGGCGGTCGGGCGCGACCGCGCCGCCCGGCTGCGCCGGCGTCCCGGCCTCGGCGTGTTCGCCCGCCTCGCGGCCCTGGAGGCGGAGGTGCAGGAGAACCGGCAGCTCAACCGCCGCATCGCCGAGCTCACCGACGTCGTCGGCGAGCTGCTGCTGCCGGTCGCCGACCGGGACGAGGAGCGGGTGCGGCAGGCGCTCGCCGACTACCGCGTCCGTCTCTGACGGTCCGGGCGCTCTATCGTGGTGCCCCTATCCCCGGTTGGTCTGCCGGCAGGGCCCGCCTGACTTTGAATCAGGACTAGCGACGTAGGTTCGACTCCTACCCGGGGAGCGTCACGTGCCGCAACGACAGCGGCTCCACGTCCCCCCCATGAGGACGTGGAGCCGCAGTCGAGAGGCGAGGTCAGCGTCAGCGCTTGACCTTCGCGGTGGCCTTGCTGGTCTTCGAGGCGGTGCGGTAGCCGGCCTGGGTGCCGGTCACCTTGACCGTGATCTTCTTGCCGGCCTGGGCGCCCTTGAGCTTGAGGCGGGCCGCCTTGGCTCCCTTGATGGCCTTGCCGTTGGCGAGCCACTGGTAGGTCAGCCGGGTGCCGGCGGTCCAGCCGGCGGCCTTGGCGGTGAGCACCTTGCCGACCTTGGCCTTGCCCGTGACGGTCGGGACGCGGGCGGCGAGCGTGCCCAGCGCCACGCTCGGGGTGGGGTCGGTGTAGACGACGGCGGGCGCCAGACCCTCCTTGGTGCCGCGGACCATGGCAAAGACGCTCCGGCCGAGGTGCGCCTTGGTCAGGCGCAGCGTGGGAGCGGTCGAGACCACCCGGTCGTCGGCGTACCAGGCGTAGGTGAGTGCGGTGCCGGGCGCCCACGAGCCGGTGTTGGCCAGCGAGAGGGTGGAGCCCACGGCCACCCGGCCGCGGATGTTGATCGCCGAGGGGTGAGCGACCGAGGGGGCCACGGTGTAGCCGGCCTCGACGGGCGTGGAGGTGAAGAGGCCGTTGGTCGTGGCCACGGTGAGCGTGTAGTTGTGACCCTCGGTGAGGTCGTCGAACTGGTACTCCGTGTCGTAGACCTCCTTGACGACCGGCTGGCCGCCGGCGTTGTCCTGGAGGGTGACCCGGTAGTGCACGTTGTCGGCGGGGACGCCGCCGGTGTCGGTGGCGGCGGTCCAGCGGGCGACGAGGCTGGAGCTGGTCGCTTCGGACGCCACTGCCCGGAGGTTGGTCGGGGCGCTGGGCGCCTCGATGGCGTGCACCTTGCTGACCACCTGGCTGACCTCGGGGTCCTCGCTGACCTCGTGCTCCGCGGTGACGTAGAGGCGGCCGGTGGGCGCGACGTCCATCTGGCCGATGCCGTCGCCGCCGAGGTAGGCGTACGGCGGGGAGCTGTCGCCGACGTAGGAGTCGAGCGCGTCGGCGTCGTAGGCCCCGATGGAGCCGCCGCCCGAGAGGAAGACGGTCTCGCCGTCGGGGGAGACGGACACGCCGGAGACCGGGTCGGGCAGCGGCACGTACTCGTCGGTGTCGGGACCGATGACGTTGAGGCCGTACTCCTGGGGGCCGTCCTCCATGTCGCGGACGGACACCGCGTAGGTGAGGCGGTTCACCTCGTCGACGTCCATGCTGACGATGCCGCCGCGGAGGTCGTCGTCCGGACCGAGGATGCGGCGGTCGCCGACCGTGCCGTCGCTGGAGATGGTGCGGAGGGTGCCGAGGGCCTCTCCCTCGTCGGAGAAGTCGGTGGCGCCCACGACGACCTCGTCGGTGCCTCCCGCTCCCGGCAACGTGGCGAGGTGGGAGGGCTGCACGCCCTCGGGGAGGGCGACGTCCCGCCCGGGGCTGTAGACGCCCGCGCCGCCGTTCCAGCCGGTGTAGGCGACGTAGTAGCCGGCGCTCCCGAAGGCCACGGCGTAGGGGTTCTTGCCCTCGACCAGGCTGGGCCCGGTGACGTTCATGTTCTCCGTGCCGACGAACCACGCGACGGGTGCGTCGTAGGTCTCGTCGCCCTCGCCCTGCTGCTTCTGGGTGCCGATGATGACGAGGTAGTCGCCGTCGCTCGACACGTCCATCGCGCTCGGCTGGGTGCCCTCGCCGAGGCTGATCCGCTCGCCGGTGCCGACGGCCTGGACGTAGCCGGTGACCTCGTCCCAGACGTAGTCCTCGTTCGTGTCCACGCCGACGTAGCCGGTCGCGTAGACGCCGCCGGCGCTCGCCTCGACGTCGACGGGGGTGAAGGCCAGGGTCTGCGGGAAGTCCGGCTCGGCGGCGTTGGCCGTGCCCATGCAGGCGAGCCCCGCGCTCACGACGGCGGTGGCGGCGAGCCCGGCGACGACTCGTCGCGAGCGGGGCGCGGTGGCCCGGGGTGCGTGCATGCTGGTCCTCCAGAGATCGGGCCGGATTGGCCTCGTCACGGATCTTGGGCCCCTCCGGGCTGAAATGGGTGGCCGAATCCGGCCATGGCAGGGACCGGCCTGTCCGATCGGTGCCATGGCCGCAAAGGGACGCGCCAGGACCCCTCAGGCGGGGTTGGCTGACGGCATGCCACGATCACCCCATGTCTCCCGACCGACTCGGCGGTTCGCCGGACAGTCGCGTCTTCGAGCTGTTGGGCATCGGCTTCCGCGCCAGGGCGCACACCGTCTCCGAGCTTGCGGCGCTCGCGATGCGTGAGGAGACCGCCGTACGCCGTGACCTGGAGGTTCTCGCCTCGGACGGCTACCTCGCCGTCCAGGGCGACCAGGTGCGCTACACCGCCCCCGACCAGGTCGTGGCCGACGTCGTACGCCGCCGGTCGAGTGACCTGAGCGCCGAGGTCCTGCGGCGTCTGGCCGACCTGGCCGAGGTCGTGGGCCAGCTCCCGGCGCTCACCCGTGACTGGGACACCGGCGGCGCCGGCCAGCAGCTCGCCGACGTCGAGGTCTTCCACGGCCCCGAGGCCGTGGTCGAGCTGTGGCACGTCAAGCAGGCCAAGGAGCCGTCGCTGCGCACCGACGTCGTGCTGCCCGACGCCTCCCAGCTCTACGTCGCCGACCCGGCCATGCAGCGGGTCTGGCACGAGGCCAGCCAGGGGGAGGGGCGCCGGGCACGCGTGCTGGGCTCCCTGGCCGACGCGATCCACCCGGCGGCGCAGGAGCGACTGGCGCAGGAGCTGGAGGCCGGCGTGGAGATCCGCCTGATGGCCCAGCCCCCCAGCTGGTTCTGGATCACCGACGAGAGCACCGTGGCGCTGCCGCTGGTCTGGGGCGAGAGCTGGCCCACATCGGTGATGTCGGTGCGCAACCGCGCGGTCGCCGGCATGGCCAGCTGGATGTTCGAGCGGATGTGGGAGCGCGCCGTGCCCGCGCGCGCCGAGTCCGCCGGGTGGGACCCCCTCCTCACGCTCATGAACAGCGGAGCCACCCTCGAGGCGGCCTCGCGCGCGCTCGGCATCTCCGAGCGCACCGGCCGGCGTCGGCTCTCCGAGGCGATGTCGCACTTCGGCGTCGGCTCCATGCTCGAGCTCGGCGTCGCCTGGGCCACCGCGCGCCCGCGCTGAGCCTCCGCGCACCTGCCTTCGTCAAATTGGGCGATGCGCCTGCGGCGGCACCGGTATTACGTGGCTCCGAGGGGGTCACACGGGGTCAACCGGAGCAGGAGACACGCATGAGAAGGATCGTCAGAACCACGGCGGCCGCCACGACCGCGCTGCTGATCGCCACACTCGCCCCCGCCCTCGCGGGTCAGGGCCACTCCCACCAGCACGACCGGCTGCGCACGGTCGTCGACGGGCTCGACGGACCGAGGGGCGTGGACACGCTCGGGCGCGGACGCACGCTGGTCACCGAGAGCGACGGCAGCTTCAGCCTCGTCGTCGAGCGCCGGCACCGGCCGCCGAAGGTCGTCGAGCTCGGCAGCGTCCCCGGCGGCTTCGCCCCGGCGATCGCCGCAGGCCGGCGAGGCCGGGTCTTCCTGCTCACCGGTGCGGCCGGGGAGCCGGGCAGCCCGCCGGTCGAGGGCTCCTCGACCCTCTACGAGTGGCGTCACGGGTACGACGCGCCGAAGCCGGTGCTGGACGTCGCCGCCTACCAGGTCGGCGACCCCGACCCCGACGACCTCGAGCAGCTCCCGACCGACAGCAACCCGTTCGGGCTGGCCGCGCTCAGGGACGGCAGCGTGCTGATCGCCGACGCCGCCGGCAACGACCTCCTGCGGTGGTGGCCCGACGGCACGGTGCGGACGGTGGCCCGCTTCAAGCCGCGTGTGGTGGACGTCCCGGACGGGATCCCGCTGCCCGAGGAGCAGGTGCCGAGCGAGGCGGTGTCGACCTCGGTCACGGTCGGACCCGACGGCTACTGGTACGTCGGAGAGCTGCGCGGCTTCCCGGCCACCCCGGGCACCTCGCAGGTCTGGCGGATCAAGCCGGGCTCGGTCGGTGCGGTCTGCGATCCCGAGAAGCCGTGGCGGGGCCGGTGCACGCGCTACGCCGACGGCCTGACCTCCATCGTCGACCTCGGCGCCGACCGGCGCTCGGTCTACGCGGTCTCGCTGTCCAAGCTGAGCTGGCTCGCGGTCGAGGCGGAGGAGCCCGTGCCGGGCGCGGAGATCGGCGCGCTGTTCCGCCTGACGAGGCACGGCCACCACGTCCGCGCCAAGGAGCTGGCTAAGGGCCGCCTGGTGCTGCCCGGAGGGGTCGACGTAGGGCGCGGCATCTACCTCACCGGCCCGGTCTTCGGTTCCGGGGCGCTGACGAAGATCCGCTGACGCAGGCGTCCACGTCCGGCGCGGGTGGTCCGCGCCGGACGCGGGCGCGCGCAGGAGCGGGTGGCGCCGGTCGCGATCGCCCCGCCCGGCGCGGCACTAGAGTGAGCCGGACGTCGAACCCCGGAGGATCAGCCTTGCCCAGCAACGTGACCGTGATCGTGCTCGCCGCAGGCGGCGGCACCCGGATGAGGTCCAAGACCATGAAGGTCCTGCACCCGGTGGGCGGGCGGAGCATGATCGGTCACGTCCTCAACGCCGTGAGCGCCGTCGAGCCGCGGCGTGTGGTGGCCGTGGTGGGCCACCAGCGCGAGCGCGTGGGCGCCCACATCCAGGAGCTGCTGCCCGACGTCGTGCTGGCCGTGCAGGAGGAGCAGCAGGGCACCGGCCACGCCGTACGGATGGCCGTGGAGGCGGTCTCCGACCTCGGCTCCGGCACGGTCATCGTCGCCACCGGCGACACCCCGCTGCTCCGGGGCGAGAGCCTGCAGGCGTTCGCCGCCGAGCACGAGGCCGCGGAGCGCGCGGTCAGCGTGCTGACCGCCGTGGTGGCCGACCCGTTCGGCTACGGCCGGGTCGTGCGTGACCGCGACGGCGACGTCGAGGCGATCGTGGAGGAGAAGGACGCCTCCGCCGACCAGCGCGAGATCGCCGAGATCAACTCCGGCATCCTCGCCTTCGACGCCGCCTTCCTCGTGGAGGCGCTGCCCCGCATCGGCAACGACAACGCCAAGGGCGAGTACTACCTCACCGACATGGTCCAGCTGGCCCGCGACGCCGGCCTCACCGTCGGGGCGCACGCCATCGACGACCCGTGGCAGACCGAGGGGGCCAACGACCGCGAGGAGCTGGCCCTGCTGGGGCACGAGCTCAACCGCCGGATCGTGAGCGGGTGGATGCGCGAGGGCGTCACGGTCATGGACCCGGCGACGACCTGGATCGACGCCGACGTGGTGCTCGCGCAGGACGTCACGATCCTGCCCGGAACCCAGCTCCTGGGCGCCACGGTCGTCGCCGAGGACGCGGTGATCGGACCCGACTGCACCCTCAAGGACTGCGAGATCGGTGAGGGAGCCCGGGTCGTGCGCACCCACGGCGAGCTCGCGGTGATCGGCCCGGAGGCGACGGTCGGCCCGTTCTCCTACCTGCGCCCCGGCACCAGGCTCGGCAAGGGCGGCAAGATCGGCGGCTTCGTCGAGACCAAGAACGCCGACATCGGCGACGGCGCCAAGGTGCCGCACCTGTCCTACGTCGGCGACGCCGAGATCGGCGAGGGCACCAACATCGGCGCGGGCACGATCTTCGCCAACTACGACGGCGTGGCCAAGCACCGCACGACGATCGGCAAGCACGCCCGGACGGCGTCCAACAACACGTTCGTGGCGCCGGTCGAGGTCGGCGACGGGGCCGCCACGGGCGCCGGGACCGTCGTACGCCGTGACGTCCCGCCGGGCGCCCTCGCGGTCAGTGCCGGGCCCCAGCGCAACCTCCCCGGCTGGGCCCAGTCCAGGCGGCCCGGCACCGCCCAGGCCGCGGCCGCCGAGGCGGCGTCGCGCGAGTCCGACGTCACGTCTCACGAGGACGACCCCGAGTTGGGCTGAGCGCCCGCTGCGGGCAGAATCGCTGCGACACCCCTCCGCGAGCTTGGAGCACGACGACGTGACCGGAATGAAGCGGGCCACCGAGAAGAACCTCATGATCTTCAGTGGCCGGGCGCATCCCGTGCTCGCCGAAGAGGTGGCCTCCATCCTCGAGACCGACCTGGTCCCGCAGTCGGCCTACGAGTTCGCGAACTCCGAGATCTACGTGCGCTTCGAGGAGTCGGTCCGCGGCTGCGACGCCTTCGTGATCCAGAGCCACACGGCTCCGATCAACGAGTGGATCATGGAGCACCTGATCATGGTCGACGCCCTGAAGCGGGCGAGCGCCAAGCGGATCACCGTGGTCATGCCGTTCTACGGCTACGCCCGCCAGGACAAGAAGCACCGCGGCCGCGAGCCGATCTCCGCGCGGCTCATGGCCGACCTCTTCAAGACTGCCGGCGCCGACCGGCTGATCACCGTCGACCTGCACGCCGACCAGATCCAGGGCTTCTTCGACGGCCCCGTCGACCACCTGATGGCGCTGCCGATCCTGGCCGACTACGTGCTGGAGAAGTACGGCAACCAGCAGATGGCCGTGGTCTCGCCCGACGCCGGCCGGATCAAGGTCGCCGAGCGCTGGTCGGCCCGCCTGGGCGGCGCGCCGCTGGCGTTCATCCACAAGAGCCGCCGCACCGACCGCCCCAACGAGACCGTGGCCAACCGCGTCGTGGGCGACGTCAAGGGCCGCATGTGCGTGCTGGTCGACGACATGATCGACACCGGCGGCACCATCGTGAAGGCCGCCGACGCGCTCATGGCCGACGGGGCCAAGGGCGTCATCATCGCCGCGACCCACGCGATCCTCTCCGACCCCGCGGTCGACCGGCTCAAGAACTCGCCGGCCACCGAGGTCGTCGTCACCAACACCCTCCCGCTCACCGACGACCGCGAGTTCGACAAGCTGACGTGCCTGTCCATCGCGCCGCTGGTCGCCCGCGCCATCCGTGAGGTCTTCGAGGACGGCTCCGTCACCTCGATGTTCGACGGTCACGCCTGACGATTGGCGCCCTGCCCGGCGCGTTGTCTAAGATCGGCAAGTTGCCTCGGCGAGGGAGCCTCCAGCTCCGTGATCGACAGGGCCGGCCCTTCTCGAGCCGCGCTGTCGCGCGGCTCTCGTGCTCTCCGCCCCGGCCCCACACGCCCACGCAGAGGAGATCACCATGTCCGCAGAGAAGATCCAGGCCGAGTCCCGCACCGAGTTCGGCAAGGGCGCGGCCCGCCGCATCCGCCGCGAGAACAAGGTCCCGGCCGTCGTCTACGGCCACGGCAACGACCCCATCCACATCACCCTGCCGGGCCACGCCACGATGATGGCGCTCAAGCACGGCGGCGCCAACGCGCTGCTCGAGCTCGACATCGACGGCGACACCCAGCTGGCGCTGACGCGTGAGGTGCAGGTCGACCCGATCCGCCGCACCCTCGAGCACATCGACTTCGTGGCCGTCCGCCGCGGCGAGAAGGTCACGGTCGACGTCCCGGTCAACCTGGTCGGCGAGGCCGTCCGCGAGACCCTGGTCGTCACCGAGAACGCCACCGTCCAGCTCGAGGCCGAGGCCACGCACATCCCCGAGCAGATCGACGTCGACATCGACGGCGCCACCGCCGGCACCCAGATCCTCGCCTCCGACCTGAAGCTGCCGTCGGGCTCGACGCTGCTCATCGACGCCGACACCCTGATCGTCAACGTCACCGAGCAGATCTCCGCCGAGGCCCTCGAGGCCGAGCTGGAGGAGGCCGAGGCCGAGGCCGGCATCGAGCGCGAGGAGTCCGACGAGGACGCCGCCGCGACCGAGGCCGCCGAGGGCGACGCCCCGGCCGAGGACGCCCCGGCCGACAGCGAGTGATCCGTCGGCTCAGGTGGTACCTGGGCCGACTCATCTCACCCGTCTCGGCCACCGCCGGGACACCCGCCGAGGAGGGCCCAGCCGTGACCACCGCCGATCTCTGGCTCGTGGTCGGGCTGGGCAACCCCGGTGAGAAGTACGCCGGACACCGCCACAACATCGGCTACCTCGTCCTCGACGAGCTGGCCCACCGCCTCGGCGGCTCGTTCCGCGCCCACAAGACCGGACGCTCCGACGTCGTCGAGGGGCGGCTCGGTCCTCCGGGCACCGAGGGTCCGCGCATCGTGCTGGCCCGCCCGCGCTCCTACATGAACGAGGTCGGCGGCCCGGTCAAGGCGCTGGCCACCTTCTACAAGGTGCCGCCGGACCACATCGTCGCGATCCACGACGAGCTCGACATCGCCTTCGGCACCCTGCGCACCAAGCTCGGCGGCGGCGACAACGGCCACAACGGACTGAAGTCGATGCGCTCCTCGCTCGGCACCGGGGACTTCTACCGGGTCCGTGCCGGGATCGGCCGCCCGCCCGGTCGCCAGGACGTCGCCGACTTCGTGCTCTCCGACTACAGCAAGGTCGAGCGCAAGGAGCTCCCCTTCCAGGTCGACACCGCCGCCGACGCGGTCGAGTCCCTGGTCCTCGAGGGCCTCGAGCGCACCCAGCAGCGCTACAACTCCTGACCCGCCCGCCCTCCGGTGGTTGAGTGCGAGCGCAGCGAGCCTCGAAACCACTTACCGGTGGTCGAGCAGCGAGGAGCGCCAGCGACGAGCGCCCGTCGAGACCCCCGCACCTCTGACTGCTGCCTCGGGGCCGGACTGGGGTGCCGCGCGCGTAGCTGTGTCCGGCCAGGACGTTGGTGGCAGGTGATCGGCTCTTGACGCAGGGAGAACCCCCGGCTGGTGTGTGGCTTGTCTAGGTCCCGCACCACACCGGAGGTCCTCGTGGCTCACCGTAAGGCCAAACTCACCCCCGAAGGCCGGCTGCTGATCGTGAGCCGATACGAGCAGGGCTGGAAACAGGCCTATATCGCCGCCGCGATGGGCATCTCACGCAAGTGCGTGCGCAAGTGGCTCGAGCGCTACGCCACCGAAGGACCGCCAGGCCTGGAGGACCGCTCCTCGCGCCCTCACCACTGCCCCACGCAGACCAGCGAAGAGGTCGAGGACCGGGTGGTCGAGCTACGACGCCGCGAACGCCGCGGGCGGGACTGGATCGCCGCCGAGTCAGGGGTGCCGGCGCGCACCGTGTCGCGGATCCTCACCCGCCGCGGCCTACCCCCGCTCGCGGCGTGTGACCCGATCACCGGCGCCGTGATCCGGGCCTCGTGGCAGGGCGCAGTGCGCTACGAACGTGCCCGCCCCGGCGATCTGGCCCACATGGACGTCAAGAAGCTCGGCCGGATCCCTGAAGGCGGGGGCTGGCGGGCCCACGGCACAGCCGCGAGCAGCCGCCAACGCCACAAGGACGAGCCCATCGGCTACGACTACGTCCACAGCCTGGTCGATGACCACTCACGCCTGGCCTACTGCGAGGTCCTCCCGGACGAGACCGGATCCACCTGCGCTGGCTTCCTGGCCCGTGCGGCGGCCTACTTCGCCGAGCACGGGATCCTGCGGATCAGCCAGCTGATGACCGACAACGCCTTCGCCTACCACTTCTCGCTACGCGAGATCTGCGAGGAACTCTGCATCAAGCAGATCTTCATCAAGCCCCACTGCCCCTGGCAGAACGGCAAGGTCGAACGCCTCAACCGCACCCTGCTCACCGAGTGGGCCTACCGCCAGGTCTTCACCACCAACGACCAGCGAACCGCCGCCCTTGCCATCTGGCTCGAGGACTACAACACTCAACGCCGCCACAGCGCCATCGGAGGACTCCCACCCATCAGCCGACTGTGACCAACCTCGTGGCCGGACACACTTAGCCGGTCGCGTCTCCGCGTCAAGGATCGCCTGCGGCGCCCGCTTCGCGGCGCCCTTCGGGCGTCCTTGACCCGGAGCCTCTCTCGACCGGCTTGACGGCGCACGGGGCGGACACGGGCTCCGCCCGCGCCGCCCGCGCAAAGCGCGGCACCTCTGGTGGGGCTGGTGTGACTGGTGGTGCGACTACCGACATTCAGCGTCGGCAGTTCGTCCCTGCCCGCGCCCGGCCGAGCGTGGAGAGGCTGGCGTCAGGCGCGAACTGCCGACGTAGGTGACCGATAGGCAGGGCCCGCGCTGTTTGCGGGCGGCGCGGCGAAGCCGCCGCCGCCCGTGCGCCGCCAAAGCGGCCCGGGAGACCCGGGCTGCTAGCGCGCGGGCCCACACCAGCCACGCACACCGTGAGTGGTTTCGAGGCTCGCTGCGCTCGCACCTCAACCACCGTGGGGTCGGCTCGGCGTTCGGGTCACCGGGTCTCGACGGACGCTCGTCGCTGGCGCTCCTCGCTGCTCGACCACCGGTGGGTGGTTTCGAGGCTCGCTGGCGCTCGCACCTCAACCACCGTGGGTCGCCGCTGGGCGTTCGGCTCACCGGGTCTCGACGGGCGCTCGTCGCTGGCGCTCGTCGCTGGCGCTCGTCGCTGGCGCTCCTCGCTGCTCGACCACCGGTGGGTGGTTTCGAGGCTCGCTGGCGCTCGCACCTCAACCACCGTGGGATCAGCTCGGCGGTCGGGTCACCGGGTCTCGACGGACGCTCGTCGCTGGCGCTCCTCGCTGCTCGACCACCGGTTCGTGGGTTCGAGGCTCGCTGCGGTGTCACGCCCACCCCTGCAACGCTGGTCGTTAGGGTGGCTCCGTGACTTTCGAAGCCGGCACCCCGCCCGAGGCAGCAGCCACCGACGACCACGTGCTGGCCACCTGGCTGGCCGAGGAGGCCGGGCGCCGGCTGCTCGAGGTGCGGACGCAGGGGCTGGAGGGCAAGGAGCTCAAGGACGCCGGCGACGCCGCCGCCCACGAGCTGCTGGTGGCGCTGCTGGCCGAGCACCGTCCGGACGACGCCGTCCTGTCGGAGGAGGCCGCCGAGAAGTCAGCCGACAAGGCCCACAGGCTTTCGGCCGACGCGGTGTGGATCGTGGACCCGCTCGACGGGACGCGCGAGTTCTCCGAGCCGCCGCGCGACGACTGGGCCGTCCACGTCGCCCTGTGGGAGCGCACGCCCGACGGCGAGCACGAGGGTGAGCTCACCGCGGGTGCGGTGGCCCAGCCTGCGCTGGGGGAGACGTTCAACACCGGGCAGCCTCCCGTCGTGGCGCCGTGGACCTCGGAGCGTCCGCGCATCGCCGTGTCGCGCAGCCGCCCGCCGGCGTTCGTGCAGAAGCTGGCCCAGGAGATCGACGCCGAGCTCGTCCCGATGGGGTCGGCCGGAGTGAAGGTGATGTCGGTGGTGCGCGACGTCACCGACGCCTACGTGCACGCTGGCGGGCAGTTCGAGTGGGACTCGGCCGCCCCGGTGGCCGTCGCGCAGGCCGCCGGCCTGTTCACCAGCCGCATCGACGGCTCGCCCCTGCTCTACAACCAGGACGACGTCTACCTGCCCGACCTGATCGTGTGCCGGCCCGAGCTGGCCGAGCAGATCCTCGACTTCGTCGAGCGGCACGGGGTCACCTCCGCCGGCTGAGACCTGGCGGCTGCTCGACCACCGGGGTGGTCTGGGCGAGGTGGGCTACTCCGGGATAGCCCGTTGTGACTACGTCACGGGCTGTTCGCTGACCTGTTCGGGAAAGGACGCGGCGCTCTTCGTCTGCCGTTCACCCAGGACCGCACGACCGTTTCGTTGTCCTCCTGAGACTTTGGGCTGTTCTCGTAGATCCGCCTTTCGTCTGGGAAAGCCTTCTGTTGACAACGATTCCTGCGCCCGCGCCCGAAGCGGCGGACGTGCGACCCCGCAAGCTGTCGCGCAGGTCGACCGGGGCCGACGCCGTCTTCGAGCACGGTGCCCGTGCCGTCGGGGCCAGCGTGCTGGTCATCACCGGCGGCGTCGGGGTGTTCCTGGCCTGGCAGGCCTACCCGACCCTCAAGCGCTACGGGCTGAGCTTCTTCACCGAGTCGCAGTGGGCCCCCGACCAGGACGTCATCGGCATCGCCGCCGTCCTAACCGGGACCGTGTCCGTCGCGCTGGTCGCGATGGCGTTCGCGTTCCCGCTGTCGGTGCTCGTGGCGCTCTACATCAGCGAGTACGCGCCCGCGCGGATCCGCTCGACGCTGGTGTCGCTGGTCGACCTGATGGCCGCCGTGCCGTCCATCGTCTACGGCCTCTGGGGCTTCTTCCTGATCATGCCGTACGCCGCCGAGCTGGCTCTGTGGCTGCAGCGCAACTTCGGCTGGGTGCCGTTCTTCAAGGTCGAGAACACCGACCCCGACGCCGCCGTGTGGGACACCAGCCGTTACGTCGCCAGCGCCTTCTGCGCGGGCATCGCGGTGGCGATGATGGTGATGCCGATGGCCTGCGCGGTGATGCGCCAGGTCTTCTCCCAGACCCCGCAGGGTGAGAAGGAGGCCGCGCTCGCGCTCGGCGCCACCCGCTGGGGCATGGTCACCTCCGTCGTGCTGCCCTTCGGCCGCGGCGGGATCATCGGCGGCACCATGCTCGGCCTGGGCCGCGCGCTCGGCGAGACCATCGCCGTCGTCCTCATCGTGTCGCCGGCCTTCGAGATCAAGCCGCGCATCCTCGAGGTCGGCACCAGCACCGTCAGCTCCCTGATCGCCGGGCGCTTCGGGGAGGCCAGCACCTCCCAGCTGTCCGCGCTGCTGGCCGCCGGCTTCGTGCTGTTCGTCATCACGCTCATCGTCAACACGCTGGCCGCGGTCGTCGTCAACCGCAGCCGCTCCGGCGCCGGGACCGACGCATGACCACGATGACCCCGGCCCCGGCGACCGGCCCCACCAGCGCGCCGGTCGTCCCCGCGACGACGCCGCCGCAGACCCACCTGCCGGCGTACGACGACGACGCGCCGCCGCCGCTGCCCCGACCGGGCCTCGGCAAGCCCAGCCCCGACGAGCGGTTCGCGCTGATCGGCTCGTGGGTGGCCGGCGCCGCCCTGGCCTGGCTCCTGACCCAGCGCCTGCTGCCGCTCGCTGGCCTGCCGTGGTTCCTGATCTCGTGGTTCGTGGTCGGGCTCGTGGTGACCGGGGTGACCGCGGGGATCACCGGCGGCATGACCGAGGTCAAGGACCGCGTCGCCGCCGGGATCATCACGGGCGCCGCGCTGGTGACCGGCGCGGCCCTGGTGAGCACGGTCGTCTTCGTGACCATGCGCGGCTGGCGCGCTGCTCTCAACCTCAACTTCTACACGCAGGACATGAGCGGGGTCGGCCCCAAGGACAGCTTCGACGAGGGCGGGATCCTGCACGCGATCGCCGGCTCCGGCATCGAGCTGGGCATCGCGCTGCTGATCACCCTGCCGCTCGGGATCGGGACCGCGGTCTTCATGACCGAGGTCGGCGGTCGGTTCGCGACCATCGTGCGGACCGTCGTCGAGGCGATGACCGCGCTGCCCTCGATCGTGGCCGGCCTGTTCATCTACACGGTCCTGATCGTGGCCCTCGGCTTCCCGCGCTCCGGACTCGCCGCGTCGCTCGCCATCGCGGTCATGATGCTGCCGATCATCGCGCGCGCCGCCGACGTCGTCCTGCGCGTCGTGCCTGGTGGGCTGCGCGAGGCGAGCCTGGCGCTCGGCGCCAGCCGCTGGCGCACGGTCTGGCACGTCGTGCTGCCGACGGCACGCCCCGGCCTGGCCACCGCGGTGATCCTCGGCATCGCCCGCGGTGTCGGCGAGACCAGCCCGGTCCTGCTCACCTCCGGCGCCGCGGCGTTCACCGTCACCGGCCCCACCGACGGCGTCATGAACTCGCTGCCGCTGTTCATCTACACCAACGTCCGCAGCGGCGAGCCGCAGGCGATCGCCCGCGCGTTCGGCGCGGCCACCGTGCTCCTCGCGCTGGTGCTCGTGCTGTTCGTCGTCGCCCGTCTGCTGGCCCGCCCCCGTGGCAACCGACCCACCCTCCGTGCCCGGCTCGCCGGTGCACTCGCCCCGAATCGAGCCGCCCGGTGAACCGCCTCCCCGCCCGCCTCCTCCTGAGCCTCCTGGTCTCCCTGAGCTGCGTGCTCGCCATGCCCGGGGCGTCGCACGCCGCGGTCTACGCGCAGATCGAGGGGACCGGCTCCACCTGGTCGCAGCTGATCGTCGAGCAGTGGATCGCCGACGTGGACGCCAACGGCATGAAGGTCGTCTACACCGGGGGCGGCTCGTCCAAGGGCCGCAAGGACTTCTCGCAGAAGAGCACCGACTTCGCGATCTCCGAGATCCCCTACCAGGGCACCGACGAGCAGGGCAACGCCGACACCAGCAACGGCCGCGAGTACTCCTACCTCCCGATCGTCGCCGGTGGCACCGCGTTCACCTACCAGCTCAAGATCGGCGACAAGCCCGTGCGCAACCTGCGGCTGTCGGGCGAGACGATCGCGAAGATCTTCACCAACAAGATCACCAACTGGAGCGACCCGGCGATCACCAAGGACAACAACGGTCGGGCGCTCCCGTCGCTGGACATCACCCCAGTCGTCCGCGCCGACGGCTCCGGCACCACCGCGCAGTTCACGACCTGGATGGACAAGGAGTTCCCCAGCGTCTGGCGGCCCTTCTTCGGCCGCTCCGGGCTGACGTCGTACTACCCGCGCAAGGGCCGGGCGATCGCCCAGGCCGGCTCGGACCAGGTGATGAACACGATCTCGGGCTTCGCGGGCAACGGCACGATCGGCTACGTCGAGTACTCCTACCCGGTCAACAAGGACTACCCGGTCGTCAAGGTGCTCAACAAGGCCGGCTACTTCGTCGAGCCCACCGACTACAACGTCGCGGTCGCGCTGACGAAGGCCAAGATCAACCGCGACAAGAGCTCGGCGCTCTACCTCACCCAGATCCTGGACGGCGTCTACCGCAACGCCGACCCGCGCGCCTACCCCGTGTCGTCGTACTCCTACATGGTCATCCCCACCGGCAAGACGGACTCCCGGATGACCACGGCCAAGCGCCAGACGCTCGCCGACTTCCTCTACTACTCGCTGTGCTCCGGGCAGACCAAGGCGGGCGACTTCGGCTACTCGCCGCTCCCGGTCAACCTGGTGCAGGCGGGCTTCGAGCAGATCGGGAAGCTCAAGCAGGCCGACCCGGCCGTCAACCTGAGCAACCGCGACGTCCGCAGCTGCAACAACCCGACGTTCGACGGCAAGAACCTCAACAAGAACAAGCTGGCCGAGGTCGCCCCGCAGCCCGCGGCGTGCGACAAGACCGGCGCCGGGCCGTGCGGCACGGAGACGGGCCAGAACAAGCCGTCCACCGACGGGGGCGGGGCCGCGACCCCCGACGCGAACACGCCCGCCGCGCCCGGCGGCGGGGGAGCGGCGGCGCCCTCCGCACCCGGTGGTGGGGCTCCACCTGCCGTGGACCCGGCGACCGGCGAGGTCGCCGCCCCGACCGGCGACACCGGCACGGCCGAGGAGGTCTACGCCAACCCGACCGAGCTGGCCGCGGAGCGACCGATCGACAGCAAGACGTTCGGCTGGCTCGCCGCCGTGCTCGCCGTGGGCATCGTCGTGCTCCCCGGCGTGTACGCCGCCTCGCTGCGCCGCCGTCGCCGCCCGGGCGGTGCCCGATGATCCGCCTGCAGCGTCGTCGCCGCACCCTGCGCCCCCTGGTCGCCACCGTCCTGGCCGTGCTGGCGTCCGTGCTGGTCGCCGGCCTGGTCGCGTGGGTCCCGGCCGAGGCCAACGGCCCCGCCCCCGCGGCCGCGCCGGGCGGCGCGGCGTACTCCAAGACCAAGGCGCTCACCCGGGTGCTGACCAACGAGCACAGGACGACGTACTCGTTCCCGACCAACACGGTGACCGTGTCCGCCGACGAGACCCGCAACCTGCGCGGTCGCCAGCGGATCCTCATCGAGTGGAAGGGCGCGCAGCCCAGCGGCGGCCGGGCGAGCAACCCGTACGGCGAGAACGGTCTGCAGCAGGAGTATCCCGTCGTGGTGATGCAGTGCCGCGGCGTGGACGACCCCTCGCTGCCGAAGGCCAAGCAGCTGCGGCCCGAGACCTGCTGGACCACCTCGGTCGCCCAGCGCTCGCAGATCTCCCGCTCCGAGAGCGAGGCGTCGTGGGTGCACGACCTCTACGCGACCGCGGCCGACAAGGGCCGCGTCTCCGGCATGACGCCGCCCCCCAGCGCGAAGGAGTGCCCCACGGCCGACATCGCGCCGTTCTACAGCAGGCTGACGCCGTTCGTGTCGCGCAAGGGCGTGCTGTTCCCCGCCTGCAACGCCGACCGGATGCCCCCCGAGGCCGCCGTGGGCGCGGCCTTCCCGCCCCACGAGATCGCGGCGTTCACCGACACCGCCGGCAACGGGTCGGTGCAGTTCGAGGTGCGCAGCGACATCGAGAACGAGTCGCTGGGCTGCAGCCACCAGGTCGACTGCTCGGTCGTCGTGATCCCGATCAACGGCCTCAGCTGCGACCAGCCCTCGACGCCCGCGACCAGCGCGGACAAGGCGTGCCGCAAGGGCGGGCGGTTCGAGCCGGGCTCCAGCAACTTCGCCAATGACGGCGTCGACCAGGCCGTCTCGCCGTCGCTGTGGTGGTCGGCGTCCAACTGGAGGAACCGCTTCTCCATCCCGATCACGTTCGGCCTGCCGCCCGGGGTGTGCGACGTCCTCGACCCTCGCTCGCCCACAGGCTTCTACGGCTCCGAGCTGCTGGCGCAGGCCGCGCTGCAGTGGGCGCCGGCCTACTGCCTGAACAAGAAGCGCTTCAAGTTCCAGCACAACAAGACCTCCGACGAGGCGGGCTTCCGGCTGATGGAGTCCGGTCGTGCGCCCGCGGCCGTCGTGTCCAGCGAGCACGAGCGGCGCACCGAGGACCCGGTCGGCTACGCGCCCACCGCGGTCACGGGCTTCTCGGTCGGCTACGTCATCGACCGCCCCGACAACGCCGGGGAGTACGCCACGCTGCGGCTCAACGCGCGGCTGCTGGCCAAGCTGATGACCCAGTCCTACCTGGGCTCCGACCTCGGTCGCGACCACCCCGGCATGCGCGACAACCCGCTGGCGATCATGACGGACCCGGAGTTCGTGGCGCTGAACCGTGGGCTGAGCCAGAACGTCCAGGAGGTCGGAGCCACCCTGCTCTCCCTCTCGGAGTCCTCCGACGTGGTCGAGCAGGTCACCGACTACATCGCCCACGACAAGGAGGCCATGGCCTTCGTCAACGGCAAGCCGGACACGTGGGGCATGCGGGTCAACCCCGCCTACAAGCGGATCAAGCTCCCCACCTCGACGTGGCCCCTGCTCGACTCCTACATCCCCAAGACCGAGAACACCTGCCGCCAGGAGAACCCCGGCGTCTACTTCACGCAGCTGGCCGCTCCGGTGACGACGCTGCGCAAGATCGCGGAGGCGCTGCTCGACGCGTGGCCCAACGTGCAGACCCGTTGCGACTACGACGCGGCGACGAAGACCTACAAGCTGGGTCGCGTCGACCGCCAGTCCTACGGGTCGCGCTTCATGCTCGGCATCGTCAGCCTCGGTGACGCGGAGCGCTTCGGCCTTCGCTCCGCCGCGCTCCAGACCAAGCCGGGCCGCTACGTCGCTCCCACCGAGGGCTCGATCGCCGCTGCCGTCTCGCTGACGGAGCAGGACGGCAAGCTCGGCCCCTTCGTGCTGGACCAGAAGGACGTGCGGGGCTCGGCGCGCGCCTACCCCGGCGCGATGGTCGTCTACACGGCCGCCCGACTGCGGGGCATGGACGAGGAGGACGCCGCGAAGGTCGCCCAGTTCATCCGGGTGTCGACCTCCGAGGGTCAGCGCGCCGGCACCGGCAACGGCGAGCTGCCGGAGGGCTACCTGCCGATCCGGGCCAAGGGCGTGACCGGCCGGCTGTACGACGCCGCGCAGCGGGTCGCCGACGCGGTGGAGAAGCAGACCCCCGCCCGTGAGCCGAGCGCCGAGCCGACGCCGGGCGCCGGCAGCGGTGGTGGCGGGGGTGGCACCGTCGACCCGCCCGCCGCACCGGGCGCGGAGGCGCCGGTCGCCGTACCGCCGTCGGCGGCGCCCACCGCGACCGGCCCGGCCGAGGCCGTGGTCACCGACCCGACCACCGCGATGAGCTCGCCGATGGCGGGACGGCTGATGCCGTTCCTCCTGGTGCTGGCGCTGCTCGGCGGGCTCGTGGGCAGCGGCATCCGCTTCTTCGTCCGGCCCCCACGGCGGCAGCCGTGACCGCGACGCTTCCGGACCCCGACGTGGCGGCTCAGCCCGGCCCCGGCGCGCCGCCTCGCGGTGGTCGGACGCCGAAGGCACCCAAGCCGCCGAAGCCTCCTCGGGCGCCGCGGGCTCCTCGTGCGCCGATGGCGGGCGAGGAGACGGCCCTGACCGTCTCGACCGCGTTCATCATGCTGGCGATCGTCTGCACCTGGGTGGTGGCGCAGCTGCTCGTGCTGGGCGGCATCTCCCAGGACCGGGCGCAGACCCTGCTGTACGACGACTTCCGCCAGCAGCTGGCCGGCGCCACCGCGCCGACCGGTCCGGTCGTGCCCGCCGGTGACCCCGTCGCCGTGATGACCGCGGAGGAGATCGACCTCGAGCAGGTCGTCGTCGAAGGGACGGCCAGCGGAGACACTCTGGCCGGGCCCGGCCACCTGCGCAACACGGTTCTGCCCGGGCAGGCCGGCACCTCGGTGCTGATGGGCCGCTCCTCGACCTACGGCGCACCCTTCGGTCGGCTCGACGAGCTGAGTGCCGGCAACACCATCTCCGTGGTGGGTGCTCAGGGGGCCCTGGAGTTCACGGTCGTCGGCGTCCGGCGCGCCGGTGACCCCCAGCCGCAGCCGCTCGCCGCGGGTGCCGCCCGGCTCACGCTGGTCACCAGCGAGGGCGAGGGGCGGCTCGCGGCCCTGCAGCCGCGTGACGTCCTCTACGTCGACGCCGACGCCGCGAAGGGCTTCCCCGCGCCCGCTGGCCGGCCGGCCGCCGTACCCGACTCGGAGAAGGCGCTCGCCTACGACACGGGGGCGTTCCCCCTGCTGGCGCTGGCCCTCGCGCTCCTCCTCGCCCTGACCCTGGCGATCGTCGCCGCCCGCCAGCGCTGGTCCGCCGCGCTGGTCTGGGTGATCGCCAGCCCGCTCGCCATCGCCCTGTCCTGGGCCACGACCGACGTGGTGATGCGGCTGCTGCCCAACGTGATCTGACCCGTCCGATCCACCTCTGACCGCACGATCCCGCACACCGGCCGCGCCGCGGCCACCTACCGAGGAGAACCCACTCATGCACGCACGCAAGCTGTTCGCCACGACCGTCACCTCCGCGGTGGCGTTCTCGGCGATCGCCCTCACCACGGCGCCGGCCCACGCGGCCTACACCGCGGACCCCGACGACACCGCCTTCACGCCCACCAGCGCGGACCTGATCGGCGTCGGCTCCGACACCAGCCAGCACGCGCTGAAGCTGCTGGCCGACGGCTACAACGCCACCAGCCCCGCCGCCCGCGTGGCGACGTACGCCGCCCTCGGTGGCGGCACCATCCCGCTCCCCGGCGCTGCCGAGATCACCCGTCCGAACGGCTCGGGCGCCGGCAAGGCGCTGCTCTACGGCGCCGGCAACAACAACGAGATCGACTTCGCGCGCTCCTCCTCGGCCATCAACACCGCCGAGGCGTCCGCCCAGCTCCAGGCCTTCCCGTTCGCGCTGGACACGCTGGTCATGGCGGTCTCCAAGACGGTGCCCTCGAACGCCCCGGCCTCGCTGACGCCGGCGCAGATCGTCGACATCTACGAGGGCAACATCACCAACTGGAACCAGATCGGCGGCACCAGCGGCACCATCGCCCCGAAGATCCCGCAGGCCGGCTCGGGCACGCGCAGCTTCTTCGAGGCGCAGCTCAAGGCCATGAACGAGGGCGTGGCCGTCACGCTCGGCGCCTCCGTCGCCGCGGTGCAGGAGCACTCCGACGCCGACATCAAGGGCAACCCCAACGCGATCGCACCCTTCTCCGAGGGTCGCGCGGGCCTGCTGGGTCAGACCCTGCGGCTCGAGGCCGGCTGGAAGGCCGACCGCGCGCTCTACAACGTCGTCCGCGGCACGGCCGTCGGCAACGCCAACGTGCTCGCCGTGTTCGGCAAGAACGGCTACCTCTGCTCGACCGACGCCCGCCCGCTGATCGAGGCCGCCGGCTTCAAGCAGCTCGCCACCGACGACTTCGACGGTGTCTGCGGTCTGCCGACCCAGAGCGCGACCAGCAACTTCACCCTCAACGAGCGGGTCGTCACGACCACGACGCTCACCGTCACCAGCACCGTCGCCCGCACCGCCCGCCTCACCGCGCGCGTCACCGGCAGCACCTCGCCCTCGGGCACCGTGGCGTTCTACGACGGCGAGACCCTCCTGGGCTCCGGCATCCCGCTCACCTCGGGCCAGGCCGTGCTCACCAAGGGCAACGTCGCCCCGGGCGCGCACAGCTACTACGCGGTCTTCACCCCGGCCGGCGGCTCGGCCTTCGAGCCGTCCGAGGACACCGGCGCGGGCGTCGTGAAGACGTCGTCGACGATCACCGAGTCCTTCCCGGCCTCGGTCAAGGCCGGCAAGCGCGCCCGCGGCGCCGTCACCGTCGTCCTCGCCGGCGTCAGCGCCAAGGCCACGGGTCTGGTCAAGGTCATGCGCGGCGCGAAGGTCCTGGCCTCGAAGCGGCTCGCCAACGGCAAGGTCGTCATCGTCCTGCCGAAGCTCAAGGTCGGCGCCAACAACCTGAAGGTCGTCTGGGCCGGCGACGGAGTCTCCGTCGGCTCGCAGAAGGTCTTCAAGATCAAGCAGGCGAAGGCCAAGAAGAAGAAGAAGAAGTAGCACCACCCGGCACCTCGCACCACCGCACCACCCCGGGTCCGGGTGGCCGCCGCACGGCGGTCACCCGGCCCGGCACCACCCCGCAGCATCCCGAGGAGACCAGCACCATGACCGCGACCGACGCGACCGTCACCCTGCCCGCCGTACCCCCGAGCGCACCGGCGCCGCCGGCGCCCCCGCTCGCGGCGATCGAGGCGCGCGACATCACCGCGTGGTTCGGCTCCCACAAGGTGCTCGACCGGGTCTCGCTGACGATGAACGCCGGCGAGATCACCGCGCTGATCGGCCCGTCCGGCTGCGGCAAGTCGACGTTCCTCCGCATCCTCAACCGCATGCACGAGCTGGTGCCCTCGGCCCAGCTGGCCGGCGAGGTGCGCCTCGACGGCGAGGACATCTACGACCCGTCGAAGCGCCTCATCGACGCGCGCCGCGCGATCGGGATGGTGTTCCAGAAGCCCAACCCGTTCCCCGCGATGTCCATCCGCGAGAACGTCCTGGCCGGCCTCAAGCTCACCGGCACCAAGGCCTCGCGCTCGACCAAGGACGAGCTGGTCGAGTCGTGCCTGGTCAAGGGCGGCCTGTGGAACGAGGTCAAGGACCGACTCGACGCCCCCGGCGGCGGCCTCTCCGGCGGCCAGCAGCAGCGGCTGTGCATCGCCCGCTCGCTGGCGATCAAGCCACGCGTCCTGCTGATGGACGAGCCCTGCTCCGCCCTCGACCCCACGTCGACCCGGGTGATCGAGGAGACCATGCTCGAGCTGGCCCGCGAGGTCACGATCGTCATCGTCACCCACAACATGCAGCAGGCGGCGCGCGTCTCCGGGCGCTGCGCGTTCTTCCTCGCCTCGCAGGGCACCCCCGGCGTCATCGTCGAGCACGGCGACACCCCCACGATGTTCCAGAACCCCCGCGACCAGCGCACCTCCGACTACGTCAACGGGCGCTTCGGCTGAGCCTGGCTCAGGTCGGCTCGGGTGGCGGGAGTTTCGCCGGTCGACCGGCGAATCTGGACCTTGACCGCTGAAACTTCGTCGGTCCAGCACCAGTTTCGCCGGTCGACCGGCG
>NZ_JACJGM010000002.1 GCF_015024225.1 Nocardioides lijunqiniae
CCCCCCCCCCCCCCCGCCCGCCCCCCCCCCCCCCGCCCCCCCCCCCCGCCCCCCCCCCCCCCCCCCCCCCCCCCCAACCTCCTCCACGCCGTCGCTCCCGCCGACGGCGTCGCCACTCCCGTCACACTGCCCGCACGAAACTGGTGCTTCCGGTGCAAAGCTTCGTACCGGAAGCGTGAGTTTCACCGGGTACCCGGTGAAACTCCTCGGCGCGCCCACGCCAGAAACCCGGTTGCCGCAGGACCGGCCACGCAGCAGGGTCGGACCATGACGTCCTTCATCTCGCACACCTCGATCGACTGCACGAACGCCTACGAGCTCTCGCAGTGGTGGAAGCAGGTGCTGGGCTACGTCGACGTGGAGGACGACCCGAACCTGCCCGGTCACGAGGAGTGCATGATCCTCGACCCGGAGACGAAGCACTCCGTGCTCTTCATCGAGGTGCCGGAGGGCAAGACGGTGAAGAACCGGATCCACTTCGACCTCCGCCCACGCGAGGGCACCCGCGACGAGGAGCTCGAGCGGCTGCTCGGGATCGGCGCGACGGTGGTGGCGGACCACCGCGGGAAGTACGGGCCCGGGACCGCGTGGGTCACCCTGGCCGACCCGGAGGGCAACGAGCTCTGCATCCTGCGCTCGCAGGCCGAGGTCGACGCCCAGTCCTAGGACCCGCTCCGCCGGAGCATCACAGCGTGTCGCCTCGCAGCAGGCGCAGGTGCAGCTCCTGGGTCTGCAAGGAGGGGTCGGCGCCGAGCTCGTCCGCGAGGTGCGCCCGGAGCTCCTCGAAGACCCGCAGTGCGCTGCCGACCTCACCCAGCCCGGCGTGACCCACCATCAGCGCGCGCCGCGCCGCCTCCGACGTCGGGTCCATCGCGGCGGCGGTGTCGCCGAGGGTGACGGCACACGCGAAGTCGCCGATCGCGATCGCCGACTCGGCGGCCTCGCACAGCATCACCAGGCGCGCGTGGCGCAGGTGCTCCCGCTCGGTGCGGGCCCACGAGCTCTCGTCGTCATGGGCGTGGAAGTCGCCCCGGTACAGCCGCTCGGCGGCCAGCGCGAGACCGAGCGCGCGGGAGTGGCGACCGGCGCGGGCGAGGGAGTGCACGCGCCGCACGTCCTCCTCGAACATGACGACGTCGACCCACGCGCCCTGGAGCAGGAAGCCGTCGCCGTGGCGGACCAGGCAGTCCGAGCCGATGGCGCGCCGGATCTGGCTCCCCGCGGTGCGCAGGCTGGCCCTCGCGCGCTCCGGGGCGACGTGGGGCCACAGCTGCTCGGCGATGCTCGAGCGTCGCAGCCGACGTCCGTTGCTGAGCGCCAGGAGCCGGAGCAGGTCGCGGGTCTGACCGGTCCGCCACTCGTCATGGCCGACCACGGTGCCGTCGCGCCGGCGCACCACGAGCTCACCGAGCACTTCTATCTTGATGTCGGTCCTCGACGTCATCGAAGGGTCCCCCCAGGTGGCACGGCTCGAGCATGGAAAACCTGAGTCGTGCGTCATGGTATCGGCGCAGGTCCGCCAGCGCGGGGCGTCAGCCGCGGCGCCTCACCGGCGGGGCGTCGCGCCGGCCTCGGAGCGCCAGCCCGACGGCGGCGAGCTGCGAGGAGACCCCCAGCTTGGACAGGATCGACTTGACCTGGGTGCGGACCGTGGCCTCCGAGACGACGAAGGCCTGCGCGATCTCGCGTACCTGGCGCCCGTCCATCATCTCGGCCAGGATCTCCCGCTCGCGGGCGGTCAGGGTCGCCAACCGCTCCCTGCCGTCCTGCTCCTGGGCCCGGTACTGGTGGAAGTCCGCCACGAGGCGGTCGCGCTCGTCGCGCGGCAGCACCCGGCGCCCCTCCTGGATCAGCCGGATGGTGGACAGGATCGTGTTGAGCGGCGCCGACTTCGGGAGCACGGTCCGGGCCCCGTTGAACAGGGCCTCGCCCCAGCCGGAGCGGTCCACGCTGCCCGTCACGACGACGACCGCGATCCCCACCTGGCTCAGCGGCCGGATCAGCGGCATGCCGTGGATCGACGAGCCGAGCTGGAGGTCGAGCAGCACCACGGTCGGCCGCGACACCAGCACCTCGGTGAGCAGACGGTTCTGGCTGAGCCCCTCGGCGTCGGTGTCCACCCGGTGGACGACGTGCCCCTGCAGGGTGATGGCCAGCTCCATCGCCTCGGCGAAGAGGGCGTGGTCCTCGACGATCGTGACGCGGGTCAGGCTCCCGTGGCGTGGCACGGCTCAGGTCCTGTGGTCGCGAGGGGCGGTAGGGCGACCGGCGCGCAGAGACCCGCGTCCGCGAGGTGCGGGCCGCGTCGGCGCCGGTGCCTTCCCCCGCAGGCCTGCGTCCGGATGCTCCCGCGTGCGTGCTTCATCGTCATCGACTGGTTCATACTCATGTCCCCCTGGTCCCCAGTGCCGAGAACATGGAGACACAGCAGCACAAAATAAACGCAAAACCAGGCTCACGCGGAGCAATTGCCCCGTCTAGACCGGTGTGGGCTGCGGATCCTGCTGCCAGGGCGTCCTCGGCCGCGTGTTCTCGTTCCCGCGGCGTCGTCGGTAGGGCCATCGGCGAGCGCGGTGGAGGGTGGCGTGGCGGGCCCCTCCCCACTTCTGGGGAAAGAAGCGGCGAGGAAACCGACAGGGCCCGGCGGCGGTCAGGATTGCCCGGTCCCGAGGGGGGCCGAGCGACTGGGCTCGCGGTCCGTCCTCACGAACGAAGCCAAGGGGGAGTGGGCCACGGTGACCAACATCAGCCTTCCCGTCCCGGGAGCCCGCGAGTACGACGCTCCTCGACGCGTCCAGGCGCGGACGGAGCCGACGCCGTGGTCTCCGCCGCGCTCGCTCCTGCTCTGGGACGTGATGACGGCCCTGGCCGGCGCCGTGGTGCTGTGGACGACAAGGCCCGCGGGGCCGGGGCCCGTGCTGCTCGCCGCGCTGCCGCTGGGCTGGTGCCTGGCGCTCCAGGCGTCCCGGGCGACCGAGGCCGTGCCAGTCACCGGGATCGGCCACGCCGGTCGTCGCCTGGTCAGCGCCGGCTCCCTGCTCGCACTGACGGGCTGCGCCGCCTCCACCGTCCTGGGCAGCACCTTCACCTCGCGCGACGCGTTCCTCGTGGCGGTGACGTGCACGGGAGCCTCCCTCGCCGTCCGCAGCGTGATCTGGCTGTCCGCGGGCTGGCGTCGGGTCCACGCGCGTCCTCGCGTGCTCGTGATCGGTGACGACGAGCGGCGCCACGCCGTCGCGGCTCTCGAGCGGCGCTCCGGCCCGGCGCTCTCCGTCATCTCGGTCCGGACCGGCGCCGCCGGCGCGGACGCTGCGGAGGACACCTCCGTGGCCGTCGAGGAGGTCGCGTCGTACGCCGCGAGGATCGGCGCCTGCTCCGTGGTGGTGATGCCGGAGGCCGGCCTCGAGCCCGGAGGCCTGCGCAGGCTCCAGTGGGAGCTCGAGGAGTCTCGGGTGCCGCTCTACGTCGGCACCGGGCTCGTCGGCGTGTCGTGGTCCCGGCTGGACGCGACGGACGTGGGAGGGCTGCCGCTCGTCCGCGTGCACGCGGTCCGCAGGTCCGGCGCCCGATCGGTGCTCGTCGACGTCGCGGGACGACTCGTGGCCGCGGTGGCGCTGCTGCTCCTCCTGCCGGTGCTCGTGGTCCTGGGACTCGCGATCCGACGTGAGTCGCCCGGCCCCGCGATCTTCCGCCAGCAGCGGGTCGGGCAGGACGGGCGGCCCTTCACCATCTACAAGCTGCGCACGATGGGGCTCACGCACGACGAGACGCCCCTGTCGAACGACTCCGACGGCGTGCTCTTCAAGATGAGGCGCGACCCGCGGGTCACCCCGCTGGGCAGGTGGCTGCGCACCTACTCCCTCGACGAGCTCCCCCAGCTCCTCAACGTCCTGCTCGGTCAGATGCGACTCGTCGGCCCGCGCCCGGCCCTTCCCGACGAGGTCGCGCTCTACGACGCGGACACCCGGAGGCGGCTCGCCGTCAGGCCGGGGCTCACCGGCCTGTGGCAGGTGTCCGGGAGGTCGGACCTCTCCTGGGAGGACACCGTGCGACTCGACGTGCACTACGTCGACAACTGGTCGCCGGCCCTGGACCTGCTCATCCTGTGCCGGACGCTGAGTGCCGTCCTGGGGCATCGGGGAGCGTACTGACGCCGTCCCGGCCCACGGTGCGCCACCCCGCGTTGTGCGCCATCCCCACGGCGGCCAGCTGGGAGGAGACGCCGAGCTTGGCCAGGATCGACTTCACCTGGGTGCGGACGGTGGCCACCGACACGACGCTGAGCCGAGCGATGTCGCGGACCTGCATGCCCTCCATGAGTCCCGCCAGCACCTCGCGCTCCCGCGGCGTGAGGCTCTCGAGCCGCTGACGCTGGGCCTGCACCTCCTGCCGGTGCTCGTGCCAGCCGCGCAGGAGCTCCTCGCGCTCGTGCGCCTCGACGACGGGCAGGCCTTGGTGGATGCGCCGCACGACCGCCAGGATCTCGTTGAGCGGCTGGGTCTTCGACAGGGTCTTGCGCGCGCCGTACCGCATGCACTCGCCCCACCTGAACCGGTCGGAGGACGCCGTCACCACGACCACGTTGGCGCCGGACGCGGCGAGCGGGTGGATGAGACGCACCCCGTCGCCGAAGGAGCCCAGGTCCAGGTCGAGGAGCACCAGGCGCGGCTGCATCCGCAGGGCGCCGGCGAGCAGCTGACCGGTGCCGCTGGGGGAGGACGGGAGGGGCAGCCGTCGGGCCGCGTACCCCTCCAGGGTCAGGGCGAGCTCGAGTGACTCGGCGAAGAGCACGTGGTCCTCGAGGATGAGGACACGCGAGTTGGGTCGCGTCGCTCGGACGGTGTGCATGTGGTGGTCTCCTCTGCTGCGGACAGGCTGATGACGAAGGTGTTGCCGACGTCCTGGGTCTCGAGTCGAAGTGAGCTGCCGGTGGCGGCCATGAGCCGGTGGGCGAGGTGCAGGCCGATGCCTTGGCCCTCCGAGTGCGGGCCGCGGCTGCCCCACTCGAAGAGGTGGTGGCGGACCTCCGCCGGGATGCCGGGCCCGTCGTCGCGGACGATGACCTCGACCGTGTCGCCGTGGCGGGTGACCTCCACGACCGAGTGGGAGCCCGGGGCATGACGGGCGGCGTTGTCCAGGAGGATGTTGACGACCTCCGCCACGGCGTCCGGGTCGCCCAGCCCCCGGTGGCCCGTGGGATGCCAGTCCACCGGGCGTCCGAGCGCCTCCTGGGCGGTGACGAGCGGCCAGATGACCTCGTCGAGGTCCACGAGCGACTGCCGGGCCTCCGACGTTCCCTGCGCCCGGGGCGACGGCTCGGACAAGGCGTCGTTGCCCTTGCCGGCGAGGAGCCGGGACAGGCGGCCGGCCTCCGAGTCGAGCATCCGCTCCAGCTGGCGCCGCTTGGCCGCCGGCACCTCGTCCTGCTGGTGCAGCAGGCTCGAGGCCACGGCGATGCCGGCCAGGGAGTTCGTGATCTCGTGCAGGCGGGCGCGCACGTCGCGCTCGTCGGCCTGCATGACGGCCACCTGGTCGGTGAGGGCGAGGAGCGACAGGTGCTGCTGCTGGACGGCGTGCCGGAGCCCCGCGCCCGCCGCGTTGACCATCAGCAGGACGCCGACGATCCCGGTCACGATCGCGACCGTCTCGCCGAGGGCGCCCACGGCGTCCTGCGTGCTGACGGCCCGGTTGACGACGAGGGCGATCGTGCCGGCGCCGAGCCGCGCCGAGAACCAGGCCGGGAGCCCGTCGAGCAGGTAGGCGGCGCGCGCGATGCCGCACCCGACGACCACGAGGGCGACCTGCGCCGCCACCGCGGCGGGGTCCGTCGTGAGCAGCTCCCCTCCGAAGCGGTTGACCCCGAGGTTCACCCCGGCGACGAGAAGGCCCAGCAGCAGGCCGACGGCGAGGGGGTCGGCGGCGTGGCGCACGCGGTCGGACAGCCGCAGGCAGCCCAGGATGAGGAGGGCGGCGGGGAAGTCGATGATCAGGGTCCAGCCGGCGCGGTTGAAGAACGCATCGGGCTCCGAGGCCCTCAGGCCCGCCAGGGCGGCTCCCTGGACGGAGTACTCCGTCAGACAGAGCGCGAGCCAGCCGACGACGTTGGAGTCGGTCAGCCGGTACTGGACGTACAGGAGGATCGAGGCACCCATCACCGTGGGGTAGACCAGCAGCTGGGTGACCGTCGCGAGCCCGCCGATCGAGCGCAGCTCCGGCGTGATCAGCAACGTGCCCACGAGCGGCGCGACGACCATGACCAGCACCAGGGCGCTGGCCCGCGCCGTCCAGACCTGGCGTGGGTAGCGAGTCGGTCCGTGCGCGATCCACCGCGTTCCGGCTCCCCCAGTCGTCATACCGGGAATGTAGGAACCGCTCACACCTCGGCCAGGCGCCCCGGGGGCGTATACCCGAATTTGGGGAGCGGGTCCGACGGCCCATCAGCCGCTCCGCTAGACCGGTGGCCTGGCATGGGGGCGGCCTCGGCGTCGGGTGCGCCCGCCCGGGGGACCGAGGCGGAGGAACCGTGACGTCGTGGTCCGAGCGAGGCGGCTGATGGGCGTCGTGAGCAGCACTTTGCCGGTCGTCCGGAGTCCTGGCATCCCCAATTGTGGGGCTCAATGCCACCGGTTGGGGCTGGCGCGTGTGCCTGCCGCAGGAGGATGTACCGCCGGCCGGCGCCGGCGCCGACCAGGGACGGAAGGGCCGATGTCATGCACCAGATCACGCTGCTCGGTCGCGAGTCGTGAGCGACGGCGACGAGTCGGACGCGGTCGCGGTGACCTCCGAGCGCTCGCTGGTCTCCGACGCGGTCTCCGCCGCCCTGGCCGGGAGCGGTCTCAGGGTGGTGCGGCTGCCGTGGCCGGGGAGCCGGTGGGACCCGCAGGCGGGTTGGCCGGGTGACGCGCCCCGGCCGTCCCTGGGAGTGATGATCTGCGACCTGACGCTGCCGGTGACGCAGACGGCACGCTGGCTGGTCGGCGTCTACCCCTCGCGGTGGCTGGTGATGACCGACACGCCGAAGGGGCCGCTCTGGGGCGGGATCCTCGAGGTCGGCGTCGTGGGCGTGCTGCCCAGCACCACCAGTCTCTCGGAGCTGCTGGTCGCGATCGCGGCCTTCCGCGTCAGCGGCACCAGCCGGCTCCCGGCCGACCGCGACCAGCTGGTGGCCCAGTGGCGCCACGACGAGGCCGAGCGCGAGAGCATGGACGCACGGATGAGCTCCCTCACGCCCCGCGAGTGCGAGGTCCTCTTCCAGCTGCGCCTCGGGCGCTCGGTGCGGGAGATCGCGCAGCTCCACGGCGTCGCCCACTCGACGGTCCGCAGTCAGGTCAGGTCGGTGCTGCAGAAGCTCGGGGTCTCCCGGCAGCTGGCGGCGACGGCGCTCCTCGACAGGTGGGAGGGGCCTCGCGAGGAGTGACGGGCCCGCGCGCTCAGCGCACCGTGTCCCCGAGCGGAGCGTCCGGGTGCGCCCGGACCCACGAGGCCACCCGGTCACGCCGGACGGCGTCCCACAGCCCCTCGCCGGCCGCGTGGTCGAGGTGGACGACGCTCTGGGCGCCCTCCCGCCCGAGCCCCGCCACCGGGACCGTCATGAACGTGACGCCGGCCTCGTCGAGGTCGCGCAGCGACCAGAACAGCCTCGTCATGTCCTTGGTCGACCACTCGGCGTCGACACTGAGGTGTCGGGTGATCACGCGTAGGAGCTCGGACACGGTCCACGGGCCGGAGTCCCTCACCCGGTCGAGGGTGTCGACCATCAGGGAGCGCAGCAGGTTCTGCTGACGGCTGGCCCGGTCGAGGTCCCCTCCCGGCAGGCCGTAGCGCTGACGGACGTAGGTGAGCGCGGCGTCACCGTCGAGGCGGTGGTCGCCGGCGGTCCACGTGACGTCGCGTGCCGAGTCGTGGACGGTCTCCGGAACGGTCACGGTCACCCCGCCCAGCTCGTCGGTCAGCGCCCGGATGCCGGCCCAGTCGATGACCGCGAGGTGGTCGACGCGGACCCCGGTCAGCTCCTCGACGGTCGCCACCGCGAGGGACGGGCCACCGTAGGAGAAGGCCGCGTTGATCTTGTCCTCGCCGTGCCCGGGCACCGTGACCCACGAGTCGCGGGGGAGCGAGACGATCGATGCTCCCCGCCGGTCCGCGTCGACGTGCAGCAGCAGCATCGCGTCCGTGCGCTGGGCCCCGGGGACGAACGCTGCCGCCCGCGCGCCGTCGCCGGTGGTGGGCTCGTCGGAGCGACGGTCGGTGCCCAGCAGCAGGATGTTGACCGCGTCCGCCGCGGCCCCCTGGGTCGGCCTGGGAGGCCGGTCCTCCAGGCCGGCGAACACGTGGTCGATCCGCTCGATCGGTGCGACGACGCGCTGCGCCAGGTAGTAGGCGGTGCTCGCCGAGACGACGGCGAGGATGCCCAGCACGGTCAGGAGCACCAGCGCGGTGCGGTGCTTGCGGCGTGGTCGGGTGGCGCCCATGGCTGGCCTCCGGAAGGACGGGTGCGGTCCTGCGAGACCTTTCGTCACCCGGTCGGTGCCACCACGCCTGTCCGAGCCATATCCCCAAGAGTGGGGATATGGCGGTGCCCGCGGAGCGGGTGCCACCGCGGGGCGGTCTGCTGGCCGCACAGCACCCCAGCGACCACCCCAGCGAGAACCCCAGCGAGAACCCTAGCGAGAACCCCAGCGAGAACCCCAGCCTCGAGGAGCACCCCGTGGACACGACTCGACCCCACGCCCACCGCCTGTGGTGGACGGTGCCCGCACTGCTGGCCGTCCTGGGGGCGGTGGCGTGGGCTCTCGGACCGGGAGACGGACCGGGCGACGGGCCGGGGGCCGGAGCCGGCGACGACCCCGGCAGGTCGCCCGCGAGCGCGACCGCCCCGGCCAGGTCGCCGGGGTCGGAACCGTCGTCGGGCCCCACCGGAGTCCCGTCCCCGGGGTCCCTGCAGGAGGTGCCCGTCGACGAGATCACGCCGGAGCCGGCCATCCCGCTGACGGCGACCGCCCGGCTCGGGCAGGGACTCGCCCTGCGGGTCGTCGACGTGGAGGACGTGGAGGGCGTGGCCAGGGGGGTGGGCGAGATCGCGGGCCCGGCCCTGCGGATCACCCTGGAGCTGTCGAACAGGTCGGAGGATCCGGTGCCGGTCGACAGCGCGGTCGTCGACCTGCTCTCCGGTCCGGACCGGACACCGGCGGCGACGCTGACCGGTCCGGGCGGGCGGCCTCTCGAGGGCAGCGTGCCGGCCGGTGACACGGTCACCGGCGTCTACGTGTTCGGCGTGCCGGACGAGGACGACACCCGGGTCCGGCTCTCGGTCAGCTACCGCAGCGGGGCGCCGGTGGTCGTGTTCGCGGGGGACGTGGCATGAGCGCCCGAGCCCCCATCCCCAATGTTGATGGTGTTGTCCACGGCGCCGGCCCGCGGTGCAGCGGCCTGCCTACGGTCGTGGCCGCACCGGTGAGGGCCGGGCGGGCACGACTTCTGAGCGGGGTGGACGGGATGACGGTGACACGTCGCGGCTGGTGGGGGACGCGGACCGGGGACGCCCCGCGCAGCCGCAGGACCGACCGCCGTGCGTTGCGCCCGGCCGTGCTGGCCACCCTCGCGGGCGCGGTGGCTGCCGGCCTCGTGGCCGGGGCTCCCGGACCGGTCTGGTCGGACACCGCGCCCCAGAGCCCGGCGGACCCCGCGACCCCGCCGACGGTGTCGGCCGACGCACTGCCCACCGTGCAGATCAACGGGGTGGTGTGGTCGCAGGCCATGGTCGGCAACCGGGTCTACGCCGGCGGCAGCTTCAGCACCGCCCGACCAGCCGGGTCGCCGTCGGGCTCGGGGACGGTCGCGCGGGGCAACCTGCTCGCCTACGACATCGTGAGCGGCGCGCTGGTCACGTCCTTCGCCCCCGTCTTCAACGCCCAGGTCCGCGCCATCGCGGTCTCGCCGGACCAGACGCGCGTCTACGTGGGGGGTGACTTCACCACCGTCGACGGGGTCTCCCGCCGACGGATCGCCGCGTTCAACGCCACGACCGGCGCCCTGGTCACGACCTTCAACCCGCCCGTGAACTACCACGTGAACGCCCTGGTCGCCACCAACACCACCGTCTACGCCGGCGGCGAGTTCCAGGACGTCGGCACCCAGACCAGGCAAGGCCTGGCCGCCTTCAACGCGTCGAACGGCGCGCTGCTCAACTGGGCCCCCGCTGCGACCGGTGGCGACGTCTGGGCGATGACCCTCAACCCGGCCGGGACCAAGCTCGCGGTCGGTGGCTCCTTCACCGCGCTCAACGGATCCTCCAACCCCGGCTACGGCCTGGGCATGGTCGATGCCGCCACCGGCGCCAACCTGCCCTTCCTCGCCAACAGCGTCGTGCGCAACGGCACCGCGGACGGTGCGATCACCACGCTCACCTCGGACGGCGACCACGTCTACGGCGGTGGGTACACCTACGGCCGCACCGGCGGCACCTGGGAGGGCACGTTCTCGGCGTCCTGGAACGACGGCGCCGTCCGCTGGCTCAACGACTGCCACGGCGACACCTACTCGTTGCACGCCCAGGGCGCCGTCGTCTACGCCGCCAGCCACACCCACTACTGCGAGAACATCGGCAGCATCCGTCAGGGCGACGGCGGGGTGGGGGACTACCCCTACTTCCGCGGCCTGGCGTTCGGCAAGGCCCCGACCGGCACCGTCACCTGGGAGCCGGACCAGGGCCGCTACTACAGCTTCGCCGGACAGCCCCGCTCCTCGGTGCTGACCTGGTACCCGAGCCTGAACGCCGGCACCTACACCGGGCAGGTCCAGGGACCCTGGAGCGTGACGGGCAACGCCGACTACGTGTCGATGGGCGGGGAGTTCACCCGCGTCAACGGACAGAACCAGCAGGGGCTGGTGCGCTTCGCCAAGTCCGACATCGCCCCCAACGACCAGGGCCCCAGCCTGTTCAACGCCACCTACCCGCTCAACGTCAGCTCGACCGAGGCGGGCAAGGTGCGGATCAGCTGGACCACCAACGAGGACATCGACAACGACTACCTCACCTACCGGCTGTACCGGGACGTCCAGAGCGGCGCCGGCCTGATCCACACCCGCCAGGTCCGGGCGAGCTTCTGGAACCACTACGGCATGGGGTTCAGCGACACCGGGGTCGCCCCCGGCAGCAGCCACCGCTACCGGGTGGCGGTCACGGACGCGTTCGGCAACATCGCCAACTCGCCGTGGACCGACGTCGTGGTCGCGGGAGCAGGCTCGGACAGCCCGTACGTCGAGGCGGTGCAGGCCAGCGAGCCCACCCACTGGTGGCGGCTGAACGAGCCCAGCGGAACGGCGGCCGCGGACTCGGCCGGCTTCCGGCCGGTGACGACGACCGCGACCGGCGTGACCCGCGCCGTGCCGGGTGCGATCACCAACGACCCCTCCAACGTGGCGTCGCGCTTCAACGGAGCCACCTCGACGCGGGCCCACACGACCACCATCGACAACCCGCCGGACGTGTTCACGCTCGAGGCGTGGTTCCGCACGACGTCCTCGACCGGCGGCAAGATCCTGGGCCGCGGCAACCGCAACGACCGCAACTCCTCCAAGGCGGACCGGCACCTCTACCTCAACAACGCCGGCCAGGTGGTCTTCGGCGTGAAGCCGGACCAGAGTCGCCAGGTGGTGACGAGCCCCGGCGCCTACCGCGACGGCTCGTGGCACCACGCCGCGGCCAGCCTGTCGCCGGACGGCATGAAGCTCTACGTGGACGGCGCGCTCGTCGGCCAGCGCGGTGACGTGACGACGGCCGAGCACCTGGCACGCGGCTACTGGCGCCTGGGCGGCGACACCCTCGCCAACTGGCCCACGGCCCCCTCGAGCGCCTTCCTCGACGGTGACCTCGACGAGGTGGCCGTCTACAAGCGGGCCTTGAGCGCCGCGGAGGTGGCGGCACACCACGCCGCCGGCACCGGGGCCCCGACGCCGAACGTCGCGCCGCAGTCGAGCTTCACCTGGGACGCCGAGGGACTGACCGTCGACGTCACGTCGACGGCCACCGACCAGGACGGCACCATCGTCGGCCACTCGTGGGACTTCGCCGGTCAGGCGTCGGCGACGACGGCGACGGCCTCGCACACCTTCGCGGCGGCCGGCACCTACCCGGTGACGCTGACCGTCACCGACGACGACGGTGCGACGCACTCACGGACCACCCAGGTGACGGTGACCGCGCCGCCGCCCAACGATCCGCCGGACGCGGACTTCACCGCGACGACGAACGGGCTGACGGCCGGGCTCGCCGCCACCGCCAGTGACTCCGACGGATCGGTGGTGTCCTACGCCTGGGACTTCGGCGACGGGACGACCGCTCCCGCCTCGTCCTCGCCCTCGACCTCGCACCCCTACGCCGCCGCCGGCACCTACCAGGTGACGCTGACGGTCACCGACGACGACGGAGCCGAGACCGAGGGCACCCGCCAGGTGCAGGTCCAGGAGCCGCCGCCGGGTCCCCAGCCCGTCGCCCTCGACGCGTTCGCCCGCCAGGTGACCGACGGGTGGGGCAGCGCCGACCTGGGAGGCCCCTGGACCCGCGCAGGGGCAGTCACCAACTTCTCGGTCGCCGACGGGCGTGGACGGATCCGGATGTCGAGCCCGGGCACCGGGCCCGGGATGGCGCTCCAGGGCGCGGTGTCGTCCGACTCCGACGTCCGGGTCCGGGTCGGGGCCGACAAGGCCGCGACCGGTGGTGGTGTCTACCTGACCGTCCAGCCACGGCTGCTCGCCAACGGCAACCGGTACTACGCGGACGTCCGCATGGTGGCGGGCGGATCCGTCGCCCTGACCCTCGGCCGCACCGTGTCCGGGGCCGACACCACGCTGCTGACCCGGACCGTCCCGGGGCTCACGGTCGCACCGGGTCAGCTGGTGCAGGTGCGTGCCCAGGCGTTCGGCACCTCACCGACGACCCTCCGGGTCAAGGTGTGGGCGAGCGGCGCGGACGAGCCGGCCGCGTGGACCTCGTCCATCACCGACAGCACCGCGGGGCTGCAGGCCGCCGGCGGAGTCGGCCTGCGCACCTATCTCTCCGGCTCGGCCACGAACGCGCCGGTGCTGGGCCTCTTCGACGACCTCAGCGTCTCGCCGACGCAGTAGGAGGAGCACGTGACCTTCGCCGAGTACTTCCTGATCCTGCAGCGACGCTGGCGGGTGTGGGTCGCGGGCCTGGTCCTTGGGCTGCTGGGCGCGGCCGGGGCCGTCGCCACCGCGGAGACCCTCTACACCGCCACGGCGACGTCGTTCGTCACCGTGGCCGAGCAGGTCGACACCAGCGGACAGGGCGAGATCTTCCAGGGCTCCCAGTTCGCCGTGCAGCGCGTGAAGTCCTACGCCCCGCTGGTGAAGAGTCCCGACGTGCTGACACCGGTGATCGAGGAGCTGGACCTCGAGGTGACCGAGCGACAGCTCGCCAAGCAGGTCTCGGTCACCAGCGCGCCGGAGACGGTCCTGCTCGACGTGGCGGTCGAGGACGCCGACCCGGCGCGGGCGGCGCGCACGGCGGACGCGGTCTCCGTGCAGCTGGGACTGGTGATCGAGGACCTCGAGACCGCGCGCACCGGCGGCCCCTCGAACGTCCGGGTGTCGCTCGCGCGGCCCGCCGACGTGCCGGTCAGGCCGTCGTCGCCACGGGTGCTGCTCGACCTGCTCCTCGGCGGGGTGGCCGGGCTCGCGCTAGGCCTGGTGGGTGCGGTCCTGCGCCAGCACCTCGACACCCGGGTCAAGACCCAGGACGGGGTGCGCGCCCTGACCGAGATGTCCCCCCTGGGGGCGACGCTCAACGAGCGCGCAGCGGCGAAGCGACCGCTCGTGGCGCTGGACTGGAGGTCGGCGTCGGCGGAGAGGTTCCGCACGGTGCGGACGGCGCTCAAGTTCGCCACCGTCGACCGGGAGCTGCGGCACTTCGTCGTCACCTCGGCGGCGGCCGGCGAGGGGAAGACCTCGGTCGCCTGCAACCTGGCGATCAGCTGGGCGCAGAGCGGTGCGTCGGTGTGCCTGGTGGAGGCCGACCTTAGGAGGCCGGGAGTGTCACGCTTCCTCGGGATCGACGGCAGTCTCGGGCTCTCCGACGTCGTCGTGGGGGAGAGCCGGTTGGAGGACGTGCTGGTGCCGTGGAACCAGGGGCTGGTGACGGTCCTGCCGGCAGGGTCGCTGCCCCCGGACCCGGCGGCCCTGCTCGGGTCGTCCGCCATGGCCTCGTTGGTCGACACGCTCCGCGACCGCTTCGACGTGGTCATCTACGACTCGCCGCCCCTGCTCGCGGTGACCGACGGCGTGGTGCTCGGCGACCAGACGGACGGGGTGGTGCTGGTCATCCGCGCGTTCTCGACGCGGCCCGAGGAGGTGAGGTCCAGCATGGAGCGGCTGCGCAGCGCCCGTGTCGACCTCCTCGGCACGGTGCTGACGCGCGAGCGGACGCGGCGTGGAACCCAGCACGAGTACGGCGCGGAGCTCACGCGTGACCGCGTGGAGCTCGCGCCGCCGCAGCGGGAGCCGGCCGCCGACCACGGCCGGGCGACGGTCCCCCCGGTGGCGGCCCGTCAGGTGCCGGTCGAGGCCGCACCGCGGACGAACGGGGTCCGGCTCACCCGGGTCGGCCTCGACAGCGGTGGCGGGTGCGATCGCTGAGGCCCGCTCCGGCGTGGGGCTCAGCCGAGCCAGGCGCCGAGGTGTCGCACCCCGGCACGGCGCGCGAGGAGCCGAGCGACGGACCGGGGGAGTCCGACGGCCACGCTGCCGGTCCGGACGACGACCCGCCGCGTCGCGCGCAGCGAGGGCCTCACCGCGGCCGGGCCCACGAGGTCCAGGTGACGCCGCTCCTGGCTCGTCGCCGCGCGGAAGGCGCCCACGGAGGTGAACACCGCGGGGTCGCGGGACCCGCGCGACCACACCACGGCCCAGGACGGCGACCCCCTGTCGGGCCGGCGGTAGACGTTGCCCGAGGCGCGCACCCGCAGCTGTCGCGCGGTGAACCTCCCGGAGTAGTCCTCCACGCACAGCAGGCAGTTGGCCGACCTGGACGTGGACACGATGTTGTTGTGGATCTCGATCGGCCCGTTGACCCAGGGCATGGTCGGGTCGGGTCGCGGCCGACGCGGGTCCCGGCCGGGCGTCCCCTCGTCGGACGGGTCCCGGTCGTCCTGGACGATGTTGAGGGGCCGACCGTTGCCGACGATGGTGTTGTTCCAGACGGACACGTCGCTCGTGTTGTTGATCTTGACGCCGTGGTCGGCGTTGCCGGCGACGACGTTGTCGGCGACGACCGCGCGCGCGGAGATCTCGAGGGACAGCCCGTGGTGCAGGTTGCGGCGCATCGAGGACCCGGTGACGACGATGCCGAAGGACGACTCGTCGAGCCAGAGGCCGGTGCCGGCGTTGCCGCTGAAGTCGCTGCGCCGGATGACGACGCCTCGCGTGCGGTCGATCTTGAGGCCGCCGGCCACGGGCGAGTAGTTGAACCGCTCGGTGTTGTTGCGGCGGGCCCGGAGTGCGACGACCCGCAGCCCGTCGGCGTACGTCGCCCCGGCGCCCAGCATGCCGTTGCGGGCCAGCTCGAGATGGCTCAGCGTGGCCGCGCGTGCGGAGACGTGGAGGCCGGTCGTCGCGTTGTCCAGGATCCGCATGCGCCGCAGGGACACCCGCGGTGCCTCGACCGTGACCGCGCCCATGTGCGGCACGGACGGCGCGAAGCGCCTGACCCCGATGCCGGTCACCGAGGAGCCGGCGCCCCGGACCGAGATCGCCTTCGCGATGTCACTGGCGCGCACGGACCTGCCGCGCGGGTCGGTGCCGAGGTAGAGGCGGTCGCCTGCGTCGTCGACGAAGAAGGTGCCGGGGCGCACCCGCGCCCGGGAGGCGACCTGCCGCAGCCGGGTCCCGCCCACCCACACCTGGTCGGGATGCGCCGCCATGGGATGGGCCCGGTTGAGGAACGACCAGGCCTCCTCGTCGTTGTCAGGCGCCCCCCAGGAGTAGGTCGGGCTGCTGTCGAACTCCACCCTCCACCCGGAGTGGACGAAGTGCGCGCCCTCCTTGGCCCAGCCCGTGACCGCACGCGAGCCGTCCAGCCAGACGCGGCTGCCGGGCGCGCTGCGCAGGCTGATCCGCTTGCCCGCGGGGAGGACGACGCCCTCGTGGTAGGTGCCGCCGTGGACGACGACCCGGTCACCGGACCGGGCGCGCCCGACGGCGGCCGAGATGGTCCGCAGCGGCGCCGCGGACGACCCGCTCGCGGAGTCGCGGCCGTGGCGCGCGACGTGGAGCGTGGCCGGGGCGCGCGCGGCGGGCGCCGCGCCGACGGCTCCCGCCCAGGGGACCGCAGGGGCGGCCACACCGCTCGGGACGAGGGCGACCAGGAGGGCGAGGAGGAGCGCGCGAGCAGGCGCGCGAAGACCGAGAATCGACACGAGGTGACTTTCTGGAGCCCCGTCGGGGGCCGTGGCTCCATCCTCACGGTCCCACCGGACCCGCCGATCGTCAAAGGGGGACCGACGTCGCGAGGGTGCGCACGCGGCCGGGCAGCGGGATCCGGAGCGACCGCGAGGACCCGTCGATGACCTCCAGCCGGCCGGCGCGGTTGAGCGTGTGCAGCCGGGTCCCGGCCCACCCAGGGCCCGCCGTGACCCGGCCGACGACGCGTTGCTCGTAGGCCGTGGGATCCAGCCTGACGACCTCGGCGAGGGTGAGCGCGGAGCCGTAGCCGCCCGTTCCGTCCTGGGCCGGTCGCACCAGTCGACCCTCACGCTCCACGACCCGCCCGGCGGGCCGGGCGCTGGCGATGTCGAGCACCACCGGGTTGCCCCGGTGGGCGGTCCAGGGCCCGCGCAGGTCGTCGGCGTGCCAGAGGTGCAGCGCGTCCGAGCACGACCCGCCGCGGCGGACCGTCGCCGAGAGCCACCAGCGGCCCTGGTGCCGGAACGGCGTCACGTCGTTGGCGTCCAGGTCGCGCAGGAGCACGGAGTGGCGGACCCAGTGGTGGGGGAAGTCGGCCGCCCGGTAGAGCTCGACGGTGCCGGCCGCCGACGTCTCGGGGATCATCCAGACCTCCCCGTCGTGCTCCAGCACGAACGGGTAGGAGAGGTGGACGTCGTGCTCGAGCACGCACACCGGGGTGCCCACAGGCCCGTGCTCGTCGAACTCGACGACCGAGACGACGCCGCGACCGACACGGTGGTCGAAGTCCTCGACGAACAGGTGGGTGCGCCCGGCGACCTGGATCGGGAACGGGTCCGCGTAGAAGTGGTGACCGTCGTCGGGCAGGTCCTGCCACCCCTCCGCGGGGTGCCGCAGCGAGTCGATCAGTCCGGGCCCGTCCACGAACCGCCAGCCGACCCGCCAGTGGGGGGTGCGGAGCACGGCGCGGGCGGCCCTGCGCAGAGGGGCGCTCGCCAGCGCTCGCAGCGCCTGCTCGGCGGGCGAGCGGGGGGACGACCGGCCGCCCGCCTCGGTCCCGCCCTCGGGCAGGCGGAGTGAGTGGCCGGTGACGGCGGCGACGACGAGGCGCACGCACCCGGCGAGCACGTCGTCGAGGGCGGCCGCGGTGACGCCGGGCCTCTCGCTGCCAGGGCGTCCGCTGGCGACGACGGCGCCGGAGGGATCGACGAGCTCGACCAGGGGGAACCGACCCGCGAGCAGGGCGGCGGCGGCGGCCTCCTCTCCCGCGAGACCGTCGAACCTCAGCGACCACTGACGCGTGCTCGTCACGCGCGCCCCGCCGAGGTCGAGGCGCAGCACCCGTCCGGAGTCGGGCGGTCGGGTGCCGAGGTGCGCCAGGCGGTGTCGCGCCACCCGGGACGACGCGGCGCGGGGAAGCCGGTGGATCCGGCTCTCGATCGCGAGCAGACGCTCGAGGTCGCGCGCCGGTGCGGGCGGACCGTCGACCCAGGCGACCCCGACGGCGAGGTCGTCGTACCGGCCGAGCGCCTGCGCCAGGTCGAGGTGCCAGCGTCGTACGCCGGAGGGCGGCAGCCTCAGCTCGACGTACGTGGTCGCGCTCATGGCAGCGACGCCATGACGCCCCGGGCGAGCGACGTCGCGATGCGCTCGGCGGCCGGGACGACCAGACGGCAGACCACCCCGTGCGGCGCCCGCGGCTCGTCGTGCGCGTCCGGCACGTCGTGCGTGTGGACGTCCAGCCGTCGCCAAGGGAGCGCCCGGCTCGTGACGCGCTCGACTCCCGGCAGGTCGATGAAGCCGCGCGTGTGGTTCATCTGCGCGACCAGGCTCCTCAGCTGGTCGTCGACGGTGTGGCCCTGGACCCGCGCCGAGGCGGGGTCGGCCAGCTCGGCGGCCTCGCGGAGGGTGAACGTGCGACCGGTCGATCCGGGCCGCGCGCGCTTGAGGACCTCCGAGCGCAGGCCGCGATCCGCGGTCACGACCAGGTCGGCGCGGTCGACCAGCTCGTCGGTCAGCGGGGTGGAGCGGTGCCGGCCGAGCGCGAGCCAGGGGAGGCCCCGTGCCCTGGTCAGCCGCTCGACGTCCGGGCACACGCCCGCGTCGGTGGTCGCGACGGCACCCGCGCTGAGCACCACGACGTCCGCTCCCAGCCCGTGCGCGGCCAGGGAGTGCTCGAGCCCCACCGCCATCAGGGGGGAGCGACAGACGTTGGCGGCGCACACCGCGAGGACCGTGAACGTCATGGCTGCTCCTCCAGGAACGGCGGTCGCAGCGCCAGGGCGACGACCAGGAAGGTGATGCCCGAGGGGGTGGCGTCGAGCACGCCGCTCTCCAGGAAGCTGCGCGAGACCAGCAGGAGCAGCAGCGCGGCCGAGAGCGAGCGCATCGGCGGTCGGGAGGCCACCACCCGGGCGAACGTGACCAGGACCAGCAGGGCCAGCACCGCCGTCCCGACGACACCGGCCTGCACGTAGGCCGAGACCCAGGTGCTGTCGAGGATCTGCTCGGTCCGGTACATCGCGGACACGGGGATCTCCTTCACCGACAGGCCCACCCCGAGCAGCTTCTCCGGCGGGGTGTCGGCGTAGTGGAGGGCGGCGTGCCAGGCGACGGTCCGCGAGTTCAGCGTCAGGACGCCGGCGGAGTCGCCCCGGGTGGCGAAGGCGCTGACGACGGGTGTGAGGAACACCAGGTACAGCCCCGCGGGGACGGCCAGCAGCCCGCCGCACATCAGGCCGACGGGGACGCGCGGGGCCATCAGGACGAGCACCACCACGGACAGCAGGAGGGCGATCACACCGGTGCGCGCGCCCGTCAGCCAGATCACGCCCAGGCACGGCAGGATCGCGGCCACGTCCTGCCAGGTCGCCCAGTGGTGGACGCAGCGCCACACGAGGCACAGCAGCGGCACGCTCACCAGCAACGAGATCTCGTTGGCGTTCAGCGGGGGCAGCCCTCCGTACAGCCGGCCGGAGGCCAGCGAGCCGACGCCGGTGACCGAGGCGAAGCCGGCGAGCAGGAGCATCGCGGCGGTGAGGGTGGACAGGAGCTCAGCGACGGGGAAGGCGTGGACCAGGAAGACCGCCGTGGTCGCGATGAGCACGACGCGAGCCGCCAGGACCACCGTGGGCAGGGCGGAGTCGTGCAGGGCGGCGCCGATCGTCGTGACCCCGAGGTAGACCGCCAGGAGGGGGAGCGGCCCGACCGGGAACCGCCGCCAGGGGACGCCCCTCGCAGGGGCGGTGGCAGCCAGTGCCAGGGCGGTGACGCCGAGCGCGGCCTTGGCCAGCACCACGACGTCGACGCCGCCGGAGAAGTAGCTGCCCTTGCGCCACGCCACCGCGGAGACCAGGAGCAGCAGGCACGTCAGCAGCGGCCGCAGGGCGGGGCGGCTCAGCGGGGAGACGACCGGCGGCGGGGGGCGCCGGGCCGTCGCCGCTCCGACGTCCGTCGTGGCCGCGGCTGCGGTGGGGCTCACGGGTGCACCGCCCGCTCGCGCGCCGGCAGCGGAAGCTCGGAGCACCGCGGCACGAGCAACCGCTGCCGGCACGCGGCGCCGGCGGCCACGGAACCGGCCGCCAGCAGCCACGGGGCAGCCCACACCGGGAGTCCCAGCCAGAGCAGGGCGACGGCGGTCGCGGCCAGCCCGCCCAGGGAGTCCGCCACGCGGAGGCCGAGGACCTTGGCCTGGTCGCCGCGCACGGCTGCCAGGGTGCCGTAGGGCAGCACGGCGGCGCACGACGCGGCGTAGACGGCCCACCCGAGCACCGCGAGCGGCGCCAGCTCGAAGCGGCCGCCGGTGAGCAGCGGTCCGAGCAGCCCGGTGCCGGCGGTGGCCACGACCGCGACCACGGCGCAGGCGGCGAGCAGCGCGGCGGCGCCGCGGTCGGCGCGGTGCAGCAGGGCCGACATCGGCTCGTCCCGGCCGGCGGCGTACGACGCGAACAGGTAGGCGCCGACGCCCTGCACGACCATCATTGCCGGGGCGGCCAGGAGACGCGCCGCCTCCAGCTCTCCCACGGCGGCCTGACCGGCGGCGACCAGCACCAGCCAGCGCACCAGGTTGAGGGCCGTCGGCCGGACGAGCTGCTGCACGGCCCGCCACGAACCGAACGCCAGCACGGCTCGGAGCCCGCCCGGTGCGCGCACCGGCAGGGAGCGCTCGGCTCGCGGCAGCGACCGCAGGAGCGCCACGCACGCGACGACCTGGCCCACGAGGAGCGCCGCCAGGAAGCTGTCGACCGTCAGCCGGCCGCGGGAGAGCACGACGAGCAGGCACAGGGCGGCCAGGAGGGCGCCGGCGTCGACGACGACGAGTCCCCAGAAGCGCCGGCACGCCATCATGGTGCGGCGCAGCAGGTCCGCGACCATGAAGGCGGCCGTGGCGGCGGCGAACAGGGCCGCCGTCCGCGGGGACAGGTCGCCGGGGCCCCACGACAGGACGAAGGCCGCCCCGGCGGCGCCCGCCACGGCCGCGAGCGCGAGCCGGGCGAGGGCGGTCCGGATGGCAGGGTCCCGGCGGTCGAGCACCGTCAGCGAGTCGCCGACGAGCCCGCTCGAGACGGAGGTCGCGATGACCACCGACCCCAGCAGCAGGGCGAGCTGTCCGAGTCCGTCGGCGCCCAGGGCGCGTGCCGCGAGGAGCTGCAGCAGGAAGCTGCCGAGTGCGAGCGTGGCCTGTGACGCGACCGCACCGGCGGCCGCGGGCAGCCGGGCCGACGGGGACGCGGTGAGACCCCTCACCCCACGTCCGCCCGGACGAGACGCCGGCCACTGACCCGGCGGCGGGTGGACTCCCCGGACTCCAGCTGCTTGCAGAGCTGCTCGTAGCTGGCGGCGACCTCCAGCCAGTCGTAGCGCTGGGCGGCGCGAGCCCGGTTGCGGACCCCCCGCTCGCCGGCCGGCCCGGGCTGCCGCTCGGCGGAGAGGAGGAGGTCGGGCAGGTCGTCGGGGCCGGCGAAGTAGGCGCCGTCCCCACCGAGCACCTCCCGGTTGAACGACACGTCGTAGGCGATGACGTCGGCGGCGGCTCCCATCGCCCGGAGCAGCGAGGGGTTCGTCCCGCCCACGCTGTGGCCATGGAGGTAGGTCAGGCAGTGCGCGTAGAGCTGGTCGAGCTGCTCCTGGTCCCACAGCCCGCCGACCAGCCGGATCCGGGGGTCGCCGTCGGCGGCCCGGCGGACCCGGGCGGTGTACTCGTCGGCGTAGGGGGCGGAGCCCACGACGAGGAGCGGCAGCTCGGCACCGGAGCGGTGGTAGCCCTCGACGATCTCCGCGACGTGGTTCTCGGGCTCGAACCGGGCCACGACCAGGTGGAAGCCACCGGGGCTGAGCCCCAGGTCCGCGAGCCGGTCGCGGGCGGGGCGGACCTGGATCGGCGCCCCGTAGGAGATCAGCTCGGTCCCCGCCCCGAACTCGTCGGCGTAGTAGTCGGCGATGCCCTGGGCGTCGGCGATGAGGGCGTCGGCCCAGCGCACGGCGTACGACTCCGCCCACCGGTAGTAGTGCCGCCCCGCCCTGCCCCACTTCGCGCGCTTCCACTCCAGGCCGTCGACGTGCACGGCGACCGGTGTCCCGCTCAGGCGCAGGAACGGCAGGAGGGGCGCGTTGGCGGAGTTGAAGACGAGGGCGACGTCGTGGCGCCGGTGCGTCATCAGGTGCGCCACCGACAGCGCCGTGTGGCTCAGCGTCTCCACGGCCTTCCCCTTCAGGCTGGGGAGGTGGACGAGCTGCACGCCGCGGTAGGAGGGCGGGGTGTCACCACCGCCGCGGCAGTAGACCGTGACCTCGTGGCCCTGGAGGACCAGGCGCCGCCCGATCTCCTCCACGGCCGTCTCGAAGCCGCCGTAGCAGGCGGGGATCCCACGGGTGCCGAGCATGGCGATGCGCATCAGGTCTCCAGGAGGTCGAGGCTGCGGAGCTCGCGCCACCACTTGGCGGACGCGAGCACCAGGAGGGCGGCGTTGACGACCAGGAGCGACGCGTAGCCGAGGAGGAAGAGCCGCGGCCAGGCCAGGAGCAGGAAGGCCCAGCAGAAGGTCCCGTAGTCGTGGGGCAGCATCAGCCACTTGCGGAGCGGGTGCTCCGGCCCGGCCGAGGAGTCGAGGCCGGCCGCGACCGCGCCGCGGCGGCGCAGGAACGGCACCAGGATCATGCCGAAGTACGTCGTCATGTCGACGACGAGGAACACCAGGGGCACGACCAGCGCCACATCGCTGTCGACCACCGGGAAGCGGAACAGCGACACCAGGACCGCCAGGTGGAGCACGCAGGTCTTCACGCAGTCGAGGGTGTGGTCGAGGAACTCGCCGGCCAGCGACCCGCCGCCGCGCAGGCGGGCGAGCTGGCCGTCGACGGAGTCCATCACGTAGCCGAGGGCGAGGAGCACGGCCACGCCCAGGCCCAGACCGGCCGACGGCTCGTCGACGACGAGCAGCGCCAGTCCGGTGCCGGTCAGACCGGCTCCGACGAGCGTGGCGGTGTTGGGCGAGAGTCCGACGACGTGCCCGGCGGCCGCCACCCGACGGGCCAGGGGCCGGTTGACGAGCCGCGAGTACGCCGGGGTGCCGCGCGCGGCCTTCTGGGCGCTCCCGAGCGCCTGGACGTTGGCGCGGTACCAGGCGCGCAGGGTCGGGGGCTCCGGCGTCGGCGGCGTGTGGCTCAACGTGCTCGACACGGCCATCGGCCCCCCTCCTGCGGCTAGTCGGACTCCGGACCGGCTCCCCATCCGCCCCGTGCGGGGCCGACGCCTGTCCTGGTGGGCGAAGGTAGGAAGGACGAGGAGGCTGCGAGCCCCTCCGGCGCGTGACGTCGCCAATTTTGGGGATGGGGGCAGCGGCCGCCCCGGACGAGCACCGGGCGGGACTTCACTGGCCGCGTGAGGCAGCGAACCGTGCTGATGGCCAACCCGTCCGCCGACGTCTACGGCGCCGACCTGCAGCTCCTGGAGAGCGTGGCGGCGCTGCGGGAGCGCGGCTGGCGGGTCGTCGTGGCGACCCCCTCGTCCGGGCCGCTGCTGACGAGGCTGGCGGCGCTGGGCGCCGAGGCGCGGCTGGTGCCGTTCCCGGTGCTGCGGCGCGCGTCGACGTCCCCGGGCGCCCTGGCCTCCCTGGTCGCCGGCAGCCCGCGCGCCCTGGTGGGCCTGCGCCGCGCGGTGCGCGAGGTGGGACCCCAGGTCGTCCTGGTCAACACCGTCACCCTGCCCTGGTGGCTGCTCGCCGGCCGTCTGTCCGGGGTGCCGGTCGTCTGCCACGTCCACGAGGCCGAGACCCGGGACCGCGCGCTGGTGCGGCGCGCCCTCGCCGCGCCACTGGCACTGGCGGACGCCACGATCGTCAACAGCAGGACGACGCTCGGCGTGACCTCGGCGGCCGCGCCGTACCTGCGGCGCCGGCTCCGCCTCGTGCGCAACGGTGTCCGCGGGCCGGCCGTCGCGCCGTCGCCCCACCCGCGCACGGGGGCCTTCCGACTGCTCGTCGTCGGACGTCTCTCGCCGCGCAAGGCGCCGGACGTGGCGCTCGAGGCGGTGGCCCTGCTGCGGACCGCCGGCCTCCCGGTGGAGATCGAGCTCTGCGGCACCCCGGGCCCCGGCCACGAGGAGTACGCCGAGGAGCTGCGCCGGCGCGCCGACCGGTCCGACCTGCGGGGCGCGGTGACCTTCACCGGCTACCAGTCGCCCATCTGGCCGGCGCTGGAGCGCGCGGACGCCCTCGTCGCACCGTCACTGGGGGAGTCCTTCGGCAACGCCGTCGTCGAGGGTCAACTGGCCCGGCGCCCGGTGGTCGCGAGCGCGGTGCCGGGCCACCTGGAGACCGTGGAGCAGGGCGTGACGGGTCTGGTGGTGCCGGCCCAGGACCCGGAGGCCCTCGCCGACGCCGTCGCCCGGCTGATGGAGGACGGCGACCTCGCCCGGGAGCTCGCCCTCGCGGGGCAGAGCCATGCCCAGGCGCGCTTCGGCCTGAGGCGCTACGGGGACGAGCTGGCCGCCGTGCTCGACGAGCTGGCCCCGGAGGGCGGCGCCGCTCCCGCGGTCACACCTGGAGGTCGGCGACCCCGGCCTCGGCATGCTCGACGTCCTCGGCGTTGAGCCGGCGCAGCGCGAGGCGCAGCACGGTGCTCGACGTCTGCTCCGTGTAGGGGAAGTAGACGACGTCCACGCCCACCGTCCTCATGCGGCGCTCGAGCTGGTCGCCCTTGGGGGTCCCCTGCCAGTCGTCGCCCTTGAAGAGGCGCTGGAACCGCACGTCCTGCCAGGCGGCGAGCTTGTCGGGCACGACCTCCACGTGGACCGCGTCCACGACGTCGATGGCACCGACGATGGCCACCCGCTCCTCGAGCGGGATGATCGGGCGCACGCCCTTGGTCCGCAGGCAGAGCTCGTCGGAGACGACGCCCGCGACGAGGTAGTCGCACCTGCCGCGGGCACGCCAGAGCAGGTTCAGGTGGCCCACGTGGAACAGGTCGTAGGCGCCGGGCGCATAGCCCACGACGGTCCTCATCAGCGTCTCCCTCAGTCCGGTGCCGGGCGGCTCGAACGTAGGAGCGCGACGGGGCGCGCGTCCGGGTCGAGCGGGCGACTTACCCAAGACGGGTGACGCGCCGACGCTCACCACGCGAGAGTTAGGCTGACCTAACAACTCTCGCTGACCCCAGGAGCACCCGTGCCCGGCACCACCACGCTGACCGTCACCTCGACCGAGCGGGTCAGCCCCGCCCTGGTGCGGGTGCGGTTCCGCAGCGACGACCTGTCGGCGTTCGCGGACAGCGCCGACACCGACCGCTACGTCAAGCTCGTGCTGCCCGTCGACGGCGACGACGTGGTGCGCACCTACACCGCGCTCGAGCCCGACGTCGCCGCCGGCACGCTCGCGATCGAGTTCGTGGTGCACGGCGACACCGGCGTCGCCGGTCCCTGGGCCGCCAAGGCGCAGCCGGGCGACACCCTGGAGGTGCGTGGACCGGGTGGTGCCTACGCCCCCTCGCCGGACGTCGACTGGCACCTGCTGGCCGGCGACGACGCCGCGATCCCCGCGATCCGGCAGGCTCTCGCCGCGCTGTCCGACGGCGCCGTCGCGGACGTGCTGATCGAGGTGCACGACGCCGACCACGAGGTGGAGCTCGCGGCCCCGGCCGGCGCCACCGTCACCTGGGTCCACCGCGGATCCGCCACCGAGGGCGACCCGCTCGTCGCCGCCGTGCGCGCCCTGCCCTGGCGCGAGGGGCGCGTCCACGCGTTCGTCCACGGCGAGGCGCAGGCCGTCATGCACGGCATCCGGCCCTACCTGCTCCAGGACCGCGGCGTCCCGCGCGAGGACGCCTCGATCTCGGGCTACTGGCGCCGGGGCCGCACCGAGGAGGGCTTCCGCGACTGGAAGAAGGAGCTCGCCGCGGCCGAGGCCGCAGCGGGATGACCCACCCCGTCGAGGCGTTGGCCGCCGGCCTGCTCGGCCGGCTCGCCGCGCGCCCCGGCAACCTCGCGTTCTCGCCGTACTCGGTCGCGGTGGCGCTGGCGATGGTCCAGCACGGTGCGGTGGGGGAGACCCGCGACGAGCTGCTCGCCGTGCTGGGCGCGAGCGACCCCGCACACCTCGACCGGGACCTCGCCGACCTCGCTCGACGCCTGCGGGAGCCGGGCGACGACGTCGTCCTGACCGCCGCCAACGCGCTGTTCGGGCAGGAGGGCACGAGCTTCGCGCGGCCCTTCCTCGATGCCCTGACGCACGGCTACGGCACCGCCGTGCACACGCTCGACTACGCCGCCGACGCCGGGTCGGCGCGGCGCGACATCAACGCCTGGACCTCCGAGCAGACCCGCGCCCGGATCACCGAGATCGTGCCGCAGGGCGCGCTGGGCTCGGCCACCCGCCTGGTGCTGGTCAACGCGCTCTACCTGAAGGCCGCCTGGGAGCGGCCGTTCGAGCGCACCCGCACGGCCGACGCGGCGTTCCACCTCGACGACGGCACCGCCGTGACCGTCCCGATGATGCGGCCCCGGCTCGCGCCGACCCACCTCGGTCGCGGTGACGGCTGGCTCGCCGTCCCCCTCCCGTACGCCGGCGGCCGACTGGTGATGACCGTCGTGCTCCCGGATGTGGGCCGGCGTGCCGAGGTCGAGGAGGCCGTCGCCGGCGGCGGGCTGCCGGCCATGCTGGCCTCGCCGGAGCCGACGGAGGTCGACCTCCGGCTGCCGCGCTGGACCGTCCGCTCGCAGGTGCCGCTCAAGGAGGCGCTGGCCGGGCTGGGCCTGCGGCGGGTCTTCTCCGGCGCCGCCGACCTCTCCGCGATGACCACCGACGAGCGGGTGGCGGTCGACGAGGTCCTCCACGAGGCGTTCGTCGCGGTCGACGAGGACGGCACCGAGGCGGCCGCGGCCACCGCCGTCGTCGTCCGCGCCACCTCCCTCGTGCCGTCACGCCCCCGGACCCCCGTGGTGCTCGACCGGCCGTTCCTCTTCGTGGTGCACGACGCCGAGCTGCGGGCGCCGCTCTTCGTGGGCCGGGTGTCGGACCCCACGACGTAGACTGAGCGACGTCCACCCCCTGTCATCCGTGACCGGGGGCTGTCGTGTTGTCACCCTCCTCAGGAGCACCCGTGTCGCTCGCCGGCCTCGCCGACGCCGTCCTGTCCGACCCGACCCTCGCCGACGTCCTCGCCGACGCCCGTGACGGGCGGGTGCGCGCGCTCGACCTGACGGGTCCCGAGGCGATGCGCCCCTACGTCGTGGCGGGGCTCGTGCGCTCCGGGCGCCGGGTCCTCGCGGTGACCGCGACGTCCCGCGAGGCCGAGGACCTGGTCGCCGCGCTGTCCGACGTGCTCGACCCGACGGGCGTCGCCTACTACCCCAGCTGGGAGACGCTGCCCCACGAGCGGCTCAGCCCCCGCAGCGACACGGTCGGGCGCCGCCTGGCCGTGCTGCGACGGCTGCGTCACCCCGGCACCGACCCCAGCAACGGCCCGCTCCAGGTCGTCGTCGCGCCCGTGCGCTCCATCCTGCAGCCGCAGGTGCAGGGCCTCGCCGACCTCGAGCCCGTCGAGCTGGCCACCGGCGACACGATGCCCCTCGACGACGTCGTACGCCGCCTGGCCGACGCCGCCTACACCCGCGTCGACCTCGTGGAGCGGCGCGGGGAGTTCGCCGTGCGCGGCGGCATCGTCGACGTCTTCCCGCCCACCGAGGAGCACCCGCTCCGCGTGGAGATGTGGGGCGACGACGTCGAGGAGATCCGCTCGTTCTCGGTGGCCGACCAGCGCACGCTCGACAAGGTCGAGCGGCTGTGGGCGCCGCCGTGCCGCGAGCTGCTGCTCACCGACGAGGTGCGTCGCCGCGCCGCCGAGCTCGGCCAGGCGCACCCCCAGCTGCTCGAGCTCACCGACAAGATCGCCGCCGGCATCGCGGTGGAGGGCATGGAGTCCCTCGCGCCGGTGCTCGTCGACGAGATGGAGATGCTCGTCGACCTGATGCCGGCCGACACCCACGTGCTGGTGCTCGACCCCGAGCGCGCCCGCAGCCGCGCGCACGACCTGGTCGCGACCAGCGAGGAGTTCCTGGGCGCGAGCTGGGCGGCCGCCGCCGGTGGCGGCACGGCGCCCATCGACCTGGGCGCGGCGTCGTACCACGCGATCGCCGACGTGCGCCTGCGCAGCCTGGCGCAGGACAAGCCGTGGTGGACGGTCAGCCCGTTCGGCATCGACGACGGTCTCGACGGGGCCGCCGCGGCACCCTCCGCGGGCGGCGACGTGAGCGCCGAGGACGCCGGCGTCCCCACCCGTGCCCTCCCGGCCGGACCCGTCGACGCCTACCGCGGCGACGTCGACCGCGCCATGGCCGACCTCGACGGCTGGCTCGCCGACGGCTACCGCGCCGTCGTCGTCCACCCCGGCCACGGTCCCGCGCAGCGCATGGTCGAGGCGCTGGGCGAGCGCGACATCGCCGCCCGCCTCGTCGAGGACGCCGACCCGGTCGAGCACGGCTTCGTCACGGTCACCTGCGGCGCCGCCCAGCACGGCTTCGTCGACGACACCAACCGGCTCGTGCTCCTCACCGGCGAGGACCTCAGCGGCCAGCGCTCCAGCACCCGCGACATGCGCAAGATGCCCGCGCGCCGCAAGAAGCAGATCGATCCCCTCGAGCTCAAGGCCGGCGACTTCGTCGTCCACGAGCAGCACGGCGTCGGTCGCTTCGTGGAGATGAAGCAGCGCGTCGTGGGCGGTGCCACCCGCGAGTACCTCGTGCTCGAGTACGGCGCCAGCAAGCGCGGCGGCCCCGCCGACCGCCTCTACGTGCCGGCCGACGCGCTCGACCAGGTGACCCGCTACGTCGGCGGCGAGCAGCCCAGCCTGGACCGCCTCGGCGGCGCCGACTGGGCCAAGCGCAAGGGCCGCGCCAAGAAGGCCGTCCGCGAGATCGCGGCCGAGCTGATCAAGCTCTACGCCGCCCGGCAGGCCACCAAGGGCTACGCGTTCGGTCCCGACACGCCCTGGCAGCGCGAGCTCGAGGACGCCTTCCCGTTCACCGAGACCGTCGACCAGCTGACGACGGTCGACGAGGTGAAGTCCGACATGCGCCAGACCGTGCCGATGGACCGCCTGGTCTGCGGCGACGTCGGCTACGGCAAGACGGAGATCGCCGTGCGCGCGGCGTTCAAGGCGGTGCAGGACGGCAAGCAGGTCGCCGTCCTCGTCCCCACCACGCTGCTGGTCACCCAGCACCTCAGCACGTTCAGCGAGCGCATGAGCGGCTTCCCCGTGGTGGTCAAGGGGCTCAGCCGCTTCCAGACCGATCGCGAGGCCAAGGAGGTCATGGCCGGGCTGGCCGAGGGCAGCGTCGACATCGTCGTGGGCACCCACCGCCTGCTCAACCCCGACATCCGGATGAAGGACCTCGGCCTGATCATCGTCGACGAGGAGCAGCGCTTCGGGGTCGAGCACAAGGAGCAGATGAAGCGCCTGCGCACCTCAGTCGACGTGCTGAGCATGAGCGCGACGCCGATCCCGCGCACGCTCGAGATGGCCATCACCGGCATCCGCGAGATGTCGACGATCACCACCCCGCCCGAGGAGCGGCACCCGGTGCTGACCTACGTCGGTGCCTACGAGGACCGCCAGGTCATCGCCGCCGTGCGCCGTGAGCTGCTGCGCGAGGGCCAGGTGTTCTACATCCACAACCGGGTCACCTCGATCGACAAGGCGGCGGCCAAGATCCGCGAGCTGGTGCCCGAGGCGCGGGTGGGCGTGGCCCACGGGCAGATGGGCGAGCACCAGCTGGAGCAGGTGATGCTGGACTTCTGGGAGAAGCGCTTCGACGTGCTGGTCTGCACGACGATCGTCGAGTCGGGCCTGGACGTCTCCAACGCCAACACGATGATCATCGAGCGCGCCGACACCCTCGGCCTGAGCCAGCTACACCAGCTGCGTGGTCGGGTCGGTCGCAGCCGCGAGCGCGCCTACGCCTACTTCCTCTACCCCGCGGAGAAGCCGCTCACCGAGACCGCGCACGAGCGGCTGGCCACCCTGGCCCAGCACTCCGACCTCGGCGGCGGCATGGCGATCGCCATGAAGGACCTCGAGATCCGCGGCGCCGGCAACCTGTTGGGCGGCGAGCAGTCCGGCCACATCGCCGACGTCGGCTTCGACCTCTACGTGCGGCTGGTGGGGGAGGCCGTCAACGAGTTCAAGGGCGAGGGCGCCGACGCCGACACGCTCAACGAGGTCCGCATCGAGCTGCCCGTCGACGCCCACCTGCCGCACGACTACGTGCCGAGCGAGCGGCTGCGCCTGGAGATGTACAAGCGCCTGGCCGAGGTGCGCGCCGACGAGGACGTCGACCTGATCCGCGAGGAGATGGTCGACCGCTACGGCAACCCGCCGCAGGAGGTCGAGGCGCTGCTGCTCGTCGCGCGCTTCCGGGCGCGCGCCCGGTCCGCCGGCATCGGCGAGGCGACGATCGCGGGCAAGAACGTGCGCTTCGCTCCGGTCAGCCTCCCCGAGTCGCGGGTGCTCCGGCTGCAGCGGATGTATCCCAAGTCCATCGTCAAGGCGACCGTCGACACGATCCTCGTGCCGCGCCCCGGCACCCCGGGCCGGACCGGGACCCCGCTGACCGGCATCGCCCTGCTTGAATGGGCGCGCGGGGTCATCGACAGCGTCATCGACCCCCCTCAGCAATGAGCCCCGAGTCAGCCCCGTATCGAGCACGGTCGTGAGGAGAGTTCGCGTGAGCACCCCCAGCACCCGAGGCAGCCGAGGCGTGCGAGCCCGCCGAGTGCGCCTCGCGGCCGCCGCCACCGCCGTCCTGGCCGTGGCCCTCACCGGCTGCGGCGTGGCCGGCACCAGCTTCCAGCCGGGCGTGGCCGCCGACGTCGACGGCGACCGGATCTCCACCGACCGGGTCGACCGCCTCGTCGGCGACTACTGCGACGCGGTGCGCGACCAGCTCCAGCAGGACGGCAGCGTCGTCCCGCTGGGCTACCTCCGCTCCGGCGTCGTGGGCCAGCTCGCCCTGGTGTCTGCGGCCGAGCAGCTCGCCGAGGAGCACGACGTCGAGCCCACGGACGACTACGACCGCGTCGTCACGGACCTGCGGGGCCAGACCCGCGACCTCCCCGAGGACCAGCAGGACGCGGTCATCGCGATCAACGGGTCCTCGGCCTACGTCCAGGCGGTCCAGCTGGCCGTCGGCGACAAGCTCCTCACCGAGGAGGGCCAGCCCACCGGGCCCGAGGCGGCCGGTCAGCGCGGGGCCGACGAGCTCACGCGGTGGCTCGACGACCACGACATCAAGCTGAACCCCGAGTTCGGCATCTCCTTCCAGGACGGCCAGGTGGTCTCCGAGGACACCCAGCTCGCGGTCGCCGTGGGCGACACCGCGACGACGTCGGCGCTGGAGGCGCCCGACCAGGAGTACGCCAAGAGCCTCCCGGCCTCCCAGCGCTGCAGCTGACCCGGTGGCCGAGCCCCTGAGCGGTCCGGCCGAGGGCCAGCCGCTGCTGGAGCTGCGGGAGGTCATGCGTCGGCTGCGAGCCGAGTGCCCCTGGAAGGCGGGCCAGACGCACCGCTCGCTGGCGCGCTACCTGCTCGAGGAGGCCCACGAGACCCTCGAGGCGCTGGACACCGGCGACGCCGAGCACCTGCGCGAGGAGCTCGGCGACCTGCTGCTCCAGGTCTACTTCCACGCCGCGATCGCCGAGGAGACCGGCACCTTCGACCTCGACGACGTCGCGCGCGGCATCACCGAGAAGATGGTGCGCCGCAACCCGCACGTGTTCGGCGAGGAGGCGGGACGGGAGGGACAGCCCGCCGACGCCGCCGCGGTCAACGAGGCGTGGGAGGCCATCAAGGCCACCGAGAAGTCACGGTCGGCGGTGACCGACGGCCTCCCGCCGACCCTGCCGGCGTTGCTCTACGCCGACAAGGTCCTCGACCGGCTCGCCCGCCAGGGGACCGCCGTACCGACGCCGGGCGACGACCTCGGCGACCGGCTCCTCGCGCTGGTGGCCGAGGCGCGCGCCGCGGGCCGCGACCCCGAGCAGGCCCTGCGCGACGCCGTACGTCGCCTGCCGGGCGTCACCCCAGCCGATCCGGCGACCTGACGGCCGACTGAGCGCGGCCTGCGCGGATCGACGTACGGCCGGGTCTAGGCTGGGCGCGCACCTCTTCCCAGTCGCACCAGGAGCAGCAGTGGCCAGCATCGAAGCCGTCGGCGCGCGCGAGATCCTCGACTCGCGCGGCAACCCCACCGTCGAGGTCGAGGTCCTCCTCGACGACGGGTCCTTCTCCCGCGCGATGGTGCCCAGCGGCGCCTCCACGGGCGCCTTCGAGGCGGTGGAGCTGCGCGACGGCGGCGACCGCTACGGCGGCAAGGGCGTCCAAAAGGCCGTCGACGCCGTGATCAACACGATCGGCCCCGCCGTCGAGGGCCTCGACGCCGACGAGCAGCGCATCGTCGACCAGACCATGCTCGAGCTCGACGGCACGCCCAACAAGGCGACCCTCGGCGCCAACGCGATCCTCGGCGTCTCGCTCGCCGTCGCCCGTGCGGCGGCCGACTCCGCCGGCCTGCCGCTCTACCGCTACGTCGGCGGGCCCAACGCCCACCTGCTCCCGGTCCCGATGATGAACATCCTCAACGGCGGCTCGCACGCCGACTCCAACGTCGACGTGCAGGAGTTCATGATCGCGCCGATCGGCGCCCCGACGTTCCGCGAGGGCCTGCGCCAGGGCGCGGAGGTCTACCACGCGCTCAAGTCGGTGCTGAAGAAGAAGGGCCTGTCCACGGGCCTCGGCGACGAGGGCGGCTTCGCCCCCAACCTCGACAGCAACCGCGCCGCGCTCGACCTGATCGCCGAGGCGGTCTCGGCGACCGGCCTGACGCTGGGCCGCGACATCGGGCTCGCCATGGACGTCGCCGCCTCCGAGTTCTTCAAGGACGGTGCCTACGCCTTCGAGGGCGGCACCAAGTCGGCCGACGAGATGACCGCCTACTACGCCGAGCTGGTGTCGTCGTACCCGATCGTCTCCATCGAGGACCCCCTCGACGAGGACGACTGGGACGGCTGGAAGGCGATCACCGACGAGCTGGGTGGCAAGACCCAGATCGTCGGGGACGACCTGTTCGTCACCAACGTGGAGCGCCTGCAGCGCGGCATCAGCGGCGGCCAGGCCAACGCGCTGCTGGTCAAGGTCAACCAGATCGGCTCGCTCACCGAGACCCTCGACTCCGTCGACCTCGCCCACCGCAGCGGCTACCGCTGCATGATGAGCCACCGCTCCGGCGAGACCGAGGACACCACGATCGCCGACCTCGCGGTCGCGACCAACTGCGGCCAGATCAAGACCGGTGCCCCGGCGCGGTCCGATCGCGTCGCCAAGTACAACCAGCTCCTGCGCATCGAGGACGACCTCGGCGACGCCGCGCGCTACGCCGGCGCCGGCGCCTTCCCGCGCTACCAGGGCTGACCGCCGGTCCATGGCCGACAGCCGCCGCACGCCACCTCGCGGGTCCCGCCCGCGGGGTCGCACGGGACCCGGTCGGGTCCCGGGCCGCGGCGGCGCCGCTCGGGGCGGGCCGGCTCCGGT
>NZ_JACJGM010000027.1 GCF_015024225.1 Nocardioides lijunqiniae
GCGCAGCCCGAGGCGCCCGCCGCTGCGGCGACGCCCTCGCCCGCCCGCCCGAAGGCGCCGACCCCGGCGCCCCGTCCGGTCGGCAAGCCCAGCGGCACGCCGCGTCCGGGCAACAACCCCTTCTCGTCCAGCCAGGGGATGGGCAAGCGTCCCGCCCCGGCCCCGCGCGACCCCGAGGTCGACGAGGCTCCCGCCGACAACCGCCCGCCGCGGCCGCCCGCCGCGCGTGAGGGTGGCGCGCCCGGTCGCCCGGGCATGCCGCGCCCCAACCCGGCGATGATGCCCAAGTCCCCGTCCGCCTTCGGTCCCGGCCCTGCCGGTCGTGGCGGCCCCGGTGGTCCCGGTCGCGGAGGCCCCGGTGGCGCTCCCGGTCGCGGTGGCCCCGGTGGTGCTCCCGGTCGCGGTGCGCCCGGTCGTGGCGCCCCCGCGGGTGCCGGTGCCCCGGGTCGTCCCGGCGGCTTCGGCCCGAGCGGTGGCGGTCGTCCCGGTGGCGGCAACCGCCCCGGCCAGCGCGGTCAGACCCAGGGTGCCTTCGGTCGCCCCGGCGGCCCGTCGCGTCGTGGACGCAAGTCCAAGCGGGCGCGTCGCCAGGAGTTCGAGGCCATGGAGGCTCCGACCCTGGGCGGCATGCGCGTCCGCAAGGGCAACGGCGAGACCGTGCGTCTCGCCCGTGGCGCCTCGCTGACGGACTTCGCCGACAAGGTCGGCGTCGACGCCGCCCAGCTGGTGCAGATGCTCTTCCACCTCGGCGAGATGGTCACCGCGACCGAGTCGGTGAACGACGCGACGCTCGAGCTGCTCGGTGAGGAGCTCAACTACACCGTCGAGGTCGTCTCCCCGGAGGACGAGGACCGCGAGCTGCTGGAGTCGTTCGACATCGACTTCGGCACCGACGAGGGCGACGAGAGCGACCTGGTCATCCGGCCGCCGGTCGTCACCGTCATGGGTCACGTCGACCACGGAAAGACCAAGCTCCTCGACGCGCTGCGCAACGCCAACGTCGTCGACAAGGAGGCCGGTGGCATCACCCAGCACATCGGTGCCTACCAGGTCGCGACCGAGGTCGACGGCACGGAGCGTCGGATCACCCTGATCGACACCCCCGGTCACGAGGCGTTCACCGCCATGCGTGCTCGTGGTGCCCAGGCGACCGACATCGCGATCCTCGTGGTCGCGGCCGACGACGGCGTCATGCCGCAGACGGTGGAGGCGCTCAACCACGCCCGAGCCGCCGGTGTGCCGATCGTGGTCGCGGTCAACAAGATCGACAAGCCCGACGCCGACCCGACCAAGGTCCGCGGTCAGCTGACCGAGTACGGCCTGATCCCCGAGGAGTACGGCGGCGACGCGATGTTCGTCGACGTCTCGGCCAAGTCCGAGCTCAACCTGGACAAGCTCCTCGAGGCGGTCGTCCTGACGGCCGACGCGTCCCTGGACCTGCGGGCCAACCCCACGCAGGACGCCCAGGGCCTGGTCGTCGAGGCGCACCTCGACCGCGGCCGCGGCCCGGTCGCGACCGTCCTGGTCCAGCGCGGCACGCTCCGCGTCGGCGACTCGATCGTGGCGGGCGCCGGCTACGGCCGCGTGCGCGCCATGCTCGACGAGCACGGCGAGAACATCGAGCAGGCCGACCCGTCGCGTCCCGCGATGGTGCTGGGTCTGACCGCGGTGCCTGGCGCAGGCCAGAACTTCATCGTGGTCGAGGACGACCGCATGGCGCGCCAGATCGCCGAGAAGCGCGAGGCGCGCGAGCGTGCGGCCATGCAGGCCAAGCGTCGCGTGCGTCGCACCCTCGAGGACTTCATGGCCTCCATGGAGAAGGGCGAGAGCCAGGAGCTCAACCTCATCCTCAAGGGCGACGTGTCCGGCTCGGTCGAGGCTCTCGAGGACGCCCTCGCGCAGATCGACGTCGGCGACGAGGTCAGCCTGCGGGTCATCGACCGCGGTGTCGGTGCGATCACCGAGACCAACGTCGACCTGGCGGCCGCCTCCGACGCGATCATCATCGGCTTCAACGTCCGGCCCCAGGGCAAGGCGGGCCAGATGGCCGACAAGGAGGGCGTGGAGATCCGGTACTACTCGGTCATCTACAACGCCATCGAGGAGATCGAGGCAGCGCTCAAGGGCATGCTCAAGCCGGTCTACGAGGAGTCGACCCTGGGTCAGGCGGAGATCCGTGCGATCTTCCGCTCGTCCAAGCTCGGCAACATCGCGGGCTGCATGGTCACCTCGGGTGTCATCCGTCGCAACGCGAAGGTCCGCATCCTGCGCGACAGCAAGGTGATCGCCGACAACCTCGACCTGACCTCGCTGAAGCGGGAGAAGGACGACGCGTCCGAGGTCCGCGAGGGCTTCGAGTGCGGCCTGGTGCTCCGGAACTTCCAGGACATCAAGGAAGGCGACATCGTCGAGGCGTTCGAGATGCGCGAGATCGCCCGCACCTGATCCACCCGTGACGAGTCGGCGCAGTCCCTGCCGGGGCTGCGCCGACTCGTTCGTTTGAGAGAGTAGGAAGCATGACCAGCCCACGCGTGCGCAAGATCGCCGACCGGATCCAGGTGATCGTCGCGGAGATGCTCGAACGCCGGATCAAGGACCCGCGGCTGGGGTTCGTGACCCTGACCGACGTCCGCCTGACCGGTGACGGCCAGCAGGCCACGATCTTCTACACCGTCCTGGGCGGCGACGAGGAGATGGCCGGCACGGCGGTGGCCCTGGAGTCGGCCAAGGGCGTCCTGCGCTCCGAGGTCGCCAAGCAGCTCGGCACCCGCACCGCCCCCACCCTGACCTTCGTCCACGACGCCCTGCCCGAGGAGGCGCGCGCCCTCGACGAGGTGCTCGCCCGCGCCAAGGCGCAGGACGAGGCGGTCGCCGCCGCCCGCGCCAACGCCGCCTACGCCGGCGAGGTCGACCCGTACAAGAAGCCCCGTGAGGACGACGAGGACGACGAGGACGACGAGCTGGACCAGGCCGACGACCTGGCCGGTGCCGCCGATGACGAGGACGACCGGCTCTCGTGACGACCGCCTCCGGCCTGGTCGTCGTCGACAAGCCGGCGGGGGTCACCTCGCACGACGTGGTGGCCCGTGTGCGCCGGCTCGCGGGCACCCGCAAGGTGGGCCACGCCGGCACGCTCGACCCGATGGCCACCGGGGTGCTCGTGCTCGGCGTCAACCGCGCCACCCGGCTCCTGGGGCACCTGATGCTCACGGAGAAGGGCTACGACGCCACGGTGCGCCTCGGCGCCGCGACGACCACCGACGACGCCGAGGGCGAGGTGGTCTCGACGGCCTCGACCGCGGCGCTCACGGAGCCGGTCGTGCGGGAGGCCCTCGCCGGCTTCGTCGGCGAGCTCCAGCAGGTGCCGACGGCCGTGTCGGCGATCAAGGTCGACGGCAAGCGCGCCTACCAGCGCGTGCGCGACGGCGAGGAGGTCGAGCTGAAGGCGCGCGCCGTCACGGTGCACGAGCTGACCGTCGGCGAGGTGCGCCTCGGCGACGACCACGTCGACGTCGACGTCTCGATGCGCTGCTCCAGCGGCACCTACGTCCGCGCCATCGCCCGCGACGCCGGCCGTCTGCTCGGCGTGGGCGGGCACCTCACCGCCCTGCGACGCACGGCGGTCGGGTCCTTCGACCTCGCCGCCGCCTCGACGCTCGACGAGCTGGCCGAGTCGTTCGCGATGCTGCCGATCGCGGACGCCGCCCGCAGCACGTTCCCCAGCCGCGAGCTCGACGACGAGCAGGCCGCCGACGTACGCGTCGGCCGCGCGCTCGACGTGCCCCTCGACGGTCTCACCGCGGTCTTCGCACCCGAGGGGGAGTTCCTCGCCCTCTACGAGCCGCGTGACGGCGTGGCCCGCGCGGCGGCGGTCTTCGTCTGACCGGCGGAGCACCGCCAGTAAGGTTCCTGACGTGCAGATCTGGCGTTCGCTCGACGACATCCCCGCCGACCTCGGGCCCACCGCGGTCGTGGTCGGCAACTTCGACGGCGTCCACCTCGGTCACCAGCAGGTGCTCGCCCGCGCGCGCAGCCTCGCCGACGAGCGCGGGCTGCCGGTCGTGGCGGTGACCTTCGAGCCGCACCCCATGGCGGTGCTGCGCCCCGAGCACGCGCCGACGATGCTCACGACCGTCGAGCGCCGCGCCGAGCTGCTGGCGGAGGCCGGCGCCGACGACGTGCTCGCGCTGCCCTTCGACCGCGACGTCGCCGGCTGGCCGCCGGAGGACTTCGTCCGCCGGGTGCTGGTGGACGGGCTCCGTGCGGCGCTGGTCGTGGTCGGCGCCAACTTCCGCTTCGGCCACCGGGCGGCGGGCGCCGTCGGCACGCTGGTCGCCGAGGGTGCCAAGCACGGCTTCGACGCCGAGGGCATCGCGCTCGACGGCGGGCCCATGGTCTGGTCCTCCACCTACGTGCGCACCTGCCTGGCGGCCGGCGACGTCGCCGGGGCCGCCGAGGCCCTCGGGCGCCCCTACGCCGTACGCGGCGTCGTGGTCCAGGGCGACCAGCGCGGGCGCGAGCTCGGCTACCCGACCGCCAACGTCCCGACCGACGGCCTGACCGCGGCCCCCGCCGACGGGGTCTACGCCGGCCGGCTGCGTCGCCTCGACACCGGCGAGATCCACCCGGCCGCCATCAGCGTCGGGACCAACCCGACCTTCGACGGCGTGCGCGCGCGCCGGGTGGAGAGCTACGTCCTGGACCGCACCGACCTCGAGCTCTACGGAGTCGAGGTCGAGGTGTCCTTCGTCGACCGGCTGCGCGGGATGGTGGCCTTCGACTCCGTCGACGCGCTCGTCGTGCAGATGGAGGCCGACGTCGACCGCGCCCGCGAGATCCTGGGCGCCTGAGGTGTCCCACCCTGCGACGACCGGCGACCCGGTCGCCGACACCGATGCGTGGTTCGAGGCGCAGGGGCTGACTTACTTCGTGCCCGAGAAGCGGGTCTCGGTGCGCTCGGCGATGCGGCCGCGCAGGCTCGCGCCGCTGCTGGTGCTGACGGCGCTGGTGGCCGGGGGAGCCGTGACGGTCCTGGCGCTGGTCGACGAGGGCAGCCTCATCCCGGCGGTCCTGTGGACGCTCGTGGGGGCGGCGTCGACGTGGTACGCGCTCATCGCCCTGGAGGCCCGCTCCATCGTCACCTGGGCGCTGGCCCGCACGTTCGGCAGCCTGTGGACCCTGCTGCCGATGATGACCCGCGCGCTGCCGATGTTGCTGGTCTTCGTGACGTTCCTCTTCATCAACGCCGAGGTGTGGGAGGTCGCGTCCTACCTCGAGACCGGCGAGCTCTGGCTGGTGGCGCTGCTCTTCGGCACCATGGCCGGCGCCTTCCTGCTCGTGCGGCTGCCCGAGGAGGTCGACCGCACCGACGACGACGTCGACGAGGCGCTGCTCCTGCAGTCGACCGCCGGCACCCCGCTGGAGCACGTGGCGCGCGAGCTGGTCGACGACCCGGACGCGGACCCGGCGTCGTACGCCGAGGTGGGCGGCTACGAGCGCTGGAACCTGATCCTGGTGCTGGTCGTCATCCAGGCCACGCAGGTGCTGCTGCTGGCGGTCACGGTCTTCGCGTTCTTCATGGTGTTCGGCTCGCTGATCGTGCAGCCCGAGATCGTCAAGACGTGGACCGGCGGCGCGCCCGACAGCATCCCGTTCCTGCAGGACATCCGTTACCTCGACAACATCTCGGCCGAGCTGGTCAAGGTGTCGGTGTTCCTCGCGGCGTTCTCCAGCCTCTATCTCACCGTGTCGACGGTGACCGACGAGACCTACCGCGAGCAGTTCTTCGGCAGCGTCCTGCACGAGATGGAACGGGCCGTCGGCGTGCGCGCGGTGTACCTCGCGCTGCGCGACCGACGGCCCGCCCCTCCTGAGGTCGACTAGGCGTCCAGGTCCTTCTCGACGAGCGCCGCGATGGTCTCGACGTCGGCCTCGTTGTCGCCCGAGACCTCGACGGTGTCGCCGTTGCCGGCGCCCAGGGTCATCAGCAGCAGCGCGGAGCTCGCGTCGACGGCCTCGTCGCCGGGGATCCCGATGGTGACCTCGGAGTCGAGGTCGCCGGCGGCCTCGGAGATGATCGCGGCGGGGCGGGCGTGGAGGCCGACAGCGGAGCCGACCTTGACGGACTTCGTGGGCATGGTTCTCCTTCGGTGGGTGCTGCGATGGGTGGGTCAGACGGTGGCGAGCTCGGTGCGGCGTGAGCCCGTGGACTTGAGCGCGATGACGGCGGCGGCCCCGACCAGGACGCCGGCGATCAGCGCGATGAAGTAGCCCCAGACGCCATCGACCGCGAAGATCACGAAGATGCCGCCGTGCGGGGCGCGGACGGTGACGTCGAAGGCCTGGGACAGGCCGCCGGTCACCGCGCTGCCGAGCATGATGGCCGGGATGACGCGCAGCGGGTCGCCCGCGGCGAACGGGATGGCGCCCTCGGTGATGAAGGAGGCGCCGAGCAGCCAGCCGGCCTTGCCGTTCTCGCGCTCGGGCTGGGTGAACAGGCCCGGGCGCACCACGGTGGCGAGCGCCAGGGCGATCGGCGGCACCATGCCGGCCAGCATGACCGCGGCCATGATCTTGAGCTCGGGGGCGTCGGCGGCCAGGGAGGCGCCACCGACACCGGCGGCCGCGAAGCTGTAGGCGACCTTGTTGAGCGGACCGCCCATGTCGAAGGCCATCATCAGGCCGAGCACGACGCCGAGCAGGACGGCGTAGCTGCCGCTCATCGAGTTCAGGCCGTCGTTGAGCTGGTCCATGAGCCAGCCGATCGGCTTGCCGAAGACCACGATCATGAGCAGCCCGGCGATGATCGAGGTCAGCAGCGGGATGACCAGGACCGGCATCAGCCCGCGGGCCCAGGTCGGCACCTTCCAGCCGGCGATCCAGTGGGCGATGACACCGGCGAGCACGCCGCCGACGATCGCGCCGAGGAAGCCGGTGGCCGGGAGTGCGGCGGCGTTGTCGAAGTCACCCTCGACCACGCCGAAGATGTTGGCCGCCAGGCCGCCCATGATGAAGCCGGGGGCGATGCCGGGCCGGTCGGCGATCGCGTAGGCGATGTAGCCGGCGAGGGCCGGGATGAAGAAGAGGAACGCGGTCTTGCCGATGATGAAGAAGAGCGCCCCGATGTAGGCCATGAGGCCCGAGCCGAACAGCGCGTGGTCGAGGCCGAGCGCCTCGGGGTCGGGAAGGTCGAAGAGCGTGTTGTTGACGGCGATGTCGCCGTAGGGGCCGACGATCTCGTAGCCGCCGAGCAGGAACGACAGGGCGATCAGCAGACCGCCGGCCGCGACGAACGGGATCATGTAGGAGACGCCGGTCATCAGCACGCGCCGCGTGCGTCCGCCCCAGCTCTCGTGGGCGCTGCCGCCGCCCTCTCCGGCGGTGACCTCGCCCTCGACGCGTGGGGAGCCCGGGTCGTCGGCGTAGCGCAGCGCCTCGGCGATCATCTTGTCGCCCTCGTCGATGGGGCGCTTGACGCCCGAGGAGACGACGGGCTTGCCGGCGAAGCGGCCGCGGTCGCGGACGCCCACGTCGACGGCGAAGATCACCGCGTCGGCCGCGGCGATGGTCGCGGGGGCGAGCGGGGTCGCCCCGGCGGAGCCCTGGGTCTCGACCTCGATGTCGACGCCGGCGCGTGCGGCCGCGGCCTCGAGGGCCTCGGCCGCCATGTAGGTGTGGGCGATGCCGGTGGGGCAGGCGGTGACGGCGACGAGGCGTCGGCGGGCCTGCGGGTCGGCGACGGGGGTCGCGTCGCCGGCGGGCTCGGCGGAGGCGGTGGGCTGGGAAGCGCCGCCGGCCGCGTTGCCGGCGTCCGTGCCCACGCCGGCGCCGCCGGCGGCCGGGGCAGGGGCCTTCTTGGCGGGAGCCGGTGCGTCGACCACGCGGCTGACGACGTCGACGACGTCCTCGGGGGTCTCGGCGGCGCGCAGCCCGTCGGTGAACTCCGGCTTCACCAGCGCGCGGGCCAGCTTGGTGAGGATCTGGAGGTGGGTGTTGTCACCGCCCGCCGGGGCGGCGATGAGGAACGCCAGGTCGGCGGGGCCGTCCTTGGCGCCGAAGTCGACCTTCGGGGACAGCCGGGCGAAGACCAGCGTGGGGACCTCGACGCCGGTGGTGCGGCAGTGGGGGATGGCGATGCCGTCCTTCAGGCCGGTCGAGGACTTCTCCTCGCGGGCCAGGGCGTCGGCGACGAGTGCCTCGACGTCCACGGCGCGGTCGGCCTGCGCGACGACGTCGGCGAGGGCGCGGATGACCGCGTGCTTGTCGGCGCCCAGGTCGGCGTCGAGCCGGACCAGGTCGGTGGTGATCAGGTCGTTCATGTAGGTCAACCTTCGGTGGTGAGGAGGATCTCGCGGACCGGGACCAGGGCGGCGTCGACCTGGGAGGGGCGGGGGATGGTCGTGCCGGGGAGTCCGGCCGCCGCGCTGCCGTAGGCCACGGCCAGCGCGAGTCGTTGGGCGGGTGGCTGGCGGCGCAGGTCCCCGAGGAGGTAGCCGAAGAGGCTGGAGTCGCCCGCGCCGACGGTGCTGACCACCGTCGTCGGCGGGGGAGAGGCGTGCCAGGCGCCGTCGGCGTTGACGAGCACCGCCCCGTGGGGGCCGAGCGTGACCAGGACCTCGTCGACGCCGGCCGCGACCAGGGAGCCGGCGGCGCGTGCCGCCGCGGCCGGGTCGGCCTCGAGGGTGACCGGGTCGTCGCCGGTGAACGAGGCGAGCTCCTCGCCGTTGGGCTTCATCAGGTGCGGCGCGCCGTGGGCCAGCCGCGCGACGAGCTCGCGCAGCGGGGCGTTGCTGGTGTCGACGGCGACCCGGACGCCGCCCGCGCGCAGGCGGGCGACCAGCTCGGCGTACCAGCCGTCGGGCGCGCCCGGCGGCAGCGAGCCGGCGAGCACGACCCAGTCGGCGCCGCTCGCGTGGCGGGTGACGGTCTCGGCGAGCGAGGCGAGGTCGGAGGCGGCCACGTTGGCGCCGGGGCTGTTGAGCTTGGTGGTGGTGCCGTCGGGCTCGCTGATGGTGACGTTGACGCGCATGGGTCCGGCCGGAGGCACGGGCTCGCACGGGATGTGGGCGGCGTGCAGCTCGTGCACGAACGGGTCGTCCGGGTCGGCCGGCAGCACCGCGAGGGTGGCCACCGACGCGCTGACGGCGGCACGCGAGATGTTGACGCCCTTGCCGCCGGCCTGGGAGGTCACGGTCTCGGCGCGCTGGACGGCGCCGCGACGCAGCTCCCCGGCCAGCGTGACCGTGCGGTCGACGCTGGGGTTGGGGGTGAGGGTGACGATCACACGACCACGACCTCGACGTCGGCCTTGCGCAGCTGCTCGAGGTCGTGCTCCGCGATGCCGTCGTCGGTCACGACCGTGTCGACGTCGTCGAGGGTCGCGAAGCGGACCGCGAGCTCACGGCCCAGCTTGCTGGAGTCGGCGAGCACCACGACGCGTCCCGCGGCGCGCACCAGCGCGCGCTTGGTCGCGGCCTCGTCGCGGTCGGGGGTGGTGAGCCCGTGGTCGGGGGACAGCCCGTTGGTGCCGAGGAACACCAGGTCGGCGCGCAGGTCGTCGAGCGCGGCCACGGTGTCGGCTCCCACGGCGGCCTGGGTGGTGGCGCGGACGCGGCCGGGGAGCAGGTGCAGCTCGACCTGCGGGTGCACCACGAGCCGGGCCGCGATCGGCACCGCGTGCGTGATCACCGTGAGGCGCAGGTCGCGGGGGAGGTTGCCGGCCAGCCGCATGGTGGTGCTGCCCGCGTCCAGCAGGACGGTGCCCCCGGCGGTCGGCAGCAGCGACACGGCGGCGCGGGCGATGCGGTCCTTGCTCTCGGTGTTGGCGGCGTCGCGCTCGCCCAGGCCGGACTCGATCGCGGCGAGGGCGCCGGCCGGGACGGCCCCGCCGTGCACGCGGTGCACCAGGCCGAGCCGCTCGAGGGCCGTCAGGTCGCGGCGCACGGTCTCGGTCGTGACGGCGTACTCCTCGGCCAGCGCGTTGACCGACAGTCGTCCGCGTGTGGCGACGAGCTGTGCGATCGCCTGCTGCCGCTCCTCGGCGTACATTGACATGCCCGGTGGCCTCCCTCGCTTCTGTGTATATGTTGTTTTACGTCCGTTTCTGTTGACTGTCAAGGTCCTGGGCGTTTTACTTGTGACCATGGTCACCGACACCAGCACGTCCAGCCCCGACGGCACCGGTCTGCGCGGCACTCCCGTGGTCGGGGGGCTGGCCTACGGCCCGGCCCTCGTCATCCGCACCGAGGTCCCGGCCGAGGCGGTCGAGCGGTTCGGGGACGGCGGCTTCGCCGACGAGGCCGAGGCCCTGGCGGCGTACGACGTCGCGGTGGAGCAGGTCTCCTCGGGCTTCGGGGCCAAGGCCGCGAGCGCGTCGGGGGCGGCGGCGGAGGTCCTCACGGCCAGCGCCGGCCTGGCGCGCGACAAGGGGCTGCGCTCGGCGGTGCGCAAGTCGTTGCGCAGCGGGGACGACCTGCTCGCGGCCGTGCACGCGGCGGTGGAGCAGTTCGTCGGGGTGTTCACCACGATGGGCGGCCTCATGGCCGAGCGCGCCACCGACCTGCGCGACATCGAGCGTCGCCTCGTGGCGCGCCTCATCGGCGAGGCCGAGCCCGGCGTCCCCACCCCCGACCGCCCCTCGGTGGTCGTCGCCGAGGACCTCGCGCCCGCCGACACGGCCGGTCTCGACCCGGCGATCGTGCTCGCGCTGGTGACCGAGCGCGGCGGGCCGACCAGCCACACCGCGATCATCGCCCGCCAGCTCGGGATCCCGTGCGTCGTCGGCACCGCCGGCGCGCTCGAGCTCGACGCCGGGCGACCGCTGCTCGTCGACGGCACGGCCGGCACGGTGCGGCTGGACGCGGACCCGGCCGAGGCCGAGCGTCTCGTCGCGGCCGACAAGGAGGAGCGCGCGGCGCTCGCGACGTGGGCGGGACCCGGCGCCACGGCCAGCGGCGAGGCCGTCAAGCTGCTCGCCAACGTGGCCGACGGCCCGTCGGCGGCGAGCGCGTCGGGCGCGCCCGTGGAGGGCGTCGGGCTGTTCCGCACCGAGCTCTGCTTCCTGAACCGCACCGAGGAGCCCAGCGTCGAGGAGCAGGCCGACATCTACGAGACGGTGCTCGCGCCGTTCAAGGACGTCGGCTACGTCGTCGTCCGCACCCTCGACGCCGGCAGCGACAAGCCCGTCGCGTTCGCCACCCACGAGGGCGAGGAGAACCCCGCCCTCGGCGTCCGCGGCCTGCGCCTCTCCTTCGACAACCCGGGTCTGCTGGAGCGCCAGCTCGACGCGATCGCGCTGGCCGCGGAGCGCTCCGGCACCGAGACGTGGGTGATGGCGCCGATGGTCGCCACCGTCGCCGAGGCGCGCGACTTCTCCGCCGCCGTGCGCGAGCGCGGCCTCAAGGCCGGCGTCATGGTCGAGGTGCCCTCGGCCGCGCTGCTGGCCCCGCGGATGCTGGAGGTCGTCGACTTCATGTCGATCGGCACCAACGACCTCACGCAGTACACGATGGCCGCCGACCGCATGGCCACCGACCTCGCCCACCTCACCGACCCGTGGCAGCCCGCGGTGCTGCAGCTGATCGCGATCACCGCCGAGGCCGGCCGCCTGGCCGGCAAGCCGGTCGGCGTCTGCGGCGAGGCCGCCGCCGACCCGCTGCTCGCCTGCGCGCTCGTCGGCATGGGCGTCACCTCGCTGTCGATGGCGGCCGCTGCCGTCCGCCAGGTCGGCGCCCGGCTGGGCACCACCACCTCCGAGCAGTGCGAGGACGTCGCCGAGGCGGCCCTCGGTGCCGACGACCCCGCCGCCGGGCGGGCCGCGGTGCTGGAGATCCTCGCGCGGTAGCGGCCGAGCAGGGTTTTCAGCAGCTGCTGTTATCCCTGCTCGCTCCTGGGCATTTCCCTGACGTTCTGGGGCGAAATTCCGGCCCAGAACCTCAGGCTTTTCAGCATCTGCGGAAAAACCTGCTCAGGCCCGCAGCCACGCGAGCACGGCCCGCACGCGCCGGTGGTCGTCCTCGGCGGCGGCGAGGTCAAGCTTGGCGAAGATGTTGTTGATGTGCTTGGCGACGGCCTTCTCGGTGACGACCAGGTGGGTGGCGATGGCGGCGTTGCCGCGGCCCTCGGCCATGAGGGCGAGCACCTCGCGCTCGCGGGGCGTCAGCCGGTCCAGCGGCTGGGTGCGGCGCTGGGCCATGATCGAGGCGACGACCTCGGGGTCCAGCACGGTGGCGCCCGCCGCCACCCGCCGTACGCCGTCGACGAACTCCGCCACGTCGGAGACCCGGTCCTTGAGCAGGTAGCCGACGGCGCCCTCGCCGCTGGCGAGGAGCTCGCGGGCGTAGAGGTGCTCGACGTACTGCGAGATCACCATGACCGGGAAGCCGGGTCGGGCGATCCGGGCGGCGATGGCGGCGCGCAGGCCCTCGTCGGTCTGCGTGGGCGGCAGTCGTACGTCGACCACGGCGGCGTCGGCGTCCGGGTCGCGCAGCGCCTCGGTCAGGGCGGGACCGTCCTCGACGGCGTGCAGGATGGTGAAGCCGTTGCTCTCGAGGAGCTGCGTCATGCCGGCCCGGAGGAGGGCGTGGTCCTCGGCGAGGACAAGTCGCACGGAACCTCCAAGGTGACCAGGGTCGGGCCGCGGGGCGGGCTGCTGACCGTCATCGTGCCGTCGAAGGCGGCCAGCCGGCGGCGGACCCCCAGCATGCCCGACCCGCGCGCCGGATCGGCGCCGCCGCTCCCGTCGTCGCCGACGACCGCGCGCAGCCGCCCGTCCTCGTGGCCGAGCGTCACCCAGGCGTGCTCGGCGCGTGCGTGCTTGGCGACGTTCGTCAGGCACTCGGCGACGGCGAAGTAGACCGCCGACTCGACCGGTGCCGCGGGACGCCCGTCGAGGACGGCGTCGACCTGCACCGGGAGCGCCATGTCGAGGGCGAGCGCCTGCACGGCTCCGACCAGGCCGCGGTCGGCGAGCACCGGCGGGTGGATGCCGCGCACCACCGAGCGCAGGTCGCCGATCGCCGCGGAGGTCGTCGCGCGGGCGTCGCTGACCAGTCGGCGGGCGCCTTCGGGGTCGTCGGCGAAGAGCTGGTCGGCCAGGCCCAGGCTCATCGAGAGCGCCACGAGCCGCGCCTGCGCGCCGTCGTGCAGGTCGCGCTCCAGCCGCCGCAGCTCGGCGGCGGAGTGGTCGACGAGGTCGGCCCGGGTCTCGGTGAGCACCTGCACGCGCTGCTCGAGGTGCTCGGTGCGGCTCGCCGCCAGGAACCACAGGTCCACCGAGGACCGGGCCCGCATCTTGGGCCGGAGGCCGAACCACCAGATCGGGAACGTCACCACCAGCAGCAGCTCGAGCAGGCAGATCAGCGCCACCGCGAACCCGAAGGTCGCCGCCCACACCGACCAGGCCAGGTCGCGCCACGTCATCGGGTCGCGCAGCACCACCAGCAGCGCCTCGACCGGACGGCCTCGGGGGAGCGGGCGGTAGGGCCGCGGGACCGGGATGTCGAGCACCCGGGCGGCCATCAGCCGGTGCCGGTCCGCGATCCAGCGCATCGACGGCACCGAGATCGCCAGGATCGCGACGCCCACCCAGACCACGAGCGTCGCCGTGCCGACGATCCCCAGCACGAGGAAGACCAGGGCCGGCACCGCCAGCACCACCTGCGCGAGCGCGTACGCCGTCAGGCGCAGGCGGCTCGGCGGCGCCGGGGTGCTCGGGCTCGGGGTGGTCACCGCCCCATCCTCCCCGAGAACGACCACCGCGGCAGGGGTGCAGGCACCACCTCGGACCGGGGCTCCTGGGCCCCTGACCCCGGGCCTCCGCGTCACGAGGCTGGTGGCACCGCCGACGGGAAGGACCCGCCGGCCGAGTCCCGAAGGGGAGCACCATGTCCGTCACGAACCCGCTCACCGTGCTGCCGCTGCGCGCAGCCCGCTGGAGCGCCCTGCACCCCTGGCGCGCCATCTCGGCCTGGCTGGCCTTCGTCGTGCTCGCGGTCGCCCTGGCCTCCGTCGTGTCGACGGTGGAGACCGACGACACCGACTACCGGCTGGGCGACTCCGGCCGCGCCGACGAGCTCGTGGCCGAGGCCGGCCTCGAGCGCCCCGACTCCGAGAACGTCCTGGTGACCTCCGCCGACGGTCCCGTCGACCGCGCCGCGGCCCAGCAGGCCGCCGACGAGCTCGTCGCCGGCATGACCGGCCTGCCGGGCGTCGACTCCGTCGCGGAGCCGCAGTGGAGCCCCGACGGGAGCGCGCTGCTGGTCGCCGCCCAGCTGGCCCGTGACGGGGACGACGACGTCGACGTCGCGCCGCTGACCGAGGTCACCCGCGACGTGCAGCGGGCCCACCCGGACCTCCAGGTGCGCCAGAGCGGCGACGTGTCGCTCGACGAGGCGATCGACGACCGGGTCGGCGAGGACCTCGCGTCCGCGGAGGGCATCAGCGTCCCGATCACGCTCGTGCTGATGCTGGTCGCCTTCGGCGCCCTCATCGCCGCCGGCCTCCCGGTGCTGCTCGCCTTCACCAGCGTCGCGGCCACGATCGGCATCATGGCGCCGATCTCGCACCTCGTGCCCTCCGAGGGCACGGTCACCAGCATGATCGTGCTGATCGGCATGGCCGTCGGCGTCGACTACTCCCTCTTCTACCTCAAGCGCGAGCGCGAGGAGCGTGCCAACGGCCGTACGACGCTCGAGGCCGTCGAGATCGCCGCGCAGACCTCCGGCCACTCGATCCTGGTCTCCGGCGGCGCGGTCATCGCCTCCATGACGGGGCTGTTCGTGATGGGCGGCGCGACCTTCAACTCCCTGGCCGTCGGCTCGATCATCGTGGTCGCGGTGGCGGTGCTCGGCTCGATCACCGTCCTGCCGGCGCTCCTGGTCAAGCTCGGCCGGTGGGTGGACCGCCCCCGCGTCCCGCTGCTGTGGCGCCTCAACCGGCGCGTCGGTCGGGGCGGCCTGAGCCGCCGCCTGCTGGGCCCCGTGGTGCGCCACCCGCGCGTCGCCCTCGCCCTGTCGAGCGTCGTCGTCATCGCCCTCGCCGCGCCGGCGCTGGGCCTGCGCACGAACGCCGCCAACCTCGAGACGCTGCCGGGCGACATCCCCGAGGTGGCGACCATGCGTGCCCTCACCTCCGCCTTCCCCGCCGAGGGCGCCGCGGCGACCGTCGTGGTCCGTGCCGAGGGAGGACAGCAGGACGAGGTGGCCGCCGCCCTGGCCGACCTCGAGCGGCAGGCGGTCGCGACCGGCGACTTCGCGGCCTCCGACGAGCAATCCGTGACGTCCGAGGACGGCCGCACGACGGTGCTCCGCATCGGCATGCCCTACGACGAGGCCGACGAGCGTGTCAACGAGGCGCTGCGCGACCTGCGCAGCGACCTGGTGCCGGCGTCCTTCGGCGGGCTGCGGGGGACCGAGGTCGTCGTCGGTGGCGGTGCCGCCTCCAACCTGGACTACCTCGACCGGCAGTCCGACCGGCTCCCGCTGGTGATCGCGTTCGTGCTGCTGCTGACCTTCCTGATGATGCTCGCGACGTTCCGCAGCCTGCCGATCGCCCTGCTGTCGACCCTGCTCAACCTGGCCTCGGTCGGGGTGTCGTTCGGGTTCCTCGTGCTGGTCTTCCAGCACGGCTGGGGCGCCGACCTGCTCGACTTCGACAACCCGGGCTTCGTCATCGACTGGCTTCCGCTGTTCGTGCTGGTGGTGCTGCTCGGGCTGTCGATGGACTACCACGTGTTCGTGGTCAGCCGGATCCGCGAGCACCTCGACGCCGGCCTCCCGGCGCGGCTGGCCGTGCAGCGCGGCATCGCGGACACCGCCGGCGTGGTCACCAGCGCGGCGGCGGTCATGGTGTCGGTGTTCGCCATCTTCGCCACGCTGTCGATGCTCGAGATGAAGATGATGGGCGTGGGCCTCTCGGCGGCGATCCTCCTCGACGCCACGCTGGTCCGGCTGGTCATGCTGCCGGCGGCCCTGGTCCTGATGGGCGACCGGGCCTGGTGGCCGCGATGCCCGGAGTCCCCGCGCGGGGACCTCGTGGAGGACCCGGCGTACCAGCTGGCGACCAGCCGCTAGGCCGGGCTCAGGCGGGCGCCACGCTCACCGGGACGCCGGTGAGCGCGGCGTTGCCGGAGAGGTCGAGCAGCGCGGGGTCGGTGAGGTCGTTGATCGAGACGCCCTCGACCCCGCTGGCGTGGCGCAGGCGGGTGCCGGGGACCTGGTGGCCGTAGCCGTGGGGGAGCGAGACCACCCCCGGCATCAGGTCGTCGGACCCGCTCACCTCGACCTCGACGGCGCCGACCCGCGACGTCACGGTGACGCGGCCGCCGTCGGTGATGCCCCGGGCGGCGAGGTCGTCGGGGTGCATCAGCAGGTGGTGGCGCGGGCGTCCCCGCGTCAGTCGCGGGGTGTTGTGCATCCAGGAGTTGTTGTCTCGCTGGTGCCGCCGGCCGATGAGCAGCAGCTCCCCGTCAGGTACGACGGTCGCCGCCAGCGCGGCCCGCAGCCGCTCGAGGTCGCCCACCAACAGCGGTGGCGCGAGGTCGATGCGGTGGTCGGCGGTCTGCAGCCGCCCGGGCAGCGTGGGGCGCAGCGGGCCGAGGTCGACGCCCTCAGGCGTGGCGCGCAGTCGTCGCATCGACACCCGGCGGCCGGTCGCGAGCAGCCCGGTGAGCACGACCGCGGGCGACGCGGCGAGCCGGGCCCTGGCCACCGCGCGGGCGCGCCAGGGCATCCGCACGCCGAGCCGGCGGCCCAGCCGCGTGGCGAGACCGGCGAAGATCTGCCAGTCGTGGCGCTGGTCGCGGGCCTTGGCGAAGACCGCCGGCGTGTAGCGGGCGGTGTTGCGCACCGCGAAGTTGTGGAAGACCAGGTCGTACTGGTCGCGCTCCAGCGCCGAGGTGGGCGGCAGGATGACGTCGGCGTGGCGCGTCGTCTCGTTGACGTAGAAGTCGACCGACACCATGAAGTCCAGCCCCTCGAGGGCCCGCGCCAGGCTCTTGCCGTCGGGCGTGGACAGGACCGGGTTGCCGGCCATCGTCACCATCGCCCGCACCTGTCCCTCGCCGGGCGTCTCGATCTCCTCGCGCAGCACCGACACCGGCAGCTCGCCGCCGAACTCCGGGCTGTCGCGCACGCGGCTGCGCCACGCGTCGAAGTGGCCGGGTCCGATGATGCGCCGCCCGACGATGTCGACGGCCGGCTCGGGGAAGAGCACGCCGCCCTCGCGGTCGAGGTTGCCGGTGAGGATGTTGAGGCACTGGATGGCCCACTGGCAGACCGACCCGAAGCCGTGGGTGGAGACGCCCACCCGGCCGTAGGCGGCGGCGCCCTCGGCGGCGGCCAGCTCGCGCGCGAGCCGGCGGACGACCTCGGCCGGCACGCCGCTGGCCGCCTCGGCGCGCTCGGGGGTGAAGTCGGCGACCGCGGCCTCCAGCCGGTCGACGCCGTCGACGTAGGCCGCCGGGCTGGTGAGTCCCTCGTCGAGCAGCACGTGCACCATCGCCAGCAGCACCGCGGCGTCGCTGCCCGGGCGCACGAAGTGGTGCTCGCTGGCGACCTTGGCGGTCTCGGTGCGCCGCGGGTCGAGCACGACCATGCGCCCGCCGCGCGCCTTGAGGTCGCGCAGCCGCTGCGGGAAGTCGGGCACCGTCATCAGCGAGCCGTTGGAGGCCATCGGGTTGGCGCCCACGACCAGGAAGTACGACGTGCGGTCGAGGTCGGGCACCGGCACCAGCAGCTGGTGGCCGTAGAGCTGCCACGACACCAGCTGGTGGGGGACCTGGTCGACCGACGAGGCGCTGAAGCGGTTGCGCGTGCGCAGCGACCGCACGAACGCGGTGCCGTGCGTGGACGAGCCGAGCGAGTGGGCGCTGGGGTTGCCGAGGTAGACGCCCACGGCATCGCGACCGTGCTCGGTGATCGTCGCGGCGAGCCGGTCGGCCACCAGGTCGAGGGCCTCGTCCCACCCCAGCTCGACCCACTCCTCGCCCACGCGCCGCACGGGGCGGCGCAGCCGGTCGGGGTCGGTGTAGACGTCGGCCAGGGACACGCCCTTGGGGCAGACGTGGCCACGGGAGAGCGGGTCGGCGTCGTTGCCGCGCACGGCGGTCACGGCACCGCGCTCGATCGTCAGCTCGAGGCCGCAGATCGCCTCGCACAGGTTGCAGGCCGCGAGGCGCGTCCCGGAGTAGTCGGACGGGACGGGTGACGCGCTCAGGAGGCCCACGTCGGCATCGTGCCACGGATCCTGCACCGGCCCCGGGGCGATCGCGAGCCGCCGCCGGGGCGCCGCAGGTTTCATCCGCCCGTCGGGCGGAACGCTGGTGGCATGTCCTCAGACGGCGAGACCCTGCAGCCGGCGGCCGACCCGGTGTCCCGTCGGATGCTGGGCGCCTTCCTGTGCGGCCTGGTGCTGGTGCTGCCCCTGCACGGGGCGCTGGGGGCCACCTCGAAGCGGGACCTCCTGCTCTGGCTGCTCGCCGCGGTGCTCCTCGCGGTCGCCGTCGGCATGGTGCTGCGCGTCGTCGGCGTGCCGCAGGCGCTCGGGACCTCCCTGGCGGCCGGTGGCGCCTTCGGCGTCGCCGCGGTGCTGGTCGTGACGGTGATGAGCTGGGTCGGCCTGCCGAGCGGCGACGTCGAGCTGACGCTCCTGGCGGGGGTCCCGGCGGCGGCCGTCGCGGCGCTGGCGGTCGCGGTGGTCCAGCGAGGCACCGGCGATGACGAGCGGTTCGCCGGCACGGTCGGGATCTTCGGGCTGGTGGCGGTGCTGATCGGGTCGTGGCCCCTCTCCGGGCTGCTGGGGGACGCCCGCGACGACATCGCCCAGGGGCGGGTGCTCGAGGCCACCGGGCTGACGCCGTACCTCCCGGAGCTCGACGGGATGCAGCCCAGGTACGAGGGCACCGTCGACGACGAGCTCGAGGGCGGCGGCCCCCAGGTCTCCGGCTACCGCCTGCTCTACCTGGACGAGTCGCTGGACGGCCGCCTGGGGTTCGACGACGCCTACCTCGACCTGGAGGTGGGCTGGGCCCAGGGCGCGCCCTGCGACGAGATCGACACCCTGTACTCCTGCACCGAGAGCGACGGCTACGCCACCGGCAGCCGAGAGGGTGAGCCGGACGTGGTCATCGTCTACCGCGACGACGTGCGGCTGATCGCCCGCCTCCAGGAGGGCGACGGGAAGCTGCCCTCGCCGGACGACGTCGGGGGCGCGCTGTCCGACGCGCGAGCCGCGGACTGGCTCGACGTCGTGTCGCTCCAGGAGGACTGACCGCGCGTGCGTTTTTGGGCCTGCTCGGCCTGCGCGATACGCTTCCTCGGTTGCCCTAGGGCGACACCCCTGCCGTGAAACGGCCGCGGAACGAGAGTGCCCGGGTGAACAGGCCCCGGCGCGCCGCGCAACGAGTGAACCAGAAGGAGCCGCATGTCCATCGGAACCGATGCAGCGACGAAGAAGAAGATCATCGCCGAGTACGGCACGACCGAGGGCGACACTGGTTCGCCGGAGGTGCAGATCGCGCTGCTCAGCCACCGCATCGCCCACCTCACCGAGCACCTCAAGACGCACAAGCACGACCACCACAGCCGTCGTGGCCTGCTGCTGCTCGTCGGCCAGCGCCGGCGGCTGCTCAACTACCTGCGCAAGACGGAGATCGAGCGCTACCGCTCGATCGTCGAGCGCCTCGGCCTGCGCCGCTGACTCACACGTTGGGACTCACCACCTGGTGGGTCCCAACGTTGCATTGCAGGCTCATCACAACTGAACACCCATCACAGGAGCGATCCGCGCCATGCAGGCCCGGTCCTCGGTAGTGATCTTCAGGAGCCCGGTACGCCGGCCTGCTGCGGGTCTCGATCGAAGATCGGCCACCGCTCCCGGCAGATGCCGGGGCACCGTGCGCACGTCGCGGATCGCGCCGCGAACAGGAAGATCAACGTGACAGAACCCGTCATCTCCGCCGTCGAGACCGTTCTCGACAACGGCAAGTTCGGCACCCGCACCGTCAAGTTCGAGACCGGGCTCCTCGCCCGCCAGGCCGCCGGTTCGGTGACCGCCTACCTCGACGACGACACCATGCTGCTCTCGGCCACCACGGCCGGCAAGCACCCCAAGGACCACTTCGACTTCTTCCCCCTGACGATCGACGTCGAGGAGCGGATGTACGCCGCGGGCCAGATCCCCGGCTCGTTCTTCCGCAGCGAGGGTCGTCCGGGCGAGGACGCGATCCTCACCTGCCGCCTCATCGACCGCCCGCTGCGCCCGACCTTCAAGAAGGGTCTGCGCAACGAGGTCCAGGTCGTCATCACCGTCATGGCGCTCAACCCCGACGCCCCCTACGACGTGCTGGCCATCAACGCCGCGTCGCTCTCCACCCAGCTCTCCGGCCTGCCGTTCTCCGGCCCCGTCGGCGGCGTCCGCGTCGCCCTCATCGAGGGCCAGTGGGTCGCCTTCCCGAGCCACAGCCAGCTCGAGAACGCCGTCTTCGACATGGTCGTCGCCGGCCGCGTCACCGACACCGGCGACGTCGCGATCATGATGGTCGAGGCCGAGGCCACCGAGCAGACCTGGACCCTGGTCCAGGGCGGTGTCCAGGCGCCGACCGAGGAGGTCGTGGCCGGTGGCCTCGACGCCGCGAAGCCCTTCATCAAGCAGCTGTGCGACGCCCAGGCCGAGCTGGCCAAGGAGGCCGCCAAGCCGGTGCAGGACTTCCCGGTCTTCCTCGACTACGAGGACGACGTCTACGACGCCGTCGAGGCCGCGGCCTCCGAGGGCGCCTCCGCCGCGCTGGTCATCGCCGACAAGCTCGAGCGCGAGGCCGCGCTCGACACCGTCAAGGCGTCGCTGCTCGACCAGCTCGGCTCGCAGTTCGAGGGTCGCGAGAAGGAGGTCGGGGCGGCGTTCAAGTCCGTCACGAAGTCCCTCATGCGCACCCGCGTGCTGCGCGACAAGGTCCGCATGGACGGACGCGGCCTGGCCGACATCCGCCCGCTGCACGCCGAGGTCGGCGTCATCCCGCGCGTCCACGGCTCGGCGCTGTTCGAGCGCGGCGAGACCCAGATCCTGGGTGTCACCACGCTCAACATGCTGACCCTGGAGCAGAAGCTGGACACGCTCTCCCCGGAGAAGTCGCGCCGCTACATGCACAAGTACATCTTCCCGCCGTTCTCCACCGGCGAGACCGGCCGCGTGGGCTCGCCCAAGCGCCGCGAGGTCGGCCACGGTGCGCTCGCGCGCCGCGCGCTGCTGCCCGTCCTGCCGACGCGCGAGGAGTTCCCCTACGCGATCCGCCAGCTCTCCGAGGCCATGGGCTCCAACGGCTCCACCTCGATGGGCTCGGTCTGCGCCTCCACCCTGTCGCTGCTGCAGGCCGGTGTCCCGCTCCGGGCCCCCGTCGCCGGCATCGCGATGGGCCTCATCTCCGGTGAGGTCGACGGCAAGACCGAGTACGTCGCGCTGACCGACATCCTCGGTGCCGAGGACGCCATGGGCGACATGGACTTCAAGGTCGCCGGCACCCCGGAGTTCGTCACCGCGCTCCAGCTCGACACCAAGCTCGACGGGATCCCCGCCGAGGTCCTGGCCGCCGCGCTGACGCAGGCCAAGGACGCCCGCACGGCGATCCTGGCCGTCATGGACGAGGAGATCAGCGTCCCCGAGGAGATGTCGCTGCACGCGCCGCGCATCATCACGGTGCGCATCCCCGTCGACAAGATCGGTGAGGTCATCGGCCCGAAGGGCAAGATCATCAACCAGATCCAGGACGACACCGGTGCGTCGCTGTCCATCGAGGACGACGGCACGATCTACATCGGTGCGACCAACGGCGAGGCCGCCGAGGCCGCCCGCCAGGCCGTCAACGCGATCGCCAACCCGACCCTGCCCGAGGTCGGCGAGCGCTACCTCGGCACGGTCGTCAAGACGACCAACTTCGGTGCGTTCGTCTCGCTGATGCCCGGCAAGGACGGCCTGCTGCACATCAGCAAGCTGCGTGGCCTGGCCGGCGGCAAGCGCGTCGAGGCCGTCGAGGACGTCCTGTCCGTGGGCCAGAAGGTCCAGGTCGAGATCGCCGAGGTCGACGACCGCGGCAAGCTGTCGCTGATCCCCGTGGTCGAGGAGGCCGGCGACGACGCCGCGTCCGAGCCGACCGCGGACGCCGGGGTCTCGGACTCCGAGTGACCGACGCTCCACAGTCGACCCGCCCGAGCCTCTCGGGGGGGTCGACGCCTTCTCGGGGTGCGGGCCGGACCGCCGGCGCTCAGCCGGTCGGCTCGACCCGCACCCTGCAGACGGTCCGCGACGCCGAGGGACAGGTGACCTCGCGCGTGCGCCGTACCGTCCTGCCCGGCGGCCTCCGGGTCGTCACCGAGCAGCTCGCCGGCGCCCGCTCGGCCAGCATCGGCGTCTGGGTCGGCATCGGTTCGCGCGACGAGACCGGCCAGCTCCACGGTGCCTCGCACTTCCTCGAGCACCTGCTCTTCAAGGGCACGCCCGAGCGCACCGCGCTCGACATCTCGATCGCGCTGGACGCGGTGGGCGGCGAGTTCAACGCCTTCACCGCCAAGGAGTACACCTGCTTCCACGCGCGGGTCCTGGACGAGGACCTGCCGCTGGCCGTCGACGTGCTCGGCGACATGATCACCAGCTCGCGGATCACCGACGAGGACGTCGAGGCCGAGCGCGACGTCATCCTCGATGAGATCGCGATGCACGACGACGACCCCGACGACGTCGTCCACAACCTCTTCGCGGAGCAGGCGTGGGGGAGCGGCTCCCCGCTGGGTCGGCCGATCGCGGGCTCGGTCGAGTCCATCGAGGCCCTGACCCGCACCCAGATCGTGCGCTTCTACCGGCGCCACTACCGCGCCCAGAACATGGTCGTCGCGGTCGCGGGCAACCTCGACCACGCTGCCGTCGTGCGGCAGGTGCGCCGCTCCTTCGCCCGCAACGACTTCCTGAGCGGCGACGCCACCCCCACACCGCCGCGCACCTCGCGCCGTACGACGCGCGTGCAGCCGGGCACGGTCACCGCGACCCGGCCCTTCGAGCAGGTCAACCTCGTGCTCGGCATGCAGGGCCTGGCGCGCAGCGACGAGCGCCGCTTCGCGCTCGGGGTGCTCAACACCGCCCTCGGCGGCGGCACGTCCAGCCGGCTCTTCCAGGAGGTCCGCGAGCAGCGCGGCCTGGCCTACTCGGTGTTCTCCTTCGCCAGCAACCACGCCGACTCCGGCGTGGTCGGGGTCTCGGTCGGCTGCCTGCCGGCCAAGCTCGACGACGTGCTGGCCGTCGTCCGCGCCGAGCTGGCCAAGGTCGCCGCCGACGGGATCACCGCCCAGGAGCTCGCCATCGGCAAGGGCCAGCTGCGCGGCGGCCTGGTCCTCGGCCTCGAGGACTCGGGCTCGCGGATGTCGCGCCTGGGCAAGGCCGAGCTCGTCCACGACGAGCTGCTCGGCATCGACGAGGTCCTCGCCCGCATCGACGCCGTCACCCTCGACGACGTCCGGGCCGTCGCCGCGCACGTCTTCTCGCAGCCGGAGATCCTCGCGGTCGTCGGGCCGGCGTAGCGGGCAGGCTTTTCAGCAGATGCTGAAAAACCTGACGTTCTGGGCCAGAATTCCGGCCCAGAAGCGACAGTTCTCGCCCAGAACCTCCGGCAGAAGGACCGGCCCTACGTCGCCAGCAGGACGACGCCGGCGCACGCGGCCGCCCACAGCACGCTGGTGAAGGTGCCGATGATGAAGCGCTCGGCGGTGCCGGTGTTGTCCTGGTTGCGCAGCTCGGGGTAGCGGCCCAGGCCCTTGAGGGCCAGGGAGATCGCCACCCCCTCGGGCCAGCCGGCGAGCAGGCTGGCGGTGATCGCCGCGCGCTCCAGGCCGCCGATCCAGGCCCCTCCGCGCAGCACGGCCGCGGCGTGGGCCATGCCCTGGCGCCCCGGGGCGTCGTGCCGGTCGACGAACGCAAAGACCCAGGCCGTCACCGGGCCGCCGCCGGCGACCGCGAGCAGCCCGGCGAGCGCCATCGCGACCGCGACCGGGGTCTGCTCCTCCACGTGGGCGGGTACGGCGGTCGCGAGCGCGGCGGCCAGCACGGCCAGCGAGGCCGGCGGCCAGATCGTCCGCCCCGCGGACGTCCACCCCCAGGCCGCCGCCACGACGCCGGCCCCCAGGAGGGCGAGGACGAGGGCACCGGTCTCCTCAGGCGTCATGGCGGTCTCCTGGGGTGTCGGTGGGCTGGTCGAGGAGCTGGTCGATGAGCTGGCCGGCGAGGTAGGTGACGAGCTCCCGGGCGCGGCGGCCCTCCACGATGCCGGCCGCCTGCGCGCGCTGGCTCACGGCCGACTGGGTGATGCCCAGACGGCGCCCGGCCTCCTCGTAGGACAGGCCGCCCGCGTCGACGAGGTCGGCGACCTCCCACCCGCGCGGCGTGCGGCGGGCCAGCACGGCCGCCCACAGCCACAGGGTGGTCTCGAGCGCCCTCGCCGGACCGGCGCCGGTGCCGTCGACGACCCGCAGGTGCCACGGGCTGGACTTGGCAGCGGTGACCGCGTCGCGAGCGTGCAGGAAGGCCGGTCCCGAGCCGGCGCGGGTGGAGCTGGGGAGGGGCAGGTCGACCTCGCCGAGGCCGAGGCCGACGTTCCACTCCCCGGAGCGCAGCAGCAGCTCCAGCGCGGCGGCGAGGGCGGCCGGGTCGTCGAGCACGCCCTGGAACTCGTCGCCCGCGGTGCGCTCGAAGGCCCGCAGCTGCGGTACGTCGGCGAGGCGCTCGAGAGCGTCGGGGACGCGGTCGGGCCCGGTGCGGCTGTGCTGCTGGTCAGCCGTCAGCACGGCGGGCATCGCGTCACCTCCTCGATCAGGCTCCTGCCTGATGACCACCTTACATTAGGCGATAACCTAATGTCGAGGACTCATAAGGTTCAGGCCTTATCGCCGGCCGATGATCCCGACGACCGCCGGCTGCTTCTGGTCGATGACCGAGACGCGGAAGCCGCCGCCCGCCAGTGCGGCCGAGGCCCGCTCGACCACGCGCGGCACGTCCTGCGGGGCGGTGGTCTCGTAGAAGAGGTAGACGGCACCGCCGGGAAGGACCCGCTCGTGGAGCAGGGCCACCTCGTCGGCGCAGTCGCGCACCCAGAACAGGTTGACGTTGAAGCTGAAGACCTTGGTCAACCGCTTCACCGGCACCCGCAGGGTCGCGAGGTCGATCTGACGCACCGTGAGCCGGCCGGACTCCACGTGAGCGGCGTTGCGGCGCTTCGTGCGGTCGACGCCGGACTCCGAGCGGTCGATGGCGAAGAGCTTGCCGGTCTCGAGCTTCGCGCAGATCAGCTCCGCCGCAGCGCCCGGTCCGCACCCGATCTCGAGGACGTGGTCGGCCGGCTGGACGTCCATGAACTCCACCGCCCAGCGGATCCGCGCGGGGATCGTGTTCGCAGCCATGGCTCCAGCCTGCCAGACGCGGGCGTCCCCTGCGCGCAGGGGACGCCCTGGCGTCGCGCTAGATTGCTCGCGTGGCGACGACGATCAGGGTGGGTGTGCTGGGTGCGCGCGGCAAGGTCGGGGCCGAGGTGTGCGCCGCCGTCGAGGCCGCCGCCGACACCGAGCTGGTCGCCGCGGTCGACCAGGGCGACGACATCGCCGCCCTCGTCGACGGGGGTGCGGAGGTCGTCGTCGACTTCACCCACCCCGACGTGGTCATGGACAACCTCGCCTTCTGCGTCGACCACGGGCTGCATGCCGTCGTCGGCACCACCGGCTTCGACGACGGCCGGCTCGCGGTCCTGCGCGAGCGGCTCGCGGACGCCCCGGGCGTCGGCATCCTGATCGCCCCCAACTTCTCGATCGGCGCGATCCTGATGATGCGCTTCGCCGCCGTCGCCGCGCCGTTCTACGAGTCGGTCGAGATCACCGAGCTGCACCACCCCGACAAGGCCGACGCGCCCTCCGGGACCGCACGCCGTACGGCGGAGCTGGTCGCGGCCGCGCGCCGCGACGCCGGCACCCCGCCCTCGCCCGACGCCACCTCCACGTCGCTGGACGGCGCTCGCGGCGCCGACGTGGACGGCGTGCGCGTCCACGCCCTGCGCCTGCGCGGCCTGGTCGCCCACCAGGAGGTGCTGCTCGGCGGCGTGGGGGAGACGCTCACGATCCGCCACGACTCGATGGACCGGGCGTCGTTCACGCCGGGCGTGCTCACCGGCGTGCGCCAGGTCGCGGCCCACCCCGGCCTGACCGTGGGGCTCGAGCACTTCCTCGACCTCGACTGAGGCGCCGCGGCCGGCCCGCCGGCACCGGTTCTGCAACTTTGTGCAGTGCACACACGTGCACCAGTCTCACCGGTGCGCGGGCCGCGCGGATGCGCCACAGTGGACAAGGGCCCGTGCCGGACGGAACCGGCACGGGCCCTCCATGTCAGCCCGTCGGCCTACGGCTCGACGGTCACCTTGATCGCGGCGCCGCGCTTGACGATGTCGAAGGCGTCGAGCACCCGCTCGAGCGGGATGTGCTCGGTGATCAGGTCCTTGACCGGGACCTGGCCGCTGGAGATGTACTCCAGCGCCCGCTTGTTGTGCTCGGGGGCGGAGCCGTTGGCGCCGTGGATGTGCAGCTGGCGGTAGTGCACGACGTTGGAGTCGAGCGTGATGGTCGGGTCGGTCTTGGGCAGGCCGCCGAAGAAGGAGATCCGACCGTTGCGGGCGGCCATGGCGACGGCCTGCTCCTGGGTGACGTTGGCGGCGGTCGCGGTGATGACGACGTCCGCGCCGCGGCCGCCCGTGAGCTCCATGACGCGCTCGACGACGTCGACCTCGGCGCCGTTGATGACCTTGTCGGGCTGCACGGCGTCGGCCGACATCGCCAGGCGCTCGGCGTTGACGTCGATCAGGAAGACCTTGCCGACCCGGTGGACGCCGCGGGCGATCCGGATGTGCATGCACCCGATCGGCCCGGCGCCGAAGACGACGACGGTGTCTCCCTCCTCGATGCCCATCAGCTCCTGGGCGTTGATCGCGCAGGCGAACGGCTCCGCCGCCGAGGCCTCGTCGTAGCCGACGTTGTCGGGGATCCGGTTGAGGCCGTCGACCTTGAGGACCTGCTTCGGGACGATCATGTACTCCGCGAAGCCGCCGTCGTACTGGTAGCCGACCGAGGTCTGGTTCTGGCACACGGCCATCCAGCCCTTGCGGCACTCGTGGCACTCGCCGCACGGCACGGCCGCGATGACCTGCGCGCGGTCGCCGACCTTCCAGTCGCCGCCGTACGTCGCCTGGACGTCGGCGCCGACCTCCACGACCTCGCCCGCGATCTCGTGGCCGATGGTGCGCGGGGGAGTGAGGTTCTGGTGGCCGTTGTGGAAGATCTTGACGTCGGTGCCGCAGGTGGAGCAGTTCTTCACCTTCAGCTTGACCTCGTCGGGGCCGCAGGTGGGCTCCGGGACGTCCTCGATGCGCACGTCCTCGGGGGCGTAGAACCTCAGGGCCTTCATTCGTCCTCCAGCTGCTGGTGTGGGTGCGGGGTGTGCCCTCCGTCACTGTAGAGCGGCGGGCGAGCGGCCCAGACTACTACCGCATCTGTGGATTTGTCTCTGATCATGTGGGTTTCAACCCTTGACGCGCCCAATGGCGCCGGGATATGAAGACATTCAAAGATCGTGATCGGCATCACACGCCGCTCACCTCGCCCGGTCGCCTCAAGGGAGAGCTCGATGACCACCAGCACCACCACAGCACCCGCCGCCGGCGGGATGCGGATCCAGGTCCAGCGCTTCGGCACGTTCCTGTCCAACATGGTCCTGCCCAACATCGGCGCGTTCATCGCGTGGGGCCTGATCACCGCCCTGTTCATCGAGACCGGCTGGATCACGCTGATCGGCAAGGACGTGTTCGGCTACGAGGGCGGCTACGGCTTCGTCGAGGACCTCGGGGCCTGGGGGTCCGGGGCCGACGGCACCGGGATCGTCGGGCCGATGATCACCTACCTGTTGCCGCTGCTCATCGGCTACACCGGCGGCCGGATGATGTACGACGACAACATCCGCGGCGGCGTCGTCGGCGCGATCGCCACGATGGGCGCCATCGCGGGAGCGACCGTGCCGATGTTCCTCGGCGCCATGGTCATGGGACCGCTCGCCGGCTGGTCGATGAAGCGGCTCGACGCCCTGTGGGCGCACAAGATCCGGCCCGGCTTCGAGATGCTGGTCAACAACTTCTCGGCCGGCATCTGGGCGGGCTTCCTGGCGATCATCGGCTTCGTCCTGGCCGGCCCGTTCGTCGAGGAGTTCAGCAAGCTCGCCTCCAACGTCGTCAACACGCTGGTCGACAACAACGTCCTGCCGCTGACCTCGATCTTCATCGAGCCGGCCAAGATCCTCTTCCTCAACAACGCCATCAACCAGGGCATCCTGACCCCGCTCGGCACCACCGAGGCCCGCGACACCGGCGAGTCCATCCTGTTCCTGCTGGAGGCCAACCCCGGCCCGGGCCTCGGTCTCCTGCTGGCGTTCGCGGTCTTCGGCAAGGGCGCGGCCAAGGCCTCGGCCCCCGGCGCGATCCTGATCCAGTTCGTCGGCGGCATCCACGAGATCTACTTCCCCTACGTCCTGATGAAGCCGATCCTGGTGCTGGCCGTCATCGCCGGCGGCATGTCCGGCGTCGCGGTCAACGTCGCCTTCGACTCCGGCCTGCGCTCCCCGGCCTCGCCGGGCTCGATCATCGCGGTCTGGACCGCCTCGCCCCCGGGAAGCCTGCTGGGGGTCACCCTGTCGGTCGTCGTGGCCGCGGCCGTCTCGTTCGTCGTCGCGTCGTTCCTGCTGAAGATCGACCGCAAGGGCGACGGCGACCTGAGCGCCGCCACGGCCGACATGGAGGCCCGCAAGGGCAAGCGGTCGTCCGTCGCCGGGATGCTCACCGGCGACGGTGCCCGCCCGGGGGCGATCCGCTCGATCGTCTTCGCCTGCGACGCCGGCATGGGCTCCTCGGCCATGGGCGCGTCGGTGCTGCGCAAGAAGATCCACGCGGCCGGCCACCCCGAGGTCACGGTCGTCAACAAGGCGATCTCCAACCTCACCGACACCTACGACCTGGTGGTCACCCACCAGGACCTCACCGATCGCGCCCGGCAGAGGACGGGCTCGGCCGTGCACGTGTCGGTCGAGAACTTCATGAACAGCCCGCGCTACGACGAGATCGTCGAGCTGGTCGATCAGTCCGCCGACGGCGGTGCCGGGCCGACCGGGGCAGCCTCCTCCGCGGAGGCGTCGGCCGGCGTGGGCGACCTGCTGTCCGCCGAGTCCATCGTGCTCGACGGCGGCACCGGCAGCCGCGAGGAGGCGATCACCCGCGCCGGGGAGCTCCTGGTGGCCGCGGGGGCCGTCGAGCCGTCGTACGTCGACGCGATGCACGCCCGCGAGCAGTCGGTGTCGACGTACATGGGCAACCTGCTCGCGATCCCGCACGGCACCAACGAGGCCAAGCCCGCCATCAAGCGGACCGCGATCTCGTTCGTGCGCTACGCGGACGGGGTGCAGTGGAAGAACAAGGAGGTCAAGTTCGTCATCGGCATCGCGGCCCAGGGCGACGACCACCTCAAGCTGCTCGGGCAGATCGCGGAGGTCTTCCTCGACTCCGAGCAGGTGGCCCGCCTCGAGGCGGCCACGACCCCCGACGAGGTCCAGCAGGTCCTCGGCGCGGTCCAGCCGGTCTGACGCGTGGTCGGTGCCGCCCTCACAGCAGCCGCAGCAGGGCGGCGACGAGGGCGGCACCGAACACCACGACGAGGAACGGCGCACGCAGCAGGAGGAGCACGACCGCCACGGCCAGGGCCGCGGCCCGGGCGTCGAGCGCCAGGTCCGGGCCGGTGCTGAACACCTGCACCGCCACCAGCCCCGCGAGCAGAGCCACCGGGATCAAGTCGGCCACCCGGGCGACCAGCGGCCGCTCCAGCACGCTCGGCGGGACCGAGAGCCCCGCGAGCTTCAGCAGGTAGCAGCCCACGCCGGCTACCAGGATGGCGAGCCAGGTCATGCGTCCGCCCCCTGTCGCAGGAGCAGGCCGGCCAGCAGCGCCACGCCGCCCGCGACCAGGACCGGCACGCCGGCCGAGGTGATCGGCACCGCCCCGAGCGCGACGAGCGCCGCCAGCAGACCGACCACGAGGTTGCGCCGCTCGCGCAGGCGCGGCCACAGCAGCGCCAGGAACGCCGCCCCCACGGCCGCGTCGAGACCGTAGGTGCGGGGGTCGCCCATGGCCGTGCCGGCGAGGGCGCCCACGAGCGTGAACAGGTTCCAGAGCACGAAGATCGAGATCCCGGTGGTGAGGAAGCCGGTGCGGGCGCCCTCCCGGGTCGTGCGGGTCACCGCCATCGCGGTCGACTCGTCGATGAGGACATGCGCGGCCGCGAGCCGCCGCCGTCCGGTCCAGCCCAGCAGGGGGGCCAGGCGCAGCCCGTAGAGCGTGTTGCGGGTGCCGAGCAGCAGGGCGGTCAGCGCTCCCGACAGCGGGGCGCCGCCGGAGGCCAGCACACCCACCAGGGCGAACTGCGAGGCGCCGGTGAACATCAGCAGCGACAGCGCGCACGTCTGCAGCACGTCGAGCCCGGAGCCGACCGCGACGGCGCCGAACGACACGCCGTACGTGCCTGTCGCGACGCCGACGCCGAGGCTGTCGCGGACGATCTGCCGGCGATCGTCCTCGGGCGGCTCGCTCACGAGAACGCGGTGTGGAGACGCACCTGCTTGACCTGGGTCGTGCCGCTGCCGTCGAGGTCGAGGGTGCGGTGGGCGCCGTCGGGGGCCCAGCCGGCCTCGCTGAGGAACACCCGGGTGGCGTCGTCGGTGGACATCGTCCAGGTCACGGCGCGGTTGAACCGGTCGGCCAGCAGGGTGTCGACGGCCGCCTGGAGCAGCCGCGAGCCGTGGCCCTTGCCCCGCTCCTCGGGCGCCACGGTGAGCTCCTGCATCTCGCCGTCGGCGACGGGGTCGCAGTCGGGGTCGGCGGCCGGGCCGACGACGACGAAGCCGCAGACCCGGTTGCGCTCGAGGGCGACGAGCACCCGGTTGCGGGCGTCGCGGGGCTTGCGCAGCGAGTCGGCCCACGCCGCCGCGGCCGCCTCGACGTCCTGGGGGAGCGCCTCGGGCGGCAGCACCCCGGCGTACTGCTCCGGCCACGTGCGCAGCTGCAGGCCGGCGATGGCCGGGGCGTCGTCGGCCCAGGCGATGCGCACGGAGACGTCGGCGGTGGGGCTGCTCACCGCAGCATCCTGACAGGCGGAGGGTGGAGCCGCTGGGGTGGGCGTCCTAGTGTCGAGGTCATGGAGATTCGTAACCTCGGAGCAAGCGGCCTGAAGATCTCGGCCATCTCGTACGGCAACTGGCTGACCCACGGGTCGCAGGTGGAGGAGGACGCCGCGCTGGCGTGCGTGCGGCAGGCGCTGGAGGAGGGCATCACCACGTTCGACACCGCCGACGTCTACGCCAACACCGCCGCCGAGACCGTCCTCGGCAAGGCGCTCGCGGGCGAGCGGCGCGCGGGCCTGGAGATCTTCACCAAGGTCTACTGGCCGACCGGGCCCGGCGCCCACAACGACCACGGGCTCTCGCGCAAGCACATCATGGAGTCGATCGACGGCTCGCTGTCGCGGCTCGGCACCGACTACGTCGACCTCTACCAGGCCCACCGCTACGACCACGAGACCCCGCTCGAGGAGACGATGGAGGCCTTCGCCGACGTCGTGCGCGCCGGCAAGGCGCTCTACATCGGCGTCTCGGAGTGGCGCGCGGAGGAGATCCGGGCCGCCCACGCGCTGGCGCGCGAGCTGCGCGTGCCGCTCGTCTCGAACCAGCCGCAGTACAACATGCTGTGGCGCGTGATCGAGGCCGAGGTCGTGCCCACCTGCGAGGAGCTCGGGATGGGTCAGGTCGTGTGGTCCCCGATCGCCCAAGGCGCGCTGACCGGCAAGTACAAGCCGGGCGAGCAGCCGCCCCCGGGCTCGCGCGGCACCGACGAGAAGGGCGGGTCGAACATGATCTCGCGCTGGCTCAAGGACGACGTGCTCGAGCGCGTGCAGCGCCTGCAGCCGATCGCGGACGAGGCCGGGCTGAGCCTGGCGCAGCTCGCGGTGGCGTGGGTCCTGCAGAACCCCAACGTCTCCAGCGCGATCATCGGCGCGAGCCGCCCCGAGCAGGTGACCGAGAACGTCAAGGCGGCGGGCGTGACGCTCGACGCGTCGACGCTGAGCGCCATCGACGAGGTCGTGGGCGACGTCGCCGAGCGCGACCCGCAGAAGACCCAGTCGCCGGCTAAGCGCGACTTCGGCTGACCGCGACGGCGCCGGCGGTCGCGAGCACGAGCCCGACCGCCACGCCGGGGGCCCAGCCCTCCCGGACGCCGTCACCGAGGAGCACCACCCCGATCGCCGCCGGCACCAGCGTCTGGCCGACGATCATGGGGGCGGTGGTCCCGGTGACGGCGCTGGAGTGCATGCCCAGCGAGTACAGCCAGAACGACACCAGCCCGAACGCCGGCACCGCCAGGCCCGCCAGCACGACCGCCGGCTCCAGCGGCCACGTCACCCCGCGCACCGCCAGCGCCGACCCGGCGTACCCGAGGCCCGCGAGGGTGCCGAGCAGGGGCCCGGGCCAGTCCCGGCCCACGAGCGCGACGGCCACCAGCGCCACGACGCCGAGGACGACGGGGACCGCGAAGGTCCAGGTGGTGACCACGTCACCCGGCTCCCCGGAGCCGAGCGCGGTGAGCACCAGTCCGCCGGTCACGGCGGCGACCCCCAGCCAGTCGGCGGGACGGAGCTGCTCGCTCACCCGTCGCGACGCCAGCGCCGTCACCGGCAGCGACAGGGAGATCAGCGCCTGCGCCAGGTAGAGCGGCACCAGCCAGATCGCGACGGCGTGCAGCACGAAGCCGCCGAGGTAGGCCGCCACGACGAGCATCGTGAGCGGGTCGCGCACGGAGCGGGTGACGAATGCGACGAGGTGCGTGGGGCGCTCGTCCGCCCGGCGTACGGCGGAGGCCTGCGCGACGGCGGCCACCCCGAACAGCCCGGCGGCCACCAGACCCGCGAGGAGCCCGGCGACCTGGTCCGTCACGAGTAGTGCTCGGGCAGCTCCTGGCCGATCTTGACCTTGGACTTGGGCATCCGCATGAACTTCATCTGCATCGCGCGGGTGACGGTGTAGTACGTCGTGCCCTTGAGCGGCTCACCCGGGAAGCGCCGCGCGATCTCCTTGCGCACGCGCCGGCGCAGCAGGAGCAGGTCGACGATGACCAGCAGCAGGGTGCCGAGCAGCAGCGTGTTGCCCATGCTGCGCAGGTCGGGGTTGCCGGAGTAGCCCAGGACCATGGTGACGATCAGCAGCGGGATCATCAGCTCGACGATGGAGAACCGCGCGTCGACGTAGTCGCGGATGAAGCGCCGCACCGGGCCCTTGTCGCGCGGCATCAGGTAGCGCTCGTCGCCGGTCTTCATCGCCGAGCGCACCTGCTGGCTGGACTCCATGCGCGCCTGGCGCTGCGCCTGCGCGAGCTCCTTGCGCGTGCGCGGCACCTTGGCCCGGGCCTTGGCCGCGGCCTCGGCCTCCCGGCGGGTCGGGGTCGGTCGACCCTTGCCGCCTTCCTTGACGACGAGCGGCTCGGTGGCGGTGGACTCTGACTTGCTACGACGGAACACGAATGGCCTTCAGCGCGAGGACGGGACGACAGGCCCCAGACTACTGGTGCCACGCTCCCGCCGAGACCCCCTGACCCGAGCGCCGCCACCACGGTGGTTGAGGTGCGAGCGCAGCGAGCCTCGAAACCACCCCGCCGGTGGTCGAGCAGCGAGGAGCGCCAGCGACGAGCGGCCGTCGGGACCCGGTGAGCCACGCGCCGCCCTTCGGTGGTTGAGGTGCGAGCGCAGCGAGCCTCGAAACCACTTACCGGTGGTCGAGCAGCGAGCGCCAGCGAGCGGCCGTCGAGACCCCCGCACCTCTGAAGGTGGCCTCGGGGCCGGACTGGGGTGCCGCGCGCGTAGCCGGTCGCGTCTCCGCGTCAATGAGCTTCGCCCGCTTCGCGGCGGCCTGCGGCCGTCCTTGACCCGGAGCCTCTCTCGACCGGCTTGACGGCGCACGGGGCGGACACGGCTTCGCCGCGCCGCCCGCGCAATGCGCGGCACCCCCCTGGTGGGGCTGGTGTGACTGGTGGTGCGTCCACCGACACTCAGCGTCGGCAGTTGGTCACCACCCCGGCCCGGCCAAGCGTGGAGAGGCCGGCCCGAGGCTCGAACTGCCGACATGGGTGCCTAATCGCGCGGGCCACCCGAGCCACGCAGAGACCAGGTGGTTTCGAGGCTCGCTGCGCTCGCACCTCAACCACCGAAGGTCGGCGCTTGGCTACGGGGTCTCGACGGGCGCTCGTCGCTGGCGCTCCTCGCTGCTCGACCACCGGCAGAGACGCACCGCAGGTGACGCACGCCGCGGGCCGATCACCGCAGCCGCTCGACCAGCACGCCCTCGCGGTCCTCACCGCTCGCGCCGTAGGGTGAGGGGGCCACGCCGTTGTGTCCGCTCCATCTGAGAGGGATCGTCCGAATGAGCCTCATGAAGCGCGTCAGCCTGATCTTCCGGTCGAAGGCCAACACGGCCCTCGACCGCGCCGAGGACCCGCGCGAGACGCTTGACTACAGCTACCAGCGCCAGCTCGACCTCCTCTCGAAGGTACGCCGGGGCGTCGCCGACGTGGCGACGAGCCGCAAGCGCGTCGAGCTCCAGGTCGCCCAGCTCGAGCAGCAGGCCGGCAAGCTCCAGTCGCAGGCCGAGAAGGCGCTGAGCATGGACCGCGAGGACCTCGCCCGCGAGGCGCTGACCCGCAAGTCCGCCCTGGCCGGCCAGATCAACGACCTCAAGGTCCAGCACGCCAACCTCCAGGGCGAGGAGGAGAAGCTCACGCTGGCCCAGCAGCGCCTGCAGGCCAAGGTCGAGTCCTTCCGCACCCGCAAGGAGACGATCAAGGCCAACTACACGGCCGCGGAGGCGCAGACCCGCATCGGCGAGGCCATGTCCGGCATCGGCGAGGAGATGGGCGACGTCGGCATGGCGATCCAGCGCGCCGAGGACAAGACGGCCAACATGCAGGCGCGTGCGGGCGCGATCGACGAGCTCATCGCCTCCGGCGCGCTCGACGACGCCTCGTCCCTCAACGCCGGCGACGACATCAGCCGCGAGCTGGAGTCGATGAGCTCGCAGTCCGACGTCGAGGCCGAGCTGGCACGCATGAAGGGGCTGTCGTCCGCGCCGGCCCCCGACGCGATCGAGGCCGGGTCGGAGCAGCCGGAGGGGGAGCAGCCGCGATGACCGCGCTGATCATCCGGATCCTCGGAGAGGGCCAGTACGACGTGGCCGACCACGCGATCGACAAGCTCAACGACCTCGACGCGACGCTCGAGGCGGCCGTGGAGAAGGGCGACGAGGCGTCGTTCCGCGACGCCCTCGGCGCGCTGCTCGACGGCGTGCGCACCGTCGGCGTCGCCCACCCGCTGGACTCCCTCGACGAGTCCGACCTGATCCTGCCGCCGCCCGACGCGACCATCGAGCAGGTGCGCGAGCTGCTGGCGGGCGACGGTCTGATCCCCGGCTGAGCGTTCGCACGGGTCGCTCAGGTGGCTCTTGGGTGGACCGGGGAGAATGGCCCCATGGCTCGCACACGGTTCGTCGGTGACTCGGGACTCACCGCCCGCATGACGCTCGTGATGTTCCTGCTCGGGGCGGTCTTCGTCGCCCTGATCGGGGGCCTCATGGTGATCCTCGGCGGTCAGGGAGGCATGGGACTCGCGGTGCTCGTCGGGCTCGCCGGCATCGGCGTCGCGATCTACCAGTGGTACTCCTCGGACAAGGTCGCGATGCGCGCGATGCGGGCCCGCGAGGTCAGCCCGCAGGAGGCCCCGGAGCTGCACGGCATGATCGACCGGCTGTGCGCGCTGGCCGACATGCCCAAGCCCCGCGTCGGCATCGCCGACTCGCGCGTGCCCAACGCCTTCGCCACCGGCCGGTCCCCGGACCGCGCGGTCGTCTGCGTCACGACCGGCATCCTGCAGACCCTCACTGCCGAGGAGCTGGAGGGGGTCCTGGCGCACGAGCTGTCCCACGTCGCCCACCGCGACGTCCTCGTGATGACCGTCGCCTCGTCGGCCGGCATCGCTGCCGGGATGCTCACCCAGGGCGCGCAGTACGGCGCGTTCTTCGGCGGCAACCGCCGCGACAACAACAGCAACGGCCTGCCCATCTGGCTGGTCGTGCTCGTCGTCAGCCTGGTCGTCTACGCCGTCAGCTTCGTGCTGCTGCGCATCCTCTCGCGCTACCGCGAGCTGTCCGCCGACCGCGCGGGCGCCTACCTCACGATGAAGCCCGCCGCCCTGGCCTCGGCCCTGCAGAAGATCACCGGCGAGATCAACCAGATACCGCAGAAGGACCTCCGCCAGATGGCCGCCGCGAGCGCGCTGTGCATCGCCCCGGCCGCGGCCGGCGTCTCGCTGCGCACGCTCACCTCGACCCACCCGTCGCTCGAGCAGCGCCTCGAGCAGCTCGCCAAGATCCAGGCCGAGCTCGGCCGGCCGACCGTCTGATGGGCTTCTGGCAGGCGGTCACGGGCCGCTCCCGGCCCAAGCAGGCCGACCTCGACGCGCTGTTCCTCATCCCCAGCGCCGCGATCACGCTGCAGACCACCATCGGGCTCACGCCCACCGGGGTCGGCTCGGTCTGCTACCGGGCGGCCGACGGGGCCGGCTTCGCCGACACCCAGAAGGACGTCGTCTCGTTGATCACCGGCGCGGTCGACGCGCCGGAGGTCGAGGTCTCCGGCGACGGCTTCGGCTTCACCTGGCTGACCGTGCACCGCGAGCCCGACGACGTCGGGGGGCTCTGCACCGACCTGCACGCGGTCAACACGACGTTGGAGGCGGAGGGGTTCGGCCCCTCGCTGCTGTGCTCCCTCGTGCCGTTCGCCGACTCCGCCGGCCGTCGGATCGGTCTGGTCTACCTCTACAAGCAGTCGTCGTTCTACGCCTTCGCCCCGACCGGACCGCAGCAGCGGGACAACCTGCTGGAGATCCAGGTGCGCGACACCCTCGCCTCCGAGATCCCGATGGAGCAGGACCTCTCCCGGTGGCTGGCCGTCTGGGGCGCCCCCGGCCTCTGAGGACCGCCCGTTCCCGCACGAAAGGATGGGAGACTCCTGGGATGACGACCAGCACTCTCGAGGACCAGCGACGCGCGGCAGGCATCGCGGCCTACGACCTGCTCGAGCGGCCGCCCCGGCGCGACCTGGTCGCCCTGGTCGAGCTCGCGGCGCTGGTGTGCGACGTCCCGATGGCCACGATCAACCTGATCACCGACGCCCACCAGCACCAGGTGGCTGCGGTCGGCTTCGACGCCTCGGTGTGCCGGCGCGAGGACTCCATGTGCGCGGCGGTGCTGGACGCCGACACCCCGATCGTTGTCACCGACGCGCGGCTGGACCCCCGTTTCCAGGACAACCCGTTCGTCACGGGCGCGATCGGCGACGTGCGCTTCTACGCCTCGCACAAGCTCGTGACGCCCGCGGGCATCGCCATCGGCACCCTGTGCGTGTTCGACACCGAGCCGCGTGCGCTCGACACCCAGCAGGTGGGCGCGCTCGCGACCCTCGCCGACCGGGTCGTCGACGTCCTGGAGCTCTCGCTCACGACCAAGCGCCTGGCCGAGACCCTGTCGCAGGTCGAGGACTCCAACCAGCGGCTGGCGTCGTTCGCCGGTCAGGTCAGCCACGACCTGAAGTCGCCGCTGACCAGCGTCACCATGTCGCTGGAGCTCGTGCACGACCACCTCACCGAGGGCGCCGACCCCCAGGAGGCCCGGTGGCTGGTCGACCGTGCGCTCCAGGGCTCGCAGCGCATGGCCCTGCTGATCGACGACGTCCTCGACTTCGCCCGCGTGAGCGGCTCCCTCAAGCTCACGTCGGTCGACGTCGGCGCCCTGCTGGGTGACGTGCGCGTCGACCTCGAGTCGGCTCTCGCCGACGTGCGGCTCGAGGCGGGGCCGCTCCCGACCGTCCCGGGCGACGAGGTCCAGCTCCGCGCCCTGCTGCAGAACCTCGTCGGCAACGCCGCCAAGTTCCGGGTCGCCGGCCGTCCGCCGGTGGTACGGGTCGGGGCTCGTCCCACCGCCGGCGGCTGGCGGATCGAGGTCACCGACAACGGGCCGGGCGTCCCGGCCGGCGACCGCGAGCGGGTCTTCCTGCCGCTGGCACGGGCCGCGAGCAGCGTCGACGGCTCCGGCATCGGGCTGGCGACCTGCCGGCGGATCGTCGAGGCCCACGGCGGAGCCATCGGGCTCGACGAGGCCGATGGCGGCGGCACCGTCGCGTGGTTCGAGCTGCCCCAGTGACGGGGGAGTGACGGCGGAGTGACGGGGGCCCGGGTCAGTCCTTGTGGGACTTGCCGGGCAGGTCGAGCATCCGCTGCAGCGCGACGAGCGCGTCGCGCTCGGTGTCGTCGTCGACGTCGATCTGGTTGACCACGATCCCGTTGACCAGCGACTCCAGCGCCCACACCAGGTGCGGGAGGTCGATCCGGTTCATCGTGGAGCAGTAGCAGACGTTCTTCTCGAGAAAGACGATGTTCTTGTCCGGGTGGTCCTGCGCGAGCCGCTTCACGAGGTTCAGCTCGGTGCCGATCGCCCAGGTGGAGCCGGCAGGCGCCGCCTCGATCGTCTTGATGATGAACTCCGTCGACCCCACCAGGTCGGCCTTGAGCACGACCTCGTGCGTGCACTCGGGGTGCACCAGGATCTGGATGTCCGGCACGGTGGCGCGCAGGGTGTCGATGACCTCGGGGGAGAAGCGGCCGTGCACCGAGCAGTGGCCCTTCCACAGGATCATCGTCGCGTCGACCAGCTGCTGCTGCGTCAGGCCGCCGTTGGGCTTCTGCGGGTCCCACACGACGCAGTCGTCGAGGGTGAGGCCCATCTTCAGCACGGCGGTGTTGCGACCGAGGTGCTGGTCGGGGAAGAAGAGCACCTTGCGCCCGGGGCCGCCGGCCTCGAGGGGCTGCTTCTGGTCGAAGGCCCACTCCAGCGCGGTCTCGGCGTTGGAGGAGGTGCACACGATGCCGCCGTTGCGGCCGCAGAACGCCTTGATGTCGGCGCTGGAGTTCATGTAGGTCACCGGGACGACGGCGTCCTGGACGCCGGCCTCGGCGAGCGCGTCCCAGGCGTCCTCGACCTGGGAGAGCACGGCCATGTCGGCCATGGAGCACCCGGCGGAGAGGTCGGGCAGCACCACGCGCTGGTGCGGGCCGGTGAGGATGTCGGCCGACTCGGCCATGAAGTGGACGCCGCAGAAGACGATGTACTCGGCCTCGGGGCGCCCGGCCGCGTCGCGGGCCAGCTTGAACGAGTCGCCGGTGACGTCGGCGAACTGGATGACCTCGTCGCGCTGGTAGTGGTGGCCGAGCACGAACACGCGCTCGCCCAGCGCCTCCTTCGCGGCCCGGGCTCGGGCGACGAGCGAGGGGTCGGAGGTCTCGGGCAGGTCGCCCGGGCACTCGACGCCCCGCTCGGAGGAGAGGTCGACCCCGCGGCCGAGCGGCAGGAGGGGCAGGTCGACGGTCGTCATGGCACCGATCCTAGTTCGCTGGGAGGTCCGCTAGAGCAGGGCACCGGAGTGAACGTACGGCGACGGCGGGCTCATTCCCCGCAGTCCGAGGTAGCCCTCGGAGTGCAGCTCGAGGCGCGCGGCCATCCCCACGTCGATCGCCCACTCGTTGGCGGCCGTGACGTGGGCGATCGTCTGCTCCGCCGGACCGTCCGCGACCGCCGCCCAGAGCAGCCGCGTGGCGGTCGCGCGCGTGGTCGCCGCGAGCAGCTGGACGGCCCCGCTGCCGTCGACGTAGGCGTAGCCGGAGCCCGTGGTCGAGTCGGACACGAGGGGGCGCCAGAGCCGCTGCATCAGCGGGTGGTCGGGGCCGTGCGCCGCGTCGCGCACCTGGCGGTCGATCGAGTCCATCAGGTCGGTGTCGGAGGCCGAGCCCTCACGCACCCGTTCGACGACCGGGATCGCCGAGCGGTCGACGGTGCCGGTGAGGTGCATCTGCGGGTGCAGCGTGAAGCCGGCCAGCCGGTAGCGCCGCGCCGACCTCGGGTCGCTGCCCGCCGACAGCATCCCGCGCAGGCAGCCCCGCCCGTGGTGCAGGGCCGCCTCCAGCAGCTGGCGGCCGATCCCGCGCGACTGCAGCCCCGGCCGCACGGCGTACGTCGCCAGGCACCAGGTCTTGTCGCGGACGAACGACGTCGCCATGCCGATCAGGCCGCTGTCGTCGTCGGCCACCCAGCAGCCGCCGGGGTCGGTCTCCAGGAGGTGCCGGGTGCGGAGCAGCCACGCCTCGCGCCGCGCGGGCGGGCGCAGCTCGGGATCGGGCGCGTCGCGGCGCTGCATCCTCCGGTCGAGGTCGAGGAAGCTCTCGGCGCTGAGGCGCTCGGCGTCCGCGACGTCCTCGGGCCGCATCGGGCGGATCGTCACCTCGGTCACGTGACGAGCCTAGGTCTCGGTCAGGATGGGCCGCATGCGAGTTCTGGTGGCGCCCGACAAGTTCGCCGGCACGTTGACGGCGGTGGAGGCGGCGCGTGCCATCGCCGAGGGCTGGGCCCGGCGGGCGCCCGCCGACGAGCTGGATCTCGCTCCGATGTCGGACGGGGGCCCGGGCTTCGTCGACGTGCTGCACGCGAGCCTCGGCGGGGAGCTGCTCGCGGTCACGGTCAGCGGCCCGTTCGGCGCGCCGACGCCCGCGACCGTCCTGGTGGTCGGGGACACCGCCTACGTCGAGACCGCCCAGGCCTGCGGGCAGCCGCTCGTGGCGGGGCAGGACGTCGAGCGCGCCAGCACCGTCGGCGTCGGCGAGCTGCTGCTGGCCGCCGCCGGGACCGGCGCCACGACGGTGGTCGTGGGCCTGGGCGGCAGCGGCACCAACGACGGGGGAGCCGGCCTGCTCGCGGCGCTGGGCGCCACCTCCAACGGGGTGCTCGACGGCGGTCCCGCCGCTCTCGCCGGCCTCACGGAGGTCGACCTCGGCCCCGCGCGCGAGCGCGTGGCCGGCCTGAGGCTGGTGGCCGCCACCGACGTGGACATCCCCCTGGCCGGGCTCTTCGGGGCGACCAAGGCGTTCGGGGCGCAACGCGGCATCGCCGAGGACCGGCTCCTGACGGTGGACGGCTGGCTGGAGGCCCTCGCGGTCGCCACCGACCGTCGTACGGCGCTGGACAAGGGCGCCGGTGCGGCGGGCGGGCTCGGCTTCGCGCTGCTGTGCCTCGGGGCCGTCCGCGAGCCCGGCATCGCGCTGGTGGCCGCGGCCGTCGGTCTCGCCGACCGGGCACGGACCGCCGACCTGGTCCTGACCGGGGAGGGCGCCTTCGACTTCTCCAGCCGCTCCGGCAAGGTGCCCTACGGCGTGGCCGAGGTGGCGCAGCAGGCGCTGCGCCCGTGCGTGGCGCTGGCCGGCCAGGTGCTCGTCGGCTCCCGCGAGATGCGCGCGCTCGGCGTCGAGTCGGCGTACTCGCTGGTCGACCTGGTGGGCGATGAGCGTGCCTTCGCCGACCCGGCCGGCTCCCTGGCCGCGCTCGCGGAGCGCGTCGCGCGCACCTGGTCTCCTCGAACAGAGGAATAACCGGGCGTGTGCGACGATTGGAACCGGTAAGAAACCCGCACACGGACTGGGAGTCACCACATGACCGAGCAGGTCGAGACCACCACAGAGCGCCGCACCGACCAGATCAACCTGAGCCCGGTCGCCGCTGCGAAGGTGCAGAGCCTTCTCGCGCAGGAGGGTCGTGACGACCTCCAGCTGCGCATCTCGGTGCAGCCCGGCGGTTGCAGCGGCCTGCGCTACCAGCTGTTCTTCGACGAGCGCAGCCTCGACGGTGACGTCGTCACCGACTTCGACAGCGTCAGCGTCGTGGTCGACCGGATGAGCGTCCCCTACCTCAACGGCGCGATGATCGACTTCGTCGACAGCATCGAGAAGCAGGGCTTCACGATCGACAACCCCAACGCCACGGGCTCGTGCGCGTGTGGAGACTCGTTCCACTGATCGCAGCCGCCGATCCCTCGGCAGCAGCAGCCTGACGCACCAAGCAACAGCCCCCCGCCGGTCACCGGCGGGGGGCTGTTCGGTCTCAACAGGCCTGAGGGAGAGGAGGGGTCGGCCTGTCGAGGGTTGGGGGGATCAGTCGAGATGGAGCTGCAGCGCATTGGCGAGGCGGGTCGCCGCGTCGGAGATCCGGATCTCGCGCTTGGGGACCTCGCGGGGGAAGTCGGCGAACAGGATGCTCGGCGCGGGCCGCGAGGCGTCGCGGGCGACGCGCTCGAGCCGCGACTCGAGGCGCAGGTTGCGGCCCGCCGCCTCGCAGTCGGCGCGCATCTGCTGGGGGCTGGTGAGCTCCTCGTACGGCGTCATGCCTCGACGCTATTGGCTACTCCCGCGTAGCCCCAGCAGTACCCGTCGGTAGTGTTCCGTGTCATGTCCTCTGGCTCGCTCCTCATCGCCGGCTCCATCGCCTCCGACCACCTGATGACCTTCGGGGGGAGGTTCGAGGACTCGCTCGTCGTCGAGCAGCTGCACAACATCTCCGTGTCGTTCCTCGTCAACGACCTCGAGATCCGGCGCGGGGGAGTGGCGCCCAACATGTGCTTCGGTCTCGGGCGCCTCGGGCTGCGGCCCGTCCTGGTCGGGGCGGCCGGCGAGGACTTCGCCGACTACCGCTCCTGGCTCGAGCGCCACCACGTCGACTGCCACTCGGTGCACATCTCCACGACCAAGCACACCGCGCGCTTCGTCTGCACCACCGACTCGACGATGGCGCAGTTCGCGTCGTTCTACCCCGGGGCGATGAGCGAAGCCCGCCAGATCGAGCTGCAGCCCATCGTGCAGCGGGTCGGCGAGCCCGACTACGTCCTGATCGGCGCCGACGACCCCGAGGCGATGCGCCGCCACACGCACGAGTGCCGGCAGCGCGCCTACCCGTTCATCTCCGACTGCTCCCAGCAGCTGGCCTTCTCCGACGGCGAGCTGATCCGCGACCTCATCGACGGCGCCGCGATCCTCTTCTCCAACGAGTACGAGTCGCACATGATCGAGCAGAAGACCGGCTGGTCGGCCGAGGAGATCCTGTCCCGGGTCGGCACCCAGGTGGTCACGCTCGGCGCGCAGGGCGCCCGCATCACCCGCGCCGGCGAGCCCGTCATCGAGGTGCCCGCCGCCAAGGACGTCACGGCCGTGGAGCCGACCGGCGTCGGCGACGCCTTCCGGGCCGGCTTCCTGGCCGGCCTCAGCTGGGAGCTCGGCCTGGAGCGGGCCGCGCAGGTCGGCTGCGTGCTGGCGGCGTACGTCGTCGAGACGGTCGGCACGCAGGAGTACACGTTCTCCCACGCCCAGTTCGTCGCCCGGGTCGAGGACTCCTACGGCCCGGAGGCCGCGGCCGACGTGGCCGCGCACCTCTGACGGCTAGGACAGCCGGCGCACCACGAAGCGGGGCGCGCCGTCGTCGGCGGTGTCCTCGCCGACGTACTCCTGGCCGCGCATGCGGCACCACGCCGGTACGTCGTGACGTGCGGCGGGGTCGTGGGCGACCACCGCGAGCAGCTCGCCCACGCCCACGTCGGCGAGGTGACGGCCCAGCTCGATGATCGGTCGGGGGCACGGCAGCTCGCGGCAGTCGAGCTCGACGGCGGGGGTCACAGCCCGACGTCCGCGCGGATCTCGGCCACCGCGCCGGGCAGCACGGCCAGGAACCGCTCGACCTCCTCGGGGCTGGTGTCGCGGGCGAGGGAGAGCCGCACGTTGCCGTGCGTGAGGGCGCCCATGGCCGCCAGGACGTGGCTGGGCTCCAGCGTCGAGGCCGTGCAGGCCGAGCCGCTCGCGACGCCGAAGCCGTGGCGCCCCAGGGCGTGCACGAGCGCCTCGCCATCGACGTAGAGGAACGAGAAGGTCACGAGGTGGGGGAGCCGGTCGACGGGGTCGCCCACCACGTCGGTGTCGGGGATCTCGAGCACCGCCGCGCGCACCCGGTCGACCAGGGCGGCCTGGCGTGCGGCGGTCTCGTCGCGCTCGGCCACGACGGCCTGCAGCGCGGCAGCTGCGGCCAGGGCGGCCGGGACGTTCTCGAAGCCGCTCGCCCGGTCGTCGACGCGGTCGTCGCGCGGGAAGGGGCTGGTCCAGCGCGCGCCCTTGCGCACGAGCAGGACGCCGACGCCTGCCGGGCCTCCCCACTTGTGGGCCGACGCGGCGGCGGCCGACCATCCCGTCGGCAGCCCCACCCGGCCGGCGGCCGCACAGGCGTCCACGAACAGCGGGACGCCGGGGAGCCGCTCGGCGACGTCGCCGACCGGCTGGAGGGTCCCGACCTCGTGGTTGGCGGCCTGCAGGGCGACGACCGCGGCGCCCTCGGACGCCGCGACCAGCTCGTCGACGAGGACCCGCCCCAGGGCGTCCACGGGCGCGGAGACCGTCTCGCCGGGCGCCCACGCGGCGGCGTGCAGCACCGCCGAGTGCTCGACCGCACTGTGCACGATCCGGTCCGAGACGCGAGCCCTGGCACGGTGCAGGCCGAGCAGGCCGCGATGCACGGCCTCGGTGCCCGAGGAGGTGAACGTGACCTCGTCGGGGCGCACCCCCAGCGCGTCGGCCAAGACGGCGCGCGCGTTGTCGAGCAGGAGGCGCGCGTTGCGCCCCGGGCGGTGCAGCCGCCGCGGGTCGGCGTAGCCCTGGTCAAGCGCGGCGAGGAGGGTGTCGCGAGCCGCCGGGTGGAGGGGCTCGGCGGACGCCGAGTCGAGGTACCCGCCGCCGGGTCCGGTGGCGGCGTCCGCGGGATTGGTCACAGTCGGAGGCTACCGGCGACCCGGTCCGTCATCGGAGGCACGATTCGGATAGTCTTCCGAGTGTTCGTGACCGTCTGAGAGGAAGGCTCGTTCGTGGGTCTGCAACTCCCCGAGCGCAAGGCAGGATCCGGCGTTCTCGGTCGCCGGCTGACGCTCCTCGCCCTGCTTGGCCTCGGCCTGCTCGCCCTCACCGGGTGCGGCTCCGACTCAGGTGAGTGGGAGCGCCTCGCCATGCCCGACCCGGGCACCGAGCAGGGTGAGTCCATTCTCGCCCTGTGGCAGGGCGCGTGGATCGCTGCGCTCATCACCGGCGTCGTCGTGTGGGGCCTGATCTTCTACGCCTCCTGGCACTTCCGCCGGCGCAGCGACGACGAGATCCCGATCCAGACGCGCTACAACCTGCCGCTGGAGATCTTCTACACGATCTTCCCGGTCATCATGGTGATCGTCTTCTTCTCGCACACCGTCCGTGTGCAGAACGAGGTCCTCGACGACTCCCCGCCCGACAACACGATCACCGTCGTGGGGCAGCAGTGGAGCTGGACCTTCAACCACCCCTACGACGACGAGAACGTCTACGTCCAGGGTGACGGCAACACCATCCCGACCCTCTACCTCCCGGTCGGCGAGACGACGCGCTTCAACCTGGTCACCCCCGACGTCATCCACGACTTCGGCGTGCCCGGCTTCCTGATGAAGATGGACGTCGTCCCCGGCCAGATGAACCACTACCAGGTGACCCCGACGCGCACCGGCGAGTACGCCGGCAAGTGCTTCGAGCTCTGCGGCACCTACCACTCGCGCATGCTGTTCAACGTCGAGGTCGTGACGCGCGCCGAGTACGACGACTACCTCGAGGGCCTCGCCGAGAACCCCGAGAACGTCAGCGAGGAGCCCGTCATCGGCGGCTCCTACGCCGACACTCCCGCCGGCCTGGAGTCCGACGAGTCCGAGAAGGGGGCCGAGTGACCACCACCGCGGCGCGACCGACAGAGCCGACCGACCTGAGCGCCGGGCGCAAGCCCCTGGGTCAGCAGCTGGTCACGATCATGACCACGACCGATCACAAGCTGATCGGCAAGCTCTACCTGATCACGTCGTTCGCCTGGTTCATGGTCGGCGGCCTCATGGCCATGCTGATCCGCTCCGAGCTCGCCTACCCCGGCCAGCAGGTCGTCAACGAGGAGCTCTACAACCAGCTCTTCACGATGCACGGCACGATCATGCTGCTGCTGTTCGCGACGCCGCTGTTCTTCGGGTTCGCCAACGTGATCATGCCGATCCAGATCGGCTCGCCCGACGTGGCGTTCCCGCGGCTCAACATGTTCAGCTACTGGCTGTTCCTCTTCGGCGGCCTGATCGCCGCGTCCGGCTTCCTGACGCCCCAGGGCGCGGCCGACTTCGGCTGGTTCGCCTACACCCCGCTCTCCGACGCGATCCGCTCGCCCGGCGTCGGCGGTGACCTGTGGATCATGGGTCTGTGGATGGCCGGTCTCGGCACGATCCTGGGTGCGGTCAACTTCATCACCACGATCATCTGCATGCGCGCGCCCGGCATGACGATGTTCCGGATGCCGCTGTTCGTGTGGAACACGCTGATCACCAGTCTGCTGGTCCTGATCGCGTTCCCCGTGCTGGCCGGCGCGCTGCTCTCGCTCGAGGCCGACCGGATGCTCGGCGCCCACGTCTTCGACACCGCCCACGGCGGCGCGATCCTGTGGCAGCACCTGTTCTGGTTCTTCGGGCACCCCGAGGTCTACATCATCGCGCTGCCGTTCTTCGGCATCGTGACCGAGATCCTCCCGGTCTTCAGCCGCAAGCCGATCTTCGGCTACGTCGGCCTGGTCGGCGCCACCCTCGGCATCGCGATCCTGTCCGTCGCCGTGTGGGCCCACCACATGTTCGTGACGGGGTCGGTCAACCTGGCCTTCTTCTCCGGCATGACGTTCCTCATCGCGGTCCCGACCGGAGTGAAGTTCTTCAACTGGATCGGGACGATGTGGGGCGGGTCCATCTCGTTCGACACGCCCATGCTCTGGTCGATCGGCTTCCTGACGACGTTCCTCTTCGGTGGCCTGACCGGCATCATCCTGGCCTCGCCGCCGCTCGACTTCCACGTGTCCGACTCCTACTTCGTGGTGGCGCACTTCCACTACGTCGTGTTCGGCACGGTGGTGTTCGCGATGTTCGCGGGCTTCTACTTCTGGTGGCCGAAGATGACCGGCCGGATGCTCGACGAGCGCCTGGGCAAGGTCCACTTCTGGCTGCTCTTCGTGGGCTTCCACCTGACGTTCCTCGTGCAGCACTGGCTGGGCGTCGAGGGCATGCCGCGGCGCTACGCCGACTACCTGCCGGGCGACGGGTTCACCGTGCTCAACCAGGTGTCCACGGTCGGAGCGTTCCTCCTGGGCGCCTCCACGCTGCCCTTCCTCTACAACGTCTACATCTCCCGGCGTTCGCCGCTGGTGGGCGTGGACGACCCGTGGGGCTGGGGCCGGTCGCTGGAGTGGGCCACGAGCTCGCCCCCGCCGCGCCACAACTTCGTGACGATCCCGCGGATCCGCTCGGAGTCGCCGGCGTTCGACCTGCACCACCCCGAGATCGCCGCGATCGAGCTGGACGAGAACGCCTCGGCCCGCGACGGCGACTTCGCCGACGCCCCCGACATGGAGGGTCGCGAGCAGCTCATCGAGGAGAACCTGGACGGCGACACCGACCAGAGCCAGCGCCAGCGCCCGGAGGATGACGCTCGATGAAGTCCGAGACCTGGATCTTCGCCATCTGCACCGTCTTCCTGGTGCTGGTGACGCCGGCCTACTGGTTCATCACGGACGGGTCCGACAAGGGCCCGGACTGGACCGGCACGTCCGCGCTGACGATGACGGCGCTGCTGACGCTCATGGTCGCCCTCTACCTCGGCTTCCACGCCCGGAAGATGGACCCGCGTCCCGAGGACCGCAAGGACGCCGAGATCGCGGACGGTGCCGGCGAGCTCGGCTTCTTCCCGCCCTACAGCTGGTGGCCCCTGTGGTGTGCCCTCACGCTCGGCGTGATGGTGGCCGGGGTGGCCGCCGGTGCCTGGTGGCTGGTCATCATCGGCAGCGTCCTGGGTGCGATCGCGCTCAGCGGCCTGGTCTTCGAGTACTACCGCGGCGAGCACGCCCACTGACCGTCGGGGCGCGCGCACGCCCCGGTGATCCAGGATTCTCGGCCTCGCCGCGTATCCTGGCTGCGGTCGACCGCACGGTCGGCCCCTGTCGCGTCCAGCAACATCTCCGGGAGTTCCACCATGTCCAGCCGCCGCCTGGTCGGCGCCTCCGCGCTGCTCCTCGCCAGCCTCACCCTCGCCGCCTGCGACGCCGGGTCGGCGCTCTCGGGTGATCCCGACGACGGGTCGTCGAGCTCCTCGGGGGCCTCGGGCGGCTCTGGCGGCGCGGACGCAGCGGGGCAGAAGCCCGCGGGCCGCGTGGCCACCAACGTCAAGCGCGGTGCCACGGTGGGTGTCGACAGGGTCGTGCAGGTCACCGCGAAGGACGCCCGTCTGACGTCCGTCACTCTCTCGTCGGCCTCCGGTGCCGTCGACGGGGCGATCGCCGACGACGGCGCCCGCTGGACCGCCTCCGACCGCCTGGAGCCGGGGGAGACCTACACGGTCAAGGCCCTTGCGGAGGGCGCCGACGGCAAGCCCGTCCGGCGTACGTCGCGCTTCGAGACGTCCCCGCTCTCGCTCGAGCAGCAGACCTACCCGTCGGTGTCGCCGCTGGCGGGGGAGACCGTCGGCGTCGGGATGCCGGTCGTCGTCTCCTTCGACGTGCCCGTGACCGACCAGGCGGAGTTCGAGCGGCACATGACGGTGACCTCGAAGCCCGCCCAGCGCGGCACCTGGCACTGGCTGAGCGCCACCGAGGCGCACTGGCGCCCCGCGATGTACTGGCAGGCCGGCACGAAGGTCTCCGTGGCGGTCGACGTCAACGGCGTCGCCGCCGGCAACGGCATCTACGGGCAGGAGGACCGCGTGGTCGACTTCGAGGTCGGCGACGCCCACGTCTACAAGGTCAACGCCAAGACCCACCAGATGAAGGTCTACTCCAACGGCAAGCTGCTGCGCACCCTGCCCATCACGACGGGCAAGCCCGGCTTCACCACCCGCTCCGGCACGAAGGTGATCCTGGAGAAGTTCGACCGCAAGCGGATGAACTCCGAGACGGTCGGCATCGCGGCCGGCAGCGCCGAGGCCTACGACATCGACGACGTCCAGTGGGCCATGCGCGTCACCTACTCCGGCGAGTTCATCCACGCCGCCCCCTGGTCGACCGGCTCCCAGGGTCACGCCAACGTCTCCCACGGCTGCACCGGCATGAGCACCGCCGACGCCGGCTGGCTCTACGACCTCTCCCGCCGCGGCGACGTCGTCGAGTACACCGGCACCGACCGCCCCATGACCCTCGACAACGGCTACGGCGACTGGAACGCCTCCTTCAAGGACTACGCCCAAGGCTCCGCCCTCCGCTGACCATGGCTTTCGGTGGTTGAGGTGCGCGCGCCAGCGAGCCTCGAAACCACTTACCGGTGGTCGAGCAGTGAGGAGCGCCAGCGACGAGCGCCCGTCGAGACCCCGTGAGCCGAACGCCGACGTTCGGTGGTTGAGGTGCGAGCGCAGCGAGCCTCGAAACCACCCGCCTGTGCGGGGCTGGTGTTGGCCCGCGCGCTAGCAGCCCGGGTCTCGGCGTCAAGGAGCTTCGCCCGCTTCGCGGCGGCTTCGCCGTCCTTGACTCCGAGCCTCTCCCGGGCTGCTGTGGCGGCGCACGGGCGGCGGCGGCTTCGCCGCGCCGCCCGCAACAGCGCGGGCCCTGCCTATCGGTCACCTATGTCGGCAGTTCGAGCCTGACGCCGAGCTCTCGACGCTCGGTCAGCCTGGTGTGGTGACGAACTGCCGACGCTGAGTGTCGGTCGTCGCACCACCAGTCACACCAGCCTCATGAGGAGGGGTGCCGCGCTTTGCGCGGGCGGCGCGGGCGGAGCCCGTGTCGCCCCGTGCGCCGTCAAGCCGGTCGAGAGAGGCTCCGGGTCAAGGACGACCGCGGGCCGCCGCGAAGCGGGCGAAGCTCCTTGACGCGGAGACGCGACCGGCTACGCGCGCGGCACCCCAGTCCGGCCCCGAGGAGACAGCCAGAGGTGCAGGGGTCTCGACGGGCGCTCGTCGCTGGCGCTCCTCGCTGCTCGACCACCGGTCGGGTGCGGCGGCGTGGTTTCGAGGCTCGCTTCGCTCGCACCTCAACCACCGTGGGTCGCCGCTGGGCGGTCGGGTCACCGGGTCTCGACGGGCGCTCGTCGCTGGCGCTCCTCACTGCTCGACCACCGGAGGCGTGGTTTCGAGGCTCGCTTCGCTCGCACCTCAACCACCGTGGGTCGCCCCTGGGCGGTCGGGTCACGGGGTCTCGACGGGCGCTCGTCGCTGGCGCTCCTCACTGCTCGACCACCGACGCTGGGGGAGGGGCCGAAATGACACTGACCCGCCCGAGAGGCTCGGGCGGGTCAGCGGTGGTGCGGTGGGTCAGTGGTCGCCGCGAAGGTTCTCGCCGTCGACCGCGTGGTGACCGTCGAACTGGTGTCCGTCGGCGGGCTGGCCGTCGAGGGAGGCCTGGAGCTCGTGCTCGTGGTCCGCGTGGTGGTGGGCGGCCTCGAGCTCCTCCTTGGTCACCGGCTGCACGTTGTCGGCGTACATCAGCGTCGACAGCTTGGCGCGCAGGCCGTCGAAGCGACCACGCTTGGCCGGCACGCCGTTCGCGTCGGTCTCGTCGCCCGGGGTCCAGACCTCCTCGCGCTCACGCGCGGTGAGGGTGTAGGCCTCGGTCTCGTTGACCGGCAGGTGCCGCTCGGAGTAGCCGCCCTCGGCCGAGCGCATGATGATGCCCGTCTCGTAGCCGTGGAGGAGCTTCTGCTCGTCGTGGCGCTGGAGCGAGATGCACCAACGGCGCGTGATGATGAACGCGATCACCGGCCCGATGAACACCGCAGCACGCATGAAGTACGTGATCTGGTTGATGCTCAGGTGCAGCTTGATGGCGATGATGTCGTTGCCGCCCGCAGCCCACATGAGGCCGTAGAACGTCATCAGCGCGACCATGACCGCGGTCCGGGTCGGAGCGTTGCGGGGACGCTGCAGCAGGTGGTGGTCCCGCTTGTCGCCGGTGATCCAGGACTCCAGGAACGGCAGCATCATCAGGATCGTGAACATCAGTCCGGGCAGCACGATGATCGGCAGGAAGACGTTCCAGGACAGGGTGACGCCCCAGAAGTGGGACTCCCATCCCGGCATGATCCGCAGCGCGCCGTCGGGCCAGCCCATGTACCAGTCAGGTTGCGAGCCCGCCGTCACCTTCGTGGGGTCGTAGGGCCCGAACTTCCACACCGGGTTGATCGTCAGCAGACCACCCATGAGGGCGCTCACGCCGAAGACGATGAAGAAGAAGCCGCCGGCCTTGGCCGCGTAGACGGGGAGCATCGGGAACCCGACGACATTCTCCTCGGTGCGTCCGGGGCCGGGCCACTGCGTGTGCTTGTGGTAGACGAGCAGCAGCATGTGGGCCGCGATCAGCGCCAGCAGGATGCCCGGGATCAGCAGCACGTGGACGGTGTAGAGGCGGGGGATGATCGACTCGCCCGGGAACTCGCCGCCGAACAGGAAGAACGACATGTAGGTACCGACGACGGGCATCGACTTCATGAAGCCGTCGGCGGCGCGGATGCCGGTGCCGGAGAGCAGGTCGTCGGGGAGCGAGTAGCCGGTGAAGCCCTCGAGCGTGCCGAGCAGCAGCAGCAGGCTGCCGATGACCCAGTTGAGCTCACGCGGCTTGCGGAACGCGCCCGTGAAGTAGACGCGGAGCAGGTGGATCATCATCGAGGCGATGAACAGCATCGCCGCCCAGTGGTGCATCTGCCGCATGAGCAGACCGCCACGGACGTCGAAGGAGAGTCTGAGCGTCGAGGCCATGGCCTCGGACATCTCCACCCCGCGCAGGGGGTTGTAAGACCCCTGGTACTCGACCTCACCCATGCTCGGCGTGTACCACAGCGTGAGGAAGACACCGCTCAGGAGCAGGACGACGAAGCTCCACAGCGCGATCTCGCCGAGCATGAACGACCAGTGGTCGGGGAAGACCTTCCGCAGGTTCTTCTTCATCAGGGTGCCGAGCCCCAGGCGCTCGTCGGCCCAGTTGGCGACGACGCCCGCCTTGCCCGGCTTCTTCGGCGTGGCGGCGGTCCCGGCGTTGGTGTCGGCGACCTTGCTGGTATCGACGCTCATCAGCCACGCTCCCAAAAGCTTGGTCCCACGGGTTCGGTGAAGTCGCTCTGGGCGACGAGGAAGCCCTCTTCGTCGACCATCAGCGGCAGCTGGGGAAGGGCCCGTGCCGCAGGACCGAACACGACCTTCCCCGAGTCGGCCAGGTCGAACGTGGACTGGTGGCAGGGGCACAGCAGGTGGTGGGTCTTGCGCTCGTTGAGCGAGATGGGGCACCCGACGTGCGTGCAGATCTTCGAGTAGCAGACGATGCCGTCGACGGACCAGTTCTCACGGCCCTTGCCGGGCGTGATGTCCGAGGGGTCCATGCGGAGCAGGATGACGGCGGCCTTGGACTTGGCCACCTGCAGCTCCACGCCGTGCAGGACGTGCTCGCCGTCCTCGTCGACCGCGAACACGATCTCGGGCTCGGCGTTGACCAGGTCGCCGATCTCCAGGTCGGCCTGGTTGATCGGGGTGCCCACGACGTCGCGGACGACACGCATGCCCTTCTCCCAGACCGTGCTGTAGAGCTTGTTGCCGGGCAGCGGGCCCAGGTCGCGCAGCATCACGATGGCCGGGAGGCCGAGCAGGCCGACCGCGCCGAGCAGCGAGTTGCGCACGAGCGGGCGCCGGCCGATGCCGGACTCCTCGGCACCGAGGGCGAGGGCCTTGAGCGTCTCCTCGCGGTCCTCGTCGGAGGAGCGGGCGGGGTGACGCATCTCCGAGATCTCGTGGTCGCCCATGAGCTTGCGGGCCCACTGGATGATGCCGATGCCGATGAACAGCAGCGCGCCACCGAGCGTGGAGCCCAGTGCGATCGTGGAGGCGCCGAAGCCGGCGAACGTCGTGTGGTTGTCGCCGACGTCGAGGGTGAAGTAGGAGACGAGGAAGAGCAGCACGCAGACCGAGGAGAGGCCGAACAGCGTCGCGACCTGGCGCTCCGCGCGCTTGGCGAGACGCTCGTCGACGTCGGTGGGACGCCAGGTGTGCTCGGGAAGACCCGGGTCCGGGATCGCCGGCAGGTTCTTCTCCGAGTCGGCCGCGCGGGTCACGTCCCGGCCGTGGTCGATGCTCACGCGTCGGCTCCCTTCGAGGGCTGCTTGGTCGAGCGGGTGGTGTGGGCCGCGATCCAGACCGCGAAGCCGACCAGGGAGCCGATGCCCACGAGCCAGGCGAACATGCCCTCGCTCACGGGGCCGAGGCCGCCGAGGCCGAAGCCGCCGTACTCGGGCTGCTCACGCAGCTGGCTGACGTAGGCGATCACGTCGCGCTTCTCCTCCGGCGAGAGGTTGCCGTTGGAGAACACGTCCATGTTGCCGGGGCCGGTGAGCATGGCCTCGTAGATGTGCTCGGGGGTGGTGCCCAGGATGCTGGGCGCCGCGCCACCGCGCGGCATGGCGCCGCCGTTGCCGCTGAAGTTGTGGCAGGCGGTGCAGTTGGTCAGGAAGATCTGGCTGCCGCGGGTGACCGCCTCCTGGCGCTCCTCCGCGGTGAGGCCCTCGACGCTGTAGTCGGACTCGTCGGGCACCGCGGGGCCGGGGCCCAGCGAGGCGACGTACGCCGACAGCGCCTCGATCTCGTCGTCGTTGAAGACCGGCGTCTTGACCGCGACCTGCTGGCCGGGGCGGGCCAGCGGCATGCGGCCGGTGCCGAGCTGGAAGTCGGCCGACGCGGCGCCGACGCCCGCCAGGGACGGGCCGTACTGCGTGCCGCCCTCGGTGAGGACGCCCTCGCCGTTCTTGCCGTGGCAGAAGGAGCAGCTGACGAGGAACAGCTCGCGGCCCTCGGCCACCAGCGCGGCGTCGGACTCGGCGGAGTCGGCCTGCGCCGGGGCGAAGACGGTGTAGAGACCGCCGGTCAGCACGAGGCCGACCATCAGCATCACCACACCGGCGAGGCGGCCGCGGCGGTGCCGGGAGATGCGTCCGGCGGTTCGGTTCAGGAGGCGCACAATGAGTCCTTGCGAGTCACTGGATGAGGTAGATCGTGGCGAACAGCCCGATCCACACGACGTCGACGAAGTGCCAGTAGTAGGAGACGACGATCGCGCTGACCGCCTGCTCGTGGGTGAACTTGCGCGCGATGTAGGTGCGCCCGAGAACGAAGAGGAAGGCGATGAGCCCGCCGGTCACGTGGATCCCGTGGAAGCCGGTCGTGAGGTAGAACATCGTGCCGTAGGCCGAGTCGGGGATGGTGATCCCCTCCTGGATGAGCGTGGCGTACTCGACGGCCTGGCCGGCGATGAAGATGGCCCCCATCAGGTAGGTCAGGATGAACCACTCGCGCAGGCCCCAGCCCTTGATGCGCAGCACCGAGCCGGTGCGACCGACCTGGCCCCGCTCGGCGGCGAAGACGCCCAGCTGGCAGGTCAGCGACGACAGCACGAGGATCGTGGTGTTGACGGCCGCGAAGGGCACGTCGAGGAAGGCGGTGTTCTGCGCCCAGAGGTCCGTGCTCACCGCCCGGATCGTGAAGTACGACGCGAAGAGGGCAGCGAAGAACATCAGCTCACTGGAGAGCCAGATGATCGTCCCCACCGCGACCATGCTCGGACGGTCGTGATGCCCGTGCAGCCGGGATGCTGGAATCGAAGCTGAAGCAGTCGTCGCCACGCCCTCATTATGTCCGTCCCCGGAGCCGAGGGCGACCCGACCCCCTCACTGACGGGGTCATAAAGTTCACACTGTGCCCGGACCACCCCTGATCGCCGCTCTGACCGCCGCCGAGAGCCTGCCCGAACCCTCCTTCGGGGCGTTCTTCACGCAGTGGTCCCTGGCGCCGCTCCCGCTGGTCCTGACGGTCTGGGCGGTGGGGCTCTACGTCCTCGGGCTGCGTGCGCTGCGACGGCGCGGGGACCGCTGGCCGGTGGGCCGCACGATCGCGTTCGGCGTCGGGATCGGGGCCTTCTACGTCGCGACCTCGTCGGGCCTGGCGGCGTACGACACGACGCTGCTGAGCCTGCACATGGTCCAGCACATGGTGCTCTCGATGGTGGTGCCGCTGGCCCTGGCGCTCTCGGCCCCGGTGACCCTGGCGCTGCGCACCCTGCCGAAGGCGCCGCGCCGCTGGCTGCTCGCCGCACTGCACTCCCGGGTCGCCAAGGTCCTGGCCTTCCCGCCGCTGGCGTTCGGCCTGTACGTCGTGTCGCCCTGGGCGCTCTACTTCACCGGCTGGTACGACGCCTCGCTGGAGTCGGTCTTCGTGCACGAGATGATGCACGTGCACCTGGTGCTCGTCGGCAGCCTCTTCTTCTGGCCGCTCATGGGCGTCGACCCGCTGCCGGGCCGGGTGGGCTACCCGTTCCGCGTCCTGCTCACGATGATGACGCTGCCCTTCCACGCCTTCCTCGGCGTCACGATCATGGGCCAGGACACGCTGCTGGGCGGCGACTGGTACCCGTCGCTGGCCGACGGGCCGATGGGCGCGTGGCTGCCCGACCCCTACGACGACCAGCGTCTGGCCGGCGGGATCCTCTGGGGCGCCGGCGACCTGGTGGGCCTGTCGTTCTTCGCCGTGCTCTTCGCGCAGTGGGTCCGCTCGTCGTTCTCCGAGGCCCGCCGAGAGGACCGTCGCCTCGACCTGGAGGAGGCCCGCGAGCGCGCCGCCGCGCCTACCGGGGGCGGGACCGACCCCGAGCGGTAGCATCTGGCGCGTGAGCGACTCGACGAACCGCAAGCTCAAGGTCCTGGTCTACAGCGACGACGTCACCACGCGCGAGCAGGTGATCCTCGCCTTGGGGCGACGGCCGCACCCCGACCTGCCCGAGCTGACCTACGTCGAGGTGGCCACCGAGCCGGTCGTCATCCAGAACATGGACTCCGGGACGATCGACCTGGTCATCCTCGACGGCGAGGCCGTCCCCGCCGGCGGCATGGGCATCGCCAAGCAGCTCAAGGACGAGATCTACCAGTGCCCGCCGGTGCTCGTGCTCATCGGCCGCCCCCAGGACGCCTGGCTGGCGACGTGGTCGCGCGCGGAGGCGGCGGTCCCGCACCCGATCGACCCGATCCAGCTCGCCGAGTCCGTGGTCGCGCTGCTGCGGGCACGCGTCCCCGCCCAGGCGTGACCTGGCCCGACGTCCTCAGCGCCCTCGTCGCGGGCTCCGACCTCACCGCGGAGCAGACCACCTGGGCGATGGGCGAGATCCTCTCCGGCGAGGCAACCCCGGCCCAGATCGCCGGCTTCGCGGTGGCGCTGCGCGCCAAGGGCGAGACGATCGACGAGGTCACCGGCCTGGTCGAGGCGATGTACGCCCGCCGGACGCCGATCTCGGTGCCCGGGCGCCTGCTCGACGTCGTCGGCACCGGCGGCGACCGCTCGATGTCGGTCAACATCTCCACGATGGCGGCGATCGTCGCGGCCGGCGCGGGCGCCAAGGTCGTCAAGCACGGCAGCCGGTCGGCGTCCTCGCAGTCCGGCAGCGCCGACGTGCTCGAGGCGCTCGGCATCCGGCTGGACCTGCCCTCCGACCGGGTCGCCGGCGTCGCGGAGCAGGCGGGCATCACCTTCTGCTTCGCGGCGGCGTTCAACCCGGCCATGCGGCACACCGCGGTGCCCCGGCGCGAGCTCGGCATCGCCACGACGTTCAACATCCTCGGACCGCTCGCCAACCCGGCCCGCCCCGACGCCCAGGCGATCGGATGCGCCGACGCGCGCATGGCGCCGGTCATGGCGGGCGTCTTCGCGCGCCGCGGCGCCGACGCCTGGGTGGTCCGTGGCGACGACGGCCTGGACGAGCTCACCACCACGACCACCTCCTCGGTGTGGCACGTCCACGACGGCGAGGTCACGACGGCGACCGTCGACCCGGCCGCGCTCGGTCTCGCGCCGGCCACCACCGCGGACCTGCGCGGCGGCGACGCGGCCCACAACGCCGACGTCGTACGGCGCATGCTCGCGGCCGAGCCGGGGCCGGTGCGCGACGCGGTCGTGCTCAACGCCGGGGCGGCCCTGGCAGTGCACGCCGACCCGGGCGCCTCGGTCGAGGACGCCCTGCCGGCCGGCATCGAGCGGGCGATCCAGGCGATCGACTCCGGTGCCGCCCAGGCCACGCTCGAGCGCTGGGTCGCCGCCACCGCGCAGTGACCTCCGCGGCTCAGAGGTCGAGGACGAACTCCTCGCCGTCGCGGCGGAAGCCGACGTGCTCGTAGTAGGCACCGCGCATCCGCGGTGAGGTGGTGACGCGTCGCAGCCCGAGGTCGCGGAGGACGCCGCTGCGCCGCCACACGAACTCGCCGGGGGAGAAGTCCCGGTAGCGGGGCGTGACGTAGTCGAGCTCGACGCGCGCGACGTCACGGTCGGCGCGCAGCAGCACCACCCCGACGGTCTCGTCGCCCTTGACGACGACGAAGGCGAGCTGGCCCTCGTCGGGACGGGTGCCGAAGTCGGGCTGGAAGGCGCGGATGTCCTGCTCGTGGGTGCGCAGGACGTGGCGGAAGTAGGCGTCGTCGAGGCGGACCCGCACCACCTCGAAGACCTCGTCGTCGTGGCGCTCGCGCGAGAGCCGGACCAGGAACCACACGTTGATCGCGGCCAGCACGACGTTCATGCCGACCATCGGCCAGACCCCGACGAACGCGTTGAAGCCCACCAGGATCAGGCAGGCCACGAGGTTGAGCGCTCGGAAGCGCAGCACCCGCGTCTGCAGGAGCGAGAGGACGAGCAGCGCGCTGCCGCCCCAGCCGAGGACGTCGAGCCAGTGGTCCCCGAGCCAGTCCATCTAGTCGGGGCCCATCTAGTCGAGACCCAGCGAGAACGCGGACTCGAGGTCGTGGCGGGAGTAGGAGCGGAACGCGATGTGGGTCTCGGTCTCGGAGACGCCGGGCACCTTGTTGAGGCGATCGGCGATGACGGCGGCGACGTCGTCGTGGTTGCGGACCCGCACCAGCGCGATGAGGTCGATCTGCCCGGTGACGGAGTAGACCTCGCTGACCCCCTCGAGGGCGGCGATGGCCTCGGCCACCTCGGGGATCCGGGCGACGTCGGCCTTCACGAAGACGATGGCGGTGATCATGGGCGCGACTCTAACGGGACTCGAGGTGGTGCCCGGAGTCCTTGGGGGCGCCCAGGGGCCCGTCGAGGTGACGGCCGGCGCCCTGGACCGGACAGGTCCACTCGCCGTCGACGTCGACCAGCCGCACCGTGGGCGACTCCAGCCACCGCAGCAGCCGCTCGGTCTCCTGGGCCGTCGCCGCGGGCACCGGCCCGGGCGCGGGCAGGACGGTCTCGGCCGAGGCGCGCAGGACCTCGACGTAGGCCACGGCGTCGGCGCCCGGCGGGATCACGCCGGCGGCCGCGAGCCGGCCGTAGCGCACGACGTGGACCGCCCAGCGCCCGTCGTCCTCGCGGCGCGCGGCGACGACCTCGGCACAGCGGGTGAGGGAGCTCAGCCGCTGGGTGCGCGCCGCGGCGCGCACGAAGGAGGCCAGCCGGTCGCGGTGGACGCCGGCCTCCTCGTAGCGCTCGTCGGCGGCCAGCGCCGCCATGCGCTCGTTGACGAGCTCGACGACCTCGTCGGGGCGGCGGAGCAGGGTCTCGCGCAGCTGGCGCACGACGGCGGCGTAGGTGTGGTGGTCGACGCTGCCGTCGCAGGGGGACAGGCAGCGGCCGAGCTCGGCCAGCACGCACGCGGAGCGCGACGGCGTGCGGCCGAAGCGGTCGGAGCACTGGCGCACCGGGAAGGTGTCGTGGAGCGCGGCGAGGCACTTCTCGGCGGCCGCGCGGCTGGCGAAGGGGCCGAGGTAGTCGGCGTCGTCGTCGAGCACCCGCTTGACCAGCGACAGCCGCGGCCACGGCTCCCGGGTGAGCTTGATGAAGGTGACCTTCTCGGGGAAGCGGGAGCGGCGGTTGTAGCTCGGCTTGTGCTCGGCGATCAGGCGCAGCTCGCGGACCTCCGCCTCGAGCGGGGTGGCGCACTCGATGGCCTGCACGGTGGCCGCCAGCCGCACCATCTCGCCCATGCGGGAGCGGGTCTCGGAGGCCGTGAAGTAGGAGCGGACGCGCTTGCGCAGGTCGCGCGAGGTGCCGATGTAGAGGACCCGGGACGACTCGTCCTTGAAGAGGTAGACGCCGGGGGAGTGCGGCAGCCCGTCGGCGAGGTGGCGCTTGCGGCGCTGCGCGGCCGAGACCCGCGAGGAGAACGTCTGCAGCTCCTCGAGGGTGTGCACGCCCAGCGCCCCGACGCGCTCCATCAGCCCGTGGAGCACGTCGACCGTCGCGCGGGCGTCGGACAGCGCGCGGTGGTTGGGGGTGGTCGTGCTCTGGAAGACCCGCGCGAGCGAGGACAGCTTGCAGTTGGGGGCGTCGTCGCGGGTGATCACCCGGCGCGCCAGCTTGGCCGTGTCGACCACCTCGAACGCCGGCCAGGGCCGGCCCTGCAGCTCGGCGAAGTGGCGCAGGAAGCCCACGTCGAACGGCGCGTTGTGGGCCACCAGGACCGTGCCCGCGGCGAACTCGAGGAACGCCGGCAGCGCGGACGCGATCGGTGGGGCGTCGGCGACCATGGAGTTGCTGATGCCGGTGAGGACCGCGATGAACGCCGGGATCGGGGTCTCGGGGTAGACCAGCGTCTGGAACTCGCCCAGCACCTCGCCGCCGCGCACCTTGACCGCACCGATCTCGGTGATCATCGAGCCGGCCGCCGGGGAGCCGCCGGTGGTCTCCAGGTCGACCACGCAGAAGGTGACGTCGCGCAGGGCCCGGCCGAGCTCGTCGAAGCTGCGCTGGGACTCCCACCGGGCACCTGCTGGATCAGTGGCCGGGGGTGCGGGAGGGGCGGCCTGGCTCATGCTCCGACCGTAGGACGAGGCGCCGACATCCCACGGGCGGCGCGCGGCGCGGGCCGGTGCCCGGGTGCGCATAGGGTGGTGCCGTGAGCTCGACACCCGCCCTTCCCGACCAGTCCCACCGCTGGCGCTGCGGCGGCTGCGGCAACCTGACGCGCTTCGACGTGACGCGCACCCGTCGTACCCAGGAGTTCTGGCACTACGACCTCGCCGGCGAGCACCGGGTCGAGAGCGTCGAGGTCCTCGGCGAGGACGTGGAGGCCGTCTCGTGCCGCTGGTGCGGTCGCAGCGACGCCATCGAGACCGTCGCGCGCACCGACGCCGACCTCGCCTCCGACCCCACCTGACACCACTTCGGTGGTTGAGGTGCGAGCGCAGCGAGCCTCGAAACCACCCCACCGGTGGTCGAGCAGCGAGGAGCGCCAGCGACGAGCGTCCGTCGAGACCCCTGCACCTCTGGCAGCTTCCTCGGGCCGAGCTCGGGTGCCGCGCGCTTAGCCGGTCGCGTCTCCGCGTCAAGGAGCTTCGCCCGCTTCGCGGCGCCCTTCGGGCGTCCTTGACCCGGAGCCTCTCTCGACCGGCTTGACGGCGCACGGGGCGACACGGCTTCGCCGCGCCGCCCGCGCAAGCGCGGCACCCTCGGGCGAGGCTCCTGGGGCTGGTGTGACTGGTGGTGCGTCTACCGACACTCAGCGTCGGCAGTTCGTCTCCACCCCCGCCCCGCTGAGCGTGGACATGCCGGGCTTGCACTCGAACTGCCGACACTCAGTCCCGCTCGGCGGGACCCCTGTCGGTGGCGACTGTCAGCCTGATCGCATGACGACGAGAATCGACTGCGACACCTGCGTGGTGCGCGGGCTGGCCTGCCACGACTGCGTGGTGACCGTGCTCCTGGGGCCGCCGCCGGAGCTCACCTTCGACGACGACGAGTGCCGCGCGCTGGACGTGCTCGCGGCCGGGGGACTGGTGCCGCCGCTGCGCCTGGTGCAGCCGGTGTCGGGTCCCGAGGTCGAGTCGGCGTGAGCCGTCCGACACCGGGGAAAAAGCCGGCGCCGGGAGTTGGCGTGGGCCGGTGGGAGGACTAACCTCGTCCCTTCAAGCACCCGTGGAAGTGGGCCACCAGGTCCGCGCGGGTGCTGCGTCGAGTTTCGGAGCCTCTTCGGGAGGCTCCGGGAGCCGGGGAACCAACTCTTCTGGGGTGAATCCCTCGCAAGGCGTCGCGCGCAGGTGCGGCGAGGAGCGGGGGTAGGGCGCGTCGTGCCCGAATCCGTCAGCTCACCCGGTAGGCGTACGACACCCAAGGGAGACCGCCCGCACGTGCGGAAGCGACTCATCACTGCCCTGACCGGGCTGGCCCTGGCCGCCACGATCGGGCTCATCCCCTCCACCACGGCCTACGCCGACCCCGACATCGACACCGTGCAGGCGCGCGTCGACCGCCTGTACCACGAGGCCGAGCAGGCCTCGGAGCGCTACAACGACGCCAAGATCGAGCTCGAGGCGCTCCAGGGTGACGTGGCCTCGCTGCGCGCCGACCAGGAGCGTCAGGACGAAGCGCTGGGCAAGGTGCGCGAGCAGGTCGCCGACGCGATGGTCAGCCAGTACCAGGGCCAGGGCATCTCGGCCGTCGGCGAGGTCATCGTCTCCGACGACCCCGGCGCCTTCCTCTCCCAGCTCACGACCATGTCGTCCTACCAGGACCACCAGGACGCGCTGCTCGGCGACTACGCCGACGAGGTCGAGGCGCTCGACATCCGCGAGGCCGCGACGGCTCGCCGGGTCAAGCAGGTCAGCTCCGTGGAGTCGCGTCTCAAGGACGAGAAGACCACGATCGACGACAAGCTCGAGGAGGCCGAGTCGCTGCTGGGCCGCCTCAAGGACGAGGAGCGCGCCGAGATCCTGTCGCGCGGCGGGACGACCGTCCCCTCCGACGTGCCGGCCTCCGGTCGCGCCGCTGCCGCCGTCCAGTACGCCATGGCTCAGGTCGGCGACTCCTACGTCTACGGCGCCGCGGGCCCCAACGCCTTCGACTGCTCCGGCCTCACGATGATGGCCTGGGCGCAGGCCGGTGTCGGCCTGCCGCACTCCTCGAGCGCGCAGTACAGCTCGGGTGCCCGGGTCGCCGAGAGCGACCTGCAGGCCGGTGACCTGGTCTTCTACTACAGCCCGATCAGCCACGTCGGCATGTACATCGGCAACGGCCTGATCGTGCACGCCGCCAACCCCGGCGCGGGCGTGAAGGTCTCCAACCTGCACGAGATGCCCTACGTCGGCGCGGTCCGCCCTGGCTGACCGCCCCAGCAACGAGGCCGGCCGTCCACGACTGTGGGTGGTCGGCCTCTCGCTGTTCCTGCTGGTGGGCGTCGGCATCCTGACCTGGTCGGTCCTCGACGACGACACCTACGTCGTCCCGCCGCCCTCCGCCGGACCCGCCCTCGCACGGCCCGCGGAGGCCGCCCGGTCCCTGCGGCTGCTCGAGCAGGCGGTCGGGTCCGGAGACCCGGCGCTGGCGGCCGACGCCGCGCCCGAGGGTGACCGGGCCGCCGCCGCCCTGCTGCGGAGCCTGGTCGGCAACGCCCGCGCGCTGCGCGTGCGCGACTTCTCGCTGCGCTTCCTCGACGTCGCCGGCGGCACCGAGGAGGACACCTGGACCGCCGCGGTCGACGCCACCTGGCGCTTCGCCGGCTTCGACCGCACCTCGGCCCGCGCGGAGGTGCTCGTGCGCTTCGCCGGCGAGGACGCCGGGATCGTCGCGGTCGGCGGCGCGACGGGGGTCGCGCCGGTGTGGCTCGCCGGCCCGGCGACCGTACGGCGCACCCCCGACGTGCTGGTGCTCGTCGCCGGCACCGGCGCCGCGCAGGACGCCGCCGCCCGCGGCTACCTCGCGCGGGGTCGCGACGCGCTGCCGGTCGTGGGACGCGTGCTGCCGTCCTGGGACGGTCCGCTCGTGATCGAGGTGCCGGCCGGCCCCGGGGAGCTCGACCGGGTCCTGGACGCCGACGCCGGTGCCTACGCCGGGGTGGCCGCCGTGACCGCGTCGCCGGACGCCACCAGCGCGCCGGGCGTCCCGGTGCACGTGTTCCTCAACCCCGCGGAGTTCGACCGCCTGCGCCCGCTCGGGGCCCAGGTCGTCATGAGCCACGAGGCGACGCACGTCGCGACCGACGCGACCACGAGCCGGCAGATGCCCCAGTGGCTCGTCGAGGGCTTCGCCGACTACGTCTCCCTGCGCGACGTCCGCATCCCCGACGCCCGGGCCGCGGCGCAGGTCATCGAGCAGGTGCGCGCCGACGGGCCGCCGCGGGCGCTGCCCGGCGCGGTGGAGTTCGACGCCTCGACCGGGCACGCCGGCGCCGCCTACGAGTCGGCCTGGATCGCCTGCCGCGTCCTGGTCGAGCGCCGCGGCGAGGACGCGCTCGTCGACCTGTACGCCGCCGTGCGCGAGGGACAGCCCCTCGCCGACGTGCTCCGCTCGTCGTTCGGCTGGAGCGAGGCGCAGCTGGTCCGGGCGTGGCGGACCCGCCTGTCAGACTTGGCGGCGTGACCGTCCCCGACCGCCGCGTCGCCCTCGTGACGACCCTCGTGGGACTCGTCGCCTTCGTGGCCCTCGCCGTGTGGCTCGTCCCGTGGCACCCGGTCCCGGGAGGCGACCTCCGGGCCGCCGACCCCGGGTCCGTCTTCACCCCCGAGCAGCTCGACCGCGCCGAGGACTTCTCGCGCCAGGCGCGGATCTGGAGCTGGAGCTCCCTCGTGGTCTCGCTCCTCGTGGCGTGCTGGCTCGGCTTCAGCCGGCGCGGCCGCGCGCTCTTCTCCCGGCTCCCGGGGCGGTGGTGGGTGCAGGTGCCGCTCGCGGTCGCCCTCGTCGAGCTGGTGCGGCGCGTCGTGACCCTGCCGTTCGCGGTGATGCTGCGCCGCGAGCGCCTCGACTACGGCCTCACCGAGCAGGCCTGGGGGGCCTGGGCCGTCGACCTGGCCAAGAACGAGCTGCTCACGATCGTCCTGACCTCGCTCGGGCTGCTGGCGGTCCTGGCCTGCGTGCGTCGTTGGCAGCGGGCCTGGCCCGCGGTCGCCGGCGCCGGGCTCGCCGTCCTCGTGCTGCTGGGGTCCTTCGTCTACCCGCTCGTGGTGGAGCCGCTGTTCAACCGCTTCGAGCCGCTGCCCGACGGGAGCCTGCGCACCGCGATCATGCAGCTGGCCGACGAGGAGGACGTCGCCGTCGACGACGTGCTGGTCGCCGACGCCTCACGCCGTACGACGACGCTGAACGCCTACGTCTCCGGCTTCGGCGGCACCCGACGGGTCGTGGTCTACGACAACTTGGTCGAGGACCTGCCCCAGGACGAGACGCTGTCGGTGGTCGCCCACGAGCTGGCGCACGCCCGCCACGGCGACGTGGTCATCGGGTCGCTGCTGGGCGCCTCCGGCGGCCTCCTCGCGGCCGGCCTGCTCTCGCTGGTCCTCGCCCGCGTACGCCGGCGGGGCGGCCCCGGCGTCGGCGACCCGGCCGTCGTGCCGGTGGTCCTGGCCCTGGTCGCGATCGCGTCGCTGGCGAGCAGCCCGGTGAGCAACACCATCAGCCGCCAGATCGAGACCCGCGCCGACGTGGAGGCCCTGCGCACCACCCAGAACCCCGACGCGTTCGTCGAGATGCAGACCCAGCTGGGGCTGCGCTCGCTCAACGACCCGAGCCCGCCCGCGTGGAGCCAGTTCTGGTTCGGCAGCCACCCCACCGCCCTGACCCGCGTCGCCCTGGCGCGGCGCATGGCGGAGCTCGCCGAGGCCCAGCCCGACGACCGGGACTAGGACAGGTAGAGCGCCGCGATCTCGTCCTTGCACTCGCGCAGGACGACGTTGCGCTTGAGCTTGAGGCTCGGGGTGAGCTGTCCGCCCTCCTCGGTCCAGTCGCCGGGCAGGATCACGAACTTGCGGATCGACTCCGCCTTGGAGACCGACTTGTTGGCGTCCTCGACGGCGGCCTCGACCTCCGCGCGCAGGTCCGGGTCGTCGACGTGCTGGGCGATGGTGCCGGTCTTGCCGTGCGCCTCGGCCCACGCCGGGAACGACTCGGGGTCGATCGTGACCAGCGCGCCGATGAACGGCTGCCGGTCGCCGACGACCATGCACTGGCTGACCAGCAGGTGGGCGCGGATGCGGTCCTCGAGCGGCGCCGGCGCGACGTTCTTGCCGCCGGCGGTCACGAGGATCTCCTTCTTGCGACCGGTGATGCGCACGAAGCCCTCGTCGTCGACCTCGCCGACGTCGCCGGTGTGGAACCAGCCGTCGCGCTCGAGCGCCTCGGCCGTGGCCTCCTCGTTGTCCCAGTAGCCGGCGAAGACCTGGCCGCCGCGGAACAGCAGCTCGCCGTCGTCAGCGACGCGCACCGACGTGCCGGGGATGGGGCGACCGACGGTGCCGATCTTGGTGGCACCGGGCACGTTGACGGTGAGGGCGCCGGTGGTCTCGGTGAGCCCGTAGCCCTCCAGGACGTTGAGCCCGATGCCGCGGTAGAAGTGGCCGAGCCGGTCGCCGAGCGGGGCGCCGCCGGAGACGGCGTAGACGCAGTTGCCGCCCAGGGCGTCGCGGAGCTTGCCGTAGACGAGGCGGTCGAAGAGGGCGTGCTGGGCGCGGACGGCCAGCGACGCCTTGCCCTTCGCGGAGTCGAGGCCGCGCGAGTGGGCGATCGCCGTCTCGGCGGCGCGGGCGAAGATCGAGCCCTTGCCGTCGGCGGTGGCCTTCTGCGAGGCGGTGTTGAACACCTTCTCGAAGACGCGGGGGACCGCGAGGATGAACGTCGGGCGGAACTCCTGCAGGTCCTCGACGAGGTTCTTGATGTCGGCGCTGTGACCCAGCCGGGTGCGTCGCTTGACGGCTCCGACCTGGATGATCCGCGCGAACACGTGGGCCAGCGGCAGGAAGAGCAGGGTCGAGGAGTCGCCGCCGAACAGGTCGTCGAGCTCGTCGGTGGCCACGCCCAGCTCGAACATGAAGTTGCCGTGGGTGAGCATGCAGCCCTTGGGGCGGCCGGTCGTCCCGGACGTGTAGATCAGGGTCGCCAGGTCGAGCGGCGTGGCCGCGGAGCGGCGCTTCTCCAGCTCGTCGTCGGCGACGTCCTGGCCGAGCCGGCCCAGGACGGTGACGGCGTTGTCGGCGATCGACCACACGTGGTTGAGGTCGTCGAGGCCCGCCCGCACCTCGGCGATGCGGGCCAGGTGGGCGGGCGTCTCGGCGACGACGGCCTTGGCCCGGGAGTCCTGCAGGATCCAGGCCACCTGGTCGGCGGCGGAGGTCTCGTAGATCGGCACGGTGACGGCGCCGGCGAACCAGATCGCGTAGTCGAGCAGCGTCCACTCGTAGCGGGTCTTCGAGATCAGCGCGACCCGGTCGCCCGGCTCGATCCCGGAGGCGACGAGGCCCTTGGCGACCGCGCTGACCTCGCTCAGGAACTGCGCCGCCGTGACGTCGGCCCACCCGGACTCGCCGGGCCGGCTGAAGACCACGGCGTCCGGCGCCTCGTGGGCGCTGGTCACGACGTCGTCGGTCAGGTTGCCCGTCGTCGGGATCTCGATCGTCAGGGGCGTGGAGAACTCCCGCACTTTTCTCTCCTCAGGCTCGCCATGGGGGCGTTGCGGGCAGGTTACCGCCGAGGGGAGGAGGGTCGTCCATCCGGTAGCATCGCGGTTCCGATCCACCCACGCTCCCGGGCGCCAGCAAGGGGTTCCACGATGGCCGAACAGACCACCTCCTCGATCGTCGTCGACGCGCCTCCCGCGGACGTGATGAGCGTGATCGCCGACTTCGAGGCCTACCCCGAGTGGGCCAAGGGCGTCACCGTCGCCGACGTCGTCTCGACGTTCGGCCCGGAGCAGGACGGGCGGGCCGAGCAGGTCTTCTTCAAGCTGGACGTCTCGCCGATCAAGGACGAGTACACCCTCGCCTACGAGTGGGACGGTGACCGCGAGGTCACCTGGACCCTCGTCGAGGGCAAGATGCTCCGCTCCCTCGACGGCGCCTACGTCCTGCGCGACCTGGGCGGCTCGACCGAGGTGACCTACCGCCTCGCCCTCGACGTGAGCATCCCGCTGATCGGCATGCTCAAGCGCAAGGGCGAGAAGATCCTCATCGACACCGCCCTCAAGGGGTTGAAGAAGCGCGTCGAGTCCCGCTGACTCGTGCGCATCCTCCTCTTCACCGGCAAGGGCGGCGTCGGCAAGTCCACGGTCGCGGCCGGAACCGCCGCCCTGTCCGCGGCAGCCGGTCGGCGCACGCTCGTGCTGTCGACCGACGCCGCCCACTCGCTGGCCGACGCGTTCGGCGCGCCCGTGGGCGCGGAGCCCACCGAGGTGGCCGACCGGCTGTTCGTGCAGCAGGTCGACGCGCAGCTGCGCTTCGAGCAGTCGTGGGCCGAGATCCAGGGCTACCTGCTCAGCGTGCTCGACGTGGCCGGCGTCGACCCGGTGGCCGCCGAGGAGCTGACGGTCATCCCCGGGGCCGAGGAGGTGCTGGCGCTGCTCGAGCTGCGGCTGCACGCGCTCTCGGGGGAGTGGGACGTGGTCGTCGTCGACTGCGCGCCGACCGCGGAGACGTTGCGGCTGCTGGCGCTGCCGGAGGCGCTCGGCTGGTACATGCAGCGGGTGCTGCCCACCCAGCGTCGCGTCGTCAAGGCGTTCAAGCCGGTGCTCACCCGCGCGGCCGGGGTGCCGATGCCCGGTGACGGGCTGTTCGACGCCGTCGAGCGCCTGCACGCCGAGCTCGACGAGGTCCACACCCTGCTGTCGGGGCCGGACGCGAGCGTGCGGCTGGTGCTGACGCCGGAGGCGGTCGTGCTGGCCGAGGCGCGCCGCTCCTACACCAGCCTGTCGCTCTTCGGCTACCGCGTGGACGGCGTCGTGGCCAACCGGGTCTTCCCCGCCGAGGGCGCCGACGACTGGCGCGCCGGCTGGGTCGTGGCCCAGGACGCCGTGCTCGCCGAGGTCGACCAGTCGTTCGCCGGCCTGCCCGTGTGGCGCTCGGAGTACCGGCCCTCGGAGCCGGTCGGCGTCGACGCCCTCCGCACGCTCGCCGCCGAGGTCTACGCCGGCGCCGACCCGTTGGCCGTGCCCACCGGGAGCGGCCCGTTCCGCGTCGAGCGCACCGGCTCGGGCGCCGTGCTGCACCTCTCGCTGCCCTTCGTCACCCGCGCGGAGGTCGGTCTCGCCAGGAACGGCGACGAGCTCGTCGTGACCGTGGGGTCGTATCGTCGCCTTCTCACCCTCCCCGCGGGACTCGCGCGACTGCGCGTCGTCGGAGCCCGCGTGGACGAGGGTGAGCTCCGGGTCCGGTTCGCGGACCCGGCGCACGAGGACGCAACGGAGAAGGTGACGTGAACGACCCCCAGGACCGCCCCGGCGGCACCGACGAGCCCGTCGGCAGCGTCGGCGACGAGGCGGCCAAGCTGTTCGGCGCGCTCGCCGGCTGGGCCACCGAGCACGGCGTCGACCTCGGTCAGGGCCTCGGCGGTCTCGCCGACCACGCGGCCGCGGCCGTGAAGGACCTCGACGACCACGTCGCCACCGGCGCGGCCGAGTGCACCTACTGCCCGGTGTGCCGCGCCGTGCACGCCGTACGGCAGACGAGCCCGGAGGTGCGCGCCCACCTGGCGACCGCCGCCTCCGCCCTGGTGCAGGCGGCCGCCGGCCTCCTCGCCACCCCGGTCCCACCCGACGCCTCGGGGCGTGCCCAGCAGGTCGAGCGGATCGACCTGGACGACGACCTCGGGTCGGAGGGAGAGTCATGAGCCTGACGTGCGGCATCGATGTCGGAGGCACCAAGATCGCGGGTGCCGTGGTCGACGCCAAGGGGATGATCCTCGAGGAGTCGCGGGTCGAGTCGCCCGCGACCGACCGCGAGGCCATCGAGGCGGCCATCGCCAGCCTGGTCGCCGACCTGCGCACCCGCCACGAGGTCGAGAGCGTGGGCATCGGCTTCGCCGGCTACGTCGACGCCTCCCGCGCGCGGGTGCTCTTCGCCCCCAACCTCGCGATGCGCGACCTCGACCTGCGCGCCGAGCTGCAGGAGCACATCGACCTGCCGGTCATCATCGAGAACGACGCCAACGCCGCCGCCTGGGGCGAGTTCGCCTTCGGCGCCGGCGAGGACGTCGACGACCAGCTGATGGTCACCGTCGGCACCGGCGTCGGCGGCGGGCTGGTGCTCAACGGCGAGCTCTACCGCGGCGCCTACGGGGTCGCCGCCGAGATCGGCCACCTGCGGGTCGTGCCCGACGGGCACCTGTGCGGCTGCGGCAAGCGCGGCTGCCTCGAGCAGTACGGCAGCGGCTCGGCGCTCGTGCGCGACGCCCGGGTCGCGGCCGGGGGCGGCTCGGAGCAGGTGGCGCCGCTGCTGGCGCGCGCCGGCGGCCACCCCGACGCGATCACCGGCCCGCTGATCACCGAGGCCGCCCAGGACGGCGACCCGTTCGCGATCGACCTGCTCGCCGCGCTCGCGCAGTGGCTCGGCGGCGGGATCGCCTCGCTCGCGGCCGTCCTCGACCCGGCGGCGGTCGTCATCGGCGGCGGCGTCAGCGAGGCCGGCGACCTGCTGCTGGACCCGATGCGCGCCGCCTTCGAGTCCCACCTCAGCGGCTTCGGGCACCACCCGACCGCCGAGATCCGGCTGGCGACCCTGGGCAACAAGGCCGGCGTGATCGGCGCCGCCGACCTGGCTCGTCGGTGAGCCCCCTGCACGTCGGGGTCGACATCGGCGGCACCAAGGTGCTGGCGGGCGAGGTCTCGACCGAGGGGCGCGTCCTGCGCACCGCCCGGCGGCGTACTCCCGGACGACTGGCCGACCCGCGCGAGCTGGACGACGCCGTCACCGAGGCCGTCGAGGAGGTCGCCGACGGCCGCCCGCTGACGTCCGTGGGCCTCTCCGTCGCGGGCCTCGTCGACGTGGCCCGCGGTCGGGTGCGCTTCTCCACGCACCTGCCCTGGCAGGAGGACGACACCGCGGCGCGGCTGACGGCCCGCTGGGGCGTGCCGGTGCTGCTCGACAACGACGTCTCGTGCGCCGCCATCGCGGAGCTGGCCTTCGGGCGAGGTCTCTCGCACTCCGACTTCCTGCTGGTGACCATCGGCACCGGCATCGGCGGCGCCATCATCCACCGCGGCAGCCTGTGGCGCGGCGCCAACGGCATGGCGGGGGAGTTCGGCCACGTGCGTGTGGTGCCCGACGGCCGCGTCTGCGAGTGCGGGATGCGCGGCTGCCTCGAGGAGTACGCCAGCGGCAACGCATTGCTGCGCCTGGCCGGCGACGCCTACGAGGACGGGCAGGCGGTCACCGCGGCCGCCCACGCCGGCGACCCGGTGGCGATCCAGGCGATCACCTCGGTCGGCGACTGGTTCGGCATCGGCCTGGCCGGGCTCGTGGGCTCCTTCGACCCGGCCGCGCTGGTCATCGGGGGCGGCGTCGTGGACGCGGGGGAGCTGCTGCTGAGTCCCACGCGGGTCGCGCTCGAGCGCCACCTGGTCGGGGCGGGCCACCGCGACCTGCCGCCGCTGCTCGTCGCCGCCTGCGGTCCCGCCGCCGGCATGGTGGGCGCCGCCCACCTCGCACGCACCGGCTGAGGCCGGACGCTAGACGACGGCGCCGTCGTCGTCGGGGTCGCGGGGTCCCCGGGGCATCTGCACGACGAGGTAGAGGAAGCCGCCGACGAACGCCGCCACCAGCAGGTAGGCGACCAGGGCGGGCAGTTCGACGCCGAGCACCAGGCACACGAGCAGGATGGCGGGGCCGCCGAAGAGGCCGACCCAGGCGACCGTGCGGTCGGGGCTGGTCGTGGGCAGCGGTGGCGGGGGAGGCGGGACGAACCGGTCGGTCGTCCAGTCGGCGTCGGGGTAGCCCTCGTCCCAGCCGGCGGCACCGGCGGCCTCGGGGCCCGGCTGTGGCTCCTGCTGCGGCTCCGGGAGGGGCTCCGCGACCGGTTCGGCCGCAGGCGGCTCCGGGTCGAGGTCGGCCCGCTCCCCGAAGTTCTCGACGATCGCGCGCCACGCCTCGTCGTCGTTGTCGCGCTGCACGTCTCGAGGTTACTCGGCGGTGGTGCGCGCCACGAACGCAGCGGAGTCCTCGAAGATCTGCGGAGCGTCGTTGTCGAGGGTGGCGACGTGGTAGCTCTCGGTCAGCGGGACGACGGTCACGTCGCGCGAGGACACGGTGCTGGTGATCAGCGGCTGCGACGCCTCGTCGACGACGTGGTCGACCGACGAGCGGAAGTACAGGATCGGGCAGGTGACCTTGGGCAGGTCGGCGACCAGCGGCGGCCAGGCGCGCATCAGCGTGTGGATGGCCTTGAGGGGGGTGCGGTCGTAGCCGTGCTCGTCGGCACCGGGCTTCTTGATGTCGTTGGCCAGACCGGGGAACGACGGCACCAGGTGCTTGAGCACCGGCAGCAGCTTGACGTCGAGCCGCTTGCTGGCCACCGCCGGGTTGACGAGCACGAGGCCGGAGACCCGGTCGGCGTGGTCGGCGGCCAGCCGCAGGGTGAGCGCGCCGCCCATCGACAGCCCGCCGACGACGACCGCGTCGTTGTCGCGGCTCAGGGCCTCGAAGGCGCGGGTGAGCTCGGCGTACCAGTCGTCCCAGGTGGTGGTGTTGCACTCCTGCCAGCTGGTGCCGTGACCCGGCAGCCGCGGGACCGAGACGGCGTACCCCCGGGCGGCCAGGTGCTCGCCCCAGGGCTTGATCGAGGCGGGCTGGCCGGTGAAGCCGTGGCTGAGCAGGACGCCGACGCGGCGACCGCCCGTCAGCTCGGGGCGCGCCGCGACGGTCAGGGGCGACGCGTGGGGGTCGATCGTCATGCGGGAATCATGCACCACGGCGGTGGTAGGTGAGAGGCGCTCCCAGGTACTACGCTGCGAGCAGTCAGGGCTGCCGCCGGGGCTCGACGATGAGGAAGGTGCTTCGTTGTTCTACTGGTTCCTCAAGTGGATCGCCCTGGGTCCGCTGCTGCGCGTGGTGTTCCGGCCCCAGGTCGAGGGCGCCGAGCACGTGCCCGAGGAGGGCGCCGCGATCCTGGCCAGCAACCACCTCTCCTACGCCGACTGGCTGTTCATGCCGCTCACGCTGTCGCGCCGCGTGACGTTCGTGGCCAAGGCGGAGTACTTCACCACCCCCGGCATCAAGGGCTGGTTCCAGAAGCAGTTCTTCTCCGGCGCGGGGCAGGTCCCCATCGACCGCGCCAGCGGGTCGGCCGCCGAGGGCGCGCTGTCGTCGGCGAAGCGGATCCTCGGTGAGGGCGACCTCTTCGGCATCTACCCCGAGGGCACCCGCTCCCACGACGGCCGCCTCTACCGCGGCAAGACCGGCGTCGCCCGGCTCGCGCTCGAGACCGGCGTGCCCGTGATCCCCGTGGCCGTCGTCGGCACCGACGTGGTGGCGCCCCCGGGCAAGACCTTCGGGTCGTTCACCCGTCCGGTGGTGCGCTTCGGCAAGCCGCTCGACTTCTCGCGCTACGCCGGCATGGAGAACGACCGCTACATCCTGCGCTCGATCACCGACGAGATCATGTACGAGATCATGCGCCTCTCCGGGCAGGAGTACGTCGACCTCTACGCCTCGCGCGCCAAGGAGGAGTCGAAGCGGCTCGAGGCCGAGGCCAGGGCCAACGCCCAGGAGAAGACGGAGTCGATCACGCCCTCGGACGACGACGAGCAGAAGAAGGCGTCCTGACCCAGCTCAGGCTCCGGCTGTGGAGCCGGCCCGCGCTCCACGTCGAGGACCGGCTGTTCCGGGCGCTGGGCATCCTGCGGGTGGTCCTGCTGGTCAACGCGCTCGGGCTCAACCTCTACCGCGCCGACAGCTTCGAGCACCCTCGCTGGGCGGTGGTGTGCTGGGTGGTCATGGCGGTGTGGACCGGCGTCACGGTCAAGGCCTACTCCGACCCGGACCGGCGTACCCACTGGCTGCTGGGCGCCGACCTCGCCGTGGCCGTGGGGCTGCTCGCCGCCACGCCTTTCGTCAAGGGCATGTGGTTCAACGCCTCGATCCCGGGCTTCTGGGTGGCGTGCGCGATCTTCGCCTGGGCCATCCAGCTGCAGTGGCGCGGCGGCCTGGTCGCCTCGGTCTGCGTCGCCCTCACCGACGCGCTGGCGCGCGACGACCTCACCCAGGGCAACTACGGCAACCTCTTCCTGCTCCTGATCTGCGGTCCGATCGTGGGCTTCCTGTGCCAGTCGCTGACGCTGATGGCGCGCGAGCGCGACGAGGCCCAGCGGGTCGCGCTGGCCGAGGCCGAGCGCGCCCGGCTGGCCCGCACCGTCCACGACGGCGTGCTGCAGGTGCTGGCGCTGGTGCAGCGCCGAGGGACCGAGCTGGGGGGCGAGGCCGCCGACCTCGGCCGCCTGGCGGGGGAGCAGGAGCAGGTGCTGCGCACGCTCATCCGCTCGCAGGACGCGGTGTCCTCCACCGCCCCCGACGCCACCGCCGACCTGGCCGCCGCGCTGGCCGAGCTCGGCGCGCGGGGCCACGTCACCGTCGCCGCTCCCGGTACGCCGGTCGAGCTGCCCGTCGCGGTGGTCGCCGAGCTGAGGGCGGTCGTGTCCGCGTGCCTGGACAACGTGGCGGTGCACGTCGGGCCCGACGCGCCCGCGTGGGTGCTGCTCGAGGCGTTCCCCGACCGGGTCGAGGTGTCGGTGCGCGACGAGGGCCCCGGCATCCCCGAGGGCCGGCTCGACGCGGCGGCGAGCGAGGGTCGCCTCGGCGTGCGCGAGTCGATCTGCGGACGGGTCGCCGACCTGGGCGGCACGGCCGAGCTCACCACCGGGTCCTTCGGCACCGAGTGGGAGATCGTGGTGCCCCGAGGGGCCTAGCGCGCCTCGAGCACCCGTCGCAGGAACTGCTGGGTGCGCTCGTGCTGCGGGTCGGTGAGCACCTCGGCGCTGCCGCGCTCGGCCACGACCCCGCCGTCGAGGAACAGCACCTGGTCGCAGACGTCGCGCGCGAAGCGCACCTCGTGGGTGACGATCACCATCGTCCAGCCCTGCTGGGAGAGGTCGCGCACCACGCCGAGGACCTCGCCGACGAGCTCGGGGTCGAGGGCCGAGGTCGGCTCGTCGAGGAGCACGACGTCCGGCTTGAGCGCCAGCGCGCGGGCGATGCCCACGCGCTGCTGCTGGCCGCCGGACAGGTCCGCCGGGCGGGCGTCCTCGCGGCCGGCGAGTCCCACCTGCTCGAGCAGCTGGCGGGCGTCGGCCACGGCCTCGTCCTCCGGCCGCCCCTGCACCTGCACGGGGCCCTCGATGAGGTTGCCGAGCACGGTCTTGTGGGGGAAGAGGTGGTGGGACTGGAACACCATGCCGCTGCGCGAGCGCAGCGCCCGGATCTCGCGGCGCCGCGTGGCCTTGTCGCCGGGCAGCTCGCCGAAGTCCACCGAGGCGTCCCCGATGCGCACCAGCCCGGCGTCCGGGGTCTCCAGCACGTTCATCGAGCGCAGCACGGTGGTCTTGCCCGAGCCCGACGGGCCCAGCAGCACCGTCGCGGTGCCCGAGGCGGCGGTGAAGTCGACCCCGCGCAGCACGGGGGTGTCCCCGAAGGACTTGGCGAGCCCGTGGACCTCGATCAGCGGCGTGCTCATACGGCGTACCTTCCCAGTCGCTTCTCCAGCTTGCCCTGACCGACGGACAGCGCGAAGCAGATGACCCAGTAGTAGAGCGCCGCGAACATGTAGAGCGGCAGGTACTGCTGGCTGAACGCGGCGGCGTTCTGCGCCTCCCGGAACAGGTCGGTCACGAGCACGACGGAGACCAGGGAGGTGTCCTTGACCAGCGACAGCAGCGAGTTGGACAGCGGTGGCACGGCGATCCGCGCGGCTTGGGGGAGCACGATGCGGCGCATCGCCTGCCAGCGCTCCATGCCGATGGTGGTGGCGGCCTCGAGCTGGCCCCGCGGGACCGACAGGATCGAGGCGCGGATGATCTCGGCGGCGTACCCGCCGACGTTGAGGCTCAGCGCCAGGCAGGCGGCCAGGAAGCCGGGAAGCGTCAGCCCGACCTGCGGGAAGCCGTAGAAGAAGATGAACAGCTGCACCAGCAGCGGCGTGCCGCGGATCAGCGAGATGTAGAAGCGCGCGGGCGCGCTCAGGAGCCGCGACGGCGACATCCGGGCCAGCGCCACGGCCAGACCGATCAGCAGACCCGCCACGAAGCTGATGGCGGTCAGCGGGATCGTGCCGAGGATGGCGCCGCGCAGCATCGGCCACGCGACGTCCTGCAGGACCTCGCCCCACGAGCGCGGGTCCCGGTCGGTGGTGACGTCGACCTCGTCGGGGTTCTCGACCGAGACGTCGGCGCCGAAGTACTTCTCGGAGATGTCGGCGAGCGTGCCGTCGGCTCCGAGCCGCTCCAGCGCCTGGTCGGCCTGGTCGCGCAGCTGCTGCTGGGACTGGGGGAACACCAGCGCCTGCCGGCTGATCTCGTCGCCGGCGTTGCCGGTGATCTTGATGTCGTCGGAGCCGGTGGAGGCGAGGTAGTCGAGCACCGCGATGTTGTCGTTGACGATCACGTCGACGCGGCCCTGGACGAGCAGCTCGGCGGCCTGCGCGAAGCCCTCGACCGACTGCACCTTCGCCCCGGCGTCGCGCGCGACCTGGGCCCAGTTGCTCGTCTCCGACTGCGCGGCGGTGAGGCCCTTCAGGTCCTCGAGGCTGGTGATGTCGTCGGTGTCGGCCGCGGTCACGATCACGCCGCGCGAGTAGGTGTAGGGCCGGGTGAACAGGTAGCGCGCCTCGCGCTCGGGGTTGATCGTCACCTGGTTGGCGATGACGTCGATCCGGCCCGCGTCGAGCGCCGGGAAGAGTGCGTCGAACGTCGACTGCACGTAGTCCGGCTCGCTCCAGCCCGCCTCCTTCGCGACGGCGTCCATCACCTCGATGTCGTAGCCGGTGAGGTCCTCGTTGCTGGGGTCGACGAACGTGAAGGGCGGGTAGGTGCCCTCCGTGCCGACCCGCACGACGCGGCCGTCGCCCTCGCCGTCCGCGTGGGCGGGGGTCGCGAGCAGGGCACTCAGGCCGAGCAGCACGCCCAGGATCGCCAGGACCCGATTCCTCGTCTTCACTGCACAAGCGTAGTCACGGGTCGGCGCGGTGCGCCGCCCTAGGCTCGCTCTGTGACCATCCACAGCACGCACCCCTTCGCCGACCCCGACCCCGACCCGGTACGCCGGCTGCGCGGTCGGCTCGGCGGCGCGGTGAGCCTGTGGACGACCGGGTCGGGTCGCGACCGCTCCGGGCTGACCGTCACCTCGCTGATGCTCGCCCAAGGCGAGCCCGCCCACCTGCTCGGGCTCCTCGACCCGGACGCCGACCTCACCGAGTCCCTCGTCGACGCCGGACGCGGCGTCGTGCAGCTGCTCTCGTGGCCGGACCGCGACCTCGCCGAGGCCTTCGCCGGCACCGCCCCCGCCCCGGGCGGCCCCTTCCGGATGTCGCCCTTCGAGGACACCGAGTGGGGACCGCGCCTCGCCTCCGCCGACACCTGGGCCGGCGTCACCGTCGTCGACACCCGCGAGGTCGGCTGGTCGCTGGAGCTCACCTGCCGCATCGACGCGGTCACCGTCGGCGACGACGAGGCGCCGCTGCTGCACCGCCGCGGACGCTACGTGCGGCCGGACGCGTGACGTTCCCGCGCGACAAGGTCCTCCTGCGGCAGGCGGGCACGTCGAGCCGCGTGGTCGACCCCGGGATCGAGCTCGCCCTCGAGCGGGTGTGGGCCGACCAGCTCGCCGAGGCGGCGGCTCGCGGGCTGCTGCTGACCGACGCGCCGGCGTACCGGCTGGAGTCGACGGTCGAGCACGAAGGAGTGCTGGAGCTCGGGCTCGCGATGGAGCCCTACCGCGTGCACTCGGCCATGAAGGTGCTGCACCGCGACCCACGGGTCCGCCCCGAGCACCACGACCGGACACTCGTCGCGGACGGCCTGGTGCGCACGACCGACGACCACTACCTCCTGCTCCGCACGCCCAAGGTCACCGGGGTCGAGCTCCAGCTGGTGGGCGGCACGGCCTCGCCCGCGCAGCGCGTCCTCGAGACCGCCGACGACCTGTTCGGCTTCATGTCGCAGCGGGTGGAGCGGGCGCTGGGGGTGGAGGCGGCGGAGGTGCGCGTCCTCGGCCTGCGGGGGCTGGTGCACCTGGAGGTCGGCTGCGTCAACGCCGTCTTCGACGTACGGCTGACGGTCCGGGCCGACGAGGTGCGCCCGGGCCGCGGATCCGAGGTGGTCGTGGTGCCGGCCGCCGGGCTGCGCGACTTCCTCGCCGCCGGTCCGGCGTACCTCCCGTCGGTCGCCGCCCTGCTCTAGGTCGTGAGTAGGGTCCAGCCCATGCAGCCGGAGACGACCGACGACCAGCCGACCCGGGTGATGGTCGTCGACGACCACCCGATGTGGCGCGACGCCGTCGAGCGCGACCTGCAGGCCGCGGGCTTCGACGTCGTCGGCGTCGCGAGCAACGGCACCGAGGCGCTGGCGCGGTTCCCGGCCTGCCGGCCGCAGGTGGTGGTGCTGGACCTGCAGATCCCCGAGCCCAACGGCGTCGCGGTCACCGCGGAGGTGCTGCGCCAGGACCCGGCGGCGCGGGTGCTGATCCTGTCGGCGTCGGGGGAGCAGGCCGACGTGCTGGAGGCGGTGAAGGCCGGCGCGACCGGCTACCTGGTCAAGTCGGCCTCGCGCGAGGAGCTCCTGTCCGCCGTACGGCGGGTGGCCGCGGGCGACACGGTGTTCACGCCCGGTCTCGCGGGGCTGGTGCTGGGGGAGTTCCGTCGGCTGCTGGAGCCGGTCGAGGACCCGATGCGTCCGCAGCTGACCGAGCGCGAGACCGAGATCCTCAAGATGGTCGCGAAGGGCATGTCCTACAAGCAGATCGCGGAGCGGCTGGTGCTCTCGCACCGCACCGTGCAGAACCACGTGCAGAACACCCTGCGCAAGCTGCAGATGCACAACCGCGTCGAGCTCACGCGCTGGGCCATCGAGCAGGGGCTCGACGAGGACGACTGACCCTCACGCGCCCCGGGCGGGGTGGGGCTTGCCGCCGGCGGGGGAGGCGTCGACGAGGTCGTGCTGCACGCCGTAGCGGGTGCGGAGCCGGAGGTCCTGCTGCTGGCGGTAGCGCTCGCCGCGGCGACGCCGGGGCTCCAGCGTCCAGGCGCGCCGGTCCAGCGCGCCGTTGACGCGCGCGAGCACCGGCCCGACCCGCTGCACGAGGCGCTTGGTGCGCGGCGCCTGCGGGATGCCGAGCTCGTCGGCGATCTCGTCGCCGAGGAAGACCCGCTCCAGGCCGTGGACGACCGGCGGCGCGAGCCGGCGCAGCGCCGCGGGCCGAGCCGGGAGCAGCTCCTCGATCTCGGGCACCAGGAAGTCGGCGTTGATGCTGCCGACGAGCTCGCGGCAGTAGGCGTCGACCGGGGGACGGGTCAGCAGGTAGATCTCCTCGAGCCGCTCCTGCTCGACCCGGTCGCGCGGCAGGAGCGCGGCGTCGATGCCGAGGAGGTGCCCGAGGTAGCGCCAGCGCGCGTAGGCCGCTGCCTCCTCGGCCGGGAGGTGAGGGGCTCCGATGGCCCGCATCCCGCGCACCGGGATAAGGCAGAACTCCACGAGCGTGTAGCCCAGGTAGGCCTGGCAGATCGGGACGCCCCACGCGGCCAGGTCCCACGCGGGGTCGTCGCGCAGCGCGGCGCGCACCATCGCGTGGATGACCCGCACCCGGACCGTGAGCTCGAAGCCGGTCGAGAACCGCTCCAGACCGCCGGGGCCGCTCACCTCGACCAGCCAGGAGCCCACCTCGATCGTGCGGGCGCCGGCGTTCTCGATGTAGCGCCCGGTCATCTCCAGCGGCCGGGACGCGGCGGAGTTGGCGTAGCCGCTGACCAGGGAGGCGGCGCCCAGCACGATCCCGGACTGCCGGGTGTAGCGGCCGAGGTGGGCGCTGTCGCGGTCGATGCGCTCGATGTCGACCCAGTCGGGCACGTCGTCCAGCTGGGCGAACAGCGCCCGCAGCGAGTCGGGAGCCGCGTCGACGGCTCCGATGCCTTCGCGGCAGGCCGCCTTGAGCATCCGCATCGCCCGGCCGTGCCCGATGCGGGCGACGTCTGCGGCGAAGGCGTCGGCCAGCGGGTCGCCTGCCCACATCGCGTCGAAGTACGTCGTCGCGAAGTCGCCGAAGCGCCGGTGTGCCTCGTCCGCACGGCGCACGGTCGTGGGGAGTGCGGGCGGGGCGGTCTCGGCTACCATCCCCCGAGCGTAGAAGTGACGCTGCCTCACCTTCCATTCACTTTTGGCGGCGGCTGTCTGCGAGTCGGTGAGGAGGACGGACGTGGCTCAGAAGCAGCGGATCCGGCCGACCCAGAGCCGCGCGGTGCGCATGCGTCGCGACCTCCTGGACTCCACCCTTCACCTTCTGGCGGCGCGCGGGGCGGAGTCGCTGACCACCACGGCCATCGCCGAGCACGCCCACGTGAGCAGCGGGACCTTCTACCGCTACTTCAACGACAAGGCCGAGATCCTCGGGGTCCTGCGCGACGAGGCGGTGGAGGCCATCACCTCCGACCTGATGGCGGGCGTCGTACGCGCGCTCGACCTCGACCTGGATGCCGCCGTCCGCGAGGTGGTGCTGACCCTGGTCGACGCCTTCGAACGGCACCGCGCGGTGATCCTGGCGATGGTCGACGCAATGCCGGCCGGCAGCCACGCCAACGTGCTGCCGGAGATCGAGTCGCGGCTCTTCCAGCTCGCCTCGGTGCTGCCACGCCGGCACTTCCCCGACCTGTCGCCGGAGCGCTTGGAGGCCCAGGTGTTCATGACCATGGGAGTCCTCGTGTCCACCTGCCTGCGGATCGCGGTGACGCGCCCGCGGGAGGTCTCGCGCGACGAGCTGGTCGACATCGCGGTCGCGATGGTCACGGGTGGTCTGCGGGCGGGCTGACCGTCCTATGCTCGGCGGGTGCCGATCCGCGCCTACCTCCGGCGCCTGGGTGTCGACCAGGCGCTGCCCCCGACGCTGGAGTCGCTGCGCCTGCTGCACCGCCGCCACCTCGCGACCGTGCCCTACGAGAACCTCGGCATCATGCTCGGCCAGGGTCCGTCGGTCGATCCCGAGTCGAGCCTTCACCGCGTCGGCGAGGTCGGCCGCGCCGGCTACTGCCTGCACCAGAACGCCGTGCTGGAGCGGGTCCTGGTCGATCTCGACTTCACGGTCGAGCGACGGCACGGACACGTGTGGACGCGTGAGGACGACCGCGACAGCCCCGCGCTCAACCACCTGGCGCTGGTCGTCTCCGGGCTGCCGACCGACGACAACCCTGGGGGCTGCTGGTGGCCCGACGTCGGGCTGGGCGAGGGCTTCTGGGAGCCGCTGCCGCTGGTGGTGGGGGAGTACGCCGACGGTCCGTTCCGCTTCGCGATCACCGAGGTGGACGACGAGGGCTGGTCGTTCCGCAACGACCCGACCGGCGCCTTCGTCGGACTCGAGGTGACCAGCCGCCCGACCGACCCCGCGGCGATCCTCGCGGCGCACGCTTCCCTCTCGACCCCACCGGACGGGGCGTTCACCCGCCTGCTGGTGGCGCAGCGCCGCGACGAGGCCGGCCTCGACACGGTGCGTGGCTGCGTCGCCACCCGGATCGACGCCTCCGGCCGCCACACGACCGACCTGACGACCTACGACGCCTGGCTCGCGGCGCTGGCGGACATCGGCCTGTCGCTGGAGGGCTTCGAGGACGCCGACCTGCGCGCGCTCTTCGAGCGCAGCCTGGCCGGCCACGAGCGCTGGGTCGCGGCGGGGCGGCCCTGATGGCCGACGAGCTGCTCGACATCGCCGACGAGCTCTACGCGCTGGCGCTGCCCGACTTCACCCCGGCCCGCGACGCCCGTGCCAAGTCCCTCAAGGGCACCGACCTCGCCGCACCGGTCAAGGCCCTCAAGAAGCCCTCGCTCGCAGCCTGGGTCGTCAACCTGCTGGTCCGCCGCGAGGGCGACCAGGTCGAGCGGATCCTCGAGGTCGGTGCGTCGCTGCGCGAGGCGCAGGCCGCGATGTCCGGCGACGACCTGCGGGCCCTGACTCGTCAGCGCCGCCAGGTCACGGCCGCGATCACCCAGCAGGCGCGCTCGCTGGCGTCGGCCGCCGGCGTCAAGGTCACCCCGGCTGTGGGCGACCAGGTCGAGGCCACCCTGACCGCCGCCATGCTCGACGAGCGCTGCGCCGAGGCCGTGCGCAGCGGCCTGCTCGTCACGGCGCTGTCGTCGACCGGCGTGGGGGAGACCGACCTCAGCGGCGCGGTCGCGCTCCCCGAGGCACTGGGCTTCACGGCGAGCCAGGTCGAGGAGGCCCCGCCCGCCGGCCGCCCCGAGCTGCACGTCGTACCTGATCCGGAGGCGGACGCCAAGGCCCTCGCCGCCGCCCGCGAGGCCCTGGACGCGGCCGAGGAGGAGCTGGGCGAGGCCCAGTCGGCGTACGACGACGCGGCCGGCGACGTCGAGCGCCTCGAGGCCCGCTCCATGCAGGTCCAGGCGGAGATCGACGAGCTCAAACGAAAGCTCGCCGAGCTCGAGCAGACCTCCGAGGAGGTCGACGAGGAGCTCGAGGGCGCCGAGGAGACCAAGTCGGAGGCCCAGGACGCGCTCGACGAGGCGACCAAGGCCAGGGACAAGGTCGCGAAGCGGCTCGACCGGCTTCAGCCGGACTAGGCGTTGCCCCCATGTGGTGCTGGCTCAGGGCGATCTCAGTCGTTTCTGCCTGAGCTCGCCGACGACTAGGGGACTCTGGCTGGATCGACGTCGACGAGATCGGCCGCGGCCACCGCCACTGCGACGACGGTACTGACGTGTGTGCGCACCCGAGCCCGGGTGATGGACATCATCGAGAGCTCACTGCCTTCTCACTTCCGCCTCACCTTGAACTTGACGACCAGGGGCGTCGGGTCCGAGAGACCCGTCGAGGGGTCGACCGCCGTGACGGTCACGACATGCTTTCCGGGCTTGTAGCGCTTGCGGAACGGCGACGCGCACGTCTTGACCGTCCGCTTGTCGACCTTGCAGCGGAAGGTCGATCCGGGCACGGACGACCTGAACCTCAGCGTCACGGTGCGCTTGCTGATCTTCTTCTTCGTGATCCCGACCAGCCTGGTGTCGGGCCGCGGAACGGCGGGGGTGGGCGTCGTGGTCGGGCTCGGACTCGTGGTCGGGCTGGGCGTCGGGCTGGGCGTCGGGCAGGGGGTCTGCTGGGTCGACAGGGTCGGGCAGAGATCCTGGGTGACGTCGCCATAGCCGTCGCCGTCCTCGTCGGGCTCCAGCTGAGCCGCGAGGTTGGCTGCGTACTGGTTCTCCGAGGGGGCGCCGGTGAAGTCTGCGACGGCACCGTCGGTCTCCGGGTCGAAGTCCGACGCGGGGAGCGCGCTCGCTGCGTACCCGTTGATGGTGGCCACGTAGCACCACGACTTGGTGCCGGCCGGGCTGAGCACCTGCAGCGCGATCCGATCGCCGGGCTGGACGGTGATCCGCGTCGCGATGTCGACGATCGCAGGCCCGGACGCCTGACCGACCGCGCTCCGACCGACCACGGTGTACTGGTCGGCTGCCCCGGTGGGGCGAAGCACGAGGCCACGGGCGCTGGTGTCGGACTGGTAGGTGCTGAACGAGGTGATCACACCCGGCGCGTGCGCCGTGTAGTCGACGCCCCCCGCGGGCCAGGTGCTCTGGATGATCGTCGGGTGTGCGCCGGACTCATCGCAGCGGATCCCTCCGTTGGTGACCTGGCCGATGGTGCTGGCGGTCGCGGCGTCGGCGCGGCCACCAGGCCCGGCGTCATCGTGGGAGGAGGCGGTCGCCGCGACCGGAACGGCCACGACTGCGGCCAAGAGGACGACGGCCAGGACGGGATGGGGGAATCGCGCCAACGCTGAAGAGGACACGTCTTTGACCTAACGAGAGATGTCGGCGGCCGCGATGGCCCTGACCATGAAGTAGTAGCTGGTGACGCCACCGAGCCCGGCGTCGACGTAGGAGTTGCCCGCCACCGGGCTGGAGTTCACCGGGGTGGTCGACTGTCCGCCGGCCCTGGTGCCGTGCGCGGCCGGACCCACGCGACGCCTCCCCTGCAGGACACGAACCCACGACGACATGCTTGCTCCTAAGATCGCGGATCCTCTCGTCATCCCTGGTCTCGGCTGGTCGCCGAGTGACACGTGTCCGAAGCTTGATGGTCTTGCCAGGTGCCACTCCAGAATGTGCAAGACACTCATTCTCATCGTTACGAGGTTCTCATGTCAATGGATGTTGATGGAACGAACGGCAAGCGCGGCTACGACGCGCGTAGCCGCCGGCAACGCGCCGAGCAGGAACGCGGCGAGACCCTCGACCGGGTCCTTGCCGCGGCCCGCTCCCGCTTCCTTGCCGAGGGGTACGCCGGCACCAAGATGCTCGACATCGCCGCCGACGCCGGAGTCGCGCTCGCGTCGGTCTACCGCGCCGGGCGCAGCAAGGCCGAGCTCATCGAGATGATCCTCGAACGCGCCGGCCCCGAGGACGACCCAGACAACTCGACCGGTCAGCCGTTGACGTTCACTGCGCGCCCATCTCCGAGCTACCCGGAGATCGCCGCGGAGCGCGACCCGCAGCACCAAGTACGGATGATCGCCGTCCGCATCGCCGACTCCCTGGATCGGATCGGCCCGTTGTGGACCGTGCTCCGCGACGCTGCGGGCGTCGACGCCAGAGCTGGCGCGACGATGCACGCCACGGTGGAACGCCGGGCGGCCGCGTTCGAGGCCGCCGTGGACCTGCTGCCCGCCCAGCGGCTACGCGCAAGTCCGAGTGAGAGCGTCGACGCCCTCTGGGCACTGTCGAGCCCAGAGATGTACCTCATGCTGCGCACGGTCCGCGGCTGGAGCCACCGCCGCTACCGAGACTGGCTCGTCCGGACCCTGCAAGTCCAACTGTTAGCGCCTCCCAGCGACCCACCCGATGGTTCGCGGGGGAACTAGCCGCATGAGGTCCACGATGCGACACACTGGCTCCGTGAGCACCGAGAAGCGCGGAGTCCTGCGCTCCCTGATCCAGGTTGTCGAGGGCGCCACGTCAGTACGACGGGACGCGGCCGAGTCCACGAGACAGGCACGCGTTGCGGTCAGCGTGCCGATTCCCCGAGCAGATGCCTCACTCGCGGAGAAGATCGCCTACCTCGAAGAGGCGCAGCTTCCCATCGGCAGGTTGGAGGCCCCCGCCGGCGCTGCAGCAGGCGACGCCCGCCCGGGCATCGCGCGGGGTGTCGCACTTCCGCTGCTCGAGCTGCTCAAGGCCAACGTGGACACCAACCCGGATCTCGTCGACGCCGTCGTCGAGCCGCTGCTCGCACATCGACGCACCCTCGGCTAGCCAGCGACCGGACTCGCGGGCGTCAGGCACTGATCGCTGTGCGGCTGTCTCTCATGGGTGGCGCCGACACCTGAACGGTCGTGCCTCGCGCGCCGCGGACGCATGATGTGGGTGGGCTCGCCTGGGTGGCAAGCACCTGACGGACCTACGTCGTCGCCCAGCCCTTGGACCGCTCGACGGCGTCCTTCCAGCGGGCGTGGGCGGCGTCGGCGGGGCCGCGGTCGGAGGTGGGGTCGAAGCGGCGGTCGAGCTGCCAGGTGTCGCGCAGCTCGTCGGTGGAGGACCAGACGCCGGTGCCCAGGCCGGCGAGGAACGCCGCGCCCAGGGCCGTGGTCTCCACGAGGGTGGGGCGCTCGACGGGTACGCCGAGCTGGTCGGCCTGGACCTGGCAGAGCAGGTCGTTGGCGGCCGCGCCGCCGTCGACGCGCAGTGAGGCTCGGGCGGGCATGGTGTCGAGGACGTCGCGCACCTCGAAGGCGATGGCCTCGAGGGTCGCACGCACGAGATGGGCGCGGCTCGTGCCTCGGGTGATGCCGATGATCATGCCGCGGGCGTGCGGGTCCCAGTGGGGAGCGCCGAGGCCGGTCAGGGCCGGCACGAAGACGACACCCTCGCTGTCCGGCACGGTGGCCGCGATCGCCGCGGTCTCGGCGGCCGAGCCGACGATCTGCAGCCCGTCGCGCAGCCACTGCACGGCGGCGCCGGTCACGAAGATCGCGCCCTCGAGGGCGTAGGTGAGCTCGCCGTCGGGGGAGCGCCAGGCGGCGGTGGAGAGCAGCCCGGCGTCGGAGCGCTCCAGGGTGGTGCCGGTGTTGGTGAGGATGAACGACCCGGTGCCGTAGGTGCACTTGGAGTCGCCCACGTCGAAGCAGGTCTGGCCGAAGAGCGCCGACTGCTGGTCGCCGGCGATGCCCGCGATCGGCAGCTCGAGGTCGAGGAACGAGCGCGGGTCGGTGGTGGCGATGTCGCCCCAGTTGGGCACCAGCTCGGGCAGCGCGTCACGCGGGACGCCGAAGAGCGAGCACAGCTCGTCGGACCAGTCGCCGGTGGTGAGGTCGAAGAGGAGGGTGCGGCAGGCGTTGGAGACGTCGGTGACGTGCTCGAGCCCGCGCGTCATCCGCGCGATGAGGTAGGAGTCGACGGTGCCGACGGCATAGCGCCCCGACTCGACCAGTCCCCAGGTGCGCGGCTCGTTCTCGGCGAGCCACATCAGCTTGGTGCCGGAGAAGTACGGGTCCAGCCGCAGGCCGGTCAGCTCGGCCACCCGGTCCTCGTGGCCGGCGTCGCGCAGCCGCCCGCAGATGTCCGCCGTACGACGGTCCTGCCAGACGATGGCGCGCCTGGGGGAGCCGAGGGTCTCGCGGTCCCAGAGCAGGATCGTCTCGCGCTGGTTGGTGATGCCGATGCCGGTGAGCTCGGAGGCGTCGACCTGCGCCAGCGCGTCGCGCGTGGCCTCGAGCGTGGACTGCCAGATCTCCTCCGGCGCGTGCTCGACCCAGCCGGGCTTCGGGAAGTGCTGGGCGAACTCCTGGTAGCCCTTCGCCGCGATCCGCCCGTCGGGCGTCACGACGACCGCGGTGACGCCGGTGGTGCCGGCGTCGATCGCGAGGATGCTCACCGCGCCTCGCCCCGCACGATGTCGAGGATCCGCTGGTCGATCCACGACAGGTCGGCGGCGACCCGCATCTCGTAGTTCTCCGTGCCGACCCAGGTGTGGAAGTCGCCCAGCCCGGCGTCCTGGGCGAAGGCCTCGAGCTCGGCCTCCAGCTCCGGGGTCACCGGCACCCGCTCCTCCTCGGTGGAGGCGGTGAGGTAGAGGTCGTTGAGGTCGAGCAGTCGGGTGAGCTCGTCGACCGGCACCGGGTGGTCGTCGACGCGCAGGTCCACCGCGATGTCGTCGAGGCCGCCGTAGCCGGCACCCTCCCGTACGACGAGCAGCGCGGCCGACTGCCGCCCCCGCTTGTCGCCGCCGGCCACGTCGCCGGCCGCCAGCGCCAGCAGCAGCCGCTGCGCCAGCGGCGCCTCGTCGTCGGAGGCCTGCCAGGCGAGCTCCATCGCCTCGACGACGTCGGCGCCGGCCAGGCAGTTGCCCTGGATCGCGTAGCCCTCGCCGGTGGAGCCACCCGCCCACTCGATGCAGGCCGGACCCGTGTGGGACGCGGCGTTGCCGTCGACGTCGACGATGCCGACCTGGCGGTGGTCGCGGCCGTCGTCCTCCTCGAGCAGCCGCTGCAGCGCGACAGACGCGGTGGCGCCCTCGTCGAGGTGGGCCAGCGCGATGCCCTTGTAGGCGACGTTGGCGTCGGCCTGGGTGGCGATGGCGCCGACCTGGGCGACGGCGGCGGGCACGGCGGAGCCCACCGCGAGGAACTTGGAGGCCACGGCCACTCCCCAGGACTCACCGTCGGCGGAGCGGGCCACGATCGAGAACGTCATGCGCGTGACTTTAGCCACCGGGGGTGGCCGGGTCCGATATCCGCTTGCCCTCAACCGGACGTAAAGAAGGAGGATGCCGGGGTGCTGCAGCGTCTCGGGTTCCCCGCCGTCGGCGACCACCGCCGGTTCGTCACCGCCCTCGCGATCGACGCGATGGGCAGCGGCGTCTTCATGCCCGTCTCGATGCTCTACTTCCTGGTCACGACCGACCTCACGCTCGTGCAGGTGGGCGGCGCGATCTCCCTGGCCAGCCTGGTGGCGCTGCCGGCCGGCCCGCTGCTCGGCTCGGTGGTCGACCGCGTCGGCGCCAAGCGGGTGCTGCTCGCCGGCAACGCCCTCCAGGCGATCGGCTTCGCCGCCTTCCTCGTGGCCGACTCGTTCGCCGTGGTCACGCTCTGGACCGTGGTGGTCACCATCGGCCGCACCGCCTTCTGGGGCTCCTTCGGCAACATCGTCGCGGCCATCTCGGCGCCGGGGGAGCGGGAGAAGTGGTTCGGCTTCCTCGGCGCCCTGCGCAACGTCGGCTTCGCGGTCGGCGGGCTGGTCGCCGGCGCCGCCATCACCATCGGCACGCAGTCGGCCTACGCCACGGTCGTGGTCGCCAACGCCGCGTCGTACGCCGTCGCGCTGGCGCTGCTGCTGGCCGTCCCCGCCACCCACCGCGGTACGGCGGTCAGCACCGAGCCGGGCTCGTGGGCGGTGGTCCTGCGCGACCGCCCCTACCGCGTGCTCTTCCTCGGCCAGCTCGCCTACTCGACGTCGATGATGGCGCTCAACTTCGCGCTGCCCGTCTACGCCACCGAGGTGCTCGGGCTCGCGGGCTGGGTGACCGGGGCGATCTTCACCCTCAACACGATCATGGTGGGCTTCGGCCAGGGCCTGGTGGTGCGCGGGCTCACCGGGCGGGTGCGCTGGCGGGTGCTGATGGCGGCCAACGCGACGTTCGCCGCGTCGTTCGTGGTGCTGCTCGGCGCCAGCCGGCTCTCGGCCGTCCTCGCGACGGTGGTCGTGCTCACCGGCTCGGTCGTCTACACCGTCGGCGAGCTGCTCGGCGGACCCGTGCACGGCGCCCTCTCCGCGGAGGCGGCGCCCGAGCACCTGCGCGGGCGCTACCTCTCCCTGATCCAGCTCGCGTGGAACGGCTCGGGCGCCGCCGCGCCGGTCGGCATCGCCTGGCTGCTCGACCTCGGTCCGGAGCCGGTGTGGCTGGCCTTCCTCGGCGTCGCGGTGGTGGGCATGGTCTTCGCCGCTCGCCTCGGCGTCGTCATGCCGCGCGCGGCCGACCGCGTGACCAACGCGGCGGAGGAGCCGCAGGCCGCCTGAGGTTCACGCCGCGCCCCCGGGGCAGGATGCCCCCGTGCTCAACGACCTCGCGCGGCAGACCCGCACCATGCTGTTCCTCCAGATGCTGGGGCCGGCGATCGCGATCGGCTCCTTCTTCGGGATCGCGGACGAGCACTGGGGCGTGGTCCTCACGCTGTTCTGCCTGGGCCTGCTCGTCACCGTCGGCTGGGGCGTCGGGGTCCTCGTGTGGACCCGACGCGTCGACCGCGCCTTCAAGACGGTCCTGACGAGTGCGGGGGAGCAGCTCGTGACCGGGCGGGTGACGGGCGTCCCCGTCCCGGGACGCGTGGTGCGCCGACGGACGGCGGCCGGCCGGCCGGCGTACCTGGCCTCCACGCCGTCCGCGATCGCCGGTCCGGCGGCGGTGCTGGTCGTGACCGTGCTGGCCGACGACGGGCCGCGCCGCGTCGGCGCCCTGGTGCCGGCCACGATCGGGCTCGAGAAGCGCGACGCGCCGGTGGCCGTGCTGCTGCACCCCGACGAGCGCGAGGCCGCGGTGGTCGACGACCGGGTCACGCCCGAGCAGGTCGCCGCCATCGCGGCGGACCCGCGGTGGGAGTCCGCGGCGCTGCCCACCGACCGCACGGTCGGCGGCGGCTACCTGCCGATGCTCGGCTGCGCGCTCCTGGGGCTGGCCTCCGGCCTCGGGCTCGACCTGCTGGTGGTCGCGCTCGCCACCTGAGCCACGGACTCACTAGGGTGTGGGGCGTCCACTGTGAACGTTCCAAACCAGGAGGTCCCCATGCGCGTCGGAGTGCTCACCGGAGGCGGCGACTGCCCCGGTCTCAACGCGGTCATCCGCGCCGTCGTCCGCAAGGGGGTCCGCACCCACGGCTTCGAGTTCGTCGGGTTCCGTGACGGCTGGAAGGGCCCGCTCGAGGGTCTGACCATGGAGCTCGGCATCGAGCAGTGCCGCGGCATCCTGCCCCGCGGCGGCACGATCCTCGGCTCCTCGCGCACCAACCCGTTCAAGATCGAGAACGGCGTGGAGCGCATCAAGGACAACCTCGCCGAGCACGGCGTCGACGCGCTGATCGCCATCGGCGGCGAGGACACCCTCGGCGTGGCCACCAAGCTCGCCGACCTCGGCGTCCAGGTGGTCGGCGTCCCGAAGACGATCGACAACGACCTGTCGGGCACCGACTTCACCTTCGGCTTCGACACCGCGGTCAACATCGCGACCGAGGCCATCGACCGGCTGCACACCACCGCCGAGTCGCACCACCGCGTGCTCGTCGTCGAGGTCATGGGCCGTCACGCCGGCTGGATCGCGCTGCACTCCGGCATCGCCGGCGGCGCCAGCGCCGTGCTGATCCCCGAGCAGCCCTTCGACATCGAGCAGCTCTGCGCCGACGTCGAGACGCGCTTCCAGACCAGCTACGCGCCGATCATCGTGGTCTCCGAGGGCGCCGTGCCCGCCGAGGGCGGTGACATGACGCTCGTCAGCGGCGAGAAGGACGCCTTCGGCCACGTCCGCCTCGGCGGCATCGGCGACCGGATCGCCAGCGAGATCGAGCACCGCACCGGCAAGGAGGCCCGCGCGGTCGTCCTCGGCCACGTGCAGCGCGGCGGCACGCCCACGGCGTTCGACCGCTGGCTGGCCACCCGCTTCGGCCTCCAGGCCGTCGACGCGGTCGCCGACGGCGACTGGGGCACGATGATGGCGCTGCGCGGCACCAAGATCATCCGGGTGCCCCTCAGCGAGGGCACCGCTGAGCTCAAGCTGGTCAGCCCCGAGGAGTACGCCGAGGCGCAGGTCTTCTTCGGCTGATCCGGCTGGCCCTACTCAGTGCTCGACGGCTGACAGGTCCAGCTCGCGGGGCGTGAGCGCCGCGACGACGACGGCGACCGCGAGCATCGCCAGCCCTCCGGCGAGGCCCACCCGGGCGAGGGCCTCGCTGAGGGTGGCGGGGCCCAGCCCGGCGGTGGTCGCGATGCTGCCCAGGATGGCGACGCCGAGCACGGCGCCGATCTCGTAGCTGGACTCCTCGAGGACCGCCGCACTGCCCGCCTGGTCGAGCGGGGCGCCGGCCATGATCACGGCCGACCCGACGGCCAGCGACGCCAGCCCGAGCCCGACCAGGCCGAGCGCGATGGCCACGCCGGGGTAGCCGAGCGGCTGGGGGAGCACGGTCAGCAGCAGCAGCCCGGCCGAGCCCACGACGAGCCCGCCGGTGAGCACGGAGCGGGCGCCGATGCGCGCCGCCAGCGCGGGCGCGAACGGTCCGGCGATCACGCCACCGGCCGCCATCGGCAGCAGGGCGACGCCGGCGCGCAGCGGGCGGTAGCCCTCGGAGAGCTGCAGCCACTGGGCCACGAGCAGGAGCAGCCCGGCCATCGCGAAGCTCGTCACCAGCGCGGTGAGCACGCCGGCGCTGAACGCGCGTCCCTTGAACAGCCGGAGCTCCAGCATCGGCGCGCCCACGCTCAGGCAGCGGCGTACGAACACCGTCAGCGCGACGACCGCGACCACGGCCACCAGCACCGAGTCGGTCTCGGGGCCGTGCTTGCCGAGCTGCTTGATGGCGTGCACCAGCGCGACCATTCCAAGCATCGAGGAGACGAGGGTGATCGCGTCGAGCCGTCCGGGGCGCGCCGAGCGGCTCTCGGGCAGCAGCAGCAGCGAGGCGACGACCGCGACGACCATCACCGGCACGTTGAACAGGAACGCCGAGTGCCAGCTGAAGCGCTCCAGCAGCGCGCCGCCCACGATCGGGCCGAGCGCGCCGCCCACGGCGGCCACCGAGCCCCAGATGCCCAGCGCCGTGGCGCGCTCGCGCGGGTCGGCGAAGAGCGTGCGGATCAGCGACAGGGTGGAGGGCATGATCATCGCGCCGCCGGCGCCGAGGAGGGCGCGCACGGCGATGACCTCGGCCGGGCTGTCGGCGACGAGCACGAGCAGGGAGGCCGCGCCGAACACCGTGAAGCCGGCCACCAGCATCCGGCGCCGGCCCCAGCGGTCGCCGAGCGAGCCGGCCGCGACGAGCAGGCCGGCGAGCACCAGCGGGTAGGCGTCGACCATCCACAGCAGCTCGACCGACGACGGCCTCAGGTCGGCGGACATGTCGGGCAGGGCGAGGTTGAGGATCGTCATGTCCATCACGACGACGAGCAGGCTCGCCGAGAGCACCGCGAGGCCGGCCCAGCGGCGGCGGACCGACGGCGTCTGCTCGGTCGTGGTGGGGAGGGCGGCGCTCATCGGGCACCCGCCCCGTCGAGGAAGGTCGAGACCACCAGGTCGGCCATGCCCTTGGCCGCGACGTCGCCGGACTGCAGTGCCTCGCGCGAGGCGATCATCAGCCCGTAGGTGGTGTGGCTCAGCCAGACCGCCGGGACGTCACGGCGTACGACGCCGGCCTCCTGCGCGGCGCGGAAGAACTTGACCTCGAGCTCCTGGAGCTCGGCCATCCGGGCGGCCAGGTCGGGCTGGGACAGCATGCACGGGTCGCTCAGCGCGTAGGCGAAGTCCTCGGCGTCCTGGACGAACGCCGCCAGCATCGTGCGCAGGCACGCCTCGATCCGCTCGGCGTCCCCGGACGCGGCGACGCCGGACATGTCGACCTCGGCCTGGCCCCGCTCCCAGCGCTCCAGCGACCGCTGCGCGATCTCGTGCACGAGCGCCTCGCGGGTGGCGAAGTGGCGGTGCAGGGTCGCGCGACCGATGCCGATGGCGGCGGCCACCTCGGCCATCGAGGCGGTGGGGTCGGCGTTGAGGCAGCGCAGGGCGGCGTCCAGCACCTCGTCGCGGGTCTGCATGGCGGGAATCCGATCTGGGACAAGAGTGGCTCAGGTGAGACACCACTGTCTCACAACAGGCAAGTCGGCACCTCATCGGCGACGCGCGGACGTGAGACGGCCACGTTTGTGCGAATGTGAGCAGTGGAAGCGTGGGTGAGGATCGTCGTCGAGCGGGAGGCAGCACATGTCCGGACAGAGCACGGAAGCCGTCGACGTCAACGGGTCGGAGCCCGACCTGAAGCGGGTCCTCGGGCCCAAGCTGCTGCTGCTGTTCATCGTCGGTGACATCCTCGGCGCGGGCATCTACGCCGTCACCGGCGAGATGGCGCTCGAGGTCGGCGGCATCGTGTGGGTGCCGTTCCTGGTGGCGTTCTTCGTGGCCACGCTGACCGCGCTGTCCTACCTCGAGCTGGTCACCAAGTACCCCCAGGCCGCCGGCGCCGCGCTCTACGCCCACAAGGCGTTCGGCATCCACTTCATCACCTTCCTGGTGGCCTTCGCGGTCGTCTGCTCCGGCATCACCAGCGCGTCCACGTCGGCCAACCTGCTCGCCACCAACCTGCTCGCCGGCATCAACGGCGTCGGCGGCGACGTCGCCTCGGGCAACACCGCCGTGACGGTCGTGGCCATGGCGTTCATGCTGCTGCTGGCGGTCATCAACCTGCGCGGCGTCGGTGAGAGCGTGAAGTTCAACGTCATCCTGACCCTGGTCGAGATGGCGGCGCTCGCGATCGTCATCGGCATCGGGTTCTTCGTCATCGCCAAGGGCGACGGCGACATCGGGCGCGTCGCGGACTTCGAGTCCGGCGGCGACCGCGGCCTCTTCCTGGCGGTCACGGTGGCGACCGCGATCGCGTTCTTCGCGATGGTCGGCTTCGAGGACTCGGTCAACATGGTCGAGGAGACGCAGAACCCGCTCAAGATCTTCCCGCGCGTGATGCTCACCGGTCTCGGCATCGCCGTGATCGTCTACATCCTCGTGGCGATCTCGGTGATCGCGGTGATCCCGCAGTCCGACATCGAGTCGGTCGTCGCCGAGGAGGGCAAGGTCCTCCTCAACGTCGTCTCCACGGGCGCGCCGGACTTCCCGATCGACAAGATCTTCCCGTTCCTCACGGTCTTCGCCGTGGCCAACACCGCGCTGATCAACATGCTGATGGCCAGTCGCCTGCTCTACGGCCTCGCCCGCCAGGACGTCCTCCCGCGGGTGCTGGGCAAGGTGCTCCCCGGCCGCCGCACGCCGTACGCCGGCATCGCGTTCTCGACGGCCCTCGCGCTCGGCCTGATCCTCGCGGTCACGTTCCTCGCCGACACCTCGGTGATCAAGGCCCTCTCGGGCACCACCGCGCTGCTCCTGCTCTGCGTCTTCGCGGTCGTCAACATCGCCTGCGTGGTGCTGCGCCGCGACGCCACGGCCGACGGCGGCTTCAACGCACCGTCCTGGTCGCCGTACGTCGCCGGTGCCGCCTGCCTGTTCCTGGTCGGGCCGTGGGCCCGCGACCGCGACAACTGGGTGCAGTACTCCGTGGCCGCCGGGCTGCTCGGTGTCGGCATCGTGCTGTGGGCGCTGACCTGGATGACCAACCGCGGGATCCGCGCCAAGAAGACCGGCTTCCGCGACATCGAGCACCTGAAGGAGTAGCGCCGTCCCACGCCCGTCCGGCGAATCGGTCGGGGTGCCGCGCCCCCCGTAGGCTTGGCCGGTGAGCACCACCATCCCCGACCTCGCCGCCCTGCACGCCCTCGGGCCGGCCCAGCAGCCGACGTACGGCGACCGTGCCGCGGTCGACGCGGCCGTCCAGCGCCTGCGCTCCGTGCCCCCGCTCGTCTTCGCCGGCGAGTGCGACGACCTCAAGGCCAAGATCGCGGCCGTCTCCCGGGGTGAGGCGTTCCTGCTCCAGGGCGGCGACTGCGCCGAGACGTTCTCCGGCGTCACCGCCGACAACGTGCGCAACAAGCTGCGGGTGCTGCTGCAGATGGCCGTCGTGCTGACGTACGCCGCCTCCGTGCCGGTCGTGAAGCTCGGCCGGATCGCCGGCCAGTACGCCAAGCCGCGCAGCTCCGACCTCGAGACCCGCGGCGACCTCACGCTGCCGGCCTACCGCGGCGACGCGGTCAACGGCTACGACTTCACCGCCGAGTCGCGCGTGCACGACCCGCAGCGCCTCGTCGACGTCTACAACTCCTCGGCGGCCACGCTCAACCTGGTCCGCGCCTTCGTCACCGGTGGCTACGCCGACCTGCGCCAGGTCCACACCTGGAACACCGACTTCGTGCGCGACTCCGTCGCCGGCCAGCAGTACGAGAAGCTCGCCCACGAGATCGACCGGGCGATGGCGTTCATGGAGGCCATCGGCGCCGACCCCGACGAGTTCCACCGCGTCGACTTCCACTCCTCGCACGAGGCGCTGGTGCTGGAGTACGAGCACGCCCTCACCCGCATCGACTCCCGCACCCAGCAGCCCTACGACGTCTCCGCGCACTTCGTGTGGATCGGCGAGCGCACCCGCCAGCTCGACAACGCCCACGTCGAGCTGCTGCGCCACATCAAGAACCCGATCGGGGTCAAGCTCGGCCCCACGACGACCCCCGACGACGCGCTCGCGCTCGCGGCCCGGCTCAACCCCGACAACGAGGCCGGCCGGCTCACATTCATCACGCGCTTCGGCGCCGGCAAGATCCGCGACGGCCTGCCGCAGCTGGTCGAGAAGGTCACCGCCGAGGGCGTCAACGTCGCCTGGGTCTGCGACCCCATGCACGGCAACACCTTCGAGGCCAGCTCGGGCTACAAGACCCGCGCGTTCGGCGACGTGATCGAGGAGGTGCAGGGCTTCTTCGACGTCCACCACGCCCTCGGCACGTGGCCCGGCGGCGTGCACGTCGAGCTGACCGGCGACGACGTCACCGAGTGCGTCGGCGGCGGCGAGGACCTGCTCGAGGCCGACCTGGGCGGGCGCTACGAGTCGGTCTGCGACCCGCGCCTGAACCGCGTGCAGTCGCTGGAGCTCGCCTTCCTGGTCGCCGAGATGCTGCGGCGCGCCTGAGCCGATGATCGACCTCCGCAGCGACACCGTCACCCAGCCCACCGAGGAGATGCGCACGGCGATGGCCCGCGCCGACGTCGGCGACGACGTCTACGGCGAGGACCCCACCGTCCTGGAGCTCCAGGAGCGCGTCGCCGGCATGTTCGGCCACGAGGACGCCCTCTTCACACCCACCGGCTCCATGGCCAACGTGCTCGCCGTCCGCTCGGTCGTCGCGCCCGGCCAGGAGGTGCTGTGCGAGGCGAGCGCCCACATCGCGCGCGCCGAGCTCGGCGCCCACGGTGCCTACAGCGGCGTCACCATGCGCACCTGGATGCACCCCCGCGGCCAGGTCGACCTGCCCGCGGTGCAGACCCTCTTCGCCCCCGAGATGGGCCCCTTCTTCGTCCGCACCGCGGCGATCTCGGTGGAGAACAGCCACAACTTCGCCGGCGGCGCCGTGCTGCCGCTGGCCGACCTGCGCGACCTGCGCGACTACGCCACCGGCGTCGGCGCGGCGGTGCACCTCGACGGCGCCCGCATCTGGAACGCCCACGTCGCGACCGGCACCCCGCTGTCGGAGTACGGCGCGATCGCCGACGTGATGGCGGTCTGCCTCTCCAAGGGCCTCGGCGCCCCCGTCGGCTCGTTGATGCTGGGCAGCCGCGACGCCATCGAGGAGGCGCGGGTCTGGCGCAAGCGCATGGGCGGCGGCATGCGCCAGGTCGGCATCCTCGCGGCCGCGGGCCTGCACGCCCTGGCCCACCACGTCGAGCGGCTCGCCGACGACCACGCCCACGCCAAGCTCCTCGCCGAGGCCTGCGGGGTCGACCCGGAGACCGTCGACACCAACATCGTGGTCGTGCCCCGCGCCGACGCGGCCGAGGTCGTGCTCCGCGCGGCCGAGGCCGGCGTGCGGGTCGCGCTCGTCGGCCCGACCGTCGTCCGGCTCGTGACGCACCTGGGCATCACCCGCGACGACGCCGAGCGCGCCGCCAAGGTGCTCGCGTCGCTCTAGTCACAGGGGCCGTACGAAACTCGCGCTTCTGGTGTGAAGTTTCACCCCGGGAGCGTGAGTTTCGCCAGGTACCCGGTGAAACTCCTCCCGCTCAGCCCTCGCCGAGGGCGGCGACCAGCCGCTCGACGACGGCGTCCGGCCGCTCCAGCCACTCGGTGGCGACCACCTGCTCCACGCGCCACCCGGCGGAGGCGAGCACGGCGGGCTGGGTCAGCCGCCGCTCGTCCGGCGTGCCGCCGTCGAGACGCGCGGGGTGGTCGACCAGCACCGCGACGGCGTACGCCGCGGCGTCCGGCAGCCGCAGCGCCAGGTCGCACCGGAAGCCGGACTGCCCGACCCCGGGGGCCACCTCGACCCCGCGGCCGCGCAGCGCGTCGGTCAGCTGCGCGACCACGTCCGGCACGTCGTCGACGGACCGCGACGGTGCGGCGTCGCGCTCACGCAAGGAGCGCAGCACCGTGGCCGCGCCGTGCTCGTCGCCGCCGGAGACGGCCGCGGCGTAGCGCAGGAAGCCCTTGAGGGTGTTGGCGCCGTCGTTGTAGGTGTTGGTGATGGCGGTGTGGTCGATGCTCGAGGCCAGCACCATGTGCCGCTTGGCGCGGCTGAAGATGACGTTGAGGCGCTTCTCGCCGCCGGCGTTGTTGATGGGCCCGAAGCTCATCCGCATCCGCCCGTCGGGGCCCGGCGCGTAGCAGACGCTCATCACGATGACGTCGCGCTCGTCGCCCTGGACGTTCTCGAGGTTCTTCACGAACAGCCCGACGCCCTGCCCGTCCTCCTCGCGCACCAGCTCGGCCTCGTAGGCGGTGGCGAACTCCGGGTCGTCGGCGCTGAGCCGCTCGAGCGCGCGCTCGATCTCGCTCTGCTGGGCCTCGCTGAACGCGACGATGCCCACGGTGAGCCCGGTCCCGCGGCGCAGCAGGTCGCGCACGAACGCCGCGATCCAGGTGGCCTCCGCGGGGTTGGTGCGCTGGGTGTAGACGCCGTCCTCGACCCGCACCAGGCTGATGCTGCGCGCGAGCACGTCGTCGACCATCTGCGTCTCGTCGAGCCCGTCGCCCACCGTGACCGACAGCGGCCGCAGCGGCGTGGTCGGCTGGCGGTCGGGGATCGTCGCGAGCCGGCCCTCGTAGAACGCGGCGTTGCTGAACTGGATCAGCGCCTCGTAGCGGCTGCGGTAGTGCCAGCGCAGCATCGTCGAGGGCAGCCGCACCGAGCTCACCGCGAGGAAGCTGTCGGCGTCGAGGACCACGCCCACCTGGGCCGGGTCGTCGTCGTCCTCGTCGGGCGTCTCCACGCGGGTCTGGAAGTACGTCGTCGGCGGCAGCTGCATCCGGTCGCCGACGACGATCACCTGGGCGGCCCGGTGCAGCGCGGGGACCGCCTCCTCGACCGGCACCTGACTGGCCTCGTCGTAGATGACCACGTCGAACGTCGACTCCAGCGGCAGCACGTCCGACAGCGACGCGGGGCTCATCAGCCACACCGGCCGCATGGCGCCCACGACCGTGCCGGGCTCGGTCGAGGTGAGCTGGCGGATCGACTTGTAGGCGCGGACCTTGCCGAACTCGTGCTCCAGCACCCGGCGGCCGGCGACCCAGACGGCCTTGGTCGCGCGCTCGTCCTTGCCCATGCCCTGCACGCTGCGCTGGCTGTGCTCGACCGCGCCTGCGAAGCGGTCGCGGAGCCGGGCGATCACGACGCGCGCGTTGGCCTGCTGCAGCCGGGGCAGCACGTCGCCGACCGTGGTGAGCAGGTCAGCGAGGCGCGGTCCGTCCACGGTGTCGACGGCGGGGGCCGCGGCACGGCGCCGCTCCAGCTCGGCGGTGAGCACGGCGTGCTCGAGCTCGTCGGCGTCGGCGGGGAGCAGGCGGACGGCGTCCAGCACCTCGGGGTGGCCCACCAGCTCGCGCAGCGCGGGGGCGACCGTGCGGACGAGGGACTGGCCGGTGGCCGAGCCGAGCACCGCCAGGTCGCCGCCGACCTCCTCGAGCGACCCGTCGAGGCGGAGCACCCCGCTGGCCGCCGTGTCGATCGTCGCGAGCAGTCCGTCGAGGTCGTCGAGCCGGTCGCGGAGGCCGTCGTCGGCGGTGGCGAGCAGGTCGCGCCAGGCGCCCACCGGACCGGAGGCGCGCCGCACACCGACCAGGTCGGCGTTGAGCGCGGCCAGGTCGGCGTGTCCCCATGCCACCGACGCGTCGGCCCGGAGGCCGGCCAGGGCGGCCTCGGCGTCCTGGCGGGCGACGAGCAGCGCCAGCGCCTCGCTCGCGGATGGCGGCACCTGGCGGGAGGGGTCGGCGTAGCCGCCGGCCACGGCGTCGCGGACCCGCCGCCACTCGCCGCTGAGGAAGCGCCAGACGGAGCTCTCCTTGGCGTGGGCCACGGCGAGCGCGGCGCGGGCGTCGTCGGGAGCGAGGGGCTCGCGCCAGCCGGCCGCCGCGGCGGCCGCGTCGTCCGCG
>NZ_JACJGM010000028.1 GCF_015024225.1 Nocardioides lijunqiniae
CCGTCGAGACCCCGTGACCCGAACGCCGAGCCAACCCCACGGTGGTTGAGGTGCGAGCGCCAGCGAGCCTCGAAACCACAACTCCGGTGGTCGAGCAGCGAGGAGCGCCAGCGACGAGCGCCCGTCGAGACCCCGTGACCCGACCGCCATGCCGACCCCACGGTGGTTGAGGTGCGAGCGCAGCGAGCCTCGAAACCACGTCTCCGGTGGTCGAGCAGCGAGGAGCGCCAGCGACGAGCGCCCGTCGAGACCCCGTGACCCGACCGCCGAGCCGACCCCACGGTGGTTGAGGTGCGAGCGCAGCGAGCCTCGAAACCACACCGTCGATGCGTGGCTGGTGTTGGCCCGCGCGCTAGCAGCCCGGGTCTCGGCGTCAAGGATCGCCTTCGGCGCCCGCTTCGCGGCGGCCTTCGGCCGTCCTTGACTCCGAGCCTCTCCCGGGCTGCTTTGGCGGCGCACGGGCGGCGACGGCTTCGCCGCGCCGCCCGCAAACAGCGCGGGCCCCGCCGATCGGTCACCAGCGTCGGCAGTTCGAGCTCAAGCGCGGCGTGTCCACGCTTGGCTGGGCCAGCGCGGTGACCAACTGCCGACGCTGAGTGTCGGTAGACGCACCACCAGTCACACCAGCCCCACCGGAGGGGTGCCGCGCCTTGCGCGGGCGGCGCGGGCGAAGCCCGTGTCGCCCCGTGCGCCGTCAAGCCGGTCGAGAGAGGCTCCGGGTCAAGGACGGCGCAGCCGCCGCGAAGCAGGCGTTGTCTCCTTGACGCGGAGACGCGACCGGCTAGCGCGCGGCACCCCGTCCGGCCCCGAGGAAGCGGCCAGAGGTGCAGGGGTCTCGACGGCCGCTCGTCGCTGGCGCTCCTCGCTGCTCGACCACCAGTAGTGGTTTCGAGGCTCGCTGCGCTCGCACCTCAACCACCGTGGGTCACCGCTCGGCGTTCGGCTCACGGGGTCTCGACGGCCGCTCGCTGGCGCTCGCTGCTCGACCACCAGTAGTGGTTTCGAGGCTCGCTGGCGCTCGCACCTCAACCACCGTGGGTCGCCGCCCGGCGTGCGGGTCACGGGGTCTCGACGGACGCTCGTCGCTGGCGCTCCTCGCTGCTCGACCACCGGAGACGTGGTTTCGAGGCTCGCTGCGCTCGCACCTCAACCACCGTAGGTCGCCGCTCGGCGTTCGGGTCACGGGGTCTCGACGGACGCTCGCTGGCGCTCGCTGCTCGACCACCAGTAGTGGTTTCGAGGCTCGCTGGCGCTCGCACCTCAACCACCGTGGGTCGCCGCTCGGCGTTCGGCTCACAGGGTCTCGACAAGAGCTCAGCGGCGCCCTCGGGCGACGCTGGTGAGGACGATGCGCGCTTTGACGCCGTCAGGGACGCGCACCCGCGTACGGAGCAGCTGCCGGGGAGGCGTCGCGCGCAGCCGGCGTGACAGCTCCTGGAAGAGGCCGTGCGCCACGCGCACCGCGCGCCTGCTGCTCGGAGGCAGCCGCTCGAGGCTGCGCCGCGCCGCGGCGAGGTCGGCGTCGATGTCGTCGAGCAGCAGGTCGCGCTGGTGGGAGGTGAGGAGCGCGGGCTCGACCCCGGGGAAGTACGAGCGGCCCAGCGCCTCGAAGTCGGCGCCCAGGTCCCGCAGGAAGTTGAGCTTCTGGAACGCCGCGCCGAGGCGACGGGCGCCCGGGGCGAGCTCGGCGTACGTCGCCTCGGCGTCGGGCCGGCCGGCGAGGAAGGCGCGCAGGCACATCAGACCGACCACCTCGGCGGAGCCGTAGACGTAGCGCTCGAAGCTGGCGCGGTCGTGCTCGACCTCCGTCAGGTCGGCGCGCATGGACTCGAAGAACGGAGCGACGAGGTCCTCGTCGATGCCGGTCGCGCGTGCGGTGCGGACGAACGCGTGCACGACCAGGTTGCCGGAGTGACCGGAGGCCAGGGCCCGGCAGGTCTCCTGCTCGAGCTCGCCGAGCGTCTCGCGCTGCGACTGCGTCGTGCCGTCGGGGCGCGGCGCGTCGACGATCTCGTCGGCCACCCGCACCAGGGCGTAGACGTTGCGCACGTGACGGCGCACCGACGGGCCCAGGAGCCTGCTGGCCAGTCCGAACGACGTCGAGTAGCGCCGGATCACGAGTCCGGCGGCCTCCTCGGCCACCGCGTCGTAGGTGCGGTGCGCGGCCAGCGGAGCGGCCGCCGTCCGGGCCACGCGTTGCCGGGTCATCAGGCCGCCCCCGTCGCCCTGCCGGACGACACCGCGCCGACGGCGTGGATGAGGTCGGTGGGCAGACCGAGCCGCGCGGCGTGTGCCTGGGCCTCACGCAGGTGCTCGGCGGCGAGCTCCTCCACGAACGCCCGGGACCCCGACTCCTCGAGCGCGTGGCGGACCCGCGCCGCGTCGGCGGCGCCGAGGTCGCCGCGTCCCAGGTAGCCCGAGATCCGGCCCCACGTCGGCGTCCTGCGGGCGTGCACGACGAGCGGCGTGCGCTTGCCCTCGCGCAGGTCGCCGAAGGGCTCCTTGCCGGTGCCGGCCGAGTCGCCGAAGACGCCGTCGAGGTCGTCGAGCAGCTGGTAGGCGATCCCGAGCAGGTGCCCCACCCGACCCACGCCGGTCACCGTGTCCGCATCTGCTCCGGCCAGCACGGCACCGGCCTGCATGGGCAGCTCGAAGGAGTAGGCGGCGGTCTTGCGGGCCTCCATCGTCAGGACCTCCGCGAGCGTCGGGTCCTCCAGCCCGAGGCTGAGCCGTACGTCGGCGAGCTCGCCGGCAGCCGAGACCCGCAGCGCCGCGTCGAACAGCTCCAGCAGCAGCGCCCGGCCGGCCCCGTCGACCTCGCACAGGGCCACCGCGCGCATCGCGTGGCTCAGGGCCAGGTCGCCGACGAGGATCGCCGCGGCGCAGGCGTAGGTGTCGGCCCCCGACGGCGACGCCCCGGCCTTCACGGCGTCCGCGCGGAACCGTCCGGGAGTGCTCGGCCGCCCACGGCGCAGGTCGTCGCCGTCGATCACGTCGTCGTGCACCAGGAAGCCGGTGTGGAGGAGCTCGACGGCCGCCCCCACCTGCGGTACGGCGGCGCCCGCCGTGCCACCGAGCGCGTCGTGCACGCACGCCACCAGCAGCGGCCGGAAGCGCTTGCCGCCCGAGAGGGCGTCGCGCAGGGCCTCGTCGAGCGCGGCACGGTCGGGGCCGGTGGGTGAGCCGCCCGGCCCGGGCGCGAGTGCGGCCTCGAGGGCCCGCGTCAGTGCCGTCGCGTCCCCGCTCATGAGGGCCCGCGTCGTACGCAGACCTGGGTCAGGCACGGCGACACCGAGGACCTCCGCTCCAACCGGCTCACGAGCCTGGAGACCCGTGGGTGCGACCAAGGTACCCACTCCCGGGCGTCGCACGCGGGCGTGGGCGGTCCCGCGGGCGGGGCTCGTCGTCCCGCGGTCGACGCCGTGCGGCAGGCTGGTCCCATGACAGCGGACCCCTCGTCGCCCGGGCTCGGAGAGCGGCTGGCCCGGTGGCTGGACGACCTCGGGCTGACGCCACACCTCGCGGAGGCGGGCCTGCCGACGTTCGTGCGCGACGACGAGGGACTCCCCCGCTGGAGCGACCCGCGCACGGGCCTCCGGCTGGACGACGACCAGCTCGCCCAGCTGGACCGGCTGCTGCACCAGGAGGGCTCGGAGCCCGAGCACGCCGTGCCGGTGCCGCTGCTGCTGATCGCCCGGCAGGCCCGAGTGCGCCAGGAGCTGCTCGACACCCCGTGGCTGACCTACGAGACGCTCGGCGCGCTGCGCGGCACCTCGGTCAACGCCACGCGCTTCGCCGTGCACAAGGCCCAGGACGCCCACCGGCTGCTCGTCGTCGCCACCGAGACCGGCACCGTCGTGCCGGCCTTCCAGCTCACGGACTCCGGGGAGCCCCGCCCCGACCTGCAGCCGGTGCTCGCCCCGCTGCTGGCGGCCGGGATGGACCCGTGGCGCGCCTGGGCCTGGCTCACCCAGCCGGTCGGACTCCTCGGCGGCCAGGTCCCGGAGCGGCTGGCGGCCGACCCCGACGAGGCCGACCTCGTGCGGCACGCCGCGGTGCGGCTCGCCGAGCGGGTCGCCGACCCCGGCTGACGGACGCCGCAGGACGCAGCCGAGCCCGGCCGACCTCGTGGTCGACCGGGCTCGGTTGCTGCAGGTAGGCGCTCAGGCCAGGTCGAAGCGGTCCAGCTCCATGACCTTGGTCCACGCGGCGACGAAGTCGGCGACCAGCTTGTCGCGCGCGTCGTCGCTGGCGTAGACCTCCGCAAGGGCCCGCAGCTGCGAGTTGGAGCCGAAGACCAGGTCGACCGCCGTGGCGGTCCACTTGAGCTCGTCGGTCGCGGCGTCGCGGATCTCGTAGACGTTCTCCTCCGACTCCGACGCCTTCCACCGGGCCCCGGGGGCCAGCAGGTTCGCGAAGAAGTCGTTGCTGAGGACGCCCGGGCGCTCGGTGAGGACGCCGTGCTGCACGCCGCCGACGTTGTTGCCCAGGGCACGCAGGCCGCCGAGCAGCACCGTCATCTCGGGCGCGGTCAGGTCGAGCATGTAGGCCTTCTCCAGCAGCAGCGTCTCCGCCGGCAGCTTCTCACCGTCGCGCAGGTAGTTGCGGAAGCCGTCGGCGCGAGGCTCCAGGACCCGGAACGAGTCGGCGTCGGTCTGCTCCTGCGTGGCGTCGGTGCGCCCGGCGTGGAACGGGACGGTGACCTCGACGCCGGCGTCCTGCGCGGCCTTCTCGACCCCCGCGTTGCCGGCGAGGACGATCAGGTCGGCGAGGGACACCTGCGCGCCGCCCGCGCCGTTGAACTCGGCACGGATGGACTCGAGCTTCTCGAGCACCGTGGCGAGCTGCTCGGGCTGGTTGGCCGCCCAGCCGCGCTGCGGCTCCAGACGGATGCGGGCGCCGTTGGCCCCGCCCCGCTTGTCGGTCGAGCGGAACGTCGACGCCGAGGCCCACGCGGTGGAGACCAGGTCGGAGACCGAGAGACCGGACTCCAGGACCTTGCTCTTCAGCGAGGCCACGTCGGCGTCGGTGACCACCTCGCCCTGCACCGGCGGGACCGGGTCCTGCCACAGCTGCGCCTCGGGGACCCACGGGCCGAGGTAGCGGTCGACGGGGCCCATGTCACGGTGCAGCAGCTTGTACCAGGCCTTGGCGAACGCCACGGAGAACTCGTTGGGGTTCTCCAGGAAGCGGCGCGAGATCTTCTCGTACTCCGGGTCGAACCGGAGCGCCAGGTCGCTGGTCAGCATGGTCGGCTTGCGCTTGGGCGAGTCCGACGCGGGTCCGGGCACGATGTCCTCGGCGTCCTTGGCCACCCACTGGAAGGCACCGGCCGGGCTCTTGGTGAGCTCCCACTCGTACTTGAAGAGGAACTTGAAGAAGTCGTTGCTCCACCGGGTCGGGGTCGAGGTCCAGGTGACCTCGAGGCCCGAGGTGATCGCGTCGGCGCCCTTGCCGGAGCCGTAGCCGCTCTTCCAGCCCAGGCCCTGCTCCTCGAGCGGGGCGCCCTCGGGCTCCGGGCCGATGAGGTCGGGGTCGCCGGCGCCGTGGGTCTTGCCGAACGTGTGGCCGCCGGCGATCAGCGCGACGGTCTCCTCGTCGTTCATCGCCATGCGCGCGAAGGTGGTGCGGATGTCGCGGGCCGAGGCCAGCGGGTCGGGGTTGCCGTTGGGGCCCTCGGGGTTGACGTAGATCAGGCCCATCTGGACCGCGCCCAGGGACTCCTCGAGCTCGCGCTCGCCGGCGTAGCGCTCGTCACCCAGCCAGGAGTCCTCGGGACCCCAGATGATCTCCTCGGGCTCCCAGACGTCCTCGCGGCCGAAGCCGAACCCGAAGGTCTGGAAGCCCATGTCCTCGAGCGCGACGGTGCCGGCGTAGACGAGCAGGTCGGCCCACGAGATCTTCTGGCCGTGCTTCTGCTTGACCGGCCACAGGAGGCGGCGGGCCTTGTCGAGGTTGGCGTTGTCGGGCCAGCTGTTGAGCGGGGCGAAGCGCTGGTTGCCCTCGCCCGCGCCGCCGCGGCCGTCGTAGATGCGGTAGGTGCCGGCGGCGTGCCAGCTCATCCGGATGAAGAGGCCGCCGTAGTGGCCGAAGTCCGCGGGCCACCAGTCCTGCGAGGTGTTGAGGACCTCGACGATGTCGCGACGAAGCTCGCCGAGGTCCAGCTTCGCGAACTCCTCGGCGTAGCTGAAGCCCTCACCGAGGGGGTTGGCCTTGGACGAGTGGACGTGGAGGACCGACAGGTCGAGCTGGTTGGGCCACCAGTCCTTGTTGGTGTGGGGGCGACCGCCGGTCTTGGGCGTCGGCGAGTCGATCGCCGGGTTCTCGCTCTCGCTGCCGCTGGAGGCGGCGGAGCCGTGCATGACCGGGCAGCCGGCCTCCTCCTTGCGGTCCACCCCCTGGGGGCTCTCGGGGGTGCTGCTGTCCTGGCTGTCGCTCATGTGCTTCCTTCCGGCTGGCGGGTTCACTCGGTGGGGGATGGTGCGAGGGCTGCGGCCGCGCAGTCGGGGCAGGTGCCCCAGTAGACGACCTCCGCCTCGTCGACCACGAAGCCGTGGTCGTCGGAGGCGGTGAGACAGGGGGTGTGGCCGACCGCGCAGTCGACGTCGGCGATCGCGCCGCAGGTGCGGCACACCACGTGGTGGTGGTTGTCACCGACGCGCGACTCGTAGCGCGCCGTCGAGCCGGCCGGCTGGATGCGGCGGATCAGGCCGGCGTCGGTCAGCGCCCGGAGCACGTCGTAGACGGTCTGGTGCGACACGTTGGCGTAGTCGCTGCGCACCCGTCCGATGACGGCGTCGGTGTCGATGTGCGGGTGGTCGTCCACGACGGCCAGCACGGCCAGGCGGGGCTGGGTGACCCGCAGGGACGCCGCCCGGAGGGCGACCTCGTGCTGGGTGGTGGACATGGCCTCACCCTAGGGCCTTTTCTGGAACCGATCAAGATTGTCGACCGGGGTGTCGGCCCCGGCGCACCTAGGCTCGTGACATGACCGGACGACGGCAGCGGACGCGAGCACGCGCCGCGTCCGGCCTGGCCGTCGCCGCCCTGACGCTCGCGGCCGCGTGCGGCGCAGCCGAGGAGCCCACCCCGGCGCCGCGACCTCCGGACGCGGGCCCGGCCGTGACGTCGCCCGACGGGAGCAGCCCGAGCGCGCCGGACACCTCCCCCGCGCCGGTCGCTCCGGCGCCGGTGCGCATCGCCGTGGCCGGCGACGTGCACTTCGAGGGCGCCTTGAGGGCCCGCCTGGCCGATCCCGCGACCGCGCTCGCCCCGGCGACCGCGGCGCTCGCCGAGGCCGACGTCGCCGTCGTCAACCTCGAGACGTCGGTGGGGACGGGAGGGGAGCCCGAGGCCGGCAAGCGCTTCACGTTCCAGGCGCCGCCGAGCGCGTTCGCGGCGCTCGCCGCGGCCGGCGTCGACGTGGTGAGCATGGCCAACAACCACGCGCTCGACCTCGGTCGGGAGCCGCTGCCAGGCACGTTCGCCGCCGTCGACGCCGCGGCGCAGGCCGATCCCCCGCTGGCCGTCGTCGGGTTGGGGCGCGACGCGCGCGAGGCCTTCCGGCCTGCGGTGGTCGAGGTGGGCGGCACGGTCGTGGCGGTCCTCGGCGCGACGACCGCCGGGGCGGACCCGACGGCCGACCCCACCTCCCAGTGGGCAGCGACCGCCCGCTCTTCCGGCACCGCCGACGCCCTCGATCCCGACCGCCTGCTGCGAGCGGCACGTGCCGCGAGCCGCACGGCCGACGTCGTGGTCGCCTACCTGCACTGGGGGGTCCAGGGCGAGCGCTGCCCGGGAGCGGGCCAGCGCAGGCTCGCGCAGGACCTCGTCGAGTCCGGGGTGGACGTCGTCGTCGGCAGTCACACCCACCGCCTCCAGGGCGACGGGAGGCTCGGGGACGGCTACGTCGCCTACGGTCTGGGCAACTTCGCCTGGTACACCCAGGCCTCCGAGGCCACCTCCGTCACGGGCGTCCTCACCCTCAGCGTGCGGCCGGCGGCGACGCCTGCGGGACGGGCCCGGGTCACCCGGGCCGCCTGGGACCCCGCGCGCATCGGGCCGGACGGCCTGCCCGCGCCGCTGTCCGGGGCCGATGCCAGGCGCTTCGAGACCGACCGGGCGGCGCTGCGCGCCTGCGCCGGGCTCGCCGGCTGACGCCGTGCCCGGGTGAGGACGACGGTCCGCGGCCCCCAGCTTCGTGAGGAACGACGAAGACGCCTGCGCCCGAGCCGACGAGCATGCGGGGAGGCATCGACGAGAGGACATCCGTGAAGGTCTACATCTCCGTGGACATGGAGGGCATCGCCGGCGTCGCCACCCTCGACCAGGTGGTGCGCGGCGGGCACGGCTACGAGCGCGCCTGCGCCCTGATGACCGAGGAGACCAACGCCGCCGTGCGCGGCGCCTTCGACGGCGGCGCGACCGAGGTGGTCGTCAGCGACAGCCACGGCACCATGGACAACCTGCTCCACGAGCGGCTGGATGCCCGGGCGCGCCTGGTCTTCGGACGCCCGCGGGGCTTCTGCATGGCCGAGGGACTCACCGAGGAGCACGACCTGGCGCTGTTCGTCGGCTACCACGCCCCGGCCGGCGCCCGGGGCGTCCTGGCCCACACGTTCTCCTCGCACTTCCTCGGGGTCCGGGTCAACGGCGAGGACGCCTCCGAGACCTCGGTGAACGCGCTCTTCGCCGCCACCCGCGGGGTGCCGGTCGGGCTGGTCACCGGCGACGACGTGATCTGCGACCTGGCGCAGACCCTGCTGCCCGGGGTGGTGACCGCGGCGGTCAAGGTCGCCCACGGCTACTCCGCCACCTCCACGCTCGCGCCCTCGGTGGCGCGCGACCTCGTGCAGACCCGCGCCCGGGACGCCGTACGCCGGGCGGACCGCATGCGGCTGGCCCCGGTGCCGGACAGCCTGCGGCTCGAGCTCGACCTGCCCAACGTGCTGGCGGCCGAGATGGTCTCCGCCGTCCCCGGCACGACCCGGATCGGCGACCGGACGGTGGCCCGCGACATCGCGTCGGCCGACGAGCTGCTCGGACTGGTGACCGTGGGGTTCACGCTGGCGCACGTCGCGCTTCTCGAGCGCAACGTGCTCGTGCGGGGCCACTGAGGCGGGTTACCGATCCGCGTCGCGGCTGCGCACCAGCCCGGCGCGCACCAGCACCCGCTCGACCCGCTCCCGCTCGAGCTCGCGTCGGGTGCCGGACACCAAGGTCTCCAGTGACTGCTCGACCCCCAGTGCCCGGCAGGCGTCGACCAGGACGTCGTCGTAGGCCTGGAGCCAGCCGCGACGCCGGGCCACCGGCATGCCCGGCGGAGCCGATCGGACGCAGCGGCGGATCCGCTCGACGTCGGCGGCGATCTGCTCGACCGGCCGTCCTGTCGGCCGCGGCGGTGCGGAGTCGACCAGGCCCAGGCGCCGACCGGCGCGTAGCGCCCGCCCGCGGTAGGTGCCCGCGTCGGCGAGCACCCACAGCGCGGCCAGGATGGCGACGACCACCCCGAGCTGGATCCACAGGCTCACGCCCATCTCACGATGATCACCCTGCCGTGCGCCCCGCACAAGGACGGCGGCTGTTCGGTGTCGTCACGCGAGCTCAGACCGGACGGTCGGGTGCTGTTCATCACCCCTTCGGGTCCGAGTGGCCGGTACGTCATCGGGGCACTGGGGCACGTCGGCGAACCACGTGGGTCCCCGAACCCTGACCGTTCGGAGGCGCTTGTGCAGACCACCTGGCCCGATCCACCCATCAGCCTGCGGCGTGGCACGCTGCCGCACCTCCCGGCCGCCGTCGCCCGTCCGTCGTACGACGTGCGCTCGCTGCGGGCGGGTGTGGTGCACCTCGGCGTGGGGATGTTCCATCGCGCGCACCAGGCGGTCTACCTCGACCGGATCGCCGACGAGGGCATCTCGGACCGCTGGGGTGTGGTGGGCATCGGCGTGCGTCGCTGCCGGGCGCGACGGGAGCTGCTCGCCCAGGACTGCCTCTACTCGGTGACCGAGCTGTCCGACGACGAGCCCCGGGTGCGGGTGATCGGCGTGCTGCGCGACTACGCCTCCGTCGCGGAGGACCGGAGTCGAGCGCTGGCGGCGCTGGTCCACCCGGACGCACGGCTCGTGACCCTGACGGTGACGGCGCCGACGTACACGGGTGGCGAGACCGCGGCGTTCGACCTCCTGGCCGACGCCCTCGACCTGCGCCGCCGACGCGGGCTGCCGCCCTTCACCGTGATGTCGTGCGACAACCTCCCGGCCAACGGCAGCGCCACCCGGCGCTGCGTGGTCGAGGCGGCCGGGCGCCACCGCTCCCCCGGCCTGGCGTCGTGGGTCGCGCACCACGTCGCCTTCCCGGACACGATGGTCGACCGCATCACCCCCACCCCGACCGCCGCCCACCGCACCCGGCTGCGACGGCACTCCGGCCTCGACGACCGCGCCCCGGTGATGACCGAGCCGTCGAGCCACTGGGTGGTGCAGGACTGCTTCAGCGGCGAGCGCCCGCCGCTCGAGGAGGTGGGCGTGCACGTCGTCGCGGACGTCGGTCCGCACACCGCGATGAAGACCCGCATGCTCAACGCCGCCCACCTCGCGCTGGGCTACCTGGGCGCTCCCACGCAGCACGCCACCACCGACGCCGCGATGGCCGACCCGGCGCTCGGCGGCCTCGTCGAGCAGATGCTGCGCCTGGAGGTGCAGCCGCTGCTCGCGCCGGCCGCCGGCGTCGACCCCGACGCCTACCGCCACGAGGTGCTGACGCGGCTCGGCAACCCCGCGATCGGCGACCCCCTGGCACGGCTGCGGCGGCGTGGGTCCGTGCGCATGCGCCACTACGTGGTCCCCTCGCTCGAGGACGCCGTGCTGGGCGGCCGTCCGCACCGCGTCCTGCTGTCGGTGCTCGCGGCCTGGGTCGACCACCTGTCGGGCCTGTCCGAGGAGGACCTCGGACCCGCGGAGCGGGAGGCGCTGTGCGAGCCGGCGCTGGACGCGCTGCTGCCCCTGGCGCGCGAGGCGCACGCCGACGTACGTCCGCTCCTGGCCGCGGTCGAGGGCTTCGAGCGGCTGAGGGCGCGGCCCGCGTTCGTGCGCGACCTGCAGGACGAGCTGGCCACCGTCCGAGGAGGTGCCCGTGCGGCGTCCTGACCACCGGACCGGCGAGTCCCGGCCCACCCTGCTGCTCGACGCGGACGGCACCCTCTTCCCCTCCGAGGAGCCGGCGTTCGAGGCCTCCACCGAGGTCACCAACGACTTCCTGCGATCCCTGGGCTCGAGCGAGCAGTGGACGGCCGACGAGCTGCGGCAGCAGGCCCTCGGACGCAACTTCCGCAGCCTCGCCACCGACCTGGCCCGCGAGACCGGGCGCACTCCGGAGGACGTCGGGCTGGAGGCCTGGGTGGCGCGCGAGCAGGAGGTCGTCACGACCCACCTCGCCGCGACGCTGCGCCCCGACCCGCAGGTCACCGCCGCCGTACGCCGCCTGGCTCGCCACTGGCGCCTCACGGTCGTCAGCTCCAGTGCGCTCGCCCGCCTCGACGTCTGCTTCCGGGTGACCGGTCTCGCGGAGCTGCTGCCCGCGGAGAGCCGCTTCAGCGCCCAGGACTCCCTACCGGTCCCGACGAGCAAGCCCGACCCTGCTGTCTACACCGCGGCGACCCTCGCCCTCGGCCTGCCACCCACCGCCGCCCTCGCGGTCGAGGACGCCGTCTCCGGGGTGGCCTCGGCGATCGCGGCCGGCATTCCCGTCGTCGGCATCCTGGCCTTCGTGCCCCTCGCCGAGCAGGCCGGCCGCGCGGCCGACCTGACCGCCGCCGGCGCTTCGACCGTCGGCGACGACTGGGCGGCGGTCGAGCAGGCAGCGGCCGCTGCCCACGGCGCCGCGGTGGACGCGCTGGTCGAGGCGGCGGCCGGCGTCGCCGGTCGTGCCTCGACGCTGGCACGATGGTCCTCGGTGTCCACAGGGGGTGCACGTCGTTGAGAGTGGTGTGGAACAGCTTCCACGGGCGGTTCTCCGACAGCCCCCGCGCCCTGTGGGAGCGGCTCGCCGGTCGTGACGGGCTGGAGCACGTCTGGCTGGCCCACGAGGCGCACCTCGGCTCCTTCCCGCGCGCCGTGCGCACCGTCGACATCGAGGGCCCCGGCGCCCGGGAGACGCTCGAGTCGGCGGACCTCCTGGTCGCCAACACCCACACCGAGGTGGAGTGGGACAAGCAGCCGGGCACGACGTACGTCCAGACCTGGCACGGCACGCCGCTCAAGCGCGTGCACCGCGACGTGCGGTGGGCTCCCGACGGCGTGCTCGACCGCCTCGACCGCGACGTCGACCGCTGGGACCTGCTGCTGAGCCAGAGCGCCTGGAGCACGCCGCGGCTGCGCAGCGCCTTCCGCTGGAACGGCGAGGTGCTGGAGTCCGGCTACCCGCGCAACGACCTCCTCTCCCGGCCCGAGCGCAAGACCGTGCGCGCCGACGTACGCCGCGGGCTCGGCATCGCCGACGACGCGGTCGTCGTGCTCTACGCCCCCACCTGGCGCGACGACGAGAAGGACCAGGGGTCCGAGCTGACCTACCCGCTCGACCCGGCGGAGCTCGTGCGTGGCCTCGGCCCGGGCCACGTGCTGCTGGTGCGTGCGCACTACCTCCTGACGGGGCGGTTGCGCCTCGATGCGCTGCCCGGCGTGCACGACGTGTCGCTCTACCCCGACCTGCGCGACCTCTACTGCGCCGCGGACGTGCTCGTGACCGACTACTCCTCCGCCATGTTCGACTTCGCGGTGACCGGCCGCCCGGTGCTGCACCTGGCGCCCGACCTCGCGCGCTTCGGCGACACCGTCCGCGGCTTCTACGCCGACCTCGAGGAGGTCGCTCCCGGCCCGGTCGTCTCCACCACCGGCGAGCTGGTCGACGTGCTGACCGACCTGGCCACGCTGGAGCAGGACTGGGCGCTGCGGTCGGCGGCCTTCCGTGAGACCTTCACCCCGCTCGACGACGGCGACGCCGGCGAGCGGGTCCTCGCCCGGCTCGGCCTGAGCGGCTAGACGTCCCGCGGCAGCCGTCCCCAGCCGCCCGCGGGGGTCCCCTCGACCGGGTACGCCGGCCAGCCGAAGAGCTGCTGCTGGAAGTGCACGAGCCAGGTCAGCACCCGCGGGTCGGCGTCGACGAGGTGCTGCCACCCCCGCACGAGCTCGGCGAAGAACGCCTCGGGCTCGAGCTCGAGGCGCTTGTCGTCGGGACCGAACGCTCCGAAGGTCGTGTGCTCCTGGCGGCAGTCGTACTCCCCCAGGATCCGGTCGGACTCCGCGACCACGCGCCGTCGCAGCTCCTCGTCGCGCATCCGGCCGACCGGCCGCGTGTGCAGGACCGGCGTCGAGTCGATGACGCCGACGTGGCGGTGGTCGAGGAGCTTCGGCCACAGCGAGTCCAGGCCCCAGCCCCACCCGGTCTCGCTGAGCTCGAGCGTGGGCAGCAGCCGGTCCAGGGCGGAGGCGCTGAAGCCCGGCATCATGATCTCCACGAAGCCGGTCCACCTGCCGGCGAAGCTGTGGTTCTGCATCGTCGAGAAGTGCGCGAAGTACGACGCGTCCTGCAGCGCCGGCGCGAACAGGTCCAGCCCCACCGCGCTCGCGGTCGCGAACATCCGGTTGATCGTGTCCGGGTTCGTGAGGATGTCGTCGTCGGGCATCCACACCTGGTCGTAGTCGCGCCAGCCGTCCCAGGAGCCCAGGAGCTCACGCATCCCGGACCACTTGGGTCCGGGGATGACGTCGGCGACCTCGCACTCGAGGTCGTCCTGAGGCGCCAGCGGCTGGTACGGCACGAGCACCAGGTCGAAGTCGCGCTCCACCTCGCCGTCGAGCCAGCTCGCGTGCAGCGACCTCCGGCCCACGCGTGCCAGCACCAGGTTCCTCGTCCGCCTCGTCGTCACCCGCGTTGGTACCCCGGACGGAGAACTCGAAAACAGGGACAGGACATGGCTCCGGGGTCGCTGCCCGCCGTCGTCGCGAGCCGGAGTGCCGACCTCCGGCCGGCATGGGGTCCGAGCGGAGGTCGACGCCGGTGGGACCCGCTCGCGCTGGTGAGGTTCACCCGCCGTGGTGCTGAGTCACTACCCGTGGATCGAGGGCTGCTCCGACCCGGCCAGGCTACTGAGTGCGCTGGTGCTCCGCAGCGGTTTCCGGCAACTCGGTCGCGAACCCGTGACAGGTCGCCCAGACCACCGCCGGGCTGCGGCCGTCCTCGCCACCTGGAAGGGCGATTCGCGAGCAATTGCCCGAACCCGCCCATGCGACGTACGCGACCTCGCTACCATTGCCCTCGACGTCACCGGGTGGACCACGGCTCACCGGTGCTGACGTCGAGGGCCCCGCGCGGCACCGCCGGCACGAGCCAGAAGGACCGTCGTGACCTGTCTCGCCCTCAGCATCGCGGGCTTCGACCTGCCCCAGCTGCTGCTGCTGGTCCCGACGATCGCCTTTGCGGCGCTCTTCCTGGTCACCTGGTGGCGCGAGAACGACGACAACGGGGACGACCCGCGCTGAGCACGACGCCGCCGCATACCCAATAGGCGGGAACTCCGTCCACCCGTCGGCGCCAGCGGCTCCCGGAGCGCGATCCTCGGTCACGTGAGGCCACATGAGGGGTAGGCCGCGCACCCGGCGTGCGATCAGAGGGCGTGGGCGATGACGAACGACGGCACGGGGGCGGGATGCCCGACGCGCGTGAGCGTCGTCATCCCTGCCCACGACGAGGCGTCGGTGATCGGCGCCAACCTCCGCGCCCTGCTCGACGGGACGGAGCCGGGGCGGCTCGAGGTCGTGGTGGTCTGCAACGGGTGCACCGACGACACCGCCGACGTCGCCCGAGGCGTCGACGGGGTGCGCGTCGTCGAGATCACCGAGGCGTCCAAGGCCCACGCCGTGCGGGTCGGCAACAGGTGCGCCACGGCGTTCCCCCGCGTCCACCTCGACGCCGACGTGACCATCTCCGGGGCCGACGTCCTCAGGCTGGCCGCCGCGCTCGACGACCAGGTCCACGCCGTCGCACCCGTCCGGGCGCTGCCGCTCGGGCGGGCCTCCTGGCCGGTGCGCAGCTACTACCGCGTCTGGGAGCGCCTGCCGCAGGTGCGGCGCGGGCTCTTCGGTCGCGGCGCCATCGCGCTCTCCGAGGAGGGGCAGCGGCGCGTGGACGCCCTGCCCCGCGTGATGAGCGACGACCTCGCGATCTCGGAGGCGTTCGAGGAGGCCGAACGACGCATCGCCGGGGACGCGACGGTGGTCGTGCACCCTCCCCTCACGACGGCCGACCTCCTGCGTCGTCGCGTGCGCGTCGTCACCGGCAACGCCCAGGCGACCGATCTCGGGATCCGGCACCGGGAGTCGGTCACGACCCCCTCCGTGCTGCTCACGATGGTGCTCCGCGACCCACGGCTCGCGCTCCACCTCCCCCTCTTCCTCGGGATCGGGCTCCTCGCCCGCACGAGGTCGCGCCGCGCCGTGCGCACCGGCGACTTCACCACCTGGTTGCGTGACGAGAGCTCGCGGACCTAGCCCCGCATCACCCGAAGACGAAAGCAGAGCACCCCATGTCGAACCGCGCGAGCCGTCGGTCCCCCCGTCGATCCCTCCGTCGCTCCCCGGTGCAGCGCCTCCGGGCCGCGGCGGTGCTCCTCCTGGCGCTCGGAGGGCTGACGGCGGTGACCACCTCGACCCCGTCGAGCGCGTCTCCCCCACCGATCGCCCCCTGTGGTGCGGGGGGCAACAAGGTGGCCTGCGAGAACAGCCTGCCCGGCACCCCGTCGAGCGTCTGGGACGACTTCTACGGAGCCGGTGACGACACCATCCAGGGCTACTCCACCGACATCAGCGTCAACGTCGGCCAGCGGGTCGACTTCAAGATCGACACCGACGCGGCCGACTACGACATCACCATCTACCGCCTGGGCTACTACGACGGCGACGGCGCGCGCCGGATCACGACGGTCGCGCCCTCGGTCCCCCTGCCCCAGTCGCAGCCGGACTGCATCACCGACTCCACCACCGAGCTCTACGACTGCGGCACGTGGAAGGTCTCCGCCTCCTGGAACGTGCCCACGACGGCGGTCTCGGGGGTCTACATCGCCCACCTCGACCGCCCCGACACCGGCGGCTCCAGCCACATCACGTTCGTCGTCCGCGACGACTCCAGCCACTCCGACGTCGTCTTCCAGACCTCCGACACCACGTGGCAGGCCTACAACGACTACGGCGGCTCGAGCTTCTACCACGGTGGCGCCAACGGCCGGACGTTCAAGGCGAGCTACAACCGGCCGTTCGCGACCCGGGGTGGCAGCACCAACCACGACTTCTTCTTCTCGGCCGAGTACCCGATGGTCCGGTTCCTGGAGAAGAACGGCTACGACGTCAGCTACCTGGCCGGTGTCGACACCGACCGCCGCGGCTCGCTGCTCCTCAACCACCGGACCTTCCTGTCGGTGGGCCACGACGAGTACTGGAGCGGGGCGCAGCGTGCCAACGTCGAGGCGGCGCGCGACGCCGGCGTCAACCTGATGTTCCTCAGCGGCAACGAGATGTACTGGCGCACCCGCTACGAGCCCTCGGCCGACGCCGGCCACACGCCGTACCGCACCCTCGTGTCCTACAAGGAGACCTGGGAGAAGGCCAAGATCGACCCGGCGACCGAGTGGACCGGCACCTGGCGCGATCCCCGCTACGCCCCGAGGAGCGCGGGAGCGGGCCGCCCGGAGAACGCGGTGACCGGGACGATCTACATGTCGAACTTCACCGACCTGCCCGTCACCGTCAGCGCCGCCGAGGGCAAGACACGTCTGTGGCGAGGCACCAGTCTGGCCTCGATGACGTCCGGCTCCGCGGCCCTCGCGCCCCACACCGTGGGCTACGAGTCCAACGAGGACCTGGACAACGGCGAGCGGCCGGCCGGGCTGATCCGGCTGTCGACGACGACGGGCCACTCCCCGGAGTACCTGCAGGACTTCGGCAACACGACCGCGGCCGGGACGACGACGCACCACGTCACGATGTACCGGGCGCCCAGCAAGGCACTCGTGTTCAGCGCCGGCAGCATCCAGTGGAGCTGGGGCCTGGACGCCGAGCACGACTCCCCCTACGCCCCCGAGCCTGCCGACCGCCGGATGCAGCAGGCCCAGGTCAACCTGCTGGCCGACATGAGTGCCCAGCCCACCACGCTCGACAGCACGCTCTCGCCGGCGACCAAGTCCACCGACCTGACCGGGCCGACCGTCACGGTCGCCGCCCCGGCGGGCGGTGCGAGCATCGCCCACGGGGCGCAGACGACGCTCACGGGGACCGCGACCGACACCGGCGGCGGCCGGGTGGCCGGCGTCGAGGTCTCGACCGACGCCGGGCTCACCTGGCACCCCGCGAACGGCACCACGAGCTGGTCCTACGCCTTCTCGCAGTCTGGGATGGGCGCCACCGGGCTGCGCGTCCGCGCCATCGACGACAGCGCCAACATCGGCGCGACCGCGACCCGCACCGTCACCGTCACCTGCCCCTGCGGCGTGTTCGGGTCCACCGTGCCCGCGGTCGCCGCCGTCGACGACGCGGCCCCGGTGGAGCTGGGGCTGCGGTTCCGACCCACCGTCGACGGGTTCGTCTCCGGGGTCCGCTTCTACAAGGGCACCGGCAACGGTGGCACCCACGTCGGCTCGCTGTGGAGCGCCGCGGGCGAGCGGCTCGCCCGAGCCACGTTCACCGAGGAGACCGCGGCCGGCTGGCAGAGCGTGCGGTTCGCGACCCCCGTCCCGGTCACCGCCGGCCAGACCTACGTCGCCTCCTACACCGCCCCCCAGGGCCGCTTCAGCGTGGAGCCGTGGGCGTTCGCGGCGAAGGGCATCGACGCGGTGCCGCTACAGGTCGACGGCGGCTACGGCTCCGTGCCGGCCGGCGTCTACGCGGTCCCCGACCGGTTCCCGGTCAACAGCGCGCGCCACGCCAACTACTTCGTCGACGCGATGTTCACCTCGGTCGACGACTCGCCCCTGATCGCGACCGACCCGTGGCCGATCGCGGGCTCCACCAGCGTGCCGTCGTCCACGCGGGTGTCGGTCAAGCTCAACAAGACGGTCACGGCGAGCAGCGTCGCGCTCACGCTCAAGGACGCCGCCAACACCTCCGTGCCGGGTGCCACGACCTACGACAGCAGCACGCGCACCGCGACGTTCACGCCGACCTCGCCCCTCGCCGGGTTCGTCCGGCACACGGCGAGCGTGACCGCGACGGACACCCTGGGCAACCAGGTGTCGTCCGGCGGGTCCTGGTCCTTCACCACGGCCAGGCCGGCGAGCGCGCCCGGCGTGTGCCCCTGCACCCTGTTCGACGAGTCCAAGGTCCCGGCCCTGCTGGAGTCCAACGACCCGGGCCCGGTGACGCTGGGCACGAGGTTCACCTCCGACAAGGCGGGGACGGTCACCGGCATCCGCTTCTACAAGAGCGTCAACAACACCGGCACGCACACCGGCGCCCTGTGGACGGCCACCGGGACGCTGCTCGCCCAGGGCACCTTCACCGGGGAGTCGACGGCGGGCTGGCAGACCCTCACGTTCGACGAGCCGGTGCCGATCGCGAAGAGCACCCAGTACGTCGCGTCGTACCGCGCACCGGTCGGCCGCTGGTCGGCCGACCTGAACGCCTTCGGCGGCACCGACCTCGACCGTGCGCCGCTGCACGTCCTGCGCGACTCGGGCGCCTACACCTACGGCGCCGGGTTCCCGGGCTCGCCGTCCGCGTCGAGCTACCACGTGGACGTGGTGTTCGAGCGCGGAGCGCCGGCGATCGGCGTCGCCGGCCAGGACCCCGCACCCGGGGCGCTCGCGGTGCCGCGGACGACGCCGGTCAAGGTGTCGTTCACGGAGCCGATCGCGCCGACCGGCCACTCGATGCAGGTGAGCCAGGTGACGGGCGCGGGCCTCACCCCGATCGCGGGAGCGGTGACGCGCTCCCCCGACGCCACGACCCTGACCTTCACCCCGGCCTCCCCGCTGCCGGCCGACGCCGACATCCGCGTCGTCCTGTCGGGCGTGACCTCGACCGAGGGGGCGGCGCTCGCGACCCAGACCTGGACGTTCCGCACCCGAGGGCCCGACTCCCCCGACGCCCAGACCCTGTTCAGCGACGTGGTGCCCGAGACCCCGGCGGCGAACGAGTCGTCGCCGGTGGAGCTGGGCACCGTGTTCCGACCGACGAGGAACGGCCAGGTGACCGCCCTGCGGTTCTTCAAGGGACCCGGCAACGGCGGCACCCACACCGGCTCCCTGTGGAGCGCGACCGGTGAGCGGCTCGCCACCGTGACGTACGGCAACGAGACCGCGAGCGGCTGGCAGACCGCCACGCTGACCTCGCCGGTGCAGGTGAGCGCCGGCACGTCCTACCTGGTGTCCTACTACGCACCGCAGGGCCACTACGCGTTCACCCCGGGCTTCTTCACGAGTCCGTGGACCAGCGGGGCCCTCACGGCCCCCGCGGGCAGCAACGGCCGCTACCTGTACGGCGCCGGCGGTGGGTTCCCGACCGGCTCCTGGGCCTCCACGAACTACTTCGTGGACGTCCGGTTCAAGCCCGACGCCCCGACGGTGGGCATCGCCTCACGCGCGCCCGCGCCGGGTGCCGACGACGTGCCCCGCACCGCGAGGCCCGCGGTCACCTTCACCGCCCCGGTGGCCCCCGGAGGGTCGATGACGGTCACCGCGGGGTCGACCCCCGTCGCCGGCACGGCCCAGCTGTCCGCGAACGGACAGACGATGACGTTCACCCCGAGTGCCTCGCTGCCGGCCGCGAGCGACCTCACGGTGAGCCTCACCGGCATCGTGTCGACCGAGGGCGCCGCGCTCGGAGCGCAGTCGTGGACGTTCCGCACCGAGGCCGGCTCGACGGCCTTCGCGTCCCTCCTGGACGGCCAGGTCCCGGCGAGCCCCGCGGTCAGCGACGGTCAGCCGATCGAGCTGGGGATGGCGTTCACGCCGTCCGCGAGCGGCGCGGTCACCGCCATCCGCTTCTACAAGGGCGCCTCCAACACGGGCACGCACACGGGGTCGATCTGGACGACCGGCGGCGTCCGACTGGCGACGGTCACCTTCACCGGCGAGACCGCCTCGGGGTGGCAGACCGCCACCCTCGCGACCCCGCTCGAGCTCACCGCGGGCCAGACCTACGTCGTGTCCTACTACTCGCCGTCCGGGGTCTTCGCGATCACGCCCAGCTACTTCACCGGGCCGGTCACCGCCGGCCCGCTGTCGGCGCCCGCCGGCAACGGGCGCTACCGCTACGGCGCCGGGGGCGGCTTCCCGAACGGGATCTCGGGCGGCGGCAGCAACTACTGGGTGGACCTCGTCTACCGCCACCAGACGAACTGACGCGACCCGCCGCGCAGCTCCTCGGGGGCGTCTCCCCTATTTAGGGGAGGCGCCCCCGCAAACGCTCCGAGGGCCCTGCGGATGCTGAAGCGTGGGGCGCACGGAGAACCGCACCGCCGAGAACCTGGGGAGAGACGTGCAAGCTCAGACGAGTGCCCTGGCGGGCGCCGAGGTCGTGGTCACCGGCGGCGCCGGCTTCATCGGCAGCCACCTCGTGGACGCGCTGCTGGCCGCCGACGTGGCGAAGGTCCGGGTCGTGGACAACCTGGTCAACGGACGGGTCGAGAACCTTGCGTCGGCGCTGGAGGACCCCCGCACCGACCTGACGGTGGCCGACATCCGCGACCTGGCGGCGGTCTCACCGCTGCTGCGGGGAGCCGACGTGGTCCTGCACCTGGCCTGCCTGGGCGTGCGGCACAGCCTGCACGACCCGGTCGAGAACCACTCGGTCAACGCGGACGGAACCCTGGGCCTGCTGCAGGCAGCGCTGGCCGAGCGCGTCGGCAGGTTCGTGCACGTGAGCTCGAGCGAGGTCTTCGGCACCGCCCAGACCGTGCCGATGGACGAGCGGCACCCGACCTGGCCGGAGACGGTCTACGGCGCCTCCAAGCTCGCCGGGGAGGCCTGCGCCCGCGCCCACTTCCGCACCTACGGGCTCCCGGTCGTCGTCGTCCGGCCGTTCAACACCTACGGCCCGCGCAGCCACTTCGAGGGCGACAGCGGCGAGGTGATCCCGCGGACCATCGTGCGCGCGATGTGCTCGAAGCCGGCGCTGGTCTTCGGCGACGGCACCCAGACCCGCGACTTCACCCACGTCTCCGACACCGCCGCGGGGCTGCTCGCGCTCGCGACCTGCGACGAGGCCGTCGGTGAGACGGTCAACCTCGGGTCCGGCAGCGAGACCAGCATCAACGACCTGGTCGAGCTGATCCGCCGGTCGGTCGGCGGGGACGTGCCCGCGGCCGTCCACGCCGAGGACCGGCCGGGCGACGTCCGCCGCCTCCTCGTGGACGACACGCTCATGCGCAAGCTCACCTCCTTCGAGCCGCGGGTCGCCTTCGCGGACGGGATCGAGGAGCTGGTGGCGTGGTTCGCGCAGCGGCCCGAGTCGCCCGAGGCGATGCTCGCCATGATCGAGGACAGGAACTGGACCGCATGAAGACCGTCGCCACGGAGCTCGCCCTGCCGGGCGTCCGGCTCCTCGAGCTCGAGACCCACGAGGACCACCGCGGGTTCTTCTACGAGTCCTACAGCCGACGCACGTTCGACGACCTCGGCCTGGACCTGGAGTTCGTGCAGGACAACCACTCACGGTCCCGCGAGGGCGTCGTCCGCGGCCTGCACTACCAGGGACCGTCGGGGGCGCAGTGGCGACTGGTCCGCTGCACCGTGGGCGAGGTCCACGACGTCGTCGTCGACCTCGAGGTCGACTCCCCCACCTTCGGGCAGTGGCTGGCCGTCCGGCTCAGCGCCGAGAACCGCTCGCAGCTGCTGGTGCCACCGTCCTACGCCCACGGGTTCGCGGTGGTCTCGGAGGTGGCCGAGGTGCAGTACAAGTGCACCGGCCTGCACCGGCCCGACGCCGAGCGCGCCCTCGCCCACGACGATCCCGAGCTCGCGATTGCCTGGCCGGTCGAGCGGCCGCTCACCTCGGCGAAGGACGCCGGCGCCCCCTCCTTCGCCGCCTATCGCGCCGATCCCGACTTCGGGCCAGGGTGGTCCGAGCACAGGAGCCCCCGCCCATGATCCCCATCACCCGGCTCGCACTCGGCGAGGCCGAGGCCGCTGCCGCCGCCTCGGTCGTCCACTCCGGGTGGCTGATGAACGGACCGCGCACGGCGGAGTTCGAGCGCCTGGTGGCCGAGTACGTCGGCGCCGAGCACGCCGTGGCGGTCAGCAGCTGCACCACGGGGCTGCACCTCGCGCTGCTCGCCGCCGGGGTCGGCCCGGGCGACGAGGTCATCTGCCCGTCGTTCAGCTTCATCGCCACCGCCAACGCCATCCGCTACTGCGGAGCCGTCCCGGTCTTCGTCGACATCGACCCCCGCACCTACAACATCGACCCGGAGCTGGTCGAGGCCGCGATCACCGCGCGGACCCGGGCCGTCCTGCCGGTGAGCCAGATCGGTCTCCCGGCCGACATCCCCGCCGTCAAGGCGGTCGCCGCCCGGCACGGCCTCCAGGTCGTCGAGGACGCGGCCCCGTCCCTGGGAGCCACCGTCCACGGCCGGCGCCTGGGGTCCCTGGCGGACCTCACCTGCTTCTCCTTCGACGCCCGCAAGATCCTCACCACCGGTGAGGGCGGCATGGTGACCACGGACGACGCGCGTGCCGCGGAGCGGATACGTCTGCTGCGCGCCCACTCCGCCTCCGTCTCGACCGCCGACCGCGACCGGGCGCAGCGGGTGGTCCTGGAGACCTATCCCGAGGTCGGGTTCAACCACAAGATCACCGACATCCAGTCGGCCATCGGGGTCGTGCAGATGGGGCGGGTCGACGAGATCGTCGCCGAGCGCGAGCGACTCGGTCGTCGCTACGACGAGCTGCTCGCCGGGCAGGACGGCGTGGAGACGCCGTACGTCCCCGAGGGCTTCACCCACGTCTACCAGTCCTACAACGTCCGCCTGCGCACCGAGCGGACCCAGGAGGAGCTGATGGTGGCGATGCTGGAGCTGGGGGTCGCGACCCGCCGGATCTTCGCCATCCACACGCAGCCGGCCTACGCCGACCTGCCCTCGGTGCGGCTGCCGCACACCGACGAGGCAGCAGCCCGGACGGTGCTGCTGCCGATGTTCTTCGGCCTGACCGACGACGAGCAGGACCAGGTCGTCACCGCCCTCGAGAAGTGCCTGTGAGCACCACCAGCCAAGGAGAACCGTGATGTCCCGTGACCGTCTGGGTGTGGCCGTCGTCGGCGCCGGCTACTGGGGGCCCAACCTGGTCCGCAACTTCCTGTCGAGCGACGACTGGGACCTGGTCGCCGTGTGCGACCTCGACCCGGCCAAGGCACGCAGGCTCGTGCAGGACCTGCCCTTCGTGACCGTCACGGACTCGTTGGCCGAGGTGCTCGCGATGGGCGACGTGGACGCGGTCGCGATCGCGACCCCCGCCGCGACCCACCAGGGACTCGCGCTCGCGGCGTTGCGCGCCGGCAAGCACGTCCTCGTGGAGAAGCCGCTCGCCGACAGCACCGCCCGCGGCCGCGAGATGGTGCGCCAGGCGGAGCTGGACGGACTGGTGCTGATGGCCGACCACACCTACTGCTACACGCCCGCCGTCAGCAAGATCCGCGAGCTGGTGGCCGAGGGGGCGCTCGGCGAGATCCTCTTCATCGACTCGGTCCGGATCAACCTCGGCCTGATCCAGCCCGACGTCGACGTGCTGTGGGACCTCGCGCCGCACGACCTGTCGGTCTTCGACTTCGTGCTCCCGGGGGGCCTCGACCCGATCGGCGTCTCCGCTCACGGCTCCGACCCGCTGGGGGCCGGCAAGGCCTGCGTCGGCCACCTCAACCTGCCCCTGCGCAGCGGGGCGATGGCCCACGTCCACGTCAACTGGCTCAGCCCCACCAAGATCCGGCAGATGGTCATCGGCGGCTCTCGCCGCACGCTGGTGTGGGACGACCTGAACCTCGTGCAGCGCGTCAGCATCTACGACCGCGGCGTCGAGCTCACCGAGCGCCCCGCCGACGGCGAGGCGCGCGCCGCGCGCAACGTGGCCTACCGGGTGGGCGACACGTGGGCCCCGGCGCTCCAGGAGCGCGAGGCCCTCGGCGCCATGGTGGAGGAGTTCGCGGCGAGCATCCGCGAGGGGCGCGCGCCGCGCACCGACGGACGGGCCGGGCTGCGCATCCTCAACGTCCTGGAGGCGGCCGGAGCGAGCATGCGCGAGCACGGAGCCCTGGTGCCCGTGGCGGGCGAGCCGGCCGTCGCGCCCCCGGTGCGGGTCGCGACATGAGGCTCGTGCTGGTCGCCGCCAGCGGGCTCGCCCTCGAGGCGATCGCGGCCGTGCGGACCTTCGGCTACCTGGAGGACGCGGTGGTCCTCGACGACGACCCCGGCCGCTGGGGCACCGAGGTGGGCGGCGTGCCGGTCGTGGGCGGCCTCGCGGAGGTCCGCCAGCACCGGCAGCACCGGGTGCTGGTGTGCGCCGGGCGGGGCACGGCTCGCCGGAGCATCGTGGAGCGTCTCGCCGGTCTCGGCGTCCACGAGGACCGCTACCTCACGCTCGTCCACCCCTCGGTGTCGCTCCCCGCGGACTGCACCGTCGGTCGCGGCACCGTCCTGCTCGCCGGTGTCGTGCTCACCGCCCACGTCCGCCTGGGGGCGCACGTGGTCGTGATGCCGAACGCCACGCTCACCCACGACGACGTCGTGGCCGACTACGCGACGGTGTGCGCCGGCGCCGTGCTCGGCGGTCGGGTCCGGGTCGGCCCGACGGCGTACGTCGGCATGAACGCCTCCGTGCGGGAGGGTCTCACCGTCGGGGCGGGCGCCACGCTCGGCATGGGAGCCGCCCTCACCAGGGACCTCCCACCGGAGCAGGTGTGGGCCGGGGTGCCGGCCCGCCGCCTCGAGACGACGCTGGGGACCGGCCGCTCCTCCGCTCCCGACCGGCCGGGCGCGCGTGGCGCCCGAGGAAGGCACGTGCCATGACCATCCCCCTGGTGGACCTCGCCGCCCAGCACGACGAGGTCGCGGACGAGGTGAGCATCGGCCTGGCGGACGTCTTCCGCCGGACCGCGTTCGTGGGCGGCCGCGAGGTCGACGAGTTCGAGCGCCAGTACGCCGCCTACGTCGGCACCCGGCACTGCGTCGGCGTCGCCAACGGGACCGACGGCCTCGAGCTCGCGCTGCGCGCGGTCGGGGTGCGAGCCGGCGGCGAGGTGGTCCTTCCCGCCAACACGTTCATCGCGACCGCCGAGGCGGTGTCCCGCATCGGGGCGCACCCGGTGCTCGTCGACGTCGACGAGGACCACCTGCTGATCGACCCCGAGCGGGTGCGGGACGCGATCACGCACCGGACGCAGGCCGTCGTGCCGGTGCACCTCTTCGGCCAGACCGCGTTCGTCGAGCGCCTGCAGGCGGTGGCGGGTGACATCCCCCTCGTGGAGGACGCCGCGCAGGCGCAGGGAGCCCTGCGGCACGGCCGCCCGGCCGGCTCCCTGGGCGCCGTCGCAGCGACCAGCTTCTACCCCGGCAAGAACCTCGGTGCCGCCGGCGACGCGGGGGCGGTGATGACCGACGACCCGGACGTCGCCGCGACGGTCAGGGTGCTCGCCGCCCACGGGTCGCCGCGCAAGTACGTGCACGACGTCGTGGGGATGAACTCCCGCCTCGACACCGTCCAGGCCGTCTACCTGAGTGCCAAGCTCTCCCGACTGGAGAAGTGGAACGAGCTGCGCCGCGAGGCCGCCGCCCGCTACGCGGAGCTGCTGGTCGACGTGGCGGGGCTGCGACTGCCGCGGTCCGCCGAGGGCAACACCGACGTCTGGCACCTCTACGTCGTGCGGTCGCCGCACCGCGACCGCCTGCTCGCCGACCTGGGCGCCGCCGGCATCGGTGCGGGCGTCCACTACCCGACGCCGGTCCACCTGACCGGCGCCTACGCGCACCTCGGTCTCGGGCCGGGCAGCTTCCCGGTGTCCGAGCGGGCAGCCGACGAGATCCTGTCGCTGCCGATGTACCCACACCTGGCCGGCGACCAGCAGGAGCGGGTCGCCACCGCCGTGGCCGCCTCCCTGGAGGGCTGACGTGCGACTGCGTCGGCCGGTGGGGCTCACGTCGCGTCCCCGCGTCTCGGTGGTCGTGCCCTGCTACAACTACGGCCGGTTCCTCCCCGAGGCGGTGGCCTCGGCGCTCGACCAGGACCACGTCGACGTCGACGTGCTGATCGTCGACGACGCCTCGACCGACGACAGCCTCGCCGTCGCGCACCGGATCGCGGCCGCCGACGCCCGGGTGGACGTCCTGGCCCACGAGACCAACCAGGGCCACATCCAGACCTACAACGAGGGGCTCGGCAAGGTCGGCGGCGACTACCTCGTCCTGCTCTCGGCCGACGACCTGCTGGCGCCGAACGCGCTCACCCGCGCCACCGCCCTCATGGAGGCGCACCCGGAGGTCGGCCTCGTCTACGGCCACGCCCCGTCGTTCGCGGACGTGCCTCCCGACGTCGACCACCGTCCCCGGAGCTGGTCGGTGTGGGGCCCCGGCGAGTGGCTGGCCCCGCGCGCTCGTCGGTCGAGGAACCCGATCTACACGCCGACGGCGGTGATGCGCGCCGCCGCGTGGTCGGAGATCGGCGCCTACGACGCACGTCTCCCGCTGGGGGCCGACATGCTGCTGTGGTACCAGGCCGGAGCCTCGTGGGGGGTCGGGCGCGTCAACAACGGCGCCCAGGCGTTCTACCGGGTGCACGGCGCCAACATGCACCTCACGAGGTTCGCCGGGATGCACCGCGACCTCGTCGAGCAGCGCGAGGTCCTCCGGATCCTCTTCGACGACCCGCCCCGGGGCGTCGACCTGGACAGCGCGCTGCGCGACCGGGCCCACCGCTCGCTCGCGCGCCGGGCTCGACGGCTGGCCCTGGCCAGCCGCCGCGACCTCGCCGCACCCGACCAGGTCGACGCCTTCGTCCGCTTCGCCCAGGAGACGGAGGCCACCGCGACGGCAGCCGTCCCGCACCGCGCCGCGCGGCTCGCGGACGGGCTCCTCGAGCACCGGGCGGCGGCGTTCCCCCGGCGCGTCGAGGAGCACCTCCGGTGGCGGGTCTGGCGCCGGTACGGCCTATGACCACGCCCGGGACCCTGGGTGCGCGGGTCCGCACGGGCATCTGGTGGAGCGCGCTGAACAACCTGACGCTGCGACTGGGCACGTTGGTGACCGGCATCCTCCTGGCGCGTCTCCTCGACCCCGAGGCGTTCGGGGTGTTCGCCATCGCCCTCACCGTCCAGACCGCGCTGATGACCCTCAGCGAGCTCGGGCTGGCGGCCGACCTGATCCGCCACGGCGACGTCGACCGACGAGGGCCCACGATCGCCACCCTCTCCCTGGTCTCGTCCGGCTTCCTGACGGTCGCGGTGCTGCTGGCCGCACCGGCCTTCGCGGACTTCTTCGCCGCCCCGGAGGCCACCGCGGTCATCCGCGTGATGGCGCTGACGCTGCTCCTCGCCGGCATCGGGGTGGTGCCGTTCGCCCGCCTGCAGCGAGACCTGCGGCAGCGCGAGCTGTTCCACATCGAGCTGGTCGCCTTCGTGCTGTCCACCGGCCTCGCGCTCGGGCTGGCCGTGGCGGGCTGGGGCGCGATCTCGATCGCGATCGGACGGCTGGTCTCCCAGACGGCGGTCGTGGTGCTGCAGTTCGTCCTGACACGCACCCGCCCGCGGGTCGGGTGGGACCGGTCCGTCGCATGGTCCGGGCTCCGCTTCGGCCTGCCGCTCTCCCTCGCCGGGCTGCTGTCGCTGGGGCTGCTCAACGTCGACAACGTGGCGGTCGGCCGTCTCGGGGGCGTGACCGTGCTCGGCCTCTACAGCATCGCGTTCAACCTGTCGTCGTGGCCGAGCTCGATCGTGGGGACGGCGATCCGGGCGGTCGCGATGCCGGCGTTCGCCGAGATCCACCGGAGCGGGACGGGTGACGCGACGGCCACCCTGGCGCGCGCCTGCGGCCTGACCTGGGCCGTGGCGGTCCCGATGTCGGTCGGCCTCGCCGTGCTGGCCCACCCGGTGGTGACGATCCTGTACGGCGAGCGGTGGGCGGCCGCCGCGACGGCGCTGGTCTGGCTTGCCCCGCTGGGGGCGCTGCGGATCCTGATCGACGTCTGGGTGGCCTACCTGACCGCGCACGGACGCTCGCTCCTGCTGCTGAGCTGCCAGCTGCTGTGGTTCCTGTCCCTGGTGCCCGCGATGTGGTGGGCGGTCCAGGGGCGGGGCCTGGCCGGCGCCGGCCTCGCCCACGTCGCGGTCGCGTCGCTCGTCGCGGTCCCCGCCTTCCTCGTGGCGCTGCGGATCGCCGGCGTCGGCAGCGGCCCGGTGGTCCGCGCCCTGGGGGTCCCGATCGCCGCGGCGGTGCCGACCGTGGGCGTCGGCGTGCTGGCCGTGGCGGCGCTGGACGACCCGTGGCTGCAGCTGAGCGTCGCCGGGCTCGCCATGTCCGGCGTCTACGCGCTCGCGGCCGGTCCGCACCTGCGGCGGCTCACCCTCGACGACGTCCCGGCGGACCGGTCCCCTCCCCCGGCGACGGCGAGCACCGTGGGGAGCCACCGTGCTGCCTAGCGCCTCGGAGGCGGCCCGGGCCGCGGTCGGTCGCTACCGGGCCCACCGCGAGCGGCGATGGCGACGGGTCCCCGAGATCCGGGTGCACGCCCCCCGAGGCACGCCGACGATCTACTACCTCGTGCCGGACGTCGACACCCCGCACGGCGGGGTGCGGGTCGCCTACCGTCACGTCGACCTCCTCAACGCCCTCGGCCTGCGGGCCGCGGTGCTGCACACGGCACCCGGGTTCCGCGCGACCTGGTTCGCCCACACGACCCCGGTCGTCGACAGCCGCCGGCTGCGCTTCGGGGCCGAGGACCTGCTCGTCGTGCCGGAGGTCTACGGGCCCTCGATGCGCCACCTCGATCCCGAGATCCGGGTGCTGGTCTTCAACCAGGGCGCCTACCTCACCTTCGACGCCCTCGACCTCGAGACCACGGCGCCCGGCTCGCCGTACGAGGACCTCGGCCGGCTCGAGGGGATCATGACGGTGTCGCGCGACAGCGCCGAGCTGCTGGCGATGTCCTTCCCCGGCGTGCCCGTCGACGTCGCCCGGCCCGTCGTCGACGGGCGGCTCTTCCACCCCGGCCCCGTGCCGGACCGGCGGGAGTTCGCCTACGTCCCGACCCGGCGCGCCCAGGAGCGGAACCAGGTCCTGCACATGCTGCGCGCCCTCCGGGTGGGGTGGCAGCCGGTGCCGCTGACCGGCATGTCCGAGGCCCAGGTCGCCGAGACGCTGCGCCGGGTCCCGCTCTTCGTCAGCCTCAGCGACCGCGACGGCTTCGGCCTCCCGCCCGCCGAGGCCATGGCGTGCGGCAGCTACGTCGTGGGCTACCCGGGCGGCGGCGGGGAGGAGTTCTTCGACCCCGGCTACTGCAGCCCCGTGAGGTCGACCGCCCAGCTCGTGCGCGAGCTGCAACGGGTGATGGGCCTGCCGTTGGACACGCTCGCGGCCACGGGGCGCCGCGCGTCCGCGTCCGTGCTGCACCGCTACCACGAGGACGGGCTGCGCGAGGACCTGCTGCGGATCTGTGCGCCGTTGATGTCGCAGTCCTGAGAGCCGTCGACCCTACGTGGGGACGGGTCGGCCGCGGGGTCGCGAACGGCGCAGGATCGACCCCGTCCACGGCAGCTGCGCCGGCCTGCGGGACCGGCGCACCAGGGCCTCCGCGGCTCGCCGCGCCTCCGCGTCACCCCCGAGGGACCGGCCGGTCTCCCGGACGACGGCGAGCAGGAGGAAGAGGAGGCTGGCGGCCGCGCCGTGGCGGCGCCGGTAGAGGCGCACGCGGTTGACCGCCTGCATCGCGTACAGCTCGGGGCTCTGCCCGGAGGCGGCACCGATGTGCATGGCGAGGGCGCGGGGCTCGACGTAGGTCAGGAGACCGTGGTCGCGGGCGCGCAGGCACAGGTCGGTCTCCTCGGAGTACATGAAGAAGGACTCGTCCAGGCCGCCCACGACGTCGTAGCAGTCACGGCTGACCAGCATCACCGCCCCGGTCGCCCAGTCGACGGGGTGGCGACCCGCGTAGGCCGCGTCGTCGGTCACCACCTCGCTGAGCACCGGCCACCGCGACTCCCCGAGGCCGATCGAGCGTGGCAGGGACGGCTCGCGTCGCAGCGACCGGGCGGTGACGCCGTCCTGACCCTGCACCTGCGGCACGACGACGCCGGCGCCGGTCTCCTCCTGCGCCCGGACGAGCAGCTCGAGGCAGCCGGGCTCGAGGACGCAGTCGGGGTTGAGCATCAGGACCGGGCCGCTCCCACCGGCAGCCGCGACCCCGCGGTTGAGGCCGGCGGCGTAGCCGTCGTTGGGGGCCCGCACCAGCTGGGCGTCGGCCCGGTCGGCCACCACCGCGCAGGTGTCGTCGACCGACGCGTTGTCGACGACCACGGTGCGCCACGGCAGGACCCCTGCCGCAGCCGGAAGGCTGTCGAGCAGGGGCCCGATCGTGCGCGCGCTGTTGTACGTCACGATGACGACGTCGACGCGCTGGCTCACGGCGCGATCCTACGAGCGGATCGCGGACGCTGCAGCCGATCAGCCGCCGGGGACCACCGGCCGGCCGGTGGCGTCGTCGACGTTGCCGACCCACTCGACCAGGGCCTGGCGCAGCAGGCCGTAGCCGTAGTAGCCCTTGCCCATCCGGTTGTGGGCGTAGCGGACGCCGACGATGGTGTCGACCAGGGAGAAGTTGCCGTCGGCGTAGACCGTGTAGCCGCCGCCGAGGAGACGGTTGCGCTCGACCACCACGTTGCGGATCGGCCCGAAGTAGTTGTCGACCATGACCGCGGACGTCTGGGTGTGGTTGGACATGTCCACGGTGGTGCCGGTGATGCGCACGTCACTCTGTCCACCGTCGATCTGGATGCCGTCGTAGTGGGGCGCACCCGGGGCATCCAGGTCGTGGATGTAGGAGTCGCGCATCACCGAGCCGGAGCTCGGGACCAGGCCGTTCTCGGTGCCCTGGATGTCGACGCCGACGAACGTGCCGGGACCGACGATGCCGGAGGAGCCCTCGCTGCCCTCCATCCCCAGACCGTCCACCTCGACGTTCTCGAACCGCACGTTCCTCGCGCTGTTGGCGATGGTGACGACCCAGAAGGCACTGCCGCGCACCCGGGTGTTCCGCACGGTGACGTTCGAGGCCTTGACCGTGAGCGTGCCGGCGATGTCCAGCCCGTCGACGACCGCGCCGTCCTCGGTGACGGTGAGGCTCCGGGAGGCGGTGAGCCTCGTGCCCGCCGGCACTCCCGTCGAGGCGGCGTCCCCGTAGCCGCCCGGCACCGGCGCCGGCTCCGGCGTCGGATCGGGGGTCGGCTCGGGCGTCGGCTCCGGGGTCGGCTCCGGGGTCGGCTCCGGGGTCGGGGTCGGCTCGGGCGTCGGCTCGGGGCTGGGCTCGGGGCTGGGCTCCGGCGTCGGCTCCGGCTCGGGCGTCGGCTCCGGCTCGGGAGTGGGCTCGGGCGTCGGGGCCGGCGTCGGGACGGGGCTCGGCGTGGGCGCCGGCCACCACCAGCAGTGACGGCGGCGCGGCCAGCAGTGACGGCGCGCGTCCGACCGGGTCTCGGCCGACACGCGGCGCTCGGCGACCGAGGACCGGTCCGAGGACCCGTCGGGTGCGGCGCCGACGGGCGCCGCCGCCCAGAGCGAGGCGGCGACGATGCTGGCGAGCGCGGCACGGCGCGCCCGGGAGAACGTGGTCATGTGGTGACTCCGAGGGGGTGTGTGGGTGTCACGCGGTGCCCCCACCCGCGACGTACGACCCCGTGCCGCCTGGTGGCGACGAGCCGCGAGGACCGACCCGGTGGGCGGCTTCCTGCGGCAGCAGGATCATGGGCAGGCTGCCCTGGTGGTTGCTCCAACGAACCCGCTCGGACGGGAGAGCGCAAATTGCCGGACGGGGCGCGATCGTCCCTCCGATCGGCGGCAACAGGCGTGTCACCAGGGCAAACGCGAACCCGGCACGGGTGCTTCTCGGCACCGATTTACCCAATGTTGAGGACGCCGGCTCAGCGCTCCCCCGCGGGCTGCGCCGGGCCCAGGTCCGCGACCGCGACCGCGGCGGGGGGCGGGAGCCCGGGCGCCGGCGGACCCGCCCGGCGGGCGGCGTGGGTGGTCAGCAGGTCCCGCCAGGCCGCCCACGAGCGCCGGGTGAGGAACGGTCGCTCGAAGACCAGGTGGAAGAGCCAGCACGTGACCAGCACGATCGGTCCCGCGGTCGCCAGCAGCAGGGCCAGCCTGGCGCCCGGCGAGAGCTCGGGCCGCGAGACCCCGAAGTGCCACACCAGCCACAGGATCGGCGCGTGGACGAGGTAGATGCTGTAGCTGTAGGCGCCCACCCCCACCAGCACCCGGCTGCCGAGGAGCCGCGCGGCCGCGTGACCGCGCCCGACCGCCAGCGCACCGATGGCTGCGGCGACCGCCGCGCCGACGAGGAGGTCGACCCAGAAGAAGTGGTCCACGACCCACACGGAGCCCTGGGCGCGGCACAGGGCGATGAACGCCACGGCCAGCACGACGCCGACGGGGAGCAGGACCCGGGTCCACCGGAGGTCGGCGGCCGGACGGAGCAGGCCCGCGGCCAGCACGCCCATCGCGAACAGCGCGATGTACTGCGGCGTGATGTTCAGGAAGCGCTCGAAGGGGCTCAGGCTCACGGCGAGCAGGTAGCCCGCGAGCACGAGGAGGAGGGTGCCCGCGAAGGTCCGGCTCATCCCCAGGCGACGCGACAGGTACAGCATCACGGGGAACAGGAAGTAGATCTGCCACTCGACGGCGATCGACCAGAAGGCGCCGTTCGGCTTCGCGCTGTCGACGACGTCCTGGAGCATCACGGCGTGGACGACGATCGCCTTGAGGTCCACCGCGTCCCCGGTCCGGTCGGCCGTCACCACCCCGAACACCACGCACGAGAGGGCCAGCGCCGCCCAGTACGTCGGGAGGATGCGCCATCCGCGGCGGGCGATGAACTGCGCGCTCGACCCGGGCAGGTGCAGGTCGCGGCGCATCGGGGCGATCGCGAGGGAGAACCCCGAGACGACGATGAAGACCGAGACGGCCATGTGCCCGTAGAGCATCCATCCCAGCCAGGAGGGCCCGACGTTGCGGGGGAAGCCGGGGTAGGCCAGGAGCCAGGAGTGGTGGACGACCACGAACATCGCCGCGACCGCCCGGATCCCGTCCAGGTAGTCGAAGCGTGCGGGGACGAGCCGTCCGGCCTCGTCCGCCGGCAGCGGCGTGGCCGCGCTCGCTCGTCCGATCCCTGTGGCCACGCGGCACCCTGTCCCTCTGCCCGTCCCCCAGCCGGTCCGCCGACCCGGCGGACCCTGAGGCTCGAGCGAGACGCTACGGCGGACGCACCCGCAGGGTCCGGCGTCCGTGCGGCGCTTAGACAATTTTGGGGATGTCGAGGCCGTTGCGCCGGCTCGCCGGGGGCCGCGCCGGAGACTGGGCGACGAGCGCAGCCCCGTCGGGCCGCCTCGACACCATCGGCGAGCGAGGGGATCTGTCGTGGAACGGTCCGGGCAGCTGCGGCCTGGCGTGCGGGACGCGCGCCGCCGGCCGCCGGGCGGCCTCCGCCGTCGCTCGCGCAGCCTGGCGCAGGCATGGGACAAGCTCCGGTGGGGCGCCCGGGTCGTCGGCCCCGGGCCGGCCCTCGCCGGCGGCGCCCGGCTGGTGCTGCTCCGCCTCGGACGCAGGGAGCGAGCCCGGGTCCGGCTGCGCTCGGGCGCGACCATCGGCTTCGACGTCGCCTCCCAGCTGCCGCCGGCTCTCGTCATGTTCCGCACGCTCATCGACCCCGAGTTCCGCTTCCTCTCCGAGGTCGCCGATCCCGACTGGGTCGTCGTGGACGTCGGGGCCGCGATCGGGCAGTTCTCGGTCTTCGCCGCACGGCTCCCGGTCGGTGAGGTGCACGCGTTCGAGCCCAGCAGCGGCAACGTGTCCTCGCTACGAGGCAACCTCGAGGACAACCGTCTCGGCGACCGGGTCCACGTGCACCAGGTGGCCCTCTCCGACCGGGTCGGGGAGCAGTCGTTCGCCACCCAGGGCAACAGCTACCTGAGCCGGCTCGACCGCCCCGACCCGGAGGGTCAGGGTCAGGCCTCGGAGCTGGTCGCCGTGCGCACGCTCACGGACGAGGTCGAGCGGCTGGGGCTGTCCCGGGTCTCGGTCCTCAAGGTCAACGTCGCCGGCTACGAGCCCGAGGTGCTGGGCGGTGCCACGGCGCTGCTCGCCCGCGGCGCCGCCTCCATCCTCGTGCTCCTCATCGGCGAGCGCTCGATCCCGTGGTACCGGCGGTGCCGCGCCTGGGGCTACCGCTTCTTCTTCTACTCCCCCGACGACCGGGTCCTGCACGAGGTGGAGGACCTCACGCTGAGCGCCCTGGAGCGCCCGCCCTGGCCGGCCCGGCACGTCATCGCGATCCATGCCGACTCGCTGGCGGGGTTGGACCTCGCGGCGGCGGGCATCTCGCTGCGGACCTCCGACCACGACGGAACCTGCGGTGCTCAGCGTGCGTCAGCACGGTGACGACCGGGCGGCGACGAACGCCCCGGCGGCGCCCGTGCGGCGCCGCCTCCTGGTCCTGGCGCTCGCGATCGGCGGCCTCGTGATGACGGCCCTCGCGACGAGCGCGGTGGGCTCCGCGCAGGGCGTCTACGTCGGCAAGGTCGAGGTGGTGGTCCACCTGCCCCGGACCCTGGCGGTGCCCAACCCGCTGGCCACCTCCAACCAGGAGGCCGTGCGCTTCGCCGCGCTGGTCGCCGAGGTCGCCACCAACGGCGAGGAGGTCCCGCGGGTCACCAACCAGTCGCTGACCCTCGCCGACCAGGGGCTGCGGCACGAGACCATGATCAGCCTGGTCAACCTCGGCGGGCAGTGGGCCAACGACTTCAGCCGGCCGTTCATCCGGGTGGAGGCCGTGGACGAGAGCCCCCAGGGCGTCTCCCGACGCCTGGAGGAGGGGATCGCGCGGGTGACCCGGGCCCTGGACCGGCTGCAGGACGACGCCGGCGTGCCGCCGCGGACGCGGGCCACCGCGAGCAGCGTGCCGGCGGTGCCCCAGGTGCGCTACGCGCCCACCCACCGCGAGCGCGCCATGGTCGCGACCGCGCTGCTGGGGCTGCTGCTCACCGTCGTGGCGTGCCGTCTCGGCACCCGCAGGCTCGACGGCCGTCGGGGGCGGCACCAGGCGTCCTCCGACCCCGGGGGCGGCCCACCGCCCCGCACGTCCGTGACGACCACGCCTGCCGCGCCGCACCGGCTCGGTCAGGCCTCATGGGGACAAGGTGATCCACATGGCATCTGATGCCGAGGCAGTGAGGTTCAACGGGGTCCTGGGCCTGGTGACACGGCGGTGGTACTTCGTCATCGCCGGGCTGCTGGTGACCCTCCCGCTCACCCATCTCGCGACGCAGCGCGTCTCCCCGGTCTACACGATGAAGGCGAGCGTGGTGCTCCTCGCGCCGGAGAAGACCGTCGGACCCGGTGGCAACCCCTACCTGGTGATGGGCGGCCTCGAGGCGGCGGTGGACGTCGCCGCCGCGGGACTCTCCTCCGACCCGGTCCAGGAGCGGCTCGCGGGCACCGGCGCCGTCTCCGGCCTCGTGGAGCGCGACACCGGCACGGCCGCCCCGATCCTCCTCGTCACCGTCGAGGCACCGTCGGCGGCGTCGGCCGCAGCCGGGCTCGAGGTGCTGGTCGACCAGGTCCCCGCCACGCTCTCGACCATCCAGTCCTCGGCCGGCGTCGAGGACCGGCAGCTCATCCGCTCCGAGGTCATCGCCTCCTCGAGGCAGCCGGCGGTCTCCTACCGGCCGCAGCTCCGGGCCGCGCTCATGGTGCTGGCGGCGGGGGTGGCGGCGACCCTGATGCTGACGGCGCTGGCCGACAGCCTGCTGCTGCGCAGGCGCCGCCGGCGCGCGCGGTCGGCGGAGCACGCCGTGCCCCAGCTGCGGATGACCGAGGAGCCGGACGACGCCGACGGTCGCGACGGGGTCGCCGACCTCACGGCCGCGCGTGGCCGGAAGCCCTGAGCGATGGGGTGGCAACGCGTCCTGGAGATGGTCACCGGGCTGCTGCTGCTCCGTCGGCTGCGCGACGCCGTCGTCCGCTGGGCGGAGGAGCACGACGTCGACGGCGTCGACTTCCTCACGCTGTACGTCGTCGTGCTCTTCGCCATCCCGGCCAGCCTGGTGGCGGCACCGCTGGGGGCCGCCGGCACCCCGGCCGGGATGCTCGCCCTGGTGGGAGCGTGCTGCTGGTTCCTCGACCGGATCTCCCGGGTCGACCGCCCGCTCGCCCGTCCCCACCCGGTGCGGACCGTGGGGACGCTGTTCGTCCTCGGGGTCCTGGCGAGCTACGTCGCGGCGATGTCGCGCCCGATCACCGGCACCGAGCTCAACAGCATCCACACGGCGCTGATCATGCTGGGCGGGTGGGCCGGCCTGGTCGTGATCGCCGCCGACGGCGTCACCAGCCACGACCGGATCACCCTGCTCGTGCGGCGACTGGTCGTCGGCGTCGGGGCGTGCGCCACCGTGGGGATCGTGCAGTTCGTGACCGGGCAGGCGCTCACGGACCGCCTGTCGATCCCCGGGCTGTCGGTCAACACGATCCTCCCGACCGTGGCACCCCGCGACGGCTTCAGCCGGGCGATCGGCACCACGATCAACCCCATCGAGTTCGGGGTGGTGATGGCCGCGATGCTGCCCCTGTGCGTCCACGTCGGCCTGCACGGCACCGGGGGCCTGGTGCGTCGCTGGTGGCCGACCCTCGTCGTCGTGCTCGCCGTCCCCTTCGCCAACTCGCGGTCGGGGTTCCTGGCGCTGCTCGCCGCGCTCCTGGTCATCTTCCCGCTGTGGCCGGCCCCGGTGCGCCTGCGCGCCTGCATCGTGGGCGCGTTCGGCACCGTCGGGCTCTTCCTGCTCGTGCCCGGCATGCTCGGCACGATCACCAGCATGTTCAGCGGTCTCTCCAGCGACCCGACCACCACCTCGCGCACGGGCAGCTACGAGCTCGGCTGGGCCTTCATCGAGCACGCGCCGCTCTTCGGGCGCGGGTTCATGACGTTCCTGCCGCCGTACCGGGTCATCGACAACCAGTACCTCGGGCTCCTCATCGACACCGGTCTGGTCGGCACGCTCGCGCTCGTGGCGACCTTCCTCACCGGGATCGGCGTGGCGCTGACCGTCCGCCGCCGGACCGCGTCCCCCGAGCTGCGGTCGCTGGCGGCGGCGCTCGCGGCGGGGATCAGCGGCCTGACCCTCAGCTATGCGTTCTTCGACGCGCTGACGTTCCCGACCGCCGCGGCCGTCACGGCCCTCTTGCTCGGCCTGGTGGACGCGCTCTGGAGGATCGTGAGCGCGGAGCGCTCCCCCACGCCGGTGCCCGCACCGATTCCGGCGACGCGTGCGCGCGACGGTGCGGCCGGCCCCTGAGGCTGCCTCAGCTCGAGCCGGGCACCCGCACCCGCGCGCCGGTCCGGTCGACGACGTTGCCGGACCACCGCACCCGCGCGTTCCTGACCAGGTGGTAGCCGTAGTAGCCCCGCACGAGCCTGTTCCCGGCGTAGGTGACCGTCCGGATGCCGTCGGAGTCGGAGAAGGCGCCGTCGGCGTAGACCGTGAAGCCCCCGCCCATCAGGAGGTTCCGGGTGACGGAGACGTCCGAGACGGCTCCGAAGTAGTTGTCGATCATCACCGCGGACGTCTGCGTCTGGTCCGAGACGTCGACGGTGCTGGTGGTCACCGAGATGTCCCTCACCCCACCGTCGATCTGGATCCCGTCGTAGTGCGGGGACCCCGGTGCGGCCAGGCCATGGACGTAGGAGCGCCGGACCCGCGTGCCGGACCCCGGGACGAGGCCGTTCTCGACCCCGGTGACCCGGGTCCGGATGATCGTGGGCGATCCCCCGACGATGCCGGAGGAGCCCGCCTGCCCGCGCATCCCGAGCCCGTCCACCTCGACGTCCTTGATGACCACGTCGGAGGCCGCCCGGTCCACCGTGACGACCCAGAAGCCCGACCCCCGGATCCGGGTGTTGCGGACGACGACGCGCGACGCCTTGATCGTCAGGGTGCCCCGGATGTCGAGCCCGTCGATGACCGTGCCCGGCCGGGTGACCGTGACGGAGCCGGAGGCCCGCAGCCGGGTGCCTCGCGGCACCCCGGTCGTGGCTGCCGACGGGAGCCCGCAGGCCGTGGGCCTCCAGGCGCACCCGGCGCGCGAGGTGACGTCGACGACCTGGCTGCGTCCGAGACGTCGCCCGCCGGCGCGGAGGACGGCGTGCACCCGGTGCTGCCCCGGACGCAGGCGACGCAGGTCGAGCACGACCCGGACCCGGCGGCCGGCCCTCGTGGGCGCCGAGGCCAGGACCCGGCTGCCGCTGCGCAGCACGACCCGCCCCGCGGGGACCCGGCCACCGGGCGCGGTCACGGTCACGACGGCGCGAGCCCTCCGCTGGTCCGAGACCCGACGGGCCATCCTCAGCCCGACCACGGCGCCGCCGGCCCGGGAGACCTCGGGGCCGGTCCGGGTGAGGTCGTCGGGGGCTCCCGACCAGCTCGGGGCCGGGACAGCGGCCAGGGCGGCGGCCAGGGCGGCGGCGGTCGCCGTGAGGACGACCAGCGCCGACCTGAGGGGGCGAGGGGGCATCCGGTCGTGCTGGCGCACTCGGACCTCCAGGGGCGTCGGGTCAGCCGCGCAGGGCGTGGGTCGCGCCTCAACGTACACCGCTGCGCGCCAAGCCCCTCCTCCTCGCGCACCGCCCGAGGCCGTGCGTCAGGGTGTGCCGCCCCACTCCTCCTCCCGCTCCCCCACACCGAAGAAGTGCGCCACGGCCGCCGCGATCCGGGGTGTGGCGAGGCCGTCGCCGTACGGGTTGACCGCGTGCGCCATGGCGTCGTACGCCGCCGGGTCGCTCAGCAGCGCGGAGACCTCCTCGACGATCCGGTCCTCGTCGGTGCCGACCAGCCGGACGGTGCCCGCGTGGACGGCCTCCGGCCGCTCGGTGTTGTCGCGCAGCACCAGCACCGGCTTGCCGAGGCTGGGCGCCTCCTCCTGCACGCCGCCGCTGTCGGTCAGCATCACCGAGCAGGCGTTCATCGCGAACGCGAAGTCGCCGTAGGACAGCGGCTCGGTGATCGTCACGTTGTCGAACCCCTGCAGCGGCGGGAGCAGCACCTCGCGGACGACCGGGTTGAGGTGCGCGGGGAGCACGAACCGCACGGAGGAGAACTCCTTCGCCAGCCGCGCGAGGGCCGCCGCCGTGTGGGCCATGGGCTCCCCCCACGACTCGCGGCGGTGGCTCGTCACCAGCACGGCCGGTCCGCCGTCCAGCACCCGCAGGTCCGGGTTCTCCACCGGCAGGTCGCGGGCGACGACCTCGAGGAGGGCGTCGATCACCGTGTTGCCGGTGACCAGGACGTCGGCGGGGTCGATGCCGTCGGCGAGCAGGTTGCGCCGGGAGAGCCGCGTCGGTGCGAAGTGGAGCGAGGCCAGCTGGGAGGTGAGCCGTCGGTTGACCTCCTCCGGGAACGGGTTGTAGCGGTCGTCGGTGCGCAGACCGGCCTCCACGTGGAGGACCGGCACCTGCTCGTAGAACGCCGCCAGCCCGGCGACGAACGAGGTGGTGGTGTCGCCCTGGACCATGACGGCGTCGGGCCGGAAGCGGCGGATCGCCCCGGTGACACCGGCCATCACGCGCGCGGTGAGGTCGGCCAGCTGCTGGCGGGGCTGGATGACGTCGAGGTCGAGGGCGGGCACGATCCCGAAGAGCCCGTTGACCTGGTCGAGCATCTCGCGGTGCTGTCCCGTCACGACGCTCACGACGTCCACGTCCGGAGCGGCGGAGAGCGCCCGGATGACCGTGACCAGCTTGATCGCCTCGGGCCTGGTCCCGTAGACCACCATCACCTTGGGCACGACTACCTCCAGAGCCCGCGGGTGTCGTAGACGACCTTGCCGGCGAGCCGCGACCGGCTCAGCGACCGGAAGTGGTCGTGGTCCACCAGCAGCACCACGATGTCCGCGGCGGCGATGGCGTCGCACGCGGCCTCGAGGCGGACGTTCGGGTGGTCGGCGAGCTGGTGCGGCAGGACGTGGGTCAGCGGCTCGGCGACCCGGATGTCGAGCTCGGGCTGCGCCTGGGCGATGGCGGCGACGATGTCGATGGCCGGGCTCTCGCGCAGATCGTCGACGTTGGCCTTGTAGGCCAGGCCCAGGCAGGCGATCGTCGGGTTGCGGAACCGCTCCGACTTGAGCGCCACCTGCTGGGCCACGTGGTGGGGCTTGTGGTCGTTGATCTGCCGTGCCGCCCGGATCAGGGTGGCCTCCTCCGGCGCGGCGCCGACGATGAACCAGGGGTCGACCGCGATGCAGTGACCTCCCACTCCCGGCCCCGGCGTGAGGACGTTGACCCGGGGGTGGTGGTTCGCGAGGCGGATCACCTCCCAGACGTCGAGCTCGATGCGCTCGCTGATCAGCGACAGCTCGTTGGCGAAGGCGATGTTGACGTCGCGGTAGGCGTTCTCCACGAGCTTGGCCATCTCGGCGCTCGCCGCGTCGGAGAGCACGATCTCGCCCTGCACGAACACCCGGTAGATCGCGGCCGCCTTCGCGGCGCACCGTGGCGTGATCCCGCCGATCACGCGGGCGTTGGTCACCATCTCGATCATGATCCGTCCCGGGAGCACCCGCTCGGGGCAGTGCGCGACGTAGACGTCGGGCACTCCCTCGGAGCTGTGCGGGAACACCAGGTCGGGCCGCAGCTCCGCCAGCCACCGGCTGACCTGCTCGGTGGTGCCGGGCGGCGAGGTGGACTCGAGGATGACCACCTCTCCTCCGCGCAGCATCGGCGCGATCTGCTCGCTGGCCTGCTGGACGTGGCGCAGGTCGGCCTGGTGGTCGTCGCGGAACGGCGTGGGCACCGCGATGATGTAGGCGTCGGCGGCCGGCGTCTCGGTCGAGGCGGTCAGGCGGCCCATGGCCACCGCGCCGCTCACGGCGGCGGACAGGTCGGGCTCGACGAACGGCACCTCGCCGTTCGCGACCGCCTTCACCGTGGCCTCGTTGACGTCGACCCCGACGACCTCGATGCCGCGTGTGGCCAGTGCCGCGGCGGTGGGGAGGCCGATGTAGCCCAGCCCCACGATGGCGATCCGTCCTGCGAAGACCTCGTTCATGGATGTTCCCTCCGTGGTGGGTGCGGTGCGGTCACGGCGTCGAGCCGCGTGGTCGAGCGGGGGCGCGGGTACGCCGGCTGCGGGCGGACGAGCTCGACCCCGACGAGCCCGATGAAGGCGAGGTTGGTGACCAGGTAGCGCCGCCACAGGCGGCGCGGCTCCTGGGCCACGCGGTAGGCCCACTCCAGGCCGAGGCGCTGCCACGAGCGCGGCGCGCGGGAGGTGACCCCTGCCAGGACGTCGAAGGAGCCACCGACGCCGTGCTGGACGGGGACGCCGAGCCGGTCGCCGTACCGGCCCAGGAAGATCTCCTTCTTGGGCGTCGTCATCCCGAGGAACAGCAGGTCCGGCGAGCACCCGGCGATCTGGTCCGCGACCCGTGCGGACTCCTCCTCGGCGAAGTAGCCGTCCCGGCTGCCCGCGAGGACGGCGCCCGGCCAGCGGCGGGCGACCTCGTCCTCGACCCTGGCCAGCACCGCGGCGGTGGCACCGAGCAGGAAGACCCGCAGGTGCAGCCGGTCGGCGACGCCGAGCAGCTCCTCGAAGAGGTCGATGCCCGCGACCCGTCCGGGCAGCGGCTGGCGCAGGAGCCGGCTCGCCCACACGACGGACTGCCCGTCCGCCAGGATGAGGTCGGCCTCGAGGAGCGAGTCACGCAGCACCGGGTCGGTCCTGAGCTTGGCGATCTTGGCGGCGTTGACCACGCCGATGAGCAGCCGCTCGTGCTGACGGACGGCCTCCTCGGCCAGCGCCACCGTCTGCTCGAGCGTCAGCGCGTCGACCTCCAGGCCGAAGAGCCGCCGGGTCGGGACCGCGGAGTCACGCATCGTCGACCCCCGACCGTCCGTCGAGCGGCGGGAGCCAGGCGTAGAGCAGCCATCCCAGCTCGTAGGGCCGGCACTCGTGGTCGACCGCCGCGGGCGGCAGCACCCGGTCGATGCCCGGGACGGTGGCGCCGCGCCGGACGGAGGTGACGGCGGCGGCGACGGCCCGGGCCGCCTTGCGCGGCTCACGCCGGCCGACCTTGCGCCACACCAGCCCGAAGCGCTCGCTGACCAGCTCCTCGACCACCTCCGGGTGCGTGTCGAGCCACTCCAGTCCTCGCCGCACCGACGGTCGGTGGTCGGCCCCGCCGGCCTCCCACAGGTCGAAGAGGACCATCGGGGCCATGGCGTGCTGGTGGACGCTGTAGACCGGGTAGGGCTCGACCACGCCGCCGTCGCGGCAGTCGTAGTGCCACCACCACTGACCGGCCGACCCCTGGGCCGCGCAGATGGCGGCCGCCGTGTGGTCGGCGTGCTCGAGCATCCAGCGCTCGCCCGTCAGCCGGGAGGCCCGGGCGAAGGCCTGCAGCGGGTACACCTGGTCGGCGAAGCTGCCGACGTGGGCACGCAGCCGGGACTGGGTGTGCGGCGGCAGGACGTGCGGGTAGGTGCCGCCCGGGCCGTGGTGGTGTCGCAGCAGCGCGGCCGCCCGGCCGACGAGGTCGCCGGTGTCGGCCTGGCCGGCATGGTCGGCGGCGGCCACCGCGGCGGTGAGCGTCCAGGCGATGTCCACCGTGGGCAGCGAGGTGCGCTCGCGCAGGAGGCGGCCCAGGCGCTCGAGCAGCACGCGCGGAGCCGAGCCCGCGACCTCCGCGGCGGCCCACAGCGCCAGCGCGGCGGCGCCCGGGTCGTCGGAGTGGAGTGCCTGCTCCGCGGTCCGCAGCGCCAGCTCGTCCGCGGTGCCGCCGCCGAGGGTCGCCCGCTGGCGCGCCACCGGCAGTCGTCCGAGCCCGAGGGCGGCCATCGCGGTGTAGCGCAGGCTGGATCCCTCCGCCTGGAGGCGGACGCCACCGCCGCCGCCGACCCCTCGGACCGTCTGGGCGAAGGACCCCGAGCTCGCGTCGTAGCCCGCCGCCAGGCCCCGCTCGGCGAGGGCGGTGAGGCGCATGACGCGGTCGGGAGCGGTCGGGTCATCGCCGAGCACGGCCGCGACGCGTGGCCGCCACGCGGCGGCGGCGTCCGCCTCGGCGGGGACGGTGGGCAGTGGGTGCACGGGGGTTCCCTTCGTCGGGCTCATGGCCGCACCACGGCGGGTGACCAGGCCAGGGGGATCAGCAGCCGCGGCCCGGCGGACCCGCGGGCGTCGAGCGCCCAGACGTCGGTGCTGCCGGCCTCCCCCTCGCGGGGAAGCCCGTAGAGCAGGGTGTCGTCGTCGAGCCACTCGACCTGGTCGTCGACGCTGGCCTGCTCGGCGTCCAGGACGGTCCGCTCACCGGTGGCCAGGTCGAGCACCGCCGGGGTCCACCAGGTGGCCCCGTCGCGCGTGCTCGCCTCCTTGTAGGCGATCCGGGTGCCGTCGGGCGAGAGCGACGGGCACTCGACGTGGTCCGCGACCGACGTGAGGGTGCGCGCGTCCAGGCTGCCCTCGACCAGGTAGGTCCTCCCGCCCGTGCCCACGGTCGCGTAGAACGTGTCCTCGTCGGCGAAGGTGACGCCCCAGACGTTGCGGTCGCGGGGCGTGACCCGCTCGCCGTCCAGCACGAGGGCGAACCTCTCGAGGTCGCCGTGTCCCCGGCCGTCGACGTCGCGGATCTCGGTCGCCGTCGAGAACCCCACCTGCAGGTAGTCGTGCCCGCTGACGAACGTCGTCGTCGAGACCATCGCCCCGTCCGCCGAGAGCCGGGCCCGGCTGGGGATCCCCGGCAGCGGGACCTGTTGCAGCTCGTGCCAGCCGGCGTCGTACTCGGTCAGGGAGTAGGTGGTCACGACGCCCCGCTCGGTGCGCAGGCAGGCCGTCACCTCGTCGGTCGCGTCCACCCGGTCGCAGCTCACGTCGCTCACCGTCCGCGGACCCGACGGGTCGTCCAGCCGGACCGTCGCCACCCGCCCGTAGCTGTCGTCGATGCCCGTGTGCCGGAAGACGATCCGAGGCCCCGAGGCCGGTCCTGCGGGCTCGTCGGCGTCCGACACGGTGGGCACGCTCGGCGGCCGCTGGTAGGTCCGTCGGTAGTCCGCGGCCGAGCCGACGGCGTACGCCGTCACGCCACCGACCACGACGAGGACGAGGGCGAGGAAGAGCGAGACCCGGGTGCGCCGGCTCATGGGGCCCCCGCCGCCTCGAGGTCCAGGCGGCGGGCCGAGGCGAAGGCGACCGGGAGGGCGAGGGCCAGGGCGACGCCCACGACGACCAGGGCCTGCCGGGGTCCGAGGACGAACCACAGCGCGCCGAAGGCCGCCGAGGAGACCATGCGGGCCAGCACCACCACCGTCTGCACGGACGCGATGCCGCTCGCTCTCAGCTCGTCCGGCACCAGGCGGCCGGCCAGGGCGGCGATCACCCCGTCGGTCGCGGCGTAGAACGTGCCGAGCAGCAGCAGGACGAGCAGCGTCGACGCCGTGGCGTCCAGCGACAGCGCCACGACGGCGTACGCCGCCAGCAGCGCGCCGTGACCGGCGATCAGCACCGTGGCCTTGCCGCGCCGGTCGGCGAGGCGACCGACCGGGATCGCGAGCGCGAGGTAGACGACGTTCGTGCCGACGTAGAGCAGGGGGAACCAGTGAGCGGCGAACCCGCCGAGCTCGAGCAGCGCGAGGTAGAGGAACCCGTCCCCCACCGTCACCAGGCCGAGCGCGCCGGCGACGACCACCAGGCGGACGAGCCCGGGTCGCGCCACCTCGCGCCACCGCACCGGGGCGCGGTCCCGCCGACGCTCGGGCACGGGCCGGTCCGGCACCAGGAGGCCGAGCAGGGCGACCCCCAGCACGGCGAACCCGAAGGAGATGACCATCACCGTGAGGTAGCCGTCCGGGATCCACCACAGGACCGCGAACGCGATGAGGGGACCGATCGCGGCCCCGGTCGTGTCCAGCGCCCGGTGGACCCCGAAGGCGTGCCCGAGGCTCTCCGGAGGCGTCGCCGCCGAGATCATCGCGTCGCGCGGGGCGGTACGCAGGCCCTTGCCGACCCGGTCGGCGGCGATCACGGCCGAGATGGCCGCCAGCCCGGTGCTGAAGAGCAGGAGGAAGCGCGCCACCGCCGACATGCCGTAGCCGAGGAACGCCACCCACTTGGGGTGTCCGCTCCGATCGGCCGCCCACCCGCCACCGATGCGCACCAGAGCGCTGACCCCTTGGTAGAGGGCGTCGACGAGCCCGTAGGAGACGGCGGAGAGACCGACCACCGCGGTCAGGTAGAGCGGCAGGATCGCCGCGACGGACTCCGAGGAGATGTCGGTGACGAGACTGACGATCCCCAGCGTGACGACCACCGGCGCGACGCGCCGCCGGCCCGCGACGGGAGCGTCGGGCGAGGCCGCGGGACGGTCGCTGAGCGTGAGGTACACCGGGTCAGCCCCGGCCGACGACGAGGCTGGCGAAGAGCGAGTAGTCCCGCGTCCCGGTGAGGTCAACGGTGACGACCACGCGGCTCCCGCCCCGGGCGAAGGCGGCGGCCGCGCTGCCGCCGCCGGCGCGGACCGGGACCTCCCGGAACCCCGCGCCGCTCATGGCCGCGCGGTAGAAGCGCAGCACCCGCTGCGGTGGCCGCGCACGGACGCCGACCAGGGCCACCTGCACCCGGTCCGCCGAGGGCGCCACACTGCTGCTGACCACGGAGCCTCCGGGCGTGCCCGGGAGCAGGCGGGCGGGGTAGCCGTCGACGAGCCGCCCACGGGCGAACACGGCCTCGGACGGCAGGTCCTCCCGGCTCGGGAGCGGCGCCGGCGCGGCGTCGCGCACGCCGGGAAGCCGGTACGCCGACTCCTCCCCGGGCTGCTCGGGCGCGATCCGCACCCCGCCCCTGGCACGCGGCGCGGGTCGTGGCGACGCTGCCCCGGACGACGGCCGCGACTCCGTCGCCCCGCTGGGCGTGGTCCCGGGCCGGCCCTGCGAGCTCTCGCTCGCAGCGCCGGCTCGGGCGTTCGGGGGCGCAACGCCGTCCGCGTCGGCGCTGCGATCCTGGCCGGTACCGAGGGCGAGCACACATCCCACGGCGACGGCCAGGCCCACGATGAGCGCGACAGCGGTCAGCATCGAGCGGCGATTCGACATCAACGAGCCCCTAGGCGAGCGGCGAGGAGCGTTCCGGTCCCTCGCTCCGTCCTCGAGCCTCTGGGATCGCCGCGTGCCGCCTAGGGGAACTGCGGGTCAGATACCCAAGACTGGGGAGCCCCTGCCGTCGAGCACCGCCGTCGTCCGGACGGCGACCTCCGGGTGAGCCGGGGTGAGCGGACGCCGCCGGGGCTCGTCACCAGCCGCCGGGGAAGCGACCCGAGCTGGACACCAGCGCGAGGGCGACCGCGGCGCTGATCGCCGCCGCGAGGAGCAGCTCCCGGCCGAGGTGGCGCCACGGTGGGACCAGCAGCAGGACCAGGCCGACCGAACCCGCGATCCCCAGCAGGAGCAGGGGATCCGCCGCCGCCGCGACCACGCCCAGCACGACTCCCAGCACCACCGCACGACGTACGGCGACCGGTCGGTCGCCGCGCGGGAGCCCGACGAGGGTCACCGCACCCGAGGTCGGCAGCTGGTCGGGGGCGAGCGTGCGCAGGAGCAGGGTCGCGGTCGCCGGGTCCACCACCACCACGACGTCGCGGAAGCGGTCGCGCAGGGCGTGGCGCCGCACCAGCTCGTCGAGCCGGTGCCCGCGGTCGGCCGGCGGGAAGCGCACCGGCGCCAGGGACACCTCGACCTGCGGGTCGGCCCCGAGGGCGAGCACCACCCGCTTGGCCTCGGCCGTCGGCGCCGTGAGCACGAGCGGGTCGCGCCCGTGCGAGGCGCGCAGCCCCGCCACCTCCGCCGCACCCGCGCTCGTGCTCACGACGAGGACACGCTGCAGGCCCGACATGCCTGCGAACATAGCCGGGACCTGCACTGAGCCGCCTGAGCCCGTCCCGGTCTCCGCCGGCGGGGCTGGTGTGGCGGGTGGTGCGACAAGCGACACTCAGCGTCGGCAGTTCGTCACCCCAGCGGGGCGGCCGAGCGTGAAGACCTCCACCCGGGGCGCGAACTGCCGACTTGGATGACCATAGGCAGGGCCCGCGCTGTTAGCGGGCGGCGCGGCGAAGCCGCCGCCGCCCGTGCGCCGCCACAGCAGCCCGGGAGAGGCTCGGAGTCAAGGACGCCCGCAGGGCGCCGCGAAGCGGGCGCCGAAGGCGATCCTCGACGCCGAGACCCGGGCTGCTACGCGCGCGGGCCACATCAGCCACGCACAACGCGGGTGGTTTCGAGGCTCGCTGCGCTCGCACCTCAACCACCGTGAGTCGCAGGTCGGCGTTCGACTCACGGGGTCTCGACGAGCGCTACTCGGCCTTGCTGCGCAGGTACGTGCCGGCTCCGAGGAAGACGAAGCCGGTCACGAGCAGGGCGATTGCGATCGTCGGGTCGCCGACGAAGAAGTTGGCGACGGCGGCGATGATCAGCGCGAGGGCGGCGAGATAGAGGTAGTTCACGCGGCCACCCTAACCACGCGGGGCCAGCTCGGAGCCGTCGCTCGGCGGCGCGACGGTGGCGTCGAAGGCCTCGAGGAAGACCTCGGCCAGCCCCTGCAACGGGCTGTCGACCACGTGCTGGGAGCGGAGGGTCAGTCCGGCCTCCGCCACCTCCGCGAGGACGCCGTCGAGGTCGAGGACCCGGTGCACGCCGATCCCCACCGGCACCGCGACGGTCGGGTCGTCGATCACCGGGTAGATGCCCACCTGCCGGATCTCGGTGTCCTGCTGGCGGACCTCGTGGATGCGGTAGCCCTGGCCGGACCGACCGGTCGTCTCGTGCACGTGGTCGGCCACGTCGGTGTCCTCGGAGCGCGTGACGACGATGCTGAACAGCACGGCCCCGCCCGGTGACAGGCGCTCGCGTGCGCGTCGCAGGACGGCCACCCGTCCGTCCCGGTCCAGGATCGAGATGGACGCGAGCAGCAGCACCACCAGGCCGTACTCCTGCGGGACGGAGTCCGGGAGGTCGATGACCGTCATGTCCCCCTGCTGGATGTGCAGCCGGCTGCGGATCCGCTCCCGCAGCACCGACACGCGCCCCTCCAGCTGGGCGAGCATGCCCGCGGACAGGTCAAGGGCCGTGACCTCACGGCCCATCTGCAGCAGGGGCAGCGTCAGCCGACCGTTGCCCGCTGCGAGCTCGAGCACGGGTCCGGGCACACGGCGCAGGACGTCGCGGAGGACGGCCACCTCCTCGGCGTCGACGCCGTAGCAGTCGTCGTAGATGGGTGCGCCGCTGAAGTCGTACAGGTCGCAGAGCCGGGCGCGGTCGCCGAGCTCGGCGACCGCGGTCGCCAGGCTGCCGAGGGGGTGCAGGGACCCGCCCTCCTGGAAGGCCGCGCCGGGGCCGGTGTCGGGAACGGTGTCGTGGACGTCGACCATCGCGATGGAGCCTTCCGAGAGCGCCCTCGGCCGGGGAGATCCGCCCGCCAGGCGCTCGCAAGGTAGTGGAGCCCCGCACGTCGATTGAAGGCCGGTCTCAGCAACCGAGACTCCGATGCCGCGGATTGCTTTCGTCCGTGACCTTTACTCGCCCGGATCGTCGAGTAGGGTGGCGCGATCATTGGCATCGATCGACTCGGGGATGTGGTGTCGTTGGGTAGCGCACGCAACAGCGCCACCTCGTTGGTCTCGGTGGTGTGCACCACCTACAACCGGGGTGCGGCCATCCGACGCACCCTCGCCTCGGTGCTCGCCCAGAGCGTGGCGGACCTCGAGCTGCTCGTGGTCTCCGACGGCAGCACCGACGACACCCACGACCACGTGGCCGCGGTCGCCGAGCAGGATCCGCGGGTCCGCCTGATCGTGATCGAGCACGGCGGCGTCCCGTCCCGCGCCATGAACGCCGGCATCGCCGCTGCTCGCGGCGACCACCTCGCCTACATCGACCACGACGACGAGTGGACGCCCGAGCACCTCGCGGTGCTGCTGCGGGAGCTGGAGGACGGGGCCGACCTGGCAGCGGCCGGGTCGACCTGGGTCGATCCCGCCGGCGAGCTCGTCTCCACCCGTCCGTCCGCCGCGCTCTTCTGGCATCCCGACATCCAGGTGATCAACCCGGTCTTCGAGAACTCCCAGGCCGCCCACCGGACCGAGTGGATCGAGCGGGTCGGTCCCTGGCGCGAGGAGGAGTTCGGCCTGGAGGACTGGGACATGTGGCTGCGGATGTCCGACGCCGGCGCCCGGGTCTCGACGGTCGAGACACCCACCGTCCGCAAGACGATGGCGCGGTCCAACCGGCACCGCTCGCTCCCCCAGCGGCACGTGCTCGAGCTCGTGCGCTGCCCCTCGGTCCGGGCCGCGTGGCAGGCCGCGCGTGCCCTGAGCCACCCGGCCACCGCGGCGCGGCTGGCCGAGGCCGCAGGCACCGACGCCGAGACCTGGTACCAGGAGCTGGCCGGCACCGACCGCTTCGTCTTCCCGCGCGGCTTCGCCCCGACCCGGGAGGAGGCGGTCCGGCGGGTGCCCGAGGCCCTGCGCCACAGCCGGGACGCCGACCGCGGCCTCGAGGACCCGGTGAGCATGCGCATCGAGCCCCGCGGCGACGGTGCCGTCCTGGTCCAGGACATCAGCTGCATGACCGCCGAGCACGCCGCCCGCTACGCCCGGACCCTGCGCCGCGCCCAGCCGACGGTGTTCGCCATCGTCGACGAGGTGACGGCCGACTGGGCGCGCGAACCGATGGCGAGCGGCGTCCGCATGACGTAGCGCCCGACGGCTCTCACCGCACCCACACCTCCAGGAAAGGGAACCCCGTGACTGCTGCTCCGGCTCAGGAGACGACCGAGCGAGACCCGGTCGCGACCGCGCGCGCGCTCTACCTCGACCTCATCCAGCGGGTGCTGGTGAACTCGATCTACGAGGACCCCGGGATGCTCTACCCCGACGGCGCCACCCGCGAGGAGATCGCGCAGCACCGGGAGACGGTGGCGTTCGACCGCAAGCGCCGTCTCAACGGGTTCGACTTCCCCAGCCAGGCGCACACCATGATCGGCACCCGCCGCATGGACAACCTGCGCGAGTGCGTGGAGACGGTGCTCGCCGACGACGTGCCGGGCGACCTCATGGAGACCGGGGTCTGGCGCGGAGGGGCGACCATCTTCATGCGGGCGATCCTCAAGGCCCACGACGTCACCGACCGCACGGTGTGGGTGGCCGACTCCTTCGAGGGGCTGCCGCCGGCGGACGCCGAGGCCTACCCGATCGACGCCGGCATCCCCTTCGACGCGATGACCGACGTGCTCGGCGTGTCCCTGGAGCAGGTCCAGGAGAACTTCCGTCGCTACGACCTCCTCGACGAGCAGGTCCACTTCCTCAAGGGCTTCTTCCGCGACACCCTGCCGGGCGCTCCGGTCGAGCGGCTCGCGGTGCTGCGCCTGGACGGTGACATGTACGAGTCGACGATCAACGCGCTCGACTCGCTCTACCCGCGCCTGTCCCCCGGCGGCTTCCTGATCATCGACGACTACCGCCTGGTGCCCGCCTGCCGGCAGGCCGTCACCGACTACCGGGCCACGCACGGGATCACGACCACCATCACCGCGATCGACGCCTGCGGATCCTTCTGGCGCAAAGAGGACGACGCCGGCTCGTCGCGCGCGCGTGGGCTCGCGTGAGTCCGGTCGCGAGCCCCACCCCGGGGGCGCTAGCCGGCAGAGCGGAGCAGGGCGTCCAGCCGCACGGACTCGGCGTACTCCGGCAGCCCGCCGCTGTCCTGCCACCACGCCAGGGAGTGCGCCGCGCCGTCCCGCTCCGAGAGGACCAGGTCCTGCGCGGCGGGCAGCGGCAGTCCCACGTCGGGGTCGGAGATCGCGACGGACTGCTCGTTGGCCGCGACGTAGACCGTCGAGAGCAGGTAGGTGATCACCGTGTCGTCGGCGGTCGCGAGGTAGGCGTGCCCCACCCCCACCGGCATCGAGACGATGCGGCCCACCTCCGGGTCCAGCTCCACCATCTCGACCTGGCCGAACGTCGGCGAGCCCACGCGCAGGTCCACCACGAAGTCGAGGGCGCTCCCGGCCGAGCACCACACGAGCTTGGCGCACCCCGGCGCCGTGGTCGTGAAGTGGATGCCCCGCGCGACCCCGGCCCGCGAGCGGCTCTGGCTCACCTGCGCGACCGGGAACGCGATCTCCGGCGGCATCACGTCGGCATCGGCGGAGAAGGTGCTCAGGAAGTGGCCACGGTCGTCCCGAAAGATCTCAGGAGTCACCATGCACACACCAGGAATCCGTGAGGCACCGATGAGCATCCCCACACCTTCGCACACGACGCCGTGCCGCATCTGCGGCGGAGCGGTCGAGCGCTTCCTCGACCTGGGCGACCAGCCCCTGTCCGACGCCTTCCGCAAGCCGGACGAGTCGGACGACGAGTTCTTCTTCCGCCTCGAGGTCGGGCGCTGCACCGGCTGCACCATGACCCAGCTGCTGCACGAGGTGCCTCGCGAGCGGATGTTCCACGCCGACTACCCCTACCGCTCGTCGGGCTCGACGACGATGGCCGCGCACTTCCGGGCGATCGCGCAGCGGTTCCTCGCCGAGGAGCTGACCGGGTCCGACCCGTTCATCGTCGAGATCGGCAGCAACGACGGCGTCATGCTGCGCACCGTCGCCGAGGCGGGGGTGCGCCACCTCGGGGTCGACCCGTCCGCCGGGGTCGGGCTGACCGCCCAGGAGCAGGGGGTGCGGGTGCGCACCGACTTCTTCGAGGAGCGGAGCGCCCTCGAGGTCGTGGCCGACGAGGGACGCGCCGACGTCATCTACGCCGCCAACACGTTCTGCCACATCCCCTACCTCGACTCCGTGCTCGCCGGCGCCAGGGCACTGCTCGGCGACGACGGCATCTTCGTCTTCGAGGACCCCTACATCGGCGACATCCTGCGGCGCCGGTCCTTCGACCAGATCTACGACGAGCACTTCTACTTCTTCTCCGCCACCTCCGTGAGAGCGATGGCCGTGCAGCACGGCTTCGAGCTGGTCGACGTCGAGCGCCTCGACGTCCACGGGGGCGAGGTCCGCTACACGCTGGCCCGCCCCGGGAGGCGCACCGTGACGCAGGCGGTGCACGACCTCCTGCTGGAGGAGTCGACGTCGGGGCTCGACCGTGCGGAGCCCTACGAGACGTTCGCCCGCGCGGTCATGGCGATCCGCGACGACCTCCGCTCGACCCTCGAGCGGCTGCGCGACGAGGGCCGGCGCGTGGTCGGGTACGGCGCCACGGCGAAGAGCGCCACGGTCAACAACTTCTGCGGCATCGACCGGGACCTGGTGGCCGTCGTCTACGACACCACCGAGGAGAAGCAGGGCCGGGTCACGCCCGGGCAGCACATCCCGGTGGAGGACATGAGCGGCTTCGCCACCGACCCGGCGCCGATCGCCCTCCTCTACGCGTGGAACCACGCCGAGGAGATCAAGCGCAAGGAGCAGGCGTTCGCCGACCGCGGCGGTCGCTGGCTCACCTACGTGCCGGAGGTCCGTCTGGACTGACCCGGCGTCGTCTGCCCTCAGCCGCTGCGCGACGCGCCGTCGTCGTGCCGCCCCCGCGCCACCCGTCGACTCCGTCGCCGACACGGCGCAGCTCCAGGAAGGAACTCGGACTTCCGTGCCTCATCCCCGCTCGACCCTCCCCACCCTCTCGGTGCGCGAACCTGCCGGGGGCCCACTCGGCCCCTTAGGGACGTAGCCGCCGATGCTCGACGTATCCCAGGTGCTGGCGCCCGACACCGGTCTGGTCGCCGCCCACGGCGTCATCGCGCCCGGCGCCGACGGGAACCCCCTGTGGAGCGTGGGCGCCCAGCTCGCCTGCGAGCACGCCCCCGACCCGGACGAGCCGGTCCTGCTCTCCACCTGCCGCACCGGCGCCTGCTCGGTCTCGCGCAGCGGCGCCACCGTGCGCACCGCGGGTGAGGCCGTGGAGCGCGCGGCCCTGCACGGGGCACCGGCCCTCTCGGCGCCGTACGCCGCCGTCCGCGACCGCGCCTTCCCCTACTTCGATCCGCAGCACAGCCTGGGCGCCGATCCCGGCCACCGTGTGCTGCGCTGGTACGAGGCACGGCGGGTCACCGACGGTCGTGACTACCTCGTGCCGGCCGGCCTGGTCGACTACCCGGCGGCCCCCGAGGACCGGGTCGGCTTCGACCCCGGCCCGTCGGGCGCCGCGGCCGGGCCGTCGTACGACGCCGCGCTGAAGGCGGCCCTGCTCGAGACCCTGGAGCGCGACGCCGTGATCGTGTCGTGGGCGCGTCAGCTGACGCTGCGGGCGATCGACGTCGAGCCGCCGAGCACGGCCGGCAGCGACCCGGTGTGGTCCCAGGTGCGCGCCACCATGACCGCGGCCCGCGGTGCGGGGCTGACGCCGGTGTTCGCCGAGATCCCCACCGCGGTCGCGGGCGTCACCTGCCTGGTGGGCGGGGTGCGTGCCGAGCTGCGCGGGGCGACGTCCCTGTGCCTGGGCGCCAAGGCCTCCGACCACCTGGGCAAGGCGGTCCTGGGGGCGCTCGAGGAGAGCTTCCAGCTCTACTACGGCCTGCGCACCGCGGGGTCGGACTACCTCGACGAGCCGGTCGCCGCCCGGGTGACCTGTGACGCCGAGCGCGTGCGGTTCCTGGCCTCGGCGCGGGGTGTGGACGCCCTGCTGGGATGGCTCGACGCGCCGCTGCCGACGCGTCCGGTCGCGACGGAGGCACCGGTGAGCGCCGAGTCGCTCATGCTCGCCATGATCGAGGACGGCCTCGACCCGCTGGTCCTCGACCTGTCGGAGCGGCTGCCGCCGCGCCTGCGCGCGGCGGGGTGGGCGGTGGTCAAGGTGATCCCGGCCGGCTACCAGCCACTGCGCATCGACGAGCGGCACGACTTCGGCTGGCACGCCGGCCGTCTCGACAGCGCTCCGCATCGCACCGGGACCCGCGCCCGGCACCCGCCAGGAGGTGTCTACGACCTTCCACACCCACTGCCATAGCCACACCAGCGACGCGCAGGGAGCCGACCGGCTCACCGGCAGCGTCGAGCGAACACTCAAGGGAGCGCGATGATTCGGGTATCAGGGCTCAGCAAGAGGTACGGCGACCGGGACGTCCTCACCGACGTCTCCTTCGAGGTGGCCGAAGGTGAGATGTTCGGCTTCATCGGCGCGAACGGCGCCGGGAAGAGCACGACGATGCGCGCCATCATGGGCGTGCTCGCACCCACCGCCGGCAGCATCACCTGGCACGGTCAGCCGCTGACCCGCGAGACCAGGCGGCGGTTCGGCTACATGCCCGAGGAGCGCGGGCTCTACCAGAAGATGAAGGTCGCCGAGCAGATCGCCTACTTCGGCCAGGTCTACGGCCTCGACCACCCCGCAGCCGCGCGTGCCACGGACGAGCTCATCGAGCGTCTCGACCTGACCCGGCACCGCGACGACGAGGTGCAGGCGCTGTCGCTGGGCAACCAGCAGCGCGCCCAGCTCGCGGTCGCGCTCGTGCACTCCCCCGAGCTGCTCGTCCTCGACGAGCCGTTCTCCGGGCTCGACCCGACCGGGGTCGACGCCCTCGCCGAGATCCTGCGCGAGCGGCAGCAGCGCGGGACGCCCGTCATCTTCTCCAGCCACCAGCTCGAGCTCGTGGAGCGACTCATCAGCTCGGTCGGCATCATCGTCCAGGGTCGGATGGTCGCGGTGGGCACCGTCGACGAGGTCCGGCAGGCACGCACAGAGCCTCGACTGCGCGTCTCGCTGAGCGGTGCCCGACCCGGCTGGCACACGCGGCTGCCCGGCCGCGTCCACAGCGTCCAGGACCCCGGCACCGCGGTCGTCGCCCCCGACGGCGTGTCCCGCGTCGACATCCTGCAGGCAGCGATGCGCGAGGGCACCGTCGACCACTTCGGCTGGCTCGAGCCCAGCCTCGCCGACGTCTTCCGCGAGGTGGTGGCATGAGCAACACGGTGCTGATCGCCAAGCGCGAGCTGCGCATGCAGCTGCGCTCTCGCGGCTTCCTCATCAGCCTGGTCGCCTCGGCCCTGGTCGTGATCGCCCTCGTCGTGGCGCCGATGGTCATGGACTCCGACGAGGAGTACCGCGTCGACATCGTCGGCGCCGACAGCATCGGACCGCTGCTGGAGCAGGCTGCCGAGGACTCGGGGATCGACGTGTCGGTGCGCACCCAGCCCGACGAGCGAGCGGCCCGCCAGGCGGTCGCCGACGGCGACGCCGACGCCGCGGTGATCGAGGACCGTGAGCTGCTCGCCGAGGGGGACGCCGACGGCGAGCTGACGACGCTGATCCAGCAGGCGCACCAGGCCGCCGGGTTCGAGGCACAGCTGGCCGCCTCCGAGCTGCCGCGGGACGAGGTGCTCGCGACGGTCACCGTCGCGCCCCTGACGATGCAGTCGGTCGGTGACGGCGACGAGCACGACGGGGCCCGTCAGGCGCTGGCGTTCATGATCCTCATCGCGCTGCTGTTCCTGCTCATGTCCACCACGGTCAGCGTGGCCGCAGGCGTGATCGAGGAGAAGGGCAGCCGGATCGTCGAGATCCTCCTGGTCGCCGTCCGGCCCCGGGAGCTGCTGGCGGGCAAGCTGCTCGCCTTCGGGCTGCTCGGGCTCGTCCAGCTGGCGGTCTTCTCGGCGGCGGGGTTCGGCACCGCCTGGGTGGTCGGTCTGACCGACGACCTACCGCCCGGCACCGCCTTCATCGTGGCCGCGACGTTCACCGGCTACGCCTTCGGCTTCCTCTTCTTCGGCGCCATGGCCGCCGCGCTGGCGTCCCTGACCTCGCGCCAGGAGGAGCTCAACAGCACGCTCGGACCGATGACGGCCGCGACGATCTTCAGCTACCTCGGCGCGTTCTTCGCGTTCAACGACCCGGACGCGCTCCTGAGCCGGATCGCCACCATCGTCCCGCCGTTCTCGAGCATGGCGATGCCGGTCCGGCTGGCATCGAGCGACGTAGCCCTGTGGGAGGTCGGCCTGAGCGCCCTCCTGATGATCGCCGCCATCGCCGCCATCCTCGCCCTCGGCGGCCGGATCTACGAGCGCTCGGTGCTTCGCACCGGAGCGAAGGCCCGGCTCTCCGAGGTGCTGGCAGCGCCCGGCGAGTCACCGGACGCGCCCACGAGTCCGCAGCACCCCACCACGAAGGAGAAGGTGTGAGCCTCCATGTGTTCGCCGGACCGACCCTGTCGGCCGCCGATGTCACCGCCCATGCACCGCACGCCGTGCTCCACCCGCCGGTGGCGCACGGCGACCTGCTCTCGCTCGCCCTGGTCCCCGGCGACGTCGTCGTGATCATCGACGGCTACTACCACCAGGCCGCCCCCGTGCGTCACAAGGAGATCCTCCAGCTCATCGACCGGGGGGTCCACGTGGTCGGCTGCGCCAGCATGGGCGCGCTGCGGGCCGCGGAGCTCCACACCTGCGGGATGATCGGTCACGGGGTCGTCTACTCGATGTACCGCAACGAGGAGATCGACGCGGACGACGAGGTCGCGGTGGCGCACCTGCGCACCGACGACTTCAGCGCGATGAACGTCCCCCTCGTCAACGTGCGCTTCGCCCTTCGCGGTGCGGCGGACGCAGGCGTGCTCGACGACCGGGAGCACGCCTCGCTGCTCGAGACGGCGCGGGGCCTGCACTACACCGACCGCTCCTGGCGCAACATCAGGGCCACGCTCACCCGCGACGCGGGAGAGGGCGAGCTCGTCGACAAGGTGGAGCAGTTCCTCCAGGAGCACCCCGAGTGCGCCAACATCAAGCGCGCGGACGCCCTCGCGACCCTGGACCACGTCGTCGAGCTCACCGCGAGCCCCCCGGCGCGGCTCCCGGCGTCGTGGCAGAACGAGCTGATCTTCCGGTGGGTGGTCGAGTTCGAGGGACGTGACGTGGACGGCCGGTGGGTCAGCGACGGCGACGTGCTGCGTCACCGGCAGATCTACGACCCGTCCTTCCCCGACATCTGGGAGGAGCTCGTGGTGGACGCCACCGCGCCCGGGGCGCCGACGCTCGACGCGGACGAGCTGCGCGCGGTCGTGCGGGCCTTCCGGCCGGTGCGCGGCCTCTACGACGTACGCACGTTCCGGCCCGGCCTGGTGGACGACCCGGAGGTCCACGGCGCGATCGCCGAGGCCAAGCGGATGAACGACGACGTGATGTGGCGGCGCAAGGTGCGCCTGGTCGAGCGGCTGTCCACGACGAGGCTCGAGCAGCACCTCCGGGAGCTGTGGGGCCTCTCACCGGTGGACGACGTCACGGAACTCACGACCGCGGCGCAGGACCGCGGGTTCGTCTCGCTGGAGGAGGCGGTCGCCGCCGTGCGGCCCTTCTTCCTGCGGGACGACGCAGACAAGGGCGGCAGGATCCAGGGACGGTGGAGCACATCATGAGCACGACAGGCGTGACGAAGGTCTACACCCACGGCACCCACCGGGTGCGCGATCCTGCAGAGACCTGGGCCATCATGCGCCCCAAGTTCGACCGCTACGGCGTCACCCGGGTCAGCGACATCACCGGACTCGACGTCTTCGCGATCCCGGTCGCCATGGCGGTGCGCCCCCTGGCCTGGACGCTGAGCGTCTCGCAGGGGAAGGGCCAGTCGCTCCAGCTCGCCAAGGTGTCGGCCGTCATGGAGGCGATCGAGCTGTGGCACGCCGAGCAGGCGCCCCCGCCCGTCACCCACCGCGACACGACGGCCGAGGACCTGGGTCTGTCCTACTCGGTGGCGGACCTGGGGGTGGTGGCCAGCCCGTTCCTCGACGACCGCAGCCCGTTGAGCTGGGTGTCCGCGCGCGGGCTGGTGTCCGCCGGCACCACCCAGGTCCCCCTCGACGCGGTGTGCTTCCGCGACCCTGGGGTGCACCAGTGGAGCACCTCCTGGATCCGCGCCAACAGCAACGGCCTCGCCTCCGGGAACTCCACGGAGGAGGCCATCCTGCACGCGCTCTACGAAGTGGTGGAGCGCGACGCGCTGAGTCGCCCCGTGGCCGCGGACATCGCCGCGTCCCCGACGCTGCACCCCGAGTCGATCCGGGACGAGACCTGTCGGACGATGATCGCCAACATCCACGCCGCGGGCGGACGGGTGGCGATCCAGATGCTGCCCAGCGCCTTCGACATCCCCACGTTCAAGTGCATCGTGTGGAGCTGGGACTTCCCGCTGATCTGCTCCGGCTACGGCGCGCACCTCGACCCCGTGGTGGCCCTGTCCCGGGCCCTCACCGAGGCCGCCCAGGGGCGGCTCGCGACGATCGCCGGCAGCCGCGACGACCTCGAGCACTTCCACGACCAGCTGCAGAAGCCCCAGCGCAAGGTCGAGTACATGTCGGCGTTCGGTGAGCCCGACGCCGACTTCGACGAGATCGCACGCAGGCACACCACGACGTTCGACAACACCAGTGACGAGCTCGCGTGGCTCGTCGACGGGGTGCAGCGCGTGCTCGACCGGGAGCCGCTCGTCGTCGACCTGAGCACGGACGCCGACTTCGCGGTGGTGAAGGTGATCGTGCCGGGTGGGCGTCTCGACGTCGGGCGCATCCATCCACGGGCGGAGCGCGCCTCGTAGCCGGGGGCGGGTCCCACCCGTCATCACTAGGATGACCACATGGCAGCCGTGGTGAGCACGAGCGACGGCGCCCGTGGCCTGGCCGAGGAGATCCTCGACCCGACCAGGACGACGCCGATCCTCGCCGTCTCCGTCGCGGTCGGGCGCCCGCAGCCGCTCGTCGACGTCGCGCGTCTGGAGGACGAGGTCGGTCCCGCTGCGTCGGTCCACGTCCTCTCGACCGAGGCCGCCACCTGGGAGCTCAAGCGCCGGCTGCCGCCGGGCCTCGACGTCTTCGGCGACGCCATCCGCATCTGGGGTCCCGGGGTCGGCGTCACCGAGGACGACCGGCACCCGTTGCTGCTGCTGCGCGAGGGCCCCGACCCCGAGGAGCTGGTGACCCAGGTCGCCGACCTGCTGAGGACCGGTGAGCACCGCGAGCACGGCGCGGTCGTCGTCAGCGTCAGCCCCGAGGGCGCCCTGCTGAGGCTGTCCGACGGCACCACCGTCGCGGTTCCGGCGCACGAGGTGACCCGGCACGCCCTGTCGGTGACCCGCGTGCTGCGCCCCGCCCAGCGGGTGCGGGCCCTGGTCCTGACCGACGCCTCGTCGGAGCACCCCGCCACGGGGTCGCTGCTCCCCCTCGAGCCGGACCCGCTGCGGCGCCTCGTCGACGCGTACGGCGTGGGCGCCACGCTCCTCGGCCGGCGGCTCGACCATCCCCGGCAGGACGGACGGATCGAGCTGCTGCCGGGGGTGACCGGCCGTCTGCGGCGCGACGGCAGGGGCGCCCCACCGCGTGGGGCGGTGCCCACCGGCCATCGCGAGGACGACCTGGTCGCGGTCACGATCACGGCCATCGACACCGGCGTGCCCCTCGACGGCATCGACGTGGTCGTCGCCGACGACGACGGGCGGGTCAAGGCCGCCAGCCTCCACCCCGACGGTCCCCCGTGGCTGACGCGGGAGCCGGTGGCCACCGAGCTCCCGCTGCTCGGACTGGCCGACGACGACGCCTGGGGCCCCGGCTCCGTCCACGCGCCGCAGTCCGGCCTCGCCGTCGAGAGCGCGGACGGCAGTGCCGTCGAGCTGCAGGACCTGTCCGAGCTCCTCGAGCGCTCCGCGCGCGCCCACGCGCGCTCCCGCGCCGTCGTGGGCGACCTTGACCGCACGGTCGAGGAGATGCGGGCCACCGCGGCGCAGATGCGCCACGAGCTGGAGCTGGACCTGGTCGACCTGCGCGACCGCGTGCTGCACACCCTCGAGGCCGAGCACGACCACCTGCGCGGCACGCTGCAGGAGGCCCTCAAAGAGGCGCGCGACGAGATCCGCCGGCTGCGAGCGCTGCTGGCCGAGTCGTCGAGCACCCGGCAGGCGCTGGAGGGCCGGGTCGGCGACCTGACGCGCAACGAGGAGCGGCACCGGCAGCAGCTGCGCGCGGCGGAGGCGTCCGCGGACCGGCAGCGCGCCAAGGTGCGAGAGCTGCAGCGCGAGCTCGACTCCTACGTCCCGCCCGCCGACCGGATCAGGGCGGCGGTCCGCGCCAGCTGGCTGCGCAACACGGTCAAGGGCGACCGCGAGCGCTACCCCTGGCGGGAGCCCACGATCGGACCCCAGTTCGTGGCCTCGCTCGACGAGCTCGAGGGGATCGGCTTCGAGCGCGTCGCCGACGTCTGCGCGGAGGTCGTCAGCGGCCGGGCGGCGCAGCGCCACGGGCTGCAGGTGCACGCGCTGCGGCAGACCTCGGGGGGCGGGTCAGGCCAGCGTGTCCGGGAGGACGGAGCCCGGGCCTACCGGGCGAGTCTGCAGGTCCGCAGCGCGGCGGCGCGACGGCTGCACTACTGGGAGCTGCCGGACGGCGGGATCGAGCTGGCCAAGATCGGCTACCACGACGACTTCACCATCTCCTGACGCTCGTCGACCCCCGCCTCGCCTACCCGCCGAGGCCTGCGAGCACCTCGCGCAGCGCGTCGATGACCCGCTGCTGGTCGTCGACGGCGAGCGACGGGTACATCGGCAGCGAGAAGATCTCGTGGGCGACGCGCTCGGTCACCGGCAGCGAGCCCTCGCCGTAGCCCAGGTGCGCGAAGCCCGACATGGTGTGGATCGGCCAGGGGTAGCTGATGTTGAGGCTGATCCCGCGCTCGCCCAGCTGCGCCATGATCGCGTCGCGCTCGGGATGGCGCACGACGTAGAGGTAGTAGACGTGCTCGTTGCCGGGAGCGGTGGCGGGCAGGACCAGGCCGGTGTCGGCCAGCGCGGCGGCGTACCGCTCGGCGACCTGACGACGGGCTCGGACGTAGTCGTCGAGACGCCCGAGCTTGAGGCGGAGGATCGCGGCCTGCACCTCGTCGAGCCGGCTGTTGTGGCCCGGAGTCTCGGTGACGTAGTAGCGGTCCTCCATGCCGTAGTACCGCAGCCGCGAGAGCCGGGCGGCCGTGTCGTCGGAGTCGGTGAGCACGGCGCCGCCGTCGCCGTAGGCGCCCAGCACCTTCGTGGGGTAGAACGAGAACGCCGCCGCATCACCGCTCGATCCGGCGACCACGCCGCCTTGACGCGCGCCGTGCGCCTGGGCGACGTCCTCGACGACGACGAGTCCTCGACGGCGTGCCACGTCCATGACCGCGGACATGTCGACGCACTGGCCGTAGAGGTGGACCGGAACCACGCAGCGGGTCCGCTCCGTGACCGCCTCCTCCAGCCTGGCGGTGTCCATCAGGTAGTGCCGGTCGTCGATGTCGACGAACACCGGGGTGGCGCCGACGGCGTCGATGGCGACGACGGTCGGTGCCGCGGTGTTGGCCACGGTGACCACCTCGTCCCCCGGCCCGACGCCCAGCGCCCGCAGCGCGAGCACGATCGCGTTGGTGCCGTTGTCGACGCTCACGCACCGGCGCACGGCGTGGTAGGCGGCGAACTCCTGCTCGAACGCCTCGACGTTCGGCCCGAGCACCAGCTGCCCCGAGCGGAATACGGCGTCGACCGCGGCGAGGATCTCCTCCCGGTCCTGCTCGTACTCCTCCAGGTATCCCCAGACACGGATGGTCATCGTCGGCTTCCCTCCTGCAGTGGCCGGTCACCGGCCAGCGTCGTCACCGCATCGTGCACGCCCTCGGCGAAGCTGCGGGTGGGACGCCACCCGGACCGCTCGCGGAACGGTCCCGCGTCGACGGCGACGTCCTCGAGGTCGGCGGGCAGCGCGTGCGCCGGCGGGGTCACGGACTCGACCGGCACGGCGGCTCGCCCGGTCACCTCGGCGACGACCGCGGCCACGGTGGCCAGCGCGTCGCGCAGCTCGAGGGTGTCGTCCGGGGCGACGTCCCAGCGGCCGCCACTGAGGGCCTCGGCCGCGCTCAACGACGCGACGAAGGCCTGCGCCGCGTCCTCGACGTGCAGGAAGCTGCGGCGCACGGTGCCGCCGGCCCACACGGTCAGCGGCTCGCCGGAGAGCGCCCGTCGGACCATGGTCGCCACCACCCCCCGACCCGGACGCGAGGGGGCGGCCGGGCTGCAGCCGTAGACCGTCGGCAGCCGCAGCACGACTCCGTCCACCCGTCCTGCCGCCGTGGCCTCGAGCAGGAGGCGCTCCTCCTCGCGCTTGCCCTCCTCGTACGGCGACAGCGCGCCGTCGGCGACGCCCTGATGTCCCACGGTCGAGGCCAGGACGACGCAGACTGGTCGCTCCGCCCGTCGGCACGCCTCGATCAGGTTGACCATCACCTCGGCTCCGTGGCTGGCTCGCCCCACGCCGCGCCACCCGTCGCGCCCGGCCAGGTCGGAGGCCAGGTGAACGACCGCGCCGGCGCCCTCGACGACCCGGCGAAGGTCCGCGGGATCGGCGACGTCGCAGTCGACGACGCCGGCTCCGGGGGCACGGGCGACCGGAAGCGACCCGCCCGGCCGCCGGACGAGCCGCACCTGCCGGTTGAGCGGCTCCGCGCGCGCCGCGACCGCGGTGCCGAGGTAGCCCCCGGCGCCGAGGACCACGAGCGGGCCGGTCACGTCGTGGCCCCCCGGAAGAGCGCGAGCACGCAGGCGAGCAGGCTGCGCGTCTGCACGTTGAGGTAGTGGCTGTGCTGGGCGAGGTCCGCGCACTGCGCGAGCGTCAGCCACCGGAACCCCTCCGGCTCGCTGTCGTCCTTCGCCTGCACGATCAGGTGTCGGTGCGAGGTGTGGAAGAACCGGCCTCCCTCGTCGGAGAGCATCGTGTCGAACAGCACCCGCTCGGCGTCGGCGCCGAGGACCTCGTCCAGCAACGGCGGAGCCTCGCCGGGCAGGTAGTTCGTCGGGTCGCACTGCACGGTGGGCGCCAGCTCCGGCCCGTCGAAGCCACCGGCCTCGGCCCGCAGCTGCACCAGGACGTGCAGCGCCCCGGAGATCGTGGTCACCAGGAAGGCCACCACACCGCCGGCCCCGGCGGAGACCATCGGCTGGTCCCACCGGCGCACCTCGCGTCCGCGAGCGGTCACGTCGACGCCGATGACCGTGAAGTAGCGGCCGCTGCGGTGGGCCAGCCGGTCGGGCCCGAACTCCCAGTCCCCCACGTCGTGCAACGAGCACAGCTCCGTGCCCTGCTCGTGGTCGCTGCGCGCCCGCGTGACCCAGCTCAGGATCTCGAGCGTGGAGTGCGCCGCTCCGAGCCCGGGATCGCACGACTGTCGCAGCGAGTCGCCCAGGGCCAGGCCCATGACGTCGTCCTGCGCGGGTCGGGGCACGGCGAGGGGCAGGCAGGCGAGGACGGAGCGGACCTCCATGTTCACGAGGTCGTCGTGGGTCAGCAGCTCCGCGATCTGGCTCAGCGTCAGCCAGTACCAGCCGGGCTGCACGTCGACGTCGTCGAACACCTCGATCACCATGTTGCGGTTGCGCTTGCGGAAGAACCAGCTGCCCTGCTCGGTGTGGCGCACGTCGGCAAGGACCCGCTGTCGCGAGCGGTCGCCCGGGGAGAGGAAGTAGCCGAGGTAGGGGATGGCCGCTCCCCCGTGCACCCGGGTGAAGTTGCTCCTGGTGGCCTGCACCGTGGGTGAGAGCTGGATGCCGTTGCGGTTGCCGGGCTCGACCTTGTTCTGCATGAGGAAGTGCATCGTGCCGTTGAACTTCTTGGCGATGATGCCCAGGACGCCGACCTCGGACTGCACCACGATCGGCTGGTCCCAGCTCTGGACGGGGTTCGAGGGCATCGTGACGCGCAGGCCCTCCACGCTGAAGAACCGCCCGGTCCGGTGCGTGATGCGGGTGCGCTCCGGCGAGGCGTCCCACTCGGTCAGCTCCGCCAGCGGCTTGATGCTCGCGTGCGTGAAGGTGCGGTCGCGGTCGTGGTCGAGGGCCGCGAGGTAGTCGGCGAGCTCCATGACCGCCGGGCTGGGCGCGGCCAGGCTCTGGGCCACATCCCGGGCCACGTCGACCCGGTCGTCGAGCCAGGGCGTGGAGGGAACCCCGCTGACCGGGCTCACGCGGGCGAGTCCCGGCTGTGGAGGCGGACCAGCGTCGCGAGCAGCGTCGCGACGCCGACGTACAGTGCGAACACCGCCAGGCCTTGCAGTGCGCTCAGCTCGTCCATCAGCACCCGGCTGCCGCCGATCGTCTTGAAGGGCAGGAGCGCGCCGACCCGGTCGGGGACCACGAAGACCAGCAGGGTCTCGAGAGCGAACGACCAGAGCAGGAGCAGGGACACCGCGAGGGCGGTGGAGCGCACGAGCAGCCCGACCGCGACGCCCAGGAGCCCGGCGAGCACGACGGCGGCGATGTCGGAGACGAGCGGTCCGACCGCGTCCGCGTCGATCATGGCCGAGACGGCGACGTCGCCACCGAGTGCGGCCGCCAGGACCACGAGGACGAGGACCGGGACGGCGCAGGCCAGCCCGAGGGCGCCGGCCAGCAGGAACTTGCCACCCATCACCCGCCCCCGCCAGGGGACGAGCCCGGCCGTCACCCGCGCCGTGCCGGTGTCCAGGTCGGCGGTGACGATCAGGACGCCCAGGATCATGACGACGTAGGCGTAGTACTCCATGGGGAGAGAGACCGGCTCGGCCACGATCATGCTGGCGTCCAGCCCGTCCCCGGAGTCGGCCATGACGTAGGCCATCACCGTGACCACGAGGGCGCTGCCGACGAGGGCGACGAGGTTCCCCGAGAGCGACCGGAACTTCAGGAGCTCTGCTCTGACCATGCGCGCGGTACTCACTGCCGGTGCTCCCTTCCACGGATCTCGGACCGGTCCTGGGTGACTGCCTGGTAGACGCCGCTGAGGTCGCGCACCACCGAGAGCTCCAGGACCGAGAGGTCGTGCTCGCGGGCGACGGCGCTCACCGCGGCCAGGCTCATGCCGGACACCTTGAGCTTGTTGCCACGGGCAGGACCGAGGAGCTCGGCCCCACCCGCCTGCAGGAGGTCCCCGAGGCGGGCGGCGTCGTCGCTGCGCACGGACACCCAGCTCTGCTCGTAGCGGCCGACGATCTCGGTCATCGTGCCGGACTCGACGACCTTGCCGTGGGCGATGATCAGCAGGTCGTCGGCGAGGTCCTCCATCTCCTTGAGGAGGTGGCTCGCCACGAAGACGGTGCGCCCGCGCTCGCGCAGCTGCTCGAGCATCTCCTTGAGCCAGGCCATGCCCTCGGGGTCGAGCCCGTTCATCGGCTCGTCCAGCAGCAGGATCTCGGGGTCGCCCAGCAGCGCGGTCGCCAGCGCCAGGCGCTGCATCATGCCCAGCGAGAAGGTCCTGGTCTTCGCGGTTGCGACGCTCTCGAGCCCGACGAGCTCGAGCATCTCGCGGCACTGCGCGGCCGGGACGTCGAGGAGCTCGCCGACCCACCGCAGGTGGTCGTAGGCGGTCCTGCGGGGGTGGGCGCACTGGTTGCTCAGCACCGCACCGATCTTGCGTCCCGGCTCCGGCCAGTCGGCGATGGGGCGACCGTCGACCAGGGCCCGTCCCGACGTGGGCCGGTCGAGTCCCATGATCAGCCGGAACGTCGTCGACTTGCCGGCACCGTTGGGCCCGAGGAAGCCGGTGATCCGACCCGGCTCCACGTCGACCGAGAGGTCGTCCACGACGACCATGCCGCCGTAGGACTTCGTCAGGTGGTCGAGCTGCACGCTCGCTGCCTTCATCGTCTCCCTCTTCATCACCACGGCAGCCTCACGCCGCCGTCGATCGCGCTCACCGCGAGCAGCGCGCCGGCCGCGCCGGTCGCGAAGTCCGTCGACAGGCGCAGGTTGAAGCGCCCCGTCGTCATCGGCAGCCCTCGGAACCCCACGGTGTGCAGGCCCATGCTGCGCGCGTGCGCCACCATGGCGTCCCGGGTGTCGTCGCTGTCACCATCGTCATCGAGCTCCTTGATCAGCAGCATCAGTCCTGCGTGGCCCCAGAGCAGACCCACCTCGTCGACGAACCGCAGCCGAACCGCCTGCCGGACCCGGTCCCGGAACATCACGAGGTCCGGCTCGGTCCGGTGCCGCAGCAGGCGGTGGGCGACGAGCGCCACTCCCCCGCTCCCGTGTCCGAGGAACGGCGCCCGCAGCCACATGTCGCCCTGGGGGACGCCGGTGTCGTCGTCCCAGGCCAGCGTCGCGAGGTCGCGTCGCAGCGCGGCCTCCGCGTGGTCGAGCATGGTCGTGTCGCCGGTGCGCTCGAACTGCCGCAGGAACACCAGGGCCGCGCCACTGTCCCCGTGCGCGATCCCCGGCGCTGCCGGCGAGTCCGCGGGTGTCGCGAGGGCGGTGCTCAGCCGGTCGGTCAGGTCGTCGGCGAGGCCCAGTGCCTCGGCGTCGCCGTCGTCCTCGCCGACCCGCAGCGCGCTGAGGGCGACGCCGGCCAGGCCGTCGACCAGCGAGCGCCCGGTCCACCGGTCGACCATGGCCGCGGCGCGCCGCACGGCGTGGCCGGCTCGGTCGCGGTGACCGAGCGCGCTCAGGGTGAGGGCGACGCCGCTCAGCCCGTCGCCGAGCCCCGGCCGGTCCCAGTCGTGCCGCTCCACGGCGTCGTCGAACCACGCACGGTGGGCGTCGGGGATGGCGGCACCGCAGGCATGGAGCGTCCACAGCACTCCGGCCGCCCCGTGCGCGAAGGTCACCCCGCCTGCGGGGTCGACGAGCTGACGGGGGTCGCCGGGGTAGAGCCGGTCCTCGCGCTCGGGCGACGCAGCGGCGAGGATGCCCTGCACCAGCTGGTCGGCCACGCCGCTCCAGCTCGTGTCCCCGTCCGCCGACTCCGCCGGCGCGGCGCCCGGCCAGGGCGAGTCGGTCAGGTCGTCGAGGGCCGCCAGCGGGACGCTGCCGTCCGCCCCCGGCACGACGCGCGCCACGTCGAGCGAGAGACCGCGCAGGACCCGCTCCTCGAAGTCCTCGGGCACCGGGAAGCTGCTGCGCACCTGGGTGATGAGGTCCAGGATCTTCTGGCCGTGCCAGTTGATCATCCTCACCATGGGCGCGAACAGGTCGAGCGTCATGACCGACATCGCGTAGTGGTCGATCGCGGCACCGCGGAACGTCGGCGGCGCGATGTAGCCGGGCGCCCCCAGCGACTGCGCCCGGTCGGCGTCGATCGGGAACGCCCCCTCCAGGTCGATGAACGCGAGTGACCCGTCCGGCCGCACCAGGATGTTGCTCGGGTGCAGGTCGCCGAACACGATCCCCCGCTCGTGCATCGCCGTCAGACCGGCCGACACCGTCTCGAGGACGTCGAGGACCCAGGCGGCGTACTCGGCGTAGGCCGATGCCTCCGCGCCCGCCCGCAGCAGCGGGTTGCGCTCACGCGCGACGTTGACCAGCGGCTCCCCGTCGACGAGCTCACGGACCAGGAAGTAGTGCTCGTGGCCGATCCGGTAGTCGAGCAGCTCGGGGATCTCGGGCATCTCGGCGAGGGTCTCGTAGGCCCAGCGCTCACGCTCCAGCCGGGCCACGGCGTCGTCGCCGGCGCCGTCCAGACCGGCCAGCGGCCGTGCCTCCTTGAGCAGCACCTCGGTGCCGTCGGCGTCCGTGGCGATGTAGACGCCTCCGCCGTTGGAGAAGTGCAGGGCGCGGACGGGGCGGTAGGGGAAGCCGCTGAGGCGACCCTCGGCACGCTGGGCGACCGCCTGCTCGACCACCTCGGGCAGCGTCACCCACGGCGGCGGGTGGAAGCCCGGGCGGCGCTCGTCGGGCACCAGGCGCCCGTCCGGGTCCTCCACGGCCCACGTGAACACCCCGGTCTCGGTCCTCATCGGGCGCAGGTGGAAGGCGCCGTAGCGCACGTAGAGGGGGCCCTTGCGCCACCGGACGTCGCTGAGGATGGCGGGCCCGGAGCTGCCCTCGAGCAGGGGGTCGAGGTCGTGCAGCACGACCTCGAGCTCCTCGTCCGTGCGGGGGTAGATCGTCACGAACTTCCCGCTGGCGCTGCGGTCGCCGTACTTGCTCGAGCGCAGGAACACGACCTCGTTGCTCTTGAGGAACTTGAACCCGAGGTCGTGCGAGGTGCAGTAGTCCCAGCACGTCTGCAGCGTCGACTCGGCGACCTCGGGGGTCGCGGTGACGTGGACCTTCCAGCCCTGCATCGGCAGCGGCTGCGGCGGCAGGATGTTGACCCACTCCGAGTCGGTCCGTCTGCTCCAGCCGTCGGGTGCCTCGCGGTCGGCCAGGTCGAAGCGCCCGCCGTCGAGGGTCGGGACGTCGAAGAAGAGCTTCTCCGGCGGGCAGTAGCGCAGGTAGGCGATGATCTCCACAGGCATGTCACCTTCGGGTCGTGTCGACGCGTGACGCGTCCTCAAAGAGCGGGTTCGATGTACTGCGCGTACAGCCAGCCCCCCAGCGATCGCTCACCGGACTCCACCTTGGCGGTGCCCTCGGACGTCGCCGGCGCATCCTGCGTCTCGAGCTCGTAGACGAGGTAGGTCGTGGGCAGGTCGACGTCGAGCTCGACCGGCAGGAAGCGCAGGGCCGAGAGCTCCGTCTCCGACGCCGTGTCGGAGGCGACGGTCGCGGAGCCGGTCACCGGGCGGCGCACCATGCCGTTGGTGCGCAGCTCCACCTGCTGCCCGGACTCGATCCGGTCCGTGGGCACCGAGGTCGGCATCACCAGGCGCACGCCGTCGGCGTCCTCGAGGTAGAAGCCGTTCACCGTCTGGGTCACCTGGACCTGGCCCAGCGCCAGGACCAGCGCGCCCGTGGCGAGCACCCCGACGGCGCCGATGCGGACGAGGGAGGCACCGCCGGCGCGTGCGGCGGCGACGAGGTTGCGCAGCCCCTTGACGAGCATCATGGCCAGGGCGCTGAGGGCCGTCAGGACGAGGAGCGCGCCCACGATGCCGGACCCACCCAGGACCCGCGACCACATCGCGAAGGCGACGAAGCCGACGAGGTAGACCGGGAAGACCATGCAGGCCAGGCCGTACGGGACCGCCCACCGCAGGCCGGGGAGCTCGCGCTCGCGTCGCGCGCCGAACAGGGTCACGGACACGGCGTTGCGGGCGTCGGCGATCGCCTTGGCGCGCAGGTTGGGGATGTCGAGGTGCGCCATGAGGGCCAGGTAGCCGTCGAGCTTCACGAACGGGACGAGGTTGACCACGCCCGCGAGGTACATCGAGGCCGCCAGCAGGAGCAGGCAGCTGCGGGCCTCCGGCGCGCCGACGACCAGGGCCGCGAGGGCGCAGAGCCCGGCGCAGGCGAGCTGCGCCACGATCCCCGCGAGGGCGACTCGCACGCGCTGCTTGTTGCGCGGCAGCAGCCACCCCTCGGAGACGTCGCAGAAGAAGGCCGGGACGAGGTAGAACAGCATGAAGCCCATGCGTCGGGGATGGGCGCCGTAGTGCGTCAGCACCGCGCCGTGGGCCACCTCGTGGATGGCGGTGAAGGTGAGCACGCCGAGCAGGAAGATCAGGAACGTGCCTCCCGAGACCGGGTAGCTGAGCGCCTGACGCAGGTCCGCCGCGTGCCAGGCGAGCGCCAGCAGGCCTCCGACGATCACGGCGGCGACGAGCGCCAGCGGGCCCCGTCGGCTGAGCACCTCGGTGAGGGGTGCCAGCCGGGTGAGCATGGCCGAGGGGTTGAAGAGCGAGATCTGCAGCGTCAGCGGCGGCACGAACACGAGTCGCCGGGGCACGGTCGAGGTGCGCGTCGCCGATCGTCCGTCGTCGAGCAGGCGCATGCTCTGGAACTGGCCGAGGAGCTGCTCGAGCGCTGCCTCGTCCCACGGGTCGCCGAGGAGGTCGAGCAGGTCGTCACGGTCGTGCTCGCCCGTCAGCAGCCGTGCTGCCTTGGCGACGTCGGAGCCGACCCGGTAGTACTTCGCGCCCCTGCGCTCGATCACCCATCGGCTCTCGGCATCGCGTGGAGGGTGCACGGACACGCTGGTGGCGAGCTTGGGGCGCATCGGCAGCCCGGCGACGGGCTCGTCCTGCTTCCGAGACATGTGCGCTCCGTTTCATCGAGACAAGCAGCGGGTTGCTGTGCCCGACACGTAGGCCGGACACAGCAACCCGACTGTTCTTACGTGTAGGCAGCGGCGGCGCTAGCACCGATGGCGCTGGTGACAGTGGCCGACGCGACCATTCCGGTCAGGAAGCCGGGGGCGTCCATCGTCTCCAGCTCCTGCATGTCGAGCTCCAGGAAGGATTCCGTGTTCTGCATGCTGATTCACCTCCTCTCGTGTGTCGATGTGGTGGGTCGTGGGGGTCGCCTCACGTGTAGGCGACAGCAGCCGAACCCGCGACGGACAGGGCCGAGACGATGGCGCCCGTGGCGGTCGCCCAACCCGGCGCATCCAGCGTCTCCATCTCCTGGATGCTGAGCTCCAGGGGAGCGTTGTCGTCGAACTTGTTCATGATTTACCTCCTCTCCGTGGTGTTGGAAGTCAGCACGCGCGACCCGGAGAACGCGTCCCCGTAGATCGAGCGAAGTCTCTCGGTGGTCAGCCCGCGCAGCATGGGGAGTCCCTGTCCCCAGGCCCGGGCGGCCCGGTGGGCCACCTCGTCCAGGTCCGGGCACTCGACCCGACGGTCGATGGACCAGGAGGTCATCAGCTGGTCGATCCCGACCGAGCAGTCGGGGTCCAGGGACTCGGGCGCCGCGTCGCGCACCACGTCCCAGAGCCGCCGCAGGCGGCGCTCGGAGCCCCAGGCGACCTCGCCCTCGAGCACCCGGCGCCACACGGTGGGGAGGACGATCGCGAGCCCGGTGAGCTTGCGGGCGCCCGAGCACATGGAGAGCTCGTTGGCGAGCGGCCAGCACGTGTCGGAGTAGGGCGCCAGGCCCTCCAGCATCTCCTGGCGGTGGGAGCGGCCGCTCAGCGTCGCGATCCGCGCCCGCACCGCCGCCGGGCACGCGACCCGGTCGCTGCGCGCCCGGCTGACGGCGTAGCCGAGCCGGACCACCTCGGCCACCATCTCCTCGGCTCGCTGGTCGGCGCCGGGCCGGTCGGCGTGGTGACCGACGTAGTAGCTGGCGACCCGGATGAGCACCTCGAGGGTGCCTTCGGCCAGCAGCCACAGGGGAAGCTGCCTCGTGGCCACGGCGTCGACCGCGGCCACGTCGGGACGCAGGGTGTCGCCGTAGACGAGCTTCTTGCTCGACTGCCGGCGCAGGCAGGCGGTCCGGCTGGCCTCGGCGCCGGTGCCGACGGTCGTTGGGACCACGGCCAGGCGGACGGTGCGACGCACCCGCTCGGGCAGGATCACGAAGCCGCACCGCTGCGTCGTCATCAGGTTGCGGGCGTACGACGGGTCGCTCGCCAGGAGCGACACCAGCTTGACCCGGTCGATGACCGCTCCCCCGCCGACGCCCACGACCACCTCGTCCGGGGCCAGGTCGCGGGCGAGGTCGGTGAGCTCGTCCGACCGGGCGTCGCCGGTGACCGTCGTGACCCGGGTGCTGCCCACGCCCAGCGAGTCGACGGCTCTGGCCAGGACCTCGGAGTCGGCGAGGGTCGCGTCCACGAACACCGACACCCTCTCCGCCGGACCGGAGCGCCGGAGCTCGGGGCCCAGCTCGGACACGGACGCCACGATCCGCGTCTCTCGCGTGCTCGCCATCTCAGGCACCCGCTCCGACGGGCTCGCGGTGGTGGGCCAGCCCTTCCTGCACGCACCCGAGGAGCTCGTCGAGCTCGGCACGGGTGTAGGTGAGGGCGGGCACCAGCTGGATGCCCTGGGGGCCCGGGTGGACGATGGCGCCGGCGGCGCGGATGCGCTCGACGACCTGCGGGACCTGGTCCTGCGGCAGCGGCGTGCCGTCCGGGGTCGCGAGGCGCAGCGACCGGAAGCAGCCTGCCCCCGTGGTGGCGAGCACGTCGTCGCGCGTGTCGACGAGGCGCGCGAGCTCGACGTCGAGCTCGGCGGAGAGCCGCCGCGCCTGCTGCACGGCGTCGAGCCTGGCCATCTCGTCCAGCGTCGCGACGACGACCGCGCAGGTGACGGCGGTGCCGGCCTGGGTCTCGGCATGTCCCACCAGGGCGTCGACGGCCGAGAAGGCCTCGCTCACGTGGGCGGCGGTCAGCACGGCCGACGCGGCGAGCGTGCCGTTGGTCAGGCCCTTGGAGGTCACCAGCAGGTCGGGCTGTCGTGCCCAGGTCTGCGAGGCGAAGGCGTGTCCGAGCCGGCCGAAGCCGGTGGCGACCTCGTCGGCGACGACGAGGTACCCGTGGCGCTCGCTCAGCTCGCCCAGGGCCGCGACGTACTCGTCGTCGAGGACCGTGGCCCCCGTGCCCTGCAGCGGCTCGACGACGACGGCCGCGACGCGCGCGCCGTGACGGTCCATGAAGTGGTGGAGCTGGTCGACGTCGTTGGTGCTGAGGTGACGGACCTGGCTGCGGTCGACGCCGTAGACCGCCTGGCCGAGGTCGTCGTCGGTGAGCGCGAAGCTGCCGAAGGTCAGGCCGTGGTAGCCCTGCCGCAGCCCCACGACCAGTCGTCGTCCCGACTCGCCGCGCAGGGCGTGGTACTGACGGACCAGCTTCATGACCAGGTCGTTGGCGGCGCCACCGGAGGTGGAGAAGAGGACGCGGTCGTAGTGCTCTGCACCGGCGAAGGAGACGAGCCGGTCCGCGGCCTCACGGGCGTAGGAGTTCTCGTAGCGGAACACGCTGAGGTACGACGCGTCGCGCAGCGCCTGGTAGGCCGCCTCGGCGATGGCCTCGTTGCCGTAGCCGAGGTTGACGTTCCACAGTCCGCTGGTGCCGCACAGCAGGTTTCGCCCCTCGGACGTCGTCACCCGGACGCCGTGCGCGGACTCGAAGCAGGTGTCCTCGCGACCGTGGGCGCTCGGCGGCAGCAGGGAGGCCCAGAGGGCCGAGGGCCCGGCGGCATCGCGTCTAGGCGTGCTCATGTGCCGTCCTCACCTCGAGGAAGTACTCGCGGAAGCCCTTCCAGCCTCCGGAGACCGGGTGGCGCCCGGCCACCCGCAGACCGGCCTGCGCCAGCTCGTGCTCGATCAGCGCGACGTCGATGATGGCGGGGGTGCTGGTGCACACGGGGATCGCTCGGTCGCCGACGTCGAGGGGGTAGACGCCGACGTGCCGTCGGTCCTCCCCCGGCTGCCAGAAGTAGTGGATCCGGTACCGCGCTCCAGAGGCACCCACCAGGTCGGCGTGCTCGTCCCAGGCCGGCTCGTGGGCGAGCGCCGGCACCAGGTCGGCGACGCACAGCAGCAGGACACCGTCCTGGTCGAGGTGCGCCCGCACCCGGTCGAAGAGTCGCGCCCGCGCGTCGGGGCCGAGCAGGGAGATCGACGCCGTGCCCAGCACGACCACCCCGAAGGTTCCGGGCAGCTCGACGTCACTCATGTCGCCCTCGAGGACGAGCAGCCGCGACGCGGTGGCCTGCGGGAGCTGCCCGACCTTCGCCTCGAGCAGCGCGATCATCGCCGTCGACAGCTCGACGGCGGTGACGTCGCGCTTGAGCCGGAGCAGCGGCAGGGTCAGGCGTCCCGACCCGGCCGCCAGCTCGAGGACGCGACCGGGGGTGGCCCGCACGAGGCGGCTCAGCTCGCGGATCTCGGAGCTGTCGAGGGACGCCGTGTCGTCGTAGATGGCGGCGCCCACCGCGTCGTAGAGATCGTGGAACTCGACGTCGTGCCCGAGCTGCTCGACGGCACTCGCGAGCCCACCGCGCAGCTCCGGGGCGACGCCGTCCGCCAGCGTCGCTCCGCCCCGACCGGTCGAGCCGGACACGCTCACGTCACGCACAGCTGGACACCGGCCCGCTGGAAGAACGCCTCGACCTTGAGGAGGTTCGCCTCGTCGCCCTGGGCCGCCGCCTCGACGGAGCCCAGCACCAGCAGCCGCTCCGCGAGCCGGGCCGCCGGCCTGCCCATCTGGAAGGTCTTCTCCGAGCGCGGGTCGAAGACCAGCGCCTGGTCGTCGGTCCACATCAGCACCGGTGAGCCGGGCCGGGCCTCGTGCGCCGAGCCGTCCGCGCCCTCCAGGTCGGGGTCGAGGCGCTGCCCGAAGCCGGAGATGTGGATCTCGCTCAGCTCGGCCAGACCCCGCGTCCGTACGTCACGCACCGCGGCCAGGGCCGAGTGGTAGTAGGCCAGCCAGGGCCGCTCCCGGAGCGCGTCGGCCCGGGTCTGCTCCGGCACCACCTTCGCGAGCGCGACCGCGCACGGGGTGTCGCTGGCGGCGTTGAGGCGGGCCCACTCGGCCTCGAGCGTCTCGAGGTCGTCTCCGACCTTGCCCAGCACGGCCCCGCCCGGCGACGTGGAGATCTGCCCGGCGGCGTCGACGTAGAGCCGCAGCTTGGGTCCGCGGTCGGGCGTCGCGCTGCCCAGGGAGGTGACGTCGCACAGCCGGACCAACGGGTGCGTGGCGAACTCCGCCAGGTCACCCTTGAGGTAGGCCCGGTCGGCGTCCTCCAGGAAGGTCTCGAAGTCCGTCTCGTCGATGACGCGCACGAGCGTGGCGCCGATGAGGGAGAGGTACTCGCTCGTGCCGTAGTCCTGGGTCTGCATGAAGAACTGGGTGCCGATCTGGACGTCGCCACCCGGGTCGCTCAGGGACCCCTCGTAGCCCAGGACGATGGGCCCTTCCGAGCCGTCGGTGCTGTCCGTGGCGCCCGGCACGAACGCGCGGGTGTCGGCGCCGATGAGCCCCGCCTCCCGCATGGCGTCGAAGTGCTGCTGGCGCTCCAGGACCACCGCCAGCGATCCGTCGTACGCCTCGTCGTGGCCGGCCCCCGCCAGCACGTCCTGGCCGAGCTCCCCCGTCGCCCATGTCTTGATGAGCCTGGTCGTTCCCTGCATCGGATCCCTTTCGGCAGTTCGGTTCGTGGCGCGGACAGGCAGTGCTAGGAGTGCTGGTCGATGGCTCCGACCGCACGCAGGATGGTGCGGAGCTCCGCCATCGCCTTCTGCGGCCCCGACTTGTGGTGGACGCCGGTCAGGTTGAGGACGACCTCGTCCACACCGGCTACCTCGTACTCGCGGAGCTGTGAGGTGAGCTCGTCGATGTCGCCGCTCAGGAAGGCGCGTCCCTCGACCAGCGCCTCGGCGTCCTCGAGCGGCCGCTCCCCCCGCACCTTGATGCCGGCTCGCGCGAGCATCTCGACGTAGTGCGGAAGGCGCAGGTGGGCGGCGTTGCTGGCCAGGGCCGTCTCCGCCGGGACCCGGCCCTGCTTGTGGAGGGCCAGGGGCACCATCGAGACGATCCTGGGCGCCGGCTGGCCCGCCGCTCGCGCCCCCTCCTCCAGCGCGGGGCGCAGGGTGGTGTGGATGTACGACGCCGGGGCCAGCCAGGTGATGGCCGCGTCCGCGACCTCCCCCACGAGCCGTGCCATGCGCGGACGAAGCACTCCGGCGCCGACCTCGACGCGTGGCCCGGGCCCGCTGTCCAGCCGTCCGTGGAAGGAGAAGTACTCACCGTCGTGGTCGCTCTGCTGACCGCGCACCAGCGCGCGCACGATGGTGAGGTAGTCGCGCACCGCGTCGAGCTGGCTGGCATAGGGCTCGCCCCGGAGCATCGCCTGGAAGGACGCGGCGCCGGGCCCGTAGCCCACGGTGACCGGCTGCCCCGTGGTGCGGGCGAGCGACATGGCCTGCACGGCCGCCTCGAACGGGTGCCGCAACGGCATCAGCGTGACGCCGATGCCGACCGGGACCCGCAGGCCGGTGCCGGCGAGGTGGGCGAAGGACTGGTGCGGCTCGATGCAGATCGACTGGCCGGTCCAGAGCCGGGAGGACGGCGCCCACTCGACGAGCGAGGCGTACGGGATGAGCTGTTCGGGGCGGGTGGTCGTGAACGGGAGCAGCACCGAGTACTTCAACGCGGCGTCCCGGCCGCGCATGCGGTGGTCGTGTCGCGGACACTCGGGAGGACCCGGCGGGCGGGCGTCCGCCAGCCGTCTTCGTCACTAGCTCCGGCGTAGCCAAATAGCCCACAAGAACTCAACACGTCCACCCCCGAAAGAGACCACAAGGCCAGGCTGGGTATCGATTGCCCTGGAGGTTAGGTGTCGCTTGGCTCACATGCAATGGCAGGATCTCAGAGAGTGAGATCTTATGCAGAACCGCTCCTGCCCGGCACTACTTGCGGACGGTCAGCGGGACGGATCGCATGCTTGCGGCCCTGCGGCCCTTCGGGGCCACAGCGACCGGCACCGGTCAGCGGCAGAGCCTGCCCCGCGGGGAGATCCCCGGTGGCTCGCCGAGGTGGCCGATCGCCTGACGAAGAAGTCAGCGACGGCGACGCGCGCGTGCGGGCGACGCCCGGGGCGTGCACCGCCAGTGCGGCCAGCGCGGCGATGGCGCACGCGACAGCGACGCGTGTCAGCGCGCCCGCGCCCTCGACCGAGGCGCCGAGGGCCACGGTGACCGGGACCAGGGTGGCGCACAGCGCTGCGGTGAGCAGCTGAGGCCCGAACCGGCGGGAGCGGGCGGGCCGGCGGTGGGGTGGAGCGGGAGGCTCGTCGAGGGGGTCTCGGGTGGAGGGTGGGTACGGCGGTGCGGTGCGCACGGCGGACCTCCTTTCGGTAGGGGTGGAGGGGAGCGGTTCGCGGATCGCGGTCACCGCAGGGGGTCGAAGGGCACGAGCTCGGCGGGGCTGATCCCGGAGGCGATGCGCTGCGCAAGCAGCTTCCCGGTGAGGGGCCCGAGAGCCATGCCCCACATTCCGTGCCCGCCGGCGACGAAGATGCGCGGGTCGTTGGTCGCGCCGATGAGCGGCAGGCCGTCGGCGGTGCACGGCCGCGAGCCGACCCACTCGTCGAGGCGGTGGTCGAGGTCGACACCGGTCACGAAGGGGCGGGTGGCCTCCACGATGGCGCTGATGCGTCGCTGGTCCAGGGCGGCGTCCGGGTCGCGGAACTCCATCATCCCGGCCACGCGCAGGCGAGGACCGTCCGGCGTGGTGAGCGGGGTGCAGGCCACCCGCTGGGCGGCGAAGTACACGGGCCCCGCCGGCAGTCGCTCGCAGGCGACGCTGAAGGAGTAGCCGCGACCCGCCTGCACCGGTTGGCGGACACCGACGCTGCGCGCCAGCCCGCCCAGCCAGGCGCCGTTGGCGAGCACGACCGAGTCGAACCGGTCGCTACGGTCGGCACCCCCCTCTCCGCGGGCCACGACGCGTACGCCGTCGGCGCGGTGGTCGAGCCCGGTGACCGCGGCCCCCTCGACGATCTCACCGCCCCGCTGCCGCACGGCGGCGGCGAGCGCACTCGTGAACTCGGGTGGGTTGAGGTAGCGCTGGCCGTGGAGGCGCACCGCCGCCCCCACCTGCGGGGAAAGGGTGGGCTCCTCCGCGCGGACCTCGTCGCCGGTCAGGACGTCGTACTTCACGTCCTGACCGGCGGCCCGGACGTGATCGAGCTCGGCGAGCAACGGAGCCCGATCCGCGGAGGTGCGGAAACAGGCGAGGAACGGGTCAGCGGCACGGGCGGAGGCGCGGACGTCCGCGTCCGTGAGCTCGTCGTACGCCGCGAGGGCAACCCGGTTGAGGGGCGCGTACGCCCGCATCCCGAGCCCCCACCTGCGCGCGGTGCTGTGCCGGGCGAACCCGGTGAGGAACCGCAGCAGTCGGAGGTCGGGACGCAGCGGGACGTAGACCGGCGAGGACGGGCTGAGCACCGCCCGCGCCCCGTAGCCCAGCACGGCCGGCTCGGGCAGGGGTGCGGTCAACGCAGGGGTGAGCCAGCCGGCGTTGCCCCACGAGGACCCAGCGGCCACGTGACGGCGGTCGTAGACGGTGACCTGGAAACCGTGCTCCTGGAGGAACCAGGCGGTGGACAGACCCACCACCCCGGCCCCGATGACGACGACGCGTTGAGACATGAGATCTACCTCCGAGGATCGGACGAGGGGTCGGTCAGTGGCGGTCGCGGCCGGAGCACGCGGTGCACATCACGACCCATGGCCGCAGCTCGAGCCGCTGCGCGGAGATCTCCAGGTCGCACCGGACGCAGGTCCCGTAGCGGCCCTCCTGCACGCGCCGACGCGCGGTGCGGACCTCGTCGAGGATGCGGGTGACGGTGCCGCGGTAGGCGGCTGCCACAGCGTCGAGGTCGCTCTCGGGCATCGCGTCGAGCTGTCGCTGCCGGGACTCTTGGAGCTCGGCGAGGTGCGCGTCCAGCCCGGGATCGGGGCGCGCAGAGACACGGTGGTGGTGCAGGGTCATCGCTCAGTCCTTGGTGACGCCACGTCGCTCGGTCCCGGACCCACTGGGTCGCGCCGGCGTACGCGGAAGAGGGCGACGCCGCTAGGGCGTCGCCAGGGGATGCGAGGTCAGGACCGGAGCGGAGGGGCGCGGTCGACGCTGCGACGAAGCACGTCGAGCCCGCGGATTCCGCGGGCCTCCTCGCTGAGCGCGAGGGCGAGCAGCGCGGCACCGGACGGCACGTGTGCCGGCACGTGACAGCGCTCGGCCGGAGCCGAGAGAGACGCTGCCAGGATTGCCTGCATGCCCCCATGATAGCCGGGTCGGAGACCACCGGCGACACGTCCCACGGGCGACGAGCGCTGCGCCCAGAGCCCCTGCTCGCTGGCCGAGGCGGCCGGCAATCCCACTGAGGACGCCTCACGAGACCGGCAGTGCCGCAACCTCGGCGTTGCGCTGCTCGGTCGATGCAGTCGCGAGCGCGGCCCACGCCTCCCGGTGTGCGCGACGCACGTCACCGTACGAGCCGCCTCTGACCTGCGTTCCATAGGTCAGGGGCGGCTCTCTCGGTCGGGCTGACAGGATTTGAACCTGCGACCCCTTGACCCCCAGTCAAGTGCGCTACCAAGCTGCGCCACAGCCCGAGTCTCCCGGCCGAGTGTCGCGTTGGCCGAGCGCTGGAACACTACAACAGGGCGAGGGTCGCCGCGGAATCGGGCTCACCTCACGGCCATGCTGTCTGCCTGCTCGCGCAGTGGTGCGGTGTCCACGGCGACGAACGCCGAGGCCGGGATGGTCTCGAGGTCCCGGATCAGCGGCTCCGGCCACCGACGGTGCTGCTCGCCCTGGAAGAACCACGGCGAGCCGTTGTCGGCGAGCACCAGGCCGTAGGTCTTCATCGCTCGCACCACCCGTCGCGCGTACGGCGAGAGGCCGGCCGCCGACCACCCCGCGCGGAGCCGGAAGCGGGCGCCCATCGGCGGGACGTCACGGCTGTCGCTGGACCCGGCGTCGTGGCGGGCCGGCCACAGGTGACGGCGGGCGGTGACGTCGGTGGTGAAGCGGATCGCGTGGTCGATCCGGTCGTCGCGGACCTCGTTCCACCGCAGCAGCCCCGGCAGGATGGGCAGGCCGGCGGCGTCGGCGGAGGTCCAGCCGTCGGGTCGCAGCCGGTTGCTGCGCAGCGACCAGACCGCCCCGGAGCCGGCCTGCCACCTCCCGCCTCGCACGCGGGTGTCGTAGGTCTCGTAGAGCCGGCACCGGCCGCGGTCGACGACGACCGCGTGCCGGTCGCCCCCGGAGGCGCGTCCGCCCTCGACGCGGGTGTCCGCGCCCAGCGGGTAGCGGACCCGGTCGGACTCCGAGGCGTGGTCGAACCGCACGCGGACCTTGCGGTGGGACGAGCGCACGACGGTGACCGGGATGCCGTAGCCGGGCCCGTCGTCCGACGGCCCGAAGTCGGGGTGCAGGTCCCGCGCGGTCGACATGTGCGAGAGCCACGCGCTGCTGCGCGGGTGGACCCGCAGCCGGCGTACGTCGGCGTGCCACCAGCTGTCCGCGGGGAACACCGAGCACCGCGTGCCGGCCACCGGCCTCCCCGGCACCGCCGCGGCCGCCGACGACGGGCGCTCGGCCCGGCCGGCGTCCGGCGAGGACGTGCGCGTGCCCTCCGGGCCGCCCACCGGGGACAGCACGGCCAGGGCCACCGCCCCGAGCGTCAGGGCGGCCAGGGTGCGCATCGAGCCACCCTAGGCGAGCATCCGGCTCAGCGCTTGCGCTTCTCCCGAGGTCGCTGCTGCAGCAGGATCGGCGTTCCTACGAAGCCGAACTCCTCGCGCAGGCGGCGCTCGATGAACCGCTCGTAGGAGGCGTCCAGCTTGCCGCTGGTGAACAGGATGAACATCGGCGGCGCCGACGACGCCTGCGTGCCGAAGAGGATCTTGGGCTGCTTGCCGCTGCGCACGGGGTGCGGGTGCTCGGCGACCAGGCGCCCCAGGAACGCGTTGAGCGTGCCGGTGGAGATCCGGGTCTCCCAGCCCTCGATGGCCTTGTCGATGGCCGGGACCAGCCGGTCGACGTGCCAGCCGGTGCGGGCGGTGATGTTGATGCGCGGGGCCCACTGCACCTGGACGAGGTCGCGCTCGATCTCGCGCTCGAGGTAGTAGCGGCGCTCCTCGTCGACCAGGTCCCACTTGTTGAAGGCGATGACCAGGGCCCGGCCGGCCTCCCGGATGCTCTGGATGATCCGGATGTCCTGCTCCGAGAGCGACTCGCCGCCGTCGACGACCAGCACGGCCACCTCGGCCCGGTCGATCGCCGTCGAGGTGCGCAGCGAGGCGTAGTACTCGTGGCCCGAGGCCTCCTTGACCCGCTTGCGGATGCCGGCGGTGTCGATGAAGCGCCAGGTGCGTCCGCCGAGCTCGATCAGCTCGTCGACGGGGTCGACGGTGGTGCCCGCGACGTTGTCGACCACGACCCGCTCCTCCCCCGCCAGCCGGTTGAGGAGCGAGGACTTGCCGACGTTGGGCTTGCCCACGATCGCGACCCGCCGCGGCCCGCCGGCCTCGTGCTCACGCTCGGGGGGCGGCTCGGGCAGCGCGGCCAGGACGGCGTCCAGCATGTCGCCGGAGCCGCGCCCGTGCAGCGCGGAGACGGGCCAGGGCTCGCCCAGACCGAGGTTCCACAGGCCGAAGGCCTCGGCCTCGGTGCGCTGGTCGTCGACCTTGTTGGCGGCCAGCACGACCGGCTTGCCGGACTTGCGCAGGATCTTGACGACCTGCTCGTCGAGGTCGGTGATGCCGACCGAGGCGTCGACGACGAACAGCACCGCGTCGGCCAGCGTGACGGCGATCTCGGCCTGCGCGGCGATGCTCTGCGCCAGGCCGCGCGCGTCGGGGTCCCAGCCGCCGGTGTCGACGACGGTGAAGGCCCGGCCGGCCCAGTTGGCGTCGTAGGACACCCGGTCGCGGGTCACGCCGGGGACGTCCTCGACGACCGCCTCGCGGCGGCCGATGATCCGGTTGACCAGCGTCGACTTGCCCACGTTGGGTCGTCCCACGACGGCCAGCACGGGCACCGGCCCGTCGGTGCCCTCGTGGCCGTTGTCGTCGGGCTCCTGCGTCTCGCTCACGTCGTCGTTCCTGTCACGCCACCGGAAGGGTCGGGCTCCAGCTCCCCTGACGGGAGGGGTCCCGGGAGGCTCCGGCCGGTGGTCACCAGCGCCTCACGAAGATCGTCGAGCATCCGGTCGCGCAGTCGCAAGGACGCGGTCTCCACGTCGGTGCGCCGGCGCGGCCAGGGCATCTGCTCCAGTGTGAAGGGTGCCCCGATGACGAGCTCAATCCTCGCGCCCCGTCGGGGCAGAGAGCCGGTGTGCCCACCGGGCTCGCGGGTGCCGATCATGATGACCGGGACCACCGGCGCGCCGGTCACGAGGGCGAGGTAGGCCGCCCCGCGGTGGAAGCGGTCCAGCTCCCCCGCGCCGCGTCGTCCCTCGGGGAAGACCCCGACCACGCCGCCGTCGCGCAGGACGCGCAGGGCCCGCTTCACCGCCGCGGGGTCGGCGACGTAGCGGTCCAGCGGGATCTGGCCGGCGAGGTGCAGGAACCGCCCCAGCCGGCCCCGGAACATCTCGATCTTGGTCAGCGCGTGCACGGGGCGTGGGGAGAAGATCGCCAGGAGCGGGCCGTCGACGACGCCGATGTGGTTGGCGGCCAGGATCACCGGCCCCGACGCCGGCACGCGCTCCGCCCCCGTCACCCGTACGTCGTAGCGGCGGCGGACCAGCCAACGGGCCGGCGGGCGCAGGCCGCGCAGCGTCGCGCGCGGCGGGTGCGGCGTGCGGTCGGTGCGCGGTCGCTGGAGGTGCGTGGTCTCGGTCGGGGTGCTCACCGGGCGGTCCGCTCGACGAGCTGCACCACCTGGTCGATGACCTCGTCGAGCGAGTGGAAGGTCGTGTCGACGTGCACGGCGCCGTCGGCCATGACCAGCGGGGCGGTGGCGCGGCCGGAGTCGATCCGGTCGCGCTCGGCCAGCACCCGCTCGGTCGCGGCGACGTCCGAGCCGCCCTCCTCGGCGGCGCGGCGTAGGGCGCGGGCGGCGGGGTCGGCGGTGAGGTAGAGCTTGACCTCGGCCTGCGGCCAGACGACCGAGCCGATGTCGCGGCCCTCCACGACGATGCCGCCGCCGTCGATGATGCCCCGCTGCAGGTCGAGCAGCCGGGCCCGGACCTCCGGCACGGTGCTGACCGGCGACACCGACCCGGTGACGGCGTCGGTGCGGATCTCGACGGCGACGTCGACCCCGTCGACCTCGATGGTCGGGTCGAGCGGGTCGGTGCCGGAGACGATCGTGGGCCGGTCGGCCAGAGCGGCGACGGCCTCGGCGTCGTGGACGTCGACGCCCTCGCGCAGCATCCACCAGGTCATCGCGCGGAACTGCGCGCCGGTGTCGAGGTAGCGCAGCCCCAGCCGGTCGGCCACGCCGCGGCAGGTGCTGGACTTGCCGGACCCCGAGGTGCCGTCCACCGCGACCACGACCTGAGCCTCGGGAGTGCTGTTCACGGGAGCGAAGCCTACCGGTGAGTGACCCAACCGCGTGACTCGAGTGATCCCAGCAGGTGCTCGGCGCGGTCGACGTCGACGGTGAGCTCGACCAGGCCGACCGGACGCCCCGGGTCGTGGTCGATGCGCACGTCCTCGATGTTGACGCCGCTCTCCCCCGCGTCCGCGAAGAGGCGGGCCAGCTCGCCGGGGTGGTCGGGCACGGCGACGAAGACGGCCCCGGTGGGCCGCGGCGGACCCCCGTGCTTGCCGGGGATGGCGCGGGTCCCGCTCACGCCCTGGCCCAGGACGGCCTCGAGCCCGGCCCGGTCACCCGTGGCGAGGGCCTCGATGACCGCGTCGAGCCGACCGCGGACCTCGCCGAGGAGCGCTCCGACCGCGGCAGCGTTGGCGGACACGATCTGACCGTAGAGCGCCGGGTCGCCCGCGGCGACCCGCGTGACGTCGCGCACCCCCTGCCCCGACAGGGCGAGGTGGTCGGCCGGGGCGCCCGCGAGCACGCCCGCCGCGAGCGAGGCGAGCAGGTGCGGCAGGTGGGAGGTACGGGCGACGGCGCGGTCGTGCTCGTCGGGCGTCAGCCGCACGGGGACGGCTCCGCAGAGCAGGGCCAGCGCCTCCACCAGGGCGACCGCGTCCGACGCCGACGCGGCGTGGGGCGTCACCGCCCACGGGCGCCCGTCGAACAGCGCGGCACTCGCGGCCAGCGGCCCGGAGCGCTCGCTGCCGGCCATGGGGTGGCTGCCGACGTAGCGCTCGACGCCGGGCAGGCCCGCCACGGCCGCCAGGGGGCCGGCCTTCACGCTGCCGACGTCGGTCACGACCGCGTCCCGGGCGAGCGCACGCTCGATCTGCTCGGCCAGGTGGTCGGGTGGCACGGCGACCACGACGAGCTGCGGGCGGTCGCCGGGCGCGCTCGGGCGGCCCGCGCCGAGCCCGGAGGCGGTGCGCAGGTGGTCGTCGGAGGGATCGGTGAGGAGGACCTCGAGACCGGCACGCCGGCAGGCCAGCGCGACCGAGGTCCCGATCAGTCCGGCCCCGACGATCTCGACGGGACCGGTCAGCTCACTCATCCGGCACGGACCGCACTCGGGTCAGGTCGCTGCGCAGCGCCGCGGCGCCGTGCAGGTAGACGTGGGTGATGTCCGCGCGCGGCAGGTCGGTCTCGACGTGCGCCATCATCCGCACGCAGCGCGGCATGGAGCCCGCGATCTCGAGCTCGCGCGCGCAGATCAGCGGCACCTCCCCGAAGCCGAGCTGCCGGGCGGCGTAGGCCGGGAACTCCGAGACCAGGTCGGCGGTCGCGGTGAAGATCACCGAGATGAAGTCGTCGACCTCCAGGCCGTTGGAGGTCATCACGTCGGTGACCATCTCCGCGACCCGCTCGAGCATGTGCTCGCGCTCGTCGGCGTCGAGCTGGGTGGCGCCGCGCACGGCTCTGACTGGCACGCGGTCGATGCTATCGGGGCTGGTAGCTCCCGAAGGACCAGTGGTTGCCCTCTGGATCCGCGACGCTGCCTCCGCGGCCGCCGTAGTCCTGGTCGACCATGGCCCGCAGCACCGTCGCCCCCGCCGCCACGGCACTGTCGAAGACGGCATCGGGGTCGTCGGTCACCAGGTAGGCAGCGGAGCCGCCCACGTTGTCGACGGCGCCGTCGGGACGCACGGAGCCGAACATGATCCCGCCGCCCCCGGACCACAGCCACTCGGCGTGGGCGACCACCGAGGGGTCCTGCTCGTCGCGGTAGGTCGCGTGCTCGGTGAAGCCGATCGCGGTCAGGAAGCGCATCATCGCCTCCGCGTCGTGGAAGGCCATCGTCTGCCAGTGCCGGACGTCTGCTGCCGTGGGGTTCGTCATGGCCCCACCCTCACCCAGCCGGTACGCCGCCGGCTTGGACGTCGGGGAACTCCTCGCGCAGCCACGTGGTCGGCGGGCACCCCGCGAGGTCGCGCCACTCCCGCGCCAGGTGGGCCTGGTCGGCGTAGCCGCACGCCGCCGCGACGCCGGCCAGTGTGCCGCCGCGGCGTGCCGCGTCGAGCACCCGGTCGCGGCTGGCCTCGAAGCGCGCCACGCGCTGGTACTCCTTGGGACTCAGACCCGTCTCCGCGACCACGAGGTTGCGCAGGTGCCGGCGGCTGTAGCCCACGTCGTGGGCCACCTCGGCGACCGCGACCCCGCGGGCCAGGCGTGCCAGCGCCCGGCCCACCTCGGCGCGCGGGCCCGGCCCGGCGTGGTCGGACAGGGCGGTGGCCAGCGCCCGGTGCAGCACGCCCGCGCGCTCGGGCCAGGTCGACGCGTCGTGCAGCTGCTCGGGCAGGTGGCGCAGGCGCGGCGCGAGGTCGTCGAGCGAGAGCAGCTGGCCGGCGATCGCCGCCGCCGGCAGCCCCAGCAGCGCGCGGGCCTCGGCGGTGGTGAGGGCGAGGAAGAGGCCCTCCTGGTGACCGTCGTGGCGGATCTCGGCCGGCGCCGCGTGCAGCCCGGCGACGCTGGACCACGACGCCCGCCGCGAGCCGGGGTCGCCGCTCCAGGCGACGTCCAGCGGCGCCCCGATCGGCAGCACGAACGTCAGGGACGTGCCGGGCAGGCCGCGGTGCACCCCGGGCGGGCCGACCACGTCGTAGCCGACCAGCCCGACGACGTACGGCCGCAGCGCGTGCGGCACCGTCAGGGGGCCGACCATCCGCCGAGCCTACGCCGCGCGGGCCGCCCACGGGGCCCTACAGCTGGGCGTCGTCCAGCAGCCGTCCGAGCTCGTCGAGCGTCAGCTCGCGCAGGTGGCCGGGCTTGAGCGAGCCCAGCGTCACCGGGCCGATCGCGGTGCGGGTGAGCTTGCGGACCGGATGGCCCACCTCGTCGAGCAGGCGCCGGACGATGCGGTTGCGGCCCTCGTGGATGACCAGCTCGACGATCGACTTGTCGCGAGCCGCGGCGATCGTGCGCGCCTGGCTGACCGTGACCGGGCCGTCCTCGAGCGTGACGCCGGCCAGCAGCCGCTGCAGCGTGTCCTTGCCGAGCTCGCCGGCCACCTCGGCGACGTAGGTCTTGTCGACCTCGTAGGACGGATGGGCCATGCGCTGGGCGAAGTCGCCGTCGTTGGTCAGCAGCAGCAGCCCCGAGGTGTCGGTGTCGAGGCGGCCGACGTGGAAGAGCCGCTCCGCGCGGTGCTCCACCAGGTCGGAGATCGTCCGGCGCCCCTCGGGGTCCGACATCGTCGACACGACGCCGGTCGGCTTGTTGAGCACGAGGTAGACCAGGTCGGAGACCGGGGGCAGGCGCTTGCCCGACACCCGGATCACCGCCGTGCGCGGGTCGACCTTGGTGCCGAGCCGGGTGACGACCTCGCCGTCGACCTCGACCTCGCCGTCGAGCATCAGCTCCTCGCACTTGCGTCGCGACGCCACGCCCGACTGCGCCAGCAGCTTCTGCAGGCGGATCAGGCCGTCCTCGTCCGTGGCGACCTCGCGGCTCACGACGGGGCCGACCCGGGCTCGGCAGGCTCGTGGGCGTGCTCGGCCGCGGCCTCGGCACCACCCGCAGGCCCCTCGTGGACGGACTCCGACGCCGCCATCTCGGCCAGCTCGTCCTCGAGGTCGTCCATGTCCGGGAGGTACGGCGCGAGCTCGGGCAGGTCGTCGACCGACGTCACGCCGATGCGCTCCAGGAAGTAGCTCGTCGTGCGGAAGAGGTTGGCCCCCGTCTCGCCGTCCTGGCCGGCCTCCTCGACCAGCCCGCGCGAGAGCAGCGTGCGCATCACGCCGTCGACGTTGACGCCCCGGATCGCCGAGACCCGGGCGCGGGAGACCGGCTGCTTGTAGGCGACCACCGCGAGCGTCTCCAGGGCCGCCTGGGTGAGCCGGGCCTGCTGGCCCTCCAGGACGAACGCCTCGACGACCGCGGCGTACTCGTCGCGGGAGTAGAAGCGCCACCCGCCCGCGACGTTGCGCAGCTCGAAACCACGCCCCTGCTCGGTGTACTCGGCCGCCAGCTCGCGCAGCGCCGCCGACACCTCCGTGGCGGGGTAGCCCACGGTCGAGGCCAGGCTCACGTCGTCCAGCGGCTGGTCGGAGACCATCAGCACCGCCTCGAGTGCGGGCCGCAGCTCGGTCAGGGGTACGGCGAGCAGGTCGCCGCCGTCGGCCTCGGGCGCCTCGGGCGCCTCGTCGGGCTGGTCGGCCGCGGCCTCGGGCAGGTCGTCGGGCGCGTACCCCTCGGGCTGGGCGTCGGTCATGGTGTCTCCTCGTCAGCGGGCGCGGGGGCGCCCGGCTCGGGCGGCGCTCCGTCGAACTCGTCGGTGATCTCGATCTCCTCGTCGTCGGCCCCGGTCCAGCGGATCGTGAGCTCGCCGAGCGCGGTGACCTGCTCGAAGGAGACGGCCCCCTCGCGGAACAGCTCGAGCAGCGAGAGGAACCGCGCCACCGTCGTCAGCCGGTCGGGCGAGTCGCCGCACAGGGCGCGGAAGGTCATCGTGCCGGTGCGGCGCAGCCGGTCGACCACCAGGGCCGCCTGCTCGCGCACGCTGACCTTGTTGGCGTGGATGTGGTGCAGCGAGACCTCGAGCACCTGCTTGGGCGCCAGCGCCTTGGCCGCGAGCTCGGCGAAGCGGTCCAGGCCGATCCCGATCAGCACCTCGGGGAGGAGGGTGGCGTAGCGCTCCTCCATCTCGACGGCGCGCGGGTACCGGCGCGACTCCTCCGCCAGGCGCACGTCGAGGAAGCTCGCGACCTGCTTGAACGCCTTGTACTGCAGCAGCCGCGCGAAGAGCAGGTCGCGCGCCTCGAGGAGGGCGAGGTCCTCCTCGTCCTCCACGTCGCCCTGGGGCAGCAGCCGGGCGGCCTTGAGGTCCAGCAGGGTGGAGGCGACCAGCAGGAACGACGTGGTCTGCTCGAGGTCCCAGACCGGGCCGCCCGCCTTGACGTGCGCGATGAACTCGTCGGTCACGCGCGAGAGCGCGACCTCGGTGATGTCGAGCTTGTGCTTGGAGATCAGGCTCAGCAGCAGGTCGAAGGGGCCCTCGAAGTTGTCGAGCCGCAGCTCGAAGCCCGGAGCCTGCTCACCGGCCTCGCCAGGTGCAGCGAGGGTGGTCATCCCTCGGTCAGCCGCCGGACCAGCACGCTGTCGTCGCCGTGGGCGTCGAAGTCGGCCAGGACCAGCGCGACCGCCTCGCGGACCAGCCGGCCGCGGTCGACGGCCAGGCCGTGGCCGCTGCGCAGCGCGAGCCGGGCCTGCTCGATGTGGATGAGCTCGTCGGAGGTGACGTAGACGGTCATCTTCTCGTCGTGGCGGATGCGCCCGCTGGGCTTGGGCAGCGCGCCCGGGGCCGGCTCGGCCGGCTCGACGGTCTCGGGCGCGTCCGGGACGGCGTGGACGGCGGTCGGCCGGAACAGGTCGTCGGCCGTGGGCATGCTCACGCGTCGAGGCACCGTGCGAGCACCTCCCTCGACAGCTGGCGGTAGGACTCCGCGCCGCCCGAGGTGGAGGCGTAGGACGTGATCGGCTCCCCCGCCACGGTGGCGTCGGAGAACTTCACGGTGCGGCGGATGACCGTGTGGAAGACCTTGTCGCCCCACGCCTGGACCAGGCGCTCCATGACCTCGCGGGAGTGCAGCGTGCGGCCGTCGAACATGGTGCCGAGCACGCCGTCGATCTCCAGCTGCGGGTTGAGGCGCTCGCGGACCTTGTCGATGGTGGTCTTGAGCAGCGCGACGCCGCGCAGCGCGAAGTACTCGCACTCCAGCGGGATGATCACGCCGTGCGACGCCGTGAGCGCGTTGACGGTGAGCAGGCCGAGCGAGGGCTGGCAGTCGATGAGGATGACGTCGTACTGGGTGAGCGCCGGGGCGAGCACCCGCTGCAGGGTCTGCTCGCGGGCCACCTCGTGCACCAGCTGCACCTCGGCGGCGGAGAGGTCGATGTTGGAGGGCAGCAGGTCCATGCCCGGGACGCCGGTGGGGACCACGACGTCCTCGACGCTCACGTCGCGCTGCATCAGCAGGTTGTAGATGGACAGGTCCATCTCGTGGGGGTTGAGGCCCAGACCGACCGACAGGGAGCCCTGCGGGTCGAAGTCGACGAGCAGCACCTTGCGGCCGTACTCGGCGAGCGCCGCGCCGAGGTTGATGGTCGTCGTGGTCTTGCCGACGCCGCCCTTCTGGTTGCACATGGAGATGACCCGCGCGCGGTGCTCGCCGGTGACCGGCCGCGGCTCGGGCAGGTGCGGCATCGGGCGCCCGGTCGGGCCGAGCACGACGGCAGGGGCGTCGACGTCGAGGAGGGCCGGCTCGCGCTCGACGGCCGGGGCGGAGGGCGCCTCGTTGCTGGCGGCCATCTCGGGCATGCCGGCGCGGGGGCGGTCGAAGGGCAGGGGGTCGGACACGACGTGCTCATCTCGGTCGGGAGGGGAAGGGACCGGCGCCCGGGGAGGCATGTCGGGTGCGGCGCTGCCGCCGTGGCTCGGGGGGTACGTCCCGCTGTTGCTCATGTGCCACTCCTCGTGGGTTGTCCGAGACCGGTCGGGGCTCTGCTCCCCATCACACAATGTCGACACGACGACATTGCGGAGACTCGCCGCGGACTCTAGGCCCGGTCCCGAGAGGGCACCAAGACGGGATCCTCTGACGGCCCCCGGATGCCATCGGGAGCCGACCGCGGGCGCCGTGCAGGACCGCGACCCCCGGCGCGACTGGTTTGGACTCGCCGCTCCAGGAAAGGAGTGACGACACCCACTCCGACCTCAGGGGGCTACGCCTTGGCTCAGCAACATCCACCTCCGCCGCCCTCGTGGCAGCCCGGGCACCAGCCTCCCAGCCCCGCACGGGGCCGGCGCGTCGCCGTCATCGTCACCTCGGTGGCGGTCGTCCTGGTGCTGGCAGCCGGCGCCGTGGCCGCCTACACGCTGCTCTCCACCGACCCGGGGCCCTCGCCGAGACCGCCGGCCCCCCGAGCGGTGCCGAGCACGGATGCCCCCGAGGCACCCGGATCGGTCGACGTGCCGCCGGTCCAGCCATCGTCGACACCAGATCCGCAGAGGACGCTGACCCACAACGAGCTCTATCGCGTGCCGCGGATGAAGTCCGTCGGCTGTGCACAGAACTCGCGGGTCGCGCTCGACGGCCTGGGCGGCGTCCGGGCCTACTACCGGTCGGTGCTGCCGTGCCTGAGCAGGGCCTGGGGTCAGCTCGGGAAGGACGGCATCACCGTCCGCGCACCCGGGCTCGAGGTGTTCAGCGGAGAGGTGTCCACGCCGTGCGGCTCCGTCCTGTACTCGTTCTACTGCCCGAGCAACCAGACGATCTACATGTATGCCGACGAGATGTTCGACCCCTGGAACCAGTACGCCGGGGACGACTTCTCCCACGGCCTCACGCGGCTCGCGGCGCTCCACACGATCGCTCACGAGTTCGGCCACCACGTCCAGCAGGTGACCGGCATCTTCGGCGCCATGGGACCCGACTGGTCGGGCACCGAGCTCGAACGCCGCTCGGAGCTGCAGGCCTCGTGCCTGGGCAACGTCTTCCTCGCGTCGCAGCGTGATGCCTACGGCGTCGACTCCGTCTACTGGGAGGCGCAGTGGGAGCCGCTGTGGCGCTTCATCACCCGCGTGCCCAACCACGGGAGCGAGGCCAACCAGCGCACCTGGACCGACCGGGGCTACGGGTCGGCCAGGCCGGGCGACTGCAACACCTGGACCGTCGGCGCGGCGCAGGTGACCTAGTCGGGTGCTCCTGGTCCCACCGGCAGCGCATCGCGGTGGCGCCGTGGGCCCAGCGGACAGTCAGGCGCCGGTGACGGCGGCGTCGTACGGCGCCCAGGCGGGCTCGCGCAGCGCCGGGCAGTGCTCGGGAGTGGGGTGGTGCGCGATGTCGATGAGCCGGTCGAGCGCGTCGCGCGCGGCCGCCAGGTCGGCCATGGCCGCGGTGATGCGGTCGCGCTCGGCGGCCATCATCGCGAAGGCCTCGGGCGACCCGTGCCCGGTGTCGACGCACGGCAGCAGCTGTCGCACCGTGCGGCTGGGCAGGCCGGCGGTGAAGAACCGCTGGATGAGCTGCACCCGCTCGACGGCGGACTCGGGGTAGGTGCGCTGTCCGCTGCCGGTGCGGTCGGCGGCGATCAGCCCCTGCTCCTCGTAGTAGCGCAGGGCCCGCGTGCTGACCCCGGCCCGGTCGGCCACCTCACCGATGCGCATCCGCGTCTCCCCTGCTGTGGCGTCGGTCTCTCCGACTTGCCCTTGACGTCAACGTCAGGTTCTAGCGTAGCCGACGGCGGGCCGCGACGGCCCGGCCGACATCGCTGCCGACGTCACAGCCGACGTCGCAGAACCTCACGAAAGCCAGGACCCGATGAACATTCCCGACCAGGTCGCCCTCGTCACCGGAGCCAACCGCGGCATCGGCCGCCAGTTCGTGCTCGAGCTGCTCGAGCGCGGTGCGACGAAGGTCTACGCCACGGCGCGCCGTCCCGAGTCGATCGACGTGGTCGACAGCCGGGTGGTGCCGCTGCGCCTCGACCTCCTCGACCACGACTCCGTCGTCGCGGCCGCGGCGACCGCCACCGACGTCACGCTCCTGGTCAACAACGCCGGCATCTCCACGGGTGCGCCACTCGTCACCGGCGATCTCGCCGACGTGCGACGCGAGATGGACACGCACTTCTGGGGCACCCTCGACGTGATCCGCGAGCTCAGCCCGGTCCTCGCGGGCAACGGCGGCGGCGCGATCGTCAACGTCCTGTCGGCGCTGTCGTGGTTCGCCATCGACGGCAGCGGCGCCTACTCCTCGGCCAAGGCGGCGGAGTGGAACATGACCAACGGCGTGCGCCACGAGCTCGCGGCGCAGGGCACCCTGGTCCAGGGCGTGCTGCTCGGAGCCGCGGACACCGACCTCACCGACGGCTACGACGGCCCCAAGATCGACCCGCGCGACGTGCCGCGCCTCTCGCTCGACGGCCTGGCCGCGGGCTCGATCGAGGTGGTGGTCGACGACTGGACCGCCATGGTGAAGGCCTCCCTGGCCGGCGACCCCGCCGACTTCTACGCCCGCATCGCCGAGCTCCTCGGCTGAGCACGGCCAGCGCTCGGGGAAGGACGGCTGTCAGTCGCCGAGGCAGCGCATCGCGGTGGTGGTCAGCGCCAGCTCGCCCAGCTCGTCGGAGGTGTCCAGGTCGACCACGGCCTCGATGACCCAGTCGTGGTCGCCCGCGGGGTCGTGGATGGTCTGGCGGACCTCCCAGCGCCGTCCGGAGCGCTGGACGGCGAGCAGCTGCGGGCCGCGTGCGTCCGGGCCGAGGTCGACGGTGTCGTGCTCGGCGTAGTACTCCTCGATGGCGGCGTCCCAGGCCGAGCGGGTCATCAGCACCTCGCCCGACGGGTCGGTGCGGTCGGCGGCGGCGCGCTCGAGGGCCATCAGCGCGTCGAGGTCGTCGCGGGCCACGAGCTCGACGCGGCGGAACATCGCGTTGCGGATCATGATCGCGAACGGCCGCTCCTGCGCGGAGATCGGTCGGTTCATCGGAGGCGGGGCGCCCTCGGCGACCGCCCGGGCGACGTGCTCGGGGTCGGAGAGGGCCTCCCACTCGTCGAGCAGCGAGGAGTCGGTCTGGCGCACCGTCTCCCCCAGCCACTCGACGAGGTCGTCGAGCTCGGGGGTGCGGTGCGCCTCGGGCACCGTCTGGCGCAGCGTCCGGTAGGCGTCGGTGAGGTAGCGCAGCACCAGCCCCTCGGACCGCGCCAGCTCGTAGCGGCCCACGAAGTCGGTGAAGCTCATCCCCTGCTCGTACATCTCCCGCACGACCGACTTCGGGTCGAGCGCGTCCTCGCGCAGCCACGGGTGGGTGCCGCGGTAGATCTCGTAGACGCCCTCGAGCATCTCGGCCAGCGGCTGCGGCCAGGTCACGGCGTCGAGCAGCAGCATCCGCTCGTCGTACTCGATCCCGTCGGCCTTCATCTCGCCGATCGCCACTCCCCTGGCCGCCCGCTGCTGGGCGAAGAGGATCTGGCGCGGGGAGTCGAGCACGGCCTCCATGACCGAGACGATGTCGAGCGTGTAGGTCTCGCTCTCGGGGTCCAGGACGTCGAGGGCGGCGAGCGCGAAGTGCGCCAGCGGCTGGTTGAGGGCGAAGTCCTCGGGCAGGTCGACGGTCAGGACGTAGCGGCGGCCGAGCTCGTCGGGCTCCGCGAGGCGCGTGACCGTCCCGGACCGCAGCAGGCTGCGCACGAGCCGCAGCGCGCGCCGGCTGAGCCGCAGCTGGCTGCGTCGGTCCTCGTGGTTGTCCTGGAGCAGGCTGCGCAGGACCGGGAACGCGTCCTCCTCGCGCGCCAGGACGTTGACGAGCATCGCGTTGTCGACCTTCATGCGCGACTGCAGGCGCTCCGACTCGCCGTTGACGAGCTTCTCGAAGGTCTGCTCGGTCCAGACGACCATGCCCTCGGGCGGCTTCTTGAGCTGCGGCTTGCTCTTCTTCTTCGCCTGCTTCTCGGCGCTCATCGAGGCGTTCTTGGCGTCGGACTTCTTCCGTGCCCGGTCGTTCTCGATGACGTGCTCGGGCGCCTGGACCACGACGTAGCCGGCGGTGTCGAAGCCGGCCCGTCCGGCGCGTCCCGCGATCTGGAGGAACTCCCGCGTGCGCAGGATCCGCTGACGGCTGCCGTCGAACTTCGCCAGCCCGCTGAAGAGCACCGTGCGGATCGGCACGTTGATGCCCACGCCGAGGGTGTCGGTGCCGCAGATCACCGTGAGCAGGCCGGCCTGGGCCAGCTGCTCGACGAGGCGGCGGTAGCGCGGGAGCATGCCCGCGTGGTGGATGCCGATGCCCCGGCGCACCATCTTGGACAGCGTCTTGCCGAAGCCGGCCCCGAAGCGGAAGGCGCCGATCGTCGCGGCGATCGCCTCCTTGTCGGCGGCGCCGACCTTCCCGACGGCCGAGCTCGGGGAGAGCAGGCTGGTGGCGTGCTCGACGGCGTCCTTCTGGGTGAAGTGCACGACGTAGACGGGCGCCTGCCGCTCCTCGACCAGTCGCTGGACGGTCTCGTCCAGGGGGGTCAGCGCCCACTCGAACGACAGCGGCACCGGCCGCTCCGCGTCGTCGACGATCGCGGTCTCACGACCAGTGCGCCGGCTCAGGTCCTGCGCGATCTCCGAGACGTCGCCGAGGGTGGCCGACATCAGGAGGAACTGCGCGTGCGGCAGCGAGAGCAGCGGCACCTGCCAGGCCCAGCCGCGGTCGGGCTCGGCGTAGTAGTGGAACTCGTCCATGACGACCAGGCCGACGTCGGCCGAGGCACCCTCGCGCAGCGCGATGTTGGCCAGGACCTCGGCGGTGCAGCAGATGATGGGCGCGTCGACGTTGACCGAGGCGTCGCCGGTGAGCATGCCGACGTTCTCTGCCCCGAAGGCCGCGCACAGCGCGAAGAACTTCTCGCTGACCAGCGCCTTGATCGGCGCGGTGTAGAAGCTCACCCGGTCCTCGGCGAGCGCAGCGTGGTGGGCGGCCTCCGCGACCAGCGACTTGCCGGAGCCGGTGGGCGTGGCCAGCACGACGTTGTCGCCGCTCAGCAGGTGGAGGATCGCCTCCTCCTGGTGCGGGTACAGCTCGAGCCCGCGCTCGGCGACCGCGCTGGTGATCTCGTCGAGCAGGTCGCTCATCGGTCCTCCAGCCGGGCGCCGACGCGGTCCCGGCCGACGCAGGCGGCCGGGCCGTCGTGGGGTTTCCGGACGGCGGGGAGGGGGCTCACCGTCCCATCCTCCCTGACGGGCGCAGGCTCACCCGCGGGCCCGGGGGTGCGCGGTCGCGAAGACCTCGCGCAGGTTGTCGACGGTGACCAGCGTGTAGACCTGGGTCGTCGTCACCGAGGCGTGGCCGAGCAGCTCCTGCACCACGCGCACGTCCGCGCCGCCGTCGAGCAGGTGGGTGGCGAAGGAGTGCCGCATGGTGTGGGGCGAGACGTCACGGGTGACCCCCGCGCGGTCGGCGGCCTTGGCCAGCACGGCCCACGCGGACTGCCGGGACAGCCGGCCGCCGCGGGCGTTGAGGAACAGCGCACCGCCGACGGCGCCGGAGCCGGTGGCGACCAGCTCGGGCCGCGCCCGCACCAGGTACGCCGAGAGCGCCTCGCGGGCGAAGGAGCCGATCGGCACCAGCCGCTCCTTGCTGCCCTTGCCGCGCAGCAGGACCGTCCCGTCGACGTCGTCCAGGTCGTCGACGTCGAGGCCGACGGCCTCGGAGATGCGGGCCCCGGTGCCGTAGAGCACCTCGAGCAGCGCGCGGTCGCGCAGGGCCAGGGTGGTGCCGGGGGCGCCCGCCGCCTCGAGGATCGCCTCGACGTCGGAGAGCGGCAGCGCCTTGGGGAGGCGCTTCGCCGCAGCGGGCGGCTTGACGCCGCTGGCCGGGTCGAGCGTCGCGAGCCCGTCGGCCACCGCGAACCTGTGGAAGCCCCGCACCGCGACGACCGTGCGCGCCGCGGACGTGGCGCTGAGCGGAGGGTGGTCCGGGTCGCCCTCGCGCAGCCGCACCAGGAAGCCCGACACGGTCGCCTCGCTCACCTGCTCCAGACGCTCCACGCCCTCGCCGTCGAGGTGCGCGCGGTAGCGGCGCAGGTCGCGGCGGTAGGAGGTCAGCGTGTTGGCCGCCAGGCCCTTCTCGACCGAGAGGTGCTCGAGGTAGGTGCGGATCGCCCGGTCGACGTCACCGGTCGACGTCGCGGGCCCCGGTCCGGTCGTGGCGGCCAAGGTCAGCCCAGCACGCTCTCCAGGGTGACCGCGTCGATGCCGACGGCCTCCCCGACGGGGGCGTTGGTCAGCTGACCGGCGTGGGTGTTCAGGCCCAGCGCGAGCGAGCGGTCGCGGCGACTGGCCTCGGCCCACCCGTGGTCGGCCAGCTTGACGGTGTAGGGCAGCGTCGCGTTCGTCAACGCGTACGTCGAGGTGTTCGGCACCGCACCCGGCATGTTCGCCACGCAGTAGAACGTCGAGTCGTGCACCTGATACGTCGGGTCGTCGTGCGTCGTGGCCCGCGTGTCCTCGAAGCACCCACCCTGGTCCACCGCGATGTCGACCAGCACCGAGCCCGGCTTCATCCGCGAGACCAGCTCGTTCGAGACCAGCTTCGGCGCCGCCGCCCCCGGGATCAGCACCGCACCGATCACCATGTCGGCCTCCATCACCTGCTGCTCCACCGCCAGCTTGGAGGACGCCAGCCCGTGGACCCGGTTGTTGTAGCGCCAGAACGACATCCGCAGCTTGTCCAGGTCGGTGTCCAGCAACGTCACGTCCGCACCCATGCCCAACGCGATGTTCGCCGCGTTCTG
>NZ_JACJGM010000029.1 GCF_015024225.1 Nocardioides lijunqiniae
AAGCCGGTCGAGAGAGGCTCCGGGTCAAGGACGCCCGAAGGGCGCCGCGAAGCGGGCGCCGCAGGCGATCCTTGAGGCGGAGACGCGACCGGCTAAGCGCGCGGCACCCCAGTCCGGCCCCGAGGAGGCAGCCAGAGGTGCAGGGGTCTCGACGGACGCTCGTCGCTGGCGCTCCTCGCTGCTCGACCACCGGTGCAGTGCGTCCGGCGTGGTTTCGAGGCTCGCTGCGCTCGCACCTCAACCACCGACGCGGTGCGCCCCGCTAGAACTCGCCGTCGGTCGCCCGTCGGACGACGATGCGGGTCCAGGCGCCGACGTAGACGCGGTCGTCGGAGGCGATCTCCTGCTTCTGGCCGGGAGGGACCGGGGTGCTGGGGAGGGGGCCGACGGAGCTGCCGACGTAGGTGCCGTTGGAGGAGCCGAGGTCCTCGACGAACCAGCGGGTGCCGTCGGTGGTGAGCTGGGCGTGACGGCGGCTGATGCCGTTGTCGGACGAGAGGTCGATGTCGGGCGTGATGTTGCGGCTGCGGGACGCGCGGCCGATGAGCACCGACGTGTGCTTGAGCGGTACGACGGTGGGCAGGCCGGGCGAGGGCAGGGGGTCGGTGCTCTTCTGGTCGGCGTACCAGTCGGGGTCGATCCACACCTCCGCCACCCACGCGTCGGCGAGCGGCGGGGCCGGGTTGGCGTCGGCCGGAGCAGCTGAGGCCGCCGGAGCCGCAGGTGCCTCCGGAGCCGGATCGGCCGAGGGCGACGACACGTCCAGCGGGTTGAGCGGGCGAGGCAGCGTGCCGGTGGTGAAGTCGTAGCCGCACGCCTCGCAGAACAGCGCGTTGGGCGGGTTGGCCGCCGAGCAGTGCGGGCACGAGGTCGTGTCCGGGGCCGCGGCCGGGGTGACCGGCAGCGTGCCGGTGGCGTCGCCGGGGTCGCTGCCGCCCGCGGGCATGACGATGCCGCAGACGTCGCAGTAGTCGGTGGCGGTGGTGTCGTGGCCCGCCGGGCAGACGTTCACTTCTTGATCCGGGTCGTCTTGGTCGACGCGGTGTCGAGAGCCATCTCGTCGGCCTTCGCGATGGCCGCCTTGAGCCGGACGGTGCCCTCGCGCTCGTCGGTGATGTCGACGACCTTCTTCAGCTTGGAGGTGGCCTCGTCGTTGCCGGTCTCGGCGGCCAGCTGGACGGCGCGGCCGAGCTTGGTCGTGGCGGTCGCCTCGTCGCCGGACGCCTTGGCGGCGAGGCCCTCCTGGATCATCGAGGCCAGCTCGGTCTGCCCGGTGTAGTGGGCGACCTGCTGGTCGATGCGCGTGGTGAGCTCGGAGTTGTTGGACCAGGTCGCCTTCACCAGCGCCTGCGTCACGACGTTCTCGCCCAGCGCCAGCTGCACGCGCGCGGCCAGCTGCTCCTGGCCGATCGCCTTGGCCGCGACCCGGACGGCGACGTGGTAGTCGCGCGACTCGTCGGCCCAGGCACCGGTCGGGTAGGAGCCGGTGAGCGGGTTGACCTCGACCCGACGGTCGGTGAGGTCCTCGACCGTGGGCGAGACCTGGCGGACGAACAGCACCTGCGCGCCCTGCGGCGTCCACACGCGCAGCTGCGCGTCGGCCACGCCCCGGGCCATGGAGCTGCGCATCATCTCCTGGAACTGCGCCTGCATCTGCGAGGGCTCCGGGATGATGTCGACGCTGCCGAGCAGCGCCTGGGCGATGCGGCGGATCTCCTCGACCTGCCAGTCCGTGCCGGCGCCGCGGCAGTCGCACTGGAAGACGCCGGTGGCGCGGCGGATGGCCTCGTCGAGAGAGCCGGGCTGCTCGCGGTTCTCGCCGTCGGTGAGCAGGATGGCGTGGCGCTGGGTCACCTCGGGCACCGACGCGAACAGCGTGCCGGCGAGGTCCAGCCAGGTGCTGATCGCCGTGCCGCCGCTGCCGATGAAGCGGCCGACGGCCGCCGAGGCCTCCTGCCGAGTGCGGGCGTCGGCCTGGATCATGCCCGGTCCGGACGAGACCTGGGGGTAGGCGAGCATCGCGCGGTCGGAGCCGGCGACGACAGCGAACCACGTGCCGTCCACGATCTCCGCGATCGCGGCCTGGGCGGCCTGCTTGGCCGCAGCCATCGTCTGCGGGCCCATCGAGCCCGAGGTGTCGACGATGATGATCTCGCCCGCGGACCCGCCGCCGGACTGACCGGCCGTGCCGGCGCCTGCGCAGGTCACGGTGACGATCGCGTTGACGTCGGTCCCGCCGTCCGGCAGGAACTCGTTCTGGTAGACGGCGGCGGTGAACTCAGCCATGGGTCTCCTCCTGGGGTACGACGGGGTAGGCGGCGGTCTCGGCGTTCGGGTCGCTCGCGCCCTGGGCCGCCGGAACCGCATTCTGCCCCGCAGGCGGCAGGTCCAGTCGTGCCACGGTGACCGTGATGTTGTCGATGCCGCCCTGGGCGTTGGCCCAGTCGGTCAGCGCGAGCGCGAGGGCGGCGGGCTCGGTCGTTCCGCTGGCGCGGATCTGCGCGGCGAGCGCCTCGGGCTCGGAGGCGTAGTTCCACAGACCGTCGGAGCACACGAGCACCCAGCCGGAGCCGGCGACCTGGAGCTCGCCGACGCGCGGCGAGATGTCGCGGGCGTCGCGCCCGAGCCACTTGGTGATCGCGTGGGCCTGCGCCGAGGTCTCCGCCTGGTGGCGCGGGGTCCCGGCGGCGATCATCTGCTGGGCGACGGAGTCGTCGACCGACAGCTGGACGCCGGGGGCGCCGTCGGGGAGCCAGTAGGCGCGCGAGTCGCCGACGTTGGCGAAGGAGAGCGTCGAGCCCTCTACGACCACGCACACGAACGTCGCCGACGGCGGGCTCGGCGTGCCGTCGGGGGCCGTGGCGACCACGGCATCGTTGGCGGCCGAGACCGCGTCGGTGAAGACCTTGGTCACCGCAGCGATCCGGCTGTCGGGCGTCCCCATCCCCCGCGGCAAGGGCGTGCGCAGCACCTCGACGGCGGCGCGCGCCCCGGCGAGCGAGGCGATGTGGGAGTCGTCGGTGTTGGAGACGCCGTCCATGACGAGCAGCACGGCCCGCTCCCCCGCGGTCGGCGAGGCGAGCAGCGCCATGGCGTCCTCGTTGCGGCTGTGGCGGATCCCGCGGTCGCAGACGCCGGCCACCCACGGCGCCGGGGCCTCGCGGAAGTGGTCGCGCTCGCTGGGCGCCTTGGTGCCGCACTGACCGCAGTAGCCGTCGGGTCCGACCTCGCCGCCGCAGGTGCGACACGGGATGCGTCCCGGCACGGCGGTCGGCGCGACCGCGCCGCCGGTGGCGTGGGTGGCCGCGCTGATCGGGGCGACGTCGTCGATCGGGGTGCTCGCGTCGGGCGCGACAGCCCCCTGCAGCGAGACCGGGAGGGGGTTCTCCCCCGTCGGTGGCGCGCCCAGCGAGAACCCGCAGTTCTCGCAGAACAGCGTGCCCGCGGCGGTGGCGGCCCCGCAGGAGGGGCAATGAGGGGCGTCGGTCATGTCAGCGTCCACATCCGTACGGCGTTGGCCTGGTTGACGAGCTCGACACGCTGCCGCAGCTCGGTGGCATCACGGGCGAGGGCCCGGAACGAGCGCTCCAGCGCGTCCCGCAGCCCAGGCTCGGTCGCCGGGTGAGCGCCTACCTTCGCATCCGGTCGCGGCGCACCCTTCAGCACCACGTCCAGCGCCTGCTCGAGGATCCGCACCGCGTAGGTCTCGCGGGTGCGCGGGTCCATCGGCACCGACTCGATCGAGCGCATCGCCTGGTCGAGGAGCGCGAGGTCGCTGCTGCCTCCGGAGAGGAGGACGTCGGCGCGCAGCTGACGGCTCTCGGGGTAGCCGCGGCTGGTCTTCGGCACCATGTCCAGCGCGGCGACGGCGCCCTGGAGGTCGTGGCGCTGGGTGCGCACGCGGGCCATCCCGAACGACGCCGCGGCGACGTACGTCGCGTCCGTGGCGGCACAGGTCGCGTAGAGCCGCTCCGCGATCTCTCCCTGCCCGCCGCGCTCGCACGCCAGCGCCAGCGCCAGCTTGGGCGCGAGCTCGCCGGGGACCTGCTGGTAGACCGCGTTGAACGACGCCGCGGCGGTGTCCCAGTCCTCCAGCTGCAGGGCCGCGAGGCCGTCCATCCACAGGGCCCGCCACTCCCACGGGTCCTGCGAGAGGAGGTCGGCGGCGTAGCCGCGCGCCTGCTCCGGCTGGCCGAGCTCGAGCGCCGCCTGGGCCCGGGCCAGCCACACCTCGGCGGTGCTCTCGGGGGCCGCCTGGAGGTCCTCGAGGCGCTGCTTGGGGTCCTCGGCGCCGATGCCGGAGAGCCAGGCGTGCTGGTCGTCGGTGGTGTCGGGTCGCAGGTCGGGCAGCTGCGACCACTCCAGCGCGGACGCCGACGTGGACGGCGACTCGAAGAGCACCGACGCCGCCGAGGTGAGCGCCGTCCCGCTGGTGCGGCCGGCGACGACCTCGCGCAGGACGCCGAGCAGCTGCGTGCGCAGCTCGTCCGCGGACGCGAAGCGGTCGGCCGGGTCGGGCGCGCAGCACTTGGCGATCAGCCAGTAGAGCGAGTCGTGCTCGGCGAAGAGCGGCGTCGACTCCGGCGGGGGCAGCGCGTGGAGGTAGGTGCCCTGGTAGCCGCGGAACTCCATGCACAGCACGACCAGCGTGCGGCCGATCGTGTAGATGTCCGAGGCCACGCTCGGGCCGACCTCGGCCACCTCGGGCGCCTGGTAGCCGACCGTGCCGTAGATCGCCGACTCCTGGTCGTCGATGCGTCGCACGCCGCCGAGGTCGATCAGCTTCACCGCGTCGCCGACCTGGATCAGGTTGTCGGGCTTGAAGTCGCAGTAGACCAGGCCGAGGTCGTGCAGGTACTGGAACGCCGGCAGCACCTCGAGCAGGTAGGCCAGCGCCTGGTCGACCGGCAGCGGGTCGTAGGCGCCGTTGTTGTCCTTCATCCGCTGCTTGAGGATCTGCTTGAGCGACTTGCCGCCGACGTACTCCATGACGATGTAGCCGGCACCCTCGTGGGTGACGAAGTTGTAGATCTCGACGATCAGCGGGTGCTCGACCTGCGCGAGGAACTGCTGCTCCGCGATCGCCGCGGCGAGCGCGTCGGGGTCGCCGGAGTTGAGCAGGCCCTTGAGCACCACCCACCGGTTGGAGACGTTGCGGTCCTTGGCGAGGTAGATCCAGCCGAGCCCGCCGTGCGCGATGGCGCCCACGACCTCGTACTGCCCGCCCACCACGTCGCCGGGCCCGAGCTTGGGCGAGAACGAGAACTCCTGGCCGCACTGCGGGCAGAAGCCCTCGCTGCGCCCGGGCTTGCCGTCGCGCGAGCGGCCGATCTCGGTGCCGCACTTGGAGCAGACCCGCTTGTCCTCGGGCACCGAGGGGTTCGGGTTGATGGCCTTGCTCGCGTCGACCGGCGGCGCGGGCGGTACGACGGTCAGGCCGGCGCCGAGCCGGGCGGCGCGCATCCGCTGCGACCCCGCGCGGGTGCGGTGCGTGGACGAGGTGCCCTGGGCGCGGCGGGAGCCGATCGCGGCCGACTGCACCTGGCTGGAGGACGTGCGCGCGGAGACCGCCGCGTCGGCGTCGAACGCGGCGGGGGCGGCGTCTGCGTCCGAGCCGCCCGCCATCCCACAGGTGTCGCAGTAGCCGTCGGCGATGGTGCCGGTGCAGCCGGGCTGCGCGCAGGGGCTGCCGTCGGCGACGGGGCCTGCCCCAGCGGCCGGGCTGGACACGGGCGCGGCAGGCGCCACCGGCGAGACGCCGACGGACGGCGGGGCCGTGGCCGCGCCGCCGGCCGGAGCCATGCCGCACACGTCGCAGTAGCCGTCGGCGATGGTGCCCGTGCAGCCGGGCTGGGTGCAGGTGGTCATGCGGTCTCCTGCTGGTGGGAGGTGGTGCCGGCCTGGGTGAGCCAGGTCTGGTAGGTCGTCACGAGCTGGCGGCAGACGGCGATCGGCGCCGGCCGGCGGCCCAGCACCTGGCGGGCCTGGCGCTCGCTCTCGCGCAGGTCGTCACGTTCGGCCAGGCCGAGCGCGCGGGCCTTGGCGACGTAGGCGTCGAGCAGCTGGGTGAGGTCGGTCAGGTCGGCCAGCGCGGCGGCGTACTTCTCCTGCGCGAGGCTCATCGCCTGCCCCACGCGGTCGAGCCGCTGGAGGTAGGGGCCGATCAGCTCGGGGGTGTTGGGGATCGGGCCGAGGGCGTCGACGTCGGGCACGGCGTAGCGCGGCGCCGGCTCGACCGTGCGCACGCAGGTGTCGGCGAGGCTGGCCAGCGCCGCCTCGCGGGCCTCGAGGTCGGCGCGCAGCTCGCGCGCCTGCTGCACCTGACCACGAGCCTCGCGGCGTCGCGCGTTGCCGACGATGAGGTCGCGCTCGAAGCGGGTCGCGTCGATCTCGAGCGGGCCGAGGAGCCCGCCGACGTCGGCGCCGCGGCGCGCCCTCTCGGCGACGGTCTCCAGCCTGCTCATCAGGCCGGCGAGCTCGCGCACCGCAGCGTCGCGGCCGGCGGCCGGCTCCAGCCCGACCTGGTCGCGCAGCCGCTCGCACTGCGCGCGCAGCTCGCGGATGCGGGCCGCCGCGGCGTCGGCGCCCGGCGTCAGCGCCAGGCGCGTGCGCAGCTGGCCGGCGAGCGCGTCGGAGAGCCGGCAGGCCTCGGGCAGCGAGACGACGAGGTTGCCGGGCAGCGAGGCGGCACCGTCGAGGCGCCCCCAGATCAGCGTCGAGATGCGCTCGCGCTCGGCCTGGAGCACCCGGCCGCCGTCCCAGGTCGCGAAGACCAGCTGGTAGCGGTCGGAGACCGCCTTCCACAGCGCCAGCGACAGCGCCATGTCGGAGGCCACGTCGGCCCCGCGGCCCGCGGCGAGCGCGGCCTCGTCCAGCTCGTCGAGCTCCGTGCGGCGCCCACGGACCCAGGCCTCGAGGTCGCCGAGGTAGGCCTGGAGCACCGTCGGCTCCAGCGCCTGACCCATGCGCCCCGGGGCGGCAGGCGCTGCCAGGGTCACGGCTGCCTGCCGTAGACCGGCGCCGGCTGGGTCGCGGGGACGTTCAGCGCCGGCTGGAGCCACCGCTCGTAGCTCTTCTGCCAGCTGCCGTCGGCGCGCATCCGCTCCAGCACGCCGTTGACGAACCGCACCAGGTCGACGTCGTCCTTGTTGACGCCGATCCCGTAGGGCTCGTCGGTGAACGTCTCCTGCGGCGGTACGACGGCGTACGGGTCCTGCGTCGCCAGGCCGGCGAGCACGGTGTCGTCGCCCGTGATCGCGTCGACGTCGCCCTGCTGGAAGAGCGCGAGGCAGCCGGTGTGGTTGCCGGCCTCCTCGATGAACGCGTCGGGGGCCTGCTCACGGATGTTCTCCAGGCTGGAGGTGCCGGTGGGGGCGCAGACCCTCACCCCGTCGAGCTCGGCGACCGAGTCCACGCCCTCGTCGGCCAGGTCCTGGCGCACCAGGATCTTCTGGCCCGAGCGGTAGTACTCCGCGGAGAACGCGATCGACTGCCAGCGCGTGCAGTTGATCGTCATGTTGCGCACGACGATGTCGACCCTCTGCTCCTCCAGGGCCTTGAGCCGGTCGGCCGCGGTGATCACCTTGAGCTCGTAGGCCTTCGGGTCGCCGAAGATCGCCTTGGCCACCTGCTCGACCATGTCGATGTCGAAGCCCTCGATCTGGCCGGTGAAGGGGTTGTTGGACCCGAGCAGATAGGTGTCAGCCGAGACGCCCGCGACGAGGCGGCCGCGCCGGCGGATCTCGGCCATGGTGCTGCCGGCCGGCATCGCACCGGCTGCCGGCAGGGCGCCGGTCGGCTCGTAGGAACGGGTCGCGCCGGCGGGGTCGCACTCGGGCGCCTGCGGCGTCGCGGGCGCGACGGGTCCGCCCGCCACGTTCTTGACGGGGCGGGGCTCGGTCTCGTCGTAGCCACCGCAGCCGGCGAGGGCCAGCGCGGCCACCACGACGAGGGCGGCGAGGGGACGTGCGCGCCTGCTCATGCGTACTCCTTCCGCCGCTGGTTGACTCCCCAGGCGACGGCGCCCGCCGACCCGAGACCCACCAGCAGGGTGACGGCCATCAGCAGCCAGGCCATGACGCCTCCGGAGCGCAGGGAGTCCGAGGTGCTCTCGGCCGCGTCGCTCACGAGCTGCTGGGAGGCCTGGTCGAACGCCGTGAGCGCGGCGCTCGCGCTGCCCGGCTCCGTGGACGTGGCGAGCCCGACGGCGGCGTTCCAGTCGCCCTCGTCGTCACGTGCCGCCACCGCCTCGTGGAGGAGGGTGTAGTCGTCCCACAGCGGCAGGGTCTCGCGCGACGCCGACTGGCGCACGAGCGCCGCCTTGTCGGCCCAGCGCTCCTCCGCGGTGGCCCCGGACCCGCGGGCGATCAGCCGCAGGCTCTCCTCCACCTTGGCGTCGTTGGCCGCGGTGCGCGCCGCCGACTCCTCGATGGCCCGGGCGAAGCTTCCCTCGCGGAGGCGGTCGTGGCTGCCGGACGTGCCGGCGCTGACCGCCGCCACGATGAGGGTCACGACCGTGATCGCGAGGGCGGCGACGGCGACGCCGACGTTGAAGCGGCGGCGGAAGCGCTTGGCCAGCTCGCGGTTGACCCACCACAGCGCGACCACGGCGGCGAGCCCGACCAGGAGGATCGGCAGGGTGTTCTGCCCGTCCATCTCGTCCTCGGCGCGCTGGGTGTTGGCGTCGCTGAGGCCCTGGAGGATCGGCACGGCGTCGGCACGCAGCTTGGACCCGGCCTGGCGCAGGTACTCCGCGCCCACCGGGAAGCCCTGGCGGTTGTTGTCGCGTGCCTGAGTGATCGCCGTGGCGTACGCCGCCACCTCGGTGTTGAGGTCGGCCAGGACCTTGCGGTCGGCCGGCTGGGCGTCGGCGGCGTCGGCGATCTGGCGCAGGGCCTGGTCGAGCGCGGCGTCGTACTCCGCGCGCTGGTCGGCGTCCTCGAGCCCGCCCACCAGGAACGCGTTGGTGGCCAGGGCGTCGGCGCGGAAGAGCGAGGACTGGATCTGCTGCACCCGGACCAGCTGCTCGGTGTTGTCGGCGGCGCGGCCGCTGGCCTGCCAGGCGAGCAGCTGCAGCAGCGCGGCGAGCACGCCGAACAGCACGCAGACGGAGACCGCGACGACCTGCAGCCGGTTGAGCAGCCTCGGCACGTCCTCGACGGTCGCCGGGGCGGGGTGGCCGGCGATGGCGACCTGCGTCTGCACCCGGCTGGCGGGGGAGACCGCGGCGGGCGACGGCCGGCCCTGGGTGGCCTGGCTCATGCGGGCTCCTCCTCGGTGGGGGCGTCCTGCTCGACGTCGGGCTCGGGGGTGGGGTCCCACTCGACGGGCTCGGCGGGGCCGTCGGGCACGACCTGGTCCAGGTCGTCGGCGTGGAGCGTGCGCAGCTCCTCGAGCGTGGGCTTCTCGACCTCGCGCAGGCGCCAGGCGTGGCGGCCGATCGCGGCCTCCAGCACGTTGCGGACGTAGCGCGCGTTGCCGAAGCTCGAGCCGCGCTGCACCGCCCCGAGCAGCTCGCGGAGCCGGGCCAGGACCGCGTCGTCGACGTCGTACTCCGCGCCCTTCGCCATCACGCCGAAGATCCTCGCCAGCTCGTCGTCGGTGTAGTCGGCGAAGTCGATCTGGGTGCGGAAGCGGCTCTCGAGGCCGGGGTTCTGGGAGATGAAGACAGCCATCGGGACGGGGTAGCCCGCGACGATGACGACGAGGTCGTCTCGCTTGTCCTCCATCTCCTTCACCAGGGTGTCGATGGCCTCCTGGCCGTACTGGTCACCGGCCAGCGAGTACGCCTCGTCGATGAAGAGCACGCCGCCCTCGGCGGACGCCACGACCTCCGCGGTCTTCATGGCCGTCTGCCCGAGGTAGCCCGCGACCAGCTCGGAGCGGTCGACCTCGACGAGCTGACCCTTCGAGAGCAGGCCGAGCGCGCGGTAGATGCCGGCCACGAGCCTGGCCACGGTGGTCTTGCCCGTGCCGGGGTTGCCGTTGAAGATCATGTGGCGCGTGATCGTGGGCGACGTCAGGCCCGCGTCCTTGCGGAGCCCCTCAACCCGCAGGATCGCCGCCTGGCGGTGGATCTCGGCCTTCACGTCCGTCAGCCCGACCAGCTCGTCGAGCTCGGCCAGCAGCTCCTCCACCGTCTTCGGCTCGGGCTCAGGGACGGGCTTCTCGTCGGTCGAGGAAGGCGCGCCAGCTCCTGTCTCGAGACCCCCGGGCGGGGGCGCGGCGGCGACCGGGTCACCGGGGTTTCGAGACGGTTGCTGCGCAACCTCCTCAACCCCCGGGGAGGGCGTGCCCTGCTGCTGGAGGTCGAGGTTGGCCAGCGTGCGCTGGACGGTGCCGAGCTGGTCCATCATCTGCGCGAGGAAGTGGTCGCCGACGCCGGGCACGGGCTCGCGCACCGGGGGCAGGTCGAGGCTCGGCGCCGGCGTGCGCCGCTCCCCCAGCTGCGCGGCCGCCGCCGTGGCGGCGTTGCCGACGGTGCGGGGGTTCTCCTCGCCGAGGGTGGCGGCGGCCAGGGCGACGTCCGCGAGCGCCTGCGCGTACGCCGGCGCGTGGGCCGAGCCGGCGAGGGACAGCTCGCCCATGGCCGGCGTGGGCGCGGAGCGGTAGCGGCGGCCGCGGGAGGCGGCGTCCATGAACTCCTCGGCGGAGCGCTCGCGGCCGGTCGCGGCGGACCAGTCGACGAAGGCCCCGCGGGCGGGCTCGGCGATGGTCGCGGCCAGGCACTCCCCCTCACGGCGCGCGGTGGAGGCGTCGACGCCGGCGGTCGCGGCGACGGCGACGAGCGCGTCGAGCGCGGCGGAGAGGGACAACGCGTCAGGCATCAGGAGACCCCAGTGTCATGTCGGTGCCACCGGAGTGGCCGAACTTGCTCTCGAGGAACATGCCATGCGCGAGCAGCGCCTGCGCGTCGGCGCGGTTGGCGGCGTCGAAGATCTTGTCCATGGTCGAGCCGAGCAGCTCCAGCTGGTCGATGAGCACCATCAGCGAGGTCTTGTAGCCGTCGATCGGCCGGGTGTCGGCCCACTCGCGCGGCAGCCGGAGGTAGCCGCCGACCGCCTCCGGCAGGTAGTCGGTCGCGGTGGCGACCACCGAGTAGCTCTCCATGCTGCCCAGGCCGAGGTGGCGCAGCCGGGGCAGCGTGTCGTTGATGGTGCGCGCGATCCGGATGACGCGCGACGTCACCACGGGCGGCGCGTTGCCCTCGGTGAGCATCGCGTGGACGCGGTTGAGCGAGACCAGGATGTCCTGCTCGGTCGGCGCCGCCGGGACGGCCGGCTGACTCTCGTCGTCCGGCTCCCGCCGACGCTTCAGCCACGACTTGAGACTCAAGGTGTCCTCGGGGATCGGGCGTCAGCGGGTGGGCACGTTGGTGAGGTCCAGGGTGCCCGCGGAGTTGCGCTGGTCGTGGGCCTGCACCCGGTCGAGGTAGTCGCGCGACTTCACGACCTCGCCCTCCAGCACGCCGATCGTCGCCGACATCGAGTCGAGCGCCTTCAGCTTGAAGTCGTCGATGGAGTCCATCGTGGCGTAGATGTTGGCGAACGCCGCCTGCAGCTGCTCCATGCCGATCGTCGAGGACGCCGCCTGCTCCTGGATCGCCGCGCTGTTCTCGCGCAGCATCTCCGAGGTGCGCTGGATCATGTTGGACGTCGTGGTGTTGAGCGCGGTGATCTGGTCCAGCACCAGCTTCTGGTTGCCCAGCGCCTGCGCCACGATGACCGCCGTGCGCAGCGCGGAGATGGTGGTGGTCGAGGCCCGGTCGACGCCCTTGATGAGCTCGACGTTGTTCTTGATGATGATGTCGATCGCGAGGTAGCTCTGGATCGACACCGCCAGCTGGGTCAGCAGGTCCTGGTGCTTCTGGCGGACGTAGAAGAGCACGTCCTGCGACATCGCCTTCGCGGCCTCGGGGTCGGACAGCTCGAGCTCGGCGATCTTGGCCGAGAGCTTCGCGTCGAGGCGCTCGGCGACGTAGACGTACTGGTTGAGCCGGCCCATGACCGACCACAGGTTGGTCTTCTCCAGGTTGAGCGCGACGTTGTCCTTGGTCAGCTCGTCCTGGCCGTTGCGCAGGCTGTGCAGGATGCCGTTGAGCTGCGTCTGGCTCGACTGGTACTTGCGGAAGTAGTCCTCGACCTTGTCGCCGAAGGGCAGCCAGTCCATGAACTTGCGGGCGCCCTTGGCCTCGCTGGGGTCGAGGTCCTCGATGGTGCGGCGCAGCTCGAGCAGGGTCTTGCCGACCTGGGAGCCCTGCGAGAGGCCACCCTCCTTGAGCGCGCGCACAGGCTGGTTGAGCATCCGGTTGGACGTCTCGGCGGCCTTGCGGATGTCGGCGTCGCCCATCGTGCGCACGCTCTCGGCCTGCGCGGCGAACTCCGGGCTGCGCGCGGCGGTGTTGGTCAGCGCGGTCATGAAGGAGTCGACCTTGCCGTCGAGCTCGGGGATCGCCTCGGCCGAGACCTGCGGCGCCATCTTGGGCGCCTGCGTCTCGATCACCAGCGCGGGGGCCGCGGGCGCGGTCAGCGTGAGCGCCTGGTCGGGCGGGGCCAGCGGCGCCGGGGCAGCGGCAGAAGCCGCGTCGTTCGGGGATCCAGCGGGTGTCGTCATGGGGGCCTCCGGAGGCTGTGGACTGCGCCGTCGGCGGAAGTCTGTCACGCCCCCGTGGTTCCGTCTCCTAGGTAGTCCGCCCGCGGTCCAGGTCGACGGTGAAGAGCGGCAGCAGCACCTGCGTGATCGGCCCGATCGTGAGCGCGAAGACGACCGTGCCGATGCCCAGCGCGCCGCCGAGAAGCAGGCCGAGGAGCACCACGCTGACCTCGAGGCCGGTGCGCACGAGACGGATGGAGAGGCCCGTGCGCCGGACCAGGCCGGTCATCAGCCCGTCGCGCGGACCGCGGCCCAGCTGGGCGCCGATGTAGAGCGCCGTCGCCAGCCCGCAGGTGCCCACGCCCCCGAGCATCAGCGCGATCCGCACCGCGAGCACGTCGGGGCGCTCCAGCACGGCCAGCGTCGCGTCGCAGGCGAGCCCGACGACGACGGCGTTGCTGATCGTGCCGAGGCCGGGCATCTCGCGCAGCGGGATCCACAGCAGCAGCACCAGGAAGCTCATCACCACGACCGCCTGGCCCAGGGTCATCGGCAGGTGGCGGATCAGCCCGGAGTGGAGCACGTCCCAGGGCGCGAAGCCGAGGTCGGCGCGGGCCATCATCGCCAGCGAGGCGCCGTAGATCACCAGGCCGACGTAGAGCAGCGGCAGCCGGACGGCCAGGCGCCCGGCGCGCAGCTGCGCGACCGGCCCCAGGTCGACCAGGGGCGGGGCGGCGGGGGGGCTGATGCTCATGGGTCCATGCTGGACCCAGATTGGCCCTTGAACAAATAGCCAATCGTGAGACAGTGGCCTGCATGAGCACGTCCACCGCGATCTCCCCCGCCCGCACCGCCGCGCTCGTGGGCGACTTCGACCGCAGCCCCGCCTACGCCGGCCTCGCCGACGCACTCACCCTCCTGATCGGCGACGGCCGGATCGGCCTCGGGACCCGCCTGCCCAGCGAGCGCGAGCTCACCGACGCCCTCGGGGTCTCGCGCACGACCGTCACCCGCGCCTACGCCGCCCTGCGCGACACCGGCTACGCCGAGGCCCGCCGCGGCGCCGGCACGTTCACCCGGGTGCCCGGCGGCCGGGCCCGCGCCCACGACCGGGCCCTGCTCCCCCGCGCCGGCGACCACGAGGCGATCGACCTCAACTGCGCGGCCTCCTCCGCCCCTCCGGGCGTGGCGGCGGCCTACGCGGAGGCCGCGACCGAGCTGCCGGCGTACTTCGGCGGGCACGGCTACTTCCCCGCCGGGCTGCCCGAGCTCCAGGCCGCGATCGCCACCACCTACGACGCGCGCGGCCTCCCCACCACGCCCGACCAGGTGATGGTGACGCCGGGGGCGCTGTCGGCCGCCGCGATCGTGGCGCAGGCCTTCACCGGGCCCGGCGACCGGGTGCTCGTCGAGTCGCCGGTCTACCCCAACGCGACGCTGTCGATCCGCAACAGCGGCGCGCGGCTGGCCGGCGTGCCCGTCGACCCCGACGGCTGGGACCTCGGCGCGGTGGGCGCCGCGCTGCGCCAGACCTCGCCGCGGCTGGCGTACCTGATCCCGGACTTCCAGAACCCCACCGGACACCTCATGTCCGAGCAGCAGCGCGAGCAGTACGCCGCCCTGCTGCGGCGCGCGGGCACCGTCGCCGTGGTCGACGAGGCCCACCAGGCGCTGCCGCTCGACGGCCAGGAGATGCCGCGGCCGTTCGCGGCGTTCGCGCCCGACACGATCACCATCGGCAGCGCCAGCAAGACCTACTGGGGCGGCCTGCGCCTGGGCTGGATCCGGGCCCCGCACGGGCAGATGGACCGGCTCACCCAGGCGCGCGTGGGGCTCGACCTCGGGGCGCCGGTGATGGAGCAGCTGGTGCTGGCGCGGCTGCTGGCGCGCGGGGCTGAGGTCGTCGACGTGCACCGTGACCGGCTCCGCGAGCAGCGCGACCGGCTCGCCGCCGGGCTGCGTGAGCAGCTGCCCGAGTGGCGGTTCCGGCTGCCCGGCGGCGGGCTCGCGGTGTGGGTCCAGCTCCCCGGCCCGCTCGGCACGGCGCTGACCGACGAGGCCGAGCGCCGCGGCGTGATCATCGCGCCCGGGCCGGTGTTCGCGGCCGAGGGCGGGCTCGACCAGTTCGTCCGGATCCCCTGGACCCGGCCGCCCCACGTCATGGACGAGGCCGTCACGCGGCTCGCCGCCGCCTGGACCGCCGTACGAGACGGTCAGGCCACCACCCGGCGCCCCTCGGCGCGCGTGATGGTGGCCTGACTGCGGCGGTCGGTGGGCGTCAGCCGAGGTCGACCGCGCGCACCGAGGACGCGGAGATCGCGCCCTCGATCTCGGCGAGGGCCTCGGCCGGGATGACGGAGTCGACCGAGAGGGCGACCAGCGCCTCGCCGCCCTTGGCCGCGCGGGCCACCTGCATGCCGGCGATGTTGACCTGGGCGTCGCCGAGGATCTGGCCGACGGTGCCGACCATGCCCGGGCGGTCGCTGTAGGTGAAGAAGGCGAGGTGGTTCGTCGGCTCGATGTCGATCTCGAAGCCGTTGACCTCGACCAGGCGCTCCTTCTGGTTGAGGCCGACCAGGGTGCCGCTGACCGAGACCTGCGAGCCGTCGGCGAGGGTGCCGCGGATCGTGATCAGGTTGCGGTGGTCGGGGCTCTCGGCGTCGGCGACCAGGCGTACGGCGGTGCCGCGCTCGGCGGCCAGCAGCGGGGCGTTGACGTAGGAGACCTGCTCCTCGACGACGTCGCTGAAGACGCCCTTGAGGGCGGCCAGCTCGAGCACCTTGACGTCGAACTCGGTGATCTCGCCGCGGACCTCGACGTCGATCTGCTGGGCGACCTCGCCGGCCAGCGCGGTGAAGACGCGGCCGAGCTTCTCGGTGAGGGGGATGCCGGGGCGCACGTCCTCGGCGATCACGCCGCCCTGGACGTTGACCGCGTCGGGCACGAGCTCGCCCGACAGCGCGAGGCGCACCGACTTGGCGACGGCGATGCCGGCCTTCTCCTGCGCCTCGTCGGTCGACGCGCCGAGGTGGGGCGTGGCGACGACGTTCTCGAGCTCGAAGAGCGGGCTGTCGGTGCAGGGCTCCTTGGCGAACACGTCGAGGCCGGCGGCCGCGATGCTGCCGGTCTTGAGGGCGTCGTAGAGCGCGGCCTCGTCGACGATGCCGCCGCGGGCGGCGTTGACGAGCACCAGCGAGGTCTTGGCCTTCGCGAGCTCGTCGGCGCCGATCAGCCCGACGGTCTCGGGGGTCTTGGGCAGGTGGACCGACATGAAGTCGGCCTCGGCGAGCAGGGTGTCGAGGTCGACGAGGCGCACGCCCATCTGGGCGGCGCGGCCGGCCTGCACGTAGGGGTCGTAGGCGATGACGTTCATGCCGAAGGCGCTCAGGCGCTGGGCGACCAGGACGCCGATGCGGCCCAGGCCGACGATGCCGACGGTCTTCTCGTAGAGCTCGATGCCGGTGTACTTGGAGCGCTTCCACTCCCCGCCCCGCAGCGCGGCGTGGGCCGGCGAGATGTGGCGGGCGGCGGCGAGCATCAGCGCGACGGCGAGCTCGGCGGCGGAGACGATGTTGGAGGTCGGGGCGTTGACGACCATGACGCCCGACTGGGTCGCGGCCTTCACGTCGACGTTGTCCAGGCCGACGCCCGCACGGGCGACGACCTTGAGCCGGGTGGCCGCGGCCAGGGCCTCGGCGTCGACCTTGGTCGCGGAGCGGACCAGGATCGCGTCGACGTCGGCGATCGCGGGCAGCAGCTCGGCGCGGTCGGCGCCGTTGCAGCTGCGGATCTCGAAGTCGGGTCCGAGCGCCTCGACGGTGGCGGGGCTCAGCTCTTCGGCGATGAGTACGACGGGCTTGCTCACAGCGATGTCCTCAAGGTTGATGCAGAAGGGAGGTCGCACGACGCTGTGCCGGGTCCACGTTACCTGACTGACACACGGGTAAATGAATCGCGCGCCGGTCGCAAGACACCTAGCCTGGAGGAGTCCGTGTCCCCGACCGAGGTGGTCGTCTTGCTGCTCTGAGGTGCCGTCCCCGCGCCGCCTGCCGGCGCACCGACCCCACCCTGCTCGGAGCACGCATGTCTGCTGTCATCACCTTCTCCTCCGTCGGCTTCTCCTGGCCCGACGGCACCCCCGTTCTGGACGGGCTCGACCTGCTCGTCGGCTCCGGCCGCTCGGGCCTGGTCGGCACCAACGGCGCCGGCAAGTCCACCCTGCTGCGGCTCGCCGCCGGCGCGCTGACGCCGAGCGCCGGCCGGGTCACCGTGACCGGCGAGGTGGGCTACCTCGCCCAGGACCTCACGCTGCGCACGACGCAGCCGGTCACCGACTTCCTCGGGATCGGGGGCGTCCTGCGCGCCCTGGCGGCGGTCGAGGCCGGCTCGGTCGACCAGGCCGACTTCGACGCCATCGGCGACGACTGGGACGTCGCGCACCGCGCCGAGGCCGAGCTCGCCCGGCTCGGCCTTCCGCCCGACGTGCTCGGTCGCACGATGGGTGGGCTCTCCGGCGGCGAGGTCACCCAGCTGGGGCTGGCGCGGCTGCTGCTCCGACGGCCCGACGTCCTGCTGCTGGACGAGCCGACCAACAACCTCGACGCCGCCGCGCGCGAGCGGCTCTACGACGTCGTGGAGACCTGGAGCCGCACGCTCGTCGTGGTCAGCCACGACCGTGAGCTGCTGGGGCGCGTCGACCGCGTCGGCGACCTGCGCGACGGCGTCGTGCGGTGGTACGGCGGCGGCTACTCCTCCTACGCTGCGCAGGTCGCGGCCGAGCAGGAGGCGGCCGAGCACGCCGTCACCAGCGCGCGCTCCGACGTACGCCGCCAGCGTCACGACGTCCTCGAGGCCGAGCGGGTGCTGGCCCAGCGACGGCGCACCGGCCGGCAGGCGCAGCTCTCGGGCAGCCTCCCGCGCATCGCCGCCGGCCGGCTGCGCAACAACGCCGAGCGGTCCGCCGCCTCCTACCGCAAGGTCCACGAGGAGCGGCTCGGCGACGCGAGGTCGCGGCTGACGGAGGCCGAGTCGCGGCTGCGCGAGGACCGCGAGATCCGGGTCGACCTCCCGGACACCGTCGTGGCGCGCGGCAGCTCGGTGCTCACGACGCGGGACCTCGTCATCCGCACGGGCGCGGCCGTCGAGATCGACGTGCACGGCCCCGACCGGATCGCGCTGGTCGGCGCCAACGGCAGCGGCAAGACCACGCTGCTGCACACGGTGGCCGGCCGGGTGGCGCCGGTGTCGGGGTCGGTCGAGGTGCACGTGACGCTGGGGCTGCTCCCCCAGCGCCTCGACCTGCTCGACGACGACGCCACGGTGTTCGAGAACGTCGCCGCGCGCGCTCCGGGCGCCGACGTGAACGCCGTACGGGCTCGGCTGGCGCGGTTCCTCTTCCGGGGCGCGGCCGCCGACCGGCCCGTCGGCGTGCTGTCGGGCGGCGAGCGCTTCCGCGCCTCGCTCGCGGCGGTGCTGCTCGCCGAGCCCGCTCCTCGCCTGCTGATGCTCGACGAGCCCACCAACAACCTCGACTTCGCCTCCTACGACGCGCTGGTCTCCGCGCTGTCGTCGTACGGCGGGGCGCTGCTGGTCGCCAGCCACGACGAACGGCTGCTCGCCGACATCTCGGTCGACCGCACGGTGGAGCTGCTGCCAGAGTGACGCCCGTGCATCTCGAGACCGACCGGCTGCTCATCCGTCCCTGGCGCCTCGACGAGGCGCCCCGCGTCCTCGACATCCTCAGCCGCGTCGAGGTCGTCCGCTGGCTCGGCGACGGCGAGCCGGACCTCCTCGCCGACCTCGACGCCGCGCACGCCAAGATCGAGTCCTGGCACGCGATCGAGGCGCCGCGCGGCGTCTGGGCCGTCGAGGTCAGGGAGACGGGCGTCCCGGCAGGGTCGGTGATGCTCGTCGGGATCCCCGACTCCGACGGCTTGGTGCAGATCGGCTGGAACCTGCACCCCGACAGCCACGCCACGGCTACGCCGCCGAAGCGGCGCGCGCGGTCCTCGACCACGGCCTGGCCGTGGGGATCGGCGAGATCCGAGCGCTGACCCACCTCGACAACGAGCCGTCGATCAGGGTCGCCCAGCGCGTCGGCATGCGCGACCTCGGCACCACCGACCTCTGGTACGACAGTCCCTCGCGCGTGTTCATCGTCCCCTGAGCGCGGACCGATGAGTCCGGGGTGACCCGCTGGTCAGAGGCCCATGCGCAACCTGGTGATGTACGAGCTGATGTCCCTCGACGGCGTGGCGGAGGAGCCGGGCGACTGGATGTTCGACGTCGACGACGACGTCTTCGCCAACCTCGGCCGCGTCATCGCCGCCCAGGACGACGTGCTCCTCGGCCGCGGCACCTACGACTACTGGTCGGGCTACTGGCCGACCTCCGACGTGCAGCCCTTCGCCGACTTCATCAACACCACCACCAAGCACGTCGTCACCTCGGGCGCTCCCGAGGAGCCGTGGGAGAGCTCGGTGGTCGTCCAGGAGCCTCTCGTCGACTACGTGCGTGCCCTCAAGGAGCGCCAGGGCGGCGACATCGGCGTCCACGGGAGCCTCACGCTGGCCGCCTCCCTGCTCGAGGCCGATCTCGTGGACGTGCTCGAGCTGGTCGTGGTGCCCACGCTCGCGGGCGCGGGGCGGAGGCTCTTCGGCGACCGGTCCGAGCCCGGACGGCTCAGGCTCGAGAGCGTCGCAGGCAGCCCCACCGGGGCCGTGTTCCTGCGCTACGCCCGCGGCTGACCTCGACGTCAGCGGATTCGCCACGCGATCGCTTGGTAAAGACCGAGCCGAAACGCCGCGAGGCGCTTCTGTGGGAACTACGTTCACAGGTGACCTGACCCCGACCCCCCGGAGCACCCCATGCGGAAGAAGTCCTGGCTGTACCTGTTGCCACTCGTCGCCGGCCTGCTGGGGGCGTCCGGGGCGCCCGGCCAGGCCGCCGCCGCCGAGAGCTGGTCCGTGACCGGAGTGAACTCGACGGGGTGCGCCAGTGGCGACTGGAACATCGACGTCTTCGCCGCGAACTTCGACGGGAACGACTACGTCATGCACACCATCGTCACCTCGGGCGGCCTCGTCTACATGAACGAGGACGCCGGGTCGATCACCAACGGCTCGGACACCTGGGGGCTCTACGCCACGGACACCTACGGCCCCACGACCGGCACCTACCCGATCCCGGCAGGACAGCCGATGAAGGTGGTGCTGCGGGTGGAGCGCCCGAAGGGCACGGTGCTGTCGTCGTGGACCATGGAAGCCAAGTCGTGCGACAGCGCGACGCTGCTGTTCAACGGCTCCGACCTCGACGACGACCGCCTCTCCCCGCCTGCAGACAAGTGCCCCACGCGTGCCGGCAAGAGCGCCAACGGCTGCCCCGTCGTCACCCGCGCCCTCAGCGTCAGCAAGAAGAGCACCCCGATGCGGGTCACCGGACGCCTCCGGGCGCCCGGCCAGCCGGCGTACGCCGCCAAGCGCAAGGTGCGGGTCTGGAAGGTCCGCCCCGGTCCGGACAAGCTGGTCGGTGTCCGGACCACCACGGCCAAGGGGACGTTCAGCAAGCGCGTGCGCGCGGGTCGCTACTACGTCACGACCGTGGCCGTGCTGGACCCGGCGACCGGCTACGCGCCGCCGATCAGGTCACGCAAGGTCCGCGTCCGCTGACGGCGCTCCCACGAGCCGTGGGGCTCCACCGTGATGCACCGCGAGGCGACTAGGCGAGGCCTGCCTCGTACGCGGCGATCACGAGGTGGACCCGGTCGCGCGCGCCCATCTTTGCGAGGATGCGAGCCACGTGCGTCTTGGCGGTCAGCGGGCTGACGACCAGCTCGTCCGCGATCTCCTGGTTGCTCCTTCCCGCGGCGACCAGCAGCAGCACCTCGCGCTCGCGCGCCGTCAGGCTGGCCAGGCGCTCGGGCGCCGGCGCGTCGGGGCGACTCAGCGCCCGGGTGATGACCGTCCTGGTGGCGCCGGGCGAGAGCAGCGCCTCGCCCGCTGCGACGGTGCGGATGGCGTCGAGCAGCGCGTCCGGACGGGTGTCCTTGGGCAGGAACCCACAGGCGCCTGCGCGAAGGCCGCGCAGCACGTTGGTGTCCGTCTCGAACGTCGTCAGGATCAGCACCTTGCTACCGCTCGATCCGGCGTCGGCGACGATCTGGCGAGTCGCCTCGATGCCGTCGGTGCTCGGCATCCTGATGTCCATCAGGACCACGTCGGGTCGCAGGTCCCGGGTCAGCGTCACCGCCTCGTCGCCGGTGCCGGCCTCCCCGACGACCTCCATGTCGGCAGCGGAGCCGACCAGCAGCGCGAACGCGCCGCGCACCAGGGCCTGGTCGTCTGCGAGCAGGACCCGGATCACGGCGACACCCGCCAGGTCCTCGGCAGCGGCAGGCTGGCCCGCACCGCGAACCCTCCGGACCCGTCCGGGCCGGCGGACAGCTCGCCGCCGACGGCCTGCGCCCGCCCTGTCATCCCGAGGATCCCGAAGCCGGCCGGTGTCACGGTCGAGTCCGCTCGCGCCGGTCCGTCGTCGACGACCACGATCCGCAGCTGGTGGTCGTCCTGGTCGAGCCGGACGGTCGCGTGCCTCGCCGTCGAGTGTCGAACGACGTTGGTGAGCGACTCCTGGATGATCCGATAGGCCACGACGGACACCGTCGACGGCAGCTCGTCCGACACCCCGTCCGCCTCCACCTCGACCTGCACATCAGCCGCCCCGGCCGTCTCCACCAGGCGCTGCAGCTCACCGAGGTGGGGCGCTGGTCCGGTCGGCTCGGCCTCGCCGCCGTGCAGCACGTCGAGCACGGCACGCAGCTCGTGGAGCGTGTCCCGGCTCGTGTCCGACAGCTGGTGCAGCGTGCTGGACAGCTCCCGCAGCGACGCGTCCCCGCGCTCCGCCTGCTGGTCGATCAGGTGGGCGGCGACGGAGGCCTGGACGTTCGCGACCGCGAGGCCGTGCGCCAGGACGTCGTGCAGCTCGGCGGCGATCAGCACCCGCTCCTCGGCGACCCGGCGCTCGATCTCGTCGGCACGCTCCTGCTCGAGTCGCGCGGTGACGGCGGCCGTCCAGTTTCCGTAGAAGCGGACCGTGAGGCCCGCGAAGAAGGCCATGAACAGCCAGCCGACGCCGAGGAGAGCGTCGCCCAGCGCCCCCGACGCGGCGACGGCCGGCAGGCCCACCGTGGCCAGCACCACCAGGGCGGCGTACCCCGGTCGCGGCCGCTCGCTGTATCGCGCCGCCGTGAACGCCGCCACGACCAGGGCCGGCATCGTGGCCTCGTGGGGGTAGTCGAGGAGGTGGTAGGGCGTCGACACGGCGAGGACCGCCAGGACGACGGGGATCGGCCACCGCCGCCGAGCCAGCAACGGAGCCGACGTCGCAGCCAGGAGCGCGATCGCGCCGAGGTCCACGCCTCGCTCGTCCTCGGCAGTGACCGCCTGGAGCGTGAAGGCCATGACGACGCCGAGCGCGAACGACCCCGCCGCCAGCAGCCGATCGGCCACCGGCGGACGGAGCGCCGTCATCGTTCACACACGGTCATCGACACTGTCCTCACTCGTCCGCGAGAGGTTGCTGGGCCACCAGATCCTCGAGCCCAGCGACATCGTCAGCGCCGGCACCACGACGGACCGCACCAGCAAGGTATCGATGAGCACGCCGACGGCGACCAGTATCCCGATCTCGACGAGCATGACGAGCGGCAGCGAGGCGAGCACCGCGAACGTCGCCGCCAGCACGACGCCGGCCGAGGTGACCACGCCGCCGGTGACGGCGAGGCCACGCTTCGTGCCCTCGACGGTGCCGTGCCGGACGGCTTCCTCGCGCACCCGGGTCATCAGGAAGATGTTGTAGTCGACACCGAGCGCCACCAGGAACAGGAACCCGATCAGGGGCACCGACGACTCCAGCCCGGCGAACCCGAGGACATGGTCGAACACCAGGGTGCACAGTCCGAGGGCGCCGAGGTACGACACGACGACGGTGGCGACCAGCACCAGCGGAGCCACGATCGCCCGGAGCAGCAGGCCGAGGATGGCGAGCACCACCAGCAGGATCAGCGGCATCACCAGGTTGCGGTCGGTCCTGTTGGTCTCGGCCTCGTCGAGCTTCTCGGCGCTCGGCCCGCCGACCAGCGCGGCCTCACCGGCGACCTCGCGCAGGCTCTCCCGCAGCTGCTTGATCGTCGCCGTCTCCCCCGCGCTCTCGGGAGGGCCGACCGGGAGCACGGACATCTCCACCCAGTCGTCGCTGGACCGGCCGATCTCGGCCCGGGCGACCCCCGGCGTTCCCTCCACCGCGGCCAGGACCTCGCGGCTCTGGTCCGGACGACTCAGCACGGTGAGCGGCTGCCCGCTCGCGTCGGGGTAGCGCGCCTCGATCAGCTTCGCGCCCGTCACGGAGTCCGGTGTCGATCGGGCGAACTGGTCCAGCTGCGGGAGGGCGCTGTTGACCCCCACGATCCCCAGCGCGAGAGCGCCCAGGATCACCATCGGGACGGCCCAGCTGACGACGCGGCGACGCGCCACCAGCTCGCCGAGCCGAGCCCATCGCGACCCGGACGCGCGCGCCTCAGCCCCGAGCCTCGGCACGAACGGCCAGAAGACGCGGCGACCGAGCACCACCAGCAGAGCGGGGAAGAGCGTCAGCATGACGAGCAACGAGGCCCCGATGCCCGCCGCCCCCACGGGGCCGAGGCTGCTGATGCTGTTGAGGTCCGCGGCCAGCAGGCACAGCAGACCGGCGACCACCGTCGCCGCCGACGCGAGGATGGCCGGACCGGCGCCCCGCAGGGCCGCCACCATGGCGTCCATCGGTCGCTCGTGGCGGTGCAGCTCCTCGCGGTAGCGGGACACGAGCAGCAGGGCGTAGTCGGTGCCCGCGCCGAAGACCAGCACGATCAGCAGCGCCGAGCTCATGCTCGTGATGGTGAAGTCGAACAGCTGGGTCAGGGCGTAGACGACACCCATCGACGTGACCGCCGCGACCCCGACCGCCGTGAGCGGGACCAGCCACAGCAACGGACTGCGGTAGGTCAGGATCAGCAGGACCGCGACGACGATGGCCGTCGCGAGCATCAAGGTCGCGTCGACGGCATCGAAGACCTCGTCCATGTCGGCCCCCAGCGCGGTCGGACCGGTGACGTAGGCGTCCAGTCCACTCGGCCGGTCGTCAAGGAGGGCACGCGCATCCGCGGTAGCGCCGGCCTCCTCGGCGACCGCCTCGCGGTCGAGCGGAAGCGTGTACATCAGGGCCGTGCCGTCGTCGGAGCCGACGATCTCGGGCAGGGCGTCGGCGTCGCCCCCGAAGCGCTCCGCGAGCTCGGACTGGCCGCGCTCGACGGCCTCCCGGTCGCCCGGCTGGAGGCCGCCCGGTCGTTCGTACACGACCATGAGCAGGCCGCTCTCGCCGCCGGGCAGCTCGGCCTCGGCCTGGAGGACCTTGGTCGACTGGGCGCTGGCCGGCAGGTAGTCGGCCTGGCCGTCGCGGGTGACCGAGTCGAGCTTGCCGGCGAGCGAGTAGCCGCCCACCAGCAGCCCGACCCACACGGCCAGCACGAGCCAGGGCAGCACGGTCATGGTGCGTGATCTCGTCGGGCTGGTGTCGGCACCGGACTGGTCGGGCGCCGTGAGCTGAGAAGTCATGGCGTTCACGCTGTCAATCCGGCGGCGCCGACGCGTCTGGCCACGGCAGGCACTTCGCCGTACTCCGTTCGGCGTACGGCGGGAGGGAAGGATCGCCGCGTGATCCGGGTTTTCAGTACGTGGACAGAGGCTTCGGCAGGCTGAAGCTGGTCGTCTTACCCGCACTCGCAGGGTCCGGGCGCAGCCCGTGCGGTGACCGCTCGAAGCCCCGGACACCCCAGGCTCAACACCGTGGCCCGGCAGTCCCACCGGTGCAGTTTCCTGAGCCACCTCCGAGGCTGACCTCTGTGACCACCTAAGAGCCGGCTCGGCCGCCCCTGCGGCTAGGGCGCCGGATCGCGCCGTATGAGGTTGGGGCATTCCGCCCAGAATGTCGCGGGCGCGCTGTGCAGCGAATCTTGTCAGGCCGCGATGCGCCGGTACCGGTGGGCACGGATCTGTCGGCCGACGCGGCGCCAGGTGTGCGGGAGCAACATTGCCTCGCACAGGAAGGCGGGGACGTCGTAGTAATCGTAGGTGCCGCCACTGCGGAACCTGACCCGCAGGGTGCGCGTGGCGTGGTCGTAGCCCATGAAGGCGACGTTGTCGGAGACGACGGGGACCATGTTCATGTTCCGCTCCTCTGGTTGAGGTTGTTCAGCTGCGGGTCCGGTTGGGGACCCAGTGAATGCGGCCGTCGCGGAGCCAGTAGTGGCATCGGGGATTGCCGCGGTAGTCGATGGACGGGTGGACGGACGGCTGCCCGGCCGTATTGGCGGTGACCGTCCAGCGGGTCCGTGCGGGGTTGGCCAGGTTGAGCTCGATGGTGTGGCCGCGTCCGCACGGGCAGTCGAGGAGCGCCCACTTGGGTGTCGTCGCTCCGAGGACGTAAACGCACCGGGGGTCCAGGTGCTCAGGCAGACCACTGCGGTCTGCAAGAACCACTACCTGGCTGACGCGGGACTTCGCGTGGCTGTTGCGGGCACGCCGGTACGCGCGGACGACACGGGTGCGGGCGTTGGCCAAGAGACGCTTCACTGGAGGACTCCGAGGAGGTCCAGGTACGGGGCGCGGATGCCGCGGCCGATGAAGGCCGCGGTGGCGCAGAAGCAGCCGCGGCGTGCCGGTCGGGCGTTGCGGCGCAGCTCACTGAGGTGGGAGCGCATCAACAGCTCCGTCGCTTCGGTCTTCCCGAGGCCGGTCAGGCGCAGGACGAACTCGGTCGCGCCGAGCGCCGCGACGCTGGTGGTGAGGGTGACGACCGCGGGCTGCGGAGTCTCGGCCGCCTGCACGTACCCCTCGCCGGCGAGCGCCTTGCGGGTCTCGGGGTCGAGGTTCTCGGCGGCCGCGAGGCCCGGGTCGATCCGGCCGCGGCACAGCAGGCACGCCGTGCCGGGCGCCACCCAGGTGACGCGCTGCTCGATCTGCACCTCTCGGCCTCCGTCCTCGCGCTCGGTCGGCGCGACCAGGACAGCGACATCGACGACGGGAGCGATGTGCGCGTACGCCCATCGGTTCAGGATCAGGCGGGCGCCATGCCCGTCGACGCAGCTGAACACGACGTCGGAGTGCGCGATCGCGGCGAGCGCGTCCGGGTGGTTCAGCGGCTTGTCGATCCGGACCACCGGGGTGCCTAGGCCGATCTCGTCGAGGTGGTCACCGAGCGCGTCCACCTTGAGGCGGCCGACGTCACCGGTCGTGATGCCGTGCCCGCGGGTCGGCGTCGGGTCGGTGACGACGTCGTCGTCGACGATGACGAGCTCACCCAACCCCAGGCGTGCGACCTGCACGGAGACCGCGGACCCGGTGCCGCCGCCACCGATGACGGCGGCGCGCACGTGCTTCAGGGTCCGGTTGCCGTCCGGGCCGAGCATCCGAATCTGCCGGTCAAACACCGACATCTGCTCCTCGTTCGCCAGATCGCCCAACTCCTCAGCGTCAGCGGGCGGCAGGTACAGGCGGAGACCAGCGCCAGCGACCCGGACCGCGTCGACGACGACGAACTGCGGCGCCTGTGCGTCGAAGGTCTCGCCAAGGTCGTACAGGCGGGCGGCGACCTGCGGGGCGTCCAGGCTGCCGGCGACCACGATGGCCGCGTAGTACGGAGCGCCGAACTCGCGGGCCGCGTTCGCCAGCTCGACGTCGACCTGGTCGTCGTAGGTGGAGAACTCTGGCAGGCCACGCGGGTGGGTGTGGACGAACATCGGGACCTGGTCGTGCGCCACGGCCGCACGGAACGCCGGCACCCACCCGGACGAGGAGATCGACAGGCTTATCGGGCCGCGCTCGACGTAGGCCCCCTCGGGGACCGGCGTGACGGTCTGCGCGAGCAGCGTGATCGACCCGGCCACCTTCGGGATCTCGGCACCGGCGACGGACGTGTCCACGGTGGTCGCCACGGCCCCCACGAGGGAGGTCGCGACGACCGCCGCGGTTTCGTCACCGGCGCCGAGGGAGGAGGCCAGCGGGGTGAACTGGTCCTCGGTGAACGCGATGCGGGTCGACATCAGTGGCCGCCCGCGATCGCCATGGCCCGGCGGACGTACGCGAGGTACGTCTCGAGGTTGTCGATGCCCGGTCGCCACTGGCCCCCGATGTGGCGGCTCCACCGCTGCCAGACCCGGCCGACGTGGTTCTCGATCACCTCGGTGCCCGGAATCGCGGCGCCCTTGGCTGTCAGGGCCGGCGACACCCAGAACATGTCCGGGGTGGCGTCGGGGAACCCGATCGGCAGGCGCAGCAGAAGGTCGGCCTCGGACCGGTCGAGACCCGGGGTCGGGAAGTCGGCCAGAACGACGTTGATGAACCCGTCAGACACCTCGACCGTGGAGCTATAGCCCAGCGAGTCGAGGAGGGATTGGTCTTGTTCGCGGAGGACCGCCACGAGCGCACCCATCGCTCAGGTCCCGGAGTGCGGTTCGATGACCTGGCCCGGGTTGATCACGCGCGGCACGGTGAAGAACCGCATGTTCTTCTCCAGTTCGACGACCTCGTCGTCCTCGATGAGCTTGTCGAGCTCGTCGATGATGTCGAGCCACAGGTCGCGGTCGCTGCTCACCGGCGGGGACGGGACGGTACGCAGCTGCGCCCCGGTGAGCTTGCTGCCCTCGGGGTGGTACTTCGTGCCGTCGATGTAGATGGGCACCTTGCCCGGCTTCTGGTCCTTCGCGTTCTCCGTAGACACACTGCGTCCGTTCTGCTCGGTGTTGTCGTTGTCGTTCATGGGGTGTTTCCTCCTTGACTTCCGGGATCGCCCGACGGGCGCGAGTGGGCTTGTGCAACGGACCAGGTCCGTGCACGTGCTCACCCGGAACAGACGAGCCAACTCTGGGAGACCGATCGGCCGGATTGGATGCGCATGACGAGGGCATCCAGCTGGCGTTGCGACACAAGCGGAGAGACCGGTATGAGCCACCGCTCGAGCCGGCATCCGCGCTCAATGGACTCGCCCGTCAGGCGCAGATGCGGGCCCACCGCTCGTCGAAACGGCACACTGACCTAGGGCGGGAGGGATGTACCCGCTGGCCAGTCGCGCGCGGGGATGGAACAAGGGCATGTCCAGCTACGAAGAGGAAGACGAGCTGACGCTCGTTGTTCGCCTCGTCTGGCAGGTTGTCCGGCAGTCCTCGTTCCCGCCGCCCGGGGACCACGACAGTTGGACCGAGACCGCGGTCACCGACCAGGCCGTCGACCTGTACCTGCACAAGGGCGCCGCCATCGTCGCCGAGGCCAAGGCAGCCGCAGGCGGCGACCCGGGTCACCTGGAACGACGACTCCTCAAGACCATCCGCAACTACATGATCGACGTCGCCAAGAGCACTCCCGTCGGCCTCATGCGGAACCGACTCGCGACGATGCTGCTGCGCCACCCTGACTACGTCCGACTCGACGACGCCGCTAACCCGCTTGACGGGTGGGCGCCCGTCGCGTCCCGGGGCGCCCGCGGCGAACTGTGGCAGGGCGACGAAGATGATCTTCACGCGGCTGCGGCACGAACCCCGGTCCCGCCTGGCGTGAAGTTCAACAGGTCCGGCCCGCCGCCCCCGGTCACGAAGCAGGCACTACTCGACGTCATCACCGCGATCTTCACCGCTGCCGGCAGCTGCTACCTCCCTGACCAGATCCTCGCTCGGGTAGTCGCCCGCCGCTTCGACGAGTTCCTCGACCCGGACAACCGCGACGTCTCCGACACCACCAGCCCGACCGACCCCGAACACCTCGCCGTGTACGGTCCCGCCGACCCGACTGCCGAGGACCAGCTCGACCGAGTAGCAGCAGCAGACGCCGCAGACTGGCTCTGGGTCGAGTTCTCCGCCGAGGAACGCTCGATTTATCCGTTCCTCGACGTCCCCGAGACTCCAGATGCGCGCATCGCAGCGGTGGTCCTCATTCTTGGCTGCGGAGAAGGCGAAGCCCAGGCCATCCTGGAGGCAATGTTCGCCAAGATCCGTGAACACGCACCGACCCCCGAGTTCGGCCGGCACATCCTGGACGAACTCACAGCTATCTACAGCCGCGAGCACCCCAACGGCCCCCCGGGCGGAACCCCATGACGCAAACAACCACCGGGACGGGCCTCGAACTCCTAATCGCACGAATGACTAACTCCTGTCCGACCAGAACCTGTAGTCGTGGCTCTGGGCGAGATGGCTCGTCAGTTCACATGGAGAGGCGAGCAACGCTGCCGCCCATGAACCGCGACCATGTCGAAGCACTCGCCACCGCCGCCGTCGCAGAAGGTGCTCTGTCGGTGCGCCCATGGGCGGCTTCAACGATGATGAACGTGGAAACGAGGTGACTATGGGCGACGGACAGCGCACCCCGAACGGTGGTGACAAGTTCAACTTCGCAGCGGCGGCAGACTCCGTTCGCGAGCGACTACTCGCCGCACGAGGCATCAGTGCGCCCACCTTTGCCGACGAGACGGCCGAACCGCCCGACCCCGGAATCAATCAGATCTGGCGAGCACGATGGGAGAAGACGGCGCTCGCGGTCATCATCGTGACCAACCCAGACGACGACCATGTGAGGGTCGCAGCAGTCACCTTTGACCCGGACCTTGCTGACTCCAGCGCAACGGTGACCCCAGCGTCCGCAACGACGATCGGGATCTCCGCGGTTCTCTGGCTCGACGCCACACAGACCATTCCTCTCGCCACACTCGACGCGCATCTGGGGAACGTGAAGACGCCGTCCCCGGAGCGGAAGCTCGCCTCGAACGAGCTCCTTCACTATCAAGCTATCCCGACCAACCGGACCTACGACGGCGTCATGCGCGCGAGCATCATCGACGACCTCAAAACCCTTACCTACGCCAGCTGGATCCCCGAATCCGGTGGCGACATAACAGAGCTCCTCGCCAACGTCAAAAGTTCCGAGATCGTCCAGGCCGTCGGCGTGAGCACTGCCGAGGCGCTGCAGATCAAACGCGGCCAAAGACCGCTTCAACCTGACGAAGCGACCATGATCGCTCCCCTTGCCGGGCACTCGGCCGATGAACTCGTCGCAGCTGCCTCACAGCTCCCGTCCGCTGTCATTCACCTGTTCAACACACCAGCGGTCCGCGCCCGCATTACTAAATACGCGAGGGCGACTGGCGCCGACGAAATCACCGCGCGTCGCGATTGCGCCTACGGGGTCTACGCAGCAGCGGCGCGCGCCACCGGACAAGCCAACGACAACGAACTCGACCAGTGGCGCCAACGCATCAACCAGTACCTCGACACCCACCTGCCCCAGGACTAGGCATGGGCAATCCCATGCCGTGGAGCCTCGTCAACAAGATGGTCCTCGTCGCACTGCGCGCACTCCAAGACCTCGTGGACGATGGCATCCTTGACCGCCGCGGACTCGAAACCGACCCACTCACTGAGCTCGAAAGTTGGGACGACGTCATCGTGCGCCGACTCCAACCGGCCATCAACGTCCCACCCTCAGCAACTCTCGGCAAAGAGTGCAGCGTCGCAGGCACCTACTACGACCCCAGCACCGCCGTGCGCGCCATCATCGCCGTCGCCGAATCCGGAAACACTCGCCGCGACGCGTTTACCGCACTGCACGAACTCGGCCACCACACCCACACCACCCCCGAGATAGCTGACGTACTCGCCGACCTGCCATTCGATATCACCTTCGCTGTCGAAGACCGGATCTGCGAACGGTTCTCCGCAGCCCTCCTCATCCCCAACGACACGGCGACTTCCATCCTCGGGACCGGAACACCCACGGCCGCCGACATCGTCGCCCTCGCCCAGAGCACCTCCGCATCCCGCCAGGCAGTCTGTGTCCGCGCCATCGAGAACTTCGTTGTCCCTGGCATGGTCGTCCTGCTCGACAACGAAGACGTTGTCCAGATTGCCCCGGCTCACGGTGTCCCACCCCCGCGCCGAGGCTCAAATCAGTCGAACTCCGACATCGTGAAGAAGGGCCGCCAACGCCAAGCCGACGGCGACCGAGACTTCAGAATCACCGAGAACGACACCACCTTCGAGTACCGCGACGGCATCCGAAGCTCGCCGATGTACGCCCAGGTCGCCGACATCGGCAGCGGCCACCTGGTTATCGTCGCCGTCACCGAGAAACCACCCTGGGCAGACCGCTTCACCCTCCCGAAGTACGACACCGGCCCTCGCGCCCCAGACCGCGAATGCCGAAACGCCGAGTGCGGCGAGTCCTTCCAAGCATGGACGCCGATCCACGACGTCTGCAGCGAGCCGGAATGTCCGGCGTGTGGCCGATGTGGCTGCTCAGCCAGCCATGTCATGGAACGGGTCTGCATGGGCTGCTACCTCATGCAGCCCAACCACTTCTACGAGGACGACGCCGCCACCCACTGCAACGACTGCGCATAGACGCCACGCGCTCCGTTCATCCCCTGCGTCACTCCGCCGCCTGAGGGCGCTTCTATCCGCGCATGCCTAGACGAGTTCTGGTGACGGCGATTGTTCCGCAACCTCCCCTACACCAACCCACCGCGCTGACGATCTGAGCCACGCAGGTGCTCCACCGCACGCCGTCACTGATTGAAGCGACTTTCACTCACGTGGCGCCGTCCCCGACTACGTCGGTCGGTACGCGTCGTCAGACTGCCCGCACGCTCGTCTTCTGCACGACCGCGTACAGCGTTGAGCCTCCTGCGTCGGCACCCGCCGATAGTCTCCAGTATGCGAGTGTTCGGGAGAAGGCGATGACAGGCGAGATCCAGCTGATCAGCGACGGCGACGGGCTGGCGGTCGTGGGGCAGAAGGCAGACGTGGAGGCCTTCTTTGCCGACCGCGAACTGAGCGAGACGTCAAGACCGCTCGAACTGCACCAGGTGAAGGCACTGCTGAACGCGGGCTCCGGTGTCGCAGGGATCGGTTCCGAGTGGGCCGCAACGCACGGCCGCTGGATGAAGTTGACCGAGGATTCCTACCAGCGGATGAAGAAGGAGGGTCTGCGGAAGTCGAGGCGCACCGGGTTGCGCACCGGGGTGTTCGACGGCGGCAAGGGTCAGACTGGCGGCTTCACCGAGTTTCTGGACACCGGCCGCTCCTTCCTCGCGAATCCCGCCAACTTGGCTGGCGCTGCGGGTGTCATGGCACAGCTGTCAGCGCAGGCGATGATCGGTGAACTGAAAGCTCACCTTGACGCGATCGAGGTGAAAGTCGACGAGGTGCTCGCCGCTCAGACCGACATGCTTGTCTCCGGTCTAGTAGGAACCGGGAGGGTCATCGACGACTGCCTGCTCGTGCGCGAACTCGAAGGCGGGATCGATGAGCGCACATGGGCGAAGGTGCAGGGCTCGCCGGCCCAGATCCATCACGTGCTCGAGTACGCGCTGACGCAGTTAGGCAACGCTGAGCGAAAGTTGCGCGGCGAGACGAGCGTGCGGGACCTGGCGGTGGCAGCCCAGGAGGCCGAGGGCACGGCGCTTGAATGGCTGGCTGTTGTGGCCCGGTGCGTGCAATTGCTCGATGAAGTCGATGTGCTCGAGCTCGACATCGTGCTCAGCACCGACCCAGGTCGCGCGGAGCGGCGACTCAGCACGATGCGGCAGGCACGTGCTCGACGGCTTGAACAGATCTCTGCGCGAACCGAGTCCCTGGTTGGACTGCTGAATCAGGCGGCCGAAAGGGCGAACGCGAGGGTACTGCTGCACCCGAGTGCGTCCCCCGCTGTGGTCGAAGCGCGCAATCATGCTGCTACCCGGGTGCAGCGGTTGAACGCGGTCCTTGGCGGCGCCGACGATGAGCCGGAGGAGGACCTGGCCTTAGTGCGCACGTGGACAGGCGCGATGGCCGAGGTGAGGGTGAGAACCTCGAGTCGAGCGAGCTCGGCCCGGGACCGAGCGTTCGACGCAGGTGCCGGTGGCGCGGGTGCAGCGGCGCGGCTCGGTGCGCAGGCACGCTCGCGGGCCGCGCGGACACGTGGCAGGTTGGCGGGGCCAACGACGACCCAGGCGTGGCGCCGCCTCAAGGGACCCCAGGACTTCGGTGAATTGAGCTCGCCGGACGAGCGCGAGTTGATTGAGCCACCCCGACTTCCAGCGCCAGCGGACGATGTCGAGAAGCTGGAGTAGGGCGGATCCGCCCGTCCTGGTCCGCTGACGAGCAACGTCTTGCCGCCGCCCGAGGTCGAAGGATACGAACGGTGTGTCCCCAAATCGCAGCGGTTCTCGGCGGCGGGTGAGAACCTGCTCACGTGCAGTCAAGTGACTTGGTGTCAGCACCCGGGCCGGGCGAGATTAGTGTCCGGGCGCGCCGCGGATTGGTCGCTACGGGCCTACTTTCGTGGGTGGCCGGAGCAGTTGCGACTTTCACCAACAGCGACGCTTCGGGTGCGGTCGCGCTGATTGCTACTGGCGCCCTCGGCGGCCTTCTTGGTCTGGTCGGCCGCTGGCCCACAAAACTGGTCGTGTCAGGGAACGAAATCTCCTGGTCCGAGGTGACGGAGACAGTTGACGAGCAGATCGATGCTGCCCAAGACGCAGGCGACCAGGACGCCGTGCGACAACTTGAAGAGCTTCGTCGGCGTCTCGAGGAGATGCAGCGGACGGGCTACGCGCCGCGGCACCCAGCAGCCGAGTACGACGAAGCAGTCGAGCAAGCCCTTCGGCGAGCGCTTCCGGGAGCCGCCATCCGCAAAGAGGCAATCAGATCTCGGGGCATGGCAGACTTTGAAGTCGCCAGCGGTCCAGTACCTCTCTACGTCGAGTCCAAGTTCAAACGCGACCCCAGCACCCCCTTCCAAGGCAGCACGCTTGCACCACTTCTGGATCGGCTAACTGAGTCCGACCGGCTACTCATCGTCACGAACTCACTCGATACCCGGGGTGCTGACGCCGTGGTCAGCGGCCGCGCAGATCGCGTTCGAATCGTGACCTGGCTAGGACCCGGAGACGACGCGATACTCCAAGATGCCCTCAACCAGCTGGCTCGCGACGCCGCCTGAATAGTTGAGCCATCGCGCGCGCCGCGTCGCCGCAATTAGCGGCTCTGAGCAGTCCAAGCGCCATGGATCCCAACCGCGTCTTCGCGCCGCGATAGCCACGCGCCCCTAGGAGAATGCGTGTGGCAGCTGCACGTCGGCTCAGCCCGTGAGCTCCAACCCGAGCGGTCCGGATGAGCTCGAGACGCCATCGGCGCCGGGTGGCGCGGGCGCGCGGGAACGATGTCGGTGGCCAGTGGGGGTGGTGGTCTCGACGGTGTGCGTGCCGTGCGGGTCGGTGAAGGCGATCGCGGACCAGCCGAGGGCCTCCTTGGCGAGGTTGTGGCGCTCGCAGAGGCCCTGGGTGTTGGCTTCGCTGGTCGGGCCGCCGTCGGCCCAGGCCGTCACGTGGTCGGTCTGGCGGATCGGGGCGCCGCACCAGGGGATGCGGCAGAGGCCCTGGTCGCGAGTGGCGACGAAGTCGGCGAGGCCGGCGGGGGCGCAGCGGGCGCGGGAGTCCATGGCGACCAGCTGGCCGGTCGTCGGGGCGATGTACAGCCGGCGGATCCAGGCACGCGTGGCGCGCATGGCGCCGATGACGAAGGCGCGGGCCCAGGGGGCGGGGACCGGACCGTAGCCCTCGACGTGGACGGCGTCGTCGGCATCGCCGAGGAGCGTCCGGTCGGTCATCACCAGCTTGATCTCGACGCGCGGTGCCTCCTGCGCCGGGCGGCCGGTGACCTTCTCGACGAGGGTGTCGGCCATGGCCTGCCCCTTCGACCGCTCGTCGCCCTGGGCGCGGGCGGTGGCCGCGGCGGCCAGGAGCACGGCGTAGATGCTGACGGCCTGCTTCACCGGGAGCAGGGCGGTCACCCAGCACATCGTGTCGGGCGCGGGGCGGATCGAGACGTGGCGCTCCGACTCGGCCCGGCGGGCGCGCTCGGCGACGGAGGCGGGATCGAGCTCGCAGGCGAGCTTCTTGGCTGCTCGCGCGAGGCCGAGGTCGCTCATCGTCGCGGCCTCTCCCCCGGCGCACAGGCGCTCGTCGACGGTACGGCGGTCGGCGAGCGAGAGGCAGGCGGTCTCGCGGGCGAGGATCGTGGCGCGCCACTCGTTGAGCCGGCCGTCCCGCATGAGGGCGAGCGCGTGGGGCATCTCGCCGTCGAGAACCTGGGCGAGCCCGAGCAGCCGAGCACCCTTGGCCGCCGACTCGCGACGAGCCAGGCCGACCTGCTCGGCGATGCCCTCGCCCACGCGCTCCGCCCGCAGCCCGGCCTCGACCTGCGCCGCGCGCTGGGACTGCTCGAGCCGCACGGCCGCCGTGGCCTGAGCAGCCGCGGCGACGCACTTGAGCTCCTCCGCCCCACGGATGAGGTCGACCAGCTGCGCGTCCGAGAGGTCGCTCAGGTCCTCCACGAGGGCAGCCTTCGCCTCGTGGATGGCGGCCATGGACGTGTCGAACATGACCCCGACGCTAGACCGGACGGCCGACAGTCAGAGGCCGATGCGACAGGACCTGTGGAGCGGGTCTGCGCGGACGTGCTCTGTGGACAGCAAGTGGCTCACGGCGCCCTGATGCGCTGGTCTCCGACCTACCCGAGCCGACGCCAGGTCCAGCCCGACGGACGAACTCGCACCGCCTTCGTCACCGGCCCTGCCTCGTCCGCGGCCGGGCGGAGGGCTCGCTGGAAGCGGGCGACCCCGCTCGCGCGGTTGACGGACCACAGTCCGAGGTAGGAGCGCTGCCTGGCGTAGTTAGGCGACATGCAGTAGCCCGCGCGAAGACCGGTGACCTTGCCGTAGCCCGACGACCGGAGCACGGTGTCAGTGGACCCGTGGCCGTGATCGGCGACGACGTGGAGCGCGCCTGCCTTGTCGGTGTAGTAGATGCGCCGTCCGAAGTCCGCCTCGAAGCCCGTCATCGCAGTGGCGGTCCTGAGGGACACCGGCAACGTCATGGGCCGGCCGAACCGCGAGCCGTTCCAGGTCTTGCGATGCAGTGACCCGTCCGCGGCGACCCAGAACAGATGACGGTCGGTGACGCTCACGAGCCGGCTCGGGTAGCCCCGGCCGACGACCTTGAGGACCCGCACGTCCAAGGCGCTGCCGCTGTGCCACTCGGTCTCGACGAGTCGCACCTTCCCGTCCGTGGCCGCGACGAGCTGGCGCGTCGTCTCCGTCCCCGGCGAACCGTTGGAGCTGACGAGTGCCCACGAGATCGGTCGCCACGTGACCGTGCCGGGTGACGTCTTGGAGACCTCGACCCGCGCGTTCACCACCCGGCGGAACTTGATCCGACCGCTGGTCGTGTGACCGAACGCGTCCATCAGACATCGGTACGCCGGGCGCTGCGACGTACCCGGGTCTGACGAGGAGGCAGACGCGGACGGCGTAGGGACGGCCGTCGTACTGATCAGGGCCGACCCGACGGTGGCAAGGACGAGACCGAGGACCCGAGAGCGCTTCATCACCGGGTCAACCTAGAGGGCCGGGCGCGTTCCCGCAGGAGATCGGGCGACTAGGTGCGCTGCTGCAGGAACGTGATGATCGCGAACACCACCGCGATCGTCACCACCAATGCCAGGAGGGCCAGCAGCGACGGCAGCTTGCGCCGCGGCTCGGCGTTCAGCGGCTGCTCGGTCGTGGGGTGCTCGCGCTCGTCCATGTCCTGCCGGTGCCCGACGGGGCTGGGTTCATTACCCGATCCGCACGAGGTACTTCGTGAGCGCGTCGTAGCCGCTCGGGTCGACGCGCACACCCGTCACCAGCTCTGCCATCGCCAGCGCGGCGACGAACCAGTCCCCGGTCTCCGCCGAGAAGCTGCCCGGGCCCGCCCAGACGAGGGCCGCGAGGTCCCGCACCTCGGCCGGGATCCTCTCCAGGTCCTCGACGAAGGCGTAGTCGACCTCGTCGAAGACGATCTTGCCGTCGCGGGCGTAGCCGAACCGGCTCATCGCCTCGACGTCGCCCGTCGCCACCGCGCTGACTCCCCCGCCGGCCGAGAGGGCCGCGAGCCGGCGGCCGCGCGGGTCGGCGAACCCGGTGCGCTCGAACGCCACGACGCCCGTGCCGACCGGCGTGAAGGAGTACGCCGACCAGGCGCCACTGTCCAACCGCCGCTCGTCCTTCGGCGTCACCACCCGCGGCTCGGGTCCGAGGAGCCGGTCCACCGCCTCGTCGACGGTCATGTCCGCGACGAAGACCCAGGTCCCCTCCTGGCTGGAGTTCTCGTCCAGCAAGGACGCGTAGTGGGTGTAGAGCTCCTTCTGCTTCGCTGGCAGACCCGACAGGTCGGGCTGGAAGACCGGCTCCTTCGCAAGCTCCGTCTGCGTCTCGCCGTCCGAGGCGGCGCTGGAGTCGCTGACGACCGGCTCCGGCTCGGCAGCGCACGACGACGATCCGAACGCCGTTCCCACGACGAACACCGGCACGGTCAGTAGCGATCGGTTGAGAGGCACGAGGCCAGTGTGGTGACTCCGCACGCGCGATGCGGCCAAACCCGGTTGCTCGCGCCGAGCGTTGGCATCCGCCAGCCGGAGGAGAAGCAACGGCGCAGTGACCGGTAGGCCGTGGCGCTTGGTCAGCGGCGCGTGACGCGGAACGTGGGGCCTACGTCACCCCGGGTGCTTGCGTTGCCGGCGACGGCGAACCGGAACGGGATGCGCGCACCGGGCTTTCCGCAGAATCGCTGCTTGTTCCAGCCCGCCTCAGGGTCGGCTGTGAATGCGGCCCGGCCGCGAGCATTCGTCCGCTTCGTGAACATCTTCTGCCAGCCGCCGCACAGCTTCGCCTGCATGACCACCTGCGTGCCACCCCACGCCCTGTTTGCACGCGTGACGCGCACGTTCCACTTCCAGCCGTGCGCTCGGTACTTCTTCTTGCTGTGCGACACCTTGGACGAGGCGACAGGAGCGACAGGCGGAGGGCTGACAGTAAAGGGCTGCGCCTCAGCGTCGTATCCCACCTGGTAACCATCGAGGTCGTAGTAGGTAACGCTCACGCTGAGAGTGAACGTGCCGAAACCGTCCACGTTGGGGCACCAGTAGAGAGCATCGAACTCGTAGGACCCATCGCTGTAGATGCTGCCGTACTCGTAGTTCTCGCCCCACGACGTCGGGACCTGCCACTCCACGGTGGCGCTCGCCCATTCGCCCGTTCCGGACTCGTAATCGGCGCCCGTACTCACATCCAGTTGCGCAAGCAGACTCTCACATTCCCCGCTGGGTGAACGCGTATAACTCTGGGGGTAGACGGTCAGGCTGTCGGGGTACGACCGGGCATCGACCTGGGGCCTGTGCCCGCCCTGCAGACGGTCACGTGCTTGGCCAAGCTGGGCAAGATTCCGTGGGATAGGGGTGATCGTGCCGTGATGGTCGGGCTTGGTCTCCTCAGCCTGGGCCGGCGTTACGCCCAGTGTCGGGATGAGCAGGGCGGCGCTGAGGAGCAGCGCAGCAAGAGGCTTGATGGTAGTCATGGTGGCACCTTTTTCTTCGCGTCAGCCTCGCCGACAACGCATGGATCTCGAATTCGGAGGTTCCTCGAACGAGCAATTGGCCGCCTGACCCGAGCCGCTGACCTCACCGCGAACGCCTGCACGAGGCCGGGGTCGAATCGACGAGGTGGCGACACCCAGCCACCTCGACACCCCCGCCCCCGTTGTTGGGCACACTGACACACCAGAAGTCTGCGCGTTCATCTTTTGGCTAAAGCCAAGAATTCCTTCTGGCTTGTCTTCGCGGAGGATGCTCTGGAGCTGCCAGACCCAGACCGTCATCGGGAGCAACGGTGATCTGGCCGCCTCTGACACACCAACTCAGGCAGCCGCATCGTGACGGTCACGGGCGGGGACTATGCAGCCCCCATGGTCGTGGTCCCCGGGTGCCTGCCAACCCTTGTCCGCTTCTGATTGCCGTCGGGCACGCGTTGGCAGGACGATGACCACATGTCCCTGCCCGCCCCGACCGTGCACAGCGCCCGCCTGCGTCTTCGGCCGTTCGTCGACGCCGATACGGAGTCGCTGTACGCGATGCACAGCGACGCCCACGTCCTGCGCTACTGGGACGCCCCTCCGTGGCAGGACCCCACGCGCGCTCAGGCGTTCCTCTCCCGCAGCCGTGAGATGGCGGAGGAGGGCAGCGGCGTCCGGCTCGTCCTGGAGCTCGCCTCGGACGGCTCGTTCCTGGGGTGGATCGGCCTCACCCACTGGGACCCCGCCCATCACAAGGCCTCGCTGGGCTACGTCCTCGCCGAGACGGCCTGGGGCCACGGCTACGCCACCGAGGCCGGGCGGGCCGTGCTGCAGTGGGCCTTCGACACCCTCGACCTCAACCGCGTGCAGGCCGAGACCGACACCCGCAACCTGGCCTCCGCCCGCGTCCTCGAGAAGCTCGGGTTCCGGCACGAAGGCACGCTGCGCGAAGACTGTGTCGTCGCCGGCGACCTCTCCGACTCGTTCGTGTTCGGGCTGCTGCGGCGCGAGTGGCAAGCGGCGTAGCCGGAGCACCCCGGGCTGGTCCTCGGGTCGCCACCGCCGGAGGTGCGTCACTCCGTCGCCCGTCGGCGCGGCCCAAGAAGCAACCGAACCTGCCGAGAACGGGTCGACCGGGAGCTGGAGGCACGGTCGGGCTCCTGGGCCACACTGGTGCGGTGGACACCTCGAACCCGTCCCGTGAGCGAGCGGGACCGGCCGTGGCCCGTGCGGGCCATCAGCGCCGAGCAGCACGATGGCCCGTTCAGTCGAAGCGAGACCCAGCGTGTGCGACGCAGTCTAGGAGTCCAGGCTCCACGAGGGAGTCGCACAACGAGAAGGGTCTGCTGCCATGCCGCTCATCGAGGTCAGTGTCATCAAGGACGTCTTCACCGCCGAGCAGAAGCGGCAGATCATCGCCAAGCTCACCGACGCCCTGGTCGAGATCGAGGGCGAGAACGTTCGGCCGGTCACGTGGTGCGTCGTGCGGGAGGTGCAGAGCGGCGATTGGGGAATCGCGGGCAACGCGCTCACCACGGCCGACGTCCACGCGCTGGCTGCCGGCGCCGGGGTCTAGCGCGCTGCGCGCGACCGGTCGGCAGGCCGTGCGGTCGTCATGACCTCGCGGGAGCTCCTCACGGCTCGAGCGGCACTGAAGGGTGGGCGGTGGAGCGAGGCTGCTGCCGGCTTCGCCGCGGTCGTCGACCGCACCGACGACCCGCGCGCCCATGATGGGCTCGCCCAGGTCGCGTGGTGGCGCGACGACGCCGAGACCGCCCTCGCCGCCCGCGAGGCGGCCTACCGTGGGTTCCGCAGGGCCGGTGACCGACGTGCTGCCGCGTTGATGGCCGCAACCCTCGGTTACGACTCCATCCTGTTCGGTCGGGGCACCGCCGTGGGCCGCGGCTGGTTGGCGCGGGCCGCGGCCCTCCTCGCCGGGGACGACGATCTGCCCGAGGTCGGGTGGTTGGCGGTCCGCAACGCCGAGGTCGCCCTCAACATCGAGGGTGCGGCTCGGGTGGGCCTGGTGCACGCCCGCGCTGCCGAGTCACTGGGGCGCGCGGCCGGTGACGATGATCTGGTCTGTGTCGGACAGGCCCTCGCGGGACTCGCTCTGGTCCGGCTGGGCGAGGTCACGCCGGGAATGGCATTGCTGGATGCGGCCGCCGGAGCCGCCACCGCAGGCGACATCGACGACCTCATGTGGATGGGCAAGATCTGTTGCTGGCTCATCAGCGCCTGCCAGGATGCGCACGACTTGACCCGTGCTGCCACCTGGTGCGCGCGGGTCGAGGAGATCTGTGCCCGCCATGATCTCGCGCCGCTGTTCTCCGTGTGCCGCATCCAGTACGCATCCGTCCAGATGGCTCAGGGCGAGTGTGTCGAAGCCGAGGCGACCCTGTCCGGGATGCTGCAGCTCCTCGAGCACTCGCAGCGCAGCGCTCGCCTCGAGGCGGTGGCCCACCTCGGTGAGCTTCGACGCCGTCAGGGTCGGCATGACGAGGCCGAGACTCTGCTCCGCCAGGCGGGTCTCCAGACCAATGCGACCATCAGCCGATGCCGCCTTCAGCTCAGTGACGGCGACGTGGACCTTGCGTGGTCGACGGTGTCCGAGCTGCTGCGGATCCTGCCTTCGGACCAGCAGCTGGAGAGGGCCGAGGTGCTGGCACTCGTCGTCGAGGTCGCCGCCGCGGCCGGGCGTGCCGAGGAGGCCCGCACGATGGCCGACGAGCTGCGCACCATCGCGGACGAGGTCGGCACCGACGCACTCCGGGCGGCAGAAGCAGGCTCACGAGCGCGACTCTCGCCTGTCGGCGTAGACGCGGTCGCCCTGTGGCAGGACGCTGTCCGGCACGCCGTAGTTGCTGGACTGCGATTCGACGAGGCCGAGTACCGGCTCGAGTACGCCTCCTGCCTCCAAGCGCTGGGCGACCACAAGAGCGTCCTCGACCAGGCAGGACGAGCGCTCGACCTTCTGCAGCCTCTCGGGACGGGACCGAGCATCGATCGGGCTCGCAGTCTCCTGGGACAGCGCGACGCCGGCGACCCGCTGTCCCCGCGGCAGGTCGACGTGCTGCGACTTCTGGCGCGGGGCCTGTCCAACGCCGACATCGCCGCCGAGCTGTTCCTCAGCGAGCACACCGTGCACCGGCATGTCGCCAACATCTACCGCACCCTCAACGTCTCTTCGCGCGCCGCGGCAGCGACCTACGCGGCGAGCCATGACCTGATCTGACCTGGCACCTCCGTGACGGGGCCACCACCTACGAGCCCCTACTCAGCGCAGGACGGACCTGACGATCGTCGGGCGGCGCGCGCCCAGGAAGAAGATCCCGGGCAGACCTCGCGTCTCGAAGCCGCGGCTCGGGTTGCGGATGAGCCGTGAGCGGCGGATGAGCATCGTGCCGGTGCGGTCGTTGCTGACGAAGAAGACGGCGCCGCCGCCCTCGCGGGCGACGTTGCCGCGCATCGTGGTGCGGATGAGGGACAGGGTGAACCGGTTGCCGTCGAGGTAGACAGCACCGCCACTGCCTCCGCCGCGCGTGCCGGGACGGGCGGGGTTGGCGCCGCGGCCGATGGCGCGGTTGCCGAGGAAGGTGCTGTCGGTGATGCGCCAGGACACGCCGATGCTGCTGAGCGCGGCGCCGTTGCTGCAGCGGCCGTTCTTGAAGGTGCTGCCGACGACCTGCACGGGGCGGTCGCGGTACTGGTCGAGCACACGGACCGCTCCCCCGCCGAGGTCGGGGCCGCGGCGGTCGCAGCGGTTGCCGAGGAACGTCGAGCGCACGATCTTCAGCTGGCCGCCGCGGACGAAGACCGCGCCGCCGCCACCGCCGTCGTACCGCTGGCCGGTCGCGTCACCGCGGATCAGCGTCAGGTTGCGCAGCGTGAGGCGCGGGGAGGCCTGGTCGTCGCAGTGGGAGGTGGTCCAGGTCTGCTTGGGGTCGCAGGTGTTCTGGTAGAGGATCCGGCGCTTGCCCATCCCGCTCAGGGTCACGCGGCCGCCCCCGTCGATCACGACGGCGGCGGAGGTGTTGACCACCTTCGCGGTGCGCCGCATCTTGATGGTCACCGGTCGAGGGCCGCAGTCGAAGCGGATCACCCCGCCGCGCGCCACGGCGCGCACCACCGCGGCGGACGTGCAGCTCGCCCTCGAGCCGTTGCCGACCGTCTGCCCGGCGGCGCGGGCGACCCGCTGCTGCGGCTCGTCGTGTGGCGCCGCGGTCGACGTCGGCGTCGGCGTGACGCCCATGGCTGCCAAGGCCGCAATGACGGCGACCGAGAGACGAAGCATCTCGCGATCGTACGACGGCCGAAGACCTAGAACGCCGTCGCGAGCCAGGCCGCGACCGCGGCGAGGACCACCAGGACGACGTTCATGATCGAGTCGCGTCGCTCGCCCCGACCCCAGTGGACGCGCCACGCGAGCACCTGCAGCACGGCCAGGCCGACCGCGGCCGCGATGGCGAGCTCGACCGCGACGTCGAGCATCGGCGGCAGGACCAGGCCGAGGGCGCCGAGCAGCTCGACGACGCCGATGAGGCGCACGACCGGCATCGGGACGTCGGTGCCCGCCCAGGCCATCATCGGTTGCAGCTGCTCCTGGGTGCGCACGACCTTCACCGCCCCGCCGTAGGCGTAGAACACGGCGAGCAGGCCGGCGAGGATCCAGTACGCGGTCTCCATGGTGGCTCCTTGGTTATCGTCGGTGACGAGGGCCATCCTGGGTAAGTCCGGGAGGGCTTACAAAAGGCACACCGGTGTGCGTGAGGGACAGGGACGTCCGTGTCGAAGTACGAGAAGACCTGCCTGATCCGGGGCGACGGCGGTCGCGCGATCCGCGGCATCCTCGACCGCATCGGCGACAAGTGGACGCTGCTGGTCGTGGCCACGCTGGACGGGCCGCCGCTGCGCTTCACCGAGCTGCAGCGCCGGATCCCCGGCATCTCCCAGCGGATGCTGACCCGCACGGTGCGCAACCTCGAGCGGGACGGGCTGGTGTCGCGCACGGTCTACGCCGAGGTCCCGCCGCGCGTCGAGTACGAGCTGACCGGGACCGGGCGCACCCTCATCGCGCCCGCCGTGGCGCTCGCGGAGTGGGCGGTCGACCACAACCCGGACATCGAGGAGCACCAGGCGACCTACGACTCGGACCAGGACTAGGCACGTGACCGAGCCTCCCGCCGCTCCGCGGCTGCGTCGCACCGTCCGGGCGGTCATCCTGGACGAAGACTGCGTGCTGCTGTGCCGCTTCCGTCCCCCGCACCCGGCGGTGCCGCCGCATGTGACGGGGATCTGGGCCGCTCCGGGCGGCGGCGTCGAGCCCGGTGAGCTGCCGCTGGAGGCGCTGCGCCGCGAGCTGCACGAGGAGACCGGGCTCGTCGTCGACGCCGACCCGCCGCACGTGTGGCACCAGGAGCTGGCGATGCCCGGCCTGGAGGGCGCGTACGACGGGCTGGTCAACGACTACTTCCTGGTCCGCACCGCGCGCTTCGAGCCGCGGGGGGCGTTCTCCGACGAGGAGCTGGCCGCCGAGCTCATCAGCGAGCTGCGGTGGTGGCGGCACGCCGACATCGCCGGCTACCACGGGCCGGACCTCTTCTCGCCGCGCGACCTCGCCACGCCGCTGGCGGCGCTCATCGACGGCGTCGTCCCGGACCAGCCGCTGACGTTGGGTCTCTGACGCCGCCCCTCTGACGCCGCGCTCAGCCGGCGTCGTAGGCGGGCTGCGTGTACCGGAGCCGCGGGCTGAGCTCGGGGGTCGCGTCCTTGGCTGCCATCTCGGCTCCTTCTCGGGGTGGGTGTCACCCACCTGACGCGCGCGGCAGGGGGGTGTGACCGTGGCTAGATCGCCTTCAGCACGTCCGGGCTCTCGCAGGCCCTGGCGAAGGCCGAGATCCGCGCCCGGATCTCGCGGCCGAGCAGCCACCGCCCGATCGGGTCCGCGACGGGAGCCAGCCAGGCCGGACGGGCCGACCAGGTGTACTTCCACACGGCGCGGGTCCCGGGCACCCCGCCCTGCTCCTCGGCGGTGAAGCGCCAGCCGCCGCCGAAGGAGGCGAAGAACCACGGGCCCTTCTCCATGGTCATGCCGACCGAGGTGGGCGGCCGGTAGGAGACGTAGCGGCTGATCATCGTCGGCCCGACGCGCGCCTTGGTCAGGGTGCGCACGTCCTTGGCCGGGCGCTCGGCGTCGATGAGGTGCTGGTGCCGGATGAACGGGTCCCAGCTCAGCCGCACCTCGCCGGTCGTCTGCGAGACGGCGAACGCCGTGTCCGGCGGGACCGGGACCCACTGCTCTGCGGTGACCTGGGGCATGCCGCGCAGCATGGCACGGGACGGCGGACCCGGGCGCGGAGGTCGTCGTCGGGTCAGGAGCCTGCGAGCTCCTCCCGGAGCGCGATGACCTCCGCGAGGGCCTGCTCGGCGGTCGCGGTCGCCACGGCCAGGGCCTTGATCAGCGTCGCGATGTCCACCTTCTGGCGGACGGCCGGACTGCGCAGCGCCTCGTCCAGGTCGAGGCCGAGGTCCCCGACGGCGCGCAGCTGGTCCCGGAGCTCCTGGAGACTCCGATGGCTGGTGCGCCCCTCGATCCTGACGTCGCGCTCTGCCTGTGCCTGCGGAGTTCTGCTGATCTTGAAGAGACCCATGGGGACTTCCTTCGGTTGGCGGTCCCCCAAGGTACGCAGCGATCTGCCCCACCGTCGCGGGTGCGAGCGAACGCCGTAGACATTTCAGGCGCCGGAGAACAAGATGTATCAGCCCGGTGAAGCGCGCCTCCTTGCCTGGGTGAGCCACCTGGAAGCCTCTCCCGGACGGGCGCGTCGGGGGATCGGATGAGAGTCATGACCGCTGGGCAGTCGGGGCGGGTGCCCGAGACGTCCGCAGCCCCCGGGGTGTGGTCGGTCGCCGCCGACGCCTTCGAGCGCTGGCGCGACGGCGACCTCGACGCCCTCGACGAGCTGGTGGCGCTGATGACGCCGGTGCTGTGGCACGTCGTCCGCGCCTACCGGCTCTCCCACGAGCAGGCCGAGGACGTCGTGCAGTCGACCTGGCTGGCGCTCGTCCGCCGCCGCGACGCGATCGACGACCCCCAGGCGGTGGGTGGCTGGCTCACGCTGACCTCGCGCCGCGCCGCCTGGCGGGTCAGCGCACGGGCCGGATCCCACGTCACGCTCGAGCCCGACGTCCTCGAGCGGCACGTGCCGTCGGAGCCCTCGGCCGAGAGCACCGTCGTCGCGCACGACGAGCGGGACCTGCTCTGGCGGGCGGTGGCCGAGCTCGACGAGCGGTGCCAGCGCCTGCTGCGCGTGGTCGCCTTCGAGCAACGACCCGACTACGCCGCCCTGTCCGCCGACCTGCAGATGCCTGTCGGCAGCATCGGACCCACCCGCGGCCGCTGTCTGGCCAAGCTGCGCACCGCCCTCACCCGCCCGTCCGGGAACGACCTGGGGAGCCCGACATGAACGACGACACCCGGTTGCGTCAGCTCGCCGACCTGTGGCGCGAGCGAGACCCCGTGCCCGACGGCCTGGTCGGACGCATGCAGGCCGTGGCCCGCGCCGAGGTGGACCTGCTCGCCACCGACTGGGACCACGAGCTGCTCGAGCTCGTCGAGCGCTCCACGGAGCTGGCCGGAGCACGCGGCACGTCGACGTCGCTCACCCTGCGCTACACCGGCGTCGACCTCGACGTCCTGGTGCGCGTCGGTCCCAGCACCGACGCACCCCGCATCGACGGGTGGGTGGTGCCGCCCCTGCCCACGGTCGTGCGCCCCCTGCACCCGGACGGCAGCGCGGCAGGGGCCCCCGCCACCGTCGGCGAGGAAGGTCGCTTCGTGCTCGTCGACCTGCGCCCGGGACTGGTCCGGCTCGCTCTGGAGCCGACCGACCCCCAGCACGCATCGTTCGTGACCCCCACCTTCGAGATCTGACCGGAAGGACCCGATGAAGCCCCTCGACGACGGAGCCGCCCCGCCCACCCGCAGCCCCCTCGACCGCGACCCGACGCCACCTCCCCGCGACGTGATCAGCGCCGTCCAGGGCCGGGTCCTCGACCCGAGCACCGCCCTGCAGGTCGAGGGCGTCGCGGCCAGGCCCACCGTCTACGTCGGCCCGCGGCTGGTGATCTCCAAGGCCATCGACGTCGACGGGGCGATGCAGGTGCTCGAGGCCGTGGCCAAGCGGCTGGGCTGGACCGTCACCCTCGACCCCGAGGACCCACGCACGGCCCGGCTCCCCCACGGCCTGCGGACGGTGACCATCCGGCTGGCCTCCGACACCGCCGCCACCGCCCCCGACGGGTGGGTGCTGCTGCAGCAGACCCGCGCACAGTTCGGGGTCCGCTCCGTGCTCGGGGTGGGCCTCGACCACGTCGTGTTCTCCGGGTCGCTGGAGTCGAACCCGTTCCACATCAGCAGCCCTTTTCACATCAGCAGCCCCTTCCACATCAGCAGCCCGGCCGGGGGCGGCTCCTCCGCTCCGGTCTCGACGTACGGCCTGCCCGGTTCGGGCGGCCGCCAGCCGGTGACGTACGTCGGAGCCCCGCCGCATCGCCGGAAGAGGATCGAGGGCAGACGCCCCGTGGTCGCCCTGCTCGACACCGGCTGCGCCGTGCACCCGTGGCTCAACCACGTCGTGACGAAGGACGTGACCCTCGACGGCGTGCGCATCGGCTACTCCGACCCGGTGACCGACCCCGAGCTGCACGGTGACCTCGTGGGCCAGCTCGACGGCGTCATCGACCCCCTCTCGGGCCACGGCACGTTCATCGCGGGGCTGGTCCACCAGAGCTGCCCGGACGCCGACATCCTGTCCTGGCGGGTGGTCCCCTCGGAGGGGCCGACCGTGGAGTCCGACCTCGTCGCCTCGCTCGCCCAGGTCGCGGAGCTCGCGCGGCGACACCGGGAGGGTCGTGACGACGGGCACGCCATCGACGTCCTGAGCCTCTCGATCGGCTACTACCACGAGACCCCGTCGGACGCCCTGTTCGACGTCACGATGTACGCCATCCTCGAGGACCTCGCCAGGCACGGCACGATCGTCGTCGCGTCGGCCGGCAACGACGCCACGAGCCGGCCCAGCTTCCCCGCTGCCTTCGCGCCGTGGTCGGACGGCAACGGGCCGGTGCAGCCCGACCCCGCGTGCCTGCCGATCGTGTCGGTCGGCGCCCTCAACCCCAACCGGTCGACCGACGCGCTGTTCAGCAACGTCGGTCCGTGGGTGCGCGCGTTCGCGCCCGGTGCCGCGCTGCTGAGCACGATGCCGCGCTTCCAGGGTGGCCTGCAGCCGATGGCCCGGTCGAGGGCCTTCGGTCGCCCACGCGAGGCCATCGACCCCGACGACTACCGCGGCGGCTTCGGTGTCTGGAGCGGCACCTCCTTCGCCGCGCCGGTCCTCGCGGGGTGGCTGGCCGCGGCCCTGGTGGGCGAGCTCGTCGGTCCCGAGGACCCGGCCACCGCCGTACCGCTCGGCTGGTCGGTGGTGGAGAAGGTGGTCGAGTTCGGGCCACACTGACGGGGTGCTGTCGGCCGAGGAGCTCCACGCACGAGGCGTCGCGGCGATCAACGCGGGCCGCGTCGCTGCGGCGCGCACCCCTCTTGAGACCGCCCTGCGGCGATCGACGAGCGATGCGCTGAGCGGGTCGATCGAGGCCAGCCTCGCGTACGTCGCCTCGGAGTCGGGCCGACGCGACGAGGCGATACGCCTGCTCGAGTCGGCGCTGCTCCGCCCGGGCCTCAGCACCGCGGAGCGAGGACGCATCCACGGCCAGCAGGCCCTGCTCGCCATGCTCACCGGGCAGAACGCCGAGGCCATGTCCGCGTTCGGCGCCGCGATCCGGATGCTGAGCACCTCGCCCCTCCACCTCGGTCGTGCCCACGTCAACCGGGGCAACCTCTACCTCCAGCAGAACGACGTGTCCCGCGCGGCGCAGGACTTCGAGGCCGGGCTGGCGCACCTGGAGTCGACGGCGGAGCCACCCGAGGTGGCCATGGCGCGGCACAACCTGGGCTACACGCGGTTCCTCGCCGGCGACCTGGCCGAGGCCCTGCGCGACATGGACGCGGCCCGCACCGTGCTCGCGCCGCTGAGCGCCGTGGCCGAGGCGACCTGCGACCAGGACCGGGCCGAGGTCCTGATCGCCGCCGGACTCGTGGACGACGGCCGCGCCGCCCTGGCAGGAGCCGCCCGCGCCTTCGGGTCGCGGCGCCTGCGCCGGCGGCAGGCGGAGGCCGAGCTGACGCTGAGCCGGACCCTCCTGCTCGACGACCCGGCACAGGCCCTGGAGCGGGCGCGGTCGGCGCTGCGTCACCTCGACGCGTCCGCCACCGCGTGGAGGGCGCGGGCGGCCGCCGTGGTCCTGGCCGCCGAGGTCAGGCTGGGGCGCTCCCCGACCGCCCTCGTGGACCGCGGGCGCGACCTCGTGCCCCTCCTCGAGGACCACGGCCTGCACTGGCCCGCGGTCGAGACCCGGATCCACCTCGGCCGGGCCCACCTCCTGCGTCGGGACCCGGACGGCGCCGCAGCGACCCTGGCCGGGATCCGCACCGGTGCACGCGCTCCTCTGGCGGTCCGGCTGCTCGAGCGCGAGACGCGTGCCGAGCTGGCGGCGCACCGAGGTCGTCGAGCCGACGCCCTCGCGCACCTGCGCGCCGGCCTCGACGACCTCCACGCCTGGCAGAGCTCGTTCGGGAGCCTCGACCTGCAGACCATGGTCACCGGTCACGGCGTCCGCCTGGCCCGCACCGGCCTGCGCCTGGCCGTGGAGTCGCAGTCCTCCCGCACCCTCTTCGAGTGGTCGGAGCGGGCCCGGATGCTCGCCAGCCGCGTCCTGCCGATCCGCGCCCCCCAGGACGAGCAGACGCGCGCCGACCTCACCGAGCTCCGCTCCGGCCCGGCGCCGAGCCGCGAGGCGGAGCTCCGTCGACGCGTGCGCGAGCAGGCGTGGCGTCTGCGCGGCTCCGGCGAGGTCACCGAGCCCGTCGAGCTGGACGCCGTCGTCGGCGCCCTGCCCCAGGCCACGGCGGTCGTCGCGCACGTCGTCACGGACACCCACTTGGTCGCCCTCGTGATCACCGCCCGCGGCGTGGCGCGCCACGTGGTCGGCTCTCGCGCCGACCTCGTGGGGCTGCTGGACGGTCTCGCGCCGGACCTCGACGTCGCGGCGTCGTACCTGCCGGCGTCCCTCGCGGGCGCCGTGCGGCACGGGCTCGCGACCCGTCTGTCGCGGCTGGCGTCGCTGCTGCTGACACCGGTCCTGGACGACGTGGGAGACCGTGACGTGGTGCTGACCCCCTCCGCGCTGCTCGCCGGAGTGCCGTGGACCATGCTCCCCGGCCTCACCGGTCGCCCGGTCGCCGTCGCGCGCTCGGTCACCTCGTGGCTGTCCCGGGCGGGGGTGACGCCGCTGACCACCGCCGGGCTCGTGGCCGGCCCCCGGGTGGAACGCGCGGTGGCCGAGGTCGAGGCCGCGTCACGGCAGTGGCCCGGGAGCCGGGTCCTGACCGGGGAGGCGGCCACGGCCGCCGCGGTCTCCGACCTCGCTGCCGGCGTCGACCTGCTCCACGTCGCCGCGCACGGCCGGCACTCGGCCGACAACCCCCTGTTCTCCGGGCTCGAGCTCGCCGACGGCTCCTGGTTCGGCTACGACATCGACCAGCTGTCCTCGGTGCCGCAGGTGGTGCTGCTGTCGGCGTGCGAGGGGGGCCGGTCGTCGGTGCGGCACGGCGAGGAGCTGATCGGGATGGCGACCGCGTGGCTGCACGCGGGCGCCCGGTGGGTGATCGCCTCACCGGCCGCGGTCGACGACCGGGTCGCGCACGACACCCTGCTCGCGGTGCACGCCGGGCTGCGGGCCGGGCTCGCCCCACCGGTGGCGCTCGCCGCCGTCGAGCACCGGGCCGACGCGGCGCCCGTGCCGTTCGTCTGCCTCACCTGAGGTATCAAGGGCGGCGCCGCCCGCTCCTCTCCCCCGAAGCCGCACCTCAACCCGGGGAGTCCAGATGAGTCTCAAAGTCGCGCTGGTGGAGCACCACGAGATGTTCGCCGAGACGCTCGACCTCGCCCTCAGCCTGCACGGCCACGAGGTCGACCAGGTGCCGATCCCGACCAGTGGCGCCTGGGGGGAGCCACTGGTCCGGGCGGTGCTCAAACGGCGGCCACACGTGGCCATCCTCGACGTCGATGCCGACCAGGTGGGGGACGTCGCGCACGTGACCGGGCCGCTTACGGACGCAGGCGTCGCCGTCGTCGTCCTCACGTCGTCCCGTAACCCGGCCCGCTGGGGCGAGTGCCTCCACCACGGCGCCCGCCGCGTGGTGCCGAAGACGGCGCCGCTGCAGACGATCGTGAGCACGCTTCGCCGCCTCGAGGCCGGCCTGCCCGTCATCCCTCGCGACAAGCGGGAGGCACTGGTCTCGTGCTGGCGACGCGAGTGCACGGCCGAGCGCGGCGCCCAGCAGCGACTCGCCTCCCTGACCGCGCGGGAGATGCAGGTGCTCGGCCACCTCTCCTCCGGGCGCCAGGTGCGTGACATCGCCAAGGCCTGCGTCGTCTCGGAGGCCACGGTGCGCACCCAGGTGAAGGCGATCCTCGGCAAGCTCGACGTCGGCTCGCAGCTCGCCGCCGTCGGCCTCGCCCACCGGACCGGATGGCGCGCGCCGCAGCTGCAGTGAGCCGTCGCCCGTCCCGGGACGAGCGCACGACGTACATCACGCCGGTCACCGTCGCCGATGCCAGGACACCGATGACGACGCCGCCCACCTCACCTTGACCACCGCGTACGTCGCCGCCACGAGGAACACCAGCAGCGGCAGCGCGCGCTGCACGAGCTCGTACCCGGCGCTGGCACCGATGCCCTCGCACCAACGCCCCGCCGGGGCTACGGTGCGGCATGGCCACCCACTGGACACTGGGCTGCGACGCCGCCGACCCGCACGCGCTGGCCGCCTTCTGGGCCGGCGCGCTCGACTACGTGCCCGAACCCGGCTACGACGACCCGGACGGTGCCTCGATCGTCGACCCCGACGGCGTTGCGCCGGCGATCTCCTTCCTGAGGGTGCCCGAGGGCAAGACGGCCAAGAACCGCCTGCACATCGACATCCGCGTCGCGGGCGAGCCGCCGTGGGACCTGGCGGAGCGCGAGCGGCTCATCCGCGCCAAGGCCGACGAGCTGCAGGCCACCGGAGCCACCCACGTCCGCGAGCAGCACTACGACGGCGCCCTGGGCCACGTCGTGATGCTCGACCCCGAGGGCAACGAGTTCTGCGTCGCCTGAGCCAACGTCGAGGCACCCGCGTGGTTGCTCGTGCGGTCCGGGACAACCGGTCGCACGCCGTCTCGGACAGCGATCCGTGACGGCCTCCACCGCACGGTAAATTGCGCGCCATGCGTCTCCTCCGCTCTCTCCTGCCTCCCTTCCTGGCCGCTCTCCTCGCGCTGGTGCTCGTGCCGACCGTCGCCCTCCCGGCACACGCCGCGACCGGCACGATCACGGGCACCGCGGTCGACGCGAGCGGGAAGCCGCTGCAGAACGTGTACTGGGAGCTCTACACGCTGGAGGGGGGCACCTGGACGACGCTCCAGTTCGGTCCGAAGCTCACCGACAGCAAGGGCCGCTTCTCCCAGCCGGTGAAGGTCGGCGGCCAGTACCGCGTCTGCTTCTCCGACTCCTACTACGGCGAGTCGACCTCCGCGGAGTTCTACTGGCAGCCCGAGGTGCGCCACGCGGACCGGTGCTGGCCCAACGCCACGTCGTGGCAGACCGCCCAGACGTGGACCTCGACCGCGGCGACGCCGTCCAGGTCGGTCTCCGTCACGCTGCCGAGGCAGGGCCTCGGGATGGCGCCGGTCGACCCCTTCATCACCGGCTCGTACCAGGTCGGCGACCGCCTCAGCATCGTGGGCCAGGAGGGATGGCGGCCCACGAACGCCACCTTCAGCTACCAGTGGATGTCGCGGACCGACAACGCCCCGGTCGCCCCGATACCCGGCGCCACCGCGGCCACCTTCGTCCCGACGGCCGCGCAGTCCGGGAAGTGGATCTACGCCACGGTGACCGCCAGCCGGCCGGGATACAAGCCCGCCAGGCTCACCACGCCGGTCACCAAGGTGGGCACCGCCCACGTGCAGCCGACGTCGCCGCTGGCGATCACCGGCTCGGCGAAGCCGGGCGCCACCCTCACGGCTGCGTTCGGCAAGCCGGCCAACACCTACAGCGAGATCCGCTGGTACGTCGACGGCGTGCCGCAGCCGAGGCACACCTCGTACGACTCCGGCGCCTCCACGTTCCCGGTCGCTGCCGCCCACTCCGGGGCACGGGTCGACGCGCGCCTGAAGATCTACAAGAAGGACGCCAACGGCAACTACGTCGACGGAAGCGACACCTTCCAGCGGGCCCTGGTGCGGATCAGCGGGAGCCGGCCGGCCCAGGCGCTGCCGGCTGCCGCAGCCCCGGCGGGCAAGCCGACCGTCGGCCGGGTCCTCTCGGCGCCCGCACGCGTCACCGCCGACCCGCAGGCGACGTTGAAGTACCAGTGGATGCGCGGAGCCGCCGCCATTCGGGGCGCGACCGCGCGTCGCTACCAGGTGCGCTCCGTCGACGTGAACAAGAAGCTGAAGGTCCGCGTCACCGTCAGCCGCCCCGGTTGGCCGAACACGTTCGTCCGCACCTCGACGGCCACCGTCGCGAAGAAGGCACTCAAGGTCGGGCAGGTCAAGGCCGTGGGGAAGGCGAAGGTGGGTCAGCGGCTGACCGCGAAGACCACCGGATGGCGCCCGAGCTCGGTCAGGTTCCGCTTCCGCTGGCTGCGGGACGGGCAGGTCGTGCGTGGTGCCACCAGGGCCTTCTACAAGATCCGCAAGGCCGACCGCGGCACGGTCATCAGGGTCCGCGTCACCGCGATCAAGGCGACCTACCTCAGCGTCATCAAGACCAGCAGGGGACGCAAGGTCTCGCGCTGACGGGTCGGCGTTTCCCGTCACCGAGCCGGTAGGGTTGCCGGATCAGTCGGACGCCGACTGCCGGACGAGGGCGCCGTACCCGGACAGCGACAAGACGGCCACGAGGAGTGGTCATGTCGTGGTTCGTCCTGGTCGTCGCCGGAGCCCTCGAAGCCGTGTGGGCCGTCGCGCTCGGCAGAAGCGAGGGGTTCACGCGGCCGACGCCCAGCATCGTCTTCCTCGTCGCCCTCGCCGCCAGCATGGGCGGGCTGGGCTACGCGATGCGCACCCTGCCCATCGGCACCGCGTACGCCGTCTGGGTCGGGATCGGCGCCTCGCTGACGGTCGCCTTCGGCATGCTGACCGGCGACGAGCCGGCCAGCCTCGTCAAGGTGCTGCTCATCGTCGGCCTCGTCGGGTGTGTCATCGGGCTCAAGCTCGCCCACTGAGGAGCGTCAGCCCCGCTGCACCGGCCCGGTCGGACGCGAGGTGCGGACCAGGCGGTCGTACGCCGTCGTGGACGCGACCACGCGCACGGTGACCCGCTTGCCCACCTGGCCGCGCCTGAGGGTCCAGCGGACCTTGTGGGCACCGGGGATCCTCCTGCCGGCGGCGTACCACTGGACCTTGGTCGCCGCGCCCCGGATCGCGGCGCCGCGCACCGCCAGGGTGCGGCCGACGACCGGTCGGCCGGCGATCGACAGCCGCACACCTCGAAGGCGCCCGCGGCCGACGCGCGTCAGCGGGGTGGAGACCGTGCGAGGGGACCAGTCTGAGACCGCCCCCGTCACCTGGACCCGCAGGGATCGGCCGAGGAGGGATGCCGGGACGCGGTACGACGGCCCGGTCGCGCCGGGGATCTCCTCGTCCCCCACCAGCCACTGGTAGCCGAAGGCGTCCACGCCGGCCCAGTCCCCGCGATCGACCCGCACGGTGGCGCCGACGCGCACCGGGCCGAGCAGGGCGGGGGCGCGCGTGTTCGTGGCCGTGCCGTTGCCGCACGGGCCGGCTCCTCGTGCCTGGCACGGGTAGGGCTGAGGGGCGGTCGCGGCATGGTCCGGGGTGTCACAGCCGGCGGCGTCACGACCGGTCATGTCGACGCGGGCGTCGGCGGCTCCCAGCCGGGCGAGCTGGCCGAAGGCCTCGGCGACCAGCTGGCGAGGCAGGGGCGCGTAGCCGTAGGGGGCGGCGGAGCGCTGCCCGGCGCACACGGCGTAGGCGGCGACGTCGACGAGCGTCTGCCGCTTGGACGTGGTCATCCGACGGTCCTCGGCGCCGGTCGGGACGATCATGGACGCGTACGACGAGAGCGGGTAGCTGCGCCGGTCGCGGGAGTCGTGGACCCCCTCCAGGTCGGCGACGTGGTCGGTCCCGACCTCGGCGTGCCGCAGAGCCACGGCGACGTTGGCCGGGGTGGGCCGGACGAAGTATCCCGCCGCGTTCTCGACCGCGACCACCGGGACGTCGGGCCGCGAGTACGGAAAGGAGCTCTCGACGTAGCCGATCGACCCGTTGCCGCCGGGGCCGTGCACGGCGTCCATCACCTCGGCGGAGCCGTCCCGTCCCAGCATGGCGGAGCCGTCACGCAGCGGGTAGTGGGAGGTCGGCCCGGGCCCGCCCTGGTAGGGCCACCAGATGGTCGGGTGCTCGTGATCCAGCCAGGACGTGAGCTGGTACGTCGATCCTGCGACGTCGGCGCGCACCACCGGCACGATGGGCAGCGACGGAAGCCGGCGGCCGTTGTTGTCCGCGGAGATCGCCGGGTCCGCCCAGTCCGTCACCTCGTCGGTGAAGATCTTGGCCAGGGTCGCGCCGGAGAGCCGCAGGTTGCGCACCACCGTGTCGCCGAACCTCAGCTGGTAGGTGAAGGCCGTGCCGCCTCCGAACATCGGCAGGGAGGCGAACTCGCGCCCGGTGCCGTCGGGTTCACCCTGCTGGTCGGTGCCGTCGTACGGGAGGTCGGTGACGGCGAAGTCGGTGACGCCGCGGGCGAAGTCCTCGCCGCCTCGCGTCGACCCGCCGCCCATGTAGACGACCTTCATCCCTCGCGCGTCGACGTCGGCGATCCACTGCGAGAGGAGCCACTCCCCCCAGGTCGAACCGCTTCCCTCGACCTGCGCGTACGGCGCGGCGGCGACGGCGGCTGGCGCGGCGAGTCCGCCGAGGAGGAGGGCACAGGTCGCGAGCAGCGCAGCCAGGGAACGAGGCACAGCGCGAGGCTGCCAGGTCGTCGCCCGCTGCGGAGCCGCTTCGTGCGGCCACTCGATGAACGTCTGGTGTCCTGCAGGTCGTCAGCCGAGCGCGGCGAGCTTGCGCCGGAGGAGGTCCCGCTCGCGGTCGTTGCGGCAGCGTCGTACGGCGATCTCCAGCTCGCCCCGCGCCTCGTCGCGTCGCCCGAGCCTGGTGAGCAGCTCGCCGCGGACGCTCGGGAGCAGGTGGGAGTCGGCGAGCGCGCCGGCGTCGACGAGCTGGTCGACGACGGCGAGGCCGGCCGCCGGGCCGGAGGCCATCGCCACTGCGACAGCGCGGTTGAGCTCGACGACGGGTGAGGGCGCGAGGCGGCCCAGCGCCTCGTAGAGCAGCACGACCCGGTCCCAGTCGGTGCCGACGACCGAGGAGGCCACCGCGTGGCACTCGGCGATGGCGGCCTGGACGCCGTAGGCGCCGAGCCCGCGGCCGGACCTCCCGGCCTGCACCAGGGCGGCCCGGCCGCGGCCGATCGCCGAGCGGTCCCACCGGCGGCGGTCCTGGTCCTCGAGCAGGACCGGCTCGCCGGCGGGGCCGACCCGTGCGGGGAAGCGCGCCGCGGTCAGCTCCATGAGGGCGAGCAGGCCGTGGGCCTCCGGCTCGTCGGGCAGCAGCCGGGCCAGGATCCGCGCGAGGCGCACCGCCTCCCCCGCGACGTCGGTGCGGATCAGGTCGCCGCCGTGGCTGGCGGTCGAGCCCTCGGTGAAGATCAGGTAGAGCACACTCAGCACCGAGCCCAGCCGGTCGCGGCACTCCTCGCGCGAGGGCACCTCGAAGCGCACTCGCGCCGCACCGAGTGTCTTCTTCGCCCGCGTGATCCGGGCCTGCACGGTCGCGGTCGGCACCAGGAAGGCGCGCGCGATCTCGTCGCTGGTCAGGCCGCCCAGGACCCGCAGGGTCAGCGCCACCTGCGCCTCGCGCGACAGCACCGGGTGGCAGGAGATGAACATCAGCGCCAGCGCGTCGTCGTCGATGCGGTCGGGGTCCCACAGCACGTCGGAGCCACCGTCGCCGCCGCCCTCCTCGGCCTCGCGCGCCAGGGCGGCGTACCGGTCGTCGAGGGCGGCGCGGCGGCGGAACGCGTCGATCGCGCGCCGCCGGCCGACCGTCAGCAGCCAGCCCGCCGGGTTGGCGGGCACGCCGTCGCGCGACCAGCCGACGAGGGCCTCGGCGAACGCCTCCTGGGCGAGGTCCTCGGCCAGCGCGAAGTCGCCCGTGAAGCGCGCGAGGGTGCCGACGATGCGCGTCGACTCGATGCGCCACACCGCCTCGACCGCCTGCCGGCCGCCTCCGCTGAGGCTCACAGCTGGCCGGTCGACTCCCGCCAGGCGCGCTCCTTCTTCACCCACTCGTTGTCCTGCGGGAACTCGTCGATGCTCGGCACCCGGCGGATCTCGGCCTTCATGCCCGGTCCGGAGAGCGGGGCCCGCTTGGCCCACTCCACGGCCTCCTCCTGGGACGCGACGTCGAGGATCCAGAAGCCGCCGAAGAGCTCCTTGGTCTCGCCGTAGGGGCCGTCGGTGACGACCGGCGGCTGCGAGGAGTAGTCGACGACCACGCCGAGCGAGGCGTCCTCGAGGCCCTCGGCGGCGACCAGCACGCCGGCGGTGACCATCTCGTCGTTGAAGCGGCCCATCGCGTCGATGATCTCGCTGAAGTCGACGTCCACGGAGGCCTCGAAGGTCTCGTCGGTCGAGCGCATGATCAGCATGTACTTCATGGTGTTCTCCTCGGTGTGGCGGGTCTCTGTCGGACCCTCTCACCCAGCAGTCGAACGGCGGAACGTCCGATCGACATCGTGCTGAACTTTTCTGACAAGCCTGTGGGGCGCCCTCCGGCGGGCCGTCGCGGGCGGGATGAAAGCGTGGAGGCGTGACGAGCATCGCCGACCCGCCCGCCTCGGGGCACCTGCCCGGCAGCTCGGGCTACCGCCGCGTCGTCGGCGCCCTGGTCGCCTCCGGCGTGGCGACGTTCGCGATGATCTACAGCACCCAGGCGCTGCTGCCCGAGCTGGTCGACGAGTTCGGGATCTCCTCGGCGCAGAGCACGCTGTCGGTCTCGCTCACCACCATCGGCCTCGGCGTCACCCTGCTCCTCGCCGGCCCGTGGTCGGACGTCGTCGGGCGGACCCGGCTGATCCACCTGTCGCTGGCCGCGTCCACCGTCGTCGGCCTCGCGTGCGTCTTCGCGCCGAGCTGGCCGGCGCTCCTCGGGCTGCGGCTGCTCCAGGGCATCGCGCTGGCCGGGCTGCCGGCCGTCGCGACGGCGTACCTCCGCGAGGAGACGCACCCCTCCAGCCACGGCCGGGTGGCCGGTCTCTACATCGGCGGTACGGCGCTCGGCGGCATGGCCGGGCGCCTGGTCGCCGGGTCCGTGGGCGAGGCGGCCGGATGGCGTTGGGGCCTGGCTGCCAACACCGCCATCGGCCTGCTCTGCGCGCTCGCCGTGCTCGCGCTGCTCCCCCGCTCGCAGCACTTCCGCGCCGCGCCGACCGGGGCCGCCGCGCTGGTGCGGATGGCGCGGCGGGCCCTCTCCGACCCGGCGCTGCTCGCGCTCTACGCCATCGGCGGCTGCTCCTCGGGCGCGTTCGTCGCCGTGCTCAACACGCTGGGCTTCCGGCTGACGGGGCCGCCGTTCGACCTCGGGCTCGGCATCGCCAGCCTGGTGTTCCTCTCCTACTCGCTGGGCAGCCTCGGCTCCGCCCTGTCCGGCCGGCTGGCCGACCACTACGGACGGCGCGCGGTGCTGCCGCTGGCCTGCGCGGTGGCGGTGGCCGGCGCGCTGCTCACGCTGCCGTCGTACCTGCCCCTGGTGCTCGCCGGCCTCGGCCTGCTGACGATCGGGTTCTTCGCGGTGCACGGCGTGGCGAGCGGATGGGTCCCGGCGCGCGCACACGCGGGCGGGGTGAGCATCGGGCAGGCGGCGTCGCTCTACCTGTTCTCCTACTACCTCGGCTCGTCGGTCTTCGGCAGCCTGGCCGGCGGGGCCTGGACGGGCGCCGGGTGGCCGGGCGTCGTCATCCTGTCGACCGTGCTCCTCGTCGTGGCCGCGCTGCTCGCCCAGCGGCTGCGCCGTACGCCGACGCTGCTGACGGCAGCGCCATGACGCCGACGACGGTGACGACGCCCGACGGGTTCGGGCTGTCGGTGCAGGTGACCGGGCGCGAGGACGGACCGGTGCTGCTCCTGCTGCCCGGGCAGGCCAACTCGCACGCGTGGTGGACCGAGACGCGTCCGGCGTTCGAGGAGCGCTGCCGCGTCGTGACCTTCGACTACCGCGGCACGGGCGGCAGCCGCGGCCCCGTCGAGCGGTGGACGACGGCGAGCTTCGCCGACGACGCCGCGTGCGTGATCGCCGCCGTGGGGGACGAGCCGGTCGGGGTCTACGGGACTTCGATGGGCGGACGGGTCGCGCAGGTGCTCGCCGCCGAGCATCCCGAGCGTGTGCGCCGCCTGGCGCTGGCCTGCACCTCCCCCGGCGGCCCGCACGCGCACGAGCGCGGGACCGACGTACGGCGCGAGCTCTCCGACCCCGACCCGGCGAAGCGCCGGGCGACGCTGCGGCGCCTCTTCTACACCGACGCCTGGCCGCACCGGCCCGAGGACAGCCACCTCTTCGGCGACCCGACCATGACCACCGACGAGAGCCGCGCGCACCTGCGCGTCAGCGCCCGCCACGACGCCTGGGACCTCCTTCCCCGCATCGCCTGCCCCACCCTCGTCCTGCACGGCACCGACGACCTCATGGTCCCCGGCGACAACGCGGCGCTGATCGCGGAGCGGATCCCCGGCGCGACGACGTACCTGCACGAGGGGGGACGCCACGGCTTCTTCGAGGAGTTCGCCCACGACATCACCCCGCGCGTCCTCGACCTCCTCCACGCCTGAGCCCGCCCCGGAGGTCGAGCAGCGAGCGTAGCGAGCGCCCGTCGAGACCTCGCACCTGACCGCCCGCGTCGATTGCTGCCACGTCCAGGCTGCGGGCACTGGCAGCATGGCCTGATGGATGCTTCGCCCACCGTCGTAGAGGTCGACGAGCGAGACAGTCACTGGGAGGACTCGTCCCCTCGGTTTCGCGTCTATATCCAGATGAAGGCGGAACCGCCCTACTCGGCAGACACCGCCACCTACGACCTGACCGACTGCGACGTGGCGGACGCGATCGCGTGGGCACGCACCACCGCACGAGAGGACTCGACGTACGCCGTGGCACTCGTGGTCGATGACAGACATGAAGAGCTGTCCAACCCTGGACACGGGCGGGGACTGATGTGGATCCTCGGGCGAGACATGAACTCCGGCCACTGAACCTGCGCTGGCGTATTCGCGCTCTACCGCCACCGGTGGTTGCGGAGGTTGTGCTGGCAACCATCTCGAAACCAAGACCCTCCGGTGGTCGAGCGGCGAGCGCCCGTCGAGACCCCCGCACCCGACCGCCTGCCTCCACTCATCGGGTCTCGACGGACGCTCGTCGCTGACGCTCCTCGCTGCTCGACCACCGGACTGGTTTCGAGGCTCGCTGCGCTCGCACCTCAACCACCGAAGTGGGCTCAGGGGGTGTCGGGTGTCGGCGGGCGGGTCTAGCGTCCGGGCATGGGTGACTTCACGGACCAGGACCTGAGCGGGACCCGCTTCGAGCGGGTCGACCTGAGCAACACGCGCTTCGAGCGCGTCCATCTCGAGCACGTCGAGATCATCTCCTCGGAGATGTACGACATGACCATCACCGGCACCGACCTGATCGGCGTGCGCATGCACGGGGTCGACATCATCGACCTCGACATCAAGGGCTACGTCGGCAAGCTGACCGTCAACGGCGTCGACGTGGCGCCGATGATCGAGGCCGAGCTCGACCGCCGCCATCCCGGGCGGGCCAAGATGCGGCCCACCGAGCCGGCCGGCTACCTCGAGGCGTGGGACCTGCTCGAGGAGCTGTGGGACGGCACCGTCGAGCGCGCCCGACGGCTCGACACCGCGCTGCTGCACGAGTCGGTCGACGGGGAGTGGTCGTTCATCGAGACGCTGCGCCACCTCACGTTCGCCACCGACTCCTGGGTGAGCCGGGCGATCCAGGGCGACCCGTCACCGTGGCACCCGCTCGGCCTGCCGTGGGACGAGATGGAGGACACCCCGGGCGTCCCCCGCGACCGCGAGGCCCGCCCGTCGCTCGACGAGGTCCTCGAGATCCGCCGCGACCGGCGGGCGCGGGTGCGTCGGCTCCTCGACCAGCTGACCCCGGAGCAGCTGGCGAGCGAGACGGACCCGGTCGACGCCACCGGCTGGCCGCCGCCTCGCAGCTTCCCGGTCGACGAGTGCCTGCGCACCGTGCTCAACGAGGAGTGGGAGCACCGGCTCTACGCCGAGCGCGACCTGGCGATCCTGGAGGAGCGCCGGGGCTGACCTCAGGCGAAGAGCGACTGCCCGACGTACTCCCCCGGCTTCGCCCCGGGAGGTATGGCGAACAGGGCGGACCCCGTGGTCTTGAGGTACTCCATCAGCGCGTCGTTCTTCGCCATGGCGTTCTGGATCGGGATGAAGCCGGTGCGCGGGTCGCGCACGTAGGCGATGAAGAACAGCCCCGCGTTGAGCCCGCCGAGGGAGTCGCTGCCGTCGACGAAGTTGTAGCCGCGGCGCAGCATCCGGGCGCCGCCGTGCTGGTCGGGGTGGACGATCCGCACGTGCGCGTCGGCCGGGATGATCGGGCCGCCACGACCGGGCATGGCGAAGTCCGGCTCCGAGAACTCCTCGCCGCCCGACAGCGGTGCGCCGGTGCCCTTGGTGCGGCCGACGATGTTCTCCTGGTCGCCGAGCGGCTGGCGGTCCCAGACCTCGATGGTCATGTTGAGGCGGCGGGCGACGAGGTAGGAGCCGCCCGCGAGCCAGGCGCCGTTCGCGTCGTCGTCGCCGCCGACCCAGACGTGGTCGGCGAGGGCGGCGTCCTCCTCGGCCTTGACGTTGGCGGTGCCGTCCTTGAAGCCGAAGAGGTTGCGGGCGGTGTCCTGCGACGTCGAGGTGGACGACGTCCGGCCGAAGCCGAGCTGCGACCACCGCACCGACACCGTGCCGAAGCCGATGCGGACCAGGTTGCGCACGGCGTGCACCGCGATCTGCGGGTCGTCGGCGCAGGCCTGGATGCACAGGTCGCCGTAGGAGCGGGTCGGGTCGAGGTTGTCGGCCGGGAAGTGCGGCAGCGTCTGCAGGGCCTCCGGCTGACGGTCCGCGAGACCGAAGCGGTCGCGCCCCTCGGCGTCGCGGAAGAGCCCGGGCCCGAAGCCGAACGTGATCGTCAGCCCGCTCGCCGGCAGCCCGATCGCCTCGCCGGTGTCGTCGGGCGGGAGGTCGAGGGAGCCCTCGACCGGCCCGATCTCGCCGGCGGCCTGTCCCTTGGTCATGCGCTCGGCGGCCACCGTCCACGCCTGGAGCAGCTCGACGAGCTCCTCGCGCGAGTCGGTGACCACGTCGAGCGCCGCGAAGTGCAGGCGGTCCTGGGCCGGGGTGACGATGCCGGCCTGGTGCTCCCCGCGGAAGGCGTACGACGCCGCGCGGGCCGCCGCGGGCGTCATCGCCGCCGGGGCGTCGGCCGTGGCGCGGCCGGTCGCGAACGCGCCGGCCACCCCGGCGGCGGCCACGCCACCGCCGAGGAGCCCGCGTCGGGAGACCCTGGGAGCCATGGTCAGGACAGGACCGCGGCCGTCAGGCGCGACAGCGGCTCGGACAGCGCGTTGACTGCGTCGGAGAGCCCCTTGATCTCGTCCTGCGACAGCTCGTCGTAGTAGCGGAAGCCGTCGTCGGTGCGCTGCGCGTCGAGCAGGACCTGCAGCTCGTCGAAGCGCGACTCCAGCTCGGTGGCCAGCTCGGGGTCCTTCTCCTCCAGCAGCGGCTTCACGCCGTCGAAGCCGACCTTGGCGCCGTCGACGTTGGCCTGGAAGTCCCACAGGTCGGTCCGCGACCAGTACTCCTCCTCGCCGGTGACCTTGCCCGTGGCGACCTCCTCGAGCAGGCCGCGCGAGCCGTTGGCGATCTGGTCGACGGTGAACGTCAGGTCCTGGATGCGGCTGTCGAGCGTCTGGGTGTTCTTGAGCAGGTCGTCGGCGTAGAACGCGCGGTCCTTCGGGCTGAGCGCGGCGTACTTCTCCGCGCGGGCCGGCCACAGGTCCTTCTCGAGGAGGTGCCAGCCGGTCCACTTCTGACCGGGCTCGAGGTCGGCCTCGCGGGCGTCCATCATCGGGTCGAGGTCGCCGAACGACTCGGCGACGGTCTCGATGCGCTCCCAGTGGGTGCGGGCGTCGGCGTAGAGCGCGCGCGCCTCGTCGTCCTTGTCGCCGGCCTTGTAGAGCTCGACGAACTGGCCGGTCTTGACCAGGAGCTGGTCGGACTGGTCCTGCACGTAGGCGGCGTAGTTGTCCTGCGCGGCGGTGACCAGACTCTCCTCGTCCTCGCTCACCTTCACGTCCTCGTCGGACTCGGTGACGGTGAAGTCGGAGCGGATGCCGTCGCCGGTCATGCCGGGCTTGCAGGCGGTGACGTACTTGCCGGCCGGCACGTTGGCGGTCAGCGGTCGGCTGATCGAGGGGCCGATGTTCTCGACCTCGGCGACGATGCGCAGCCCGTCCTCGGCCAGGAGGTAGAACTCGGTGACCTGCGAGCCGCTGTTGGTGACGTCGAAGGTGACGGTGCCCGCCGGCGCCTCGGAGGCGGAGACCTCGCACGCGTCGTCGGAGGAGTCGACCGTCAGCGCCCGTCCGTCGCCGGCGTCGCCGCCACCACCCGAGGGCTCGGTGCTCTCGGTGCCACAGGACGCGAGGACGGGCGCGGCCACCAGCAGGCCGGCGGCGATCCAGGAGAGACGCTTCACGGGTTACTTCCTTCGGGGACAGGGGTGGGGCGGGGCGAGGCGGCCGGACGCGGCCTCGTCGTACGGAAGAAGAGGTAGGAGACGGGGACGACGTAGCCGACCCACGCGATCGCCTCGAGCACGGTCGTGGCGGGCGAGAAGTTGAAGATTCCCTTGAGCAGGGTGCCGTACCAGGAGCCCGGCGGGATCACGTGGCTGACGTCGAAGGCGAGGGTGTTGAGCCCCGGCAGGAAGGCCGCCTCCTGCAGGTCGTGCACGCCGTAGGCGAGGACGCCGGCGGCGACGACGATCAGGAACGCGCCGGTCCAGGTGAAGAAGCGCGAGAGGTTGATCGTGATGGCGCCGCGGTAGATGAGGTAGCCGAGGACGACGGCGGTGAGGATGCCGGCGAGCGCTGCCAGGAGGGGCTCGGCGGTCTGCTGGGCCGTCGGGGCGAGGTCGCGGCCGATCGCGGCCTGGGTGTTGGTCCACAGGATGAGCGCGGTCTCGAGGCCCTCGCGGCCCACCGCGAGGAACGCGACGACGACCAGGGACCAGGCGCGGCCCTCGGCGGCGACGTCGATGCGACCGCGCAGGTCGTGGCCGATGGTGCGCGCGGCGCCGGCCATCCAGAAGATCATCCACGTGACGAAGACGACCGCCACGAGCGACAGCGTGCCGCCGATGAGCTCCTGGGTCTCGAAGGTGAACTTGCGCGACTGCAGGCCCAGGCCCAGCGTGATCGCGAGGCTGAGCAGGACCGCGGAGCCGACGCCGAGCCAGATCCGCGGCAGCAGGTGGCGTCGGTCCGTCTTGACGAGGTAGGCGACGAGGATGCTCACGACGAGCGCGGCCTCGAGCCCCTCGCGGAGACCGATCAGGTAGTTGCCCAGCACAAGGGGACAGCCTACGCCCGATGCTTAGGCCTGCCTAACCTTTGTGACGTGTCCTAGATCGCGCAGCCGTCGGGGCCGCAGACCGCCCCGTCGGCGCCCTCGGCGCCGGCCACGACCTCGATCGTCGGGTGGGTGTCGGCCCACGCCCGCTCGAGCACCTGGGTGAACGCCTCGGCCGGCTGGGCGCCGGAGATGCCGTAGCGCTGGTCCACCACGAAGAACGGCACGCCGGTGGCGCCGTAGGCGCGCGCCTGGGCGATGTCGGCGGCGACCGCGTCGCCGTACTCGTCGGAGGCCAGGACCGCGTCGACGCGCTCGGCGTCGAGGCCGGCCTCGGTCGCCGCGGCGCGCAGGACCGCGTGGTCGCCGACGTCCTCCGCACGCGTGAAGTACGCCGCCAGCAGGCTCTCCTTCAGCTCGCGCTGCAGCGCGGGGCCGCCGGTCGCGAGGGCGAGGTGGAGCAGCCGGTGGGCGTCGATCGTGTTGGTGTGGAGGGTGTCGAAGAGCCGCAGCTCGAGGCCCTCCTCCGCGGCGGTGTCCATGAGGCCCGACATCATCGGGCGCATCTCGTCCACGCTGCGGCCGTACTTGCGCGCGATGCTCGGCAGCGTCAGCTCGGTGCCGTGGTGCGGCGCCGTCGGGTCCAGCTCGAAGGAGCGGTAGACGACCTCGACGTCGTCGGCGTGCTCGAAGTCGCCGAGCGCCGACTCCAGCCGGCGTTTGCCGACGTAGCACCAGGGGCAGACGACGTCGGACCAGATCTCGATGCGCATGCCGGGTCAACGCGCGGACGCCGACCCGGCATTCCCGCTCAGCAGGAGCGACGCACCTCGGCCCGGCAACGGTCGCGGCCCGCGCCCCCCTCGGCCCGGTCCTTCCCGCGTCCACCGATGAGCAGGTCACGCGACCCGCGACCTCTCATGAGATCGTCACCCCCCTCGCCGACGAGCGTGTTGCGGCGGTCGTCGCCGATCAGGACGTCCCGGTAGGGAGTGCCGTAGACCTTCTCCACCCCGACGAACGAGACCCGGCCACCCCTCAGCCGCGCCCGACCGAGGCTCAGGTCCACCCGCACCCCCCGTCGATCGCGGGGACGCAGCGTGATCCCGTCCTGCCCGGCCCCGGCGTCGACACGGACGTCGCAGACCGCCCGAGACGTGCAGGTGCGGCCCGCCTCGACGTAGAGCTCGTCGTCACCGGGACCGCCGATCGCCACCGACCGTCGACCGTGGACCTGCAGGCGGTCAGCCCCCGCGCCCCCCTCGGCACGACCCGTCAGGGTCAGGGTGTCCTTTCCGTCGCCGCCGTAGGCCACGTCCGGGGCTCCCCCGACCGCACCTGCGGAGGCACGGGTGCCGCCCACGAACGCGTCCCGGCCGCCCGAGCCCAGGAACGTGTCGGAGGACTGCGTCCCGACGTAGCGCTCGATGCCGCTGAACGTGTCGTGCCCCTCTCCGTCCGCCGTCCTCTCCGCCACCGAGATGCGGACGCCCGTCTCGCCCCGGAAGACCAGCTCGGTGGAGCCACGTCGGCCGACGACGGTGTCGTCCCCGCCCCCGGGGCTGACCCGGACGACGTCGTCAGACCGCGTCCCCGTGGTGGCGTCGACGATCCGGTCGTCACCCTCGCCCCCTCCGCCGGACCCGCCCCGGTCTCCGACGAAGACCAGCTCGTCGTCGCCGGCGGCACCCAGGGCCACTGCGTAGCCGCCAGGACCGCCCGCCTCGATGCGGTCGTCGCCGTCACCGCCGCCGATGACGATGTAGGTCCCGTCCCCGGAGCAGATGACGTCGTCCCCGCCGAGGCCCTGGATCTTCAGGGCGAAGTGGCCCATGCCGTCGATGACGTCGGGGCCCTCCGTCCCGAGGACCGTGCTGTTGCTCGTGGTGGCACGGATGGTGACCGCCTCACCCTGGCAGAGACGTACTGCCGCCTCCGCAGGCGCGGCGGCCGCACCCAAGCCGACGGACACTGCCCCCAAGGCCACCAGCCCGACGGTCGCGGCCACCACAGGCCCACGGCGCCTCTCGACGTTCAGCATCCCTCGCTCACCTCCGTCCGGCACCGGTCGCGACCCGAGCCGCCGTAGGCGGTCGCGACCTCGACCGCCGACCAGCAGGTCCCGACCGCGACCGCCGGTGAGCGCGTCCGCGCCGCCCCGACCCTGCAGGACGTCGTCGCCGTGGTCGCCGTGGAAGGAGTTGCGCCGCGCGTTCCCGATGAGGACGTCGCGACGCTTCGTGCCGATCAGGTCCTCCACCCCCGCCAGCGCCACACGGCCCCGAGCCCCCATGCTGGCCCGCCCGGAGGCGAGGTCGATGCGCACGCCCTGGCGGCCGCCCGGCCGCAGGGTCATGCGGTCCACGCTGGCGCCGCCGTCCGCGCGGAGACGGCACGCAGCCGTGCAGGTGCTCCCGGGAAAGAGCCTCAGGCTGTCGTTGCCGGGTCCCCCCCAGGCCGCGGCGGTCGGTCCGTACACCCTCAGGCGGTCGCCCCCCTTGCCCCCTTCCGCGCGACCCACGACCTCCAGGGAGTCGTAGCCATCGCCGCCGTACGCGCGGTCAGGGGCGCCGCTCGGCGCGAAGCGGCGGGTCCACGGCCCGCCGAGGAACGTGTCGTTGCTCCCCGACCCCACGAACGTGTCCGAGGCCGTGGTCCCGACGAAGGCCTGGATACCGCTGAACGTGTCGTGCCCCTCACCCTCCGCACGGCCCTCCCCGACGGAGATGCGCACTCCGGTCGTTCCCCCGAAGACCAGATGGGTCGAGTCGGGATTCCCCACGATGGCGTCGTCCCCGGGCCCCGGAGTCACCGTGATGTAGCCGGACGAGGTGGTCGAGTCGACGAAGCGGTCGTCGCCCTCGCCTCCGCGGCCCTCGCCGTACCCGTCTCCGACGAAGACCAGCTCGTCGTCACCGGCACCGCCGTCGGCCGCGTTGTCGGCCGCGTGCTGTACCGGAGACACCCTCATCTCGATCCGGTCGTCGCCGCCACCGCCGTGGATCGCCATGGGGCTCTCAGGTCCGGAGCAGATCACGTCGTCACCGCCGAGACCCAGGATCGTCAGAGAACCGTGACCGGCGCCGTCGATCACGTCGGGGCCTCCCGTCCCCTGCACCGTGCTGGCGTCGGCCGTCGCGACGATCGTGACCGGTTGCCCCTGGCACGTGGTGGGAGCCGCGCCGGCCGACCCGGTCGGACCCGCCGCCGCGAGCGCCAGGCCCGCCCCGGTCGTCGCGAGCAGGACGACGAGCTGCTTCCTCGTGCCCGCGCCTCGGCTCAGCATGAGCGACGCACCTCCGCCTGGCACCGGTCGCGGTCTTCCCCACCGTCGGCGCGGTCACGACCCCTACCCCCGACGAGCACGTCCTCACCGCGATCGCCGATGAGCACGTCCCGTCCGCCGCGCCCCGCCACGCGGTCGTCACCGCCACGGCTCTTGATGCGGTTGCGACGTGCATCGCCGCGGATCACGTCGGCCCGGTGGCTTCCCAGGACGTTCTCGACGGATCGGATCGTCGAGGCGCCGCCCTGGACGCGCACCCGCCCGGCCGCGAGGTCCACGACGGACATACGGGCGTATTCGAGGTCCAGGGTGTCCACCCCGGAGCCGCCCTCGAGCCTGCCTCGCGCACAGAAGCTCGGGCAGTCGACCTGCTGCAAGCCGTTGGGGAACGCGGGCAACAGCACGTCGTTCCCCCGGCCGCCGACCAACCGGAAGGGCGTCCGCTCGCTCGGCGGGCTCCCCTCGAAGTCGCTGCCGAAGAGCCGGTCCGCGCCAGGTCCCCCCAGCGCGACTCCGCCCCCATGCAGCGAGATCTCGTCCGCACCCTCCCCGCCACTCACTGAGCCGCCGCCGGAAACACGAGCGCGATCGTCGCCCGGCCCGAGGTTCACCGAGCTGCGAAACGCACCGACCTGGTCGTCCCCGACGCCGGTACTGATGACATCGCCCTCCTCGGACTCGCCGAAGGGGCCGGACACGTAGCGGTCGTCGCCCGACGATCCGATGTACCGGTCGGAGAAGCGGCTGCCGGTGATCATGGCCCGGCCCACGAAGGTGTCGGTGTCCTCGCCGTCGACGACGGTGCCGGCGGCGGCGTCGATCGACAGACCGGCCAAGGCACCGTCGTACATGAGCCAGGTCGAGCGGTGGGCGACGAAGTGGTCACTACCAGCTCCGCCGACGAGATGGTTGCTCCCGTCGTAGTCCCCTCCGATGTCGCCATTGCCCTCGTCCACCAGTGTGTCCTCGCCGCCGTCGCCGTAGACCCGGGCCCTGTCGAAGGCCGTGGCGCACACGAGATCGTCGCCACCCATGGCCCGGACCGTCACGTTGTGGATGCCTGCGGTGCTGATGACGTCGTCCCCGTCGGTGCCCAGGAGCTCCTCGTAGTCGGCCGTGGCGGCGATCGTGACCGGCTGTCCCTGGCACGTCGTAGGCGCCGCGCCGGCCGACCCGGTCGGACCGGCTGCCACGAGCGCGATGCCGGCCCCGGTCGTCGCGAGAACGACGCCGAGCCGCCTCGCCATGCCCGAGGATCGGCTCAGCATGAGCGACGCACCTCCGCCTGGCACCGGTCGCGGGCGAGCCCGCCGTCGGCCCGATCACGCCCTCCTCCTCCGTCGAGCACGTCCCGTCCGCCGGCGCCGTAGAGCCTGTCCGCGCCGCCTCGGCCCCTCAGGAGATCGTGACCGCCCTCCCCGTAGAGGCGGTTGGGTCGCGCGTTCCCGATGATCACGTCCTGATAGGCGGTGCCGACCACGTCCTCCAAGCCCACCAGCGAGACCCGGCCACGATCCCCCATGCTGGCCCGACCGGAGGTGAGGTCGACCCGTACGCCCCGACCCCCCGGGTTCAGGGTCACTCGGTCCAGCCCGGCACCACCGTCGGCGTGGAGGCGGCACGCGGTCGTACAGCTGGACCCGGGGAAGAGCAGGAGGCGGTCGGAGCCGGGCCCGCCCGATGCCGAGGCGTTCGGACCGTGCACCCGCAGGCCGTCGGACCCCTCGCCTCCCTCCGCGCGCCCCACCAGCTCCAGGAAGTCCGAGCCACCGCCGCCGAACGCGACGTCAGGGGCACCGCTGGGCGTGGAGCCGTCAGTCTCCGGCCCACCCCGGAACGAATCGTCGCTCTCCGACCCCACGAACGTGTCCGACGCCGCGGTGCCGACGAAGCGCCGGATCCCGCTGAACGTGTCGTGCCCCTCACCGTCCGCGATGCCGTCCCCGGCCACGATCCGCACCCCTGCCGAGCCGCCGAAGACGAGCCGGGTCACGCGGGCGCGTCCCACCACGGTGTCGTCCCCGGGCCCCGGGACCATGGTGACGGAGGGCCAGTTGTACGTCGCGTCCACGAGGCGGTCGTCGCCCCCGCCACCGCGGCCCTCCCCGTCCCCGTCCCCGACGAAGAGCAGCTCGTCGTCGCCGTCGCCACCGTCGATGGTCACGTAGCTGCCGGCTCCTGAGCAGATCACGTCGTCACCGCCGAGACCCAGGATCGTCAGAGAACCGCGACCGGCACCGTCGATCACGTCAGGGCCCTCCGTCCCCTGCACCGTGGTGGCGTCGGCCGTCGCGACGATCGTGACCGGTTGCCCCTGGCACGTGGTGGGAGCCGCGCCGGCCGACCCGGTCGGGCCCGCCGCCGCGAGCGCCAGGCCCGCCCCGGTCGTCGCGAGCAGGACGACGAGCTGCTTCCTCCTGCCCGCGCCTCGGCTCAGCATGAGCGACGCACCTCCGCCTCGCACCGGTCGCGGCCGGCTCCGCCGACGGCTCGGTCGGGCCGCCCGCGGCCGCCGATCAGCACGTCCGCGCCACCCCGCCCTACCAGGACGTCGGCGCCGCGGATCCCCTCGAACCGGTTGCGGCGGGCGTCGCCACGGATGACGTCGTCGTAGTGGCTGCCCAGGACCCGCTCGAAGAAGCCGATGTCCGACACGCCACCGCGCACCCGGAGTCGTCCGGCCGCCAGGTCGACCACGGAGTCCCGCCAGTTGAGGTCGAGGGTGTCCACTCCCGTGCCACCCTCCAGGCTTCCGCGAGCGCACGAGCCCGGGCAGTCGGCCCGACGCGCCGCGGCGGGGGGCGACAGCACGTCGTTGCCCGGGCCGCCCGACAGCCGGTAGAAGGTCCTCTCCTCGTCGAAGGGCGAGAGGGTGGTGTCGAGCCGGTCCGCACCCGGCCCACCGAGAGCCCTGCCCCCCTCGGTGAGCGTGATCGTGTCCTTGCCCTCACCCCCGGTCACCGTCGCGCGGACCACGTGCGCGCGGTCGTCACCTCGTCCGAGGGTGACCGAGCCGCCGTAGGCCCGCACGAAGTCATCCCCCGCGCCGGTGTTGATGACGTCGTTGTCGAACCTCTGGTCCGGATCCGGCCCCAGGACGGACTGGTACCAGTCGTTGCCAGCCGTGCCCACGTAGTGATCGGCGAAGCGACTGCCCTGGATCCTGGGGCGACCCTCGAAGGTGTCGATGTCGTCGCCGGCGACGACAGTCCCGGCTGCGTCGATGGAGACTCCCGCCGGGGCGTCCCCGTAGCTGAGAACGCTGGTCCGGGCGGCGACGACGTGGTCACTCCCGGCGTCGTCGAAGAAGAACGTCCTGCCCCAGAAGCGCTCCTGTGCGGCCTGCGACTTCTCCACGAGGGTGTCGTCGCCTGCCCCACCGCGGATCTCGGTGCCGTCCCCGACGGTCGTGCAGACCAGGTCGTCGCCACCGCCTCCCAGTACGTTCACGAAGATTCGCCCCGCGGTGTGGATGACGTCGGGCCCGTCGGTGCCCTTCAGCGTCGAGAAGTCGTCCGTCGCGACGATCGTGACCGGCTTCCCCTGGCACTTCAAGGGGGCCGCACCAGCGGGAGCCGTCGGACCCGCGGCCATGAGCGCGAGGCCGGGGACGGCGAGGGCGAGCAGGGCGGTCAGCGTGGACGTGCGGCGTGGAGATGGCATCAGTGCTCCCGAGGGACGAGGTGGTTCGTGCGCTTCACACCACGACTACGCGTCCCGACCCCGATCAGGTTGTCATCGTCGGGTGGTCTGGACAGGGACGACCCCGAGACGGTCTCGGGGTCGGGCCCAGGGGACGACGGGGAGCCTTCCCCGATGTGAGCGAGGCGGCCTCGGCGCGAGGCTTCTCGACATGATCACCATCGAGAAGCTGACCAGGAAGTACGGCGCGTTCACCGCCGTCGACGACGTCACGTTCGAGGCGCGAGCCGGCCGGGTCACCGGCTTCCTCGGCCCCAACGGCGCCGGCAAGTCGACCACCATGCGGGTCATGGTCGGGCTCACGCCGCCGACCTCCGGCACCGCCCTCGTCGCCGGCCGGCGCTACGCCGACCTGCCCAACCCGGGCCGCGAGGTGGGCGTCCTCCTGGACGCCTCGGCCCAGCACGCCGGCCGCACCGGCCGCGAGATCCTCGCCATCGCCCAGCAGACGATGGGCCTGCCCAAGTCGCGCGTCGACGAGATGCTCGAGGTCGTCAGCCTCACCGACAAGGAGGCCGGCCGTCGGGTGCGCAACTACTCGCTCGGCATGCGGCAGCGCCTCGGGATCGCCACCGCGCTGATCGGCGACCCCGAGGTGCTGATCCTGGACGAGCCGGCAAACGGCCTCGACCCGGCCGGCATCCGCTGGATGCGCGACCTGCTGCGCGGCTACGCCAACCGGGGCGGGACGGTGCTGCTGTCCTCCCACCTGCTGCACGAGATCGAGGTCATCGCCGACGACATCGTCGTCATCGGCCAGGGCCGGATCGTCGCCCAGGGCACCAAGGCCGAGCTGCTCGAGTCGGCCGGCACGGTCGTGCGCAGCGACGACCTCCCCGCGCTGGTCCGGGCCCTGGAGGCCGCCGGCCTCAGCGGCTCGCCGTACGCCGACGGCGCGCTGCGCACCGACGCTGACGCCTCCACCATCGGCAGGGTCGCGCTGGCGGCCGGCGTCGCCCTCACCGAGCTCCGCGCCGCCGACGGCGCCGGACTCGAGGAGATGTTCCTCGAGCTCACCGCAGACACCCAACGAGAAGGAGTAGCGGCATGAGTGCCGTCGCCACCACCCCCACCGCCGCCGTCGACCGGCCGGCCAGCACCACCCGTCCCGTCCACGCGCCCATCCCGCTGATGCGGGTGGCCGGCGTCGAGCTGCGCAAGATGTTCGACACCCGGTCGGGCTTCTGGCTCATGGCCAGCATCGCGATCCTGGCCACGGCCGCGACCGCCGCGGTCATCATCTTCGCTCCCGACGACGAGCTCACCTACGAGACCTTCGCCACCGCCATCGGCTTCCCCATGGCCGTGCTGCTCCCGATGGTCGCGATCCTGTCGGTCACCGGCGAGTGGAGCCAGCGCACGGGCCTCACGACGTTCACGCTGGTGCCGCACCGCGAGCGTGTCATCGCGGCCAAGGTGCTCGTCTCCGTCGGCGTCGGCGTGGTCTCGATGCTCGTCGCCGGCGCGATCGGCGCCGTGGGCAACGTGCTCGGGACCGCGATCACCGGCACCGACCTGGTGTGGAACGTCTCGGTGGTCGAGTTCTCCTACATCGTCCTGGCCAACGTGCTCGGCATGATGATCGGCTTCATGCTCGGGGTGCTCATCCGCAACTCCCCCGGCGCCATCGTGGGCTACTTCGTCTACTCGTTCCTGCTGCCCACGCTCTCGATGCTCCTGGCCGACAGCGTGCAGTGGTTCCGCGACGCCCAGCTGTGGGTGGACTTCAACTTCGCCCAGGGTGCGCTCTTCGAGGGCGAGATGTCCGGGGAGGCGTGGGCCCAGCTCGCCGTCGCCGGCACCTTCTGGCTGGTCATCCCGCTCGCCGTCGGGCTCGGGCTGGTGATGCGGTCCGAGGTGAAGTAGGGGTTTCGAGACGGGACTTCGTCCCTCCTCAACCCACGGAAATGGCCGCTGGCCCGTCGCAGCTTCTGCGACGGGCCAGCGGTCTGTGCACGCTGTCAGCGGGCGGAGCTGCCCTCGACGTAGTCGGAGTCGTGGCTCTTCACCCAGGCCATGAGCTTGCGCAGCTCGCGGCCGGTCTTCTCGATCGGGTGCGACTCGCCCTGCTCGCGGAACTTGGTGAACTCCGGGGAGCCGTTGTCCATGTCGGTGATGAAGCGCTCGGCGAACGCGCCGTTCTTGATGTCGGCGAGCACGTCCTCCATGTTCTTCTTCACGTCGGGCGTGATCACGCGCGGGCCGGAGACGTAGTCGCCGAACTCGGCGGTGTCGGACACCGACCAGCGCTGCTTGGCGATGCCGCCCTCGTACATGAGGTCGACGATCAGCTTCAGCTCGTGCAGGCACTCGAAGTAGGCGACCTCGGGCTGGTAGCCGGCCTCGGTGAGGACCTCGAAGCCGTACTGCACCAGCTGCGAGGCGCCACCGCACAGGACGGCCTGCTCGCCGAACAGGTCGGTCTCGGTCTCCTCGGTGAAGGTCGTCTTGATGCCGCCGGCGCGCAGGCCGCCGATGCCCTTGGCGTAGGAGAGCGCGAGCGGCCAGGCGTTGCCCGACGCGTCCTTCTCGACGGCGACGAGCACGGGCACGCCGCGGCCGTCGACGTACTCGCGACGCACGAGGTGACCGGGGCCCTTGGGGGCGACCATGAAGACGTCGACGCCCTCGGGCGGGGTGATGTAGCCGAAGCGGATGTTGAACCCGTGACCGAAGACCAGGGTGTCGCCCTCGGCGAGGTGCGGCGCGATCTCCTCGGCGTACAGCTTGCGCTGGTGCTGGTCCGGCGCCAGGATCACGATCAGGTCGGACTCCTCGGCGGCCTCGGCGGGCGTCACGACGCGCAGGCCCTCGGCCTCCGCCTTCGCGCGGCTCTTGGATCCCGGCTGCAGCCCGACGCGGACGTCGACGCCCGAGTCGCGCAGCGACAGCGCGTGGGCGTGGCCCTGGCTGCCGTAGCCGATCACCGCCACGTTCTTGCCCTGGATCAGGGACAGGTCGGCGTCATCGTCGTAGAACATCTCAGCCACGTCGGGCTTCTCCTTCTGGTGGGGTCTTCGCTTCGAAGATAGGGGTACGGCGCTCAGCCCGCGGCGGGCGGGGCAGGCACGACGACCGGGCGCAGGCTGCGCTCGGAGATGGAGCGGGAGCCGCGGCCGATGGCGACCTGGCCGGACTGCACGAGCTCGCGGACCCCGAAGGGCTCGAGCACGCGCAGGAAGTCGCCGATCTTGGCGGAGTTGCCGACCAGCTGGATGGTCACCGCGTCGCTGGCGACGTCGATGACCTTCGCGCGGAAGAGCTGGACGGTGTCGAGCACCTGGCCGCGGGTCTCCGCGGTGGCGGCGACCTTGACCAGGACCAGCTCGCGGTTGACCGAGGCGTCGGGGTCGAGCTCGACGATCTTGATGACCTCGACCAGCTTGTTGAGCTGCTTGGTCACCTGCTCCAGCGGGGACTCGTCGACGTTGACGACGATCGTCATCCGCGAGATCTCGGCGTGCTCGGTGGGGCCCACGGCGAGCGAGTCGATGTTGAAGCCACGGCGGCTGAAGAGACCGGCGATCCGGGCGAGCACGCCGGGCTTGTTCTCCACGAGCACCGACAGGGTGTGGGTGGCGGCCATCAGAGGTCGTCCTCCTCGAACTGGGGCGCCAGGTCGCGCGCGTACTTGATCTCGTCGTTGCTGGTGCCGGCGGCGACCATCGGCCACACCATGGCGTCGCGGTGGACCCGGAAGTCGACGACCACCGGCACGTCGTTGATCTCCATGGCCTTGGTGATCGTCGCGTCGACGTCCGAGGGGCTGTCGCAGGCGAGCCCGACGCAGCCGTAGGCCTCGGCGAGCTTGACGAAGTCAGGGATCCGCTTGCTGTGGAGGTCGGTGTTGGAGTAGCGCTCGTTGTAGAAGAGCGTCTGCCACTGGCGCACCATGCCGAGCGACTCGTTGTTGATGATCGCGACCTTGATCGGGATGTCGTTGATCGCGCAGGTGGCCAGCTCCTGGTTGGTCATCTGGAAGCAGCCGTCGCCGTCGATGGCCCACACCGTGGTGTCGGGGCAGCCGACCTTGGCGCCCATCGCGCCCGGCACCGCGAAGCCCATGGTGCCGAGGCCGCCGGAGTTGATCCAGGTGCGCGGCTTCTCGTACTTCACGAACTGCGCGGCCCACATCTGGTGCTGGCCGACGCCCGAGGTGTAGATCGCGTCCTCACCGGCGATCGCGCCCAGGCGCTCGATGACGTACTGCGGCGAGAGACCGCCGTCGGTGGGCTCGTCGTAGCCCAGCGGGTAGGTGCGCTTCACGCCCGAGAGGAACTCCACCCACCCCTCGTAGTCGCCGGTGGTGCCGGCGTCCGCCTCCGCCTGGAGGGCGATGACGAGGTCGCCGATGACCTCGCGGACGTCGCCCACGATCGGGACGTCGGCGTGGCGGTTCTTGCCGATCTCGGCGGGGTCGATGTCGGCGTGGATCACCTTGGCGCCGGGGGCGAACGAGTCGAGGTTGCCGGTCACGCGGTCGTCGAAGCGGGCGCCCAGGCTGATGATCAGGTCGCTGCGCTGGAGTCCGGCGACCGCCGCGACGGTGCCGTGCATGCCCGGCATGCCGAGGTGCTGCGGGTGGCTGTCGGGGAACGCGCCGCGCGCCATGAGGGTGGTGACGACCGGCATGCCGGTCAGCTCGGCGAGCTGCCGCAGCTCCTTCGAGGCGCCCGAGCGGATGGTGCCGCCGCCGACGTAGAGCACCGGACGGCGCGACTCCAGGATCAGCCGGGCGGCCTCGCGGATCTGCTTGGCGTGCGGGCGGGTCACGGGCCGGTAGCCGGGCAGGTGGAGCTCGGTGGGCCAGTCGTACGTCGTCATCGACTGCAGCGCCGACTTGGCGACATCGACGAGCACCGGGCCGGGTCGGCCGGTCGAGGCGATGTAGAACGCCTCGGCGACGGTGCGCGGGATGTCGGCGGGGTCGGTGACCAGGAAGTTGTGCTTGGTGATCGGCATCGTGATGCCGCGGATGTCGGCCTCCTGGAAGGCGTCCGTGCCGATCGAGGCGGCGCCCACCTGACCGGTGATCGCGACCAGCGGCACCGAGTCCATGTGGGAGTCGGCGATCGGCGTCACCAGGTTGGTCGCGCCGGGTCCGGACGTCGCCATGCAGACGCCGACCTTGCCCGTGGCCGAGGCGTAGCCCTGGGCGGCGTGGCCCGCGCCCTGCTCGTGGCGCACCAGGATGTGACGGATCGAGGAGTCCATGAGCGGGTCGTACGCCGGCAGGATCGCGCCGCCGGGGATGCCGAAGATGTTCTCCGCGCCGGCTGCTTCCAGCGACTTGATCAGGCTCTGCGCGCCTGTCATGTGCTCGCTCATCAGATGGTCTTCCTTACGTCTGGTCTGGCACTGCTAGCGGTGTGGCCCCAACAAAAAACCCCTCGGTTGCCGGGGCAACGAGGGGTGACGCGCTGGCTGGTCGTGAGATCAGCGGGCGCGTCCCGGGCGTACGAGGAGGTCGAGGTTCATGGACCCACCGTAGCGCCGCGGTCTCGTGCCGTCAGCCAAGTGTCGCAGGCGTCCCAGGATGCGGGACGCCGGTCCCAGCATGTGGCCAACGGCCGTCGTCAGGAGCGGCCGATCCAGGTCGTGATGCAGGCCTGGTTGCCCTGCGGGTCGGCGAGCACCCAGAAGCGCGGGGCGACGGCGTCGCTGACCATGGTCCCGCCGGCGGCGAGCGCGGCCCGGATGCGGCCGTCGGCCTCCTCGGGCGGGATGCGCAGGTCCAGGTGCCAGCGCTGGCGAGGGGTCTCGTGCTGCTCGGTCTCCTGGAACCAGATCGTCGGTCGGGTGCCGGTGGGGTCGACGAGCTCGACGTCGTCGTCGGTCGCCTCGTAGCCCAGCAGGGCGATCCAGAACGGCTTGATCTCGTCGGCGTCCCAGGTGTCCAGCCCCAGCTCGAGCACCGACACCCCGGCCGGCTCGGGGGTGGCCCCCAGGCTGCCGGCCAGGTCGCTGATGCGGCGGGCCAGCGCGACGTCGCGGCTGGTCACCCCGCCGACGTCGTGGCTCGTGAGCCGGACCGTCACCCGTGGGTAGGTCAGGTCGATGTCGGGGTGGTGGTCGGCCTCCTCGGCCGCCTCGCCGATGGCGTCGACCAGGCGCACACCCGTCGCGAAGTCGCCGGTCTCGAAGCGGGCGTGCAGCGTGGAGAAGAGCAGCCGCCAGTCGGCGAGCAGCTCGGTCTCGAGCTCGTGCCCGGTGAGGACCCGCCTCGGGTCGTCGTCCTGCGTGTCGCGCTGGTCATCGCTCTGGTCCTCGCTCATGGCAGCACCACCTGTCCTATCGGTCCGGGGTTGAAGGCGATCTCCCATCGATACCCGTCGGGGTCGCCGAAGTAACCGCTGTAGCCGCCCCACTCCCGCTCGAACGGCGCGTGCACCGGGTCGGCGCCGGCCGCGCGGGCGGTCTCGAGCACCCCGTCGACCTCGTCCTTGGTGGCGACGTTGTGGGCGAGCGCGAACGGCGCCACGCCCTCACCGACCGCGATCGGCCCGACCTCGGCCTCGAAGGCCGCGCGGTCCCACAGCGAGAGCACCAGGAGCTCGCCGACGCGGATCATCAGCACCTCCCCCGGCACGTCGAGCTCGGCCTGCCAGCCGAGCCCGCCCAGGTAGAAGGCGCGGGAGGCGTCGAGGTCACGGACCGCCAGGGTCACGAAGCTGATGCGCTGGTCCACCTCAGGGACCCTGCCACAGGTCGCTCAGCGCCGCCCGCTGTCGACCCGCCTCGGGGCTGAGGGGGTGCCATGTCTCGGGGCTGATCTGGGTGCCGCGCGCTTAGCCGGTCGCGTCTCCGCCTCAAGGATCGCCTGCGGCGCCCGCTTCGCGGCGCCCTTCGGGCGTCCTTGACCCGGAGCCTCTCTCGACCGGCTTGACGGCGCACGGGGCGACACGGGCTTCGCCCGCGCCGCCCGCGCAATGCGCGGCACCCCTGGTGGGGCTGGTGTGACTGGTGGTGCGTCCACCGACACTCAGCGTCGGCAGTTGGTCACCGCATGAGGCCGGCCAAGCGTGGAGACGTCGGCGTGAGGCTCGAACTGCCGACGTAGGTGACCGATAGGCAGGGCCCGCGCTTATGCGGGCGGCGCGGCGAAGCCGCCGCTGCCCGTGCGCCGCCCTAGCAGCCCGGGAGAGGCTCGGAGTCAAGGACGCCCGAAGGGCGCCGCGAAGCGGGCGAAGCTCCTTGACGCCGAGACCCGGGCTGCTAGCGCGCGGGCCAACCCCAGCCACGAGGCTTAGGGTCGGTGCATGACCGATGGCATCGACCCCACCGTCCCTCCCAGCGGCACCGGCTGCGTCGAGTGCGACGCCGCAGGTGGCTGGTGGGTCCACCTGCGACGCTGCGCGCAGTGCGGCCACGTGGGCTGCTGCGACAGCTCGCCGTCGCAGCACGCCACCGCACACTTCCGCGAGAGCGGTCACCCGGTCATGGCCAGCTTCGAGCCGGGCGAGGACTGGTTCTGGGACTTCGAGCGCGAGGTGGGCCTCCTGGGTCCGGCGCTGGCGCCGCCGACGTCGCACCCCGAGGACCAGCCGGCGCCCGGACCGCAGGGTCGGGTCCCCGCCGACTGGCAGGACCACGTGCACTGACCCGCCCGGTGGGTCGAGGGGTCTCCCTCAGCCGCCGATGGTCTGCGTGATCTCCCGGCGGCGGTCGTCGGCGACGACGCGCGCGCTGGCGCCGTTGACCAGCGGCAGGAACGGCTGCACGTGGCCGAACTCCAGGTCCATGACGACCGGCAGGTCGAGCATGCCCAGCGCGTCGGCCACCGCCTCCTGCTGGGTCATCCGCTTGGCGTCCGGGGCCGCCGTGCGGCCGATGAGGATGCCGGAGGCCTCGTCGAACCACCCGGCCAGCCGGAGCCCGTGCAGCATCCGACCCACGGCGGGCGCCTCCGCCTCGCAGGCCTCGAGGTAGACCAGCAGGCCTTCGTCGGCGTGCTCGCGGCCGAACGCCGGCACGTCGCCGTACGGCGTGCCGGCCAGCGGGCTCAGCACCTCCAGGCAGCCGCCGACCAGGATGCCGCTGACGTCGACGCCGCCGCCTCCGAGGACCTTCCACGGGCCCTCGCGGTCGAGCGCCATCGAGGTGACCTCGGGCTCCTCGACGTAGTCGGTCCAGCCCTCGCGGTAGAGCCCGGGGCTGGACTGCGTCACCGGGCCGGTGGTGCTCGCGACGTCGAGCCAGTGGGCGAGCCCGGGCGCCGGGTCGTACGGCGTGTCCATCAGGTTGAGGCTGTGCAGGCTCGCCCAGCCGAGGCGCAGCGTGATCGGCAGCATGACGGTCGACAGGTCGCTCCAGCCGACCAGCCAGGTCGGCTCGGCCGCGGAGAGCGCGTCCCAGTCGAGCTCGTCGAGCAGGTCGATCGCGAGCTCTCCGCCCCAGGGCGGCACGACCGCGGCGATCGCCGGGTCCGTCAGCATCGCCGTCAGCTCTGCGGCGCGTGCGGCCTTCGGGGCCGACGTGACGCCCTCGGCCGACATGCACTCCCCCACGACGACGTCGTAGCCGCGCTGCCGCAGGTAGGCGACGGCCACGTCGAGCCGCGGCTGGAGGTCGGGGCCGACGCCGCTGGACGGCGCGGTGACGCCGATGCGGTCGCCGGGACGGAGCGGTGGTGGGAACCTCATGGACTCAGGCTGTCAGCCGCTCCAAGGTGCGTCGAACGCTTTCCAGCCCGGCGTCCACCTCGGCGAACGACGTGGACAGCGGCGAGAGCCCGAGGCGCAGGCCGTGGGGGTCGCGGTAGTCGGGGATGACGTCCTCGGCCCAGAGCGCCGCGGTCACGTCGCGCATCGCCGGGTGGTTGAGCGTCACGTGACCGCCACGGCGGTCGGCCTCGCGGGGCGAGGCGACCGAGACGCCCGGGAGCCGCTCGTCGGCCAGCAGGATCGCGTGCTCGGTGAGGGCGACCGACTTGGCGCGCACCGCGTCCATCCCGACCTCCTCGATCAGCGCGAGCATGTCCTGCATCGCGAGCATGCCGACCACCGGCGGGGTGCCGCTGAGCATCCGCCGGATGCCGGGGGCGGGGCGGTACTCCGGGCCCATGAGGAACGGGTCGCTCGCGCCCATCCACCCCTGGACCGGCTGACTCACCTCGTCGAGCAGCCGCGCGGCGACGTAGACGAACGCCGGCGCGCCGGGGCCGCCGTTGAGGTACTTGTAGGTGCAGCCGACCGCGAAGTCGGCCTGGCACTCGTCGAGGCGGAGCGGGACCGAGCCGACGGAGTGGCTCAGGTCCCAGAGCACGAGCGCGCCGGCGTCGTGCGCGATCGCGGTGAGCCCGGCCATGTCGGCGAGGTGCGCGGAGCGGTAGGCGACGTGGCTGAGCACCACCAGCGCCGTCTGCGGCCCGACGACGGCGGCGAGCTGGTCGGCCTCGACGCCGGCGGCGGTGTCGACCTCGATCCAGCGCAGGGTCAGCCCGCACTCGCGCGCGACGCCGTCGGCGACGTAGCGGTCGGTGGGGAAGTTGTCGCGGTCGATCACGATCTCGGTGCGACCCGGCCGGGCCGCGACGGCGGCGCGCATCGCCTTGTAGAGGAGCACCGTGGTGGAGTCGCCGACGACCGTCTGTCCCGGGGCAGCCCCGAGCACGACGCGGCCGAGGTCGTCGCCGATCACCTCGGGTAGCAGGAACCAGCGCTCGTCCCAGCCCCGGATCAGCCGCCCGCCCCACTCCTGCTCCACGAACTCCGCGAGCCGCGGTCCGGTCGCGCGCAGCGGGCGCCCGAGGGAGTTGCCGTCGAAGTAGACGAGCGGGCTCTCGGCACCGATGAAGCGGTCGCGGTACGACGCCAGCGGGTCGCGCCGGTCGAGGTCGGTCGGGGCGGTGGGGTTCTGCACGGTCGCGACGGTATCGCCCGGCCTCGGGGCTCCGCTCACTGGAAGCTGATGAACCGCACCCGCGGCCGCAGCCGGTGGACCTCGCGCGGACCCATCCGGTTGACGTCCTCGTCGTAGAAGAGCTTGAAGCCCATCGAGAACTGGCTCGGCCGCGCCACCGCGCCGTACGTCGCCCGCTTCTGCGTGCGCGTGCCGAACCCGTCGACGTGCTGCACCATCGCCAGGCCGGCCCGGGGCCGCACCCGCCGGACGTCCTCGATCATGGACGTGCGGAACTGGTGGAGGACGAAGAGCTTCTCGGGCAGCTGGTGCGTGGCGGTCAGCTGCGAGAGCCAGGCGGACACCCGGTTGACCTCGCGTGCGCGCACCGACCCGATGACCTGCCCCGGCCGCTCGCGGCGCTTCATCCGCCACTCCGGGTCCAGGGCCAGGCCGACGTGGGGCTGGCGCAGCGCCCACTCCCACCGCTTCGCGACCGTCAGGAAGTCGGAGCGGCCCGGCTGGAGGTCGAGCAACAGGAGCGCGCCGTCGCGGTGGGCGGCGCGCACGTAGCTGCGCACCGCCGCGCGGTCGATGTCGTGGCTGAAGTCGCCGTCGGGGCCCGGTCCGCCGTCCGCGACGGTGACGATGAGCTCGTAGACCGGCTGCACCGGTCGGCCCGGCCGGGCGAACGGACGCGCCGCCCGCCGCAGGCGGCGGATCGCCTGGTCGGGGCCCGTCTCCCCCAGCACCCCGAGCGAGCCGGTGCCGGCGGTGCCGTAGTAGGCGACGAGGAAGTGGCCGCCGCCGAAGACGCGGGTGCGGCCGCCCGGCAGGGTGGCCGCGGTGGCGGGCGGTGGCGGCGCGACCGGGGTGGCCGGGGCCGAGGGCGCCGGGGTGTCGGGAGTCGAGCTCGGCGTGGGCGCCGTGGTCGGCTCGGCGTCGGACGCAGGCTCGTTCGCAGGGTCGCTCGCGGGGCCGTCCGGGGACCCCCCGGCCGCCCAGGCGACGCCGATCAGGCCCAGCATCAGCGCGGCCACGAGGAGCAGGACCAGCCGGCTGCGGTCGGGGCCCGCGGTCACGCCGTCACGCGCCGGACACCGGCTCGGGGTCGTCGTCGAAGGCGGGGATCCCGTCGATGCTGGCGCGGTTCTTGAGGCGGCGGTAGGCGACGACGCCGTCGGCGCCGCGGCGCTCCATGTTGGGGGTGAGCAGGTCGCGCTCGCCGTCGAGCGACATCAGCGGCAGCGAGTAGCCGCAGGAGTCGCTGACCCGCTCGACGTCGACCACGATGACCGCGCGGGCGGCGGGGTTGGCCGGGAAGCGCGCGGCCCACACGGCGTAGTCGTCGTCGTAGAGGCCCACCACCCGGCCGCGTCCGTGCAGCCGGACGATGTTGGGCTTGGCCTCGAACGAGCAGAACATCACGGTCACCCGCCCGTTCTGGCGCAGGTGCGCGATCGTCTCGGCCCCGCTCGCGGTGAGGTCGAGGTAGGCCACCGTGTGCTCGTCGACGACCACGAACGTGTCGGCCAGGCCCTTGGGAGAGACGTTGACGTGGCCGTCGTCGCCCGAGGGCGCGGTGGCCACGAAGAACACCGGCTGCCGCTCGACGAACTCGCGGACCCGGCCGGCGATCCCGTCGTGGACCTTGCCCACCTCAGCGCCCCATCAGGACGTGACGGCGCCGTGGGCCGCCGACTGGACGACCTTGGCGTACTTGCCGAGCACCCCGCGGGTGTACTTGGGCGGCAGCGGCTCCCAGCCGACCTTGCGGTCCTCCCAGTCACCGTCGATCTCGACGTCCAGGGTGCGGTTGAGCACGTCGAGCGTGATCTGGTCGCCGTCACGCACGTAGGCGATCGGACCGCCGTCGACGGCCTCCGGAGCGACGTGGCCGACGCACAGCCCGGTCGTGCCGCCGGAGAAGCGGCCGTCGGTGAGCAGCAGGACGTCCTTGCCGAGGCCGGCACCCTTGATGGCGCCGGTGATGGCGAGCATCTCGCGCATGCCCGGACCGCCCTTGGGGCCCTCGTAGCGGATGACGACGACGTCCTTGGCCTTGATCTGGCCGGCGGCAAGGGCGTCCATGGCGGCGCGCTCGCCGTCGAAGACGCGCGCCGTGCCGGTGAACACCGAGTCGTCGAAGCCGGCGCTCTTGACGACGGCGCCCTCGGGGGCCAGCGAGCCCTTGAGGATCGTCAGGCCACCGGTGCGGTGGATGGGCCGGTCGAGCTTGCGGATCACGTCGTCGTCGACCTCGGGAGGCGCGATGTCGGCGAGGTTCTCGGCCATGGTGCGGCCGGTGACGGTCAGGCAGTCGCCGTGCATCAGGCCGGCGTCCAGCAGCGCCTTCATCACCATCGGGATGCCGCCGACCTTGTCGACGTCGTTCATGACGTACTTGCCGAACGGCTTGAGGTCGCCGAGGTGCGGCACCTTGTCACCGATGCGGTTGAAGTCGTCGAGGGTCAGGTCGACCTCGGCCTCACGGGCGATGGCCAGCAGGTGCAGGACGGCGTTGGTGGAGCCGCCGAGGGCCATGACGACGGTGATGGCGTTCTCGAACGCCTCCTTGGTCATGATCTGGCGCGCGGTGATGCCGCGGCGCAGCATGCCGACGACGGCCTCGCCGGAGCGGTGGGCGAACCCGTCGCGGCGACGGTCGACGGCCGGCGGGGCGGCCGAGCCAGGCAGGGACATGCCGAGGGCCTCGCCGACGGCCGCCATCGTGTTGGCGGTGTACATGCCGCCGCAGGCGCCCTCGCCGGGACAGATGGCGCGCTCGATCTTGTCGACCTGCTCGCGCGACATCTTGCCCGCGAGGCAGGCGCCGACGGCCTCGAAGGCGTCGATGATCGTGACGTCCTTGCCGTCGACCTGGCCCGGCATGATCGAGCCGGCGTAGAGGAAGACGCTGGCGAGGTCGAGGCGGGCGGCGGCCATGAGCATGCCGGGCAGCGACTTGTCGCAGCCGGCGAGCAGCACCGAGCCGTCGAGGCGCTCGGCCATCATCACGGTCTCGACCGAGTCGGCGATGACCTCGCGCGAGACCAGCGAGAAGTGCATCCCCTCGTGACCCATCGAGATGCCGTCGGACACCGAGATCGTGCCGAACTCCAGCGGGTAGCCGCCGGCGGCGTGCACGCCGTTCTTGACGGCCTTGGCGAGGCGGTCGAGCGAGAGGTTGCAGGGCGTGATCTCGTTCCAGCTGGACGCGACGCCTATCTGGGGCTTCTCCCAGTCGTCGTCGCCCATGCCCACCGCTCGGAGCATGCCGCGGGAGGCGGCCTTCTCCAGGCCGTCGGTGACGTCGCGGGAGCGGGGCTTGAGGTCGTGCTGCGGGGACTCGTCGCTCATGGCCACGAGCCTATCGGCGTGGCGCACGACACGGCGGGCGGTCTCGAGGCGGGGATGCGGGGCCGCACTCCCTACGCTGGACCCATGACCTCCGCCTCCGCCGTCCCGTGGACCGACTTCGACGCGATCCTGTTCGACCTGGACGGCGTGGTGACCCCCACGGCCGAGGTCCACATGCGGGCCTGGGCCGAGATGTTCAACGGCTTCCTGGAGTCCTGGTCCGGCAGCGGCGACACCGCTCCCTACACCGACGCCGACTACTTCGCCCACGTCGACGGCAAGCCCCGCTACGACGGCGTGCGCGACTTCCTCGCCTCGCGCGGCATCGAGCTCCCCGAGGGCAGCGACGACGACGCCGGCACCGAGGAGACCGTCAAGGGCCTCGGCAACCGCAAGAACGACGCCTTCAACGTGGTGCTCGAGCGCGACGGCGTCACGGCCTACCCCGGCTCGGTGGCCCTGCTCGACCACCTGCGGCAGCTCGGCCTGCCCCTGGCGGTGGTCTCGTCCTCGGCCAACGCCCCGTCGGTCCTCGAGACGGCCGGGCTGTCCGACCGCTTCCAGACCGTCGTCGACGGCAGGGTGGCCAAGGAGCTGGGCCTCGCCGGCAAGCCGGCGCCCGACACGTTCCTGCACGCCGCCGAGGTGCTGGGCGCCACGGCCGCGACCTCGGTCGTCCTGGAGGACGCGGTGTCCGGCGTGCGCGCCGGTCGTGCGGGCAGCTTCGGGCTGGTGATCGGCGTCGACCGCGGCGCCGGCCACGAGACCCTCACCGAGGCCGGCGCGGACCTCGTCGTCTCTGACCTCGCGGAGACCCTCCCGTGAGCCGCACCCCGGTGGCTGCGGATCCCATGGACCGCGGCCGCTTCCCCGCGGACCCGTGGCGGCTCGTCGAGTGCGCCTACCGCCCCGACGACCTCGGGGTCACCGAGACGCTCTTCACGGTGGCCAACGGCTACCTCGGCATGCGCGCCAACCCCGAGGAGGGCCGCGACGCCTTCGCCCACGGGACCTTCGTCAACGGCTTCCACGAGACCTGGCCGATCCGCCACGCCGAGACGGCGTTCGGCTTCGCCCGCACCGGACAGACCATCGTCAACGCGCCCGACGCCAAGCTGCTCAAGCTCTACGTCGACGACGAGCCGCTCATCCTCGGCACGGCCGACCTCGAGCACTACGAGCGCAGCCTGGACTTCCGCGACGGCGTCCTGCGCCGCAGCCTGGTGTGGCGCACGCCGTCGGGCAAGCGCGTGCGCATCGACTCCACCCGCATGGTCTCCATGACCCAGCGCCACCTCGCGATCATGACCTTCGAGGTCACGATGCTGGAGGGCGACGCGCCCCTGGTCATCTCCTCGCAGGTGCTCAACCGCCAGGACGGCGAGGACGAGTACCACGTCCCCGAGGCCGCGATGGGCGAGTCGGGCGACCCGCGCAAGGCGGCGGCGTTCGAGGGCCGGGTGCTGATGCCCGAGGGCCACTACGCCCGCGAGGACCGGATGATGCTCGGCTACCGCTGCGCCAACTCGCAGATGACCATCGCCGTCGCGGCCGACCACCACCTCACGACCGAGGACGAGCACGAGGTGGTCGTGCGCGAGCACGAGGACCTCACCAAGATGGTCATCCGCGTCGAGGCCACCGAGGGCCGTACCGTCCGTCTCGAGAAGGTCGTGGCCTACCACACCTCCCGCGGCGTGCCCGTCGCCGAGCTGTCCGACCGCTGCGACCGCACGCTCGACCGCGTCGGGCGCCACGGCATCGAGCACTACCACGACGAGCAGCGCGACTGGTACGACCGCTTCTGGCGCCACGCCGACGTGGAGGTGCCGGGGGACGACGCCCAGCAGCAGGGCATCCGCTTCAACCTCTTCACGCTCGCCCAGGCGAGCGCGCGGGCCGACCAGCAGGGCGTCCCGGCCAAGGGCGTGACCGGCTCGGGCTACGAGGGCCACTACTTCTGGGACTCCGAGATCTACGTCGCGCCGTTCCTGACCTACACGCAGCCCCACCTGGCCCGCAACCTGATGCACTTCCGCACGCGCATGCTGCCGGCCGCGCGCACCCGGGCCCGCGAGATGGCCCAGAGCGGCGCGCTCTACCCCTGGCGCACGATCAACGGCGAGGAGGCCTCCGCCTACTACGCCGCCGGCAGCGCGCAGGTCCACATCGACGCCGACATCGTCTACGCCCTCATGCAGTACGTCGCCGGCTCCGGCGACCTCGGCTTCCTGCTGCGCGACGGGGTCGACGTGCTGGTCGAGACCGCCCGCATGTGGGCCGACCTCGGCTTCTGGCGCAGCAACGGCGACCGCTCGTTCCACATCCACGGGGTCACCGGGCCGGACGAGTACACGACCGTCGTCAACAACAACCTGTTCACCAACGTGATGGCCCGCTTCAACCTCGAGCAGGCCGTCGCGACCGTGGAGCTGATCCGCGACCACCACCCGGTGGAGTACTCCCAGCTCGTGCACCGCCTGCGCGTGAGCCCGGAGGAGATCGAGGAGTGGCGCGCGTGCGCCGTCGGGATGCACATCCCCTTCGACGAGGGCCTCGGCATCCACCCGCAGGACGACTTCTTCCTCGACCGCGAGGTGTGGGACCTCTCCCGCACCCCGGAGGAGAACCGGCCGCTGATGCTGCACTACCACCCGCTGGTGATCTACCGGTTCCAGGTGCTCAAGCAGGCCGACGTCGTGATGGCACTGTTCCTGCACGGCGACCGCTTCACCCCCGAGGAGAAGCGGGCCGACTTCGAGTACTACGACCCCATCACCACCGGCGACTCGACGCTGTCCGCCGTGGCGCAGGCCATCATGGCCGCCGAGGTGGGCTACCACGACGAGGCGCTCGGCTACTTCCGCTCGGCGCTCTACGTCGACCTGGCCAACCTCCACGGCAACACCGTCGACGGGATGCACGTGGCGTCCGCGGGCGGGGTGTGGAGCGCGCTGGTGTTCGGGTTCGCGGGCATGCGCGCGTACGGCGCCGAGCTCACCTTCGACCCGCGGCTGCCCGACGGCTGGGACGCCCTGCGCTTCCCCCTCACCTGGCGCGGCTGCCGGATGCGCGTCGAGGTCACGGCCGAGCACTTCCGCGTGACCGTCGACGGCCCCAACACCGAGCCGGGCGAGGAGGTCACCGACGACCGCGACGGGCTGCCCGTCACGCAGGAGGGACGCGTCGTGCTGCGCCTGCGCGGCACCCAGCACGTCGTCCGGCCGGGCCACCCGCTGGAGGTCGAGCTGGACGGCCACGGCGACCGGATCGACGGCGACCTCGGCTACCGGCCGCTGGTCGGCGGGCACCGGGCTGACGGCACGCAGATCACCGCCGGCGTGCCGGACCCGATCGACTTCGGCGAGGAGAGCGACGAGACCTACCTGCCGCCGGACCCGCCGCCCATGGGACCGCACGTCCCGCAGGAGTGAGCCGGGCCTGAGGGCTCACACCTTCGCGGCGCGCACCACCAGCACGTCGGGCAGGTTGCACACCAGCTGCCGCCAGGTCTCCCCCGCGTCGGCGGAGCCCCACACGGCGCCGTTGCGCGCTCCGACGTACAGGCCCGCGGAGTCGTGGGCGTCGGCGGTCATCGCGTCGCGCATCACGCCGACGTAGAAGTCGTTGGGCAAGCCGTCGCCCAGCTCCTCCCAGGTGTCGCCGGCGTCGCGGGAGCGGTGGACCCGCGCCTTGGCCTCGGGCGGGTAGCGGCCGTCGCCGGCGCCGATCGGGAACACGAAGATCGTGTCCGGCTCGTGCGGGTGCACCACGACCGGGAAGCCGAAGTCGGAGGGCAGGCCGTCGCCGATGTAGTCCCAGCTGCCGCCCTCGTCGTCGGAGCGGTAGACGCCGCCGTGGTTCTGCAGGTACAGCCGCTCGGGACGGGAGGGGTGCCGGGTCACCTTGTGCACGCACTGCCCGAACTCGGGGTACTGCTCCCCCTCGGGCAGGAACTCCGCACGGATGCCCTGGTTGCGCGCGGTCCACGAGCCGCCGCCGTCGGTGGTCTGGTAGACGCCGCCGGTGGAGATGGCCACCGTCACCGAGTCGGCGTCGGCCGGGTGCGGCAGGATCGTGTGGAAGGCCTGGCCGCCGAAGCCGGCGCCCCACTCCGGGCGCTGCGGGTGGTTCCACAGGGCCTCCTCGAGCGCAAAGGTGCGGCCGTGGTCCACCGAGCGCCACACCGCGCCGGGCTCGGTGCCGGCCCAGACCACGCCGGGCTCGCTGCCGGGGGCCAGCTGCCAGACCCGCTCGACCGAGGCGTCGTAGCCCTCGGGGAAGCGGACGCCGGAGCCCTCCTGCCACGTCGCGCCGAGGTCGTCGGACCAGCGCACCTGCGGCCCGAGCCACGTCGACGAGGCGCCGGAGTAGAGCCGGGGCGCGTCGCCCCGGACGTCGACCATGCAGGAGTAGACCTCCTCCATGTCCTGGTGGGGACCGGTGAACTCCCAGTCCGCGCGCTCGTCGTCGGACCTCCCGATCCACAGGCCCTTGCGGGTCCCGACCATCAGCACCGTGCCCATCTGCGACTCCCTCGTCTCGACCGACCTCACTCTTCTCCTAGATTGACCCGGTGACCAGTCCCAACTCATCGGTGCGGCCACGCGGTCTCGTGGTCTCGCCGATCTGGCTGGTGCTGGTCGGCATCCTGTCCGTGCAGCTGGGCGCCGGCGTCGCCAAGAGCCTCTTCGACGAGATCTCGCCGACGGCCATCGTGTTCCTGCGGCTCGCCACCAGCTCGATCATCCTGTGGCTGCTGGCCCGGCCCACCCTGCGCGGCCGGTCGCGCCAGGACTGGCAGGTGGTGCTCGGCTTCGGGCTCAGCCTGGGCGTCATGAACTGGGCGATCTACCAGTCCTTCTCGCGGATCCCGCTCGGGATCGCGGTGACGATCGAGTTCGTCGGGCCGCTGACGCTCGCCGTGCTGGGCTCGAGGCGGGCGCGCGACCTGGTCTGGGTCGGTCTGGCGGCCGTGGGCGTCCTGCTCCTGGGCTTCGAGCGCACCGACCTGTCGGTCGCCGGCGTGCTCTACGCGCTCCTCGCGGGCGTCGCCTGGGGCTCCTACATCCTGCTCAGCGCCTCCACCGGCCGGCGCTGGCCCGGCTTCGACGGGCTGACCCTGGCCAGCATCGTCGCGACCGCCCTGCTGCTCCCCTTCGCACTGGACGCCGGCGGCTCGACGCTCGCGGACCCGCGCATCCTGCTGATCGGCGCCGCGGTCGGCCTCCTCAGCTCGGTCATCCCCTACACCTGCGAGCTGGTCGCCCTCCGCTCGCTGCGCCCCGCGGTCTTCGGCATCCTGATGAGCCTGGAGCCCGCCGCCGCCGCCCTCGCCGGCCTCGTCGTCCTCCACGAGCTCCTCTCCCCCGTCCAGCTCCTCGCCATGGCCTGCGTCGTCGCCGCCAGCATCGGCGCCACCCGCTCCGGCTCCACCATCGCGGAGCCGGTGCCCGACTGACGCGTTCGGTGGTCGAGCGTGAGGAGCGCCCGCGACGAGCGCCGATGTCCGGTGGTTGAGGTGCGAGCGCCAGCGAGCCTCGAAACCACACCCCCGGTGGTCGAGCAGTGAGGAGCGCCAGCGACGAGCGCCGACCCTCGG
>NZ_JACJGM010000030.1 GCF_015024225.1 Nocardioides lijunqiniae
GCCTCCGTGGCGCCGCTGCTCAAGCTCGCGGACCAGGCGCGCGCGCAGCGCGACCGCGCCGCGGAGGCGGTCGCCCGACTCGGCCGGCACGACCGTGACGAGGTCGCCCACGACGTCCAGGAGGCCGTCGAGACCGTCGCGCGGGTCCAGGCGCTGAGGCCGGCCGCCGTGCGGCTGCGCGACGCGACTCGCGAGGTCGCGCGCGTGGAGTCGCAGGCCGTCCGCGTCGAGCGCGACCTCCGGGCCGCCGACGTCCGCGACCGGCTGCGCGTCGTCGGGGCCCAGGTCGCCGTCCACGAGCAGCTGGCCCGCGTGCAGGCCCAGGTCGCGGTCGCCCACGAGGCGTGGAACTCCGCCCGCGAGACCGCGCTCTCCCTGCAGGAGCAGCTCCTGTCGGTCCGTGAGGCGCGGCTGGAGAGCATGGCCGGCGAGATCGCCGGCGCGCTGGCGGTCGGCGCGTGCTGCCCGGTCTGCGGCTCGGCCGAGCACCCGCACAAGGCGGCGCCGCTGCCGGGTGCGCCCGACGCGGCCGCCGAGAAGGCAGCACTGCGCGCCGTCGACGACGCCAAGTCCACCGAGCACCTGCGCGACGTCGAGCTGCGCGACCTCTCCACCCGCCGCGCCCTGCTGCTCGAGCAGGCCGGCAGCTCGAGCCTGACCGAGCTCCTCGCCGCGCGCGACGAGGCGCTGGCCGAGCTGGGCTCCGCCTCGGCGTCGAGCCACGACCCCGCCGACCCGGTGGAGCACCGTCGCGCGCTGGAGCACGAGCGGGCGGACACCCGCGCGCGCCTCGAGCAGCTCACCCGCGAGTGCGGCGAGCTGGGCGCCGCCCTCGACGATGCGCTGGCCGGCAGCGGCCACGACGACCTGGAGGCGCTGCTGGCCGCCCTGGCGGCGCGCACCCAGTCGCTGCGCTCGGTCCTGGCGGCGCTCGACGCCCTCGAGCGGGGCGAGGCCGCGTGCGCAGAGGCCGAGCAGGCGCTCGACGAGGCGGCGCTCGGTGCCGGCTTCGCGACCGCGCACGAGGCGGCCGACGCGGTGCTGGAGCCCACCCGCGTGGCCGAGCTCGACTCCTCCCTCGCCGCCCACGACCGGCGACTGGCCGCGGTCCGCGAGGTCCTCGGCGCTCCCGACGCCGCCGACCTGGACGCCCTCGAGCCGCCCGCGCTCGGGCCGCTCGAGGCCGCGCACACCGAGGCGCTGGCCCGCCTGTCGCGCGTGCGGTCCACCCAGGAGCAGGGGGCCCGCCGGACCGAGCGGCTCACCGCCCTCGTCGCGGACCTGGAGGAGGCGCTGGCGCGCTGGGCCCCGCTGCGCGGGGACCACGAGGTCACCAGTCGGCTGGCGGCGTTCGTCGAGGGCAAGTCCAGCGACAACCGGCTGCGGATGAGGCTCTCCGCCTACGTCCTCGCCTACCGGCTCGGCCAGGTGGTCGCCGCGGCCAACGAGCGACTGGCCTCGATGAGCGACCGGCGCTTCTCGCTCGTCCACACCGGAGACCGTGGCGCGGGCGAGACCCGCGGCGGCCTCAGCCTGCTGGTGCGCGACGACTGGTCGGGCGAGACCCGCGACCCCGCCACCCTGTCGGGCGGCGAGACCTTCGTGGTCTCGCTCGCCCTGGCGCTGGGCCTCGCCGACGTGATCACCCAGGAGGTGGGCGGCGCCGCGCTCGACACGCTGTTCGTGGACGAGGGCTTCGGCAGCCTCGACGCCGACACCCTCGACGACGTCATGGACACCCTCGACTCGCTGCGCGACGGTGGCCGGGTCGTCGGCGTCGTGAGCCACGTCGCCGAGCTGCGCGACCGGATCCCGACCCAGCTGGTCGTCACCAAGTCACGCCTCGGCTCCACCGTCGCGCTGCGGCGGTAGGTCGCTCGCGAGGTCGGCGGTCGTCTCACCGGGTCTCGACACGCGCGGTCACGACCTCGTTCCTCGGTCGTCCGCGCTGCTCGACCACCGACGATCGGATCCGCTGGCGCGTCTCCGATCACGTCGTGACAGTGCCGTGCTCGGTGTCGTAGGTGTCGCCGCCCAGCTTGGTCTTGGCGAAGCTGACGAGCGAGGCGATCTTGCCGCCCGGGGTGTCCCAGTACTCGCCGCGGTCGACGTCCACGCGGATCAGCGTGGCGTTCGGGTCCTCGGGACCCTCCGGCAGCCAGGCCTCGGCGAAGGTGTTCCACAGCTCCTTGAGCTTGTCCAGGTCGTCGAGGACGTGGGCGCGGCCGGTGACGGCGACCCAGGTGTCGCGCGCGGAGAACGTCAGCGCGACCCGCGGGTCGTGCTGGATGGCGCGCACGTGGTCGGTGTCGCGACCGGTGATGAACCACATCTCCGCGCTGGCCTCGGCCTCCTGGCGGGCCATCGGCAGGCTGCGTGGCCCGTCGACGCCGAACGTCGTCAGCATGGCGATCGGGATGTCGTTGATCAGCTCGACCAGCCGCTGCTGGTCACCGTCCTGGGTCATGGTGCTCCTCGTCTGGTGGGAGGCGCCCGGTACCCGTGGCCCTCAGGCGGGAAACCGGTGGCGCTGGTTGGGTAGGTTCGCTCCCATGACTGGCACCAGCCGACCGGGCGGCGACGCCGCCCGCCTCGATCCGACGTTCACCGCGCTCCCCTACCGCAGCCTCGGCGACGCCGCGCTGACCCGGGCCCGCGAGCTCGGCGCCACCCATGCCGACTTCCGCTTCGAGCGGGTCCGCTACCAGCACGTGGGGGTGCGCGACGGCGCGCTGCAGGGCGCCAGCGACACCGAGGACCTGGGCTTCGCGGTGCGGGTCGTCCACCAGGGCGCGTGGGGCTTCGCCTCCGGCGTCGACCTCACCCCCGAGGGCGCCGCGCGAGTCGCGGAGACCGCGGTCGCCGTGGCCCGGGTCGCCGCCACCATGACCACCTCCCCCGTCGAGCTGGCCCCCGAGCCCGTCCACGACGACGTCACCTGGGTGTCGTCCTACGTCACCAACCCCCTCGAGGTGCCCGTCGCGGAGAAGGCCGCGCTGCTGGCCGACTGGACCGAGCGGCTGCGCACGGGCGCGGCGGTCGACCACGCGTCGGCGTACCTGCTGCAGGTGCAGGAGAACAAGTACTACGCGGACCTCGCGGGCACCCGCACCACCCAGCAGCGGATCCGGCTCCAGCCCGGGTTCGAGGCCATGGGGGCCGGCGCCGACACCTTCGACTCGATGGCCTCGATCGCGCCCCCGGTGGGACGGGGCTACGAGTACCTCACCGACGGCGGCTACGACTGGGATGCCGAGATCGAGCAGGTGCCCGAGCTGCTCGCCGAGAAGCTCACGGCGCCGAGCGTCGAGGCCGGCACCTACGACCTGGTGATCCACCCCTCCAACCTGTGGCTCACCATCCACGAGTCGATCGGCCACGCCACCGAGCTCGACCGCGCGCTGGGCTACGAGGCCAACTACGCCGGGACGTCGTTCGCGACCTACGACAGGCTCGGCACGCTCCAGTACGGCTCGCCGGTGATGCACGTGACCGGCGACCGCACCGTCGAGCACGGCCTGTCGACCATCGGCTACGACGACGAGGGGGTCCAGACCCAGGCGTGGGACATCGTGCGCGACGGCGTCCTCGTCGGCTACCAGCTCGACCGTCCGATGGGGCGGATGAAGCCCGAGCTCTCGGGCCCCGATTTTCCGGAGGGTCGGTCCAACGGCTGCGCCTACGCCGACTCACCGGGCCACATCCCGATCCAGCGCATGGCCAACGTGTCGTTGCAGCCGGCAGCCGACGGCCCCTCCACCGAGGAGCTCATCGGCCGGGTCGAGCGCGGGCTCTACGTCGTCGGCGACAAGTCCTGGTCGATCGACATGCAGCGCTTCAACTTCCAGTTCACCGGCCAGCGCTTCTACGCGATCGCCGACGGCGAGCTCGTCGGCCAGGTGCGCGACGTGGCCTACCAGGCGACGACGACCGACTTCTGGGGCTCGATGGAGGCGGTGGGCGGCCCTCAGACCTGGGAGCTGCACGGTGCCTTCAACTGCGGCAAGGCGCAGCCGGGGCAGGTCGCCGCGGTGAGCCACGGCTGCCCCACGTCGCTGTTCCGCGGCGTCCGGATCCTCAACACCACCGACGAGGCAGGCCACTGATGACCACTCTCGCCACCCCGCAGTCCCTGGTCGAGCAGGCGCTGGCGGTCTCCGTCGCCGACGAGTGCGTCGTGATCGTGCACGACCGCACGAGCGCCAACCTGCGCTGGGCCAACAACACGCTGACGACCAACGGCGTCATGCACGGCATCTCCGCGACCGTCATCTCGTTCGTCCGCACCGGCGAGGGCACCGGCACCGGCTCGGTGAGCGGCAGCGCCAGCACCCAGGCGCAGGTCACGGCGCTGGTGGAGAAGGCCGACGCCGCGGCGCGCGCCTCCTCGGCCGCGGAGGACGCCGCCGACCTGGTGCGCGACGTCGCCTCGCCCGACTGGGACGACGCGCCCGTGCCCACGGACATCCACGTCTACGACGCCTTCGCCCCGGAGCTCGGGGAGGCGTTCCGCCGCGCCGGCTCCTCCGAGCGGGTGCTCTACGGGTTCGTCAACCACGAGATGACCACGACCTACCTCGGGTCGACGACCGGCCTGCGGCTGCGCCACGTGCAGCCGACCGGCCACTACGCCTGCACCGGCAAGAACGCCGCCCTCACCGAGAGCGCGTGGGTGGGAGGCGCGACGCGTGACTTCGCCGGCGTCGACGCGCTCGCCCTCGACGCGGAGCTCGAGCGACGCCTGGCCTGGGGGTCGCGACGGGTCGACCTGCCGGCCGGGCGCTACGACACGATCCTGCCCCCCACCGCCGTGGCCGACCTGATGATCGACGCCTACTGGTCCGCCGGCGCGCGCGTCGCGTGGGAGGGCCAGTCGGTCTACAGCCAGCGCGGCGGCGGCACCCGGATCGGCCAGCGCCTCGCCTCACCGGGGGTCCACCTGTACTCCGACCCCTCGTACGCCGGACTGGAGTGCGCGCCGTTCACCGTCGCCTCCTCCTCCGGCAACGAGTCGTCGGTCTTCGACAACGGCCTCCCGCTGTCGCGCACCGACTGGATCAGGGACGGCGAGCTCACGGCGCTGCTGCAGACCCGGCACAGCGCCGCCATGACCCAGCAGCCGGTCACCCCCGGCGTCGACAACCTGGTCCTGGACGTGGACGGCGGCGCGGGCTCGGTGGAGGACCTCGTGGCCGGCACCGAGCGCGGCCTGCTGCTGACGTGCCTCTGGTACATCCGCGAGGTCGACCCCCAGTCGCTGCTGCTGACCGGGCTGACCCGCGACGGGGTCTACCTCGTCGAGGACGGTGAGATCACCGGCTCGGTCAACAACTTCCGGTTCAACGAGAGCCCGGTCGACCTGCTGCGGCGCTTCAGCCACGCCTCGGCCACGGTGCCGAGCTTCAGCCGCGAGTGGGGCGACGACTACTTCTCCCGCACCGCCACGCCGGCCCTGCGGGTGCCGGACTTCAACATGTCGAGCGTGTCGCAGGCGACCTGAGGGTGAGCGTGCGGCGGTTCGCCGGACACCGACCCGGCCGCCGACGTACGGTCTCCACGGCTCACGACCCCGTGGCCACGGAGAAGGAGCCACGCATGACCCACACCCGCCTGCAGGTACGACGCTGGGCGACGGCGACGGTCGTCAGCCTGGGCCTCGCGCTCAGCACCCTCGCCGCCTCGCCGGCCTCGGCCGACGAGGCCAGCGACGCCCCGGTCACCGCGCCGGACGCCGTCACGCTGTGGGCGGGGCCGCAGGGCGGCTTCCAGTCCGTCAACGTGCTCGCCAACGACACCGACCCCCAGGGCGACGAGCTGCAGGTCTGCCGGGTGGCGGAGACGTCCTCCCGGCACGTGATGGCCGTCGCGTCGGGAGGGACCCTCATGCTCGGGGCCATGCCCCGGGCCAAGCCGGGCACCTACCAGGTGACCTACTACGCGTGCGACCTCGACTACCTGACGCCGGGCACGCTCACCGTCACGGTCAAGAAGGTCAAGCCGGTGCGCGTCACCAAGATCGCCGGCCGACCGGGCAAGCTCCGGGTCGTCAACCCCAACGAGCGCAAGGTGGTCGTCCTCTGGGGCGGCAAGGACGAGAAGCGGCCGGACGGCCGACTCGGCCTGGCCGCGGGCAAGCGCGCCGTGATCACGGTCAAGCGGGAGCGCATCCTGTGGATCGCCTACATCCCGCGCATCTTCGTGCTGGCCGGCGAGGGCACGGTCCGCAAGATCAGGCTGCCCAAGCGCGCCGACCGAGCGGGCTCCGAGCGGACCGTCCCGCTCGCACCCCGCGTGCAGAAGCTCTGGGACGCGCAGCGCTGACGCGCGTTTGAGGCAGGCCGGGAGGCGGCACCACGCAGGGCATGTCCGACTCCCGGCCGCCTGGCCCGCCCCCCGCCGGTCCTCCGACGCCTCCTCCCGCCGGGCCACCGCCCTCCGCCGGACCCCCGGCGGGCGGGCGCCCGTCGCGGCTGGGCTGGTACGTCGCCGGTGGCGTGCTGCTGCTGATCCTCGGCATCGGAGGCGCGGTCTTCGCCTTCACCGGCGGTGACGCCACGACTGTGCAGGACGTCGCCGACCAGGCGGTCGACGCGGCCGAGGACCTCGACGTCGACGCCGGCATCGACCTGCTCTGCACGACGCCCACCGACGAGCAGCGCGCCGAGCTCGACCAGCTGATCGCGGAGGGCCGCGAGGAGGCCGGCGGCGAGGACCCCGACGTCGACTACGAGGTGAGCGACGTGAAGGGGGACGCCACGGGCAGCTTCCGGGTCGTCGCGACGAGCGACGAGGACGCACTGGAGGGCAAGGAGCTGGACCTCGTGGTGATCGTCGAGCAGGACGGTGACCGCTCGTGCATCGCCGGCGTCGAGGACGGCGAGCGTGTGGGCGAGGACGGCGATTGATCTACCGCCTGTCGGCGGCCGCCTTCGTCGCGGTGGCGGCGCTCACGACGTACGCCGTGCTGGCGAGCGGCGCCGACGTCGTGGGCCTGGTGGGGTGGCTCCGCGAGCGCGGCCACCCCGTCTACGCCGCCTGGCTGGGCTGGGTCGTGATCGCACCGGTGGTGCTGGCCGCGGCGGCGTGGGCCGCGCGCCGCACTCCGTGGCCGTGGGTGCTGGCGGTGACCGTCCAGCTGGCCAGCCTGGTCGCCGCCCAGGCCCGGCTCGGCCACCTCGTCCACGCCTGGTCGTGGGCGCTCGTCGCCGTCGCGGTCGGGATCGGGCTGGCGTCGGTGGTGATCGCCGTCGACGGCCGCCGGCGCGGCCACGACCATCACGACACGGAGGGCGTCACCCCGACGCCGGTCGGCGACTGACCGTCGGGGCGTAGGGCGCGCGGGTGTAGACGAACGTCGCGCACTCCAGGTGGTCGACGACCCCGTCGTCGCGGCGGACGACGTGGAGGGTCTCGCCGCGGTGGTAGCCCGCCGTGCCGACGAAGGAGTCGCCGTGCGGCTCGAACACGTCCGTGACCTCGCCGGAGGCCAGACCGCGCAGCTGGAGCGTCTCCTGGTGCCAGCGCAGCTCGAGGGCGGTGTTGCCCCAGAACCACAACCCCAGGACCTCCCGCGAGAGCGGCGGCACGGTGGTGGTGGGGACCCACGGCTCGACCGCGGACGCGGGGCACTCTCCCAGCAGCAGCTGCGGGAGCCGCCTGGAGTCGAGGCCCGTCGTCGCCGCGGCCAGCGCCACCACGCCGTCGCCGCTCGCCGGGTCGACGAACAGCCCGGCCTGGAAGCCGGGCATCGAGCCGGGGTGCCCCACCCAGCGGCGGCCCTCGAGGTCGCCCAACCACAGCCCCAGGCCGTAGGACTCGCTGGTCGGCTCGGCCATCTCGCGCAGCGTGGCGACGTCGAGGACGTCGGGGTGCCCGGTGGTCAGGAAGCGGCCGAGACGAGCGAGGTCCTCGACCGTGCTCCACAGCTGGCCGGCCGGCGCCATGGCCACCGTGTCGTGGTGCGGCTCGGGGGTGAGGGTGCCGGCGAAGTGGTCGACGCTCCACCCCTGCGCGGCCGAGGCGTCGTCGGCATACGACGTGCGGTGCATGCCCAGCGGCGCCAGCACCCGCGTGGAGACGACCTCCCACCAGGACTCCCCGCGCAGGCGGGCGACGAGCTCGCCCAGGAGGGCGTAGCCGAGGTTCGAGTAGTGGAACTCCCCGGGCGGCAGCACCGCGCCCGAGCCGTCGTTGGCCGCCGCCAGGGTCGCGAAGTCGACGCCCGGCGAGCGCTCCCACCACGAGCCGACCGGCTCGCTCTGCATCCCGGACGTGTGGGCGAGGAGCTCGCCCACCGACGCGGCGGCGTACCCGGTCTCCGGGACGACGCTGCCGATCGGGTCGTCCAGCGAGATCCGGCCCTCGTCGCGCAGCTGGAGCACCGCCACCGCGGTGATGGTCTTGGTGATCGAGCCGATCCGGTAGCGGTCGCCGAGCGAGCCACCCACGGTGCCGGTCCAGACGAGCCGGCCGCCCTGCAGGACGCCCGCCACCACCGACGGCAGCCGGCCGTGGGCCTGCAGCGCGGTGAGACGGGCGTCCCAGGGGGTGCTCACTCGGCGAAGGCCTCCAGCGGCGGGCACGAGCACTGCAGGTTGCGGTCGCCGTAGGCCTGGTCGATGCGGCCGACCGGAGGCCAGTACTTGTCGGGGTCGATGCCGGTGGGGAAGACCGCGAGCTCGCGGTCGTAGGGACGGTCCCACTCGCCGACGAGCGAGCGCGAGGTGTGCGGGGCGCCTCGCAGCGGGGAGTCCTCGGGGGTCCACTCCCCCGCGCCGACGCGGTCGATCTCGCCCTTGATCGCGATCATCGCCTCGCAGAACCGGTCGATCTCGGCCAGGTCCTCGGACTCGGTAGGCTCCACCATCAGCGTGCCTGCCACGGGGAACGACATGGTCGGGGCGTGGAAGCCGTAGTCGACCAGGCGCTTGGCGACGTCGTCGACGCTGACGCCGGTGTCCTTGGTGATGCCGCGCACGTCGAGGATGCACTCGTGCGCGACCAGGCCGCCGTGGCCGCGGTAGAGCACCGGGTAGTGCTCGCCGAGCCGCGCGGCGACGTAGTTGGCCGACAGCACGGCGATCGCGGTCGCGCGGGTCAGGCCGGGGCCGCCCATCAGGCGGATGTAGGCCCACGAGATCGGCAGGATGCCGGCCGAGCCGTAGGGCGCCGCGCTGATCGGGCCGATGCCCTGGCGCTTCTCCTCCTCCGGGTGCATGGCGTGCGAAGGCAGGTACGGCGCGAGGTGGGCGCGCACCGCGACCGGACCCACGCCCGGGCCGCCGCCGCCGTGCGGGATGCAGAACGTCTTGTGCAGGTTGAGGTGCGACACGTCGCCGCCGAACTCACCGGGCTTGGCGTAGCCGAGCAGCGCGTTGAGGTTGGCGCCGTCGACGTAGACCTGGCCGCCGTGCGCGTGCACGATCTCGCACAGCTCGGAGATCGTGTCCTCGTAGGCGCCGTGGGTCGAGGGGTAGGTGACCATGATCGCGGCGAGGTCGTCGGCGTGCTTCTCGCACTGCGCGCGCAGGTCCTCGAGGTCGACGGTCCCGTCGTCGGCGGCCTTGACGACCACCACCTTCATCCCGGCCATGACCGCCGACGCGGCATTGGTGCCGTGGGCCGATGACGGGATCAGGCAGACGTCGCGACCGGTGTCGCCGCGGCCGTGGTGGTAGCCGCGGATGGCCAGGAGCCCGGCGAGCTCGCCCTGGGAGCCGGCGTTCGGCTGGATCGAGACCCGGTCGTAGCCGGTGACCTCGGCCAGCCAGCCCTCGAGCTGGTCGACCAGCTTGCGGTAGCCCAGCGCATCCTCGGCCGGCACGAACGGGTGCAGGTCGGCGAAGCCCGGCAGCGAGACCGGCTCCATCTCGGTCGTGGCGTTGAGCTTCATGGTGCACGAGCCCAGCGGGATCATGCCGCGGTCGAGCGCGTAGTCGCGGGCCGAGAGGGTGCGCAGGTAGCGCAGCATCTGCGTCTCGCTGTGGTGGGCGGAGAAGACCTCGTGCGTGAGGTACGGCGTCGTCCGGCGCAGGGCGTCCGGGAGGGCGTCGCCCGTGGCCCGGTCGACCGCGTCGACGTCGACGGTCACGCCGAAGGCCTTGAGCAGGCCGCCGATCGTGGAGCCGGTGGTGCACTCGGAGGTGGAGATGCCGACCGTGTCGGCGTCGACCAGCCGGATGTGGATGTTCATCGCGCGGGCGGCGGCCTGGATCTCCGCGCCGCGGCCGGGCACCGAGACGGTGAGGGTGTCGAAGAACTGCTCGTGGCTGACCTCGACCCCGGCGTTGCGCAGCGCCCCGGCCAGGACGGCGGCGTAGCGGTGGGTGCGGGTCGCGATCGCGCGCAGCCCCTCGGGGCCGTGGTAGACGGCGTACATCGACGCCACGACGGCCAGCAGGACCTGCGCGGTGCAGATGTTGGAGGTGGCCTTGTCGCGGCGGATGTGCTGCTCGCGGGTCTGGAGCGCCAGCCGGTACGCGGGTCGACCCTCGGCGTCGACGGAGACCCCGACCAGGCGTCCGGGCAGGTGGCGCTCGAGGCCCTGGCCGACGGCCATGAAGCCGGCGTGCGGGCCGCCGTAGAAGAGCGGGACGCCGAAGCGCTGCGAGGAGCCGACGACGACGTCGGCGCCCATCGTGCCCGGGGCCTCGAGCAGCGTGAGCGCCAGCAGGTCGGCGGCGACGACGGCGAGGGCGCCCCTCTCGTGGGCGGCCTCGATGACCGGGCGCGGGTCGACGACCCGGCCGGAGGCGCCGGGGTACTGCACCAGCACGCCGCTGAGCTCGCCCTCGGGCAGGCCCTGCGCGAGATCAGTGACGACGACCTCGATGCCCATGCCCTCGGCGCGGGTGCGCACGACGTCGATGGTCTGCGGCAGCGCGTCGGCGTCGACGACGAACGGGCCGCTGGCCTTGCGGTTCGCGCGGCGTACGAGCGTCATGGCCTCGGCCGCGGCGGTGCCCTCGTCGAGCAGGCTGGCGTTGGCGGTCGGCAGGCCGGTGAGGTCGCCGATGACGGTCTGGAAGTTCAGCAGCGCCTCGAGCCGGCCCTGGGAGATCTCGGGCTGGTACGGCGTGTAGGCGGTGTACCAGCTCGGGTCCTCGAGCACGTTGCGCCGGACCACGGGCGGGGTGATCGTGGCGTGGTAGCCCAGCCCGATCATCGCCTCGCCGGGCCGGTTGGCCGCGGCGATCTTGCGCAGCTCCTTGGCCGTCGCCTCCTCGGTGAGCGCCGTGGGGAGGTCGAGGTCGGCCGCGGCGCGGATCCCGCCGGGCACCGCGGAGGCCATCAGGTCGTCGAGCGAGTCGAACCCGAGGCGCTCGAGCATCACCCGCTCGTCGGCGGGACGCAGCCCGATGTGCCGGTCGACGAACGGCAGCGCGCCGTCGAGGTCGGTGAGGCTGGGGTGGTCGGACACAGGGGTCTCCTCAGGCAGCGGGGGTCGGGCTCGTCAGCACCTTCACCCTCCCCCTCTGTCGGGTCCGCGGACGGTCCCTCCAGAGTTGCCTGCTCCGCACGGTCCTGGCGCCTGAGAGGTTCCGGGGAGGAATTGCCCCTTCGGCGCTTCGTTCCCGCCGGGCCCCCGCGCCGTCGTCCTGCAGGCGGTGCGATGTCCGACGAGCGAAGACTCTCCCGTGCGGGATCAGTCAGCGCGCCCAGCCTAGCAACCGCCCACTCCCCTGCCCGCGTCTCCGTCTCGTGTCCGGTGGCGTCGCCGGCCCTCGGACCTGCGGTTTGGTCACAGACCGCAGGTTCTCGGGCCCCCGACGTGCGGTTGGTGACCAAACCGCAAGGGGTAGGGACCGGCCGGCGTACGTCGGTCGAGCCGGGGTCCGTTCGGTACCGGGGCATGCGGTTTGGTCACAGACCGCACGATTCCGGGCCCCGGGCCTGCGGTTGGTGACCAAACCGCAGGGGGTACGGGCCGCCGGCGGCGCCGACGTACGCCGAAATGACGACGGACCCGCCACCTCGAGGGTGACGAGTCCGCCGGAGCAGCGAAGCGGTGGGGGTCAGCCGGTCTGGCGGGCGGCGCGGCGGGCGGCGAGCTCGTCGTTGGCCGACGTGGCGGCGGCGGAGTCCTCGGCGCGCTCGCTGGGGAGCTCGGCGAGGGTGCCCTCGATCTCGCGCCAGACGCCGCCGATGGCGATGCCGAAGACGCCCTGGCCGCCCTGGAGGAGGTCGATGACCTCGTCGTTGCTGGTGCACTCGTAGACCGAGGCGCCGTCGCTCATCAGGGTCACGCGGGTGAGGTCGTCGGTGCCGCGCTCGCGCAGGTGGGAGACCGCGGTGCGGATCTGCTGCAGCGAGATGCCGGCGTCGAGCAGGCGCTTGATGACCTTGAGGATCAAGATGTCGCGGAAGGAGTAGAGCCGCTGCGAGCCGGAGCCGGTGGCGCCGCGCACGGTGGGCTCGATCAGGCCGGTGCGGGCCCAGTAGTCGAGCTGGCGGTAGGTGATCCCCGCGGCGTTGCAGGCGGTCGGACCGCGGTAGCCCAGGTCGCTGGGCAGCGGCGAGACGTCGTCGGTGAAGAGGAGACCTTGCTCCTCGGCGGCCTCGACCGCCTCGACGGTGTCGGCGCTCGCGCCGGCTTCGGGCTTCTGCTCGTTCACACGGTCCTCCGTGGGTCTACTCCGTTGGACGTAGCTCCGGGGAAGGACGGGCGCTCCCGGGAGGGAGCAACCACAGCGGTGGAGTTACAACAGAGACATCTCAAGGTAGGCCCGATCCGGGGGGTCGTCAAAGACAAGCGCGGCGTGTCGCAACCCTCAACCTCAGCTTGAGGGTCACTGTTCGGGCGTGGACTCGAAGTCCTCGGGGGTCACCTGGTCGAGGAACTCGCGGAACTTCTCGACCTCGTCCTCCTGCTCGGCGGGCACCGCGAGGCCGGCCTCGTCGAGGACCTCCTCGGCGCACAGGATCTTCGTGCCGGTGCGCAGCGCCAGCGCTATCGAGTCCGAGGGGCGCGCGCTCACCTCGGTGCCGGAGCCGAACACCAGGGTCGCGAAGAAGACGCCGTCCTTGACGTCGGTGATGCGCACCTCGGTGAGCTCGTTGCCGGTGGCCTCGAGGACGTCCTTCATCAGGTCGTGGGTCAGCGGGCGCGGCGGGACGACGCCCTGCTGCGCGAACGCGATGGCGGTGGCCTCCACGGCGCCGATCCAGATCGGGAGGTAGCGCTCCCCCGACACCTCCCGCAGGAGGACGATCGGCTGGTTGGAGGGCATCTCCACCCGGACTCCCATGACATCGACTTCCCGCATGCCTCAACCCTACTCCGCGGTCCAGGACCCGGAAACGGCCCTGCGACCCGGGCTACGGCGCTCAGGAGGGACGCAGGCCGGCCTTGACGAGCGTGGCGTGCAGCCGCACCGAGAGCGCGGCGATCTCGGAGACGGCGTCGTCCGCGCGACCCCGTGCGGCGGCGTCGCGACCGTTGCGCAGCGGCGCCACGACCTGCTCGACCAGCCCGACCTCGCGGTCCGCGGAGGTCTTGAACGCGCGCAGGTGGCGCGGCTCGAAGCCGAACTCCGCCAGCTCACGCGCCGTCTGGGCGATCACGAGGGCGTCGGTGTCGAAGTGGCCGGTGCCGGGACGCGGGGTGACCAGGCCGTACTGCTCCAGCTGGACGAGCAGGTCCTCGGTGATGCCGGCGATCTTGACCAGCTCGCGGCGCGAGAGCCGCAGGTGGTCGCGCCGGGAGAACGACTCCGCGCTCGGCAGCCCGTCGGGAGCCAGTGCCACCTTCGGCACGGTCGGCACGACGGCCTCGATGGGCGGCGGCTCCAGCCCGCGGTCGATGGCGTCCAGGTGCTCGCCGATCACCTTCAGCGGCAGGTAGTGGTCGCGCTGCATCCGCAGCACGTAGCGCAGCCGCTCGACGTCGTCGGCGGAGAACTTGCGGTAGCCGGAGGGGGTGCGCTCGGGCTTGATGAGCCCCTTGTCCTCGAGGAAGCGGATCTTGGGGATGGTGATCCCGGGGTAGTCGGCGCGGAGCTGGTCGAGGACCTGCCCGATGTTCATGCGCGCCCGAGAGCTCCCGGCGGCGCTGCCCGCGCCGCCCGGCACGGCGGAGCCAGCCACGCTCAGATGCTCTCGTGACCGGAGAAGAAGACGAGCCGGTACTTGCCGATCTGGACCTCGTCGCCGTCGTTGAGCAGCACCTTCTCGATGCGGTCCCGGTTGACGTAGGTGCCGTTGAGGCTGCCCGCGTCGCTCACCGTGAACCCCTCGGAGGACCGCTCGAACACCGCGTGGTGCCGCGAGACCGTCACGTCGTCGAGGAAGATCTCGCTGTCCGGGTGCCGCCCGGCGTTGATGACGTCGGCGTCGAGCAGGAAGCGGCTGCCCGACCCGGGGCCCTTCTGCACCACGAGCAGCGCGTGGCCGGTCGGCAGCGCGTCGACGGCGGCCGCGTCGACGGCGTTGAGCTGGCGGTCGGAGGTCTCGACGCGGTCACCCGCGGAGCCGATCTGGATCGTGGCGGTGGACTCGCCGACCGAGTCGCCCGGACCCGGGAACGAGTCGGTCGAGATGCCCCCGGAGTCGTCGACGCGCACCAGGCGGGTGCCACACTGCGCGCAGAAGCGCGCGTCGTCGGGGTTCTGCGTGCCACACGCGGTGCAGAACGGCATCGGATCATCCTCCGGTCAGGGTCCACCCGGCAGAACCCTCAAGGCAGGGCTGAGGGTGACGGTTTCGTCGAACCTATCAGTCACGGTGCGTGGATCAACAGGATCCGCACCACCGTGGTCGGTCAGCCGTCGAGGGTCGCGACGTAGGCGTCGACCTCGAGCAGGTCGTCGAGCTGCGAGGGGTCGGACACGACCACCTCGAAGAGCCAGCCGCCGGCGTACGGGTCGCTGTTGACCAGCTCGGGGGTGGCGTCGAGCGACTCGTTGCGGGCCACGACCTCACCGGTCACCGGCGCGTAGATGTCGCTGACCGACTTGGTCGACTCGAGCTCGCCACAGGTGCTGCCGGACTCGATGGTGTCGCCGACCTCGGGCAGGGAGACGTAGACGATGTCGCCGAGGGCGTCCTGGGCGAAGTCGGTGATCCCGACCCGCACGGAGCCCTCGTGCTCGCCGGGCGAGCGGACCCACTCGTGCTCGACGGTGTACTTCAGGTCATCGGGGTACAAAGCGAGATCTCCTCAGGTCGACGCCGAGCCGCGCTCGTGCGGGAACAGCCTTGGCCCGTGAAGGCTACTGCCCGTTGTCGGGCTGGGCGTACTCAGGCTGCTGCGGCTCGACGACGGCCTCGATGTCGAGCGAGGCGAGCTTCTCCACCTTCAGCTCCGCACCGTCGGCGAGCAGCTTGGCGCGGGGCCCGAGCGGGAAGCTGATGGCGCCGGCCAGGACGTCGGGGTCGCCGATCACGTCGATGACGTACGGCGACTCCACCGTGACCCCGTCGATGGCGATCGCGTCCGTCACGTCGGTGAACGAGGTCTGCGCGATCACCCGCACCTCGCCGTTGACCTGCATGGCCTCGGCGCCGACCGTGCGCAGCTCCTGGATGGTGTCGATGAGGGAGGCCACCTTCACCTCGCCGTCGACCTCGGTGACGGTGATCCGGATGCCGGGACCGGTGACGGGGACCAGCCCGGCGAGGATCGAGAGCGTGTCGACCTCGGTCTCGGCCTGCTCCAGCGCCGCCTGTCGCCGGCTCGTCTCGGACTGCAGGTCCTCGCGGGTCGCCTCCAGGCGCGAGATCTGGGCCTCGGTGCGCTGGGTGGTGCCGAAGAGGCCGTCGAGCACGTCGATGAGGTCCTGCTGGCGCAGCGTGGAGTAGTCGTCGCGGTCGTCGTTGGTGCGCACCTGGGTGACGACCGCGAAGCCGACGAGACCCAGCAGCACCGCCACCACGAGCTGGCGCCGCGAGGCCGTCGTGAGCGCCCGCCGCAGGCGCTCGCGGCCCGTCGGCGGCGAGGTCGGCGGCCCGGCCGGCCTCGGCGGCTCGGAGGGGCGCTCGGGCTCAGGCATGGAAGAGGTGCCGGCGGATCGCGGCGACGTTGGAGAAGATCCGGATCCCGAGCACGACGATGACGCCGGTCGAGAGCTGGCCGCCGACGCCGAGCTTGTCGCCGACGTAGACGATCCCGGCGGCGATCACCACGTTGCTGAGGAAGGACACGACGAAGACCTTGTCGTCGAAGATCCCGTCGAGGTAGGCGCGCAGGCCGCCGAAGACCGCGTCCAGGGCGGCGACCACGGCGATCGGCAGGTACTGCTCGAGCCCCAGCGGCACGTCGGGCTTGAGGAAGATGCCGAGCAGGACACCGACGGCCAGGCCGAGTACGGCGATCACAGCGGCTCCTCCAGCTTGGGCGGGACCTGCTCGTCGGAGGTTCCCTGCTCCGCGGAGCGGAGCAGCAGGAACGACCGCGGGCCGGCGGGCAGGGACATCTGGTCCTCATTCTGCAGCTCGTAGGTGAAGCCGAAGCGCCGCGACAGGCCGTCGAAGGCGATCCCGCTGCTGCTGTCCATCAGCGCCGCCTGCATCGTGGCCCGGTCGCCGATCGCGAACACCGTGTAGGGCGAGGCGATGCCGACCCCGTTGACCTCGATGGGGACGCCCGAGGTGCGGATCGCGCTCAGCGCCGTGAGCCGCTGGCCGTTGATGGCGATGGCCTCGGCGCCCGCGGCCCACAGCCCGTCGGCCAGCAGCGCGAGGTCCTCGTCGCGGACGGTGCCGTCGAGGTCGCCGGAGGTGGCGTCCTTGACGGTGACCCGGATGCCCTCGCCCCGGGTGGGGGTGAAGCCGGTGCGCACCCCGAGGCGGCGCAGCCGGGGGGTGAGGCCCTGCTCCCCCTCGTTGAGGCGACGCACGCGGCCCTCGGCGTCGGCGTTCTCCTCGCGCAGCACGGCGATGCGCTCCTGGAGGCGGGAGAGCCGGGCGCTCTGGTCGTCGATGCGGGCCACCAGGCTGGCGCGGCCCTCGTCGCGCACCTCCGCGTTGCGCTGGGTCTGCACCGCCGCGGTCGCGGCCATCACGCCGAAGACCGCGACCGCCACGGCGGCGACCCGACGCGGGTGGCCACCTGTGCGGGGCGACTCCGGCTCGCCGGCGGCAGTGCGGACGGCGCGGCGCTCGGCCGCGATCAGGTAGTCCTCGTCGAGCGACTGGCGCTGGATCAGGTCCAGCAGCGGCAGGGTGACCCGCGGCGGCAGGTCCGGGGAGTCAGGCATCGCGCACTGCCACGCGTCGCTCGGTCGTCATCAGGAGCTTGCGCACCTGCCAGGCGTAGAGGACGCCCGCCCACCAGTACAGGCCGATCCCCCAGAACGCGAAGGCCCAGCCGAAGACCCGGGCGAGCAGGGCGAGGGTGCCCTCGCCGTCACCGAGCAGGAGCAGCGGGAAGGCGTAGAGCAGGTTGAACGTCGCCGCCTTGCCGAGGAAGTGCACGGGCAGCGCGCTGTAGCCGCGGGTGCGCAGCAGCGGCACGAGCCCCCACATCAGGGCGTCGCGCAGCGGCAGCGACACCGCCATCCACCACGGGATGACGTCGCGCAGCGCGAGGCCGACGACGACGGCCAGGATGTAGAGCCGGTCGGCGACCGGGTCCAGGATCTGGCCGACCAGCGACTGCTGGTTCCAGCGGCGGGCCAGCCAGCCGTCGAGGAAGTCGGTGAAGCCGGAGACCATCAGCAGGGCGAGCGCCCAGCCGTCCTCCTCCGGGCCCAGCACCAGCCACAGGAACACCGGCACGCCCGCGAGCCGGAGCGCGCTCAGCAGGTTGGGAACCGTCCAGACGCGGTCCTCGCGCGCCGAGTCGTCCGCCACTGATGCCTGCATTCCGGGTGTTGAGGTGCTGCTCCGAGCCTGTGGACGACACTTTAGCGGCCGGGAGGCCCCGAGTCGGGGAGGGTCAGGCGTCGTCCCCGCGAGCCGCCTCGAGGACCCCCGCGCGGGGCGCGTCGGTCCCGGTGTCGGTCCCGGTGTCGGCCCCAGCGTCGTGGGGCGCGTCGTGGGGCGCGTCGTGGTGGGCGGCGTCGCGGATCTCGCCGACCAGCTCCTCGATCACGTCCTCCAGCGTCGCGAGCCCCAGCGTCGTGCCGTCGGCGTCGACGACGCGGGCCATGTGGGCCCCGCGGCGCTGCAGCGTCTCCAGCGCCTCCTGGAGCTGGTCGTCGGCGGTGACCGGCGCGAACGGTCGGATCCACTTGTCCTGGATCGGCTGCTCGCGACGCTCCTCGTCGGGCTCGAGCACGTCCTTGATGTGGAGGTAGCCGACGAGCTCGCCGGAGGCGTCGGCCACCGGGAAGCGGCTGAAGCCCGTGGTGGCGCACAAGGCCTCGACGTCGGCCGGGCTGGAGCCGCGCAGCACCGTGGTGAGCGTGTCGGACGCCAGCACGACCGTGGCGACGGTCTTCTCGGTGAAGCCCAGCGCGCCCGAGAGCCGGTCGTACTCCTCGTCGGCGAGCAGTCCCTCCCCGCGGGACTCCTCGACCAGCGCGGCCACCTCCTCGCGCGTGAACGTCGAGGTCACCTCGTCGCGCGGCTCGACGTGGATCAGCCGCAGCGCCGTGTTGGCGATCCAATTGAGCCCGACGATGAGCGGGCGCAGGACGGTCACGATGCCGACGAGCGGCGGTCCGAGGACGAGCGCGGCCCGGTCGGGACCGGCCAGCGCGATGTTCTTCGGGACCATCTCGCCGAGCACGACGTGCAGGAAGACCACGATCAGCAGCGCGATGACGAACGCCACCGGGTGGAGGAAGTCGTCGGGCACGCCGACGGCGTGGAAGAGCGGCTCCAACAGGTGGGCCACGGCGGGCTCGCCGATGGCACCGAGCCCCAGCGAGCAGATCGTGATGCCGAGCTGGGCGCCGGCCATCATCAGGGAGACGTTCTCCATGGCGCGCAGGGTGGTGCGGGCCATGCGCGACCCGGCCTGCGCGCGCGGCTCGATCTGGGTGCGGCGGGCCGAGATGATCGCGAACTCGGCGCCGACGAAGAAGGCGTTGAGCACGAGCAGCAGGACGGCGACCAGCAGGGCCGCGGTGTCGCTCACGACTCCTCCCCCTCTCCCTCGAGCAGGCGCAGGCCGACGCGGTCGATGCGCAGCCCGTCCATGTGCTCCACGGTCAGGATGGCGAGCTGCTCGCGCGGCTCGTCGGGGTCGCTCAGGTCGGGCACCGGCACCTCGGCGATGTCGCCGGTCTCGGGCACCCGGCCCACCACCTTGAGCACCAGTCCGGCGATCGTGTCGTAGTCCTCGTCCTCGGGCAGGGCGATCGACGTCAGGTCCTCGACCTCGTCGGGGCGCAGGAGCCCCGACAGCGACCAGCTGCCGTCGCGACGCTGGCGCGCGCGGGCGCCGAGGCGGTCGTGCTCGTCGGCGATGTCGCCGACGATCTCCTCGACGACGTCCTCGAGGGTCACGATGCCGGCGTGGCCGCCGTACTCGTCGAGCACCACGGCCATCTGGAAGCCGTCCTCGCGCAGCAGCGCCAGCAGCGGGTCGAGGCGCAGCGAGTCGGGCACGACGATCGGCTTGGCCATGAGGTGCTTGACCTTGGTGGTCGAGCGCTCGTGCAGCGGCAGCGCGACGGCGTTCTTGACGTGCACCGTGCCGACCACGACGTCCTCGTGGTCGAGCACCGGGAAGCGGCTGTGCCCGGTCTGACGGGTCAGCTCGATCACGGCGCTGGCGCGGTCGTTGGCCTCGAGCGAGCGGGTGCGCACCCGCGGGGTCATGATCTCGCCGGCGCTGCGGGTGCCGAAGGACACCGAGCGCTCCATCAGCTCGGCGGTGTCGGCGTCGAGGGTGCCGATGTCGGCGGAGCGCTGGATCAGCGAGGCCAGCTCGGTGGAGCTGCGCGCCGAGCGCAGCTCCTCCTGCGGCTCCATGCCCAGGCGGCGCACGACGGCGTTGGCCGAGCCGTTGAGGAACTTGATCGGGTAGTGGTTGACCGCGGTCCACCACCGCATCGGCAGCTGCGTGGCCCGGGCGGTGGCCAGGGGCAGCGCGATGGCGAGGTTCTTGGGGACCAGCTCGCCGAAGATCATGGTCAGCACGGTGCCGACGACCAGGCCGATGCCGATCGCGAGCGGACGCACCACGCCCTCGGGGATCCCGAGCGCGGCGAGCGGGTCGTCGATCAGCTCGGCGATGGCCGGCTCCGCGAGGAAGCCGACGCCGAGGTTGGTCACGGTGATGCCGACCTGCGCGCCCGAGAGCTGCGTCGAGAGCGACCGCAGCCCGGCGAGCAGGCCTTGCGCGGAGGCGTCGCCCTCGGCGGCGAGGCGCTCGACCTGGCCGCGGTCGACGGTGACGAACGCGAACTCGGCCGCCACGAAGATGCCGCACATCGCGATCAGCAGCAGCGCCGCGAGGAGCAGGAGGAGGGGGGTCACGGGCGCTCTCCTCGGGGGGAGAGCGGGCTACTTTGAGAGCCGTCCATGGCGGGTGCTGGCGGTCCTTACGGGTCGGGTGCCGGTGAGCCGACAATCCTAGACGCACGGGCCGACGGGACCGCGATCGGCGGCCGAGGGTCCCTGCCGGAGACTCGTGCGTCTCTCCGGCCCCACGGACCCCGCGGACGTCGTACCCTGGGGCGTCCCGATCCTCGGTCAGGGAACCCCACGGAGCCACGATGAGCACCTCTCCCCCCACGCCCACGCGGCGCGCACTCCTCGGCGGAGCCGGCGCGGCCGGGCTCGCGGGCGTGGCCGGCGTGACCGGTGCCGCCCCGGCGCACGCCGGCCCCTGGACGCCGGCGCGCTACCGCGGGGCGCGGCTGCTCTCCCCCGCCGACCGCCACCTGGTCGGCCGGTTCTCCTACGGCGTCACGCCGGCGCTCACCGCGACCGTCCACCGCCAGCGCGGCGGCGCGCGGTGGTTCGAGCGGCAGCTCGCGCCCGAGCGCATCGCCGACGGGTCGGCCGGGCTGCGCACGTGGTGGTCGGGCCTCAACCGGCCGGCACAGGAGCTGTGGACCCGGCAGGTCGACGACGTCGAGGGCGGCTGGGAGGTGATGGCCGACTACCAGCGCTACGTCCTGCTGCGCCGGATGCACAGCTCGCGGCAGGTGCTGGAGGTGATGACGGAGTTCTGGGAGAACCACCTGCACGTCCCGGTCAACGGCGACGCGCAGTTCACGCACCGGGTCTCCTACGGCGACACCGTGCGCCGCCACGCGCTCGGCACCTTCGAGCAGCTGCTCCACGAGAGCATCACCCACCCCGCGATGCTCGTCTACCTCAACCAGGCCGTGTCGACGAAGCGCCGACCCAACGAGAACCTCGGCCGCGAGCTGCTCGAACTGCACACCGTCGGCCGCGGCGCCTTCACCGAGGACGACGTGAAGGCCTCCGCGCGCATCCTCACGGGGTGGATGGTCGACCTGTGGCGCACCTGGGCGCCGTCGTACCGACCCGAGAACCACTGGACCGGGCCGGTGCGGGTGCTGGGGTTCAGCGACCCCAACGCCGCCGCCGACGGGCGCGAGCTCACGCGCCGCTACCTGCGCTACCTCGCCCACCACCCGGCCACCGCCCAGCGGATCGCCCGCAAGCTGGCCACCAAGTTCGTGCGCGACGACCCGCCCCAGGCGCTCGTCGACCACCTCGCCCGCGTCTACCTCGCGAACGGCACCGCCATCAAGCCGGTCCTGCGAGCGCTGGTGGCCCACCCGACGTTCCGCGCGTCAGCGGGGCTCAAGGTCAAGGACCCCGGCGAGGACGTCGTGTCCACCTACCGAGCCCTGCGCGTGGCCGTCGCCCGGCCGACCGGCGCCAGGGCCGAGCAGTACGCCGCCAACGCCATGCTCTGGCAGGCCTCCGCCCTGGGCGCGCTGCCGCTCGCCTGGCCCCGCCCCGACGGGCAGCCGGCCGACAACGACTCCTGGTCCTCACCCGCCCGGATGATCGCGTCGCTGGAGCTGCACTACACGCTGAGCGGCGGGTGGTGGCCCAAGACGGGCGCGACCTACCGGCGCCCGGCGCAGTGGCTGCCGCGCCGGCGGGTCCGCTTCGACTTCCTGGTCGACCACCTCGCCCAGCAGCTGCTCGGGCGACGCTCCGACGCGCTGCTGCTCAAGGCGTGCTGCGAGGCCGTCGGCCTGTCGCGCCGCGAGGTCATCACCGCGCGGCACGGGCTGGTCCGGTGGAACATGCCGCGGCTGCTGACCACGCTGCTCGACTCCCCCCACCACCTCACGAAGTGACGGCCCGATGACCCTGCCCACCGAGACCGACTGCTGCGACGAGTTCCGCGCGATCTCGCGGCGTGGGCTGCTCACCGGCGCCGTCGCGCTGGCCGGCGCCACGACCGCCGTCGGGTCGGCGGTCGTGACCGCCGCACCCGCCTCCGCCGCCTCCGCGTCCTCCGTGCTGGTGGTGCTCTCCCTGCGCGGGGCCGCCGACGGCCTGTCGCTGGTCGTGCCGCACGGCGACCCGGTCTACTACCAGGCCCGCCCGCGGCTCGCGATCCCGAAGGGCCAGCTGCTCGCGCCCGACGCGATGTTCGGCCTGCACCCCAAGCTGGCCCCGCTCCTGCCGCTGTGGACCTCCGGACGCCTCTCCGCCGTGCACGCCACCGGGCTGCCCGCGCCCAACCGCTCGCACTTCGCCGCGATGGAGGAGGTCGAGGACGCCGACCCCGGCTCGGCCAAGCGGCGCGGCTGGCTCAACCGGCTGGTCGGCGCCCGACCCGGGTCCTCGCCGCTGCAGGGCTTCAGCGTCGGCACCGGCGTCGTGCCGGGGTCGCTGTTCGGCAGCGAGCCGGTGATGTCGGCGGAGTCCGTCCAGGACATGACCATCCCCGGCGACGACAAGTGGGTCGTGCGCGACGGGCGCAAGCGCTCGCTGCACACGATGTGGGACGGCAACCGCACGCCTCTCGGCACGGCCATGCGCTCGACGTTCGGCGCGCTCGGCGCCTTCCAGCCGGTCCTGCGGGCGGCCGACCACAGCGCGTCGTACCCGTCGAGCGACCTCGGCAGGGCACTCGCCTCGGTCGCGCGGATCATCCGCGGCGACGTCGGGGTCGAGGTGCTCACCGTCGACCAGGGCGACTGGGACATGCACAGCGACCTCGGCACGCTCGACTGGGGCCGGATGATCAGGAACACCGACGACCTCGCCCGCTCCATGGCGGCGTTCCTGGCCGACCTCGGCACCCAGGCCGGCAAGGTCACGCTGGTGGTGCTCAGCGAGTTCGGGCGGCGCACCGTGGAGAACGACAACTACGGCCTGGACCACGGCTACGGCAACGTGATGCTCGTGGCCGGCGCCGGGGTCAAGGGCGGCAAGGTCTACGGCACCTGGCCGGGCCTCACCCTCGCCGACGACGCCGACCTGCGCGTCACCACCGACTACCGCAGCGTGCTCTCCGAGGTCGTCTCGGCCCGCTTCCGCGCCTCGACCGCTACGGTCTTCCCGGGCTTCACCCCGTCGCCCGTCGGTCTCATGTCCTCGACCTAGGAGCTCCGCCGTGGCCGTACGCGTCGTCCAGTGGGCCACCGGCGGCGTCGGCCGCGCCGCGATCGAGGGCGTGCTGCGCCACCCGGAGCTCGAGCTCGTCGGCTGCTACGTGCACTCCGAGGACAAGCACGGCGTCGACGTCGGCACGATCATCGGCGCGGAGCCGCTGGGGGTGGCGGCCACCACGGACGTCGACGAGATCCTCGCGCTGGACGCCGACTGCGTCATCTACACCCCGCTCGTGGGCGTCGCCGACGAGGTGACGGCGCTGCTGCGCTCGGGCAAGAACGTCGTGACGCCGGTGGGGTGGATCTACCCCGGCGAGCGGCAGCGGGCGGTCCTCGAGGAGGCGTGCCGGGCCGGCGGCGTCAGCGTGCACGGGACCGGGGTCAACCCCGGCGGCGTGCCCGACCTGCACCCGCTGATGTTCTCGTCGCTGTCGTCGGCGGTGACCTACGTGCGCGGCGAGGAGTACTCCGACATCCGCACCTACAACGCGCCCGACGTCGTGCGTCACGTCATGTGCTTCGGCGGCACCCCCGAGGAGGCGCGCTCCGGGCCGATGCTCGAGCTGCTCTCGGCGGGCTTCGTGCGCTCGGTGCGGATGTGCCTCGACGTGCTCGGCTTCTCCCCCGACGCCGAGGTGCGCTCCACCCTCGACCTCGCGGTCGCGACCGCGCCCATCGACTCACCGATCGGCGTGATCGAGCCCGGGCGGGTGGCCGGCCAGCGCTTCGTGTGGGAGGCGGTCGTGCGCGACCAGGTGGTGGTGCGGGTGGCGGTCAACTGGCTCATGGGCGAGGAGCACCTCGACCCGGCCTGGGACTTCGGCCCGGAGGGAGAGCGCTTCGAGGTCGAGGTGAAGGGCGATCCCGACACCTTCGTGACGATCAAGGGCTGGCAGCCCGACACCGTGGCGGAGGGCCTCGTGCGCAACCCGGGGATCGTCGTCACCGCGATGCACTGCGTCAACTCGGTCCCCTACGTCGTCGCCGCACCGCCCGGCGTCCGCACCTACGTCGACCTGCCGCTCGTCGCCGGGCGCGCGCACCCCGACCTGGCGTAGGCGTCAGCGCGGCTGGTACGCCGCCGCGCGGATCCGCTGGAAGTTGCGGCCACCCCGGCGGAAGGTGTGGGCCACGGCGGCCGGGAGCCGGTGCTCGTCCCAGGGGTCGGGGTCCCAGGCGCACGGGCGCACGTGCACCAGATCGAGCGCCGCGGCGGCCCCGCTGTCGTCGTAGGACCAGGGGCCGGTGAGCCAGCCGCGGTGGAACGGGCCGCCGGGGGTGCGGGTCCACACCTGCGCGCCGTCGGGCACGGCGGCGAAGCGCTCGAGCCGGCGGGCGACCCGGTCGCCGTGCAGCTCCTCGGTCGCGGCCAGGGCCTCGGCCAGGCTCCGGGGCCGGTCGTGGAGCAGGCCGCCGACGCCGCACAGCCCCCGGGACAGCGCCCGCTCGACCGCCGCGTCGTGGTCGACGTCGTCGCGCCGTGAGCGCAGCGGCGCGCGGTACACACCGGGCACATCACGGGGCACATCACGGGGCACATCACGGGGCACGTCCATGGCGCCGACCCTAGGGCGCGCGGGCCGCGACGCGCGTCGGCCACGAACTAGAACCTGTTATAAAAGACCCGTGGTCGCCTCCAACGAAGACATCCGCTCGACGGTCCGCCAGTACCTCGACCTGGTCGCCACCGGCACCGCGGTGGAGATCGTGGCGCTGTTCGCCGAGGACGCGACCCTCGAGGACCCGGTCGGCAGCGACGTGCTCCGCGGGACCGAGGCGCTGCGCGGCTTCTACGCCGGCCTCGAGGGCCTGACGATCACCACGAGCCTGGTCACGCTGCGCGCGTGCGCCGGCCAGGCGGCGTTCCACTTCGAGATCGTCACCGAGGCCGGCGGGATGGAGTACCGGATGGCGCCCCTGGAGGTCATGACCTTCGACGACGCTGGCAAGATCCTCAGCATGCGCGCCTTCTGGTCCGACGAGGACCTCGTCGTCGAGACGTGAGCTCCCACGACGTACGACCCCTCACCCAGGACGACCTCGACTGGGCGGTCGAGCGCACCCGGGTGCGCCGGGAGCGGCTCGCGCCGCACGCCCCGCGCTTCTGGCGACCGGCCGCCGACGCGGTCGACCGGCACCGCGCCTTCCTCTCGCACCTCATCGACGACTCCGCCACGCTGAGCCTGCGCAGCGAGCACGGCTACCTCGTGGCGATGCACCCCGGCGCCTACCTGCTGGTCGATGACATGGTCGTCGAGCCCGCGGAGCACTGGGCCACCGAGGGCGTCGCGCTGCTGAGCCGGGCCACCGAGCTGTCGCCGGTGCGGTTCGTGGTGCCGGCGTGGGAGACCGAGCGTCTCGACGCCGCGCTCGACCTCGGCCTGGAGGCGGCGGAGATCTGGTGGCACCGCGACCTGGAGCCGGGCACGGGACTCAACGTGGTCTCCGAGGAGCACCGCCTCAGCGTCGAGGGCGCCGAGGCACAGCTGGTGCCCTCGCCCCCGGTCTACGACCCGGGCGGGCCGGTGCTGCTGGTGACGTCGCTGGAGTCCGTGGACGGCCTGCGCACGGCCGAGCAGTCGGCGGCCCGTCGCGGCGCGCGCGTCTCGGTGGTCACGCAGAGGCCCGCCGACCAGGCGCTGGCCGAGCTGCTCACGGCGGCCGGCTACACGCTGACGACGTACTTCTTCGCGACTCCCGGCTAGGAGTCCTGCTCCGACCGCCCCGACTGCCCCGACTGCTCAGCCTCGGCGGCCGCCGCGGCCTGGTGGCCCGGGGTGGCCTCCGGCTCGTCGGGGGTCTGCACCGAGTCGTGACGGGTCTCCTCGGGCGCGTTGGTGCGCTCGTCGGACTCGGCGAGGATCGCCTCGGCCTGCGCGTGCGGGTCGTCGCTTCCGGCGTCCAGCTCCTCGGGGAGCAGCTCGGCGCGGGTGTCGATGCGGGACTCGTCGGCGGCGGACTCACTCATGGGGCGAACCTACTCCCCGGGCCGCCGGCCGGTGCCGGGGCCCGGAGTCACGACTGGTTCTCCAGGACGACCGCGAGGGCCTGCCCGACCCCGATGCAGATGGCCGCGACGCCCCAGCGGTCGCCGGACTCGCGCAGGCGGTGGGCGAGGGTGCCGAGGATCCGCCCGCCCGAGGCGCCGAGCGGGTGGCCGATCGCGATCGCGCCGCCCTTGGCGTTGACCAGGGCGGGGTCGACCTTCCAGGCGTCGACGCACGCCAGCGACTGCACGGCGAAGGCCTCGTTGAGCTCGACGGCCGCGACGTCGTCCCAGGTGATGCCGGCGCGCGCGAGCGCCTTGTCGGCGGCCTCGACCGGCGCGAACCCGAACAGCTGCGGGTCGAGGGCGTGGGCGCCGCGTCCGGCGATGCGGGCCAGAGGGTCGCGGCCGATGGCGCCCGCGGCCGCCTCGGAGCCGATGAGCAGGGCCGAGGCGCCGTCGTTGAGCGGGGAGGCGTTCCCGGCGGTGATGGTGCCGTCGGGGCGGAACGACGGCTTGAGGCCGGCCAGCCTGCCGGCGCTGGAGCCGGGCCGGATGCCCTCGTCGCGGACGAGGTCGACGCCGGGCACGGGCACGACGAGGTCGTCGTAGAAGCCGGACGCCCAGGCCTCGTCGGCCAGCCGGTGCGACAGCGCGGCGAACTCGTCCTGGCGCTCCCGCCCGATGCCGAACCGGTCGGCGAGCTGCTCGTTGGCCTCGCCGAGCGAGACGGTCCACTCGGCGGGCATCCGCTCGTTGACCAGGCGCCAGCCCAGGGTGGTGGAGACGGCCGTGACGTTGCCGGCGGGGTAGGCCCGCGAGGGCTTCGGCAGCACCCACGGGGCGCGGGTCATCGACTCGACGCCGCCGGCCACGACCACCTCGGCGTCGCCCGACTCGACCTGGCGCGAGGCGGCCATCGCGGCGTCCAGGGAGGAGCCGCACAGGCGGTTGACGGTGCTCGCCGGGACCGAGGTCGGCAGACCGGCCAGCAGCACCGCCATCCGGCCGACGTTGCGGTTGTCCTCCCCCGCCCCGTTGGCGTTGCCCCACACGACCTCCTCGATCGCGGCGGGGTCGAGGCCCGGCGCCTTGGTGAGCACGCCGCTCAGCGCCACCGCCGCGAGGTCGTCGGGACGGACCTCGGCCAGCGCGCCGCCGAAGCGACCGAACGGAGTGCGGGCGGCGGCGTAGAGGTAGGACGAGGTCACGGTGCTCCTGCTGCTGAGAGGGAGATGTTCGGTGGGCGAACGGGTGTCCGCGTCACGAACATCCTAGGTCGCGTCGTCGCTGCGCGCCGTCAGCCCGCCGGGCGCGTCCGGGGCCGCATGGGCGAGGTCCGCGGAGACGGCCCGGGCGGCGTCGACGACATGGCCGACGTACGCCTCGGGGAGACCGCCGGGACCACGGCTCGAGGTGGAGATGTTGATGGCCGCGACGACGGCCCCGGAGGAGTCGCGCACAGGCGCGGCGACCGAGCAGAGACCGGCCTCGAGCTCCTGGTCCACCACGGCCCAGCCGCGCTCGCGCACGCGGGCCAGCTCGGCGCGCAGCGCGGCGGGCTCGCGCAGGGTGTGCTCGGTGATCGCCACGAGGGGCGTGGCGGCGAGGTGGTCGTCGAGGGCGTCCGGGGGGAGGTCGGCGAGGAGCACCCGCCCCATGGAGGTGGCGTACGCCGGGAAGCGGGTGCCCACGCTGATGCCCACCGTCATGATCCGGCGGGTCGCCACGCGAGCGACGTAGACGATGTCGGAGCCGTCGAGCACCGCGCCCGAGCTGGACTCCCCCACCAGCGCCGTGAGCCGCTCGAGGTGGGGCTGCACGAGCTGGGGCAGGCCGAGCCCGGAGAGGTAGGCCGTCCCGAGCCGCAGCACCTGCGGGGTGAGCGTGAAGCGGGCGCCGTCGAGGCGGACGTAGCCGAGCTCGCGCAGGGTGTGGAGGAAGCGCCGCGCCGTCGCGCGGCTGAGACCGGTGCGGCCCGCGACGTCGCTCAGGGTCATGGACGTGTGCTCGGCGTCGAACGAGGTGATCACCTCGAGCCCCCGGGCCAGCGACTGCACGAACATCTCCCCGGGAGGCGGCCGCTCGGTCATGGGCGTGAGCCTAGGGCGCCGGGGTCAGCAGGCGGGGCCGTCCTCGTCGAGGACGCGCTGGACGACGCGGGAGGCGCGGGCGGCGTCGGGGAGGCCGCAGTAGACGGCGGTCTGGAGGAGCAGCTCGTGGAGCTCCTCGACGGTCACGCCGTTCCCGAGGGCGGCGCGCACGTGCTCGGCCAGCTCCTCGTGGTGGCCGCGGGCGACCAGGGCCGTGAGCGTCACCAGGGAGCGGCTGCGCCGGTCGAGGCCGGGTCGGCTCCACACGGCGCCCCACTCGTACTCGGTGGCCAGCGCCTCCAGGTCGCGGGTGAGGTCGGTGGTCGCGGCCTCCGCGCGGTCGACGTGAGCGTCGCCCATCACCTCCCGGCGCAGCGCCGCACCGGCCTCGTACCGCTCCCCCGGCGCGGACGACGCCGGCGGCGCCTCGCCCAGGGCGTGCTGGCGGATCAGCCGGGCGACCTGCTCCGGGGCCTCGGCCGGGGCCAGGTGGGCGACGTCGTCGAGCACCACCAGCCGCCCCTCCCGTACGCCGCCGGCGACCGCCTCCAGCAGCGCGGCCGGCGTCGCGTGGTCGGCCGCGCCGGCGACCGCCAGCACGGGGACGGCGATCTCGCCCAGCCGCGCCCGGACGTCGAATCCGGCGACCGCGGCGCACACGTGGCGGTAGGCGTCGTCGACGGTGTCGGCGAGGGCCTTCACCAGCGGCGCCACGACGTCGGGGCGGCGCTCGGCGAAGCCCGGCGCGAACCACCGGTCCGGCGAGCCCGCGACGAGCACCTGGGTGCCCGACATGGCCACCTGCGTCATCCGCCCCTCCCACATGGCCCGCTGGCCCAGGGTCGCGCCGGTGGCCAGCAGCACCGCGTCGCGAACCCGCCCCGGGGCGTCCAGCAGCAGCTGCAGCCCGACCGCGCCGCCGACCGAGGTGCCGGCGTAGGAGAACGCGCCGCCGACCTCGTCGCGCTGCAGCAGGACCTCGTCGACCACGGACAGCACGCCCGCGGCGAGCTCGGCCACGTCGAACGGCTCCTCGGGCAGCGAGCGGTTGTGCCCGTGGCCCGGCAGGTCCCAGGCGAGGACGTCGAAGACGTCGGTGAGCCCGCGCGCCGCCTCCGTCCACAGCGCGCTCGCCGACGTCCCGAGCGCCGGGCCGAGCACCAGCAGCGGCAGGTCGGCGCGGTGCTGGGCGCCGCTCATGCGGACGGCGGTGACGGCGGGGATCATCGGAGGCCTCCAGAGCGGGTGCGGACGTCGTCGACCAGCGTGCCCGGCCGGACGAGGACGACGCCAGCCGGGGCACCCGCCGACCCCGTGGCGCACGCCACGAGGCACCACTCCTCGCGGGTGAGCACGTTCGGCGCCCCGACCTGCGACGATGGGTCTGCGCGGTGCCGGGACCACGCTCCACCCCGCCCGCTGCACGACCCGAGAGGTGCGCTTGAAGCACGTACGGCCGACCGCTCGACCAGCACGCCCCGCCCTCCTGGCGGGTGCTGCGGTGCTCCTGGCCGTCCACGCCGTGGTGCCCACGGGGCCGGTCGGCGACGCGACCTACCTGCTCGCGGTCCTCGCAGCCGCCGTGGTCGCCGGCGTGGCGTTCCTCCGCGCGCCGAGCGGCGCGCGCCTTGTCCCCGGTCTGATCGCGGCCGGCCTGACGTCGTCGGGCCTCGGGGAGGTCGCCTGGTACGCCTACTACTGGCAGGGCCTCGAGCCGGACGTCTCCCTCGCGGACGTGCCGTACTTCCTCAGCTACGTCGCGCTCGGCGCGGCGATGTTCGTGGTGACCCTCGTGCGCACGCAGGCGGGACGGCGGCGCATCGACGCCGACGCCGTCCTCGACACCCTCAGCATCCTCACCGTCAGCGTCCTGATCTTCTGGAGCACCTCGATCTCGAGCCTGGTCGCCGACCAGAGCATCTCGCCGTTCGAGACCGCCGTGCTCGGGGCCTACCCGGTCGCCGACGCGATCCTGCTCGCGCTGGTGGTGCGCGCGCTGGCGACCCCCCGCACCCGCGCGGCCATCGGCCGCACCTTCGCGGCCGGCGCGCTGTGCTGGCTCGGCTCGGACCTCGGCTACCTGCTCCTGACCCTCACCACCCCGGTCTCCACGGTCCTCGACCTCGGCTGGATGCTCGGCGGGCTGCTCATGGCCGCCGGCGCCTGGCGCGGCGCCGCGGCCCCGGCGGCCGGCCGGGACGAGGACGCCGACACCGGCCGCACCGAGGCCTGGCACCTCGCCATCGCCATCCTGCCCCTGGCCGTGCCGCCCCTGCTGGAGCTCCAGAGCGACCTGCGCGGCGGCGACCTCACGCCGTACCTGTCGGTGATCGGCATGGCCGCCCTGCTGGTGCTCGCCTTCGCCCGCACCGCGCGGCTGCTCGCCTCGGAGCGACGCGCCCGGGCGGTCGTGCGGCGCAGCCGCCGCCACTACGAGCGGCTGGCGGAGAACAGCTCCGACGCCGTCATCGTCATCGGCACGGACGGCACGATCCTGCGCAGCTCGCCCCACCTGCCCCGCCTGCTCGGCCTCCCCCGGATCGCCCCGGACCTCGACTGGACCAGCTACCTCCTGCCGGCTGACACCGAGACCCTCACCGAGCTCTTCCTCGCCTCGCTGGAGCAGCCGGGCGAGCCGCTGACCTCCGAGGCCCGCGTCGACCGCGACGCCGAAGGGACCCGCTGGCTCGAGGTCCGCCTCGTCAACCTCGTGGACGACCCGGACGTCGGCGGCGTGGTGGTCGCGCTGTCCGACATCAGCCCCCGCAAGGCCGTGGAGGCGGAGCTGGAGAGCTCGCGCGACGCCGCCCTGGAGGGATCGCGCGCCAAGTCGGCGTTCCTGGCCACGATGAGCCACGAGATCCGCACCCCGATGAACGGCGTCATCGGCCTGACCGGCCTCCTGCTCACCACCGAGCTGGACGCGCGCCAGCGCCAGTACGCCGAGGGCGTGCGCGGCGCCGGCGAGGCGCTGCTCTCGCTCATCAACGACATCCTCGACTTCTCCAAGGTCGAGGCCGGCAAGCTCCAGCTCGAGACCCTGGACTTCCACCTCGTCCAGGTCGTCGAGGAGGCCGCCGAGCTCGTCGGCGAGAGCGCCGCCGCCAAGTCGCTCGAGCTCCTGGCCTACTGCTCCCCCGAGCTGCCGCCCCACCTGCGCGGCGACCCCGCCCGGATCCGGCAGGTGCTGCTCAACCTCGCCGCCAACGCCATCAAGTTCACCGCCGACGGCGAGGTCGTCGTACGCGCGCAGCTGGAGGACACCACGTCCGAGGGGGTCGTGGTCCGCTTCGAGGTCAGCGACACCGGGGTGGGCATCGCGCCGGATGACCAGGAGCGGCTCTTCGACCCCTTCTCCCAGGCCGACTCCTCCACGACGCGCAAGTACGGCGGCACCGGCCTCGGCCTGGCCATCTGCCGTCAGCTCGTCACCGCGATGGGCGGCTCGCTGGGCGTGCGCAGCCGGCTCGGCGAGGGCAGCACCTTCTGGTTCACGCTCCCGCTGGAGCGGGCCCACGACCCCGCACTGCGCGCCCCGGCCCGCCCCGGCGGCCTGTCGGGGGTGCGGGTGCTCGTCGTCGACGACAACCAGACCAACCGGCTGATCCTCGAGGACCAGCTCGGCGCCTGGGGCATGCGCCCCGACTGCGTCGCGGACGGCGAGACCGCCCTGGCCCGCCTCGCCGACGCGGAGCGCACCGGTGCGCCGTACGAGCTGTGCGTGCTGGACCTGTGCATGCCGGACATGGACGGGCTGGAGGTGGCCCGGCGGATCCACGCGGAGGCGTCGGTGCGCCCCGGCCTGGTCCTCCTGACCTCCGGCGGCGACCTGAGCACCGCGGACGTCACCGCCGCCGGCATCGACGGGATGCTGTCCAAGCCGGTGCAGCTCGCACGCCTGGCGGCGGCGCTGGAGGAGGCGATGGCGGCCACGCACGCGCCGGAGCCGCCGGCGGAGCCCGCCGCGCCCACGACCGACGCCCGCCCCGAGGGCCGCGGGCACGTCCTGGTCGTCGAGGACGGGTTCACCAACCAGCTCGTCGCCGTGGGCATCCTCGAGCACCTGGGCTACACCACCGAGGTGGCCGACAACGGGCTGGAGGCCCTGGCCGCGATGGAGCGGAGATCCTTCGACGCCGTGCTCATGGACTGCCAGATGCCGGAGATGGACGGCTACGAGGCCACCGCCGAGATCCGCCGCCGCGAGGGCGACGACCGGCACACGCCGGTCATCGCGATGACGGCGAGCGCGACCGCCGGTGACCGCGAGCGGTGCCTGCGTGCCGGCATGGACGACTACGTCGCCAAGCCGGTGCACCCCGACGAGGTCGTCGTCGCCCTCGATCGCTGGGTGGCGGCCCCCTCCGGCTGACCGCCTGCCGCCAGGCCCCGGCGGCGGAGCCGGAGCGTGAGGACGGCGGCGCCCGGGTACCGCCGCGTACGCCGTGGCCTCCCCGCCCTTGCCGGGGCGGGGTCGCCCCAGCAGACTGCACGAGGGCCGTCCCTCCGGGACGGTCAGCCACTTCGGACACAGGAGGACGCATGACGACCACCCCGGAAGAGCCGCTCGGCGACGACGACATGACCACCGTCCCGGCGGGCGACCCGACGCCGCCCGCGGGCGACGCGGACGGGACCGACGGCGGCGACGCCGACGGGACCGACGGCGACGCCACGGACAGCACCGACGGCGACACGACGGACTCCGACGGCAGCGACACCGACGCCACGGACGGCGACGCCACCGACACCACGGACGGCGACGCGTCCTGACCGTGCCCGGATCCGCGCTCGACCTGCTCAGCGGCGACGCCCAGACCTTCGTCACGAAGGTCTGGGCGTCGCGGGTGCACCTGCACCGCACCGACCCCGAGCGCCTCGTCGCGCTGCTGTCCCTCGACGACGTCGACACCCTGCTGACGTCGTCGGCGATCCGCACCCCGTCGGTCCGCGTCGCCCAGGACGGGGCGGTGCTGCCGGAGTCGTCCTACACGCGCGGCGCCACCCTCGCCGGCAAGCCGCTCACCGGCCTCGTCGACTCCCGCAAGGCGCTCGCGCTCTTCGAGGGAGGGGCGACCATCGTGCTGCAGGGGCTGCACCGCTACTGGCTGCCGATCACCCGGCTCGTCGCGGAGCTCGAGCTCGAGCTGGGCCACCCGTGCCAGGCCAACGCCTACCTCACCCCGCCGGGAGCCCAGGGCTTCGCGGTGCACTCCGACTCCCACGACGTGTTCGTCTTCCAGACCGCCGGCTCCAAGCAGTGGGAGGTCCACTGCCCCGACGGCGCCGACGAGGTGCTCCTGGAACCGGGCGTGTCGATGTACCTGCCCACCGGGACCCCCCACGCGGCGCGGGCGCAGGACACGGTGTCGCTCCACGTGACGCTGGGGATCAACCAGCTCACCTGGCGCGGCCTCGTGGAGCGCAGCGTCGCCGACGCGCTTGCCGGGGTCACCGACGAGCACCTTCCCGCGGGCTACCTCGACGACCCGCGCGGCCTCGCCGACGAGCTCGCCGAGCGGCTCGAGTCGCTGGCCGCCGACATCCGGGGCGTCGACGCCGGGGCCGCGGTCACCGCGGAGGTACGCCGCTTCCTCACCACCCGGAGCCCCCGTCTCTCCGGCGGCCTGCACGACGTGCTCGCCGTCCCCGCCCTCGACGACGACACGCTCCTGCGCCGACGGCCCGGCCACCCGTGCGTCCTGATCCCCCGCGACGAGCGCATCGAGGTGCTCCTCGGCGACCGCGCGGTCGACGTGCCCGCGTGGCTCGGCCCGGCCCTGGAAGACCTGCGCGCCCGGCGCGAGCTGGCCCCGCGCGACCTCGCCGACCACCTCGACCCGCAGAGTCGGCTCGTGCTCTGCCGCCGCCTCGTCCGGGAAGGGCTGCTCGAGGTCGCCACGTGACCTCCCGCGACCCCGCGTTCCGCTGCTCGGTCGCCAGCGGGCTGCGCGACGAGCCCGTCGGCGGCACCGCCTCGACCGTGCGGGCCTTCCTGCTCCTCGAGCACCCCGGCCCGTGGGGCGTCGACGCGCTCCGCGACGCCCGGCTGCCCGACGGGCTCGGCGACGCCGTGGCCAGGGCCGCCGCCGCGGCACGGGTGCGCCCGCTGCTCGTGCGGCGCCCCGACCGCCGTACGCACCAGGACGGGATGCGGGTCTTCGCGGCGTTCGCGCACCCGTCGCGGTCGTGGCTGGAGACCACGGTGGTGCCCGACCCGCACCAGCTGCTCGACCTGGACCTCGCCGCCCTGGGCGCCGGCCGCTCGCCCGGCCTCACGCCGTACGACGGGCCGCTGCTGTGCGTCTGCACGCACGGGCGCCACGACGCCTGCTGCGCCGAGCAGGGCCGACCGGTGGTCGCCGCCCTGGCGGCCGCCCACCCCGAGGAGACCTGGGAGGTCTCGCACATCGGCGGCGACCGCTTCGCCGGCAACATGCTGGTGCTGCCCCACGGCCTGTACTACGGGCGGCTCGACCCGGTCTCGTCGCTGGCGGTGGCCGGCGGCCTGGCCGCCGGTGAGCTCGAGCTGGACCACCTGCGGGGGCGCTCGTCCTACGCGATGCCGGTGCAGTTCGCCGAGATCGCGCTGCGCCGACAGATCGGCGAGACCCGCGACGACGCGGTGCGCCTGGTCTCACGGCAGGTGGAGGACGGGGTCACCGACGTGGTGTTCGCCGCCGGGGGCGCTCAGTGGGCCGTCTCGGTGCGCACCGCTCCCGGCGCCGAGCTGGTCCAGCTCACCTGCAAGGCCACGCGCGACAACCCGGTGCCCGGTCACGAGCTGCTCGGGATCTCGCGCACCGGGTGACATCATCGTCCCGGGGGTACCGGGCAATCCAGCGACGCACTCGGCATCGAAGGAGTCACATGGAGATCCTCTCGGTCCGTGGGGTGCTCCCGGCACACACCTACCCCCAGCACGAGATCACCGACGCGTTCACCCGCTTCATCGCCACCGACGGCGGTCTCGACGAGCGGCTGCTGCGACGGTTCCACGGCAACGCCGGCGTCGACCAGCGCCACCTGGTCCTGCCCCTCGAGGCCTACGCCGACCTGGAGGGGTTCGGACAGGCCAACGACCTGTTCATCGACCACGCCGTCGAGCTGGGGGCGCGCGCGCTCGTGGACGCCCTCAAGGCCGCCGACCTCACGCCCTCGGACGTCGACGTCATCGTCTCCGCGACGGTGACCGGCCTGGCGGTGCCCAGCCTGGACGCCCGCATCGCGGCGCTGGTGGGCCTGAGGCCCGACGTCAAGCGGGTCCCGATCGTGGGCCTGGGCTGCGTCGCCGGCGCCGCGGGCATCGCGCGCCTGCACGACTACCTCGTCGGGCACCCCGACGAGGTCGCCGTGCTGGTGGCCGTCGAGCTGTGCTCGCTGACCGTGCAGCGCGACGACGTCTCGATGCCCAACCTCGTGGCCAGCGGCCTCTTCGGCGACGGCGGGGCCGCGGTGGTGGCCCGCGGCGGCACCGACCGCGGCGGGCAGGCCGAGGTCCTGGCCACCCGCAGCCGCCTCTACCCCGACTCCGAGCGCACCATGGGCTTCGACGTCGGCGACGGCGGGCTGCGCATCGTGCTGGACGCCAACGTGCCCACGATCGTGGGGCGCTACGTCCGCGAGGACGTCGACGGGTTCCTCGCCGACCACGGCCTCACGCGGTCCGACATCGGCTGGTGGGTCTGCCACCCCGGCGGCCCCAAGGTGATCGAGGCCCTCGAGCAGGCGCTGGAGCTGCCGCGCTCCGCGGTGCAGCTGACCTGGGACTCGCTGGCCCGGATCGGCAACCTCTCCTCGGCCTCGGTGCTGCACGTCCTGGAGGACACCCTGAGGGACCGTCCACCCGCCCCGGGGTCGTATGGGATGGTCCTCGCCATGGGTCCCGGGTTCTGCTCCGAGCTGGTGCTGGTGCGTGCGGCCGGGGAGACCGCGTGACCACGCTGACGGCGTTCACGATCGTCGTCGCGCTCGTGGGGCTGGAGCGGCTGGCCGAGCTCGTCGTCTCCCAGCGCAACGCCGCGTGGAGCTTCGAGCGCGGTGGGCGCGAGTCCGGGCAGGGCCACTACCCCTTCATGGTCGTGCTCCACACCGGCCTCCTCGTGGCGATGCTGGTCGAGGCGTGGGTGCGCCGCCCCGACGTCGCCGCCGGCCTCGCCTGGTCGATGCTGGCCCTCGTCGTCGCCTCGCAGGCGCTGCGCTGGTGGTGCATCACGACGCTGGGCCGCCGGTGGAACACCCGCGTGATCATCGTCCCCGGGCTCGCTCCCGTCCGCTCGGGGCCCTACCGGCTGATGCCCCACCCCAACTACGTCGCGGTGGTCGTGGAGGGCGTCGCCCTGCCGCTCGTCCATGCCTCGTGGATCACCGCCCTGGTCTTCACCGTCGCCAACGCCGCCCTGCTGACGGTGCGGATCCGCACCGAGGACGCCGCCCTGCGCACCCTGCCGCAGGAGACCGTCGATGCGTGACCTCCTGGTCGCGGGCGGCGGTCCCGTGGGTCTCGCCACCGCGCTGTACGCCGCACGGGCCGGGCTCGACGTCGGCGTCGTCGAGCCGCGCGAGGGTGTCATCGACAAGGCCTGCGGCGAGGGCCTGATGCCCGGGGCCGTGGCCGCCCTCACCGACCTCGGGGTGCCGCTGGACGGGCACCCGATCACCGGCATCCGCTACGTCGACGGCGAGCACGTGGCCGAGGCCCGCTTCCGCCACGGCGCGGGCCGCGGCGTGCGCCGGACGACCCTGCACCGGGCGCTGGGCGACGCCGTGCTGGCGGCGGGTGTCAAGACCGACCCCCGCGCCGTGCGCGAGGTCGTCGACCGGGGGGACCACCTCCTGGTCGACGGTGAGCCCACCCGCTACCTCGTCGCGGCCGACGGGCTGCACTCCCCCGTGCGCAGGATGACGGGCCTCGACGTCCCGGCGACGACGGCTCGCCGCTACGGCCAGCGCTGCCACGTCGACGTGGCCCCCTGGACGTCGTTCGTCGAGGTGCACTGGGCGGCCTCCTCGGAGGCCTACGTCACCCCGGTCGGCCCCGACCGCGTCGGCGTGGCGGTCCTGACGTCCCAGCGACGGTCCTTCGCCGACCTGATCACCGACTTCCCGGTCCTGGTGGAGCGGCTGCGCGGTGCGGCCGCGCCCGACGTCCGCGGGGCCGGACCCCTGCGCCAGCAGTCGCGGCGTCGCGCCGCGGGGCGGGTGCTGCTCGTCGGCGACGCCGCCGGCTACGTCGACGCGCTGACCGGCGAGGGCATCGCCCTCGGCGTCGCCCAGGCCCGGGCGGCCGTCCGGGCCGTCCTCGCCGGTGACCCGGTCCGCTACGACCGCGACTCGCGACGGCTGAGCCGGCGCCACGAGCTCCTCACCCGCGGCCTGCTGGCCGCGACCCGCTACCCGGGCGTACGCCGTCGCGTCGTCCCGGCCGCCGCGGCCCTGCCCTGGGTGTTCGGCACCGCCGTCGACCAGCTCGCGAGGCCCGCATGAGCACCGAGGAGCTCGTCGTCCTGCTCGACGAGGCCGGCCGGGCCGTCGGGACCACCCCCAAGCAGGGCGTGCACCACCGCGAGACGCCGCTGCACCTGGCCTTCTCGTGCTACCTCTTCGACGCCGAGGGCCGGCTGCTCATGACCCGGCGCGCGCTGACCAAGAGCACCTGGCCGGGTGCCTGGACCAACTCCGTGTGCGGGCACCCCGGGCCGGGCGAGCCGATGACGGACGCCGTGCGCCGGCGGGTGCGGGACGAGGTCGGGGTCGACGCGGCCGGAGTGCGCCTGATGCTGCCGGCCTTCCGCTACCGCGCGGTGATGCCCAACGGCGTCGTCGAGAACGAGATGTGCCCGGTCTACGTCGCCACCACCACCGGCACGCTCGCCCCCGACCCCACCGAGGTCGACGACGTCGCCTGGGTCGACTGGTCGCGGTTCCGGGCGGAGGTGCTCGACGGGAGCCGCGAGATCAGCCCCTGGTGCCGCGAGCAGGTGGCCCTGCTCCCCGAGGACCCGCTGACCGCTCCCGGGCAGGACGAGTCCGCCCTGCCCCCCGCCGCCCGGACCGCGTGACCCCGCTGCTGCGCGCCGCCCACGGCGGACCGGCGGCGGCCGTGGTGATCCTGGCGCTCCTGCTGGGCGTGGCGGAGGACCTGGCTCCGGCCCGGGTCCTGCTGGTCGGGCTGGCCGTGATGGCGGGCCAGCTCAGCGTCGGCTGGTCCAACGACCTCCTGGACGCCCGCCGCGACCGTACCGTCGGGCGCACCGACAAGCCGCTGGCCTCCGGCGAGCTGAGCGAGCGCACGGTGCGGGCCGCCTGCGTCCTGGCCCTCGTCGCGGTCGTCCCGCTGTCGCTGGCCTGCGGCTGGGAGGCCGGCCTCGTCCACCTGGTCCTCGTCGCGTCCGCCTGGACCTACAACCTCGGTCTCAAGGCGACGGCCTGGTCCTGGGCGCCGTACGCGGTGTCGTTCGGCCTGCTGCCGGTCGTGGTCGCCCTGGCCGACGACGACCTGCCGCCGTGGTGGGTCCCGGCGGCCGCTGCGCTGCTGGGGGTCGGCGCCCACCTGGTCAACGTGCTGCCCGACCTCGACGACGACGCCGCCACGGGCGTGCACGGGCTCCCTCACCGGATCGGCCGGCGTCGGCTGCCGGCCGCGGCCACGGCGGTGCTCGTGCTGGGCTCCGTGGTGGTGACGGTCGGGGCGGGCTTCACGCCCGTCGCCCTGGCGGGCCTGGGCGTGGTCGCGGCCCTCGCCGTCGTCGCCCTCGCCGGTCGCGGCCGCACGCCCTTCCTGGCCGCCATCGCCATCGCGCTGGTCGACGTGGTGACGCTCGTCGCAGCGCGCTGATCGGTGCGAGGCGCGTGGGTGGGTACCGCGGAGCTATGGCCGACACCGCGATCTTCGACGTCGACGGCACGCTCGTCGACAGCAACTACCAGCACGCGCTCGCCTGGTCCCGCGCGTTCCTGCGCCACGACGTGGTGGTGCCGATCTGGCGCATCCACCGAGCGATCGGGATGGGCGGGGACAAGCTGGTCGCCGAGGTGGCGGGTGACGACGTGGAGAAGGAGCTCGGCGACGCGCTGCGCGACGCCTGGGTCGAGGAGTTCGACGAGCTGATCGGCGAGGTGCAGCCCTTCGAGGGCGCCCACGAGCTGCTCGCGGAGGTCAAGCGACGGGGCTTCCGGCTGGTCCTGGCCAGCTCGGGCAAGAAGAAGCACGTCGAGGTCTTCCTCGACCTGGTCGACGGCCGCCCCCTGGCGGACGCCTGGACGACGTCGGAGGACGCGGAGGAGTCCAAGCCCTCGCCCGACCTCGTCCAGACCGCACTGGCCAAGGTCGACGGCGCCTCCGGCGTGATGGTCGGCGACTCCGTCTGGGACGTGGAGGCCGCCGGGCGCCTCGACGTGCCGACGATCGCCGTGCGCACCGGAGGCTTCTCCGTCGGGGAGCTCGAGGACTCCGGCGCGGCCCAGGTCTTCGAGTCCCTAGTCGAGCTGCGCGAGCGCCTCGACGACACCGCATTGGCGCGCTCCTCCGCCTGAACGGGACGGTCCGGCCCAGGGCTAGAAGCCGTCGACTCGCTTCAGCGAGCGGGGACGGCCGTCGGGGTCGTGCATCAGCAGGTACGGCGCGAGCGACAGGGCGCGCTTGACCGGGCCGAGCCGCGGAGGCTGGAGCCGCCGCAGCCGGCCGAGCGGCTTGGGGCCGACCCCGCCACCGTCGTACCACGCGTCGAGGCGCGCCGCGCTGTCGGCGAACGCCGCGAACATGCCGTCGGTGTCGGCGCAGTCCTCCATCGCGTCGTCGTCACGGTCCAGGTGCTCTCGAGCGAGCTCGACGCGCAGCGAGCGGGCGTAGCGGTGCGGGTCGTCGGGGTCGGTGTCGACCACGACCGCGGACAGCTCCGAGTCGTGGGTCCACGACCGGCGGTTGAAGTTGTCGGAGCCGATCGTCGCCCAGGTGTCGTCGATGAGGCAGCACTTGGCGTGCACGTAGACCGGCGTGCCGGCGCGGTTCTCGATGCCGTAGACCGCCACCCGGTCCGGCGCGACGCGCATCATCTCGAGCATCGCGCGGCGCCGGCCCAGCATCTCCGGCACCCGCGACATCCCGTCCAGGTCCGGGTGCAGCGGCAGCACCGCGAGCACGTGCAGGTCGGGGTGCGCGCGCAGCGCCTGCACGAAGGCGTCGCCGATGTGCTTGCCCCAGAGGTACTGGTCCTCGACGTAGACGAGGCGCCGCGCCTTCATCAGCGCCTTGGTGTAGCCGCGGGCGACGCTGCGCTCGCCGCCCCGGGCGAAGGGGTAGTCGCGGTTGAGCCGGAGGTCGGGGTAGGTGCGCAGCAGCTGCACCGCGTGCGTCCCGCCCTCGACCGGCGGGGGCGGGGGCGCCTGCTCGGGCAGGGGGTCGGGGCTGAGGTCCAGGCGCAGGATCTTGTCGCGCAGCCAGAAGAACGGGCTGCGGCTCAGCGGCGTCGGGTCCTCCCAGCGCTCGCGGAAGACCGTCTCGACGTCGTGGACCGCCGGGCCGCTGATCGCCGCCTGGATGTCGTGCCACGGCGGGGTCTCGCCGTACTCGTCGGCCATGGTGTCCAGCGCCTGCGGGTCGCCGTGGTGGTCGGCGTCGTCGCGACGCGAGTGGCACAGGTCGATGCCCCCGACGTAGGCCACGTCGCGCGAGCTGTCGTCGGCGTGGCGGATGACGAGCAGCTTCTGGTGGTGCGAGCCGCCGTGGCGCACCCGCATGTCGAGCAGGGCCTCGGCCCCGCGCTTCTGGAGGTCCTCGCCGAGGCGGAGGTTCTCGCCGGCGGTGAAGCCGAGCGCCGCGCTGTGCGAGCGCCACACCAGGCCCCGCACGTCGACACCGCGCTCGTCGGCGCGCCCGAGCACCTCGACGACCTCGCTGCCCGGCTCGCCCGTCAGGCGCTCGTCGGCGTCGCCCTGCCAGTCGGTGAAGAAGATCAGGTCGCCCTCGACGGTGGCCTCGATGCGCTCGAAGAGCTCCGCGAAGTACGTCGCGCCGTGCACGAGCGGCCGGACCCGGTTGCCCAGGGACCACGCCCGGTCCCCGGGATGGACGTCGTCGAGGCGGGTGCTGGGGTTGCCCCGCTCGATCTTGCCGAGGAACCAGTCGGCGGGGCGCACGTCGCGCGAGAGTGGCACGGGCACACCCTGCCACGCGGGCTCACCCCTCGGGGCGAAGGGTGAGTGAGCGTGGTTACCTGAGGTCATGACTTCCCGCACCGTGGGCGTCGAGGAGGAGCTCCTCCTCGTCGACCCCGAGACCCGCGCCGCCTCCCCGAGGTCCCAGCAGGTCCTGAAGCGCTTCCGCGAGCACGGCAAGGGCCAGCGCGGTGACCTGCCGGGCCCCCGCGCCTCGACCGACGAGCTCGACCAGGAGCTCTTCCGCCACCAGCTCGAGACCCGCACCGATCCGGCCACCGACCTGACCGACACGCTGCAGCAGCTGCGCCTGGCCCGTCGTACGGCGGGCGAGGCCGCGGCCGACGTGGGGCTCGCCCTCGTGGCCACCGGCGTCTCCCCGCTGCCGCTGACCGACCCCCAGGTGACGCGCAACGACCGCTACCAGGACATGGTCCAGACCTACGGCGAGATCGCCCGCACCGCCGGCACCTGCGGGATGCACGTGCACGTCGCGATCTCCTCCGACGAGGAGGGCGTTGCGGTGATCGACCGGATCACGCCGTGGCTGCCGTTGGTCCTCGCGCTCACGGCCAACTCCCCCATCGCCAACGGGCGCGACACGGGCTACGCCTCGTGGCGCTCGCGCACCTGGTCGAGCTGGCCGAGCGCCGGGCCGACCGAGGCCTTCGGCGACCTCGAGACCTACCGGGCCGTGTCACAGGAGCTCATCGCCTCCGGGGCCGCGCGCGACCCCGGGATGCTCTACTTCGACGCCCGGCTCGCCGCGGACCACCCGACGGTCGAGGTGCGTGTCGCCGACGTGTGCACCGACCCCGCCGACGGCGTCCTCGTGGCGGCGCTGGTGCGGGCGCTCGTGGAGCGCTCGGCGCGGTCGTGGTCCGACGGCGAGCCCCTCGCGCCCTGGCGCTCCGAGCTCCTGCGCGCCGCGCACTGGCGCGCCGCGCGCTACGGCCTCAGCGGCACCCTCGTGCACCCGGTCGACCGGGGCCTGAGCAAGGCCGAGGACGTCCTGCGCGACACCGTCGACGGGCTCGCCGACGTGCTGGAGGAGCACGGCGACCTGGCGCTGGTCCGCGAGGGCGTCGACCGGGTGCTCCAGGGCACGGGCGCCTCCCGGCAGCGCACCGCCCTCGAGCGGAGCGGGGACGTCGAGGGCGTGGTGGACGACCTCGTCGTCCGGACCGAGCGCACCTGGTCGGAGTAGCCTGCGCCGCATGTCCTACCCCGCACCCGTCTACCCCGGCACCGGCGGTGAGGTCACCGCGCGCTTCCGCCCCGTCGGCACGCCGCCCGACCTGCCTCGTCCCGACGGCGGCGCGGCCCACTACCTCGCGACCGCGGCCTCCACCGACGGACGCTTCGGTCTCTACCGCTGGGACATGGGCGCCGAGCCCAGCGGCCCCGGACCGCACTTCCACCGCACGATCAGCGAGTCGTTCTTCGTGCTGTCGGGCGAGGTCCAGCTGTACGACGGCCGCGAGTGGCGCCGCTCGGTGCCCGGCGACTTCGCCTACGTCCCCGAGGGGGGCGTCCACGGCTTCCGCAACGAGTCGGGCGCCCCCGCCTCGATGCTGATCCTGTTCGCGCCGGGCGCACCACGTGAGGCGTACTTCGAGGGCCTGGTAGAGATCGCCGAGGGCCGGTGGACCCCCTCCCCCGAGGAGATGCGGGCGTTCCTGGAGGAGCACGACAACATCTACCTCTGAGGAGGCCGAGCGCCGCGAGCACACGGGACGCGGACCGCGGTGTGGGCGCCGTCACATAGGGTCGCACCACTCGACGACGGGTACCCGGCCGTCGACACCCCTGGGAGGCCCCGATGACCACTGCCCGACCCCGCCCGCTGCGCGCCGCCCTGGTCGCCGCCGCCGCCGTCGTCCTCACCGTCACCGCGGCGCCCGCGGTGACGACGTCGGCGGGCGCCGCCCCCAATGCCCCCAGTGCCCCCAGTGAGCCCAGTGAGCCCCGTGGAGTGGTGACCGGCGACGAGCCGATCGACTACGTCGCCCTCGGCGACTCCTACAGCGCCGGCCCGCTCATCCCGGCGCAGCGGCTCGACCCGGTCGGCTGCCTGCGGTCGACCAACAGCTACCCGGCGTTCCTCGCCGGCTACTTCGGCGTGCGCAGCTACGTCGACGTGACGTGCTCGGGCGCCCAGAGCGTCGACCTCACCAAGCGCCGCCAGACCACGATCGTCCCCGGCCCCAAGCCCGCACCCCAGGTCGCCGCGCTCAGCAGCGGCACCGACCTGGTGACCGTCGGCATCGGGGGCAACGACCGCACGCTCTTCGGCTCCATGATCGAGGTCTGCGAGAAGGTCGCCCCGACCGCCCCGAAGGGCGCACCCTGCCGGCGCCACTTCACCAACCGCAAGGGCGTCGACACCAAGCTGCGCGACGCCACCCGCATCCAGGCCAACGTCGGCCGCGTGCTGCGCACGGTCGCGCGCCGGGCGCCCTCCGCCGAGGTCTACGTCGTCGGCTACCCCCGGCTGCTCCCCCAGCGCGGAACCTGCCGCCAGGTGGCCTTCGCCGCCGGCGACTACCGCTGGGGCAACCGCGTCGAGCGCCGGCTCAACCGGTCGCTGCGGCGGGCGGCCGCCCGCAACGGCGCGACGTACGTCGACCTCTACCCCGCCTCGCGCGGGCACGACGCCTGCGCCGGCCGCGAGGCCTGGATCAACGGCAGCAAGCTCAAGCCCCTGCGGGCCGCCAACTTCCACCCGTTCCTGAGGGGGATGCGGGGCGCCGCCCAGGAGATCTACCGCCAGCTCACCGACGGCGCCACGGCGCCGGCCAACGTCTTCGCCCAGCCCCCGCTGGGCTCCCAGACGCCGCGCACCGACTGAGCACGCACAGGGGCGAGGGCCGGTCCACCCCCCCAAGTCGCGGACCGACCCTCGCCTGTGGCGGCCCCGGAGGGCCGCAGTGACAAGAAGACGATGACACCCCGGAGCCGCCTCAAGTAGGGCTTTGCGGGCACCTTGCGCAGGCCCGGTCAGAACCTTGAGGATTCCTTGAGGAACTGGCGGTCGACCCGTGGTCCGGCGTGCCGGACGCCCCGTCCCAGGGGCTCCGCTACCGTCACCGGACACCGCTCGCCGCCCGCCCGAACGGAGCCACCCGTGCGCCTGAAGCCCGGTCGTCCCGACCTGTCCCGCTACGCCGCCCGCTTCGACGTGCCGGCCGCCTCCGGGCCGCTCGGCGTCACGTTCCTCGGCGTCACCAGCCTGCTCCTGGACGACGGGGAGTCGGCCGTGCTCACCGACGGCTTCTTCTCCCGTCCCTCGCTGGCCCGCGTCGCCCTCGGCCGGATCTCGCCGGACGTCGACCGCATCGACGCCGCCCTGGGCAGGGCCGGGGTGGACCGCCTGGAGGCGGTCCTACCGGTCCACACCCACTACGACCACGCGATGGACTCCGCGGCGGTCGCCCACCGCACCGGCGCGGTGCTCGTCGGCGGCACCTCGACGGCCCACGTCGGTCGAGGGGGCGGGCTGCCCGAGGACCGGATCCGCGTCGCGGTCCCCGGCGAGGCCATGGCCTACGGCGGGTGGACCCTGACGCTGGTGGAGTCGCACCACTGCCCGCCGGACCGCTACCCCGGCGTCATCACCGAGCCGGTCGTCCCCCCGGTGCGCACCGGCGCCTACCGGTGCGGCGAGGCCTGGTCGATCCTGGTCGCGCACGCGAGCGGCCGCACGGCCCTGCTCCAGGGCAGTGCCGGCTTCGTCCCCGGCTCGCTGGCCGGTCACCGGGCCGACGTGGCCTACCTCGGCGTCGGCCAGCTCGGCGTCCAGCCCGAGGAGTACGTCCGTGCCTACTGGGCCGAGACCGTGGAGGCGGTCGGTGCCCGGCGCGTGGTGCTGACCCACTGGGACGACTTCTTCCGACCCCTCGACCGCCCGCTGCGCGCGCTCCCCTACGCCGGCGACGACCTCGACGTCACGATGCGGGTCCTCGGCGGCCTCGCCGCCGAGCAGGGCGTCGCGCTCCACCTGCCCACCCTGTGGCGCCGCGAGGACCCCTGGGCCGACCTGCCCACCGTCGATCGTGGTGACGGTGAGGTCGCGCCGTAGCATTCGCCGGTGACCTCCGGCATCGACCCCGACGACCTCGCGACCACCGTGCGGGTGCTGGAGCAGCTGCACCGGCTGCCGGACGGCCACCCGGACATGACCACGGTCAAGCACGCGGCCTCCCACATGTATAAGGCGCTCAAGCACGAGCGGCGGGCCGCCAAGCGCGCCGCCGAGCTGGCCGCCGACCGGGCGGTCACCGAGCTGACGGCGACCGGCTCGGCAATGCGGATCGACGACGAGACCGAGGGCATCCCGCTCGTCTCGCAGGCCACCGGCGCGTTCGCGGGAGAGCTGATCAACCCCCGGGGCTGCTACATCTGCAAGAACGACTACACCCTGGTGGACGCGTTCTACCACTGGCTGTGCCCCGAGTGTGCTGCCTTCTCGCACGCCAAGCGCGACCAGCGCACCGACCTCACCGGCCGCCGGGCGCTGCTCACCGGCGGCCGGGCCAAGATCGGGATGTACATCGCGCTGCGACTGCTGCGCGACGGGGCCCACCTCACGATCACGACCCGCTTCCCCAAGGACGCCGTACGCCGGTTCGCCGCGATGCCCGACGCCGCCGACTGGATCGACCGGCTCGTCGTGGTGGGCATCGACCTGCGCGACCCGACCCAGGTCATCTCGCTCGCCGACGAGGTCGCGGCGGCGGGACCGCTCGACATCCTGGTCAACAACGCCTGCCAGACGGTGCGACGCTCCCCCGGCGCCTACGCGCCGCTGGCCGAGGCCGAGCTCGCGCCGCTGCCCACCGACCTGGCGCTGCCGGAGATGGTCACCTTCGACCACGTCTCCGAGCTGCACCCGGCCTCCATCGCCGGCACGCTGCGCGACCACCCGATCGCCCACCACCTCGGCGAGTCACCCGCCTCGATGACCGCCCTGGCGCTCAGCGCCGGTCACGCCTCGCTCGAGGCGCACCTCGCGGGCACCGCGGTCGACGCCGGCGGGCTGCTCCCGGACCTGCAGCGGGTCAACTCGTGGACGCAGAAGGTCGAGGACGTCGACCCGCTCGAGCTGCTCGAGGTGCAGCTGTGCAACTCGATCGCACCGTTCCTGCTGATCTCGCGGCTGCGCCCGGCGATGCGCGCGGCGCAGGCCCGGCGCCGATACGTCGTCAACGTCTCGGCCATGGAGGGGCAGTTCTCGCGCCGCTACAAGGGCGCCGGGCACCCCCACACCAACATGGCGAAGGCCTCGCTGAACATGCTCACGCGCACCAGCGCCGGCGAGATGTTCGACACCGACCGGATCCTGATGACGGCCGTCGACACGGGCTGGATCACCGACGAGCGACCCCACCAGGAGAAGCTCCGGATCGCCGCCGAGGGGTGGCACGCCCCCCTGGACCTGGTCGACGGCGCGGCCCGCGTCTACGACCCGATCGTGCGCGGGGAAGCGGGCGAGGACCTGTACGGATGCTTCGTGAAGGACTACCGTCCCAGTCCCTGGTGACGGGTTCGGCGGGTCCCGGGCTTAAGGTCGAACATGTGCCCGACTTTCCAGCAGTGACCCGTGACCACGTCCTAGACGCCCTCTCCGAGTACGACGAGCGCGGGAGCGAGGCGTTCCTGCGGACCTACGGGTTCGGCGGGAGCCGCGACTACGTGGTGTGGCACGAGGGCAACAGCTACGACGCGAACGCCATCCTGGGCGTCGCGCACAAGTACGCCACCGGCAAGGCCGCCTCGCGAGCGCACCTCGCCGGGAGCCTCGACGGCGCCGGCCGGCTGCTGTCGCACCTCGGCTTCGACGTGACCCAGGTCGACGCCTCCGGGCTGGTGGACCAGCCGGTCAACGGGGAGTGGCGCGACGCCGCCGACCTCGAGCTCGACGAGTCGCGCAACGCCTGGGCCGAAGCCGCCCACGCCACGCTCCTCGAGACCGCCGGGCACTACCACCGGGTGCTGACCACCAAGGAGCTCGCGGTCCAGGTGCAGAACCGCACCGGCATCCGCACCTCCCAGCAGACCCACTACTGGCTCGGCGACGTGCTCACCCGCGTTGCCGCCATGTGCGCCCGCAACGACGAGCCGCTGCTGACCGCGTTCTGCGTCAACGCAGACGGCAGCGTCGGCGCGTCGTACGCGCCCGCCGTGCAGGCCGCGACCGGCACCCTGCCCGAGGACCCCGACGACCACGCGGCCCAGCAGCGCCTGCTGGCGCACCAGCGCTTCGGCGCCGACCTGCCCGAGGGTGGCGGGATCGCCGCGTTGACCCCGAAGCTCGCCGCGGCCCGCGGTCGCGAGCGCAAGATCCGCTACCAGGAGCGCGAGATCCCGACGTGCCCCACCTGCCACATGCAGCTGCCCGCCACGGGCGAGTGCGACAACTGCGCCTGAGCGGCCGCCGCTAGGCCCCGGCCGGGAGGCACCACTCGACGGTGGTGCCCTGGCCGGGGGCGGAGCGTACGTCGCACCAGCCGCCGAGCCGGTCGGCGCGCTGGCGCATGTTCGACAGCCCGCTCTCCAGCACCCCGGCGGGCAGCCCCCGGCCGTCGTCGCGGACGGTGAGCCGCAGGTCGTCGACCGCGCTGAGCTCGACGTCGACGGCGTGCGCGTCGGCGTGGCGCGCCGCGTTGGAGAGCGCCTCCCCCAGCACCGCCAGGACGTCGGGCACGACGCCGGCGGGGATCCGGGTGCGCACCGGCCCGGTGAAGCGCAGGGTGGGCCGGAACTTCAGGGTCGTCGCGGCCCGGTCGACGATGCGGGTGACCTCGGCCTGGACGTCGGTCGACTCCTCCAGCGTCCCGAGCGCGAAGATCGAGCGCCGGATGTCCCTGATGGTGGCGTCCAGGTCGTCGACGGCCTGGCCGAGGCGGTCGCGCACCTCGGGCCGGTCGCTCAGGCGCGAGACGCTCTCGAGCCCCAGCCCGACGGCGAACAGTCGTTGGATGACGAGGTCGTGGAGGTCGCGCCCGATCCGGTCGCGGTCCTCGAAGAGCACGAGACGCTGCTGGTCCTCGTGGGCCTCGGCCACCTGCAGCGCCAGGGCGGCCTGCTCGGCGAAGCTCATCGCCAGCGCCGGGTCGACGGCGTGGAAGGCCGCGGCCCGCTCCGGCGACCACGCGAGGACGAGCGCGCCCTGGACGCCCTGGGCACTGCGGAGGGGGACGGCGACCGCCGGGCCGACCGCGGGCCAGCCCAGCCGGGCGGCGACGTCGACGGCGCGCGGGTCGATGCCGATGTCGCCGACCTTGAGGGGCGCTCCCGTGCGCACGACCTCGCTCGCCAGCGAGTGCCCGAGGTCGACCTGGGCCATCGTCTGGGGGTCCGCGAGGGCGCCGGCGACCGCCTCGAGGTGCAGGCTCTCGCTGTCGGCTCCCGAGGCGACCCAGACCAGGTCGGCGCCCGAGACGTCGCGCGCCCGGTCAGCGACCGCCTGGACGGCGTCCGCGACGACCGTCATGCCGGCGACGAGGGAGGCCACCTCGGCGGAGGCGGCCAGCCAGCGCTGGCGGTGCCCGGCCTCCTCGTGCAGCCGGGCGTTCTCCAGGGCCACGCCGGCCGCGGCGGCCAGCGCCACGACGATGGCCTCGTCCTGCTCGGTGAAGTCGCCGCCGCCCACCTTCTCGGTGAGGTAGAGGTTGCCGAAGACGGTGTCGCGGATCCGCACCGGGACGCCGAGGAACGACGCCATCGGCGGGTGGTGCTCCGGGAAGCCGTACGACGCCGGGTGCTCGGCGATGTCGTGCAGGCGCAGGGGCTCGGGCCGGTCGATGATCAGCCCCAGCAGACCGTGGCCGGTGGGGAGGTCGCCGATCTCGCGCACCAGCGTCTCGTCGATCCCGTGGGTGACGAAGAGCCGCAGCCGCTTGTCCGGCCCGTCGCCGAGCACCCCGAGGGCGGCGTACCGCGCGCCGGCGAGGTCGCTGGCGATCCGCACGATGCGGGCCAGCAGCTCGTCCAGCGTCAGGTCGGCCGCCATCGTGACGACCGCGTCGAGCAGCAGCTGCCAGCGGGCCTGCTCGTCCAGGGCGCCGTGGACCCGGCTGAGCACCTCGCGCAGCAGGTCGTCGAAGCCGGTCTCCTCCAGGGCGCTCGAGGGGGCCGGGTCCGGGCGAGGGGCGTCGCTCACGCGGGCAGGCTACCGCTGCACCGGGCGCTCAGCGGTGCGGGTGCTTGGTGGCGAAGATCGCCGCCTGGGTGCGGCTGCTCAGGCCGAGCTTGGCCAGCAGCGACGATACGTAGTTCTTCACCGTCTTCTCCGCGAGGAACAGGGTGGAGGCGATCTGGCGGTTCGTCATGCCCTCGCCGATCAGCTCGAGGATGCGCTGCTCCTGGGCGGTGAGCTGCTCCAGGCTGGGGTCGACCCGGGGCCCGTTGCGGACCCGCTCGAGCACCTGGGCCGTGACGGCCGGGTCGAGCATCGACTGGCCCGCGGCCACCCGGCGCACGGTGTCGATGAGGTCGCCGCCGCGCACCTGCTTGAGCACGTAGCCGGCCGCGCCGGCCATGATCGCGGCGAAGAGCGCCTCGTCGTCGTCGTAGGACGTGAGGATGAGGGCGTGGATCGCCGGGTCGACCGAGCGGATCTCGCGGCACACGTCGATGCCGGTGCCGTCGGGCAGGCGGCCGTCGAGGATCGCGACGTCGGGGCGCAGCGCCGGGATCCGGCTGGCCGCCTCGACGGCCGAGCCCGACTCGCCGACCACGACGATGTCGCCCTCGCTCTCGAGCAGCTCCCGGATGCCGCGCCGCACGATCTCGTGGTCGTCGAGCAGGAACACCCGGATCCGGTCGCGCTCCTCGGGGCTGGTGGCGGAACTCTGCGTCATGCCCCCAGCCTAGGGTCCGTCGCCGGTGCGCCGACCGGACCGGAAGGCCCGGAAGAGCCGGGACCTTGGTCCCTGGTCCCCTCCACCCGGCCGTCGCACGCTGGACGGATGGACCCCCGGACCGCTCCCTCCGGCTCGCCCGCCCGCCGTGTGGTCGAGCTGGCCTGCGGGGCCCCCAGCGTGCACAACACGCAGCCGTGGCTCTGGCGCGTGGACGGCAACCGCGTCGACCTGTACGCCGACCGCAGCCGCCAGCTCCTCGTGGCCGACCCGGCCGGGCGCAACCTGCTGGTGTCGTGCGGCGCGGCCCTGCACCAGGCGCGCGTCGCGGCGCAGGCCCTCGGGACGCCCGCGGACGTCGTCCTGGTGCCCGACCCCGGTGACCCGGACCACCTGGCCCGGCTCGAGCTGCGCCGCGGCCCCCGCCCGGCCGACGCGGTCGAGCGCCTCGCGACGCTGGCCCGGCGGGTGACCGACCGGCGGCGCTTCACCTCCTGGCCCGTGGCCGAGGAGCGGCTGGCGCTGCTGGCCGCCTCCGTGACGACCCCCGGGGTACGGGCGCTGCCGCTGGTCGACACGACCACGCGCTTCCGCGTGGAGCTGCTCGTGGAGCGCGCGCGGGACCACCAGCTCGGCGACGCCCGGCTCGCGGCCGAGCAGCGGTCCTGGGTCGACCGCGGCCGCGGCGAGGGCGTCCCGTCCGCGAGCATCCCGGAGGCGACCGGACATGCTGGGGCGCCGGTCGGACGGTTCACGAGCGGGGCCGCCGGCCCCGCAGCGGCGCGCACCGGGCTGCTCGAGGGCTCCGACGGGCTCCTGGCGCTCTGCACGGACACCGACGAGCCGCACGCCTGGCTGGCGACCGGCGAGGCGCTCAGCCAGCTGTGGCTGGCCGCGACGGTCGACGGGCTCTCGGTCGTGCCGCTGAGCCAGGTCGTCGAGGTGCCCAGCACCCGCGGCGCCATGCGCACCGAGGTCCTCGGCGGGCTCGCGCACCCGCAGGTCCTGGTGCGTCTCGGGTGGCAGGAGCTCGGGCGCAGCCAGCTGCCGCGCACGCCGCGCCGTCCCGTGGGCGACGTGCTCCTGCCCTGAGGGCCCGGGACCTTCGTCCCTCCGGGTCGGGACCCGCGACCGTGACGCCCGACCCCGTCGCGTTCCTAGCGTGGGCGTGCCCCGCCCACCACCACAGGAGAGCACGTGGACCTGGACACCCTGGACATCGCTCGTTGGCAGTTCGCCATCACGACCGTCTACCACTTCATGTTCGTCCCGATCACGATCGGGCTCTCGGCCATCGTGGCCGGCTACGAGACGGCCTGGGTGCGCACGCGCAACCCGCAGTGGCTGCGACTCACGCGCTTCTTCGGCAAGCTGTTCCTCATCAACTTCGCCATCGGCGTGGTGACCGGCATCGTGCAGGAGTTCCAGTTCGGCATGAACTGGAGCGACTACTCGCGCTTCGTGGGCGACGTGTTCGGCGCTCCCCTCGCCATCGAGGGGCTGCTGGCCTTCTTCCTCGAGTCGACGTTCCTCGGCCTCTGGATCTTCGGCTGGGACCGGCTGCCGGCCCGCCTCCACGCCGCCTGCATGTGGCTGGTGCACCTCGGCACCCTGTTCTCCGCCTACTTCATCCTGGCCGCCAACTCGTTCATGCAGAACCCGGTGGGCTACCGCTACGACGCCGAGACCGGCCGCGCCGAGATGACCGACTTCGCGGCGGTCATGTTCAACAAGGTGCAGCTGGTGACGTTCCCCCACACCGTGCTGGCGGCGTACATGACCGGCGCGGCGTTCGTGGTCGGCGTGGCCTTCTGGCAGCTCGTGCGCAAGGCACGCGACGAGGAGGACCGCTCGATGTACCGCTCGGCCGTGCGCAGCGCCGCGGCGGTCGTGCTGGTCGCGGGCGTCGGCGTCACGATCTCGGGCGACTTCCAGGGCAAGGTCATGACCGAGGTGCAGCCGATGAAGATGGCCGCGGCCGAGGCGCTCTACGGGACCGAGCAGCCGGCCGACTTCTCCGTCTTCACCGTCGGCAGCCTCGACGGCAGCGAGGAGCGCTTCGCGATCAAGGTGCCCCGGCTGCTGTCGTTCCTCGCCACGGGCGACCTCGAAGGGGAGGTCGTCGGCATCGACGAGCTCCGCGAGCAGTACGCCGAGGAGTACGGCAGCGACCCGGGCGCGGCCTACTACTCCCCCGGCGACTACACGCCGGTGATCCCCCTGACCTACTGGACGTTCCGCCTGATGATGGGGCTCGGCATGGCCGCCGCCGCGATCGCGGTGTGGATCCTCTGGGCCACGCGTGCCGGACGGACCCCGCGCGGCCGCTGGCTGATGACCGCGGCGCTGGCCCTGCCGTTCCTGCCCCTGTTGGCCAACTCGTTCGGCTGGATCTTCACCGAGATGGGCCGCCAGCCCTGGGCCGTCTTCGGGCTGATGACCACGCAGAACGCCGTCTCCCCCAGCGTCTCGCCGACCGAGGCGCTCGTGTCGCTGGTCGTCCTGACGCTGCTCTACGGCGTCCTGGCGGTGATCGAGGTCAAGCTGCTGCTCGGCTACGCCCGCCACGGCGCGGACAAGGTCGAGGACGACGACCTGCCGCCGGAGCGCCCCGACCACGACCCCGACCGCCCGCTCGCGTTCGCCTACTGAGACCCGGAGACCGCCATGGAGCTCACCACCGTCTGGTTCAGCCTGATCGCCGTCCTGTGGATCGGCTACTTCGTCCTCGAGGGGTTCGACTTCGGGGTCGGCATGCTGCTGCCCGTCATCGGCCGCACCGAGGACGAGCGCCGGGTCCTGATCAACACCATCGGGCCTGTCTGGGACGGCAACGAGGTCTGGCTGCTCGTCGCCGGCGGCGCCACGTTCGCCGCCTTCCCCGAGTGGTACGCCACGCTGTTCAGCGGGTTCTACCTCCCGCTGCTGCTGATCCTGGTCGCGCTCATCGTGCGCGGACTGGCCTTCGAGTACCGCCACAAGCGCGACGACGTCGCCTGGCGCGCCCGTTGGGACCTCGCCATCATCGTGGGCTCGGCCGTGCCCGCCGTCCTGTGGGGCGTGGCGTTCGGCAACATCCTGCGGGGCGTGCCGATCGACGGCGACCTCGAGTACGCCGGTGGCTTCTTCAACCTGCTCAACCCCTACGCCCTCCTGGGCGGGGCCACGACGCTGCTGCTGTTCCTCACCCACGGCGCGGTCTTCATCTCGCTGAAGACCTCCGGCCGGGTGCGCGAGCACGCCCGTGACCTCGCCACCCGTCTCGGCCTGGGAGCGGCGGTCGTGACGGTCGTCTTCCTCGGCTGGACCCAGCTGGACACCGGCACCGCGGCCTCCGCCCTCGCCTTCGCCGCGGCCGCGGTCGCCCTGGTCCTGGGGCTGCTCGCGGTGCTGGCCGGCCGGGACGGCTGGTCCTTCGTCGGCACGTTCCTCGCCATCGGCCTGGGCGTGGCCGGGCTGTTCCTCGCGCTGTTCCCCGACGTGATGCCCACCAGCCTGGCGGGCGGCACCGGGCTCACCACGACGAACGCCGCGGCCACGGCGTACACGCTCAAGATCATGACCGTGGTGGCGGTGATCTTCACGCCCCTGGTGCTGGCCTACCAGGCGTGGACCTACTGGGTGTTCCGTCGCCGGATCTCCGTCGACCACATCCCCGCGCCGCTGCCCACCCCCTTCGCGCCGTGAGGCCCACGGACCCGCGGCTGCGGCCCCACCTGGCCCCCGCGCGGCGCCCGCTCCTGGGCGTCGTCGCAGCCGGAGTCCTGGGCGCGGTGCTCGTCGTGGCGCAGGCCTACGCCGTCACGGGGCTGGTCGTGGCCGTGGTCACCGGCGAGCCCCTGGGCTCGTGGGTCGTCGCGGTGCTCGCACTGGTCGGCGCTCGCGCGGTCGTGTCCTGGGGCTCCGACGTCCTCTCGGCGCGGGCCGCGGCCGCGGTCGGCGACCACCTGCGCGAGCAGGTCGTGCGCACGGTGCTGGGTCGCGGAGGTCAGGGCTCCTCGTCGAGCGGCGAGCTGTCGGTGCTGGCCACCCGCGGGGTGGCGGCCGCCGAGCCCTACCTCACCCGCTACCTCCCGGCCGCCGTGCTGGCCCTCGTGCTGCCGCTCCTCACGCTGGCGGTCATCGCCACGCAGGACCGGTGGAGCGCGCTGATCGTGGCTCTCACCCTCCCGCTGGTGCCGGTGTTCGGCGCCCTGGTCGGGCTGGCGACCCGCGACCGGGCCCAGGAGCAGTGGGCCGCCATGGCCGCGCTCTCCGGGCACTTCGTCGACGTGGTCAAGGGGCTACCGACGCTCGTCGCCCACCGCCGGGCCCGTGCGCAGTCCGCCCGGATCGCCGCCGTCACCGACCGCTACCGGCGCGCGTCGCAGGCGACGCTGCGCGTGGCGTTCGCCTCGTCGGCCGTGCTGGAGCTGGTGGCCACGCTGAGCGTCGCGCTGGTCGCGGTGGTCATCGGCGTCCGGCTCGCGCACGGCGAGGTCGGGCTGAGCACGGCGCTGTTCGTGCTGCTGCTCGCCCCCGAGGCCTACTGGCCGCTGCGCCGGGTCGGCGCGGAGTTCCACGCCGCCGCGGAGGGCGTGGCGACGTTCGCGGCCGTGAGCGCGCTGCTCGACGCGGCTCCGGAGGCCGAGTCCCTGGCGACGTACGGCGACGGCGACCTGGTCGTCGACGAGGTGACCGTGAGCTACCCCGGGCGCTCGCGTCCGGCGCTGCAGCGCGTCTCCGCGGTGGTGCCCGCACGCGGCGTCACGGTGCTGACGGGTCCGTCGGGCTGCGGGAAGTCCACGCTGCTGGCCGTAGTGGCGGGGCTGCTCCCGGCCCAGGGCGCCATCACCGTCGGGGGCGTCCCGGTCACCGCAGCGTGGCGCTCCCAGGTCGCGTGGCTGCCGCAGCGCCCGGTGCTGCTGGCCGGCACGGTGGCCGAGAACCTGAGGCTGGCGGCGCCCGCGGCGAGCGACGACGAGCTCTGGGACGCCCTGGAGCGGGTGGCGCTCGCCGAGCGGGTGCGGCTGCTGCCCGGTGGTCTGCAGGCGCAGGTCGCCGAGGACGGCGGCAGCCTCTCGGCCGGTGAGCGCGCGCGGCTGACCCTGGCGCGGGTGGTGCTCGCGCGGCGGCCGTGGGTCCTGCTCGACGAGCCCACCGCCCACCTCGACGAGCTCACCGAGCGGGTCATCGCCGACACCATCGTCGAGCTCGGCCGGACGAGCGGGGTGCTCGTCGTCGCGCACCGGCCCGCCGTGTTGGCGCTCGCCGACCAGGTGGTGGCGCTGACACGCGGCGCGCCTGCGGTTTGGTCACAAACCGCAGGTTCGAGCCCCCGAATCGTGCGGTCTGTGACCAAACCGCAGGCGGCCACGCCGGTGACGGTCGAGCCCGCCCGACCCGCGTCGCTGTGGAGCAGCATCGTGCTCGGCTCGCTCGCGTCGGCCTCGGGCGTCGCCCTGACCGCGACGGCGGGATGGCTGATCGTGCAGGCGTCGACCCGGCCGCCGGTGCTGACGCTGCTGGTGGCCGTGGTCGGGGTGCGGCTCTTCGGCCTCGCGCGCCCGGTCCTGCGCTACGTCGAGCGGCTGCGCTCTCACGACACCGCGCTGCGGATGCTCGCCGAGCGCCGGGTCCACGTCTACGACGCGATCGTGCCGCTGACCCCCGGCCGTCTGGGGCGACGCCGTGGCGACGTCCTCACCTCGGTGGTCGACGACGTCGACAGCGTCGTGGACCGGGAGCTGCGGGTGCGGCTCCCCGTGCTCGGGTTCGCCGGGGTCACGGCCGTGACGTCGGTGGTGGCCGCGCTCGTCATGCCTTCGGCCGTGCCGGTGGTGCTGGCGACGGCCGTCGTCGGCGCCGGAGGGGGCTTCGTGCTGGCCCGCCTCGGGGCCGGCCGGCGCGAGCGCGCGGCGGTCGGGCTGCGCGCCGAGCTCTCCGCCGCGGTCGTGGAGGCGGCGCAGGTCGCCACCGAGCTGGTCATGTGGGGTGCCGTCGAGGACGCCGTGCGCCGTGTGTCGGCGATCGGCGGCAGGCTGACCGGTGCCGGGGTGCGGGCTGCGCGCTGGCTCGGGGCTGCGCGCGGGCTCGTCCTGCTCACGTCCGGAGCCGGGGTCGCCGCGATGGCGTGGCTGACCGCCCCGGCGGTGGCCGACGGTCGGCTGTCGGGCCCGATGGCCGCCCTGCTGGTGCTCGTGCCGCTCGCGCTGGCCGAGCCCGCGGCCACGGTCGCCGACGCGGGCGCCGTCTCCGCGCGCACCGACGCCGCGGCCACGCGCCTGCGCCAGCTGGACCGGCGTACGCCGGCGGTGCGCGACACCGTCGGGCGCCCGCTGCCGGCGTCGTCGGAGGTCGCGCTGCGCGCGGTCAGCGTCGGCTGGGACCAGGACCGTCCGTGCGTCGAGGGACTCTCGCTCGACCTGCCCCCGGGAGCCCGGGTGGCGGTGACCGGGCCGAGCGGGTCGGGCAAGAGCACGCTCGCCGCGCTGCTGCTGCGCTTCCTCGACCCCTCGAGCGGCGAGGTCACTCTCGGCGGCGAGCGGCTCGACCGGCTGGCCCTGGACGACGTACGACGTCGGGTGGGGCTCGTGGACGACGACCCCCACGTCTTCGCCTCGACGCTCGTGGAGAACGTCCGGCTGGCGCGGCCCTCCGCCACCGACGACGAGGTCGAGGTGGCGCTGCGTCGCGCCCGTCTCGGCCCGTGGCTCGACGCCCTCCCCGACGGGCTGGACACCTGGCTCGGCGACGGGCACGCGCAGGTCTCCGGTGGCGAGCGGGCGCGGCTGGCCGTGGCGCGCTCCGTGCTGGCCGACCAGCCGGTGCTCGTCCTCGACGAGCCGACCGCCCACCTCGACCACGCCACCGCCGTCGAGCTGGCGACCGAGGTGCTGGGCGAGCGCGACGGCCGCAGCGTCCTGTGGATCACCCACGAGCCCGTGGGCCTCGACCTCGTCGACCGCACCGTCGAGCTGGGGTCCTTGGTCCCGGACGGTCGGGTCCTCCGCCGCTGACGGCCGGCGCCGGCGGGCAGCAGGCTGGTGGCCATGGACATCTCCTCGCTCCCGGCCGGCGCCGTCGTGGCCGGCGTCGACGGCTCGGACCACTCCCACCGAGCGGTCGTCTTCGCCGCCCGCGAGGCGCACCTGGCGGGGCGCCCCCTCGTCCTGGCGCACGGCACCGGCCTCATGCCGAACCTCGATCCCTACGCCGTCACGGTGCTCCACGAGCTCGAGGCAGCCGGGCACGAGCTCGTCGACGCCGCTGCGGCCGAGGTGGACCGCCTGTTCCCCGGCCTACCCGTCGAGACCGTCGTGCGTCGGGCGCACCCGCGCCAGGCGCTCCTCGACCTGGCCGCACGGGCCTCGCTGCTCGTGGTCGGCTCCCGCGGGCACGGCCCGCTGCGCAGCGTCCTGCTCGGCTCGGTGAGCGTGGGCCTGGTCCGAGAGGCCGCCTGCCCGGTCGTGGTCGTGCGGCCGCACCACGCGGGCGTCGTACGTCGTGGGGTGCTCGTCGGCGACGACGGCACCGCCGACTCGACGCCGGTCCTGGAGGCCGCCTACCGCCACGCCTCGTCCCACGGCCTCCCCCTGACCGTCCTCCACGCGGCGGTGGAGCCCGCCCCGGGGGGCGACGCCCCGGTCCGGATGGCCGAGTCGGTCGCGGGCTTCGGCGAGCGCTACCCCGACGTCCCCGTGCAGCTCGTCGTCGCGGCAGGTGCTCCGGCTCCGGAGCTGCTGGCCGCGGCCGACCGGATGGACCTGGTGGTCGTGGGGCGCCACGACCGTTCCCGTGTCGGCGACCTGCTGCTCGGCTCGGTGGCCACCACGGTCGTCGAGCACGCCACCTGCCTGGTGGCGGTCCTCCCGCTCGCGAGGGTCCTGCTCGGCACCGGGACCAATGGCCCGGGACCAGGGTGACCATCGCCCCTGCCCGCTCGCTCCGCGAACGACGATGCTGAGAACAACCTGAGAGACCAACCGCACCAACAAGCGAGAAGGAGCAGTGCCATGACCACCATCAACCGCCCGGCGCACGACCACCAGGTCGTCACCGAAGTCGACGCCGTTCAGACCACGTTCGCACGCAGGGCACTGGCCGTGCTCCGGATCGGCTTCGGGCTCACCTTCCTGTGGGCCTTCCTCGACAAGCTCCTCGCCCTCGGCTTCAGCACCGGCCGTGACGAGACCGGTGCCGTCGACCGCCTGGGCGACGCTGCCTGGATCCACGGCAACAGCCCCACCGAGGGCTTCTTGAAGTTCGGCGCCGACGGCCCCTTCAAGAGCTTCTACAACTCCATCGCCGGCACCTGGTTCGCCGACTGGGGCTTCATGCTCGGCCTCCTCGGCATCGGCCTGGCCCTCACCCTCGGCATCGGGATGCGCTTCGCCGCCGCGGCCGGAGCCCTGCTCTACGTGATGATGTGGACCGTCGTCCTCCCCCCGGAGAACAACCCCGTCCTCGACGACCACCTCCTCGGCGCCGTCACCCTCATCGCCCTCGCCGCTCTCGGCGCCGGCACCACCTGGGGCCTCGGCAGGCTCTGGAACCGGACGGACCTCGTCCAGAAGCACCCCGTCCTCCGCTGACCCTCCCCCACCAGGCCCGCCACCCTCCCCCCGGGTGGCGGGCCTTGGGCGTTCGGTCGAGCCGCGAGCGCGGCGACCCCCTCGGTGGTTGAGGTGCGAGCGCAGCGAGCCTCGAAACCACCCCACCGGTGGTCGAGCAGTGAGGAGCGTCAGCGACGAACGCCCGTCGAGACCCGGCGAGCCGAAGCAGGCGGTCGGGTACGGGGGTCTCGACGGACGCTCGCTGACGCTCGCTGCTCGACCGCCGGTGGGGGCGATCACGGTGGTTGAGGTGCGAGCGACGCGAGCCTCGAAACCACCCCACCGGTGGTCGAGCAGTGAGGAGCGCCAGCGACGAGCGCCCGTCGAGACCCCGCGAGCCGAGGCAGGCGCCCGGGTGCGGGGGTCTCGACGGGCGCTCGCTGGCGCTCGCTGCTCGACCAACGAAGGTGTTGCCCGCGGTGGTTGGGGTGCGAGCGCAGCGAGCCTCGAAACCACCCCACGGGACACCGAAAGTAAAATCCAAGAAAGAAAGCCACCAATGCTCCACACCCTGTGGACAACCGCCTCCTGACCAGGCACCACTGTCGGTGGTCGCTGCTTGAGTAGGTCCCATGAGCAGCCCCGCCACCCACCCGCCGAGCCACCCCCTGCTCGTCGCCATGGCGCACGCTCACGCCGAGCTCGACACCGTCGCCGACCAGCCGCTGTGGTCCCTGACGAAAGAGGAAGCAGCCCAGGCGCTGCTAGAGGAGACCCGCCTCAACGCCCGACTCGCCGCACTCACCCTCAAGACCGCCGTGCAGGCCGAGCGCACCGAGGTCGGCGCCGCCCAAGGTGCAACCTCGGCAGCCGCCTGGTTGGCCCACGAGACGCACATGACCTCACGCGACGCCGCGGCCCTGACCAAGCTCGGCAAAGCCTTGGAGGCCCACCCACCGGTCGAGGACGCGCTCAGCCGCGGTGACGTCCTGGCCGACCAGGCGAAGGCGATCGTCGAGGCCGTCGACGCCCTGCCCGACGACGTCGGCACCGCGATCAAGACCCAGGCGCGTGACCACCTCCTCGGCGAGGCCGCCCACTTCGACGCCATCCGCCTACGCGTCCTGGGCAAGCAGGTCCTCGACGTCGTGGCACCCGAGGTCGGCGAAGCAGAAGAGGCCAGGCAGCTGGAGGCGCAGGAGCGCAAGGCCCGTGCGAAGGCCAGGTTCACGATGCACGACGACGGCCACGGCACCACCTATGGCCGGTTCTCGATGCCGACCCACGAGGCCGACAAGCTCCGCAAGCCCCTCCAGGCGTTGGCCTCACCCAAGGCCGGCGGCGAGGGATCCACGCCGCACGGGATGGGGCTCGCGTTCATCGAGTACGTCGACCGCTACCCCGTAGACAAGCTCCCTAAGGCCGCCGGCATGGACGCCACCGTCGTAGTGACGATGACTCTCGAGACGCTGATGGGTGGGCTCAAGGCGGCGCAGCTCGACACCGGCACCCGCATCAGCCCCAGCCTCGCGAGGCGCATGGCCTGCGAGGCCGGCGTCATCCCCGTCGTCCTCGGCGGCAGGTCCCAGGTCCTCGACGTGGGCCGCAAGCGGCGCTTCCACACCAAGGCCCAACGCATCGCCATGGCCGTCAGGGACGGAGGCTGCATCGCCCTGGGCTGCGACCGGCCCTCGGCCTGGTGCCACGCCCATCACCTCGACCCCTGGTCCCAGGGCGGCGAGACCTCGGTCGAACGCGGCGCGATGCTGTGCGCTCGGCACCACACGCTCATCCACCACCCTGGCTACGGCGTGACTCACCACGAGGGCGGGAAGGTCTCGTTCCACAAGCGGGAGTGAGAGGCGGTCGGTGGGGTGGTTTCGAGGCTCGCTGCGCTCGCACCTCAACCACCGGGGTCAGCGGTTGGGTCGCGGGGTCTCGACGGGCGCTCGCTGGCGCTCGCTGCTCGACCACCGGTGTGTGGGGTGGTTTCGAGGCTCGCTGCGCTCGCACCTCAACCACCGGGGTCAGCGGTTGGCTTGCGGGGTCTCGACGGGCGCTCGCTGGCGCTCGCTGCTCGACCACCGGTGCGTGGGGTCGGCGGGCTAGTCCCGGGTTGCGAGGAGCTGCTCGCGGAGGATGTCGGCGTGGCCGCAGTGCTGGGCGATCTCGCGGATCATGTGGAGGTAGATCCAACGGAGCGGGAGGGGGCCGCGGCGGTTGCCGGTGACGACGTCGTCGACGCCCAGGGGCGCTGCCGCCGAGCGGGAGTCGACGCAGGCAGCGACGTACGCCGTCCGGATGGTCTCCACGGTGTCCCCGGAGTCCAGGTCGAAGGACTCGTCGGGGCCGGCGGGGATGCCGATCTCGGCGCGGGAGCGCCCGCTGATGGCCTCGTCGAACCACACGCGCTCCACGAACGTCGCGTGCTTGACCAGGCCCAGCAGCGTGGTCTTCGAGGGAACCAGCCGGCGACGCGCCTCCTCGTCGGTGAGGCCGTCGAGGGAGGCGAGCAGGCCCTCGCGGTGCTGGTCGAGGAAGTCCTCGAGCTGCTCACGCAGCGGCGCGGCGAAGCCGTCGTGGTGGGAGTGGGTCACGTGGAGAACCTACCGACCGGAGGCACCTAGGCGTCGACGTGCAGCAGCGCTCCCGCGTGTCCCGGCAGGGTCAGCCGGCCGGCGTCGAGCTCGGCGCCGGACTCGGTCATGAAGAGGATCTCGCCGGGCCGTACGTCGAGGACCCGCGGCTCGTCGGAGAGGTTGACGGCGACGGTGACGGCGCCGCGCTCCATGACGAACGTGCGGGCGTCCTCGTCGGCCGTGCACGACGTCCGCGTGAAGGACGGGTCCGTGAGGTCGGGCAGGGTGCGGCGCAGCTCGGCCAGCCGGCGGTAGACGCCCAGGATGCGGGCGTGGCGGCCTCCCTCGAGCTCCGACCAGTCCAGCTTGGAGCGCAGGAACGTCTCGGGGTCCTGGGGGTCGGGCACGACCGCCGGGTCCCAGCCCATCTTCTCGAACTCCTCGATGCGTCCCTCGGCCGTCGCCTTGCCCAGCTCGGGCTCGGGGTGGGAGGTGAAGAACTGGAACGGCTCGGAGGCCGCCCACTCCTCGCCCTGGAAGAGCATCGGGGTGAACGGGCCGGCCATCGTCAGCAGCGCCGCGCAGGCGAGCTGGTCGTCGTCGAGGTGCTCGGTGATCCGGTCACCGGTGGCCCGGTTGCCGATCTGGTCGTGGTTCTGGCTGCACACGACCAGGCGCCAGGTCGGCATCGCGGCGGTGTCGACGGGCACGCCGTGGTCGCGCTCGCGGAACGACGAGTAGGTGCCGTCGTGGAAGAAGCCCCGCTCGAAGACCTTCGCCAGCGCCCCGACAGGCTCGAAGTCGGCGTAGTAGCCCTCGGTCTCGCGGGTCAGCGCCACGTGGACGGCGTGGTGGAAGTCGTCGCTCCACTGCGCGTCGAGGCCGTAGCCGCCGGCCTCGCGCGGCGTGATCAGCCTCGGGTCGTTGAGGTCGGACTCCGCGATGAGGGTGAGCGGGCGCCGCTGGTGGGCGGAGTACGCCGCCACCTCGATCGCCATCTCCTCGAGCAGGTGCGTCTCGGAGGAGTCCGACAGCGCGTGCACGGCGTCCAGGCGCAGGCCGTCGACGTGGTAGTCGCTCAGCCACAGCCGGACGTTGTCGAGGATGAACCGGCGCACCTCCGCCGAGCCGTCCTCGTCGAGGTTGACCAGGTCGCCCCAGGTGTTGGCGCCGGACTTCAGGTACGGCCCGTAGAGCGGCAGGTAGTTGCCGGACGGCCCGAGGTGGTTGTAGACGACGTCCTGGATGACGCCGAGCCCCGCGGCGTGGCAGCCGTCGACGAAGCGCTGGTAGCCCTCGGGGCCGCCGTACTCCTCGGAGACCGCCGACCACAGCACGCCGTCGTAGCCCCAGTTGTGGGTGCCGTTGACGGCGTTGACCGGCATCACCTCGACGAGATCGACGCCGATGCTGCGCAGGTGGTCGAGCCGCGCGAGGGCGGCGTCGAAGGTGCCCTCGGGGGTGAACGTCCCGATGTGCAGCTCGTAAATGACCGCGCCGGCGAGCTGCCGGCCGGTCCACGCCTCATCACTCCAGGCGAAGGCGGCCGGGTCGTAGGTGCGCGAGCGCTCGTGCACCCCCGACGGCTGCCGCAGCGACCGCGGGTCGGGACGCGGCGTCTCGTCGTCGTCGAGCAGGTAGCCGTAGTCGACCTCGCCGTCCGGAACGGGCTCGGACGGCGTCCACCAGCCGTCGTCGCCGCGGGTCATCTCCACGACCTCGTCGGCGACCGAGAGCCGGACCCGGCTCGGCCGGGGGGCCCATACGTCGAAGCGTCCGCGAGACATGTCCTCAGTCCTCCTTGACCAGCAGGGCGACGGGCAGCGTGGCGAGGATGTCGGCCACCTCGGCCGAGACGACCCGCCCGGAGATCACGTCGCGCCACCGGCCCTCGGGCAGCGCGAGCGTGGTGTCGCCCCAGCCGCCGCGAGCGGCCAGGCCGACGGGGAGCCGCGTGGCGACGGCGATCGCGCCCCCGCGGTCGAACGCCACGACGTGGTCGGCCGCGGCGCCGGAAGCGCTCACCGGCACGTACGACGTGAACAGCTCGGGCCGGTCGCGCCGCAGCGTGAGGGCCCGGGTGGTCACGAGCAGCTTGTCGACACCGAGGTCGTCCAGCGCCACCGACGGCACCGGGCCCCACTCGCCGATGCCGGCGAGCAGGCCCTCGCGGGCGTCGAGGTCGACGAACCGGCGGTTGTCGGGGTCGACCAGGCTCTGCTCCCACAGCTCGCTGCCCTGGTAGACGTCGGGGACGCCGGGCATCGCGATCGCCAGCAGCTTGGCTGCCAGCGAGTTCACCCAGCCGGGTCCGGTGATGCGCGACAGCAGCCCCTCCAGGACCTCGCGGACCTCGGCGTCGTCGAACGCCGCGTCCACGAGCCCGTGCACGGCCGCCTCGTAGTCCTCGTCCGGTGCCGTCCACGTGGTGCGGTCGCCGGCCTCACGCATCGCCTTCTCGGCGTAGGCGTGCAGCCGCTCGCGCGACGCGGGCCAGGAGCCGAGGACGGCCTGCCACAGCAGGGAGGCGAAGCCGGGGTCGGGGGCGGGCGCCAGCTCGAGCAGGCGCGACAGCGCGTCGTCCCACTCCTGCGGCACCTCGGACAGGACCGTGATCCGGGCGCGGACGTCCTCGCCGCGCTTGGTGTCGTGGGTCGACAGCGCGGTCATGGCGGTCGGCCAGTGGGCCTGGCGATCGGCGGCGCGCTCGTGCCACTCGTCGAGGGTGAGCGAGAACTCGCTGGGGTCGCCGCCGACCTCGTTGAGCGAGGTCAGCCGGGAGTAGCGGTAGAACGCGGTGTCCTCCACGCCCTTGGCCATCACCATGCCGCTCGTCTGCTGGAAGCGCACCGCGGCCTCCTCGCCGGCGTCGCCGAGCACCGGCTCCAGCACGTCGAGCACGGCGGTCAGGTCCGGCCGCGAGCGGCGCGCGGCGCCGAACGCGTCGTCCAGCGCCGAGCGCTCCTCGGGGAGGTAAGAGCGGTAGACCGGGAAGCACGCGAGCAGCTCGGCCACCGCGTCCTCCAGGTCGGCCACACCCGCGCCTCCGGCGTCCCCGTCGCGCACCGCCTGCGGGAGCTCCCGCACGATCCGGCGCACCTCGGAGTGCAGGATGCCGTCGGCGATCATCCGCTTGGTGCCGCGGATCATCGCGTGCCAGTCGACCTCGCTCCCCCGCAGCCGGGTCTCGAGCGCGTCGAGCGGCGCCTGCCCCGACGGGTCGGTGAGCAGCCGGTCGATCATGCCCAGGGCGTCGTAGCCGGTGGTGCCGGCGGTCGCCCAGGAGCGCGGCAGCTCCTCGCCGGGCTCGAGGATCTTCTCCACCAGGACGTAGGCGGAGCCGGTGAGCTCCGCGAGGTCCTCGAGGTAGCCCCGCGGGTCACGCAGGCCATCGGGGTGGTCGACGCGGAGGCCGTCGACGAGACCCTCGCCGAACCACCGCGCGATCTCGACGTGGCTCGCGTCGAACACCTCGCGGTCCTCGACGCGGATCGCGGCCAGCGTGTTGACCGCGAAGAAGCGCCGGTAGTTGAGCTCGGAGTCGGCCGCGCGCCACGAGACGAGCTCGTAGTGCTGCTCGTCGTGGGTGCTCGTGCCGGGCGCGAGCGGGAAGCGGTGGTCGTGGTACCTGACCTCCCCGTCCTCGACGCGGATCGAGCCCTCGTCGCCGTCGCCGACGACGGGGACCCGCAGGCGACCGCCGCCGAAGTCCCAGTCGACGTCGAAGTAGTCGGCGTAGGCGGAGTCCCGGCCGTGCGCCAGCAGGTCCCACCACCAGGCGTTCTCGACCGGGGTCGCGACGCCCATGTGGTTGGGCACGATGTCGACCAGGACCCCGAGCCCGAGACGACGGGCCTCGGCCGCGAACGCCGTGAGGCCCTCGTGACCGCCCCGCGACGGGTCGACCGTCGCGTGGGAGACCACGTCGTAGCCGTGGGTGCTGCCCGGCTCCGCCGCCAGGATCGGCGACAGGTAGACCCAGTCGGCGCCCAGGGCGTGCAGGTACGGCAGACGCCGGGCCGCCTCGTGGAGGTCGAAGTCGGCCGTGATCTGGAGTCGGTAGGTGCTCTGCGGTGCCCGGGTCGCCATGGCTCAGCCCCGGTCCTGCGCCGCCAGCGAGGCCGCCACGGAGTGGTCCGGCTCGGCCTCCGGCTCGAGGTGCTCGCGCAGGACCACCAGCGAGCGGTGCTCCAGCCTGAGCTTCTCGCCGGCCGCGTACGGCGTCTGGTCGTCGACCCCGCCCGCGGTGTCGATCACCACGTCCCACGCGGCGGCGTACTCGTCCGGCGGGAGCGTGAGCTCGGCCGGGCCGTCGGCGTTGAAGTAGAGCAGGAAGTGGTCGTCGACGATCTCGGAGCCGCGGGAGTCCTTGCCGGCGATGCCGTGGCCGTTGAGGTACATGCCGATGGCCTGCGACCCGTCGGTCCAGTCACCGTCCTCCATCGGGCGGCCGTCGAGGTGCAGCCAGACGATGTCGTTGAGCCGGTCGCCCTCGCCGCCAGGGACCTCGGTGCGCACGGTGTTGCCGGTGAAGAACCGCTTGCGGCGGAACGTCGGGTGGTCCATGCGGAGCTTGATCAGCGCCGCGGTGAACTCCACCAGCGGCCGGTCCGCGTCGTCCCAGTGCATCCAGGCGATCTCGGAGTCCTGGGCGTAGGTGTTGTTGTTGCCCTGCTGGGTGCGGCCCATCTCGTCGCCGTGCAGCAGCATCGGCACGCCCTGGCTCAGCAGGAGCGTCGCGAGGACGTTGCGCTGCTCCCGCGCGCGGAACGCCCGGATCTCCGGGTCGTCCGTGGGGCCCTCGACGCCGTGGTTCCAGGACCGGTTGTGGCTCTCGCCGTCCTGGCTGTTCTCGCCGTTGGCCTCGTTGTGCTTCTCGTTGTAGGACACGAGGTCGGCCAGCGTGAAGCCGTCGTGGGCGGTGACGAAGTTGATGCTGGCCACCGGGCGGCGGCCCGAGTGCTCGTAGAGGTCGGCGGAGCCGGCCAGCCGCGAGGCGAACTCGCCCAGCGAGGGCTCGCCGCGCCAGAAGTCGCGCACGACGTCGCGGTAGGCGCCGTTCCACTCGGTCCACTGCGGCGGAAAGCCACCGACCTGGTAGCCACCGGGGCCGACGTCCCACGGCTCGGCGATCAGCTTGACCTGGCTCACCACCGGGTCCTGCTGCACGAGCTCGAAGAAGGTGGCCAGCCGGTCGACGTCGTAGAACTCGCGCGCCAGCGCGGAGGCCAGGTCGAAGCGGAAGCCGTCGACGTGCATCTCGGTCACCCAGTAGCGCAGCGAGTCCATGATGAGCTGCAGCGAGTGGGGGTGCCGGACGTTGAGGCTGTTGCCGGTGCCGGTGTAGTCCATGTAGTACTGCTGGTCGTCCTCGACGAGCCGGTAGTACGCCGGGTTGTCGATGCCCTTGAAGCTCAGCGTCGGACCCATGTGGTTGCCCTCGGCGGTGTGGTTGTAGACCACGTCGAGGATGACCTCGATGCCGGCGGCGTGCATGGCCTTGACCATGGCCTTGAACTCCTGGACCTGCTGGCCGGCCTGGGCCGTGCCGGCGTACTCCGCGTGCGGGGCGAAGAAGCCGAGGGTGTTGTAGCCCCAGTAGTTGCGCAGGCCCTTCTCGAGCAGCGTGCTGTCCTGGATGAACTGGTGCACGGGCATCAGCTCGATGGCCGTGACCCCGAGGTGCTGCAGGTGCTCGGTGATCGCGGGGTGCGCGAGGCCCGCGTAGGTGCCGCGGATCTCCTCGGGCAGGTCGGGGTGCAACTGGGTCATGCCCTTGACGTGCGCCTCGTAGATGACGCTCTCGTTGTAGGGGTAGTTGAGCCGGCGGTCGCCCTCCCAGTCGAAGAAGGGGTTGATCACCACGCCGAGCGTCATGTGGGCGGCGGAGTCCTCGTCGTTGCGCGAGTCGGGGTCGCCGAAGTTGTAGCCGAAGAGGCTCTGGTCCCAGTCGATCTCGCGGGCGGTCGCCTTGGCGTAGGGGTCCAGCAGCAGCTTGTTCGGGTTGCAGCGCAGACCCTGCTCGGGGGCGTAGGGGCCGTGCACGCGGTAGCCGTAGCGCTGGCCCGGCTGCACGTGCGGCAGGTAGCAGTGCCAGATGTAGGCGTCGACCTCCCACACCTCCACGCGCTCCTCGTTGCCGTCCTCGTCGAAGAGGCACAGCTCCACGCGCTCGGCGACCTCGCTGAAGAGGGCGAAGTTGGTCCCGGAGCCGTCGTACGTCGCTCCCAGGGGGTAGGCCTGACCTGGCCAGGACTCGAGCACGGTGCCTCCGGTGAAATGGGGTCGGGATGTCGGGCTGAACCTATTGGATCGGTCCAACGACCCTCGGTACCCGGGGTCAGCCGGTTCTACTCCTGCGTCGTCGGTCACGCGAGCGGAGCGCCCCGAGCTCCTCCTCCAGGGCGTCTCCCCCGACACGATCGACCTCGACGTCGAGCGCAACGTCCTCACCGTCCGGGCCGAGCGCGTGGCCCGCAACGTCGACTGGGAGTCGCTGGCGGCCGAGCGCCCGCGCGGCGTCCTCAGCCGCCAGCTCGTGCTCGGGGACACGACACGCTCCAGTCGGGTGACCACCAGGCCCTCCAGGCCTGATCCCCTCGCCGCGCGGCCCGGTCGGCTCACGCAGACGACCTGGGCCGCGCTCGCGCGTCCGGGGACGACGCGGTCAGGATCCCGCGAGCACCACGTCGGCGATCGTGTCCGCCGCCTCGGACAGCGTCCCGCCGAGGTAGGTGCCGGGCACTCCCTCGCGGGCGTCCGCGGAGCCGAACGCGTTGCCGGCGTAGAAGACCGGGCAGCCTGCCCCGGCGACGGCCTGGAGGCTCTCCACCGTCGGTCGGCGGTGGGTCGACAGGTGCGAGACGACGACCACCGCGACGGCCTCGGTGGCCGCGAGCGCCGTCACCAGCGTGCGCTGCGGGGTGCGCGCGCCGAGCGAGCGGCAGCCCACGCCCCGGTAGGCCAGCGCCGCCGCCAGCGCCTCCAGGCCCAGGGTGTGCAGGTCACGGGGGCCGCAGGCCAGCAGCACCGAGCCGCGCGCGGTCGGCGGCGGCGCCAGCGTCGCCGTGCGTGCCAGCCACCCGCGCACGGCCTCGGTGGCGAGGTGCTCCTGGCCGACGTCGCAGCGCCCGTCCTCCCAGAGGCTGCCGATGCGCCGCATCGCCGGCATCAGCACGCGGTCCAGCGTGGCCGGCAGCCCCAGCTCGTCCATGGCCTCGTCGAGGACCGTGCGCAGCGCCGCGGGGTCCAGGGCGGCGGACGCCGCCAGCATCCGGCGGATCCAGACCTGGGCGGGGTCGTCGGGGTCGAGCTGGCCGCGCACCGAGCGGGCGGCGGCCGAGGCCTTGAGCCCGCGCGCCACCTCGTCGCGCATCAGCCGGACCTCCTCGAGCGCCTCGACGGAGTAGCGGCGGTGGCCGCCCGCGCTGCGCGGCGTGGTCGGGATGCCGTAGCGGCGCTCCCACGACCTCAGGGTCGGCGAGGGGACGCCGAGCAGGCGGCTGACCTCCTGGATGGCCAGGCCCTCACCGATGCGCACGTGCTCGCCGGTCACCACTGCCCCTGTCCCGCCGGGCGCGGTGCCCGTAGGCGTCCATCCGACCCGTTCCGTCGAGTTTGTGCAACATTCGCGAGTTCTTGCATAAGTTCGGCTCTTCTCCCCCGGCCCCGCAGGCAGCAGGCTGGGGGCGTGCCCGCCACCGACCCCCGCTCCGACGAGACGGCCCAGCGCCGTCGCGGCCCGGCGTCCTCGCGCCCGGTGGCCTCGTCGCCGTGCGAGGGGGTGCTCAGCGGCCTGGTGGCACGCTGCGGTCGCGGTGACCGGGACTCGCTCGGGACGCTGTTCGACCTGACGCACGGGATCGTGTCGGCCACCGTGCGGCGGCGCCTGTCCGCGGACACGGCCCGCAGGGATCTCGACGACGCGGTCGTCGAGGTGTACCGGGAGGTGTGGCGACGCGCTCCGCAGTTCCGCGTCGGCGTGGACGACCCGCTGCGCTGGATGCTCGACAGCGTCGACCGGGGAGCCCGCTCCGCCGCCCTGCCGAGGCCGTTCCCGGTCGCCTCGTGAGGCCAGCAGCCGACAGGACCCTCAATGCGCACCGTCTCCGCCCGATGGGTGGGCGGAGACGGTGGTCTCTCGACCCGCGGTGCGGAGTGACAGATCACCCGACCTGGAGCTGAGTCAAGAAGCCCCTAGGTACCCTCGCTCCCGGCAGCTATTCAACCCGTCGCATCACTCGGGCCAGCGCACGCCCGGCGCACCCGCCGTCAGGCCACGTCGCCCCCGGCGGTGCAGGAGCAGCCCGACCACGACGAGCGCCGCGCCCAGGGCCAGGTAGCCCAGGTCCCACGACAGGGGCGCCCCGACGTCGTCCCGCACGTGGTGGACGCCGAGGAGGTGGTGGTCCACGATCCCCTCGACGAGGTTGAAGACGCCCCACCCGGCCAGGACCAGGCCGGCGTGGAAGCTCCAGCTGGGCGCCAGGCGGCCGCGCTGCCAGGAGCGGATCGTGGTCAGCGACCCCGCCAGGACGAACACCCAGGTGACCAGGTGGAAGAAGCCGTCGGCCATGGTGTTGACCTCGAGGCCGGCGACCGTGGTGACCGGGTAGTCGTCGACGTGGCTCACCATGTGGTGCCACTGCAGGATCTGGTGCAGCACGATCCCGTCGACGAACCCGCCCAGGCCGAGCCCGTAGAGAAGCCCGGCCGCGACGGTCGGTGGCTTCGGGGACGTCATCCGCGGCTGGTACCCATCGAGAGGGCGTCCACGCCCCCGGTCACGCGCCGGTCACGTCGTGAAGGCCACGCCTCCGCCGAAGGAGTCCGAGACCAGAGCGGCGTCGAGCACCCGGTACGGCGCCGGCGACTCCGAGGCCCGGCGCCGCAGGAGCTCCACCGGCAGCGGGGCCCGGCCGGCCAGCACCATCAGGTTGCCGTCGCGCCGTCCGCGCAGCGTGGCCGGCTCGGCACCGAGCGCGAGGTGGGCGAACGACTCGCGCAGCCCGGCCACGACCCGTCGCGTGTGCGCGAAGGGCGCCCGGTCGCTGAGGTTGAGCAGGTAGCAGCCGGCCGGCGCCAGAACGCGCGCGACCTCGGCCGTGTGCCCGCTCGTCACGAGCTCGCCAGGCACGCGCCCGTCGGCATAGGCGTCCAGGACGACCAGGTCGGCGCGCCCGTCCGGCAGGGCCGCGACGCCCGCGAGCCCGTCGACCGGGCGCACCTTGATGCCGCTGCGTCGTGGCAGCGGGAGCTCGGCGCGCACCAGCTCGGTGACCGCCTCGTCGGGCTCCAGCACGACCTGCGCGGAGGTCGGACGCGTCGCCGCGACGTAGCGCGGCAGCGTCAGCCCGGCTCCCCCGACGTGCACGACCCGCAGCGGGACACCGGGGCCGGCCAGCACGTCGACGACGTCGCCCATGCGCCGTACGTAGTCGAACGCGAGGTACGTCGGGTCGTCCAGGTCGACGTGCGACTGCTCGCGCCCGTCGTGGCTGAGCACGAAGGCCCGCGCCCGCTCGGTCGGCTGCAGCTCCCACACGTCGCGACCCTCTCACGGAGGGCCGGGCGGCTACTCGAGCGCGGCCATGCTGACGCCGAGGCCGACCATCATCGTGCCGCCCGCGACGCCCAGGGCGTCCAGCCGCTCGGGACGCCGGCCGAACCAGTCACGCGCCTTCCCCGCTGCCAGGGCCCACAGGCTGTCCGAGGCCACGCACAGCACCCCGAACACCGCGCCCAGCATCAGCAGCTGCAGGCTGGCCGAGCCGGCCGCCTCGTTGACGAAGTGCGGGAGGAACGCCAGGAAGAACACGACGGTCTTGGGGTTGGTCAGGCCGACGAAGAAGCCGATGCGCAGCGAGCGCCGGGCCGACTGGGCGCGCGCGACCGCACGCTCCTCGTCGTCCAGGTCGCCCAGGGCGCCGCGCGCGTCGGCGCGGTGCCGGATGGCCTGGACGCCCAGCCAGACGACGTAGGCGGCCCCCACCAGCTTGATGGCGGTGTACGCCGTCGCGCTGGCCGCGACCACCGCCCCGAGCCCCAGGGCGACCGCCACCACCTGCGCCACGATGCCGGCGGCGTTGCCGAGCACCGAGAGCAGCGCGTCGCGGCGCCCGACCGTCAGCGCGCGGCCGATGGTGAACAGCAGGCTCGGCCCCGGCACCTGGATGAACAGGATGCTCGCCACCACGAATGCGAGCCACTGTCCGACGGTGGGGGCGGGGAGGTCCATGCCCGGAGTATGGCGGCTCCCCCGCCCGGCGACAACGCGTTTCGCCGCCGTCTCGGCGCAGCGGCGTCTCAGGCCGAGGAGTGGCTCACGAGCGGAGGGCCTTGCGGATGTTGCGGGCGATCCCGGCCAGCGCGCCACCGGCGTCGCCGGTGAGCGCGTTGCCCTCCTCGTGGGGCTCCAGCACGTTGCCGGTCGTGGGGGGCGTCTCGCGGGTCAGGTCCACGGCACCCAGCCGGAACAGCGTCGCCACGAGCCGGTCGTAGGCGAAGGGCAGCACGGTGTAGCCGAAGCGGATCACGTCGTTGGCCAGGGTCAGCTGGTCGCGGGCGCGGTCGTGGTCGAGGTGGTGCAGGATCTGGCGCGCCACCCGGTCCGGGCTCGAGACCGGCGGGGGCGGGCGGCCCACGACGCCCTCGTAGTTGGCCGCCTGCTCGTAGATCGGGGTGTCGACCCCGCCGGGGGCGACGTAGCCGACGTGGACACCGTCGAGGTCGCGGTTCTCCAGCTGCAACTGGCGCGCCAGCGCGCGCACGCCCCACTTGCTCAGCACGTAGGCGCTCATGGTCGGCACACTGATATGGCCGATGACCGAGCCGACGAAGAGCAGGGCCCCCTCCCCCTGGCGGCGCAGCACCGGCACCACGTGGCGGGCGACGTTGACCGAGCCGGTCAGGTTGGTCCGCAGCACCCGGTCGAAGACCTCGGCCGGGACGTCCTCGGTGCGTCCGTAGGCCACGACGCCGGCGTTGCTCACGACGGCGTCGAGGCGCCCGTGCCGCTCCAGCACCGCCGCGACGACGCCGGAGACCGCGTCGTCGTCGCCGACGTCGGCGCTCAGCACCAGGGTCGAGGCCGCACCGGCCTCCTCGCAGCGCCGCGCCGCCTCCTCCAGCGCGGTCGCGCCCCTGGCCACCAGCACCACGTGAGCGCCCTGCCTGCTCGCGCGCAGGCAGGTGGCGAGCCCGATCCCGCTGGAGGCTCCGGTCACGAGGACGATCCGATCTTCGACGTTCACGCGACCAGGTACCCGCTGGTCGGCCCGCCCATCGAGGGCGGAGCACCCGGTTTGCGACGCCGCCCACGGGTCACCGGGTGGTCGACCCCCAGGAGGCGCCATGCAGGCCGAGATCACGCTCACCGTCGACGGCACCGAGCACCGTACGACGGTCGACACCCGCACCACGGTGCTCGACCTCCTGCGCGAGCGGCTGGGGGTGACCTCGCCGAAGAAGGGCTGCGACCACGGCCAGTGCGGGTCGTGCACCGTGCTGCTCGACGGACGCCGCCACCTCACCTGCCTGGCGCTGGCGGTCGCCCACGACGGCGCCGAGGTGGTCACCGCCGCAGGTCTCGCCGACGCCGCCGACGACGAGCTGCACCCCGTGCAGCAGGCGTTCCTCGACCACGACGGCCTCCAGTGCGGCTACTGCACCCCCGGCCAGGTCTGCTCCGCGGTCGGGATGCTCGACGAGGCGAAGCAGGGGCACCCCAGCCACGTCAGCGACGACCTCGAGGCCGAGCCCGAGCTGGACGACGACGAGATCCGCGAGCGGATGAGCGGCAACCTGTGCCGCTGCGGCGCCTACGCCGGCATCCTGGCGGCCGTGCGCGAGGCGGCGCGGTCATGAGGGAGCTGGCCTACCTCCGCCCCGACGACGTCGGCGACGCCGTGGCGGCGGTGAGCGGCAACCCGCGCGCGCAGTACCTCGGCGGCGGCACCAACCTGGTCGACCACCTCAAGCTCGGCGTCACGTCCCCCGAGCTGCTGGTCGACGTGCGCCGCCTGCCGCTCGACGAGGTCGAGGAGGTCGCCGGGGACGACGGGCCCGTGCTGCGGGTCGGTGCCAACGTGCGCAACAGCGACCTGGCGGCCCACCCGGTCGTGCGCAGCGTGTTCCCCGCCGTGGCCCGCGCCCTGCTCTCGGGGGCGTCCGGACAGATCCGCAACCAGGCCACGACGGCCGGCAACCTGCTGCAGCGCACCCGCTGCGTCTACTTCCAGGACGTCACGACCGCCTGCAACAAGCGCGACCCGGGCAGCGGCTGCTCCGCGATCGGCGGCTACGCGCGCTACAACGCGATCCTCGGCGCCAGCGAGGCGTGCGTGACCACGCACCCCTCGGACCTCGCCGTCGCGCTCGCCGCGCTCGACGCCACCGTGGTCGTGCAGGGGCCCGACGGCGAGCGGCGGGTCCCGGTGCTCGAGCTGCACCGGCTCCCGGGCGACCGCCCCGAGCAGGACACGACGCTGGCCCACGGCGAGCTGATCACCGCCGTGGAGCTCACCGCCGGCCGCCTGACCCGGCGCTCCACCTACTACAAGGCCCGCGACCGGGCGTCCTACGCCTTCGCGCTGGTCTCGGTCGCCGGCGCCCTGCAGCTCGACGGCGACACCGTGACCGACGTCCGCCTCGCCTGGGGCGGCGTCGCCCACCGTCCGTGGCGCGCCACCGTCGCCGAGGAGGCGCTGCGAGGGTCGGCGTTCAGCGAGGAGGCCGTGCTGGCCGCGTGCGAGCGGGAGCTCTCCGCGGCCGTGACGTCCGAGGAGAGCGCCTTCAAGGTGCCGATGGTGCGCAACGTCTCGGCGCTCGTCCTGGGGCGCCTCGCGAAGGAGGACCGATGACCGAGCTGCTGCCCGACCCCGTGCCCGCCCAGGCGATGGGCACGGCCCACCTGCGCGCCGACGGGCCCGCCAAGGTCACCGGCCTGGCGACGTACGCCGTGGAGCACCCGGCCGACGACGCGCTGCACCTGTGGCTCGTGCAGTCCACCGTCGCCCGAGGCCGCGTCACGCGCATCGACCCCGGCGCCGCCCTGGCGCACCCGGGCGTGGTCGCGGTGCTCGACCACACCAACGCCCCGCGCCTGGTGGCCGACGACCCGGAGACCACCGACCCCGAGCTGCTGGTCCTGCAGGACGACCGGGTCGCCTTCCGCGGCCAGATCGTCGCCGCGGTGCTCGCCGAGACCTCTGATGCCGCGCGCGAGGGAGCCGCCCTGGTCGCCGTCCGCTACGACGCCGAGCCGCACCGCGTGGAGCTGCGGGACGACTCGCCGGCCTACGCCCCCGAGAGCGTCAACCCCGACCAGCCCACCGACACCGACGACGGCGACGTCGAGGCCGGCCTCGCCGAGGCCGACGTCGTGCTCGACCAGACCTACCGGACGGCCTACGAGCACAACAACCCGCTCGAGCCGCACGCGCTGGTCGTCACCTGGCGCGACGACCCCGACGGGCCCCGGGTCACGATGGTCGACTCCACCCAGGGCGTGCATCCCGTGGCCGCCACGCTGGCGCCGATGCTCGGCCTGGAGAAGGACCGCGTGCGCGTCCGTGCGCCGTACGTCGGCGGCGGGTTCGGCAGCAAGGGACTGCCCCACGCCCCGGAGATGGCGGCCGTCCTCGCGGCGCGCACGGTGCCCGGCCGGGCGGTGCGCATGGCGGTGACGCGCCAGCAGATGTTCGCGCTCACCGGCTACCGCACCGCGACCGTGTCGCACTTCCGCCTCGGCGCCCGCGCCGACGGCACCCTGCTCGCGATCGACCACCAGGTCAGGGAGCAGACGTCGGCGCTCAAGGAGTACGCCGAGCAGACCGCGACCCCGACCCGGATGCTGTACGCCGCCCCGCACCGTCGTACCCGGCACCGGCTCGTCGAGCTCGACGTCGCCGTGCCGTCGTGGATGCGCGCGCCCGGCGAGATGCCCGGGGTCTACGCCCACGAGGTCGCCATGGACGAGCTCGCGGTGGCGTGCGGGCTGGACCCCGTCGAGCTGCGCCTGCGCAACGAGCCCGAGGTGGACCCGGAGACCGGCAAGCCGTTCTCGGGCCGTCGGCTGGTCGAGTGCCTCGAGCGCGGCGCGGAGCTGTTCGGGTGGGCCGCCCGCGCCCCCGAGCCCCGGGCGACGGTCGACGGCGAGTGGTGGGTCGGCAGCGGCGTCGCGAGCGCGACGTACCCGACGATGACCCAGGCCGGCAGCCAGGCGCGGGTGCAGGCGCTCGGCAGCGGGCGCTACTCGGTGGCGGTGGGCGCCGTCGACATCGGCACGGGCGCGCGCACCGTGCTCGCACAGATCGCCGCCGACGCCCTGGGGGTGCGCGTCGACGACGTGGACCTGCAGATCGCCGACACCGACCTGCCCATGGCCACGGTGGCCGGCGGTTCGTCGGGCACCAGCTCGTGGGGCTCGGCCGTGGTGGCCGCGGCGCAGCTGTTCCGCCGCGACCACGGGGACGACCCCGACGCCGGCGTGCACACGACCGCGTCGGCCTCGCAGAGCCCCGGGATGGAGGAGTACGCCACCCACGCCTTCGGGGCGGTCTTCGCCGAGGCGCGCGTGCACCGCTACACCGGCGAGGTGCGGGTGCCGCGGCTGCTCGGCGTCTACTCGGTCGGACGGGTGCTCAACCCGGTCACGGCGCGCTCGCAGCTGCTCGGCGGCCTCACGATGGGCCTCTCGGCCGCGCTGTTCGAGGAGTCCTACCGCGACCCGAGGCACGGCCACGTCGTCACGCAGGACCTGGCGACGTACCACGTGGCCTCCCACGCCGACGTCCGCGGCATCGAGGCGGTCTGGCTCGACGAGGAGGACCCGCACGTCAACCCGATGGGGTCGCGGGGCATCGGCGAGATCGGCATCGTCGGCACTCCCGCCGCCGTCGCGAACGCCACCTTCCACGCCACCGGGGTGCGGGTGCGCGAGATCCCGGTGACCGCCGACCGCTTCGTGGACTGACCGGAGGGCTCAGATACCCGCGGTACGCGAATCGCGGTCTTTCGCTGCGCGGCGGCTCCCGGAGTGACTAGCGTCACGCCATGACCAAGACCGGCTCCCTGCTCCGCGTGGCCGCGTGCTACCTGATCGGGCTGCTCGTGGCCGGATCCTGGCTCGTCTGGGGGCCCGACACCCGCTGGCTGTGGCTCGACGGGCTCGTCGCCGACGTGCTCGCCACCCTCGTCGTCTACGCGTTCAGCCGGGCCCACGGCAACTCCAGCTTCTACGACGCCTACTGGAGCGTGCTGCCGCCGGTGCTGGCGGCGTACTGGTGGGTCTCGGCGAGCCCCGACGTCAACGACACCCGGGCCTGGCTGGTGATGGTCGTGATCCTGGTGTGGTCGGTGCGGCTGACCGCCAACTGGGTCTACGCCTTCCCCGGCCTGCCGCACGAGGACTGGCGCTACCCCCTGCTCAAGGAGAAGGCCGGCCGCTGGGAGCCGCTGGTCGACCTGGTCGCGATCCACCTGGTCCCGACCTGGCAGGTCTTCCTCGGCATGGTCCCGGTCTACGTCGCGGTCACCCGCACGGGCCGCGAGATCGGCTGGCTGGACGCCGTCGCGCTCGTCGTCGGCCTCGGCGCGGTCGCGCTCGAGCTGGTCGCCGACGTGCAGATGCACCGCTTCGCCCGCGACCGTCAGCCGGGGCAGGTCATGGACCGCGGGCTCTGGGGATGGTCGCGGCACCCCAACTACTTCGGCGAGTTCGGGTTCTGGCTCGCCCTGGGCCTCTTCGGGCTGGCCGCCTCCCCCGCGGACGCCTGGTGGGTGTTCGTGGGCGCGGTGATGATGCTCGTGATGTTCCTCGGCGCCACCATCCCGATGATGGAGGAGCGCAGCCTGGAGCGGCGTCCGACGTACCAGGACGTCGTCGACCGCGTGCCGCGCTTCGTGCCCCGACCCCCGCGCCGGGTCAGCGCGTGAGCCGACCGCGGGTCGTGGTCGCCGGCCTGGGCGACAGCGGGCTGCTCACCGCCATCCACCTGGGGCGGCACGCCGACGTCGTCGGCATCTCGACCAAGCCGGCCCTGGTCAGCGGGCAGGAGCTCGGCATGCGTCTGGCCCGGCCCGACGACTGGGCCCGCGACTACGTGGTCACCTTCGACCGCTTCCGCCAGCTCGACCGTGCCCGCACCGTCCACGGCACCCTGACCGGTCTCGACCTCGGCGGCCGGTCGGTGGACGTCGAGACCCCGGACGGCACGACGCGCTCCGAGCCCTACGACGTCCTGGTCATCTCGACCGGCGTCAGCAACGGGTTCTGGCGGCGCCCGGAGCTGCAGTCCCACGCCGAGGTGTCCGACGGCGTGCGCGCCGCCCACGAGCGGCTGGCCGAGGCCCGGTCGGTGATCGTGGTCGGCGGTGGCGCAGCCGCAGTCAGCAGCGCGCTCAACCTGGCGCTGGCCCGGCCCGGCACCCGGGTCGAGCTCTGCTACCCCGGCGAGCGGCCCCTGCCCCAGCACCACGGCCGGGTGTGGAGCCACGTACGCCGCCGGCTGGACGCCGCGGGGGTCGAGCTGAGGCCGGGACGCCGCGCGGTGGTGCCCGACGGGTTCGCCTGCGACGCGATCACCGACGCGCCGGTCGCCTGGAGCACCGGTCAGCCGCCCTCGTCCGCCGACGCCGTGCTCTGGGCGATCGGCCGGGTGCGTCCCAACACCGGCTGGCTGCCGCCGTCGCTGCTCGACGAGCACGGCTTCGTGCGGGTCACCCCGACGCTGCAGGTGCCCGACCACGACGAGGTGTTCGCCGTCGGGGACGTCGCCGCCTCCGACCCGCTGCGCTCCTCGGCACGCAACCGCGCCGACAAGCTCGTCGCCGCCAACATCCGCGCGCAGGCCGCCGGCCGGACGCTGTCGACGTACCACGCCCCGCGCCGCCGCTGGGGCTCCGTCGTCGGGCCGCAGCCCGACGGGCTGGAGATCTTCGCCCCGAACGGCCGGCCCTTCCGGATCCCCGCCTGGTCGGTCGGGACCGTCCTGCAGCCGTGGGTCGTGCGTCGCGGCATCTACCGCGGCATGCGCTCCTGACGCGACCCCGCGCCGGCGGTCCAGTCCACCACCCGACCCGATACTGACCTATCTTTAGTAAGCCGCTAGGTTTACGTCGTGCGCGACCGCCTCCCCGATCCTCGCCGACTGGCGCTCCACGTCACGTCGCTGTCGGTCCTGATCCTGCTGTGGTGGCTGGTGACCCGCCTGGGTCTGGTGCGCCCGCTCTTCCTGCCGCCGCCGGGCGACGTCTGGGACGCCTTCGTGCGGGCCAACTCCGACCACCCGATCAGCGCCGGCTCCGAGCGGATGGTGCGCGGTGAGCAGAACTACTACCTCTGGGAGCACCTGGTCGCCAGCCTGCAGCGCATCGCGATCGGCGTCGGCGGCGGCATCCTGGTGGGTGTCCCGCTGGGGCTCCTGATGGGCGCCACGTGGCTGGGGGTCCTGCTCGAGCCCTACCTGAACTTCCTGCGCTCGCTGCCGCCGCTGGCCTACATCGGCCTGCTCATCGTGTGGTTCGGCATCGGCGACACCTCCAAGATCTGGCTGCTCTTCCTCGCGGCCTTCCCGCCCATCACCATGGCCACGATCAGCGGGGTCCGCGGCGTGCGCGAGGACCAGATCAACGCGGTGCTGTCCCTCGGCGCCTCGCGCCGCCAGTCGCTGACCGCCGTGCTGCTGCCCTCCACGCTGCCCGAGATCCTCACCGGCGTCCGCGTGGCGGTCGGCTTCGCCTGGACCACCGTGGTGGCCGCCGAGATCGCCAACGGCATCCCCGGCATCGGCGGGCTCGCGTACCTGGCCGGCGAGCAGCTGAAGAGCGCCCTGGTCATCGCCTGCATCGTCGTCATCGGCGTGGCGGCGATCGCCCTCGATCTCGGGTTGAAGTCCCTGGAGAAGGTCCTGGTCCCCTGGCGGGGCAAGGCATGAGAACCACGACGAAGGAGCACCACCAGTGAAGACCCCTCTGCGCCGCGGCGCGACCGCGCTCGCCTCCGGCCTGCTGGCCGTCAGCCTGGCCGGCTGCGTCGACTCCGACCGCGGCTCGTCCAGCCCGGCGGCCGAGTCCGACTGCCCCTGGGAGCCGGACGACTCGATCACCACGACGGCGCGCATCGCCTGGCAGGCCATCCCGAACGCCGACCTCGTCGTCAAGGACCTCGGCCTGCTCGAGGCATGCATGCCGAAGGCGGACATCTCGTGGGTGCAGGCGCCGTCGGGAGGCGACGTGGTCAAGTACTACGGCTCCGGCGACGTCGACCTCGGCCTGATGGGCTCCTCCCCCGCCACGATCGCCTCCTCGGAGCCGGTGGTGCGCGACGTGGACATCGCCGTCGTCTGGATCCACGACGTCATCGGGGACGCCGAGTCGCTCGTCGTCAAGGACCCCGCCATCACCGAGATCGCGCAGCTCAAGGGCAAGAAGGTCGCGGTCCCGTTCAGCAGCACCGCGCACTACTCGTTGCTGCAGGCCCTCGACGAGGCCGGCCTCGACGCGAGCAAGGACGTCGAGGTGATCAACCTCGACCCCGAGAAGATGCCGGGCGCCTGGCAGGGCGACCAGATCGACGCCGCCTGGGTCTGGGACCCGGTGCAGAGCCAGCTCCTGGCCGAGGGCGGCGAGCGGATCCTCTCCAGCGCCGACACGGCCGCGGCGGGGCGACCGACGTTCGACGTCGGCACCGCCGACCGCGGCTTCGTCGCCGACAACCCGGAGTTCATGACGCAGTGGGCCAAGGCGCAGGACCACGCCGTCGAGATGATCGAGAGCGACCCCGAGACCGCCGCCGAGTCCGTGGCCGTCGTGCTCGGCATCGAGCCCGCCGACGCGCAGAAGCAGTTCGCCGGACTGACCTACCTGTCGGCCGCGGAGCAGGCCGGGCCCGACTACCTGGGCGGGAAGTTCGTCCAGGACCTCCTCACCACGGCCGGCTTCCTGCTCGAGCAAGGCGGGATCGACGCGGTCGGCGACGAGGCGCAGTACGCCGAGCACGTCGACGCGGCGCCCGCCGAGAGCGTGGGCGAGTGACCCAGGACCGGTCCCAGCACCAGGGCCAGGACCAGGGCCGGCACCAGCGCGACGTCCGGCTCTCCGGGGTTCGGCACCACTTCTCCGTGCGCGGGGCCGAGGTGCCGGCGCTGGACCGCACCGAGCTCACCCTGGAGCCCGGCGAGCTGGTCACGCTCGCCGGGCCCTCGGGCTGTGGAAAGACCACGCTGCTGCGGCTGGTGGCGGGCTTCATGACGCCGAGCGAGGGTCAGGTGCTCGTCGGTGGCTCCCTGGTGCGGGGGCCCGCGGAGGAGCGCGGCGTGGTCTTCCAGCAGCCGACCCTGTTCCCGTGGCTGACCGTGCGTCGCAACGTCGAGCTCGGCCCCCGGCTGCGAGGGGTGTCGAAGGCCGAGCGTCGCCGGCACGCCGAGGAGTTCCTGGACCTCGTGGGGCTGGCCGACTTCGCGGAGCACCGTCCCTACGAGCTGTCCGGCGGCATGCAGCAGCGCTGCCAGATCGCGCGGGTGCTCGCCAACGACCCCGACATCGTGCTGATGGACGAGCCGTTCGGCGCGCTGGACGCGCTGACCCGCGAGCGGCTCCAGGACGAGCTGCTCGAGATCTGGCGACGTACGGGCAAGACGATCCTGTTCATCACCCACAGCGTCGACGAGGCGGTGTTCCTGGGCTCCCGGGTCCTGGTGATGAGCCCCCGACCGGGCCGGATCGTGCTGGACGAGCCGGCCGTCTTCGGTCGGCCGGGCGAGAAGGTGCCGCCGTCGGAGATCCGGGCGCTCCCGGAGTTCGTCGCCCTCCGCGAGCGGGTGCGGGTGGCGATCCAGACCGAGCCCGCCGTCAGTGCCTGAGGCGCCGGCCCGTCACAGGTGGTCGGGCACGACCAGTGCGTCGGGGTCCTGGCGCACCGGCATCGCCGCGACCCCCACCCGGGTGAGGTCGGCGGCGGCGGCCACGAGCCGCCTGCGGCGCTTGGCCGGCATCGCGTCCCAGGCGCCCGGCTTGCGGTGGTCCAGCAGCTGGCGGCTGCCCTCCTCCGCGGCCTGCTCGTACTCCGCGTCGCTGAACTCCGGACGGGCTCCCACGGTCGGCCGCTCCGGCAGGGCGGTGAGCACGGGCAGCACGAGCTCGCCCGCGGCCGACTTGCGGGGGTAGGCGTCTGCCTTGCTCAGCGCGTCGTACGCCGCGTCCGCGTCACCGCGCTTCCAGGGCGGGCGGGTCGCCGCGTGGAGGCGGCGCGCCACGGCGTCGACCGCGACCGTCATCTCGTGCTCGGTGAACCTCATGGCTCACCATCATGGGCCACGCCCTCAGGCGCCGGGGAGCCCGGCGCGCACCACGCGGTCGCGACCGGCGAAGAGCGCCCGCGCCGCGGCGGTCCCCGGACGTCGCGTGCGGACCGGCCCCGTCACCATCAGGAGCGTGCCGACCGTGACCAGGTCCTTGCCCGCCCGGGCGACCTCCGACTCGCGTTGTGCCGCCCGCAGCGCCCTGGCCTCCGCCCGCACGTGGCGCCACGAGCGCCAGGCGCCGCCGTCGCGCGCGTCGCTCGCGAGCAGCAGGCGTCCGCTCCCCCACGCCATCAGGAACTGGTGCAGCGTGCCCACCAGACGTCGTCGCGCCGGCGAGCCGGGAGCCAGTCCCACCGCCACGGCCGCCACCGGACGACGTACGGCGGCCAGGGTGTCGAGCACGACCTCGCAGCCGCCCTCGGTGTCGATGTCGACCGACAGCCGGTGCACCCGTCCCGGCGGCACCAGCCCCGCCTCGGGCACGGAGGCCCGGTCGGCCCACACCTCGTACCCCCGGTCGAGCAGGTCCCGGACCAACGGCCGACCGACGTCCGGACGGAGCCCGGCCACCACGGCCAACGGCCGGTCCACTCCCTTGGCATCCATCCGGCCCCCTTCGCCCCGCCCCGGCACCGTGGGTACCCCCACCGCCCCGTCCCATGCCCGTCGTCGGCCACCCCGGTGGTCGAGCGTCCGTCGAGACCCGGTGACCCGACCGCCGACCGACCGTACGGTGGTTGAGGTGCGAGCGCAGCGAGCCTCGAAACCACAACTCCGGTGGTCGAGCAGCGAGGAGCGCCAGCGACGAGCGTCCGTCGAGACCCCGTGACCCGAACGCCGAGCCAACCCCACGGTGGTTGAGGTGCGAGCGCCGCCCTCCCCCAAACCACACACTCCCTTCGTCGCGCGGCGAGG
>NZ_JACJGM010000031.1 GCF_015024225.1 Nocardioides lijunqiniae
GGACCTGATCCCAGCATGGGAGGACTACGCCATGGCCGGGCTGGTCGCGGAGGCCGTCGAAAACGCCGTGGACCCCGCGATCTGGGGACCGAACCGGTAGAGGGGGACCGCCGGCCCCACCGGCGGGTGGGGAGGACTCCGGCCCTCCCCACACCCCTCCCGGGTGCGCGCCCTTCCGTGCGGCGACGGGGGGACGCCGCGCCCTGCAAGTCGGTATCTTGCTGCAAAGGCAAAATCCGCACAGGGGGCGCGCAAAGTGACCGATGGGGACGCGGTTGCCAACTACGCCGCGGCTGCGCTGAGCGAGTTGACGGCACAGAAGGCGATGTTGGACTCGATCACACTAAGCCGCGAGTTCTCGCTCGCTCCGATGCGTGAGGCTCAGGCTCAGCGCGAAGCGATGCGTCAGGCCAAGGCGCAGCGCGAAGCGATGCGCGAGGCAATGTTTGCACCGATGCGTGAAGCCAAGGCCCAGCGCGAGGCGATGATGGCCCCCTTCCGCGACGCTCAGACCCAGCGCGAGCTGATGATGGCGCCTATCCGCGAGGCCAAGGCCCAGCGCGAAGCGATGCGCGAGGCAATGTTGGCGCCAATGCGTGAAGCCAAGGCCCAGCGTGACGCGATGCTGAAGACCCTGAGGGCCCACCGCGAGGCGATGCTGGCGCCAATGCGTGAGGCTCAGGCTCAGCGCGAGGCGATGATGGCGCCTTTCCGTGAGGCGAAGGCCCAGCGCGACGCGATGTTGGAGACCCTGAAGGCCCACCGCAAGGAGATGCTGGCGCCAATGCGTCAGGCCCAGGCGCAGCGCGACGCGATGATCGCCCCCGTGCGTGCTGCAGTCGAGGCTCAACGACAAGCCTTTCTGCAAGCCTCCCCTGTTGACCAGGAGGAGTTCGCCCGGACGATGCTGGGTCCGGTCAGCGAGGCTGTGAGTTGGCAACTGGATGCGGTCGCTGCTGTTGCGGCCGATTCTGACCAGACGGCCGACGAGGCCGAGGTGGCAGGCGGCGCGGTCCGGCCCACGGTGGGCAACGACTGGGCCCTCCACGTCTTCGCGGACTACACCGCGGTCATGGTCTTCCTCATGCTCGTGGGCTGGTGGCTTAGCGAGGCGACGCGGCATGGGAACGACCTGGCGGAGGCGAACGGAGCCGAGGTCTTCGCAACACTCTCGGGTTTCCTCACGCTTGCCTGGGCCATCCGCAATCTGATCCTCCGAGCCGGTGACGAGTAGACCGATCTGAAGGGCGAGGCCGCCGCACCGCCAGCTCGCGGCCGCGCGCACGCAGCTGAACATCGCCTACAACTACTGCGACCGCGCCGCGGTCCTCGACGCCACCTCCGGCGCCGAGTGCATCGGCGTCGAGGTCTCCGGCTCGGCCGAGGCCACCGGCATCTCGGCCGAGCCCCCGGCGGGTGGGAAGGGCCCCAACCCTCCCCACCCCACCCGGCACCAGGCACCGGCCCAACCACCCTCAGAAAGGCCCCGGCCGGGCAAGAGCCCCGGCAAGGCGACGGCCCTACGGCCGCCACGGCCCTCGATTTCAACCACTTTGGGTACGCGTTCTTGCTCCCCGACGCCGCCCATCGTGTCTCGGCCGAGACACCGGTCAAGGGCAAGCGCTGTGCCCTGCGGGCACCCCTGACCGGCTTACCCGACCGGATCGGGCGGCAGTTGTCGGGAGCAAGCCACACGACAGGTCCCACCACCTGGTGGGCCATGTGGGCGCCTGACGTCCGAGCCAGATCACCCCCTCACGAAGGAGTACCAGCCATGAGCACCACCACCGTCACGTTCGCCGGCAACCTCACCAGCGACCCCGAGCTCCGGTTCACCCCGTCCGGGACTCCGGTCGCGGAGTTCCGCGTCCTGGTCAACCGCCGGACCAAGGACCGCGAGACCAACGAGTACCACGACGCCGAGCCCACCGGACACAACTGCAAGGTCTGGGGCAAGAAGGCCGAGAACCTGGCCGAGTCCCTCACGTCCGGAGCACGCGTGGTCGTCCACGGACACGTCGAGACCGAGGCCTGGACCGACAAGGACACCCAGGCCAAGCGGACCCGCGACGTCGTGATCGTCGACGAGATCGGCCCCTCGCTGAAGTACGCCACCGCAAAGGTCACCAACAACACCAAGACCACCACGCAGCAGGACTGACCGACCACCAGCGCACGGGGGAGGGGACTGTCCCCTTCCCCCCGCAGGCTGATCTGCGTTTCATGATTCCCGAACGGCGCGAACGGAGTCGACCCTCTGCGACAGACCCGCGGCCGCGACGCGCAGGCCCAGCACTGGCGGCATGAACGGGCCTTGCTGGTCGCCTGCCGGAGGTACCGTCGACCCAACTGCGGCCCTCCTCACACGCACCCGAGTGTGCCAGGGCTGCGCCTGCCGTCCGGCGTTGTACAGCAGTGCCAATATCGACGCGAATCGCCGTTGTCCTGGCCTAGTCCACATCCGAAAACTTGGGAAACACCCGGTACTAGGTCCCAGGGTAGTAAAGACTTCCCGGCAGTTAGGCACTTCTCCAGGGGTGCTGATCGCGCTTAGGGAGTTTTCATGGCTGCGTCACCCTCCGCACGTCGGATGCGAACCATCGTTGGCGCAGGTGTCGCGACGTCGGCGCTGTTGGCAACATTCGCGGCGCAGCCCGTGGCGGCCCAGCTCGCAGGGTCACGCGCTCCGCTGACCCAGAGCGGCGCCACGGCCGGTCTGGACGAGGAGGCCGGGCTCGTTCCTGAGCTCGCCACGGAGACGTCGAACACGTACCGGCAGAGCGACGGCTCGATGAAGCTGGAGGCGTTCACCGAACCCGTGAACTTCCAAGCAGAAGATGACTCCTGGGTCCCGATCGACAACGAACTAGTGGCCGCGCCGGGCGCCGCGTATGAGGCCGAGAACGCCGCAAACAGCTTCGAGGTGAAGATTCCCTCGGACCCCGCTGTGACGCCGGTGAGGTTCACGACTGAGGACGCCTGGGTGACGATGCGGATGCACGGCCTTGACGACGCCCCGCAGATCGAAGGTGAAGAGGCGACCTTCTCCGAGGTGGAAGACGCCGACGAGGTGACCTACCAGGTCAACAACACCGGCCTCAAGGAGGACATCGTTCTTGACGGTCCGCCCACCGAGGGCGAGGGGTCGTTGGTCTACACCTACAGCCTTGACGCCAGCTCCGGCATCACTCCCGTGCTGACTGACTCTGGGTCGATCGAGTTTCGTCGTGCAGACGGCGAGACGGAGGTCGTGATGCCGGCGGGTTTCATGACCGACTCGGCGAGCCCGTCGCCCGGGCTCAGCCACGACGTGGCCTACGAACTCGAGCCGCAGGGTGCTGGGTGGGCACTCACCGTCACGCCCAGCATGGGATGGCTGACCGACCCCGCACGGGTCTACCCCGTGACTATCGACCCCTCGCTGGCCGACAAGGTTGTGGGACGGAACTGCTGGCTTCGCAGCAGCACGCCGAACGAAAGCAACTGCTACACCCCGTTAATGCGAGCAGGTAGGAACGTGGACGGTGTCGCTACTCGCACGGTCTTGCTGTTCGATCTGTCCGCAGTTCCCGCTACCGCCGACGTTTACGGTGCCAACGTGGGCATCACGCAGTCCTCAATGCCGGGGATGATCAACGCGGACTACGCGCTGTACAAGGCCCTTAAGAGCTTCGACAACACGGCCACTTGGAACTCCGCAGGTGCCACAGGCGGCTGGGACGGCGGTAGCCCCGCCGAGGCGACTCCTTACGGCCGGATCCTCCTCTCGCCTAACTCAACTAGTCGCCGCTACTTCGCCGACAACTTCAAGACCCTCATCCAGGACTGGGTAACCAACCCCGGACACCGGACCTCACTCGTCCTCAAGCAGGCCACCCCGGTCGTCAACAACAGCGTCGTGTACTTCCACTCGAACAGATCCACAGCCAGCTCCGCTAACCATCCTGCACTCTCTGTCTATTACACGGTCCCGGCTCCCCCTGCTCCGCCAGTGACCGGCCCGCCCGTGCTGCAGGCCGGTGACGGGACTGTCCATACGGTCACAAACCTCGGCGCAACGCCGGTGACAGCTGCTACGAACCTGGTTGTTGGGCCCAACGCCACAGTTGACGTACCCCTCGCAGGCATTGGCTCCCTGCCATCGGCAGACGATCTGGCCGCCGTTTGGTCGAATGTGCGCGTGGCCAACTGGGGTGGCACTGCCGGTGGCGTCAGCGTCTACAACTCGGACGACGACTCTCCCCCGGCGATCGCGGGCCTCCCGTTCACAGCAACCGACTCGGCTGCCGATGGAGTCGCTAAGAACCTATTCAGTGCCGTCTCAGAAGGCGGCGGTGTCAGAATCCTCAACCACAGCAGCAGTCCAGTGACGGTCACACTGACGGTGCAAGCGTGGTATGCGACGGCGGGCAACACTGTTCCCACCGCGACACTCCCCGCACCGATGGATAGCCCCCTGAAGGCAGAGGGCCAACTGCTCCTCAACGGAGCACCCGTAACGAATGGAGAAGTGCACGTCGAGGCCTGGCCCAACGACACCGTTCTGGACCAGCTACCCGAGGACGGAGAGGTCGAAATGCTTGATCTCGGGACCGTCACCACCGACAGCACTGGGTCCTTCGAGCTGCCTTTGGCAGGCGCTGAAGTACCGCCTGCCTACCGGGATTCTGAGGCGAGAGCGAACATCAGTCTCGAGGCCTCCTCCGCGTCACTCACGATGGAATACAGCCAGACGCTAGATCCGCTCACGGGCGGCCAACAGGGAACGCAGGCGATGAGCGTGACGTCCGACGCCGGCCCTGATGCCCTGGTCCTGGACTTGGGTGCGGGGACGGTAGATGAGGCATCAGACCCAGCCTCCGAGTGGCGCACTGTCGATGATGAGCCGCTCTCGACACCTGAGCAGACGGCCGCGAAGACGGTAACCGTCCGACCTCGTTCTCCCTCGACCCCGGGAGCACTACAGCGCGGAGGCGGATGTCGAATCGCTAAGAAGGAGTTGGGTCCTGGCAAGCCAGAGCGTTTTGTATCCGTCTACAACTGGTCGGGCGCGAAGGCAGATCTCACCCAAGAAACGTCATCCGAGCATGAGATGGGGATCGCGTTCAAAGCGGAGAAGGGTGCGGTTTACACCGCGGATGGGACTAAGAAGGTAAAAACTTCGAGCAAGGGAGAAGCTCTAGGAATCGTCAATAAAACCTTCAGCAATAACGTCCGGTACCGCAAGTACGTCCGGGGGTGTAATTGGCTAGAGCCGAGTGAGTACGCCGTCTGGTACAAGCCCGAGATAATCGGCGCGTACTTTACGAACCCTGAACCGATCCAAGCCAAGAACTGGCGTCACAACTGCATTGACTATGATTTCAAATTCAAGTTCACTAAGCACAAGGGGTCGGGTTACACCAAGAAGGGGGGCATCGATCTGGGTTTTGTCAAATTGAATGCCCAATGGGGCTACGATAAGAAGTCAACCGTCATGATTGATGTTCAGAAGTACTCGGAGATCTGCTCGAGTGAGCAGGGAGAAGAGATCAATCAGGCTCGGGGGATTCAAGCTCGAAAACTTGGGACGTGATGTTCAAGATTTCCGCGTGCGGCGTCATCATCGTTGTCTTGACGCTGAGTCTCGCCGGCTGCGTCAACAACAACGAGGACAACGAAAGCGAATCCGCAGGGTTCCCGCGGGTAGTCGCTGGCAACCACGACCCGATTCGGGGTGGAATGGAGCCTGGAGCCGGTGGAGTTGCCTCCGTCAGGATCGGTTCGGTTTGTCGGGTCGGAGATCAACCGATTGAGCTGACCGAGGTCACTGTTGACGACGTAGAAGGCGACATCGCGCTTACCGACTTTTCTGTCTACGCTGACCCGCCGGGAGGACGTTTGGGAAGTGGGGCCCAACCGTTTCCGATCCGCGAGGTTTCTGGCTATCGAGGCGGCGACGTTGTTTCGGCCCTATGCAAGTCCGACTCGGATGTCTCGGGCGAATCACTCGCGGTTGAGCTGACCCTGAGCTCGGGGCCGCTCGGCGTCGCGAAGGGCTTCACACTCTCCTGGGAGAGCGAGGGTGGCACTTACACGGTCAAGATTCCCTGGACGCAGGAGTTGTGCGTCAGGTACCGAGACTGTCACTGAGGCCTCGTTAGAGGCCAAATCGGCGCACAGACAGAGGACGGGTACAACCGAGCGGAGATCTCGTAGCAATTGGGGTCGCTGGCCCGTCAGATCACCACACGGACAGATCTCAGGCAGCCCATCGCGAGCCGAGCCTGTCGAGGAGCTCGCGCACAGTGTCACCGGCGACGACCTGGCCGGGGATCCGGGTTGGGGTTGGTCAGGTCATCGAACGCGGAAAGCGCCGAGGAGTACGTGAGCGCTTTGACGCGAAGTTTCGGTCATGAATTCATCCTGTCGGCTGTCCCGAGGCCCTGCGTTCAGTAAGGCGCAGGCGTCGGCTCGAGTCCGTCGCATTGACAGGTGCAGCCGCGCCGGATCATCAGCTCAACCTGGTTCTCACAGTCCTCGGCCAGGTGTTCGGGCACCTCGCACATCGCATCGACTCATCGTTGCTCTCCTTGCTGCTGGAGTGCCTATTGATGGTCGGCATGCTTGGGTGGCACCCACGCCGGGGTACGGCACCACATGAGCGTTGGCCGGGCGGCCCGGCCAAATCCTCGGCGATCTCCACCGTGCTCAGCCCCTTACAGTCCGTGACCGCTGGGGCGTCGCACGACCTAGGCTCCGCACGATCCCTCTCCCGCCATCGCCAGCCGCCTTTCCGTCACCAGATGGGTCAGGCGGCGCCGGAGGCGCCGCCGCCCTGGTCCTCACCGTGGGGCGGGAACGAGACATCGACGCACGCACTGTGACCAGTCGAGCCGGAGGCTCGCGAAGGGGTCGCGGCCGTCAGGCCGATGTTGATCGACTTCGGGACGCCGAGGCCCGCGTCGTGAGCTCGCGCTGCTTCCAGCCTGAGGTCTTGGCCGCGGCGTGCGCGCTCTCGGCCCCCTCGGCACCTGAGCTGACCAGGCCGTGGTGAGTGGGCCCCCGGTGAGCACCCCCCGGGAGGCCAAGAGGACCCGCGACGTCGTGATCGTCGACGAGATCGGCCCCTCACTGAAGTACGCCACCGCTGAGGTCGCCGACAACACCAAGACCACCACGCAGCAGGACTGACCGTCGACCACCAGGGCGCGGGGGACTGGGCCCTTCCCCCCGCAGGCTCATTTGCGTTTCGTGATTCGCCGAACGGCGCGAACGGACTCGACCACCTGCCACAGACCCACGGCCGCGACCAGCAGGCCCAGCACCAGCAAGAACACGCGGTTGCCAGTGGCGGTCTCGTCATGTCGCATGAAGAACGCGACGAAGACCATTGTCGCAAAGAAGCAGGCGCGCAGAACACCGGCGAGGCTCTCAAGAACGGCCGCGCGCCCTGGGCGGTTCATGGTCGCCGGTCGCGCATCGACCACCCGATGTAGATCCCGCCGACCGCGGCCGCCAGGTGCGTCACCACCAGCAGGACGTCCACTAGTCACTCGCGGCCAGGTCGATGACTGCCCGCAGTTCTTGGATGATCCCTTCTCCGGTCAGCGTCGGGTCTTCGCGCATCCGAGCGGCGGTAGTGGCAGCGAGGAGTTCCAGCGCAGCATGAAGCAACGGCTGCACGTCAACGCTCGTCGTCTGAGCCTCGTCGTCGATGAGTAGCGACACCGCACCTATGTCCTCGAGCCTTCGCAGGGCAAGACGAATCGCCGGGTCCGGGTTGGGGTTGGTCAGGTCATCGAACGCGGAGAGCGCGTCGAGAAGTACGTGAGCGCTTTGATGCGAAGCTTCGGTCATGGGCTCATCCTGTCGGTTGTCCCGAGGCTCTGCGTCCAGTACGGCGCCGGCGCCGGTTCCGGCCGACCGCGTCCGCAAGTGCAGCTGCGTCGCATCATCGGCTCAGCGCCGTTGTCGCAAGTCTCGGCCAGGTCCTCCTGCACCTTGCACGGATCGCATTGACTCATCGTTGCTCTCCCCTTGCTGCTGGAGTGCTGATCGTTGGTCGCCATGGTCGGGTGGCACCGACGCCGGGGTACGGCACCCACGGGAGCGTTGGCCGGGCGGCCCGGCCAAATCTTCGGTGGTCTCCACCGTGCTCAGCCCCTGACAGTCCGTGACCGCTGGGGCGTTGCACGACCTGGGCTCCGCACGATCCCTCTCCCTCCCTCACCAGCCGACCAGCGTCACCAGCTGACGGTGCAGGTCGACGCCCCCGGCGGTCGTGGAGGCAGACGCAGGGGCGCGGGGTCAGGCGACGCCGGAGGCGCCGCCTGAGTCCTCACCGTGGGGCGGGAATGACACGTCGACGCGAGCACTGGGACCAGTCGAGCCGGAGCCTCGCGAAGGAGCTACGGCCGGCAGGCCGGCGTTTATCGACTTGGGCACGCCGAGGCCCGCGTCTGCGAGCTCGCGTGGCTTCCAGCCGGCGGCCTTGGCCGCGGCGTGCGCGGTCTCGGCCTCCTCGAGGAGCGCGTTGCGGGCGGCGACCCGCTCGGCGATCTCCTGGTCTTCGGTCTCGATCTTGTCAAGCACTTCGGCGAGAGTCCGCACGGCGGTCTCCTTCTCCGCGAGGAGCGCGTCGAGCGCGCTCTTGACCTTCTTGTCGACGTCGCGTTTGGCCATCGGTTGCGTCCTTCCGTCCCGAGAATGTGCCGTCTCCGGCGCAGCCGGTGCCCGATGCGTTCGGCTGTTCTGCGTCGGTGCTGTGGCCTCTGGTTCCGCTGGAGGCGGGGGGCCACGAGAGCGGCCAGCCTACTCTCGGTGAGGCCGCTGCGCTACGTATAGAACGGGAGCAAGCTAAACGGTAAGCCGTGCTTACCGTTGAATGCCGCCACGCCGCATGCCACACTGCGGAGGTCGGCAATGTGGAGACCCCCCCTTTCGGGGGTCGCTGCGCTGGGCTGAAGAGGCGAAGGAGCGAAGGCGCGTGCAGGACGAGGACCGGGACCAGGCCGCCGCGTCGCCGGCGCCCGGGGCCGGGCCGGAGCCCGCGCGACGCGGGGGAGGCCGGCGCCAGCCCCGCCGTGCCGGCGAGCGCCGCGAGTTCCGGCACGAGGTAAAGGTCAACGGCCGAGACGAGGAGGCGCTGATCCTGCGTGCGGCCGCGCGCAACATCTCAGTGTCGCGTCTCCTGGTGGAGTCCGCGCTGGCCGGGGGAGCGGAGGCGGCACGCACCAAGACCGAGTTGGCCGAGGAGTTGATCCGCGCCAACCGTCTGCTGATCCGGCTGGGAACGAACGTGAACCAGATCGCCCGGGCCACGAACGCGACCCTGGAGACGCAGCCCGAAACCATGGCTGCCATGGAGGCGGTCGAGCGGCTGTGTGGTCGGCTGGAGCGGTTCGTCGATGGGCTCGAGCAAGGCGGCCGCCGCACGTCTGAGGTGAGGTCGAGGTGATCTCAAACATCGTCAAGGGCGGCGACATGAAGGGTCTGATGCGCTACCTGACCGGCCCCGGTCGAGCCAACGAGCATGTGCGGCCGCACATCGTGGCCAGTGACGGTTTCCCCTCCCAGGTGTTCGCGGCCGAGCTCCTCGACCGCACCGCGGCCGAGGAGATCGCGGACTACGTCGAGGCGCCGCGTGAGCTGTTCGGAACCACGATCCGAACACAGGTGAGCGAGCAGGACCCCGAGACCGGGGAGCGCGTCGTGCTGGGGATGCGCGATGCCCACGTGTGGCACTGCTCGCTCAGCGTGGCGGCCAAAGAGGGGCCGCTGAGTGAGGAGACCTGGGAGGGCTTCGCATCGGACTTCATGGACAAGATGGGGTTCACCGAGGAGTCCGGGAAGTCACCGTGTCGGTGGGTGGCCATCCACCACGGCGCGTCCAAGAGCGGGAACGACCACATCCACATCGCGGCGTCGATGGTGCGCGAGGACGGCACCAAGTGGGACGGCCGGATGCGTGACTTCACCCGCGCCAGGGACGCGTGCCGCGAGCTCGAGACGAAGTACGGGCTGGCTCACCCGCCGAACTACGAGGCGGGGGTCTCGGTGCGAGGGGAGCAGCCGGCCGAGCAGCGCCAGGCCGCTGAGCTGCAGCTGCCGGCGACCGCACCGAAGCTGCTGGCCGAGCGGCTGCGCGGGGCCGCGGTCGCCTCCTCGAGTGAGGCGGAGTGGGTGCGCCGGGTCCGCGCCGATGGGGTGGTCGTCAAGCCGTTCTACGCGAAGGGCACCACGGATGTGGTCGCCGGCTACCGGGCTGCGCTGAAGCCGGAGAACTACAACGACAAGCTCGTGTTCTACGGGGGCGGGAAGCTGGGCAAGGACCTCTCGCTCCCGCGCCTGCGGGAGCGGTGGGGGAGCCCAGGCGAGCAGGAAACCACGGCCGCTACAGCCGAGTGGCACGCAGCCTTCGCGGGGAGGGCCCCGGCCGCGCCGGGCCAGGAAGGCGCCGGGCTGGACAAGTTCCGACCCGACGCGCAGCTGCGGGCAGCGCAGCGTCTCGGCGAGATGCACGACCGCCTGCAGCAGGTCCCGATCGGGGACCACGGAGCGTGGTCAGATGCCGCCCGAGACGCCTCAGGGGTCCTGTCGGCGTGGGCCAGGTTCGATAAGGAGAACGCTCCGGAGTTCCGGGCCGCGGCGCAGGAGCTATCACGGTCCGCGCAGGTGCCACGCCGGGCCGAGCCGGCCGGGAGCCGGACCAAGGGCGGTGCGAGGGGCGCGGCGCTGATCCTCGCTGCCGCGGCGGCCCCGGGATCGAGCTCGAACAAGTCCAAGGTCGTCGCAGCGATGCTCATGCGTCAGCTGATCAAGACCGCCGAGGCATTGCGTGACAACCACCAGGTCAACGGACGCCTGCGCCAGGCGAGGGCCGTCCAGGTCGACGTCGTCGACCGGCTGCGGCGGGTGTCGTTGGTGGGTTACCAGTCTGAGGAGGCCGACGCGCGCCAGCGCGCGGCCGGGGCCCTGTCGACGGGTGGGCCTGGTCGGCTCAAGGGCGGAGGCGCGACGCCACTCACGCAGCAGCAGCCCGGAGACGGCTCCGGGAGGACCCCGGGCCGCGGCATGCCCCGGCGGCCAAACCGCGACTCGAAGACGGGTCGCGAGGGCCCCGACGGCGGTCCGGAGCGGTGAGCCGCCGAGTCAGTTCAGGGGCGTAGGGGGGTCGCGGTCGTTGTCGACCTCGCCGGCCCGGCGCCGCCAGCGCTGGGGCCAGCTGAAGCGGCCTCGCTGACATCGCATCTGTGCGTAGTAGCCCAGAAGTTCGGGGTCGTGGGTCTCAGCGAATGCGTTGCTGAACATGGTCACTTCGAGGTGATCGCGCCGACGCAGTCGGGCGTTGACAACCCAAGGGGTGACGGCGCCGCCGGTGAGCAGCAGGGGCAGAAGATGGAGCAGGTCGTTAGTAGTCACGGGCCCTCCCGGTCCGTAAGAGTGAGGAGGGCCTCGTGCTGGTTTACGCCGCTCGCAGGTCCTCAAGGTGGTGTTGGTCGAGAACGGAGCGCGGCGGGGCGCACGCGGCGCTCACGAGCGGCTGCACCAGGAGGAGGATCGGGGAGTCCGGGCGGCGGAGTGCGGCGCCGGTCGCGCCGATGGGCGCGGGGGCGCGTCGTCGGTCGAATCGGAGGACCAGTGCGAAGTGGTCGAGGGCGGAGAGGACGAAACGCTCGAACGTCGCTGACGCCAAGCGGCCCCAGCGGAAGCGCTCGGAGGTGTGAAGCTCGGCGCTCGCAACGACTCGGGCGTTCGCCGAGGTCCTGGCGGTTCGGGTGAGGTCAGTGTCGAAGGTGGGGATCGCGCTGACTTCGTGCGCGTGCTGGCGCAAGAACCTGAGGAGATAGGCGAGTGAAGAAATCCCGTTCTTGGCGTCGTTGGCCTTCTGACGATTGACGAAGGAGGCCGGCGCCGGCGAAGGCTGCAGCCGGGCCGCGAGGGCCCAGTCCGCAAGGCGCTGGCTGACGATCATGCTCACGATGGTACGCACCTGGACCGCCAGATTTCGTTCTGCGGCGAAATGCGAGGGGCATCTGTGGACAAAGAGAGACCCCGGCGGTTTTCGGGGTCCGCCGGGGTCTCGAGGAGCGACCGCTACGGCGGGCGTCGCTGGCTGTGCGGATACCGCTCTGGGCCGGTCCTGGTGCCGATCTCGGTGCCCTTGCGGTGCGCTCGGATCTTGCCGGAGTTCTCGTCGACGTGCGCTGCCTGGTGGTGCTGACGGGCTCGCGCGAGGTCGCATGAAGACTCACCGACGGCAGGACCCCGGAGCTCGTGCCCGCCTGTGGGGTGGTTACGCCTCGTTGTAGATCGATCCCTGGCACCCAAGAGAAAGAGGGCTAGGCAACTGTTGGCGGCGGGTTGCCGGCGCCCTCCTTGTGGAGTGCTCGCGGAGACTCCTGGTGACTCTCTCCATTCTCGAGACGAGGGCGGAAGCAACCCCTAAACTCCGGCGAGGTGAAGAGACGTCTTACTTTTCACTGCCCTGCGATCCCCTGAAGGAACCAATGCCCCCGGTACGTCTGATGCCACGGATGACAAGAACTCAAGTCCTAGCGGGGGTCGCGGCCCTGACCCTGACAGCCAGCATGACGGCCATGGTTGACAGTGCCGCTCATGCGACCGACGGAGACGGAGGGTCGACCGAGCCCTCGTCGAGCGTTGCCGGTGAGTGGGAAGCTGCGAGCGCGACCGCGAACGAGAGGTCCCTGCCGGACGGTTCCACCCAGCTCCGTGTCTTCCAGAGTCCGGTGAACTATCAAGATGGCGCCGAGTGGGCACCTATCGACAATGAGTTGGTCGAACCAGCCAACAGCGCCTTCGCCGCCGAGAACAAAGCGGGCGGCTACAGTGGACTGCTTCCCGTAGACGCTGAGAGCACGCCGGTGGTTTTCAAGACCGACGGTGTCTGGGTTCGGATGAAGATGGACGGGTTGGGCGACGCTGAGCCCACTGTCGTGGACGACTCGGCTACCTACCCGGAGGTCGAAGGGGCGGACGAAGTTCGATATACCGCGACCAACACCGGGCTCAAGGAGGACATCATCCTTGATGAGGCGCCTAGCAGTCAGCCGGTTTACACGTACCGAATTTCTGCTTCGCCGGGTCTCGAACTGGAGCAGACGGCCAGCGGCCAGATCAACTTCGTAGACTCCACCGGTCACGCCGCCGTGTCTATCCCCGTTGGAGTAATGAACGACTCCGCGGCAGCGGAGAGCTTCGCGGTGGACTACGAGGTATCGACCAGTGGAAGCGGCTGGATGCTGTCCATCACGCCGTCTCTGAACTGGCTGAGCGACCCTGCTCGGGCATATCCCGTCACTGTTGACCCTTCTCTGGTCATTGCTCCGGCGCGTGACTGCGCGATTGGCACGGGCAACCCGAATACGTCCCACTGCGCTACAGGCAGTCAGGACCTCAAGGCCGGCGTTACAGACGACGGCCGCGTTTCTCGAAGCCTGCTGTCGTTCCCTCTAGGCGCAATTCCGGCCAATTCCTCGATCACAGAGGCGGATCTCTCGCTCTATATGCAGGCGGGTGACGGTGGGCCTGAGGCTCTGTATGAGGTGCGGACAGCGGGCATGGCTTTCACCAACAATGCAACATGGAACAGTTCCGGAACCTCAGCTTGGACTGGCGGAAACCCAGGCACGGTGCAATCCACCGTTGGCCCGCTCACTGGCACCGTGGCGGGTTGGAAGACATTCGAGGGGCTGGAGCCGACAGTTCAAGACTGGATCGATGGGCACGTTCCCAATCACGGACTAGTCCTGAAACAGCGAAGCGAAGTTGTTAAGAACATCTTGACCTTCTACTCAGACTCAGCCAACAACGCTGCCTCGAGACGACCACACCTAGACGTCACATATGAACCGATTGTGGAAGCGACCCTGCCACTTGATGACATCGAGCTCTCGTACCCTGATGTCCTGGGAGTGGCGCAGATAACAGACGCAGCAGACGTCGGGAATCCACTCATCATTACGCCAAACCTTGCGCCAGGAACGCACCTGAGGCAGGAGCCGGACGGGTCAATCATAATCGTTGATTCGCAGGACGCACTTGTTGCGACGGTCATCATCGCGGATGTCATCGCGATGGACGGTCAAACCATTCCCACTCAGAATAGTGTGGTGGGCAACAGTCTGGTGTCCGAAATCCAGCCTAGTTCGCCGGGATCGCTCGAGTATCCATTAACGCAAGCCGCAGCGACGGATATTGTCACTCCCGAACCGCCCTTGCCTGCTGAGCCCTCACTCACTGAGAGCCCCCGCGCCCCCTCGGGGGGAGGGTTCAAGAAGGCGGGTTGCAGGAGGTTCAAGATGACGCAGAAGTGGGGCGCGCCAGTGTCTGCGTACGGCATGGACATAGTTGGACGCTTTTGTTGGAAGAAGGGCACTCAGGCAACATCTCGCATTCGCAGAATTAGTGGGGATAACCTGTGCTGGTCGAACTTCGCGTGGGACTATCAGAACTGCATTGGGCCCAGGTATAGGGACAAGAATCCGTTTGAGGATGGGCACGTTTCAAATGGTTATTTTTCCAACCTGTACTACTTCATGCAGACGAGGGTTTGTGGAGTTGATTTCCTTGATATCGTCTGCACTGGTTGGCAGTGGTCTCGCGTCGGCGTTCGAGCGGAGTACGGTGGCCATATCGAAGTCTTCGGAAGGACAAATTTCTAGTCATGTGGATCAAGAGTATGGGATTCAAGGTGCCCTCCTGGGTGATTGCCGCCGCGATCTGGGCCGTTTCTTTTGGTGTTCTTTGGCTTGCGGGCCTCTTTGAGCAGGAGTCGGATTCAGAACTGAGCACGCTGTCTCCGCCGCCGGAACAGATTGCTATGGCTGCGGTTTTTCTGATTATGCTGTTCTTGCTTACGTGGACCGTGGTTGCGGTAGTGCGCGGTCTGCTGCGCGACCGGCGACGTCACGCGGGTTTAACTCGTCAGTAACTACCGGCCCTAGAAGGGCCCGTCCGCAGCTGGCTGGCACATCGTTGAGCTGCGGGCAACCCTCCTATATGAAGCAGGCTCTCGGGTCGGAGGTGGTCCCGGGCACGGATGGGCCCCACCCTTACGAGTGCCGCGAGGGAAGGCCCAAGAGCTGAGTGAGACGCGTGGTCCGGGCAAGGCGAGACCCCGGCGGTCTTTCGGGGTCCGCCGGGGTCTCGAGGAGCGACCGCTGAGGCGGGCGGTCGCTGGCTGGGGGTTACCGCTCGGGGCCGGTCTTGGTGACGATCTCGACACCCTTGCGGTGTGCGCGGACCCTGGCCGGAGATCTCGCCGACGTGTGCTGCGCGCCCGGGCTGACGGGGTCGGTGCTCGTGTGCGCGGCTGCGGTCTGCAGGGCCGAGCCCGAAAGCTTGTCGGCGGTCAGACGGGCGTCGATGGCCTGAGCAGGGACGCTGGCGGTCCTGAGCCGGTCGCGACGGCTGGTGGCATCGCGCACGTCGCCGGCGACTGCGCCACGGCGGCTGTCCGCCGCACCCTCCACGCCGCGGGCCACGGTCGCGTCTGCGGAGGCTGAGTGGTCCACGGCGCCGGCGTCGCGCTCCGCGACCGTGGTCGCGAGGGTCTGGGCGGCCTCCTCCAGGCTCATCGAGCCGTCGTCGACCGCGGCCCGCAGGTCAGTGCCGGCAACCTCGGAGGCGGCCCCGCTGATGCGCTCGGCGTGGGTCGTCATGCGGTCAGGGTCGATCTCGGCCCACCGTTGGCTCGCCTCCCAGACAGTGGCGGCGTCGGTGGCCGAGGCGGCGCGCATCCACTCGGCGTCAACGACAGCGAAGTGACTCTCGGCGGCCGCGGCCGTGCCAGAGAGACGTCGGATCGCGGCGTCGGCGTCACGTTCGATCTGTGCGGCCTCGCGGGCCTTGGCGTCGCGTGCGGCGCGCAGGGTGACCTCGAGCGCGCGGGCGCTGCCAGCGCCGAGGCTCATCAGTGCTCGGGCGACGTCGTCGGTGGGGTCCTCATCCATGGTCTTCTCCTTCGATTGGTTGGAGCGGTGGTCAGGGGCAGTCGGGCTCAGGCCTCCAGGAGGCCTCGGGGCAGCTCGTCGAGGGGGAGCCGCGGGGGCGGGTCGTGCCGGGTGGGTCCACACGATCGAAAGGGCCCCTCCGCGCTCATCAGGGCCGTCATGGCGGGGTCGGCGTAGTCGCGCCACCAGTCCGCTGGGGAGGTGCCTTCGGTGGCGCGCAGGGCCTCGAAGGCCATCCAGAGGGTCTCAAGACGGGAGACCGCCTCGGGGTGCTCCCACCACTTGGCACACCACCGCACGGGGCCGGTGTTGGCGACCGGGCGGGCGTAGACGAAGACCAGGTAATCGCTCACGAAAACGTAGACGTTCGGGTAGAGCTGCCCGCTGGTGTCCAGCGGCTCTGCGTCGCCGCCCAGCAAGTCCTCCAGGCCCTCCTCCTGGCCCCGGGCGTCGTCATCGACGTCGAGATCTCCGGTGCTCATCGCACGCTCCGGTCTGCCGCGCTCACGGCGAGGTTGGCGTTGATCGCGGCCGCGTGGGGGCCGGCGAACCAGGGCTGGGGCTTGATAAGGACCGCAGGAGCGCCGGAGGCGAACACCACGGCGCGGCCGTTGAGCTCGCGCAGGTCGGCGGGGGAGAGGATCGGCTGCTCCTGCACCGAGTGGGTGCGCGAGGGGCCACCGCGGCCCCCGGAGGTCCGCGAGCGGGTCTGGTGCTCGTAGGTGCCCACGAGCTTGGAGAGCCGGCCCAGGAACCGGTCGTCGTCGACGCCGCCGCCGTAGACTCGGACGTTGGCGGCCGACCAGAGCTTCTCCATGCCCTTCTCGCCCCACACGACCTCACCTTGGGCCCAGTTCTGCAGGATCGTCATCAGGACGATCCCGCGGGACCCGAAGTGGCTGTAGAGCGAGTCGAGGTCGCGGAACCGGCAGATGTTGGCGGCCTCGTCCAGGACGCCGACGAAGGGAACCGGGAGCCGGCCTCCGGGGGAGTCGGTGGCGCGCTCCTCGAGCGCGTCGATGACCGCCATGGTGAGGGCGGCCACGAGCGGGCCGGCCGAGCCCTGGCCCTCCTTGGAGAGCGGGTAGAGCGTGTCGGTCGAGCCGGCGAACTCCGCGGGGTGGAACTGCGGTGTCCAAGGGTCGGCGGGTGCGGTGATCCACTGGCAGTAGCGCTGGTTGCGCAGGAAGCCGAGCCGCGCCCGGGCGGTGCCGTAGACGCCGTCTCGCTGCTTGTCTGCGAGCAGCGACAGCGCGCGCAGCGACTGCTCCTGCTGGACGTAGCCGTGCTCCTCGAGCAGCCGCATCGGGTCGGGCCGCGTGGGGTCCGTGGCCCACTCGTAGACCGTCGTGATGGGCACTTCCCCGGCCGCGGCCGCGAGGAGCAGCAGCCCGATCAGGTTCTCGGCCTCGGGGTCGAAGTAGGCATCGGACTTCGAGCCCTCCGGCTTGGAGGCCATGGCCAGCTGCGCGGCCAGCTTCTCGGCCTTCGCGGGGTCCGCGAGGACCTTCCCGTACGGGTCGCGGGCCGCGCAGCCGAGCGTGCGGTCGTGGGGGGCGATGTAGGTCAGCGGGTTCCACCACCAGGTGGGCTCCGCGTCAGGCGATGATCTAGCGACTCCTTGCGGGTCGAAGACCCACACCCGGCCGAAGGCCTCCCTCGATCGGCGGGTGGCTTCGACGAGGTCGCGCTTGTTGGAGGTCACCAGGAGAGCACCGGGGGCGCTCATGGCGGCCGGGATCGCGTAGGCGGTGGTCTTCATCGTGCGGGGGCCGGCCAGGACCACGACCATGTACTCCCACCCGGAGTACAGGGCGGTCTTGAACCGCACGCTGGTGCCCAGCGGCAGGCCCGGGCGCTTCTCGTCGACGCCGAGCCGTTTGGCCGTGCGCGCAGCGCCGGCCTGGGTGAGCTCGCGAAGGTGTCGGCGGCTGGCCATGTGGCGGGCGGCGGGGTCTGCGTCGGTGCGCGGTCCGCCGCGGCCGGCGAAGAACAGCACTACCAGGAACGCCAGGACGCCGAGCGCCACGGCGCTCACCGTGGCGCCGGTGGTCCAGCTAGTGCGACCTGCGACCACGTCGGCGATGAGCCCGGCGGGGTTGGCCGCCGGCGCGTCAGGGGAGCCGGTGAGGGCGGCTGATAGATGCAGGCTGACCCACAGACCCGCCACGGCGACGAACGCGAGTCCGCCGAGCGCAGCGACGGCAAGGACCTCGTCAGAGGGGCCGCCCGAGCGGTCACTTCTTCGGGGCATGGTGCTTTCCCTTCTCTGGCTGCCGGCGAGGGGTTCGAGCGCCGGCGAGTGTGCGTGGGGCGGGGCGGTTGGCGGGTCGTGTGCGACCCGCCGTGGTGCGGTCGCGACCAGGTGCGGCCGCTGCGGGAGTGCGGGGCGCCGGGGTGCCGGCAAGGACGGCGGTGGCGGTGACTAGGGGGTGATCGGAGATCCGGTTGTGCTTGACCGACCAGTCCTCGTGGTAGCTGTTGAAGGCCACCCCGGCACCCATCACCCAGTCGACACCGGGCTTGGGTGCGGTCCGACACGGACGCACTGACCCGCCGGAGGCCGAGCGCAGCGGGGACTGCTGGACCGTGGGGCAGTAGTAGTCCTCGCGGTCGTTCATGTCCCCGGTCCAGATAACCGGCAGGCCAGTGGCGTGCAGACGGGTCGCGAGCGCGGCCTGCAGCTGGGTCGCGGTGCGGCGGTGGCGGGCGTTGTTGCCGTCGACGTCGGCGGGGTTGTGGAAGCTGCCAACCCACACCTGTTGTCCGGTCTGCAGGCTGCGGAGCAGCACGACCGGCATGGGCTTCTTGTGGCCGCCGAAGTAGGGGATACGGATCGTAAACTTTCGGACGTCGTCCCAGCGGTCGGTGCGCCACGCCACGGCGTTGTCGAGGCCGCTGCTGGGCTTGGGGAACACGCTCCAGATGCCGCGGCTGTAGGCGAGGAACCTCTCGGACTGGTAGGGCTGGAACTCCTGGAAGCCGACGATCTCCAGGCCAGCGGCGTTGAGCCGGGTCAGCGTGTCGCGGGTGCGGGTGTCGGCCTGGGGCCAGCCGGGCTTGTTGCCTCCGGGCTTGGTGTGACTGTGGCCCAGGGCGTTGAAGGTGGCCACCCGCACGCCAGGACCGGTGCCGCCGACGAACTGGCCGACGTTCTCGGCCAGCCACGTCGTGGGGTTGACGTTGTCCTCGCCGTAGATCGACCCGTTCTTGGTGTGGACCTCGAAGTGCAGGTGACACCCGGTGGAGTTGCCCAGGCTGCCCACGGTGCCGATCTGCTGCCCGGCCGCCACGACGTCGCCTTCGGCGACGGTGACGGACTCCATGTGGGCATACCAGGTGGTGAGCGCCCCGGGGCCGAGCGAGACCTTCGTCAGATGCGGGCCGGCCCAGAGCGAGGACTCGATCGAGATCGTGCCGCCGTGCGAGGCCACGACCGGTGTCCCGCAGGCCACCGAGAAGTCGGTGCCGGTGTGCCAGCTGCCCCACCGCGAACCGGTAGAGCGCCAGTTCTTGCGGTCGTACTTCGCACCGTCCTCGACGGGGTAGACGACGGCGCCGCCAGCGACCGCGTCGACGCAGGCCTCGGGGTCGAAGACCGCCGGGCCGAGGTCCCCGATGCCGCCGGCGCCGGGCTTGACGTTGATGTGGACGTGGTCCACGTGGTTCGCGGTCGGTGAGCCCCGATCACCCATGGGCCGCCAGCCCTCGGAGGCTCGGTCGGTGGACCAGATCTGCTGGTACCAGATGATGTAGTCGACGTTGAGGCTCACGGCGTTCTTGCGGGCGTAGGCGGCCAGCGCCTCGCCCTGGCGCTTCCCGGCGGCGTTGATCGGCACCATGAAGTCGGCCGCCAGCCCCGAGGGGTGGCCGTGGGGGTCTCTCGCGGAGACCCGGTAGCCGCCCACGGTCTCGATCTTGAACATGGGCGCGAGCACGTTGACCAGGGCACGCAGCTGCGGCTTGACCGGCCCAAGGTCGAACGGGTCACCGCTCGCGGCCACCGGGGCCACGGTGGCCGGCGGCTGCGCCGGCGCCAGGGCGGCGTAGACCTTGGTGGCGTCGTCCCAGTACCGCTCGTAGTGATAGGGGTCGGCGTTGTTCTGGGTGCGGTGCGCCGCGATTGTCGGGGGCAGCTGCTCCCAGCCCTCGACCTTCATCAGCGCCTTAAAGAAGTTGAGCGACGAGATGCGCGGGTTCATCCGGTCCGCCAGCGAGCCCCACGCGCCGTTGGCGCGCTGCTGGAACAGGCCGCGGGAGTCGGGGCCGGCGCCGTCGCCGTAGTCCAGGACGCGTAGGCCGGACTCGCCCATGGCGGTCATCACGCCGATCATCTGGCCGCGTCGGGAGATCTTGACCTCGGCGCCGGCGTTGATGATCGCTGCGGCGTTGGTCAGCTGCTCACGCTTCCACGGGCCCACCGCGGCCGGCACCGGTCCGGTCACGCTGCCGGCGACGTCGACGACGTCGGAGCCGGGCAGGCAGTTGTCCGCGGCCATCTGTTCGGCCGTGCCGGCGATCAGCGCCACCAGGACGCCGATCGCCATCACCAGCGCCACGGCGCCCGCGATGACGGCGATGAGCAGGGTCTGCGCCTGCGCCTCGCCGCTGTCATCGCGGGTCCGCCGCGCACTGTCGCTCATCGGGCTTCAGTCGGCCGTGACCGGGAAGTGGATACGCATCGCCTGCCACCCGCCGCCCGCCTCGGCCGAGACGCCGCTGCGGGTCAGCTCGACGGTGAAGCGCCCCGCGCTGGTGGGGACCGCGACCAGGGCCCGCATCGGGGTCTCCTCGAGCACGCGGCCGCCCTGGCGGACGGTCAACGGCGGAACCACCGCCGGGTCAGTGGCGGCGTAGGCCTGGCGCCCCGAGGCATCCAGCAACGGCTCCAGCTCGGCCCACCACTGCTCATAGGGCAGGTCCGGGCGCGCCCAGGTCCGCAGCACCACCACGGCTGCCCCCGCAGGCTCTGTGCCGGCGCCGGGCACCACGACACCGTGCTCGTGGTCGTGCTCGTCGGCCGGGACCCCGTCCATGGGCTCGCCTGCCTCCTCGTCGGTGGCCTGCGAGGCCGGGTCCGCGGGTGCCGGGTCGTCGTCGGCCGGGTTGCCGCATCCGGGCGCGGCCGAGACGCTGAGCGCCAGGGCGACCGCGGCGGCGGCCCTCCTGAGGGCCCGAGGGCTGCTCATCCCCGGTCTCCGGACGTGACCCAACGGGCGTTGGTGTCGTGCAGCGCCAGCTCGGTCGGGGTGAGCTTGACCTGGGTCTGGATCCCGGCGCGCTCACCGATCTTGATCAGCACCTTCCCGGCGTCCGGCGGCGGCGCCGGCCGCTCGGAGCCGGTCACCGGGTCACGCAGCGTGCGGGCAACCCAGCCCGGCGGAGTGGACCACGACGCCACGGTGTTGATCTCGGTCTCCGAGAGGCGCTTGATCTCGGAAAGCGCTCGCAGGTCCGCCTTGGCCAGCGCCGCGGTGACCACGATCCCGGAGCGCTCGGCGAAGCCGCGCGCCTTCTGCACGTCCGCTGCGCTGGACATCGACTCCATGTCCTTGAGCGAGTGGGTGACGAAGATGTTGCCCACGCCCTCTGCGCGGTTCAGGCGGGTGATGCCGTCGAGCCGGTCGACCAGGCCGGCGTCCTCCAGGCGCATCGGTCGCCACATCTCATCCATGACAGCCAGGAAGTGCCGCTGCGGTGCCTGCCCGGCGTCCGCGAGCGCGTTGGCCGCCTCGATCGAGGCGAACGCCTCAGACCAGGCCGCGAGCATGACCGCGGCCAGCATCGTCTCCGAGCGCTTCTCCACCACCGAGATGTCGATCGACACCGCCGGCGCGTCGAGGTGCAGACGCTCGGTCGACTGGCCCGAGAACGTGCGGCCCAGCGGTCCCTCGACGACGGCCTGCAGCGAGCGGCGCAGCCCCTTGGTCTCCTTCCGGTACTCCTCGTGGGTCTCGGCCAGGACCATCCGGCGCAGCTCGCCGGTGGGGTTCTCCACCAGCGCGGCCAGGTCGGCGATGGTGGGGGAGTCCCTGCCGGTGCTGCGGTGCTTGTCGTGCAGGAGCCTGATCGCGCCGGCGAGCAGGGAGTGCTCGTAGTCGCGCAGCCGTGAGCGGCGTGCGATCTCGACCAGGGCGGCGACCGCGATCGTGGATCGGTCGATTGCGATGTCGCGCAGCTCGGCGGCTCGCTGGCCACCGACGCGGTTGGCGGCCTCTGCCAGTGCGCCGAGGTCCAGGAGGTTGAGCCGCTGGTGCTCGCCGAAACGGAGGACCTGGCCACCCAGGGCGCGCACCACGTGGGAGTACTCGCCCTTGAGGTCGCCGGCCATCAGCGGCACGACCCCGGCTGCGGCGCAGCCGAGGATCTGGCGGACAGCGAAGCTGCTCTTGCCGAAGCCCGTCAGCCCGAAGATGCTCATCGAGGGAGCCGAGATCAGGCCTGCCTTGAACCAGGAGAACGGGTCACAGCAGACCGTCGACCCGGTCTGAATGTCTTGGCCCACCGGCACGCCCACCACCGGGCGCGAGGAGCCCCCGGCGAACGGCCAGACGCCGCAGACCTGGACCGAGGTGCCCCGGAAGGTCGGCGGGGTCGGCAGGACCTGCCACGAGCCACCGCCCGGGCCGATGTACCCGCGAGGTCCCTGACGGTTGCCGCGCGGGCCACGGCGGCTCGCAGGTGCCGCGTTCGTGGCCTCGATCGGGGGAGCCGGCGTGCCGGTGGCTGCGGCGTGCGCCGCGGCTCTGCGCAGCGCGTCCGCGGTGGTGCTCACATGACCTCCCGCACTCGGTCCGGGATCACGGTGTGCTCCCACGGCACGAAGCCGGCGGGGAGCGTCGTGGCGAATCCGGCGGCCTGCGAGCCGTAGCAGCGGCGCAGACGCAGCGGCACGGTGCCCGCACGGGCGGCCAGCGTCGAGGCGGCCTGGTCGAGACCGTCGGGGGAGGTCACCGTGACGGTGACCAGGAGCGAGAACTGCACCATCACCGCGCCCGCGGCCACCTCCTCACGGGACTGCTCGGTGGCTCGGACCCGCATCTTCTGCAGCGCTGTGGTGCGCTTCTTGCCCTGGCTGGACATGAACATCGAGGCGTTGGCGTCGCTCTCGGAGGCCTTCACCGAGGCCTCCGGGCTCTTGGGTCGGAACACGAGCGCGACCCGTTTGCGGGCGAAGTCGCTGTGCGGCATCAGCAGCGCGGCCGCGGAGAGCTCGGTGATCGCGGCACGCGGAGCCCCGAACATTTCCCACGTGACCGAGACCCCCGAGTCGTGGACGAATCGGTCCCAGAAGTCCTGGTAGGCCACCGGTCCCGCATCCGACCAGTCGATGGCCAGGTCGGGGTGATCCGGGGAGTGGATCGCGGCCTGCTCGAGGAACGGCGCGGCCGCGGGGTCGAAGGCGACCCGCACAATGGCCGGCAGCTCGGCCTTGGTGAGCATCGTGACCGCGCCACCTCCCGCGGAGCCCAGGCGGCCCATTAGCCCGGGTACTCGCCGCGACAGCTCGGAGAGGATGCGGTCCTCGTTGCCCTTGCGGTCCAGGTCCCTGGCGCGGAACGTCAGCTCGACGTAGGTCACGTTCTCGCTCGAGGACGCGGGGTAGGCAGCCACGCACTCGTCCATGACCTGCGCGGCCAGGGCCGGGGCGTTGGGGGAGCGGCGTGCCGCTTCGGCGGCCGCCAGGCGCCCGCCCGGGTCTGGGGCGGTGTCGATGATCGCCTTGCCGCCGATCAGGCCGGGTTCCTGCCCGGCTGCGGTGAGCACGCGCGACCAGCCGGCCACCCACGCGTCCAGTTGCTCCTGGTCCTGCATCCATGGGCCGTCAGCGACGCATTTGGCCACGATCGTGTACATGCCCCCGCGCGAGGGGTTCTTGATGACGACGAAGGGTGCGCCGAAGGCGTCGGTCTTCTCGAGTAGGGAGGTCCGCCCGAGTAGGCCGGGCAGACGGATTGCTGGGTTGCTGTTCCTGGTGAACACGCCACTCCTGAACTGGTGCTCTCGGGCTCGGCGCGCGCGCCGGTAGCCGTATCGACGGACGGTCTTGGTTCCAAGGGGGGTGCCGGTCGCGAGGAATGCCACCGCGACCACGGCGCCGACGACAACGGCGCCGATCGGCCCGGCGATGAGCATCGCCATCATGATCACGACCAGACCCCCGATCAGGACCGCGGTGCCGACCAGGCCGGCGCCTGCAATACCGACGCCCTTCTGCTCGACCCAGTTGCCGTAGGTGCGCGTAGGCGTCCCCTCGGTCCTCTGCCAGGACCTCGTGCTCGTAGTCGTGCTCATCGCTCCTCGTCCCCGTCGAGATCTCCGGTGACGCCCGACGCGGCGCCGCCGCCACCTGCGCGCGTGGCCTGGGAGGCCGCATCCAGGACTCGGGAGGTGTCGACGCCGGAGGCGCCGCTGCCCGAACCACCGGGGGACTCAGCGCCTACCTGGCGCGCCCCGTCGAAGCCTGCAGCGGTCGCGCCCGCGCTCGAGCCCTCGCCGGCGCCAGCCGTGGCCGCTCCGCCCCCAGCGGCGGCCGGCGACGCGCCTCCACCCGCCGCGGCCGGCGCAGCGCCCGCGATCGGGGACGCCCCACCGGCGCTTGCAGTCATGGCCGCTCCCGAGCCACCGGCGCTGCCTGCTCCGGCGAACCCAGCACCGCCTGCGGTGCCTGCGCCCGCGAAGCCCCCTGCGGCGGCGGCGCCGCCCGTCGCCACGACGGCACCGGTGGCCATGGCTGCTCCTACGGCCGCGCCGGCGATGCCGCCGGCACTCGCGCCGCCCATGGACGCAGTCGCGGGCACGATCAGGCGCATCAGCCCCGGCAGGGCCAGGACGCCGAGGATCATCAGCATCATCCCGCCGAGCACCGTGGCCACGTCATCGGTCGTGGAGATCATCTTGATCGCCACGGCGTAGATCAGCGCCGCGACCGGCTTGAAGAGCACGAACGCGATCAGCCAGGACAGCTGCTTCTGGAACGCCTGGCGACCGATCCCGGTGTTCGAGGTGGCCGCCGAGAGCGTGATCCCGAAGACCAGCAGCGGCACCATGGCCGAGCGCACGAACATCAGCGCCAGCTGGATCAACTGCACGATGAGCACGAACAGCCCGAAGGACAACACCACCCACGCCAGGTTCAGCGCACCCATCACCTCTACGAGGTTCAGGTCGAGGTCGACCTGCTTGAAGATCCACTCCGAGAACAAGTCACCGGCCTCCATGGCCACTGTCGTGGCGACGCCCACGATCCCGGACACGATCGTGACCCGCACCAACGCGTCGACGAGTTCGCGCCCGTGCTCGAACTTCCCGGTGATCGCTAGCCTGTAGGCGGCCAGCAGGATGCTGCCGATCATCGCGGCCGCGATCAGCCACTCCATCTGCGTGGTCAACCACACCGCGACCGAATCGGCCCCGATCACATCTGGGTCAGGCAGATCCATCCAAGTCGTGAGCAACGTCTTGAGGGCCCAGTCCGCAGCTTCAGACGCCTGCTGCGCCAAGTCGTCGAGGATGCCTAATGTCACTGCTGACGTTGCCTCTGAAGCCACGTCGGACGCCGCGCCGGTCACCGTCCCGACCGCCGCTCCAGGCACAGCCGTGACCGCGTCACACAGAAACTGCGCGGCCGAACAGGCTCCCGCCGCGGGGGCCCTACTTCCGATGCCGGAAGCAAGGGCCCACCCCGGCGCCACCCGGCCGACGCCCTCCGCGGCGTCTCCGCCGGGGGCCTTCCACTCAACGTAGTCTGCGAGCGACGACAACATCGAAGTCTGAGGCTGACCGTCCGGGGCGAGCACGACCAGCCAGTCACCGTCCCGCCAAACGAGCTCAACGCGTCCCGCTACCAGTTGCCCCGCGTACTGCCCCTCGGTCGCCCGCACAGCGATGCTCACCGTCGCTTGCTTGGGCTCGTATGAGTCCACCCGGAAACCGACGATCTCGGTCGCCACGGGTAGCCCTTCCTCCCCGCTTTCCGCCAGCGCAAGCGCAGCGTCATGCCCCGGTCCCGGTGCCACCCGCTGCTCGATGAGTTGCGCCTGGTCGACGCTGCTCGCGTTCCCGTCTGCGTAGAAGTTCGACGCCGCCAGCACCGCTCCGGCCGCACTCCGTGCGAAGCACTCCTGAACGTTGTTGGATGACTCGCCGGGTCCGAGTTCCGCCGACCGAGGTGCAGCAAGACCGTCGACGATGACCCAGTCGACATTCGAGGGCCCCCCGGCCGGAATCGCCTGGTCCCCATCAGCCAGGCCGCACTTCGACGAGGCAGCGGCCGGGGGATCTTCCTCTCCCTTTCCTTCGTCACCTGTTGGCCACGCGACGAGGGCCACTGCGGCGACCAACGCCGCGACCACGCCCACAGCTGCGATAACGGCCCATCCGCGCCGCCACCACGGGGTTTCGTCGTGGTCGTCCTCGTAGTGCTGGTACATCGGCGTCCCTCTCGCAGGAAGTCGGGTTAGGTCCGAAGCTGGGGCGCCGTCACATCATCCAGAAGACGATGGAGGAGGCGGAGCCAATGAGGACGCACGCGGCCATGACTGCCCCGAGGCGGCCCATGTGGTCCTCGAGCGACCCGCGACGCGAGGCGATCGCCATCAGCGCGGCGCAGATGATGAGCCCTGCGATGCAGGCAAAGATCGCCAGGCCCATCCCCATGCCAAGCAGGCTGTTGAGCTTGCCCTGCAGGTCCCCGGGCAATTCGGGGGTCGGGTCGAAGTCGACGTCGGCGTGAGCCGGCATGGCGCTCACGAGCACTGCGGCCGCCGTGGTGCTCAGTGTCAGCGTCGTCGTGGCGGCGCGGCGGAGGGTCTTGTTCATAGCTTCTGCTCCTTCTGGTGGGGGGTGGTGATGCTGAGTGGTGCGAGTGCTTTGGTGACTGCGGGGTGAGGCGACCCGGGGGTGAGTCGCCATTGGGAGATCCAGGGGATCGTGACCAGGTGCGGCACGGTCCCGGACAGCTCGTGGATGCGGGTGCGGATCGCACGGGGCGGTCGGCCGGGTGCGTCGGCCGAGATGACCAGCCCGATTAGCTGCACGCCGCCTGGCACGGTCCGGACCGTCTCGGCTGCTGCGTCGAGGCCCCGTGCGTCGCTGCGCGCGACGACGAGGACCTGCGGCGGTCCGTCCTGGGTCTCGGTGGTGACCTCGTGCTCTCCGCCGACGACCCCGACACCCGTCGCGGCTGCGAGGGAGCGGGCACCGGCGCCGCCGTGGGCGCCGATCCAGACCACCGAGGCCGACGCCGGGTCGACCCCTGCGGATTCGCCTCCAGTGCCGGTCGTGCTCTGGTTAGGGACGTCTAGCCCGAGCACCGCTTCCGTGCCGGTCGCGGCCTCGTACTCCGCGATCGAGGGCACGTCCCAGGGACTCTTGTGGGCCGTCGAGGTGCCCTCTGCTGCTGGCCAGCTCACTCGACCCTCACCACCGTGTTGGCCGCGCGGCACGACGAGGTGGCCGCGGTGGAGAACGTCCCCGCGGGCAGGACGACGGTCAGCCCGTAGTAGCCGCGGGCGTTGAGCTCGACGGGCTCGGCGCGAACCGTGCCGTTGCCGTTCACGCGTCCCGTCGTGCGCTTGCGCAGCTTCGCGTCAAGGCAGCGCACGTTGTCCCGTGCGACGAAGGGGCCGTAGACCCGCACGGTGGCGTGCCCGGCGTAGGGGAGCCCCGAGGGCAGCCCACGGGTTGTGACGGTGGAGGGGAGCAGTGCTCCCGACTTCAGGGTGTTGCCGGCCTCTTCCTGAACGGCCACGGCGGGCTGGACCTTCACCGCGATGGCGCCGCCACACGCAGCGACCGACTGGTTCACCGAGTCGGCGGCGACCGCGACCGACCAGGTGTAGAACCCGGCCGAGGGTGCCGTGACCGCGGGCATGTTGTAGGTGCCGTTGCCGGTCACGGTCATGCTGCGCGCGACCACCTGCTTGGCCGCACAGGTGGTTCCCGCTGCGGTGGTGAAGGGTCCGAACAGGCGGATCGTGGCGCTGCGGGTGCCAGGCTCTCCGCCCGAGAGAGTGAAGCGCCCGGGTATCGGGCTGGTCCGCATGGCCTGTGCGGGTGACGTGATCTGGACTGTGGGACGGACGTTGATCGTGGCCACAGCGCTCGCGCTGGCTCGTCCCTTGACCCCTGCTCGCGCCACGCGTGAGACCTTTGCCCGCTTGGGCGACCGCAGGTGCAGGCGCCACTCCGGGAGGTCCTTGACGGTGGCCACCACCGCATGCCGGCCCGCGCTGGTGGCGACGAATGTCGCCACCGCCGTTCCGGCCTGGTCGGTGCGCGCCGCCTGCGTCGTCGCCCCGGGGTAGCTCAGGGTTACGGGCGCATCCTTGACCGGGCGCCCGTTGGCGCCCCTGACACGGACCGTCGCACGGACGGTTCCTCCCACCGCGGCGTTGGTCACGCTGACCGCCATCTTCGGAGGCCCGGCCTGGCGGCGGGACTCCTTGAGCATCGCCTTGGCGAACGAGCGCACCTTCGCGGCCTCGCCGGTCTGCTGCACACGTCGCGACGTCACGTCCCCGGAGAGCCGGTAGCGGCCTCCGACGAGAAGGTGGTCCAGGGCGATGTCGACCGCAGCTGACTGCACGTCGTAACGGAAGGTCCCGTACCTCGAGAGGATGTAGGCCGCCCGCACGGTGTCTCGTCGTGAGGCCTGCCTGCCGGCCAGGTTCCCGACCGGCCGCACGGGTCCGTAGGAGGACCGCTTGGCCTTCCTGGCCGGGTCCAGCCGGTAGACGACCTCCTTGTTCAGCTTCCGCGCGCCGATCCAGTGTCCGTCGGCGGTGCGGTTCGCATGGATCGCGAACCCCGACCAGGGCCGATCTGCCCTGCTGGGCTTGGCCGCAGCTGCACCGGCCGCCGAGGCCTGGGCCGTAGGAACCATCGCCGTCACTACCGCGGCCGCGATCGCGGCCGCCATCCCGGTCCGCAGACCCCTTGCCGCACCCATCAGCCTTGCTCCTTGTTGGTTGCTCATCGTCGTCACCTGTTCTCGGCTCAGTTCGGGACCGGGGCGTCCGGGCCGGGGTTGCCCGGGTCGACCGGTGAGTCCGGCCCCCCGCCGCCGTTCCCGTCGTCGCCGCCGTTTCCACCGCCGCCGCCCTCGGACCCGACGCTGGAGCCGCCGTAATCGGGCGTCTCGGGGTAGTACGGCTGCTCGGGCTCCGGTGGGGCTGGGGGAGCGGGCGGGGGTGCCGGTGCTGTCACCCGCACGCGCCCGACCACGGCATCCGCGCCGCTCACGGTGACCCGCCACCGGTAGGTGCCGGCCGGCAGGTCAGTCAGCCTGATCTGTTGCCCGCGCTTGGTCAGGCGAACGGTGCGCTGCAGCGGCTTTCCGCCCTCTTGGCCGGTTCGCACGAGGACCACCCGCGCCCGCGCCGGCAGCTCGTTGGAGGTGACCGTCAGGCGGACCCGTTTCACACTGCCGTCAGCCCGCACGTTCACCACCGGCTTCGGTTCGAGCACCGCACCCGCGATCGCCTGGAGCGGCTCCGGGCGCTCGGGCAGCGGCGTAGTCTTCTCAGTTGGCTCGCCCGCGCTCGACATGTGAGGGTCCTGGCCGCCGACGTCGACGCCACCCATCAGCAGTGCGGTCCCGACCGTCGCAACCACTGCCAAGCTGGCCCCGATGCTGACCAGCGTCACTCCTCGAGGACTCGTCCGCCCAGCCGTTGAGCTGCTCACCGGAGCGCTCGCCGCCTTCGGTGCCGGCTTGACCCGGCCGGCCCGCTTCGGGACCGCCGCCGGCTCTGAGACCTTCGGCCGCTCCGGGGCTACCGCTGCTGGCTCGGTCTCCTGAATGTCGGACACCGACCCGTCCGGGTGCACCAGAAGAGAGGTCTGCCCGGTGGGGTCCTTCGCTAGTGCCCGCACCGGCCGCTGCAGCACCTGGGCAACCCGCGTGGCCGCGGCGTGGACCCCGGCCACGTACAGGTCCGTTCCCTCCGCGATCACGACCGGTTGTCCGTTCATGGTCACCGTCCCGGCGTCGGGGTCGACCTCGATCAGCGCGACCGGGTGAGCTGGCACCTGGCCGGAGTGCTCTGGACGTTCACTACTCACAGCAGCTCCCTTGCAGCACAGCCCGCGTTCGGGTGGTGCTCGTTCTTGGTGTTGCCCACCTCTGTAGGCACCGATGGACCGTGAGAGGCGCGCCCACCGACCGGGCCACTAGCTGGCAGTCCGACCCTTGTTCGCCCTCCCCGGGTAGCAGAGATGACGGGCCGGAAAGCCGGTGGAGTGCAACCCCTGGGACCGTGCGGCCGGGTGAGGAGATAAGCGAGCCCGCGAGCGCCGATCCTGGCGTCACGGCGTGCAGGGCAGGGTTGCGCGGAACCGGCGCGGCCCAGAATCGATAGCCCGGGGAGGAGAACACCAACGAGCACAGCGCCGCCGTCAGACGGCACCAATTCACGGACGCCAGTCCGCGGTCGTTCCACACGCGAGCCCTGCGGAGGCTCGACGGTAAATAGCTCGTACTCGTGCTCTTCACAACTCCCCCGATGGAGTCCTGTAGAACCGCCTGCTCGGTCTCCCAAGAGGGCGGATGACGACTGTAAATCCAGACCCGACGTCCCGTACATGGGTTCGAGCCGGCTAGTTACACGGTTGTTAGCGCTACGCTAGCATTTCGCCAGATTAAATCGGATGACCTAAGGGGAGCTACGTGGTCTGCGCACCTCACCCGAGCCACTGCGGCACAATGCGTGCGTGCCGCGCATCGTTCGTCTCTCCGTGGAGACCCCGATGACGGTGCACGACGCGACGGAGGCGTTCGGATCAGATCTGCGGGTGAACCTGATCCGGCACTACCGGACCAGTCCTGGGCCCCAGCGGTCAGCCGTCGAGGCTTTAGGTGCGAACTCCCAGGCGGTCTCGCACAACACGCGCATTCTGGTCGCGTCTGGGGTGGTAGTCGTCGAGGACAGTGACGACAAACGGTCCCCGGTCTGTCGTGTCGACGAGGTCCGATTGCGTGAGCTGATCGAGGCGCTAGGCACGTTTACCGCCGGTAGCGCGTCGGAGTGAGGCGTTAGCCGTCGTCCACATCCGTCCCGATGGGGATCATCATGTCGCAATGTCCGCTCATTGGCGGTTCCGGTCACTGGCGGAAACGCTCGGTCGCGGCGGAATGGGGCACCTCCAGTGCGCGCTCAGCGGCAAGAGAGTGAGGCGCCGGACGTCAGTTCCGGTCGCCGGTCAGGGCTCCGCAAGCGTTAGATCAATGCTTCGAAGCCTGCCTTGCTCGTCAGCGGCGAGGACCAGCGCGAAGTCTCCTGCGCACGTTCGCCTGCTTGCGATGGGTCTGAGAACAACGAGGCGTCCACGAGGTAGTGGCCCTGTCCTCTCGGGGGCACACGTGACGTCGCGGTACTCACCTGAGTAGACGAGTGAGGCGGCGTTCGTGGCCGCGGTGGTGATGGGACTGAGGAGGTCCACCGGACACGACGAAGCGCCGTAGCCATTCCAGTCGGCCGGACAGATTTTCCAGATCCTTCGCATCGACAGGGCGGCGATGATGTCGTCGATCGATACGACGGGCTGACCGCCAAGCGACATGGAGACCGATTCCCAATGCGGGAACGTGTCCGAGGCGCCGACCGCGTAGGCGACAAATTGCTCGACCAGCCGCGCGAGATCTGTGGCGACCGGATCTTGATCGTCTTGCACTAGGAGCGGCCGCGGGGAGGCGGACCAGGGAGCAGGCAGTCGGGTCGAGGTCGGTCGGGGAGACGAGCTCGGCCGCCGCTCCGACGATAAGTCATCGTCCGAGCCCGCCTCACCCTCGGATGTCGCGGTTCCACAGCCGGTGGCAAGGACGCCAACGAACAGCGTTGTGGCAGCCAGCGCCAAGGCGCCCCGCACGACATTCATGTGCCTGTGACTCCTAGACAGCGCAAAGTGTTGCGCATGATCGCACTCATCGGCAGAAGAGTGCGTCCGGTTCGCGGTGGAATGACTCACTCGCGCGCCGACCGATTGCTAGTCGACCCGGGCTCAGTCTTACCCGCCCGGAAGGTCCGGCTTCACGTTCGTCGATCACGTACCCCGTTCGGCGAACCCCTCGGCCCGTAGGAAGTCATGGAACCCGACGTGCCCGATCGCAAACTCCTGGCAGACGTTCGGGATCTTCGGTCGGGCAGCCCGGTGCTGCTTCTGGGATTCCAGTGAGATCACGGCTAGCCCTCGCGCCTTCGCCAGTGACATGACTTCGAGGTCACCAAGCCGATTCACGTCCAAGCCGTAGGCCGGGTACCGATTGACGGTGTCCTTTGCTGCGATGAGCTGGGCATCGCTGTCGACGTCCTGGAAGACGTACTTATGGTTGTGCAGCCACGCCTTCATGCGTTCGATCCGCTCCCACTTCTTGAGCTCGGTCTCCACCCGTCGAGCCGCTATGACGCGTCCGGCCCTGATCGCGGCCTCGAGGAAGGTCCACTGCGGACCGAACACGTCGACGGGGTACAACTCGGCATCTCCGTCGCCCAGGAAGCTCACGACGACGTTGGTGTCGATCGAGTATTTCGCCTCCGCTTCAAAGAGCGCTTCCTGGACCATCTCCAGCCTCAGTCGCCGGCGACGAGATCATGCACGAAATTGCCGACGTTGTGTTCGCCCACGCCAAGCAGAACGCTGGCGTCCTGTCTGTCGACGAACCCCTCGGTCATGGCATTCACGACCCGGTGCGCGAACATCCGTCCGATCCTGTTGATCGCCACGGTGTAGTAGGTCGGACCGCCGCTTGAGGACTTGCCGCCACCGGTCTTGCGGCGCCCGGCCCGGCGGGCCTCGATCGCGTCGTAGGCGTCCTGAGAAATGATGTGGCGGTCGCGCAGGGCGATCAGCAGTGCCTGCTGCGAAACATGCGCCCGGTTGCTCATCGTCTTAAGCGCGGCATCGGCAGCATCGTCGCCGCCTGCGAAGGCACCGGGCGTCCAGAGACGGTCAAGCAGGTCCCTCGGCAACAAGACGCCCGCGGCGACCTGATTGCAGTAGCGCTCCACATCGCCGTGGTCGAGCAGGTCGCAGATCCCGGTGGAGTGGAGGGTGACGTGGCAGTACTCGTGCAGGGCCGAGAAGATCCGCGGATGTGAGTCGTCCTTGGTGCTCACCACGATGACCGCCTGGTCGTCGAGGACCTTGCTGAAGGCCCGCACCGTCGGGTCCTTCAAGCTGCGCTGGGAGACATAGACGCCGCGGGCGTTGAGCGCGGCGACCCAGAGCCGGAGCGCCGCATACTCGTCCTTCGCCTCGAGCTGCTCGTCGACCGATACGCCGAGGAGCGCACGGATCTCCGTAGCCAGCCGTTCGGCCGGCCAGCCCTCTGGTGGCACTCTCGGCACCTGGTAGCCCTCGCCCGGGAACAGGTCGGCAGCCGCTGCGAGCATCAGATCCGCCATCTGCAGCTCGGCGAGTAGCTCGGGTGAGAGCGAGACGCGCTGGTTGGCATAGGTGCGGTTGTCGCTCCCAGCGTTGGGATACACCTCGGCCTGGTCGATCAGCAGGTAGGACCATGGCCGGCCGAAGACCTTGGCGAGCTTCACCAGGTCGTCGAACTCCACATCCTGGTCGGCGGCCAGCAAGTCGTGCGGCCGGACGACGGTGGTGACCCGCTCGGCCAGTGCGTCGGCGTCCATGTGTCGGTTCGCGAGCAGGCTGCTGACCCGGATAGCACTGACGCGGACCTTCGGCGTGGTCCGACAGTAGGGCTTAGTTCCGGCGGTTACCGGCAAATCGTGGGGCTCGGCGCCCGGACTGATTCCCATCGGCGGAGTGCCGTACTTCTGTCGGTCCTTGATGATCAAATGGCATGGTGACAGCAGACGTTCGGCGAGCGGCGCTCGCATACCTGGGAAGCGGAGCAGATCCTCGCTTCAGTCGGCACTACGCCGTGGCCAATGTCGGGCAGCAGACCGGCTGCTCGGAGACCGAGGTGTGGGAGGCCCTCTGGGGGCTGGTGGGGGAGCGTCTCATCTACCTCGACACCGCAGGCCAGCAGTCGAGCACGGACAACTGGCGCTGGTGTCTCTCGGCCGATGGCCGGAAGGTCATCAAGGGCGGCACCTGGGAGCCCCGCGACCCGGAGGGCTACCTCGCGCGGATCCGACGCGAGGTCCCTGACCTGGATGGGCTGGTCGAGCTCTACCTCGTCGAGGCCTTGCAGTCCTTCAACGGACGTTGCTACCTCGCGACGTCGGTCATGCTCGGCGTCGCTGCTGAGCGCGCCTTCCTCGTGATGGCGGAGTCATACGCCGCCTCATCGGTGGCGGGCGCACCCGCCATTGCGAGAGAGCTCGCGAAGCCGCGCGGCAACTACTTCGCGCTCTGGACAGAGTTCCGCAAGCGCATCGAGCCCATCCGACAGGATTTGCCGAATGGGCTCGCCGATGCCCTCACGCTTGACGCCATCGCCGACCTGATCCGAACGACTCGCAATGAAGTGGGCCATCCGACGGGGCGCCGAATCGACGAAGACACCGCTCGTGTCCACCTCACGATTGCGCCCGTCTACCTGCGCAAGATGCAGTTGCTCTCCGCCCACTTCGCTGGCACGCCCGCGGGAGAGAGCGCATGAGTCAGCTGCCGATCCCGGTCCACGTTGGCTTCGGGCCGCCGGCGTCGTGGGACGACATCGAGGCGCGGCAGAAGGAGGTCGGAGAGGACGCTGCTCCTTCGCTGCAACAGCGCCGCCCTGCACTCGCTCAGCCGGACCTGGATTGGGATGGCTTGGGCTTCGAGCCGCGTTGGGTGGGCTTCGACACCGCTGACTGCGTGGTGGCGCTCCACCCGAGCATCTACTCCGGACAAGGAGCCGACGAGTTCGACCGATTCCGTCAGGGGGCCGCGATTAGGGGCGAGACGGCGCTCGTTATCAGCCCGATCGGCAAGCTCAACGAAGGCGACACCCGAAGCATCTTCGGACCAAGTGACTCGATCTACCTCGGTCAATTCAACTCTCGGATCAGCGGCGTGCCACTCGGCAAGGGCGCGAGTGTCCGCGCCGCCGATCATCTGGGCGACGCCGATGGCTTGCTCGCTCTTCGACTGCTGAGCTGCAACCCCGCCCCGTCTTGGTGGAAGCTGTCACTCGAAGGGATACCTGTCCAGGAGCACGGCGGATCGGCGTATCGCGCGGCACGTGACCAGCCGGCGCACCGCCCAGCACAGGGGAGCCTCGAGCCGATCATCGTGACCGAGCTCGGCGAGCCAGTTGTGGCCGCATGGGTCTCGCCCGACGGCGTTGAGCGGCGCTACGTGGCGCCCTTCCAGACGCCCTGGCCGGTACTGCTGAAGTGGCTGCTTGAGCAGGGGATGCCAGAATTCGTACCCGGCGCAATGCGCCGAGCACGGCGTCAACTTGCAAGCGACACCAGCCTGATGACGCGCCGCGAGCGGGAAGCGCGCTCGGCTCTCGTTGAGCTTGAGACTGACTACGCCACTCGATGGTCCGACCTTGAGCGCGAGCTTGAGGAGTCGCAGAGCGCGGCGTCCGTGGTGAGGGAGGGGCTGCTCTACGGCGCCGGTGGGGTGCTCGTCGACGCAGTACGAGCGGTGCTGGAGTCGGCCGACGTGGCGGTCGTGGATCTCGACGAGGAGCTTGGGGGCACCAAGAACGCCGACCTGTTGTGCAGCTACGGCGGTCGCGTCCGGCTGGTCGAGGTCAAGTCCGCCAGCGGGCCCGCTCCGGAGCGCGCCTACCAGGACCTAGTTCGCCACCTCAGAGAGTGGCACCAGCTACCAGCCAGCACGCCGGTGGACGGTGGCGCGCTGGTGATTAACCACCAGCACCGGCTGGCACCGGGTGAGCGTAGGCAGAAGCCGTACGAGCGCCCGGAGTTCCTCGCTGCGCAGACGGAGCCCGTAATCACCACCCTGGCCCTCTTTGAGGCTTGGCGCGAAGAGGATGCGGACGCGGTCCGCCGGTTGCTATTTCAAGACTTGGCTGGACCTGCGAGGTCTTCCCTAGACGGCTTGGACGGCGACGTCGCGGAGCCTCCGATCAAGAGCGAGGCATCAGTCGACCGCAAGGGCAGATGGTTGCAGCGCCGCCGCACCACTGCACCACCCGACTGAAACTTGTTGGCGCGCTGTCTTGCTTTTGCCATGCTGCACCTCCGCTACAAGACACACGACAAGCGCTTCCAAGCAATGATGTCCGCCCTCGCTCCCAACTGGCGCGAACTGGAGCGCGAGAGCCGGCATTCGACCGAACGACGGACGGGGAACTGATCCATGGGTTTTCACGGCAAGACCAAGAAGGTCCAGCAGCAGTTCGACACGCCGGAGGAGATGTACCTCCGGGGGTCGCTGCCAAGGACGGCCGATGCGGTGAGCGGTCTGTGGATCCATCAGGGCGACGTGCTCCGAGCCTACGCCGAGGAGCATCAGGACACCTCTGACCTGGCGCTTGAGTTGCCGACTGGCACTGGCAAGACGATGCCGGGGTTGCTCATCGCCGAGTGGGTGCGTCGCAAGGCCGAGGGGCCGGTGCTCTATGCGGCGCCGACGCGGCAGCTGGCCGACCAGGTGTTCACCACGGCCAAGAACGAGGGAGTGCCCGCCCGGCTGCTCGTCGGGAGCCACCACAGCTGGAGCCCGACCGACGAGACCGACGTCGAGGGCGGTGAGGCGATCGCGATCACGACGTACAGCTCGATCTTTAACAGCCACCCGAAGCTGCCCGAGCCGCGCCTGATCGTGCTCGACGACGCCCACGCCGGCGAGCAGTTCGTCGGTGAGCACTACGGCATCACGATTCGCCGTCACGAGGCAGGGGCCGCCTACCTGACGGTGTTGAGCGCCCTGCGACCGTTCCTGTCTGGTCTCCAGATTCAGAGGCTCGAGGGTGCGCCGGACCCCGGGGCACACCATCAGGTACGCCTAATCCTGCCTGCGGTCGATCAGGGCGCGCTCTCCCAACTCGACACGGCCCTGTCGGGGCTCGGTGACTCCTTCAGGTTCCAGTTGGCCATGATCCGCGGTGGCCTCGCGTCCTGCTGCGTCTATCTCTCCTACGGCGGTATCCAGATCCGCCCGATGATCCCGCCCACGTTCGAGAATCGGGTGTTTGCTCGGGCCGGCCAACGGGTGTACCTCTCGGCGACTCTCGGATCCGGCGGTGAGCTCGAGCGAGCCTTCGGCCGCACCGAGATCACCCGCATGCCTCTGCCCAGCAAGACTCCACCTCGGTCGGGGCGGCGCCTCTTCGTCTTCCCGGACCTCGTCAAGGGCGGCGATGCGGTCGGCCTCACCAAGAGCATCGTCGGCATCACGCACAAGGCGCTCGTGCTCAGTCAGACCACGACCGCGAATGCCGAGTCCGCGGCGCGCCAGCTCGCCGGCGACGGAGTTCCCGCGTTCGGCAGGGAAGTCGTAGAGCAAGGCCTCGCGACGTTCGCCAAATCGCCGACGGGAGTCCTGGGCCTCGCAAACCGGTACGACGGCATGGATTTGCCTGGCGACGACTGCCGGATCGTCGTACTCGGTGGAAAGCCGGACGCCGTCAGCCTGCAGGAGAAGTTTCTGTCCGAGCGGGCCGAGGCCAGCGCAGCGAATGCCGAGCGCCTGCGAACGAGAATCGTGCAAGGCGCTGGTCGCGCGACGCGCGGACCGAACGACTACGCAGTGGTGGTCGTCATCGGGTCAGACATCACTCGGTACTTCTCGCGCGTCGAGAACCAGACGGCGCTTGAGCCGGAGCTGCAGGCCGAGGTTCAGTTCGGCTGGGACAACAGCAAGGGTCACGAAGCCGCCGACATCTTGGCCAATGTCCGGACCTTCCTCGACCACGATGTCGAGTGGCGCGAGGGCGGTGAGCCCCTCGTTGCTGAGTTCCGCGAGGAGGCCGTGAAGGTTGCGGCGCCCGGTGCCGCCGCGCTCGGCGAGTCCGCTGAGCTGGAGGTCGAGGCATGGGAACTGGCTTTCAACGACGACTGGATCGCCGCCAGCCAAAAACTCGAGGACGCTGCTCGGGCGGTGGGCCAGGGTGGCGACGCCACCCGGGGGTACCGCGGGCTGCTGCTGTACCTGGCCGGCGTCTGGCTCAGCCTTGGCGCCGAGGGTGAGGCGCACCGCGCCCATGCCCGGGAACTCGTTCGCACCGCCGCGAGGGCGTCGACGCGGGGCACGTGGCTGAAGGAGATGAAGGAACTGCCTGATGCGGAGGAAGTGCCCCTCGCGGCCGCCGACGCGGTGGCAATCAACAATATCGTCGCCCGACTCACCGGGAACCTGAAGCCAAACAAGGTCAAGGAGAGGCTCGCGGAAATGCGCGATGCGCTTGGCCAGGAAGAGGCCACGCCCTACGAGGGTGCACTGACCACTCTCGGGCGTTTCCTCGGCGCGGAGGCGGCCAAGCCCGCCGGTCAGGGACGCTGTGACTCAGCCTGGCGCTGGGACTCTGCGATCTGGATGACGGTCGAGGCCAAGTCGGAGGAGCACTCCGACGGCCTATTGCCACTGAAGGACATCCGGCAGGCCAACACGCAGCTCGACCAGCTCGCGACGGATCAGGGCGTGGACCATGCGCCCGCCGGTAGCCCGACGATCATCGTTTCGGATCGCCTGACCGTCTCCCCCGAGCACGCGCCTGTCGCGAACCCGAACGTCTACTTGGCATCGACGGACGTAGTGAGTCAGATCGCCGGCGATGTTGAGGCGGTCTGGGCGGACTTGCTGGCCAGCGCCGCGAAGCACGAGGCCGTCCACGTCCTTCGGCGCCACGTGCAAGAGACGCTGGCAGAGAACGGCTGCCTACCGACGCAGGTCGTCGACCGACTGGCCCAAGAGCGCATTCGGCCAGGCGAATGATCCAGCGTATGGAACTGCCGGCACGGAACATCCAATCAGGTCGCAGAGGGGATCGACGAAGTGTCTGAGATGAACGTGATGCTGAGCACCCTGCACTTGGTATATCCGCCGGTGTCTAGCTACGAGGCTGACGGCGTCAAGGACGACCCCCAGGTTGAGGCGTTGCTTCGCACGAGCGACTTCTACGCCTTGGCGATGAGGTCCGAAGTGCACTTCGACGTCGAAAACATCGAGACGAACGGTGACGTCTGGACCGTGCCTGTCTCGGGCGAGACGACTGACGGTCAGCCAATCGCCGACCACGTGGCTATCGACATCGAGGCCCTTGCCACATCGACGCTCGGTCACATGCCAGAGACGTTCACGGCCGACATCGGTCCGAAGTTCTTACGGTTTTGGCCGGGGGAGCAGGCGGCGGTAGAGGACGGTGGCGTAGAGCCCTTCGAGTGGTTCACGACCGAGAAGCTCCTCCACGACAAGGGGCGCGGCGTCGCCGGGCTCAGTAGGCTAGATCAACACCGCGACTTCGCGACCTACGAGCTGCTGTATGTCGGCATCGCGAAGAAGGCCGACACGTTCAATCGGCTGTTCGAGCGGGCGCACCACGCGCGCCAGAAGATCCTCTCTGGCGAGTGGCCCCGCCGCTCAGGTGCGCGAGTGACCGACGAGCTCATCTTGTTCCCATTCCGCGTCGAGCCGACGATCTTCCGAACGATGGGGCCGGAGGGTGGGCCAACTGACACCTCTGACGACGCCTGGGCTGAGTACAGGAAGCGAGTCGTTGCCGACGCCGAGAAGGCCTTCGTCCATCTGCTCGATCCGCAGTACAACGTCGAAAAGTTCGTCAGCTACCCGAAGGGGATCGATGGGCTATACGGCGGCGATCACCAGCGGTACGGCTACCTGATCGCCGAGAACATCACCTTCACGACTGCCAACGGCACCATGCATGGATCGCTGGATCCAGAGGCTGGCATGTTCGACGACTCGGCGGACTGGATATTGGTCTCAGGGGACGAGGTGCAACTGATCCGCTGGTCGCAGAGCGACACCTGAACCGGACTCACGACCTCGAGAGCGGTCAGTAGGGCGGTACGTCGCCTGCCGGCGCCTGGCCCCAATGGAATTTCCGTCATGGCGAAGCGGTAGCCGCGAGGTGGATTCGGCAGCCGCAATCGCCCTTCGAACCTGGCCGCGGGCGGGTCACTAGATGAAGGACGTTCTGCCCGAGTGGTATCAGCTGGAGGACGAGCAGCGGGCCGGTCTACTAGTCGACGCGATCATAGTTTTCGATACAAACTCGCTCCTTACGCTCTATCGACTGAGCGAGTCGGATCGCTCGCTAGTCATCGACTTACTCGAAGCCTTGAGCGATCGAATCTGGATTCCGCATCAGACGGCGTTCGAGTTTCACAAGAATCGACTTGAGGTAGTCCGGGAACAGTTAGAGGCGTATGAGGAGACTCGCGGCCGCATCGCAACTCTGCGCAAGCAGATCGTCGACTCTGTTCGATCGCATCCTGTCCTGAGTCAGTCCGAGATCAGAACTGAGATCAACGATCGGCTCTTAGCGCTTGAGCGATAGCTGGCAGATCAATTCGAGGAACGCCATCCTGCTGACATTCGCGAGCCTTATCGAACGGACGGTGTGCTCGACGTTGTGACTCGGCTTTTCAACGGGCGCGTGGGTCCGAAGCCAACTGTGGATGACGCGCTGCGCAAAGAGGCGCAGCGTCGAATAGACGACAAAATCCCTCCCGGATATGAGGATGCCAAGAAGCCAGTGCCCGATAGATATGGCGACTACCTTCTTTGGCGTGAAACCCTAGAGTATTGGGGCTCGGCCGGCAGAGGGCACCTCGGTGGGTTGATTCTAGTCAGTGAAGAGCAGAAGCCGGACTGGTGGCTGAAGGATGGTAAAGATCCGAAGAAGCAGCGATTGGTTCAGCCTCGGCCAGAGCTTGTTCGCGAAGCGGCCGATGTGGGCATTTCGCCGTTCTGGATGCTCAGTCTTCGACGTTTCTTCTCGCGAGGCGCAGGTTGGCTCGGTTGGGAAGACACGGAACTCGGTGAATTCTCTGCCATTGGTAGATCCGACGAGGATGAGACCGCAGCAGTCGATTAGCTAGTGGTCGGCGCGAGTTCAGTACTGTGGAGTCGAGCCAGGCGCTTGACACGCTCAGCCGCTTTGCCGCAAGTGTGCAGATCCTCAAGCCGAGATTGACGGCCCTCGCCCTGGTCTGCGGCCATGGCTCTGCCGAGATTCGGCACGGTTGCACGGACCGGTGACGCACAGTCTACTCAGCCATCACGCGTGCTGGCGGAGGACGGCTCGACCTTCATTTCCGCGTTGGAGACGCGACGGTCAGCGCTTCGATTCGAAAGATTCGCGCACTTCGGCGGGGATCCGGCCCCGGTCGGGAACCTCGAAACCGTTAGAGCGAGCCCAGTCGCGGATCTCGGCTGGGCTCGTACCGGACTGCGATCGCTTACCGGTGGTTCCGGTCTTGCGTCCCACTTTGCGTGCTACGGAGATGTGGTCCTGCAAGAGGGCTCGGAAAGCATCCGCGTTCTTAGTGCTTAGATCAATCTCGTACGACGCGCCATCTAGGGCGAAGGAGACCGTCTCACCTTTCCCCGCAGTTATCTCCTTGCCATCGATGTCGTCAATCAACTGGGTGATCACTCGTTGTGCCATGTAGAGAACATAGCGGAACTAGTCGTAGACGACTCACGCGCGATGAGCCTCTGCCGGTTCGCGCGTTCCCCCGTTTTGGTTCAGCGGGGTGCGCGATGTTCTCGCCGCCGCTCAGGCCTACGAGGTCCGCGAGCAGTTCGACGAGCCCGTCGGAGCCCGCACCATCGCCCACCGTGCGCGCGTCGAGCATGGCGCTACCTACGTCGCGCTCAACACGCGCGGGGGCCACTCTCCGCGGGGCCAGCGTTTCGGCGTTCTTGAGACAGCTGAGGCGGAAGTGACTGCTGGCTACTAGCGCATATTTGCTGACGCTTGCGCCAACCGGACCGGCGTGTCGTCCGTGGACCGGGGTGGGCCCGTGGTCGCCTGGAGGTCCCAGCGTGGGGACAAACGCCCCACACCGACTAGGCAACTGCGGGGGACAGTAATGCGGTTCACGGACGAGTTCGGCGTGACACGCCACGACGACGACGACTGGTTCGACCAGGAGTGCACCGCCGACACCCTGCTATATGTTGACCCCTTCCTGGTGTTTGACGACACCGATCCCTTCTGGGCCGAAACCCATACCAAGCTGACCGAGTTCTTCGAGCTCGCTATGAGCTACGTAATCGAGTCTGGCGGAGTAAGGCGCTCGGCCCCCTGGCGCAAAGCCGAGCGGATGCTGACCTTCCCCGAGCCGAAGGAGTTCGCTCTCGGGTTGTCGATGGGTCACCGGGCAGGATCGGGTACAGGCGCCGACTTCGCACGCCGGATGGCGGAAGCCCTCGACATTCTGCACACCCACTAGATCAGCACCGTCAAGTACGTCGAGGCGTTCGCGCTGTTCTGCGACGGGATGGGCGTCGACCGGATCAGCGACTCCTTCTGCAACATCGTGAAGGGCGCGTTCATTGACTACACGCAGGAGGTGGTCGAGCGCCACGCGATCCCGACCGAGAGCGTGGTCGTCAAGCACGCGTCCTGGACCACCAACGTCCGGTGGAACGACCTCCGAATCGACCTCCCGCGCAGCCCGGTCACCAAGGGTGGGGTCCTCTTGGTGCCCGAGCGGTTCTTGAAGGACACCCCCCGTGTCACGGCCGACGGCTTCTGTCTTGGGCTGAGGGCAACGAGGCCGACGTGCTGCGGGACGACTTGAACTACGAGCTGCAGAACAGCCTGAACCAGGGCCAGCGCAAGGCCGCAGGGCGCGCTGTTGCCCGAGCTCGGCCCGACATCGCGCTCAACTATCTTGACGCACTGGAGGACACCGACCTCCAGCCGTACGACGTGGTGGAGGACCCGAAGCTCCTCGTCGGCTGGGCCGAGGCCGGTCGCGAAGCCGCCGTCGCCAACCCTGCAGCCGTGGGCCAGCCGCAGAGCGAGGATGAATTCCTGGCATGGGTGAAGACCCTGGCCGAGGAGTTCCGCGCTGCGGTCGAGGACACCGACCTGTGGAAGGTGCTGTGGAACGAGACCCTTACCCGGAACCGCGAGGAGAAGATCGTCCCGGCGGTGGCGGGCGCGAGGTGGGTGCAGCAGTGCAAGGCCGCCAACGTCGACATCAGCAACGAGCCCAATATGGGTAGGGGTCCGGTCGACTTCAAGTTCTCGGCGGGCTGGACCAAGCGGGCACGGCCACCGTCCCGGCCTCGACCGCATCATCGAGGCGGACTTCTACCGCACGAGCGGGAAGTTCTTCGAGTTCCTGGTTGACAAGGAGGTCGTCCGCAGCCTCAAGCTCGACATCGTCGTGCAGATCAAGCGACTGAGCGACGAGGAGACCGCTGTGGAGCTTGGGGGCGACGCCGACGAGGACGAGAGCCTGGGCGCAGTGCTGGTGACCGGGGAAGTTGACGCGCCCGAAGCCCTGTTGGCGGGCATCGACCAGACCGACCAGCTGGATGCTCTCCTGGCGGCCCCGCCGGGCAGTAAGGAGCTGGACGAGCTCCTGGCCTCGCTGCCGGACGGCAAGGCGCTGGACGAACTCTTGGCGGGCTTCGACCTGCCGGAGTAGTCGGCCGCTTCTAGACGCCAAGGAGGTCGCCTGCAACGAGGGCGGCATCCCTGACCCGTTCAGTCGTGAGCGGCCGGGGGGTCCTTGATAGGACCCGAGGACCAATCCAGCGGAGCAGTCTTCTCGTATGCCGCAGGGTCGCGGAGCCATTGCCTCAGCGCCCCGGTAAGACGTCCTGCGCCGAGTCTGAAATTGGTGCTGCGGGGCTCTGGTATCGACTCAAGCGCGTTGCGAAACGAAACGAGGTCGGTTTCAAGCATCGGGGCGAGTTCTGACGCTCGTGGTTCAACCAAGATGGCGGCGACTACGAGCTCAGCCATCTTGTCGATGAGAACGCCCTCGTCCTCGTCTTCGCGAACTAACGCAGCACTGGTGGCAGCTGCCATCGCACGAGTAGCAAGCTCACGTAGTTCCAGCATGCGTGAATCATCCTGCCCCTGTGCGTTGAGCTCCCGCTCGTGCTGGATGGTGCGTCGCACCGCCCACCACGTGACGGCGCCTGCCAGCAGGCCGCCGAGCAGCGCGCCACCAAAGCCGTCCAAGCCGTACTGCCACCACCAATCGGCATCGCTCGGGTTCAGCGATGGCTCCCGCATAGGTCCCACAGGGCCGATCTCGTCCGTGCGCATCACACCCCCGACCGGCCGAAGATCATGTCCGCAGGCGGTTGACGTCTCGCATCGTGTGCTCGTTGACCCGAGCCACCAAGACGTGCTCCGTCCGTTCCTGCCCTGCGAAGTACACCGTCCGAAGGAACCCCCCGCCCGGCGGCAGGAGGTCTCCGTCATGGAGTTGGTAGGCGACGAGGCCGTTCTCGGCCGAGACAGGGTCCCTGTCATCGACCTCGACCACCAGCAGCACGTGACCCGTGGGCGTTCCGAAGGCGTCCCGCACTACGTAGTCAGCGGGGACCTCCACCACCTGAGCCCACTTGTCCGGATCCAGTCGATGAGTTCGCAGGGTCTGAGCCATGACTCGAGAGCCTGCCTCACGAGCGGCCCAACTTCAGCCGCGCCGCGCCGTGCCTTACCACCCACGCCCGGGGGCCTGGAGGACGAGCTGCTGCCGACGGTCCAGTGCGCGTTGGCACCGTTCACGTCCGAGCAGTGCACGACCGCCGATTCGGTTGCCGTCCGAGGCACATGGCTGAACGCACTCATGTGCCGCGATTCGCGCTCCGATCACGCCCAAAGGAGGTCGTCTCCTAACGGTACCTAACGGCTGAGTTCCACAAAGGCCATGCAATAGCTCGCTGGTCCGCGATGATGCGGTTGTGGCAAGACATCGTCTCCAGTTGCGGACTTGGACCGTGTTCGTCTGTGGACTCGCGGTCTTTGCCGCGGGTGCCGTGGGCCAGTGGGGCATCGGCCGCGTTCTAGACACCGCAACGCGTGCGGCCACCGACGAAGGGCCGCTCGCCGTCGACGCCGGCGGCGCACAGGACGATTGGGTCATCGTTCCAACAGACTCGACATCCGCCCTCCCAAAGGCCCCGGAGCCAGGCAGGTCGCAACTCACCCGCGCAGCTCGAGGAGTCGGCGGCGCACCCGTCGACCCCTCGTACCTCTTCGATACATACGGCCTCGTGGACACACCCGTGATCATCCGAGGTATCTCTGCGCACGACGTCACCTGTGAACGAGCGGCCGGCGACTGGACCGGCGCCAGAATTGCAGGTGGCGGCGCATTCGACGAGCTCCCCGTCCAGATCGAGCTGTCTGCCAACGCCGAAACGGCTGATGGAGTCCCAGAGGTCGTGCCAACGGGCGATGAAGCTGGCATATGGACGTTTCCCCGGCAGGTCTCGGGGTCTGAAGCTGATCGATTCCTTGTCACGCTCAGGGCGCCGGCGAAGAGCATCTGCTCACTTCGCCTACGCGTCGACTACATCAGCCGTGGCGAGGCGGGGACCTTGGTTGTCGAAGACAACGGGCGCCGGTTCCAGGCTGCCGCAGAAGACATAGTCGAGCCAACGATCGAATGGTGACTTTGTCGGTGGGCCGCACCGGCGCCGACCCGTGAGGTTCGCGGGACGACCGTAGCTCTGCTCGACCCGCGCGAAGTGCCGATAACTTACCTTATGTCAAGTAGCCGCTCAGGGGATGTGGCTTTTACTCGGCCCTTAAGGATCCTCTTGCGCGGGGCGACCTGGCGCTCTGCCGGGGCCCGGCTCGTCCTCGTGCGGGAAGCCGGCCACGCCAAGGTTGCTGCGCGGAGTGAACTTCCAGAACGCTTGGCCCCGTCTTCGCCGTCGAGCTAAGAACATTCATGGTGCGCCACTCCGCGTCAGCCAGCGCCAGCTCGAGCTCGACCGCATCCATCAACTCGTCGTCAAAGGTGGGCGCGCGGGCTTCGAGCACCCGCCAGCCCAGCCCCCTTGAAGTTCGGTCTTCGCCCCCGTGCCGACGAGCTGCACCGGCGTAGATGGCGTCCACGGCCTTCGGACGGCTCGCGGCCGAGCTCTCACGGAACCGCGTGGACGACGCCCGCTGCCGGAAGCATGAGCATTAGCCTTGTGATCGCAACACGCAGGTCAGCTTGCTCCAATCGCACCGCCTGCCAACCGCCCGAAACGAACGAAGGGGCCCACCTCGCGGTAGGCCCCTTCTCAGTTCTTTTGTCCGCGGGGGGAGGCCGAAGCCCGCAAGTCCCACGACTCGTGATGCACCTACTGTAGCGTTCGCGGGTGCCAGTCGCAACGCCGCCCGCCGCGCAGCCAGTTATCGGGACGATCTCCGCTGCTCGCTTCCAGACGTACCTCAACGCAGAGGCGGGTGACGCCACGAGGGCCCTGGAGTTGTACGCCTGGAACGCTCGCATCTCCTCCGCTCTGATGCTGCCTGCGCACTTCGCCGAAGTTGCCGCTCGTAACGTCGTCGCCGATGCCCTGAGTGCCGCCTACGGTCCCAACTGGCCGTGGGACCCCACGTTCGAACAGAGCCTGCCGAACCCGCACCACAACACCTACAAACCCCGGCGCGACCTGGCGTCGGCACGCCAGCGTTACTCGACGACGGGGAAGGTCATCGCAGAACTGAAGTTCGTGTTCTGGCAGAAGATGTTCACGCAGCGCCATGACGTGCGCCTGTGGGGTCCGCACATCGTCTCTCTTTTCCCGCACGCCCCAGCTGCGATCACCCCGGCTCAACTGCGAGGACGGGTATACAACGACCTGGAGTCGATTCGTTTGGTCCGCAATCGCATGGCGCACCACGAGCCAATCTTCACTCGACCACTGGCCGACGACCTGTCCAAGATGCTGGACCTCGTCGATATCCGATCCGCAGCAACGGGCACGTGGGTACGCGCGCTAGAGGACGTCACCACCGTCTTAACTCAACGCCCTTAGTCCTCCAGCAATCGCTTAGAAACCTCTGGTGCCCTGCAGCAACGCAACTGTCGGGCCAGCCAGTCGACGCACTCCCCCGTGGTCAGCGAGCGGCCTTCTAGGTGACGACCCGCAGGTTCCCACGTGGTCCACTAGCGCCAGCCGATCCACCGCCGTCGACGGCCGTTGGTGTCAGACCCAGCATGTAGTCCTGAACCTCTTTCACTTCTAGGCCTAGGTCTTCCGCAATGGTCGCCAGGCCGCGTCTGTCGGCGCGCAGCTGCTGCAGCACTTTGGTAAGCAGCTGAGAAGATTCGTGCGGAATCCCGTGCGGCTCGCTTCGTCGGTAACCTCGGCGCGAGAGATCAACGCAGAGCGACCGGTACGCCCATTCCGTCATCAGGCCGAGCTCATTCGCCCGATGCGCCATCGCCATCGCAGCGACGTTCCACCGCTTCTTCGCAACGAGGATGCGAGTCACTGATGCGTTGGACAAGCCCTGCGCGAGCACCCCGGCTCGAGGCATCAGGAACGCTGCCGCGAACTGGTTTGCTTCCTGCTCCGCGTCCTGTCCGTGCGGCGCCTGGTCCTCGGCGTGCAACACCAGGTGCCCAAGCTCGTGCGCGGCGTTGAAGCGACTGCGCTCGGCCGACTTCGTTTGGCTGAGGAAGATGAAGGGCTGGTTGTGCCATTTTAGGCAGTAGGCGTCGAGGTCCTTGTTGTCGTCGGTCAGGGAGTAGATCCGCACGCCGTGAGCCTCTAGGAGATGCACCAGGTTCCCGATCGGGGCCTCTCCTAGCCCCCATCGCGCTCGAAGCTCCTGGGCGGCGGTCTCGGGAGACCGCCCCGTCAGAGTCGGAACGTCTGGAGCTGGACGGTTGAAGCGCTGGTCGATCCATTCATCAATCAGTATTGCTAGGCGACCTGAGCTAAGCCCACGGTCTCGCGTGCGGGCGGTCATTTTGCTCAGGGCGCGGAAGCTGACCGCATCGATCGGGATCTCGTCGAGGTCCCTTCCTGTGAGGAATCGTTCAGCAACTCCGAGCGTCTCGGCAAGCAACGCAATCGTTGCAGGTGTCGGGTCTTGGCGCCCGTTCTCGTACGAGGACAGACTGACGCGGCTGATGCCGGTTTCTGTGGCGAGTGCCGTCAGAGTCCATCCACGTCGTCGTCTGGCCGCCGCTAGTCGAGAGGGGTTGAGCATTGGGGGAAGGCTCTCTTTGGTTGTCGGGGCTTTCGAGCGGCGCTGCTAGCGGGCACTGACCTCGACGGAGTAGTCGCCGGCGCCAGCGTCGGGCGGGTCCTGGACGTCGCCTGTGGGCAGCGGGTCGTTCCGGTCGATCGGGTCCAGGATGATCCGCTCTTCCCACTCCTGGATCAGCCCGCCCTCGATCTTCGTCGGGAGTGACAGCTCCGCGAAGATGGTGTCAGCGGTGACGCGCTGCATCAGGAACCAGATCGACTCAATGGGGCCCTGCGGTTCGGCGATATCGTAGTCCTCCCCCAGGTCGAGAACGAACTGCCCGGCGTTGACCTGGACCGCCATGGCGGTCACGTCGCCCTTCGGGTACTTGGTCGTGGGGCTGCGGCCTTCGGTGTACACACCGGTGTGCTCGTCGCCGGAGCTGGTGACAATCGAAAATTCACCTGAGGGGTGGACGGTCCGGCAGAAGTTCTTGGAGTTGTCGTACCCCCACTCCAACGGAACGACCTCCTCGCGGAGGTACCGGACCGTCTTGAAGTATCGGGTGGAACCCTCGGAAGTGGGCGGTTCGAGGCCCGTCACCATCTTGGTCTCCGCGTCGGCGCGCAGCAGTGTGCGCTGAAGCATCTCGGTGGTAAGTCCAAGCTGCAGCAAGCGTGCGACAGCCTCGTCCTGCAGAGCAACCTCGGTCATCGAACTCGCCTCTCGAGTTGCGGGACGCACGCGCGCCCTTAACGAAAACCTACCACATAAGAGGTTGAAAATCGTTAACCCGGCTTCGTGGAGCGTCGCGAACCGCGTCGAATCGGCGTGTGTGGCGTTGGGGCAGACCTTGCGCGGTTACTCAGGCCTTTCAGCTTGCCCGCATCCCGCCTCTCCTACGTCGGTCAACAGTGGCCCACTCATGGCCTCACCTGAGCAAACCGGCGGGCAGTCTTCACGACAGAGTCCTAGCCTGGGGAACATGAACGCAACCGACGTTGTGCGAAGTGACCTCGCCTGGCTTGCGAAGACTTTCGCCGGCGGTACGCGCGATCGCGACGAACTGCGCCGCGCCTCGCCCGTCCTTAGGCGGCTGGCACTCGACGGCGTCTTGCAGCAGGCCCGTAGGCAGGCGGGAGCCAGCGGCCAACCGACCCTGGATATCTATCCCCTCTCGCAGTTGGTCGACCTCACAGACTTGCGCGGGGTTGAGTTGGTCGTGGCTGCCGGGTGCCGCATCGAGCAGCGGCTCCTCGGACCCTTCGCAACGGGCCCCTCGGTGGCGCCGATGCCGACACCTATGTCTGTGTCGTCACTCCCACTCCCGATGTTTCTGAAGTCCCCGTGCCTAGTAGTCCGAGGCACGGCCGTGACGCGGGCACAGGTGCTGAAGTACGTCGCCAACAAGCTCGGAGGAGTCCACTTCGACCCCGCCCGCGGCCGCCCGGGTGACGAGTACATGGCCCGGGTCGAGGAACTCGATGAGTTCATGATCATCCGTCCGCTTTCGGCCGTTGATTTGTCGCTCTTGGCCGTTCTTCAGGCGTTCGTTGCTTCACCCTCGGTCATGGAACCCTTCGGGCTAGCCCCTGTTGATGTCCAACTCGACGCCCCGCTGAACTCTGGGCACGAGTCTGTGGATATACCTAACCGCGCTTGGCTCCAGCTTGACCTCATGGGAGATCACAGCCCAACTAGCGCACCCTCCACCTGACGCAGGGTCCGCCGACCGGGCATGTACGCGTCTGCGGGGCCGCGCACCGCCGAGAACTTTCGTTATGTCAGGTCGGATCTACGGCGGCCGTGGATGCGCGCTCCTCAAACACTCCCCATCCCGCCTCGAGAATTCCAAGCACGTGCGACAAGACTCCCTCGAGCTCCGCGCTAGAGCCTCGCACCGCTCTCACACTCACTCGCTCGTCCCCCGCAACCACCTGGCCAGGGCGTCGAGAGAGTTCCCATGGGACTGCGTGCGCCACAGCGCCCAGCTCGCGCCAACCCTGCTCGACCTCGGCGACAGCCCCAGGCTGGTCTCCAAACACATGCTCGCCGGCCCACCTAACGACCTGGTGCTGGTTCGGACCTTGGCTGCCCAACTCTTGCGAGAGCCCAACGAGGCGCGCTCTCAGGGCGGCTCGTGCCTCGCTCCCCTCCGGGTCTACGTCGGAGAATGTGTCGAGCCACTTCCTGTGGTTCGTGACTGAATAGCCAAGCACCTGGGCGGCACGAGCCGCCCGCTCCCCCGGTTCCACGGGGTGAAGCACCCAGAGCCCCTGCGCCCCACCCCACAGCGCAGTCCGCATCAACGAATGAATTGGCAGCGCTGCCGGACCGAACTCGAGCAGGTACCTCACAGCCGCGAGCAAGTGGTGCGTCCCGCTACTCAAGCTGAAGTGAGCTAGGTGCCATGCCCGCCAGTTCTCCAGCTCCACGTCCTCGTCCAACTGACTTCCCACGACAGGGGTGATGAACTCACCCCCTGCCCGGACCCAGGCCTCGGCTATGGGCAGCGCGTCAACGAAGCGTTGTCTGGCCTGAGTTTCCGGACTCCTGTGCGCGTCACCCATGGACCCTCACGTCCCGTCAGACTCGTTCTCTCGCTTCACCTTCTCGGCCTCGGCGAACTCGCCACTGATGATCCGATCCGCCATCCCCCTGGCATCCGACTGATTCTCATACCCCTGCCCACCATCCGTCGCCACGATCCGACCGTTCACCTTTAGGTTCCAGGCCCACTTGCCATCCTTGCGCTTGTACACCAGTCGCTTCGCCATGCTTCGGACTTTGCCACGGCGATCACCGCCTCGCCAGGTGTAAGCGCGCGCACACTAGGACTTCCTGACTAACCGCCAACCACTCCCCCGGCCTCGCGCGGCTCGGATCGAGCCGGACATGCGTCTATTCGCCGCCTTCGGGCGCGGTGAACGTCCGCTCATGCCGAGAGTCGGGTGGGTTGCTACAGGCTGTTGATCCACGGGTGGCCGGGATGGGCAACATCGAGCGCCCATCGCAGCCAGCGAACCGAGGCGGTGTCCAGGAGTGGCGCAGAGGCGTCAAAGTCGAGTTGATCCTGTGGCCGCAAGCCACGGGCCTTGTGTAGCAACTGAACCTCGGGCCTCAGGTAGCGGATGCCTTCCTTCGTCCACAGGATGTCGTGGAGGGGCAGCGTGATCCGAGGGTCCCGCTTGAAGGTCCACGACTCCGACGTGGCGTCCATCAAGCTGACGTCGTACTCCCACGGCTCTGCGCCTCCAGCCCTCAACCACAGGTTCTCGCAGGTACGAGGCACTGGGTCATCAGCATCGAGAAGCGCCCGAAACGTACCGGAGTCGGCGATCCAGACGTCCTTGCGACCCGATAGGTGCCGGTACAGGGGTGCGATGTCCGAGCGGCAGATACTCGGGTCGACATCGGAGTGGTCGCGCTTCGCCCCTGTGAACGCTTCAATGGCCCAGCCCCCAGCAATCCACCAGACCGGCCCGAATCCTGTGAGGAGTTCGGCAACGTCTGCCGGAGTTCTCGTGACCCACGGGCCCCAGAGCCTCAGCATCTCGTCGTGGTTCATCACGTGACGAACGCTACTCGCGTATCCGGTGTGGCCTCCTCAGACGAATCCGCCCGATCATGCCGCGATCCGCCTCCTGTCATGCCGATGAGGGTGCGCGTCACCCGGAGGCGGGCGGCATCGGCCAGACGTGTCGTGCGCTGCGCTGCTGCCACTGAGCCAGCGCCTCCCCGGTTAAGGGTTGAGCGATAGTGCTGGACAACTCGACGAACCGCTCTTCCGAGAGTTCCATTGTTTCGTCGTTTACCGACAGAATGCCTTGGAACGTGACCAAGCGCTGGGGCCGGTCAACGGTCACGTCCAGTTCATTGAAGTTAAGGGTCTCCACGAGGGGCTCTCCGTGGGCCAGCACTGTGAGCACGATGGTGCAGACCTCTGCGAGGTCACTGTCGCTGAACACGAGCGCACGAAGCGCGGGCAGACCGTCTTCCACGCCGCAACCGTACGCGCTCGAAGACGCACTCTTCTGCCGCGATGCGCGCGGATCTGCCGATGACAGGGCGTGCCCTAGCCAGCAGACTTACGACTATGGGCAACTTCGTGATCACCATGCCGGCCATCTCCTACGCCCGCGAGCTATGGAGATTTGGCGAGCCAGACCTGGCGAGGCGCGCAGCCGTGATGAGTCCGAGCCAATGCGCAGATGTCGGCCAACGGGCCGGAGACCTCAGTCTCAGCGGAGGAGCCGGGCGGCTCTGGCCCGGCGGCCCGCGGGGTCATGACTCGTGCGTCCTGCTGGCGGTGATCGAGCACCTTGAGGGGCGCCCGCGACCGTGTGCACGGTTGCGCCGCCTGCCCGAGAAGTCGTTACCTGACGAATGGAAACTCAGCGAAGACGAGCTCTGGGCCGAGGCGCAGCCAGTGAAGCGCGAAGTGGTCTCTCGCCTGCATGGACGAGAGTGACCTGATCTGCCGTGATCCGTGCGGACCCGAACGTGCCAGTTCACCGCACTCCGAACGCACGATCTGCCGATGAGCGGCCGGGGGCCGGTACCTTCGGCACGTGGATTCGTACCCCGCGATCGCCTTCGGCATTGACCTTCATCTCACGCCTACGGCGGAAGGTGGCAGGTCCGCGCCGTTGCTCAACCTCGCCGACAAGACGTGGGTCTACCGACCCAACTGGGGTCTGCCGAGCATGACTCCGCTTGACCAGAACGGGGCACTGGTCTTCGCTTTCTCCCGTGATCGGGTCGGCCCAGGTGAGCGCACCCACGCCGTGATCGTGACTTTGTTCCCCGAGATGGTGGATCAGTGGAACTGCTCGGACTAGCCGCGATAGCGTTCGCAGCGACCCGGCCTCGAACCCAACCAACATCCCCTCCACACTAGACCCACGTGATCGCGTCAGGGCCGACGCGCTCAAAGCGTGAGGTTGAACCGGGCGCGGCACTGCCGATGTACGAGGGCACGCGGGTTTGCGGTCACGGCACCGTCCTCTGGCGGGACCACATCACGCTCCCGCTTGTTCAGGCCGACGAGCAACGCTTTCTCAGGTGGTTAGGGGATCCGACCCTGCCGCTACGTCGGGAGTAGCGAGCATCAGCTCATGCCGCAATCACCGCGCATTGGCTGACCCATACCACTGATCTTGATACTCATGGCTTCCAGTAGAAGACGGTGGTCGAGCTCCACGGGGCCTCCCCCTCAAGCGATTCACCGGCGAGATGCTCCGCCACTATCTGCGGTGCCTAGGCGTGCCGATGGAACAGGAACCGCACTGGGCAGGGGCGTTCGTGGCTTGTGATTGAACGTCCAATCATGCCGCGATTCGCGCGCAAGACGCCCCCGTCATGTCGCCGCCCACTCCCCTGCCCTCCCATCCGGCTGGAGTGGGCTCTGGCTGTCATCACAGCTTCGGGTCAGCGGATGGTCAGCGAGGAGCATCTTCGAGGCCTGCTTGAGGGTGTTCGCCTTAGGTGTCAGCCGAGTAGGAACTCCCGTGCCGTAGCGGCGACGGCGCCGGGGTGTACCCGGAACGCCGAGTGGTCGTGGTCGGCGAGCGTAAGGCCCCTTCGACCCCCTTTGGTCGAGGTCCTCGAGGGCGACCAGTGGTGGGACGGCCACATCGAGGCCCAGGAGCAGCGCGAGGGCGTCTGGTGGGCGAAGGTCCGCTACCGCCGCGACGACGGCCAGCACGGCGCATGGTTCCCGCGGACCGGGTACGCCCTGCGACACCGACTGGTCCCGCGGCCGCGACGAGGCCGTCACACCTTCGGGTGAAAATCCCTGATCGTCAGACAGTGTCGCCGGTCACGCCTACCGTCACCGGATCACGACCTCGACCTTGGAGAGCACATGATCCGACGCACCACGGCCTACCTCGCCAGCCTCATCATCGCCCTGGCCGGCGCCCTCGCGCTCGTCTCCGCGCCCACCGCCCAGGCAGCCGACAAGGACTGCGGCGACTTCCCCAACCAGGCAGCCGCCCAGCAGTTCTACATCAACAACGGCGGCCCCGACTCCGACCCACACGGCCTCGACTCCGAGGGCGACGGCGTCGCCTGCGAGTCCCTCCCGTGCCCCTGCTCCGATGACCAGGGCGGCGGCGGAGGCGGCGGGAACGGCAACAACAACCCGCCCAAGGACCCCATCCTGAAGCAGAAGGCCCGCGTGCTGCGCGTCATCGACGGCGACACCGTCAAGGTCAAGCTCATCGGCGGTCCCAAGCGCGACGTCCGGATCCTCGGCATCGACACCCCCGAGGTCCACGGTGGCGTCGAGTGCGGCGGCCGAGTGGCCTCACGTGCCGCGAAGAAGATGCTGCCCCGCGGCACCCGCGTCCTGCTGATCTCTGACCGGTCGCAGCGCCTGAAGGACCGCTACGGCCGGCTTCTGCGCTACATCGAGAAGGGCAAGACCGACGTCGGCCGCAAGCAGCTGCGCCGTGGCAACGCGACCGTCTACGTCGTCGGCAAGCCCTTCAAGCGGGTCAAGACCTACCGCGCCACCCAGGCCTCCGCGAAGGCCAAGAACGTCGGAATCTGGAAGAACTGCCGCTAACCCCCGCGTCCATCCGTGGGCCCCTCCCTGCCTCCCACCAGGGAGGGGCCCGCAACGCTGACGTCGGTGTCGTCACTTTGACGCCAGCAGCTGTATCGATCTTTACGTCCGAGCGTCTGTCTCAACCACGCGAGGAGAACCACGCCAGCACCCGCCAGCTCCACCGCCAGTAGCCCTGATGGTGACAGAGGCCCCGTCATGACACCTTCAGAAGTGAGCGGGAACCACTGATACGTCTGGCGGCGGAAGTACCACGTGGCGATAGGTTCCGATAACGTGCCAACAGTTATCGGAAACTATCGAGGATTGGTGTCATGCTTGCCAGCCCGTATGCCCCCGGGTCGTCCCCCGGGTACCTCGCCGGCCGCGGCCGCGAGCTCGACGACATCCGCAACCGACTGGCGCGCATGAGCGCACTCGGACGCTCCGGGGGCCCCCTCCTCGCCTTCTACGGCTCCCGCGGCCTCGGCAAGACCTCCCTCCTCCGCGAAGCCCAGCGCGACGCCCGCCGCGCCGGCTACCTCACTGTCTGGGTCACCGGCCGAGACGACGTCGACATGGCACCCGACCTGGCCCGCTCCCTGACCGAGGAGGTCCGCCGCGAGTCCTTCGGCGAGCGCGCCAAGGGCCTCCTCCACAAACTGGACAAGGTCCAAGTCGAACTCGGCGTCCCGGGCGCCAAAGTCGGCGTCGAGATGGCCGGCCCCACCGCAGCCCTCAACACCGCCGCCATCGAATCCACCCTCGAGGACGCCGGCCGCTTCGCCCGCCACCACGACCGAGGCGGCCTCGCCGTGTTCGTCGACGAGTTCCAAGAAGCACGCCTCGGCGACCGCCGCTCACTCCTCATCGCCCTGCAGCACTTCGACGGAGCCCCCGACGGGTGCCCCGTCGCGGTCGTCGCCGCCGGCCTGCCCTCCATGCTTGGCGCCGTACCCGAGGCCGCCACTTTCGGCGAGCGCACCAAGTTCGTCGAAGTCGGCCTGCTCAGCGACGTCGCCGTCGCCGAAGCGCTCCGCTTCCCTGCCCAAGAGCTCGGTGTCAGCTGGTCGGACGACGCCATCTTCGAAGCGGTCACCGCCTCACACGGCTACCCCCACCGCGCCCAACTCATCGGAGAAGGCTCCTGGGAGGCGGCCCGGCCCGACGTCGGCGGCCGCATCGAAGTCGGCCACGTCCGCCAAGGCCTCTACGCCGCCGACCAGCAGATGGCCACCCTGTTCCGCTCCCGCGTCGCCAAGGCCACTGGACCCCAGCGCCGCTTCCTGGCCGCCATGGCCGACCTCGGTGACGGGCCCGTCGCGCGCGCTGACCTCGCGGCACGACTCGAGACCTCCACCACCTCCATCAGTCAAGTACGCCAAGAGCTCATCGACCGCGGCCTCATCGAGCCGGCCGGCTATGGCGAGCTGCGATTCACCATTCCCGGGTTCGCGGGCTTTCTCCGCCGGGAAGCTCGACGTGAGACCGGCCAGGCGCCGCCAGCGCTAGATGCCCCTAGCCCCATCCGCTCCCTCCCCCAGCGCCCGGGCGCCGACCCAGGGCCAGACTCTTCCACCTGAGCGCCGCCGAAGGCCCTGCCGGCCACGACATTCGAGCTGACCGCACCGCCACCACCCCGTAGAAGCGAAGGCACTCTCCTGGGACGGCCCATTCCGAGGCCCAGTCCTCTGCGCCACCACTGCGCTCCGAGCCGAAGAGCTGTGTTCGGCCCCCCGCAGACTCCCCCTCATCTGCTGACCCGGCCCACGAACCATGGCTCTCCCCCGGCCACCCATGGCGACCCGACATCTTCACTGCCAGGACGGAGGCGAAGAAGGGTGGGTGGCCAAAACCACGCATCCCGGCGCGGCACAGGACGAAGCAAGGTCGTATACCCATCGCAAACCGGACCAGCACCACCACCCCCAACACGACCTTTGAGGTCCGGGCCACCGTCAGGTCGACCCCGACCCCGTCCTGGTCGACGGGAACGTATGCAGCGATCCCCCGGTCGGGCCGGGATGCGTCGCCTCTTCACGGCACAACAGGCCTCGGCCCGGGCGTTCCCAGCATCGCTGAATGCCGCCCTCGCACCTGCCTGGGACTGCGCCGCATACCCGCCTCGATCGAGCCTACGGACTCCCTGATGGTGAGCGGCTGCCCTCGACGCTTCATGCGTGCGAGCATTCACCGATGAGCTCAAACCTCCGGGGCAGGCTTCCTTGGGTCCTGCTTCTTGTCGGCAGTCTCCTACTGCTGGTCGCCGGGCAAGTAGCTGCCAAGGATTGGCCGAGGGCCAACAACTGCCTCAAGACTGAGAGCGGTCCATGCTCGGCCCCCGCAACATACGGCGACCAGGACGCGATACCAGTAGTTCTCATCCTCGCGCTTATCGGCGTGTGCATGGTCGGGTACGGCGTAGTTCGGGTGTTGAGGCGCACGGGTGCGAGCGCCAACTAGGGACCTCCGGCGGCCACCGGTCGGTTCGCCGGTCGGGACTAGCCCTCGGGGTAGCCACAGCAAGGCCACCCAGCTCAACGCAGGCCGTGCACCCGACCCTCCCGCTCGTCTGCCTGGTCTGCCCCGTGAGGAGCACTCAGCCACCTTGAACTTGGCCAACCGCTATAGCCGACCACTTTGCAGCCGGCTCGGGTCCCCTGTGGCTTACGGCGTGGACGATGGGTCCCGCCGTTCAGTTCTCGGCCCGTTCGCGAATCGGTTCGTCCAGCGACACGCCGACACGCCCGGGTTCCGAGTCAATCTCACCCCTAATGCGGCGCGTGGCATGTGAACGAGGTCCGCGTTCAACTTTTGAACCCTGTCGGTTCAAATTTTGAACTCCCGGAGGTCAGCAGCTTGGGGTGGGAGCGAAGACAGCTCCTCCCCCGCCCAGACAGCATTTCCCAAGGTCAGAGACCCGTCGGGCCGCGTTCACTCTCCCGCTGATTCAGAATCTGATTGACCTCAAATCCAGGGGTGGGAGTCCGCTGCATGGGAAAGTTGGCACATGGCTCAGCGGACTGCGACAACCCGTAACCGCAAGGGTGGACGGCCCAGCAAGGGCGATCGCCACCTGTTCCAGTCACGCGTGCCGCGCGACTTGGCGGAGACCGTCATGGACGAGGCCGAGCGCCTCGGCCTGAACTACTCCGACTACATCGCCGCCGTCCTTGCCGCTAAGCACAACTTCGAACTGCCTGCCCACTACAACAACACCGCCAGCGACAACACGGTCCAGGAGGCTTTCCCCATGCAGACCGCCTCGTAGACGACGAAACGGCCACCTGTTGGACCAGGTGACCGTCTCGCATAGCCCCTCACCAGAGTTGGACCTCCAGTGAGGGCGCCGCCCTAAAGCGACCTTTTCGGTTTCGCGAACCCGCCCTGACAAGAGGAGTTCGTGGTGTTCACGGTAGCACCGCTGCCGCGCGCCTTCGCGTTGTTCAGCGTTGTGCGCTACGGCGTGTCGTCGTACCCAGGTGGCCCCCAATGAGGGTCCATCCGCTTCATGCTGCCCACGCCTCGAGGGACCACTCCCCCGAGACCGCATGGTCCGTTCTGGCCCCCCTGATGGCGGCCCGCGGCCGCATGCGCGTCTCTCGCGACGGCGGCCGGACCTACCGCGCCCGCGACGAACGGCCCGTCACCAACCGACTCCCCAACCAACCCGCCGCGCTGCTCGTCTACGACTCCGCCGGCTGCGCACCCGTGCTCTGCGTCGACCTCGACGCCTCCCGCGGCGGCCCCGAGGCCGTCACCCGCGACCACCAGGCCCTCACCGCGCTGCTCACCAAGGTCGGCGCCCGCTGGTTCTCCGACAGCTCGCCCAACGGCGGGCGCCACATCTACATCCCCCTGACCGAACCGGCGCCGTTCCACGAGGCCCGCGAGCTCACCCTCGCCCTGGCGGCACGCACCCCTACTCTCGACCCGTTGCCGATGCTGAACCTTCAGGCCGGCTGCATCCGCCCGCCAGGAGCCCGCCACCGCACCGGTGGCCACCAGATCCTCGACGGCAGCCCCAGCGCGGCCGCAGACGCCCTGCAGCGCCCCACCAGCCTCGCCGCCTGGCAACGACTCCGACACGAGACCGCCCCCGTCGCCGCCCCCGGCAAGCCCCCGGCTCCTGCGGGCGCTCAGGGCGCCGCGCAACCCAGCCCTGGCCCAGAGGTCGACCTGGAGCGCCTGGACGCGCTGCGCGGGATCACCGGCCCCGACTCTGGCTTCACCCAGATCGCGCGCACCGGCGACTGGCCGCCCGAGAAGTACCGCACCGCCTCTGAAGCCCGTCAGGGCGTGATCTGGGCTGCCGTGGCCTCTGGCTGGTCCCTCGGCGACGTCGCCCGCCGGCTCTCCGACGGAACCTGGCCCGGCCTCGCTGCTCTCTACGCCCGCTACTCCCCTAGACACCGCCACACCGCCCTCGCACGGGACTGGCGTCGCGCCGTGTCCTTCGAGAAGCACCGTCGAGAACGAGGAAACGACAACAAGCGTCAAAAGCGTGTCCGTCAAAGCACCACAAGCCCGCACCAGTCACAGGCGGGGGGTGCTGCTGGGGGCCCAGCTCGTTCGATCACCGGGAATGCAGCCAACCGCGCGGTGCGGGTCTGGCTTGCCGCCGTCGACATGCTGAGCAAGAACTCAGATCCAGCTGAACGCGCGGTGCTGTACGCGCTGGCGGAGGCAGCTGTGCTTACCGGTTCACTGCATGTCGAGCACGGCAACCGGTCCTTGGCTGTTGCTACCGGGTTGGATCAGTCGACAGTCGGCCGGATCCTGAAACGGCTACGCAGCGAACCCAGCGACCGCCTGCTCATCGACCTGGTTCGCGACGCCGAAGGCGTCCGGGCCAACACCTACACGCTCGTGATCCCTGCCCTGCTGCGACCCGCCTGCGAGAAGAAGCCCTGGCGCCGCGGCAAGATTCACGCGGTACGACCGGTCTTTCGTGAGCTCGGGATGGTGGCCTCGTTCGTCTACGCCGGCCTCGAGCAGGCCCGCGAACCCGTAGGCGGACGAGAACTGGCCCGCTCCCTAGGGTTCGGACACGCTGCCACCTACGAAGCCCTCGCGGTCTTGGCGGCCTGGGGACTGGCGGACCGATCTAACAAAGGCTGGTCGCTCGGTCAGGCCTCCCCCACCCAACTCGCTGAGCGACTCGGCATCGACGACCAGGTCGCTCAGCAGATCAGCAAGTACCGCGCGGAACGGCACGCGTGGTGGCGGTATCTCGGAGTTCTCCAACTCGTACCAACTACACCCGAGGTGGCCTCCGTCAGCAGCCAGGAGCCAGGCGCCCCACCTCCCCCGAATGACGACCCAGCGGGTGAGCTTGTGATCATCGCTGAGTGGAGAACGGCCGACGTGCGGCGCTCCAGAGACGAGCGGGACCTCCACGCCGAACGGCTCCTGCGAGATCTGCTCGGCGCCCAGATCATCGACTCAGGATGAGGCGACGCCTAAGTCGTGTCGCAACAGCGTTTCGCAATCAGATTCGATAACCTGACGAGGTGACAGAGACCGGGGGCTCAGCTGCCTACCCTCACGTCCCTGTCCCGACCGCGATTCTCCTCGATGAGGATCTCAGCGACTCCGCCAAGGTCCTGTGGGCGCTGCTCTACCAGGTCGCGATCACCAGCAGAGGCAACCCCTTCGAGATGACCATCGAGGACATGATGGAACTGTCCCGGGCAGCCAAAGGCTCGGTGATCAAAAGAAAGAAGGAGCTCGTCGACGCCGGCTGGCTCGAAGAGACGGCGCTGCGAGGGCTCGGCCTCGCCAACCTGTACTCCATCGCGGCGCCGGGAGAGCACGCGGCGGTGCTGGCCTAGCAGCATCACCACGGACTCTGAGGCCGCGGGCAACCGGGAGACCGCGCATGTTCTCCGCTTCGACTGGGCTGTCGTAGGCACCACCCTGTCGTGCTCTCTCGAGCCGCCCCGCTGAGACGCCTGGTGGTTCAGGTGGCCGTCTGCTGGGGCGACAGGGCCACAGTCAGAACCCTGCGACGTTCATCCTCGGCTCTACTCTGCGACGCATGACCTATCGACGGAGCAACCCGCTCGACCCTCCCATGGTGTGGGTCCTAGAGGACCGTCACTGCTGGTACGGCCACATCGAGGCCCAAGAGCAACGTGACGGGAACTGGTGGGCTACGGTGCGCTACCGCCGCGATGGCCAGCGCGGAAAATGGTTCCCCGCCACGCACGTGCGCCCCGACGACACGGACTACTCGGCCGGGCGGGCAGTTCCGCGCCGCGCTGACCCCGATGGAAGACGAGACATCCCCCGCCCTGGCGAGCCACCTAGACGCAACCATGGGGCGTCACCATGACTTGAGGCGCGCAGCGGAGCCGGCCGCGACCAGTGGGATCAAGCGCCATTCCAGCCGGCAACTATCGAGGCCCGTGGCGTGCGCACGAGCGTTGTGACGCGATAGATTCGCCCTGGGCGCGCGTCGTACCCGCCGGGTTGGGGCGTCGAGCGCGAAGGCCCAAAGCGCTTGCTGACTCACAGGTCGGCCCAAGCGCCTGCGGCGTTCCAGGGACTGCACTCCCCCGCTAAGCGTTCATGAGCTGATCGATCAACGCCGGCGAGGACGGTCGACCACCCAGGCAGTCGAAGCATAAGAGCGAACTCTGGGCTACAGGCCTGTTTCGTCGCAGCGCGACTCTTCGGGCGTCGCTAGGCCGTTCCGCCCCCCACAGACACGAGGCGGGGACGTGACCCCCGAGGTTCCTCGGACCTCCCCCATCACAGTGCTTGCACTCGCCGCGCGCTGCTCGACGGCTGCTACGTGTCTGTCTGCATCGGTCGGCAGTCGCGACAAGCGAGCGCGAACTGCGTCGGGCAATAGCGCATCGCGTACTGCACGACGTAAAGCATGCTGCAATGCCGTGCGCAATGTAGGGGCGCGGCGATCAGGCGGCACAGACGGGGAACTGCGAGTGCGCCCCAGGGCCGGGCCGATCCTCGGACCTCGTCAGCGGCAGGAACCGAGGGACAGGAAACGGGCGACATCCGCTGGCACACGACGAACGCTCGAGGCCGGCGTCGCGCAATGCACAAAACAAGCCGCAAACTACGGCGTAAATCAAGCCACATCGCAGGCTTTAGTGCAGCACCTGTCGGCGTGCCTACCGCATGCGGTACCGCACGGGGCTCAACATGTTGGCATGGTCGCCCCCGAGCTCAGCCGCGTCGTCACCTTCGCCAACGGGAAAGGGGGCGCTGGGAAGACCACTTGCGCGGTGAACGTCGCTGGCCTCAGCGCCGCCGCTGGCTGGCGAACCCTGCTGATCGATCTGGACCCACAAGCGAACGCGGGACACGACCTCGGATACAACTGGCCGGACCAGGACGGCCGCGTCGGCACTGACGGTGGAGAGCACCTGGTCACGGCTCTGACCAGCGGGCAACCGTTGGCTCCTGTGCTGACCAACGTGCGAGCCGACCTGGACGTCATCTGCGGGGGAGGGCGGCTTGACGACCTCGAGGACATCATCGCGGGCCGTAGCCGACGGACCGAGGACGCCAAGGACCTACTCGCTGCCGCGCTCACGCCGCTTGCGGCCGACTACGACCTGGTTGTCATCGACACTCCACCCACTCGGCCAGTTCTGCTGCAGTTGGCACTCGCAGCAACCCGGTGGGTTGTCGTGCCCACCAAGAGCGACCGCGGGAGCATTGAGGGGCTTCGAGCTTTGGCTGAGCAACTCATCCGGGTACGCAACGGCAACCCGGACGTCGAGATCCTCGGGGCGATCCTGTTCGACACCGGAACCAGCGCCACACGCATCCGCAGCAACGCTGCAGACGACATCCAGAACGTGCTGGGGGGTGCCGGCGAGCTCTTCTCATCGGTGATCCGCCACGCCGAGGGTGTGGCGGTGGAAGCGCGAGAGCGAGGCCGGCTCGTGCATGAGATCGCCGCCTCTGTCGCCGACGCCGAACCCTGGTGGGTCGCCCTAAAGGAGGGCCGCAAACCCCAGCGTCTGCCCGGAACCGCCCCCGCACTGGCCGACGACTTCCTACTTCTTACCCAGGAGATCCTCCAGCGCATCGCCCGTCACGAGGACAAGGCCCAGAGCGCATGAACGACGAACGCCGCCCGCTAGCCCCGGCCCCGGGCCTGGCCAACCTCCCGAAACCCCCACCTCGCCCGCAACCATCCCCGTCCACCGCGCGCCCCACGCCCCTGCGGTCAGTTGACGCCCCCCCCGAGGAGCTGCGCGACGCCCCAGCTCTCTCAGCCTCAGGTGGGGGAGCGCCACCTAGCGGACTCACCCGTGAGACAGGCGCAAGGACGACGCGCAGGACGCCGCAATCCGCGCCTGCGGGTCGCCGTGCCGCTACTGCGAAGCGGGCGATCTCGTTCACCACTCCGGTCGAGCTGAGCGCCAGGCTCAGCGCCGCAGCCACCGACGGCAGGACCCTCGCCGACGTCGTCCTAGCGGCGGTCGAGGAGACCGAGCCGCGCCTCACAGATCTGATCGACGCCGAGCGGCCACCCGCCTCAAACGGTTCGGGTCTATTCCCTGACAGCGCCAGTGGGCGTCGTCGCAACCGAGAGCCACGTGTGGTGGTGAGCCTGCGCCTATCTGAGGGCAACGTCGAGGTCCTTGACCAACTCGTTGTCAGACACCAAGCTGACGACCGCTCACAACTCATCACCGCAGCCCTGCGAGCAGCGCTCTAGTACTTAAAGTTCGAGCGCTTTGATTGGACCTCAGTCCTGCGCTTCATAGGCCATGGACTTCTCGGCTGGCGGTAAGCGCATGGGGGAGTGGGCGTGCTGCCCCTTGCCTCATCCCGGGTACTCCTCCTGCTGGGTGGTCTTGGGGTTGTTCGTCACCACGGCGGTGGCGTACTTCAGGGAGGGGCCGATCTCGTCGACGATCACGACGTCGCGGGTCCGCTTGGCCTGGGTCTCTTTGTCGGTCCAGGTCTCGGTCTCGATGTGTCCGTGGACGACCACGCGTGCTCCGGACGTGAGGGACTCGGCCAGGTTCTCGGCCTTCTTGCCCCAGACCTTGCAGTTGTGTCCGGTGGGCTCGGCGTCGTGGTACTCGTTGGTCTCGCGGTCCTTGGTCCGGCGGTTGACCAGGACCCGGGACTCCGCGACCGGAGTCCCGGACGGGGTGAACCGGAGCTCGGGGTCGCTGGTGAGGTTGCCGGTAAACGTGACGGTGGTGGTGCTCATGGCTGGTGCTCCTTCGTGAGGGGGTGATCTGACACGGAACGTCGAGCGCCTACATGCCCCTCCGGGTGGTGGGACCTGTCGTGTGGCTTGCTCCCGACAACTGCCGCCCGATCCGGCCGGGTAAGCCGGTCAGGGGTGCCCGCAGGGCACAGCGCTTGCCCTTGACCGGTGTCTCGGCCGAGACACGATGGGCGGCGTCGGGAAGCAACAACGCATCTAGGAAACGCATCCAACAAGGAGCCGTATTGGGCCCGCAGGGCCGTCGCGACTACCGGTCCTTGACTGGCAATCCTTCAATCGGTGTCGAACAGATCGTGGACTTGAGTGCGCGCACTCACCTTCGGTGCTGTCAGGCGGGGTTGGGTAGAGACTCGCCCCACTGCCGAGGAGAGCCGTTGATGAACTCCGCTCGAAGGTCAGCAGAATGTTCGCTGAAGTCCGTTGCTGTGGTCTCGGCGGTCGGGGCGGCGGCGATACTGGCGTATCTCATGTGGGTCGGATGGCACCCCCCGGTGAGGGCTGGGGAGTACGCGAGGGACTACTCGGGCATCTTGAGGGCCAGCAGCTTTTGGCCTCTCACGGCGACGATGGTTCTCCTGGTAGGCGTCGCTGCGCTCTTCCTCCCCCCTTCACCGGTGGCCTGGGCGTCCTCAGGAGGACTGCTCCTCGTCTACGTTGCAGACTCCGTGACCGGGACCGTAGAGGGAGACGCCAGCTTCTGGCCCCTGGGGGTGCTCGGTTGGGCTCTCACCGCCCTGCCAGCGGCCTTCGTAGTCGCCAACAGCGCCGCCAAAGTTCGCGATCGGACGTCTCACTGGATGCACAAGTAAGAGCTGGATGATCCTGTCTGTGGTTCTGCCGCGATCGGGCGCCGGCTCGAACGCACGGTTCTGCCGATGAGCGCGCTAAAGGATGTGTCCCACCTCGTGGCGGCGCTAGCGGATGGCTAAAGCCGACACGCCTCACCAGGGCGTTCTACCGGTGACATTTGCCCTAGCCTTCTGACTATGTCAACCGCACCAGCCTGGGTGAGTTACGCAGCGCTACTTCTTTCGACTGGGTCGGTCATCGTCGCAGGGTTGTCTTTCCGGGCGGGCGGGCCGAGACTTCGGATTCAGTCGCAGCGGCTCCGTCGCGAAGCGCCGGATAACCCGTTCCCGAACGGTGCCCCGGTGCGGCTGACAGTTGTCAACTCTGGCCGGGCTGCCATAACAGTGGAGGGGTTTCACGTCACTTACCCCAGCGGCCGAGAACCGCTGGCGCGGGTGAAGAGCGCGGAGGGCGCACCGCTGCCGCACCGACTGGATGCTCACGCCAGCGAATCGTGGGTCGTGGATGCGCTGCCTTTAGCCCGAGCAGTTGACAGCAAGACGAAGGGCCGCGATGACCCCCTGATCGGGCCGGTCCAGTTCCGGTTCGTGGCCACTGCCGGCAACGGCAAGGCGGCCCGCGAGAAGCATCTGTCCTACCCCGCAGTGCGGTTTATCGCGGACGCCCAACGAGACCCATAAGCCCGACGGTTGCGCCAGTCCAGATGCGCGGTCCGTGATTGCACCTGCAACGTCCGGATCATGCCGCATTGCGTGCACGCTTCTGCCGCTGTCTGCTCGGTCATCCCGTCTGCGGTAGTGCAGCGCGGGAATTGCGCTCGCCCTCGTATGCCCTCGCGAGGTCGAGCCACAGTTCGGCAAGAACCTCCGTGCGCTCCGTTAGATGGTCGAGCGGCATCCAGGTTCCTTCCACTCCCGCGTGAAGACCCCTGTACGCCTCAGCGTTGAACCGCGAGGCCGCATCGGACACGGCGCGTGCTGCCGTCGCGAGAGTCCCTCGCCCGCCCTCGGCCCGCACGGCATCCAGGAAGGCGGATTCGGCGCGCTCGTATGCCGCCGAGAGCCGCTCAAGGTCTGACTTCACATAGTGATTGTGGCAGCGAAACCCAGGCTCATGCCGCAAAAAGTGTGCGGTCATGTCATGCCGATGAGCGGACAACTAAGGCTGGGGACGAGCGGGCCGCGTTCCAAACACCTCGCCGATGACTCCTCCCGTGACAATGCGTCGTTGGAGCGACCGCAGCATGCTCAGCGTGGCTGCATCGTCGAAGCCGGTGGTCGTCTGCCAGTCCCATCCAGAGCCAATGACGTTGCTTAATAAGACGACTTCGGTCGCGAGGAGAGCCCGGGTCCAGTCAGTCCTGCTGAGGGGGACTCCAGCCAGGATGGCGTCGCCGATCCGTCCGCCGGAGGCGAACAGGTCGGCGACACTTTCGAAGCCCATTGCCAGCGCAAACTCCTCGGTGCACCGTGCTGGGCCTCCCCACTCGTTGAGTCCGGCGCGGAGCAGGGCTCGTTCGTCCTCTGCCAGGCGGAGTTGGATTGGCGTGCTTGGGTCGTCCTTCCACGGCTCACCATCGCCCGGGTGGGCCCCTAGCCAGGTGGCTCTCGTTCGGACATGCCACCGGACGTTCTCATCCTCGTCCTGCCGCAGGAGCTCCAGCACAGCGAGCGGAACTTCGCGATTCCACGCCACTTCTGCCCGGCACTCGGGGAAACGTTCGATCACTTCAAGCCAGGTCTCCACTGCGGCGGGCTCCCAGAGTTTTCTAACTCGCTCGGTCGAGTCCGGGGCGTCGAACCAACGCTTGTATTCGTCGGCAGATTTGATCACTGGCGAATAACACCATGGTCTCCATTCGAGGGCCCAGAAGCCATGGCGACACAGCGTCCGCTTCTGTCGCGATCCGCTCGCTCATGCCGATGAGCGGACGTATGCGCGATGATCGGGGGGTGGTCATCCCGAGCCCCGCGCAGGGCGCAGCATTGCGGCATCTGAGGATGCTCGGCACGGACGAGGCTCCGATGATGGCCGCCCACTGGCTTGTCGAGTCCGACTCGCCAGCACTGCGACGTCTGGCTGGGGTTGATGGGTCCGAGGGTTGGCTGATCGACCAGTTGTGGCCAGAGGTTATCGCCGACCTCGGTGTCCATGACTTGAGCGGCGAACGCGCCTGGGACCTCGCCATGTCGTTCCAATTGGCTGCGTGGCGCGCCGGAGACCGTTCCGTTTTAGAGGTCATGAGTCAAGTGCTCCGGGCCTACATCGAGAACGACTACCCGCAGTACGTGCCCGAAGCCGGGCATTTGTACGGGCTCGAAGACGAACTCGACGGAGGCTGGGGACGGACCTCGGAGGAGGTGCTGGCGGACGCCGAACGCACGCTGACCGAGTGGGCGGAGCGTCGGCGTCTTCAGCCGTAGGAGTCGCCCGCTCATGCCGCGATCCGCGCGGGCGGGATCTGGGCGCGGTGGCAGAGGCCTGCGCATCCCGCGCAGACGCCGAGACGCTCTCCATGTGTGGGATCGCCCAACTCTTGTGGTCGCGGGGTGGCACGATCTGGCCCGGAGGTGAGGAATGGCGACCCAGACACTGTCGTACCAACGACCCTCGTCGCTGGCGGACTCGCGGCGCCTCGTCCTCGAGACCGGGGGCGGGACCGCGCTGCGTCGACCAACGGACCACCCACGGTTCTTCGAGGGGTGGGTGACGCGACCCGACGTGGTGGCCGAGGGGCTGCGGCAGGTCGCTCAGGTCGCCGCGTCGGAGTTCTGGCGCCGGGACCGGTTCGCCGCAGGGGTCGATCCCGTGGTGACGTCCGACGGGCGGATGCTGCGATTCGAGTCCTTCTCCCTCTGCGGCGGCGTCCAAGCCCGCCTGGACCTGACCCCCGAGGTGCTGAACGGTGAGGTGCTCGACCGAGGAACGACCAACATCGATATCAACGAGCCCCTGCGCCGACTGCTGACCGGGGTGCCCGCGGACGGCCTGCTTCACCTCTCAGTGGGTTCCGACGGGCTGGTGGCAACCACTGCCGACGGTGCCGTGATCGAACGGCGGGTGTCCCTGTCCACCCGCTGGCTGCGGGGCTTCGCGGAGGCCCAACAGATTGCGTCAACGTTCGAGCTCCGAGGCGAACTCGACGGTCGCCACGCCGCGACGTTCCTGACATCTCTACCCCGCGAGGGGCGGGGCTGGGTGGTCCCCGCCGGACGCGGATGGCGAATCTCCTCCCGCGCGGCACCAGGCAGCGTCCACCTGGCAGGATCGCACCGGTTGGCCTCCATGCTCCCGCTGGTGCGGCACGCTCGTGCGCTGCGCGCCTACGGACCGGGCGTGTCTCTCGGTGCTGGGCCAGTGGCCTCGGCCTGGGAGCTGGCGCTGCCCGGAGTCAACTTCGTGCTGATGCTCTCGCCCGACGCGAGTCGTGGGTTCTCGGGGGAGGGGGCCGCCCTCACCGCGCTCGCCGCTGGCGGGGCAGTGGACGACGCCGAGGAGATCGGCCGCCTGCTGCACCATCAGCCCCGGTTGGAGCCGGACCTGCTCGCCGAGCAGATCGGGATGACGGCAGGCCGGGTGCGGTCGGCTCTGGCCTGCCTGGCAGTCGCCGGTCGGGTCGGGTACGACGTCACGGAGGCGTCGTACTTCCAGCGCGACCTGCCCTACGACGCCGCGAGCGTCGCCCGGTTGAACCCGCGCCTGCGACAGGCCGAGGAGCTCGTCGCCGCGGGTGCGGTCACGATCGTCGACGACGCCGTCGCCGAGGTCGTCAGCAGCGACCGGGTCCATCGCACCCGCGTGCGTGCTGACGGCACGACGGCGTGCACGTGCCAGTGGTGGATCACGCACCGCGGCTCGCGAGGGCCTTGCAAGCACGTCGTCGCGGCTGCGCTCGCGCGCGACCAGGGGCCTGCTGCATGAGCGCGCCGACCATGGAGGAGCTGCTTCGGCTCGTCGCCGCCGTCGACCTCGCACCGCTCGTGGCGCGACTTGACGACCTGGACGACGCCACGCGCAAGAAGCTGGCCAAGCCGGTCCGGGAGCTCGCCCGCTCCGGCGAGTGGGGGGACCCTCCCCGCCACCTGGCTCGGGGCCTCTCACTCCTGGGCCCCGCCGTTCTACCCGATGCCCGGGCTACAGCCGCCTGGATCCGACGCTCCGCGGGATGGCGCCACAGCTTCGACGAGCGGTCCTTCGACCAGCCCGGCAACCGGATCGAGACGCTGTCGCCCACCAGCGCACTCGTCGTCGAGGTGCTCCTCCGGCGCGACCCGAGCTGGCTCCCCGCACTCGTGCGTGAGCTCGCCGACCGCCTCCGTTTCGATCGCTACAACCCCGACGACTACCTCCTGATCGAGAGGCTGCGCAGCCGTGCTGGCCTGCCGCCGCCAGCCGTCCCGGTGTTCGCTGCCATGTGGGTCCGCACGGCCTGGCGCTCGCGGCGCAATGAGGTGGACGCGGTGGCGCTGGTACGCGCAGAGCCGGCCTATGCAGAGTTGGTCCCGCTGGCCTTCGAGGTCGACGAGATCGCCGGCGAGATGAGGCACCGCGACCAACTCCGCCGGCTAGCCGACAGCGGCACCGTGGACAGGGGCGTTCTCCTCGATGCCCTCGTCGCCCGACTTCAGCGAGGCGGTCGGCCCCAGGCGACCAACGAGTTCGTGCGCGACCTCGAGTCACTCGCGCCGACCCTCGAGGAGGTCGCGGCCCGGACCCGTGACCACCTCGCACTGCTGCCTCCAGGCTCCGCGACGAGCGTTGCCACCCTGGCCCAGCACCATCTCCTTGAACTCCACAGTGAAGGTCGCCTCTCGCCCGACGAGGTGCTCGAGATGTCGCGGTCGGTGCTAGCGCGGACCGAGAAGAAGCTCCTCCGCGCCCAGCTCGCCCACCTCCAGGCCCACGCCGACGCCCACCCTGCCGACGCGGACCTCAGCGCCCGCGCGGTGTCGATGGCCCTCGACAACGCGGCACCCGACATCCAACGGAAGGCTGTCGACCTCCTTAACCGACTGGCACCACGCCTCACGCCGGCGACGGCCGCGCTGATCGCCGCAGCTGGGGACGCCCTTCCCTCCGACCTCCGCCAGCGGCTCATCACGTCACTTGGGACCCCGGCGCCGAAACCGGAGGCGCCGCTGCCGCAGGTCGAGCTGCCCCCGCCACCCAACCCACCCGGGCCCGTGGTCCCGATCGAGACGGTCGAGGAACTCGTCGAGGAGCTGGCGTCGATCCTGCACTCCGAGCCCCTCGCCGCCCGGGGCGCCGACCTCGACCGGGTCGTCGAGGCCCTGCCACGACTCGGACTCCTCGATCGTGAAGCGCTGCGCCGGGCCGCCGCCCCGGTCACCAGCGCCGGAACCTACCGGTACTACCAAGAGCACGCCCGCCACCTGGACTTCACGCTCAGAGGTGCGCTGGTCGCCCTCCTCGCCAGCTGCCTCGGAGACAGCCGGGTCCCACAAGCCACCGGCTCCGGGGGACGCCTCGGCGCGCCAGCCCGTGCCTGCTGCGTCCGCATCTTCGCTCTCGCCGACTCGGTGCGACAGGATCCACTCGTGCGGGTCGTCGCGCTGCCGTCACAGGTCAACGGCACGATCGCCGCGAACGACCTGCACACCCGGCTGGCCGACGCGGCGGCGCAGTCGTGGTCACCGGACCCGGTCGACCTCGAGCAAGCACTGCTCCGGCTCGACCTGGCGGGGACGCAGAGCGAGCCATTCGCCGCTCTAGGCAGCGCGGCCGGACGCCAGGTCTCCGAGTGGGTCCGCGCCGGGGGCCACCGCCCACCGACGATCCAGGTCGCTCGGGCCCGGGAGTACCTCGACACCCTCAACATGGGTAGCGAGGAGCGCGCAGCCGCGAAACCACGCTCCAGCCCAATGGCCGAGGTGCGCGCGGCGGTCAACGACCCCCTCTCGCTCGGGCCGCTCTGGTCCGAGCTCGCCCGCTGGTCCGTGCCCAGTGGCGGGCTGACCGTGGGGTGGGCTCCCGACGATCCCTTCGAGACCTGGCCGCTCGTCCTGCCTCACCACCCAGAGCTCGTGGCTGCCCACCTCCTGCCCGAGCTCTCCCGGGCACGGCAGACCCGCAGCCAGGGAGCAGCTGCGCTCGTGTCCCTGACCGAGACCGCGGACACGGTCGGGCCGGCGCTGCTTCTCGGGCTCGCGTACCTGACCGGAGGCAAGCACCAGGAGGCCTGGTCAGCGGCCACCGACGCCCTCCTCATCCTCGCCAGCCGCCACCAGCTCGATGCCCAGGCGTTCGGCGAGGTGCTAGCCATGATGCTCGAGCGCGGCGACCTCGTCGCCAAGCGACTGATCATCGGCCTCGGCGACGCCGCCCGAGGTGGCGCAGCCGGCGAGATATGGACGGCGCTGTCGCACGTGCTCAGTCACCTGCTGCGCGGCGCGCGCACGGTCGTCGGTGTCGTCGACCTACTAGTCCTGGCCGCCGAGGTTGCGCTGCTCACGGGCGCCCAGGGTGCCATCGACGGACTCGACGATCTCGCGAGCCGCACTGGACGAACACGCCAAGTGGTAGAAGCACGCCGGTTACTCAAGATCCTCGACCAGCTACCGACGGCACGATGACTCGTCCGACAGGCCACAAGACGGCCATTCCTGGGCGCGGAGCCGCGAGGAATCAGGCAAGCAAGCGAAGGAAATCGTGACAACGTTCATCAAGTGGCTCTCGCTCATCCTTGCGGTCCTCTTCCTCATGTGGGTGGTTTTCAACAGCTGCGCTGCGGCCATGCAGTCATAGACCGCGCCCCGCTCTCTTAAGGCCCGCCATCGCTGCCCCGAAAGGCAGCCAGTCCTGTTGCCGCGCTGCGCGCGGGGTTTTCGTTCCCCCCGGGGAACCGATTGTGGGCCGCTCGCCGGGCCCGCAAGGGCAAGACATGTCCTCCTGCGTCGGACCCTTGCGGGCCCAGCTCCTTAGCGGCCCGACATCACTTCTTGCCCGGGGAGGGCGAAAAACGGTCGGCATCCAGAGCCACCACCTGTCCCCGGCGCAGAAAGGGGACCCTCATGGCCAAGCCTGTGGTCTCGATCAACAACGAGAGCGACCTGATCGCCGTCGTTCCGCACCTGCTGCACTTCCACCCGACCGACTCCCTGGTGGTCTTTCCTGTCAGCGGTCGAGCACCGACGGCCCGGGTGGACCACCCGCACGACGGGGACGCGCTCCTCGAGGTCGCCGCCAGCCTCGGCGCGGCCTACCGCAAGCACGCGGGAGCGCGGGTCGTCCTCCTGGCCTACACCGACAACCACCCCCACGCCGTGGACGCGATCACCGCCGTGACCGCGATGCTCGACGGGTTCGCCGAGGTCATCGACTCCCTGGTGGTCGACGGCGAGCAGTGGTTCCGGCTCGGCACGGGGGAGCGGGGCACTGTCAACTCGCAGGCCGTGGCCCGGGTCGAGGCCGCGACCGTGCTCGCTGGGAGCGCCCAACCGAAGCGGACGCGGCAGGAGGTCGCGGAGGACCTGGTCGGGCCGCAGGAGGCGGCGCTGGCCGTCAGGGAGGCCGGTAAGGCCCAGCACGCGGCCCGCGCGGGGCGCATCGCCGTGGAAGGTCAGGAGGTGGCCGATGTGGCCGAGGCCGCCTGGATCAGCCAGACCGTCGCGGGCTTCACCTACGACGAGGTGCGGTTGAGTGACGCGGACGCCGCGCGGCTGCTGCTCGGGGTCAACGCGATTCTGGACCTACGGGACACGGCCTGGATGGCCATCACCCGGGAGAACGCTCAGACATGCATCGCTCTGTGGCGTGACCTGGTGCGCCGCGCACCGGAGGAGCACCGGACCCCGGCCGCTGCGCTGCTCGCGTTCTCGGCCTGGTGTGCCGGAGACGGAGCGCTCGCGTGGGCCGCGCTGGACCTGATCCCAGCATGGGAGGACTACGCCATGGCCGGGCTGGTCGCGGAGGCCGTCGAAAACGCCGTGGACCCCGCGATCTGGGGACCGAACCGGTAGAGGGGGACCGCCGGCCCCACCGGCGGGTGGGGAGGACTCCGGCCCTCCCCACACCCCTCCCGGGTGCGCGCCCTTCCGTGCGGCGACGGGGGGACGCCGCGCCCTGCAAGTCGGTATCTTGCTGCAAAGGCAAAATCCGCACAGGGGGCGCGCAAAGTGACCGATGGGGACGCGGTTGCCAACTACGCCGCGGCTGCGCTGAGCGAGTTGACGGCACAGAAGGCGATGTTGGACTCGATCACACTAAGCCGCGAGTTCTCGCTCGCTCCGATGCGTGAGGCTCAGGCTCAGCGCGAAGCGATGCGTCAGGCCAAGGCGCAGCGCGAAGCGATGCGCGAGGCAATGTTTGCACCGATGCGTGAAGCCAAGGCCCAGCGCGAGGCGATGATGGCCCCCTTCCGCGACGCTCAGACCCAGCGCGAGCTGATGATGGCGCCTATCCGCGAGGCCAAGGCCCAGCGCGAAGCGATGCGCGAGGCAATGTTGGCGCCAATGCGTGAAGCCAAGGCCCAGCGTGACGCGATGCTGAAGACCCTGAGGGCCCACCGCGAGGCGATGCTGGCGCCAATGCGTGAGGCTCAGGCTCAGCGCGAGGCGATGATGGCGCCTTTCCGTGAGGCGAAGGCCCAGCGCGACGCGATGTTGGAGACCCTGAAGGCCCACCGCAAGGAGATGCTGGCGCCAATGCGTCAGGCCCAGGCGCAGCGCGACGCGATGATCGCCCCCGTGCGTGCTGCAGTCGAGGCTCAACGACAAGCCTTTCTGCAAGCCTCCCCTGTTGACCAGGAGGAGTTCGCCCGGACGATGCTGGGTCCGGTCAGCGAGGCTGTGAGTTGGCAACTGGATGCGGTCGCTGCTGTTGCGGCCGATTCTGACCAGACGGCCGACGAGGCCGAGGTGGCAGGCGGCGCGGTCCGGCCCACGGTGGGCAACGACTGGGCCCTCCACGTCTTCGCGGACTACACCGCGGTCATGGTCTTCCTCATGCTCGTGGGCTGGTGGCTTAGCGAGGCGACGCGGCATGGGAACGACCTGGCGGAGGCGAACGGAGCCGAGGTCTTCGCAACACTCTCGGGTTTCCTCACGCTTGCCTGGGCCATCCGCAATCTGATCCTCCGAGCCGGTGACGAGTAGACCGATCTGAAGGGCGAGGCCGCCGCACCGCCAGCTCGCGGCCGCGCGCACGCAGCTGAACATCGCCTACAACTACTGCGACCGCGCCGCGGTCCTCGACGCCACCTCCGGCGCCGAGTGCATCGGCGTCGAGGTCTCCGGCTCGGCCGAGGCCACCGGCATCTCGGCCGAGCCCCCGGCGGGTGGGAAGGGCCCCAACCCTCCCCACCCCACCCGGCACCAGGCACCGGCCCAACCACCCTCAGAAAGGCCCCGGCCGGGCAAGAGCCCCGGCAAGGCGACGGCCCTACGGCCGCCACGGCCCTCGATTTCAACCACTTTGGGTACGCGTTCTTGCTCCCCGACGCCGCCCATCGTGTCTCGGCCGAGACACCGGTCAAGGGCAAGCGCTGTGCCCTGCGGGCACCCCTGACCGGCTTACCCGACCGGATCGGGCGGCAGTTGTCGGGAGCAAGCCACACGACAGGTCCCACCACCTGGTGGGCCATGTGGGCGCCTGACGTCCGAGCCAGATCACCCCCTCACGAAGGAGTACCAGCCATGAGCACCACCACCGTCACGTTCGCCGGCAACCTCACCAGCGACCCCGAGCTCCGGTTCACCCCGTCCGGGACTCCGGTCGCGGAGTTCCGCGTCCTGGTCAACCGCCGGACCAAGGACCGCGAGACCAACGAGTACCACGACGCCGAGCCCACCGGACACAACTGCAAGGTCTGGGGCAAGAAGGCCGAGAACCTGGCCGAGTCCCTCACGTCCGGAGCACGCGTGGTCGTCCACGGACACGTCGAGACCGAGGCCTGGACCGACAAGGACACCCAGGCCAAGCGGACCCGCGACGTCGTGATCGTCGACGAGATCGGCCCCTCGCTGAAGTACGCCACCGCAAAGGTCACCAACAACACCAAGACCACCACGCAGCAGGACTGACCGACCACCAGCGCACGGGGGAGGGGACTGTCCCCTTCCCCCCGCAGGCTGATCTGCGTTTCATGATTCCCGAACGGCGCGAACGGAGTCGACCCTCTGCGACAGACCCGCGGCCGCGACGCGCAGGCCCAGCACTGGCGGCATGAACGGGCCTTGCTGGTCGCCTGCCGGAGGTACCGTCGACCCAACTGCGGCCCTCCTCACACGCACCCGAGTGTGCCAGGGCTGCGCCTGCCGTCCGGCGTTGTACAGCAGTGCCAATATCGACGCGAATCGCCGTTGTCCTGGCCTAGTCCACATCCGAAAACTTGGGAAACACCCGGTACTAGGTCCCAGGGTAGTAAAGACTTCCCGGCAGTTAGGCACTTCTCCAGGGGTGCTGATCGCGCTTAGGGAGTTTTCATGGCTGCGTCACCCTCCGCACGTCGGATGCGAACCATCGTTGGCGCAGGTGTCGCGACGTCGGCGCTGTTGGCAACATTCGCGGCGCAGCCCGTGGCGGCCCAGCTCGCAGGGTCACGCGCTCCGCTGACCCAGAGCGGCGCCACGGCCGGTCTGGACGAGGAGGCCGGGCTCGTTCCTGAGCTCGCCACGGAGACGTCGAACACGTACCGGCAGAGCGACGGCTCGATGAAGCTGGAGGCGTTCACCGAACCCGTGAACTTCCAAGCAGAAGATGACTCCTGGGTCCCGATCGACAACGAACTAGTGGCCGCGCCGGGCGCCGCGTATGAGGCCGAGAACGCCGCAAACAGCTTCGAGGTGAAGATTCCCTCGGACCCCGCTGTGACGCCGGTGAGGTTCACGACTGAGGACGCCTGGGTGACGATGCGGATGCACGGCCTTGACGACGCCCCGCAGATCGAAGGTGAAGAGGCGACCTTCTCCGAGGTGGAAGACGCCGACGAGGTGACCTACCAGGTCAACAACACCGGCCTCAAGGAGGACATCGTTCTTGACGGTCCGCCCACCGAGGGCGAGGGGTCGTTGGTCTACACCTACAGCCTTGACGCCAGCTCCGGCATCACTCCCGTGCTGACTGACTCTGGGTCGATCGAGTTTCGTCGTGCAGACGGCGAGACGGAGGTCGTGATGCCGGCGGGTTTCATGACCGACTCGGCGAGCCCGTCGCCCGGGCTCAGCCACGACGTGGCCTACGAACTCGAGCCGCAGGGTGCTGGGTGGGCACTCACCGTCACGCCCAGCATGGGATGGCTGACCGACCCCGCACGGGTCTACCCCGTGACTATCGACCCCTCGCTGGCCGACAAGGTTGTGGGACGGAACTGCTGGCTTCGCAGCAGCACGCCGAACGAAAGCAACTGCTACACCCCGTTAATGCGAGCAGGTAGGAACGTGGACGGTGTCGCTACTCGCACGGTCTTGCTGTTCGATCTGTCCGCAGTTCCCGCTACCGCCGACGTTTACGGTGCCAACGTGGGCATCACGCAGTCCTCAATGCCGGGGATGATCAACGCGGACTACGCGCTGTACAAGGCCCTTAAGAGCTTCGACAACACGGCCACTTGGAACTCCGCAGGTGCCACAGGCGGCTGGGACGGCGGTAGCCCCGCCGAGGCGACTCCTTACGGCCGGATCCTCCTCTCGCCTAACTCAACTAGTCGCCGCTACTTCGCCGACAACTTCAAGACCCTCATCCAGGACTGGGTAACCAACCCCGGACACCGGACCTCACTCGTCCTCAAGCAGGCCACCCCGGTCGTCAACAACAGCGTCGTGTACTTCCACTCGAACAGATCCACAGCCAGCTCCGCTAACCATCCTGCACTCTCTGTCTATTACACGGTCCCGGCTCCCCCTGCTCCGCCAGTGACCGGCCCGCCCGTGCTGCAGGCCGGTGACGGGACTGTCCATACGGTCACAAACCTCGGCGCAACGCCGGTGACAGCTGCTACGAACCTGGTTGTTGGGCCCAACGCCACAGTTGACGTACCCCTCGCAGGCATTGGCTCCCTGCCATCGGCAGACGATCTGGCCGCCGTTTGGTCGAATGTGCGCGTGGCCAACTGGGGTGGCACTGCCGGTGGCGTCAGCGTCTACAACTCGGACGACGACTCTCCCCCGGCGATCGCGGGCCTCCCGTTCACAGCAACCGACTCGGCTGCCGATGGAGTCGCTAAGAACCTATTCAGTGCCGTCTCAGAAGGCGGCGGTGTCAGAATCCTCAACCACAGCAGCAGTCCAGTGACGGTCACACTGACGGTGCAAGCGTGGTATGCGACGGCGGGCAACACTGTTCCCACCGCGACACTCCCCGCACCGATGGATAGCCCCCTGAAGGCAGAGGGCCAACTGCTCCTCAACGGAGCACCCGTAACGAATGGAGAAGTGCACGTCGAGGCCTGGCCCAACGACACCGTTCTGGACCAGCTACCCGAGGACGGAGAGGTCGAAATGCTTGATCTCGGGACCGTCACCACCGACAGCACTGGGTCCTTCGAGCTGCCTTTGGCAGGCGCTGAAGTACCGCCTGCCTACCGGGATTCTGAGGCGAGAGCGAACATCAGTCTCGAGGCCTCCTCCGCGTCACTCACGATGGAATACAGCCAGACGCTAGATCCGCTCACGGGCGGCCAACAGGGAACGCAGGCGATGAGCGTGACGTCCGACGCCGGCCCTGATGCCCTGGTCCTGGACTTGGGTGCGGGGACGGTAGATGAGGCATCAGACCCAGCCTCCGAGTGGCGCACTGTCGATGATGAGCCGCTCTCGACACCTGAGCAGACGGCCGCGAAGACGGTAACCGTCCGACCTCGTTCTCCCTCGACCCCGGGAGCACTACAGCGCGGAGGCGGATGTCGAATCGCTAAGAAGGAGTTGGGTCCTGGCAAGCCAGAGCGTTTTGTATCCGTCTACAACTGGTCGGGCGCGAAGGCAGATCTCACCCAAGAAACGTCATCCGAGCATGAGATGGGGATCGCGTTCAAAGCGGAGAAGGGTGCGGTTTACACCGCGGATGGGACTAAGAAGGTAAAAACTTCGAGCAAGGGAGAAGCTCTAGGAATCGTCAATAAAACCTTCAGCAATAACGTCCGGTACCGCAAGTACGTCCGGGGGTGTAATTGGCTAGAGCCGAGTGAGTACGCCGTCTGGTACAAGCCCGAGATAATCGGCGCGTACTTTACGAACCCTGAACCGATCCAAGCCAAGAACTGGCGTCACAACTGCATTGACTATGATTTCAAATTCAAGTTCACTAAGCACAAGGGGTCGGGTTACACCAAGAAGGGGGGCATCGATCTGGGTTTTGTCAAATTGAATGCCCAATGGGGCTACGATAAGAAGTCAACCGTCATGATTGATGTTCAGAAGTACTCGGAGATCTGCTCGAGTGAGCAGGGAGAAGAGATCAATCAGGCTCGGGGGATTCAAGCTCGAAAACTTGGGACGTGATGTTCAAGATTTCCGCGTGCGGCGTCATCATCGTTGTCTTGACGCTGAGTCTCGCCGGCTGCGTCAACAACAACGAGGACAACGAAAGCGAATCCGCAGGGTTCCCGCGGGTAGTCGCTGGCAACCACGACCCGATTCGGGGTGGAATGGAGCCTGGAGCCGGTGGAGTTGCCTCCGTCAGGATCGGTTCGGTTTGTCGGGTCGGAGATCAACCGATTGAGCTGACCGAGGTCACTGTTGACGACGTAGAAGGCGACATCGCGCTTACCGACTTTTCTGTCTACGCTGACCCGCCGGGAGGACGTTTGGGAAGTGGGGCCCAACCGTTTCCGATCCGCGAGGTTTCTGGCTATCGAGGCGGCGACGTTGTTTCGGCCCTATGCAAGTCCGACTCGGATGTCTCGGGCGAATCACTCGCGGTTGAGCTGACCCTGAGCTCGGGGCCGCTCGGCGTCGCGAAGGGCTTCACACTCTCCTGGGAGAGCGAGGGTGGCACTTACACGGTCAAGATTCCCTGGACGCAGGAGTTGTGCGTCAGGTACCGAGACTGTCACTGAGGCCTCGTTAGAGGCCAAATCGGCGCACAGACAGAGGACGGGTACAACCGAGCGGAGATCTCGTAGCAATTGGGGTCGCTGGCCCGTCAGATCACCACACGGACAGATCTCAGGCAGCCCATCGCGAGCCGAGCCTGTCGAGGAGCTCGCGCACAGTGTCACCGGCGACGACCTGGCCGGGGATCCGGGTTGGGGTTGGTCAGGTCATCGAACGCGGAAAGCGCCGAGGAGTACGTGAGCGCTTTGACGCGAAGTTTCGGTCATGAATTCATCCTGTCGGCTGTCCCGAGGCCCTGCGTTCAGTAAGGCGCAGGCGTCGGCTCGAGTCCGTCGCATTGACAGGTGCAGCCGCGCCGGATCATCAGCTCAACCTGGTTCTCACAGTCCTCGGCCAGGTGTTCGGGCACCTCGCACATCGCATCGACTCATCGTTGCTCTCCTTGCTGCTGGAGTGCCTATTGATGGTCGGCATGCTTGGGTGGCACCCACGCCGGGGTACGGCACCACATGAGCGTTGGCCGGGCGGCCCGGCCAAATCCTCGGCGATCTCCACCGTGCTCAGCCCCTTACAGTCCGTGACCGCTGGGGCGTCGCACGACCTAGGCTCCGCACGATCCCTCTCCCGCCATCGCCAGCCGCCTTTCCGTCACCAGATGGGTCAGGCGGCGCCGGAGGCGCCGCCGCCCTGGTCCTCACCGTGGGGCGGGAACGAGACATCGACGCACGCACTGTGACCAGTCGAGCCGGAGGCTCGCGAAGGGGTCGCGGCCGTCAGGCCGATGTTGATCGACTTCGGGACGCCGAGGCCCGCGTCGTGAGCTCGCGCTGCTTCCAGCCTGAGGTCTTGGCCGCGGCGTGCGCGCTCTCGGCCCCCTCGGCACCTGAGCTGACCAGGCCGTGGTGAGTGGGCCCCCGGTGAGCACCCCCCGGGAGGCCAAGAGGACCCGCGACGTCGTGATCGTCGACGAGATCGGCCCCTCACTGAAGTACGCCACCGCTGAGGTCGCCGACAACACCAAGACCACCACGCAGCAGGACTGACCGTCGACCACCAGGGCGCGGGGGACTGGGCCCTTCCCCCCGCAGGCTCATTTGCGTTTCGTGATTCGCCGAACGGCGCGAACGGACTCGACCACCTGCCACAGACCCACGGCCGCGACCAGCAGGCCCAGCACCAGCAAGAACACGCGGTTGCCAGTGGCGGTCTCGTCATGTCGCATGAAGAACGCGACGAAGACCATTGTCGCAAAGAAGCAGGCGCGCAGAACACCGGCGAGGCTCTCAAGAACGGCCGCGCGCCCTGGGCGGTTCATGGTCGCCGGTCGCGCATCGACCACCCGATGTAGATCCCGCCGACCGCGGCCGCCAGGTGCGTCACCACCAGCAGGACGTCCACTAGTCACTCGCGGCCAGGTCGATGACTGCCCGCAGTTCTTGGATGATCCCTTCTCCGGTCAGCGTCGGGTCTTCGCGCATCCGAGCGGCGGTAGTGGCAGCGAGGAGTTCCAGCGCAGCATGAAGCAACGGCTGCACGTCAACGCTCGTCGTCTGAGCCTCGTCGTCGATGAGTAGCGACACCGCACCTATGTCCTCGAGCCTTCGCAGGGCAAGACGAATCGCCGGGTCCGGGTTGGGGTTGGTCAGGTCATCGAACGCGGAGAGCGCGTCGAGAAGTACGTGAGCGCTTTGATGCGAAGCTTCGGTCATGGGCTCATCCTGTCGGTTGTCCCGAGGCTCTGCGTCCAGTACGGCGCCGGCGCCGGTTCCGGCCGACCGCGTCCGCAAGTGCAGCTGCGTCGCATCATCGGCTCAGCGCCGTTGTCGCAAGTCTCGGCCAGGTCCTCCTGCACCTTGCACGGATCGCATTGACTCATCGTTGCTCTCCCCTTGCTGCTGGAGTGCTGATCGTTGGTCGCCATGGTCGGGTGGCACCGACGCCGGGGTACGGCACCCACGGGAGCGTTGGCCGGGCGGCCCGGCCAAATCTTCGGTGGTCTCCACCGTGCTCAGCCCCTGACAGTCCGTGACCGCTGGGGCGTTGCACGACCTGGGCTCCGCACGATCCCTCTCCCTCCCTCACCAGCCGACCAGCGTCACCAGCTGACGGTGCAGGTCGACGCCCCCGGCGGTCGTGGAGGCAGACGCAGGGGCGCGGGGTCAGGCGACGCCGGAGGCGCCGCCTGAGTCCTCACCGTGGGGCGGGAATGACACGTCGACGCGAGCACTGGGACCAGTCGAGCCGGAGCCTCGCGAAGGAGCTACGGCCGGCAGGCCGGCGTTTATCGACTTGGGCACGCCGAGGCCCGCGTCTGCGAGCTCGCGTGGCTTCCAGCCGGCGGCCTTGGCCGCGGCGTGCGCGGTCTCGGCCTCCTCGAGGAGCGCGTTGCGGGCGGCGACCCGCTCGGCGATCTCCTGGTCTTCGGTCTCGATCTTGTCAAGCACTTCGGCGAGAGTCCGCACGGCGGTCTCCTTCTCCGCGAGGAGCGCGTCGAGCGCGCTCTTGACCTTCTTGTCGACGTCGCGTTTGGCCATCGGTTGCGTCCTTCCGTCCCGAGAATGTGCCGTCTCCGGCGCAGCCGGTGCCCGATGCGTTCGGCTGTTCTGCGTCGGTGCTGTGGCCTCTGGTTCCGCTGGAGGCGGGGGGCCACGAGAGCGGCCAGCCTACTCTCGGTGAGGCCGCTGCGCTACGTATAGAACGGGAGCAAGCTAAACGGTAAGCCGTGCTTACCGTTGAATGCCGCCACGCCGCATGCCACACTGCGGAGGTCGGCAATGTGGAGACCCCCCCTTTCGGGGGTCGCTGCGCTGGGCTGAAGAGGCGAAGGAGCGAAGGCGCGTGCAGGACGAGGACCGGGACCAGGCCGCCGCGTCGCCGGCGCCCGGGGCCGGGCCGGAGCCCGCGCGACGCGGGGGAGGCCGGCGCCAGCCCCGCCGTGCC
>NZ_JACJGM010000032.1 GCF_015024225.1 Nocardioides lijunqiniae
GCGACGAGGACGACGGAGGCGAGGATCTTGGTGGAGCTGGCCTTGAGGGCGGTCTTCTTCATGGGGGGCTTCTCTCTGGTCCGGGTGGTGGCCGTGGTGGCCGTCGTGCTGATGACCAGAACTCTGCAGCCGCCAGATCAAGCCCCCCGGAGGCAAAGCCCCCAGGTTGGCTCAAGCAACCCTCAAGACCTCGAGGAGGCCCAGCGCGTGCGCGTCAGCTCGAGCACCGCGACGCCCTGCTCCCACCCGTCGACCGCGCGGTCGGGGTCGTCGGGACCCGGGGTCTCGGTGCGGACGTGGTGCAGCCCGGCCTTCTCCAGCACGCGCCGCGAGCCGTCGTTGGCGACCATCGTCGTGGCCCAGACCCGGTCGAGGCCCACGGTCCCGAACGCGTGGGCGACCAGCGCCCGCGCGCCCTCGGTCGCGTAGCCGCGTCCCCACGCCGTACGTCGCAGCCGGTAGCCGAGCTCGGCCGCGGTGGGGTCCTCGTCGTCGAGGCCCAGGCACCACCACCCCAGGAACTCGTCCCCGGCGTGGCCCACCCAGTAGCCCAGTCCGCGCGCGTCGGCCCCGGGGCGGGTGCGACGCGGCATCCAGGTGGTGACGACCTCCTCGCGCGTCAGGGCGCGCCCGAAGACGAACCGCAGCACGTCGGGGTCGGAGTCCAGCTCGACGAGCAGGTCGGTGTGCGCATGAGTGAGCGGCTCCAGGCGGAGCCGCTCGGTGACGAGGACGGGTCGGCTCAGCCGGCCCACTCCGACTTCCAGCCGTCGACCTGGTCGGCCGAGCGGGCGCTCGGGCCGGTGTAGATCGCGGACGGGCGGATCAGCCGGCCCGTGCGCTTCTGCTCGAGGATGTGCGCCGACCAGCCGCCGGTGCGCGCGCAGGTGAACATCGAGGTGAACATGTGCGGTGGCACCTCGGCGAAGTCGAGCACGATCGCTGCCCAGAACTCCACGTTGGTCTCGAGCACGCGGTCGGGGCGGCGCTCCTTGAGCTCGGCGAGCGCGGCCTTCTCGAGCGCCTCGGCGACCTCGTAGCGGGGCGCGTCGAGCTCCTTGGCGGTACGGCGCAGCACGCGGGCGCGCGGGTCCTCGGCGCGGTAGACGCGGTGGCCGAAGCCCATCAGCCGCTCGCCGCGGTCGAGCAGGCCCTTGACGTAGGCCGTGGCGTCGCCGGACTCCTCGACGTCGGAGATCATGCCCAGCACGCGGGAGGGGGCGCCGCCGTGGAGCGGGCCGCTCATCGCGCCGATCGCGCCGGAGAAGGCGGCGGCGACGTCGGCACCGGTCGAGGTGATGACGCGGGCGGTGAAGGTGGAGGCGTTCATGCCGTGCTCGGCGGCCGAGGACCAGTAGGCGTCGATCGCGTGCACGTGGGCCGGGTCGGCCTCGCCCTTCCAGCGGATCAGGAACTTCTCGGCGAGCGTGGCGCCCTCGTCGACCAGGCGCTGCGGGACGACGGGCTGCTGCAGCCCGCGCGCCGACTGGGCGGCGTACGAGAGCACCATGACGGCGACGCGGCTGAGGTCCTCGCGCGCCTGCTCGTCGGAGATGTCGTAGGTCTGGCCGAAGCCGAACGCCGGTGCCAGCATCGCGACGGCCGCCTGGACGTCGACGCGCACGTCGCCGGTGTGGACGGGGAGGTTGTACGGCTCGGCCGGGGGGAGGCCGGGGTTGTAGGAGCCGTCGATCAGCAGGCCCCACACGTTCTCGAACGGCACGCGACCGACGAGGTCCTCGATGTCGACGCCGCGGTAGCGGAGTGCGGAGCCCTCCTTGTCGGGCTCGGCGATCTCGCTCTCGAAGGCGACGACGCCCTCCAGCCCGTGGTGTACCTCGGTCATGACGTGCCCCTTCGTCCGGCGCCCGGGTGTGTGGGCGCGCCGCAGGCATTGTGCACCACGCCCTACCGTGGCTCGCATGGGAGACAACACGCACGACGACGGGGACATCGCGGCGCTGCGCCAGGAGTACGCCGCCGGCGGGCTCGCCGAGGACGACCTCGCCGCGGACCCGGTCGCGATGTTCGGCGGCTGGTTCGCCGACGTACGCGCCGCCAACCTGCACGAGCCCAACGCGATGGTGGTGTCGACGGTCTCGGCCGAGGGCCGACCGTCGTCGCGGATGGTCCTGCTCAAGGGCGTGGCCGACGACGGCTTCCGCTTCTTCACCAACACCGCCTCGCGCAAGGGCTCCGACCTCGCGGCCAACCCCGCCTGCTCGCTCCTCTTCCCGTGGCACCTGCTGGAGCGTCAGGTCCGCGTCGACGGCACCGCCTCGCTGCTGCCCCGCGCCGACGTGGAGGCCTATTTCGCCTCGCGCCCGCGCGGCTCGCAGCTGGGCGCCTGGGCCTCGCACCAGTCGTCGCCGGTCGCCGGGCGCGAGGAGCTCGACGCGGCGTACGCCGACGCCGAGCGCCGCTTCCCCGACGAGGTGCCGGTGCCGCCGGAGTGGGGCGGCTATCTCGTGCGACCCGAGCTCGTGGAGTTCTGGCAGGGACGTCGCGGCCGGCTCCACGACCGCCTGGTCTACCGGCGCGAGGGATCGGCCTGGGTGGCGGAGCGGCTGGCGCCGTAGGGCGTCGTGGCGCGTCCGAGACGGGCGCTTCTGGGCCTTTCCCTGACGTTCTGGGCCGTAGTTCTGGCCCAGAACGTCAGGTTTTTCAGCATCTGCTGAAAAACCTGCTGCGCAAACCGCTTGCCTGAGTGAGTGCTCACTCAGTTAGGGTCGACGGCATGCCACCCCGTGCCCGACCGCTCTCGCCCGAGGAGCGCCGCGACCAGCTGACCGACGTGACGCTGCGCCTGCTGCGCCTGCACGGGCGCGCCGTGACCACGCGTCAGATCGCCGAGGCCGCCAAGGTCGCCGAGGGCACGATCTTCCGGGTCTTCGAGTCCAAGGAGGAGCTCGTCGATGCCGCGCTGGCCCGCGCCTTCGAGCCCGGCGACCTCGTGGCGCGCATCGAGGGCATCGAGCGCGACCAGCCGCTGAGCGCCCGCCTCCTCCTGCTGGTGGCGCTGCTCCAGCAGCGCTTCCGGGCGACGTTCGACCTGATGCTCAGGGTCGAGCTGGTCGGCCCTCCGGGCCACCTCCACGACTCCGAGGAGGCCGAGGCGTGGCGGGCGCGGCTGACGCTGCTGCTCGCCGACGTCGTCGGTGACGACGCCGACCAGCTCGCCGTGCCGGTCGAGCACTTCCTGCACGTGCTGCGCCTGCTGACCTTCGCGGGCAGCCACCCCAAGATCGCCGACGGACGGCTGCTCACGCCCGAGCAGATCGTCGAGACCGTCCTCCTCGGGCTCCGGAAGAGGGACGAATGCTGCTCCGCCTGATGCGCACCTACCTGCGCCCCTACCGCACCTGGCTGACGATCATCGTCGCCCTGCAGCTCACGGCCACGGTCGCGATGCTCTACCTCCCCAGCCTCAACGCCGACATCATCGACGACGGCGTGGCCACCGGCGACACCGACTACATCGTCCGCACCGGCGCGATCATGCTCGGCGTCTCGCTGCTGCAGATCGCGTGCTCCGTCGTGGCCGTCTGGTTCTCGGCGCGCACGGCGATGTCGTTCGGCCGCGACCTGCGCGCGGACGTCTTCCACCGCGTGGGCTCGTTCTCCGGGCGCGAGCTCGCGCAGTTCGGCGCGCCCTCGCTGATCACCCGCAACACCAACGACGTCCAGCAGGTGCAGATGCTGACGCTGATGACCTGCACGATGGCCGTCTCGGTGCCGATCATGATGGTCGGCGGGATCCTGATGGCGATGCGCGAGGACCTCGGCCTGTCCTGGCTGCTCGCGGTGGTGGTCCCCGCGCTCTTCCTCTCCGTCGGGGTCGTCGTGTCGCAGATGGTGCCGAGCTTCCGGCTGGTCCAGGAGCGCATCGACGCCGTCAACCGGGTGCTGCGCGAGCAGATCACCGGCATCCGCGTCGTGCGCGCGTTCGTACGCGAGCCGCACGAGACCGCCCGCTTCGCCCGCGCCAACGACGACCTCACCGAGGTGTCGGTGCGCGCCGGTCGCTGGATGGCCACGATGTTCCCGCTGGTCATGCTCGTCGTGAACGTCTCCAGCGTCGCGGTGATCTGGTTCGGCGGCCATCGCGTCGACCAGGGCCAGATGGAGGTGGGCGCCCTCACGGCGTTCCTCAGCTACCTGATGCAGATCCTGATGTCGGTGATGATGGGGACGTTCATGCTGATGATGGTGCCCCGCTCGTCGGTGTGCGCCGACCGGATCAGCGAGGTGCTCGACACCCAGTCCTCGGTCGTCCCTCCGGCGTCGCCCGTGCGGGAGGTCGTCGGCCGCGGCCGGCTCGAGCTCCGGGACGTCGGCTTCACCTACCCCGGCGCCGAGCAGCCGGTGCTGAGCGGCGTCAGCTTCGAGGCCCACGCCGGCCAGACGGTCGCCGTGATCGGCTCCACCGGCGCCGGCAAGTCGACGCTCGTCAACCTGGTGCCGCGGCTCTTCGACGCCACCGCGGGCCAGGTGCGCATCGACGGGGTCGGCGTCCGCGACCTCGACCCCGACGTGCTGTGGTCCTCGATCGGGCTGGTCCCGCAGCGGGCCTTCCTCTTCACCGGCACCGTCGCCACCAACCTGCGCCACGGCAAGCCCGACGCGACCGACGAGGAGCTCTGGCGGGCCCTGGAGATCGCGCAGGCGCGCGACTTCGTCGAGGCGATGCCCGAGGGCCTCGACGCCCCGATCGTCCAGGGCGGCACCAACGTCTCCGGTGGGCAGCGCCAGCGCCTGGCCATCGCCCGCGCGCTGGTACGCCGGCCCGAGATCTACCTGTTCGACGACGCGTTCTCGGCCCTCGACCTCGCGACCGACGCGCGACTGCGCGCCGCGCTGAAGCCCGAGACCCGCGACGCGACCGTCATCCTCGTCGCGCAGCGGGTGGCCTCGATCCGCGACGCCGACCTGATCCTGGTGCTCGAGGACGGCCGCGTCGTCGGCCGCGGCACCCACGACGAGCTGCTCGCCGGCAACGCGACGTACCAGGAGATCGTCGCGTCCCAGCTGAGCGCGGAGGAGGCGGCATGACCGACACCAAGCCCACCGGCACGATGAAGGAGACCGAGCGCATCGAGGCGCCGGTCGGCGGCCCGGGCCGCGGGCCCATGGGCGGCGGCATGGTCGGGCAGAAGGCCATGACGTTCGGGCCGTCGGCCCGGCGGCTGGTCGGGCTGCTGACACCCCAGCGCCACAAGGCGATCGCGGTCGTCGCGCTCGCCGTCGTGAGCGTGGGGCTGATGGCGCTCGGTCCGCGGCTGCTCGGGCACGCGACCGACCTGATCTTCGACGGCTACCTCGCCGAGACCCCGATCGACTTCGACGGCGTCCGCGACGTCCTGCTCGGCGTCCTGGCCATCTACGCCGGGGCGTCGCTGCTCGGCTGGCTCCAGGGCTACCTGCTCAACGACGTCGTGCAGAGCACGGTCAGGGTCATGCGCTCCGACGTCGAGGACAAGGTCAACGCGCTGCCCCTGCAGTACTTCGACCGCCAGCCGCGCGGCGAGCTGCTCAGCCGGGTCACCAACGACATCGACAACGTCAGCCAGACCCTCCAGCAGACGATGAGCCAGCTGCTCACCTCGCTGCTCACGGTCCTGGCCGTGCTGTCGATGATGTTCTGGATCTCACCGACCCTGGCGCTGATCGCGCTGGTGTCGGTGCCGGTCTCGATGTACCTCACCGCCAAGATCATGAAGCGCTCGCAGGGCCAGTTCATCGCCCAGTGGCGGCGGACGGGGCGGCTGAACGCGCACATCGAGGAGACCTTCTCCGGCCACGCGCTGGTGACGGTCTTCGGCCGTCGGCCCGAGGTCGAGCGCACCTTCGCCGTCGAGAACGACGAGCTCTACGAGGCGTCGTTCAAGGCGCAGTTCGTGAGCGGGCTGATCATGCCGCTGATGATGTTCGTGGGGAACCTCAACTACGTCGTCATCGCCGTGGTCGGCGGCCTGCGCGTGGCCAACGGCTCGCTGTCGCTGGGGGAGGTGCAGGCGTTCATCCAGTACACCCGGCAGTTCACGCAGCCGCTCACCACCGTGGCCTCGATGATGAACCTGCTGCAGTCGGGCGTCGCCTCGGCCGAGCGGGTCTTCGAGCTGCTCGACGCCGAGGAGCAGACCCCCGACGCGATCCCGGCCTTCGGCGACCGTCAGGGCCTGCGCGCCGGCCGCGGCGAGGTGGCCTTCCGGGACGTCGCGTTCTCCTACGACCCCGCCGAGCCGCTCATCTCCGGGCTGTCCCTGGTGGCACGGCCCGGCCAGACGGTGGCGATCGTGGGACCGACCGGCGCCGGCAAGACCACCCTGGTCAACCTGGTGATGCGCTTCTACGAGCTCGACGCCGGCCGGATCACGCTCGACGGCGTCGACATCACCGCGATGCCCCGCGCGGTGCTGCGCGGCGGCATCGGGATGGTCCTGCAGGACACCTGGCTCTTCGAGGGCACGATCCGCGACAACATCGCCTACGGCCGTCCGGGGGCCAGCGAGGAGGAGATCCTCGAGGCGGCGCGGGCGACGTTCGTGGACCGGTTCGTGCACTCGCTGCCCGACGGCTACGACACGAGGGTCGACGAGGACGGCGGCAACCTGTCGGCCGGCGAGCGGCAGCTGGTGACCATCGCCCGCGCGTTCCTGGCCGACCCGGCGCTGCTGATCCTCGACGAGGCCACCAGCTCGGTCGACACCCGCACCGAGCTGCTGCTCCAGCAGGCCATGGCCGCGCTGCGCAGCGACCGGACGTCGTTCGTCATCGCGCACCGGCTCTCGACGATCCGCGACGCCGACCTGATCCTGGTCATGGAGGCCGGCCGGATCGTCGAGCAGGGCACCCACGACGAGCTGCTCGCGGCGGGCGGCGCCTACAGCCGGCTCTACCAGTCGCAGTTCGCCGCGGCCCTGGCGTGACGGTCGGTCCGCAAAGCCGGTGGAAAAGCCCTTGTCCGGCCCGCGACGGCGACCTACGGTTGTCGTACACGGGAAAGGAGGTGGTCCGAAGAATGAGTTCTTCAAGGACGCGTGAGGTGGCTGCCCGCTAGCAGCCCAGCACCATGCCGGGTGGAAGCGCCCGGCAGGCTGCTGACGAATTCCTAGCAGCTACCCGACCCGCAGGCGATCCGGGCTTCACGTCCCCCGGAGCGGTCTTCATTCGAAGGCCACGCCTGCGGGTCGCTGCTATTTCCGGGTCCGGACGTCCGAGTGTTTCCGGACACAGGGGATACCCGGGAGGGCGTCATCGGAATATAGTTGCCGGAGTCAACCTTCTAGTCGGTATGAATCGAGCACCCGTGTCCCAGGACGTGACTCCGCCCTCCACCCCGGCCTCCGCCCCGCCGTCGGCGGAGGAGACCCACCAGATGACCCACCGCGAGATCCTGGAGGCCCTCAGCGGCCTGCTGCTCGCGATGTTCGTCGGCATGCTCTCCAGCACCGTCGTCACCAACGCCCTCCCGGCGATGGTCACCGACCTCGAGGGCAGCCAGACCGGCTACACGTGGGTCGTCGTGGCGACGCTGCTGACGATGACGGCCACCACCCCGCTGTGGGGCAAGCTCGCCGACCTGTTCAGCAAGAAGCTGCTCGTCCAGAGCGCCCTGCTCATCTACTCCGTCGGGTCGCTGATCGCGGCGTTCGCGCCCAACATGGGAGTCCTGATCGGCGCCCGTGCCGTCCAGGGTCTCGGCGTCGGCGGCCTCACGGCGCTGGTCCAGGTCGTCATCGCCACCATGGTGAGCCCGCGCGAGCGCGGCCGCTACTCCGGCTACATCGGCGCCGTCTTCGCCCTCGCGACCGTGAGCGGCCCCCTCATCGGCGGCGTGATCGTGGACAGCCCGCTCGGCTGGCGCGGCTGCTTCTTCGTCGGGCTGCCGGTCGCCGCGCTGGCCTTCGTCGTGCTGCAGCGCACCCTGCACCTGCCCGTCGTACGGCGTGAGGTGCACGTGGACTACCTCGGCGCCACGCTCATCATGGGCGGCGTCAGCATCCTGCTGGTGTGGGTGTCGCTGGCCGGCCAGGACTTCGCCTGGGCCTCCACCACCACCGCGCTCATGCTCGCCGCGGGCATCGCGGTGATCGCGCTGGCGATCTACGTCGAGGCGCGCGTCGCCGTCGACCCGATCATCCCGCTGCGCCTCTTCCGCGACCGCACCACGGCGCTGGCGACGGCCGCGTCCGTCATGGTCGGTGTCGCGATGTTCGGCGCGACGGTCTACCTCAGCCAGTACTTCCAGCTCGCCCGCGGCATGGCCCCCACGGAGGCCGGCCTGATGTCCATCGCGATGGTCGGCGGCCTGCTGGTGTCCTCGATCGTCACCGGCCGGATCATCAGCGACACCGGCCTGTGGAAGCGCTGGCTCGTCGGCGGCATGGTGCTCGTCATCGTCGGCCTCTTCCTGCTCGGCACGATCGACGAGAAGACCAACCTCGTCGTCGTAGGCGCGTTCATGGCGCTGGTCGGGCTGGGCCTGGGCGCCACCATGCAGAACCTCGTCCTCTCGGTCCAGAACAACACCCGCATCGAGGACATGGGCGCCGCCAGCTCGGTCGTCGCGTTCTTCCGCTCGATGGGTGGCTCGATCGGGGTCTCCGCCCTGGGTGCGGTGCTGGCCACGCAGGTCGCCAACAGCGTCCGCGACGGCCTTCGGGAGCAAGGGGTCACGCCCGACGCCCACGCCAGCCACTCGATCCCCGACCTGGACTCGCTGTCGTTGCCGATGCGTGCGCTCTACGAGGCGTCCTTCGGCGACGCGGTGGGCCACCTGTTCCTGGTGTCCGCACCGTTCGCCGTGGTCGCGCTGATCTGCGTACTCTTCATCAAGGAGGTGCCGCTGCGCACCTCCAACTACCAGCCCACCGAGGCCGAGGAGCCGGTCGTGCGATGACCCGAGCCGAGTCCCTGCGCCACCTCGAGCAGGAGGTGGGCGTGATGATCCGACGCGTACGCCGCGTGGTGGGCGTCCGGGCGCAGCTGGTGCACGAGGACCTGCAGCCGGCGTCGTACCTGATGCTCGGCTACGTCGCCGAGCACGGCCCGCTGCGCGCCTCGTCGATGGTGGAGATCTTCGCCACCGACAAGGGCGCGATCAGCCGGCAGGTGCAGCACCTCGTCGACCTCGGGCTCGTGGCGCGGGTCCCGGACCCCGACGACCGGCGGGCCTCGCTGGTCTCGGCGACCGACGAGGCCGTCAGCCGTCTCGAGGAGGTCGCCCGCCACCGCCGCAAGTGGCTCGGGGAGCAGCTGGGCGACTGGACCGACGCCCGGCTCGACGAGTTCGCCTCCGAGCTGGCCGCCTACAACGAGGCGCTCAGCCGGTCCTGACCCAGACCGCGGTGTCGGGCGGCAGTCCGCCGTCGGCCGGCCCCGTGGCCAGCAGCGGCTCGCCCGCGGGCAGCGCTGCCGCCACCGAGCCGCAGTTGACGGCGAGGGTGACGTCGCCGCGACGCACGGTGAGCACGTCGTCGTGCACGCTCACCGACACCTCGTCGCCGGCGCCGCCCAGCCACTCGCGCCGCAGGGCCAGCGCGCGGCGGTAGAACGCCAGCGTCGAGCCGTCGTCGGACTGCTGGGCCTCGACGCTCAGGGCCGCCCAGCCCTCGGGCTGCGGGATCCACGGCTGCGCGGCCCCCGGCCCGAAGCCGTACGGCGCACGCTCGCCCGCCCAGGGGATCGGCACCCGGCAGCTGTCGCGGCCGGGCTCGCCGGTGCGGAACCACGACGGGTCCTGCCGGTGCTCCGGGGCCACGTCGACGTCCTCGAGCCCGAGCTCCTCGCCCTGGTAGAGGTAGGCCGAGCCGGGCAGGGTCAGCGACAGCAGGGTCGCCGCCCGGGCCCGCGCCCGGCCGACCGCGCCGCCGCCGTAGCGCGTGGCGTGGCGCTGGACGTCGTGGTTGCTCAGCACCCAGGTGGGCGTCCCGCCGACCGCCGCCAGGGCGGGCAGCGTGCGCTCGATGACGTCGGCGTAGGCCGTGGCCGACCACGGCGCCATCACCCAGTCGAAGTTGAACGCCTGGTGCAGCTCGTCGGGGCGCACGTAGGCGGCGTTCGACTCGACCGTCCTGGTCCAGGCCTCGGCGACGGCCATGCGGTCGCCGTCGTACTCCGCCAGGATCGCGTGCCACTGCCGGTAGACGTCGTGGACCTCGGGCTGGTCCCACATGGGCGCGTCCTCGGCGAGGCCCCCGACGTCGAAGGTGTCGGAGGAGACCTCCTGGCCGGTCTGGTCGCGCAGGTCCTCCTCCTTGAGGAGCCCGTGGGCGACGTCGACGCGGAAGCCGTCGACCTCCCGGTCGAGCCAGAAGCGCAGCACGTCGGCGAACATCGCCGGCACCTCGGGGTTGCGCCAGTCGAGGTCGGGCTGGGTGGAGTCGAAGAGGTGGAGGTACCACTGGTCGGTGTCGCCGACCCGGGTCCACGCGGGCCCGCCGAAGACGGAGCGCCAGTTGTTGGGCGGCTCGCTCGCGTCGGCGCCGCGGCCGGTGCGGAAGAGGTAGCGCGCACGCTCGGGGCTGCCGGGCTCCGCCGCCAGCGCGGCCCGGAACCACGCGTGGTCCGAGGAGGTGTGGTTGGGCACCAGGTCGACGATCACCCGCAGCCCGAGCTCGTGGGCGCGGGCGACCAGCGCGTCCGCGTCCGCGAGGGTGCCGAAGAGCGGGTCGACGTCGACGTAGTCGGCGACGTCGTAGCCGTGGTCGTGCTGCGGCGAGCGGTAGAACGGCGTGATCCACACGGCGTCGACACCGAGGTCGCGCAGGTAGGGCAGCCGGGACGTGATGCCCGGGAGGTCGCCCACGCCGTCGCCGTCGGAGTCGGCGAAGCTGCGGACGTAGACCTGGTAGACGACGGCCTGGCGCCACCACTCGCTCATGCGAACGCCGCCGGGTCGATGGTGATCCACACGTGCTCCGCGGCCGCCACGACGCGGCCGTCCGCGTCGTAGAGCGTGGAGGCGGTGTAGGTCTTGCGGCCCTCCTGGCCGCGGGCGGCTCCGATCACCACGTGCTCCTCTCCGATCACCGGTAGTGCGTCGATCCTGGCCGTCATCGTGCCGAGCACCATCGGGCGCTCGCCCATGTCGCCGGCCCAGGCGCCGACGCAGTCGAGCGCCGCCCACGTCACCGGCAGCGACGCGTGACGCACCTCGTCGCGGTAGTCGTGCCAGTCCTCGGCGAGGCTCGGGTGGGGCGTCCACGTCGCGGCGGCGCGTGCGGCCTCGTCGGCCGCGCCGACCGCGCCGGGGAAGATCCGCAGCCCGTCACCCTCCTCGCGCTCGGTGCCGCAGGCGAAGCAGGTCGGGAAGGGGTGGGCCCGGAGACCGGGGTAGGCGGCCTCCGCGGCGCGGGCCACGTCGGCGCCGACCGGCGCCACGGGGGAGGGGTCGCGGTCGGCGAGGCGGGCCTGCGCGACCGCCCTGCCGTCGTGGGACGCGACGTGGGCGCCGTCCTCGTCGGTGACCGGCAGCTCGGTGTCGAGCGGCGGCGGCTGGCGCAGCGTGATCGTCACGGCGGGCCAGGACCGGCCGTGGTCGTCGGGGTGCGGCAGCGTCGCCGCGAGGGCGCCGGCGGACCAGCCGCCGTTGCCCGAGGACGGCGGTCCGCAGAAGCGGCTCGGCACGATCACCGGACCGAGGGGGGCGGGGCTGGTCATCGGATCTCCTCCCAGCGGTCGAGCGCCTCGCGGCGCTCCTCGGCGTGGTCGACGACGGGGTGGGGGTAGCCGACCCGGTCGCGGTCGTCGGCGCTCGGCTCGTGCGGGTCGGCGACGTCCGCGAGCTCGGGCACCCAGCGCCGTACGTAGTCGCCACGCGGGTCGAACTTGCGGCCCTGGCTCGTGGGGTTGAAGACCCGGAAGTACGGCGCCGCGTCGGTGCCGCTGCCGGCGACCCACTGCCAGCCGTGGTTGTTGGAGGCGAGGTCGCCGTCGACGAGCCAGTGCAGGAAGTGGCGCGCGCCGTGCTGCCACTCGACGTGCAGGTCCTTGACCAGGAAGCTCGCCACGATCATCCGGACCCGGTTGTGCACCCAGCCCATGCCGCGCAGCTGGCGCATGCCGGCATCGACGATCGGGAAGCCGGTGCGTCCCTCCTGCCAGGCCTCCAGGTGCTCGGCGGGGTCGTCGTAGCGCATCCGGCCGTAGTCGGGCTTGAGGTAGTCGCGGGCGGTCTCCGGCTTGGCGAAGAGCACGTCGGCGTAGAACTCCCGCCAGGCCAGCTCCTTGCGGTACGTCGCCGCGCCGGCGCCCCGCAGCGTCGCGAGGTCCGCGAGCAGCGTGCGGGGGTGGATCTCGCCGTACTTGAGGTGCACCGAGAGCCGGGAGGTCCCGTCGACGGCCGGCTTGTCGCGGTCGTCGCCGTAGTCGGCGATCACGTCCAGGAAGTCGGCCCAGCGGCGGTGGGCGGCGGCCTCGCCGGCCTCGGGCAGCTCGAGCCCGGCCGGCAGCCGGGTCTCCGGGACCTCGGTGGTGTCGTCGAGGCTCGCCCAGGTGACGCCCTTCGGCGCGTCGACCGGCGCCCGCCAGCCGTGGTCGGCCCAGGCCTTGGAGAACGGCGTGTAGACCTTGTAGTGCTCGCCGCTGCCGTTGGTCACCCGGCCGGGCGCCACGGCGTACGGCGAGCCGGTGCGGACCAGCTCGACGCCGGCGTCGGCGAGGGCGCGCTCCACCTCGAGGTCGCGGGCGTGGCCGTAGGGGCCGTAGTCGGCCGCCACGTGGACCCGGTCGGCGCCGACATCGCGGGCGGCCTGCACCACACGGCGCACGGGGTCGCCGCGGACCACCGCGACCGGCACGTCGGCGCCCAGCGAGCGCAGCGAGGCGCCGAGGTAGGCCCGCCGCGACGGTCCGGCGGGACCCCAGAGGCGCGGATCGAGGACGAACAGCGGGAGCACCTCGCCCTCCGCGGCCGCCTCGAGGAGGGCAGGGTTGTCACGGGTGCGGAGGTCCCGGCGGAACCACATGACGGCAGGCATCGCCTCCACCCTGCCAGGGGCACACACACATGCGTAAGAATGGGGAGGTGAGCGACCTGATCGACACCACCGAGATGTACCTCCGCACGATCTACGAGCTCGTGGAGGAGGGCATCGTCCCGCTGCGCGCCCGCATCGCGGAGCGGCTCCACCAGAGCGGCCCCACGGTCTCGCAGACCGTGGCGCGCATGGAGCGCGACGGCCTGCTCACCGTCGAGGGCGACCGCCACCTCCAGCTCACCGACGTCGGCACCCAGCTCGCGACCCGGGTGATGCGCAAGCACCGGCTCGCGGAGCGGCTGCTGACCGACGTGATCGGCCTCGACTGGGAGCTCGTGCACGAGGAGGCGTGCCGCTGGGAGCACGTGATGTCCGAGACCGTCGAGCGTCGGCTCCTCGAGCTGCTCGACCACCCCACCGAGTCGCCGTACGGCAACCCCATCCCCGGGCTCGACGAGCTCGGCGAGGTCACGGTGGGCGAGGACTTCATGGAGGGCGTCGAGTCCCTCTCGAAGGCCGCCGGCGTCGACGAGGGCCGCGTCCTCGTGCGCCGCATCTCCGAGGAGATGCAGAAGGACGAGTCGCTGATGAGCGCCATGCGCCGCGTCGGCGCCCTCCCCGACAAGACCGTCACCGTCGTCGCCACCCCCGAGGGCGTCCTCGTGGGCTCGGGCGGCGAGACCGCCGAGATCGTCCCCGAGGCCGCCGACCACATCTTCGTGCGCAAGCTCGTGGAGTGACTGTGGAGCGACGTCGTCGCTCCATTGGAGTACTCGCTGCGCTCGTACTCCCGGTCACGTCGGCGAGCGGGTGAGCGTCAGCCCGCAAGGGCGGCGAGGAACTCCGAGCAGCCGAGCTCGAGCTTGTGGGTCGCGTGCTCGTCGCCGCGGGTGGCGCCGCGGTTGACGATGACCACCGGGACGCCGAGCTTGCTCGCCCGGCGCACGAACCGCAGGCCGCTCATCACGGTCAGGCTGGAGCCGGCGACCAGCAGCGCGCCGCCGGTCGCGGCGAGCGCCTCGACCGCGGCGTAGCAACGCTCCACGCGCGGCGCCGGGACGTTCTCCCCGAAGAACACCACGTCGGGCTTGAGCACCCCGCCGCAGTCCTCGCAGGCGGGAACCACGAAGTCGGCGGTGTCGTCGAGCTCGACGTCGCCGTCGGGCCGCGCCTCCGCCCCCGCGTGGCGTGCGGTGAACCCGGGGTTGAGCCCGGTCATCCGGTCGTGCAGCGCCACCCTCGACGACGTGGCACGACAGGCCAGGCACACCACGTCGGCGATGCGGCCGTGCAGCGCGACCAGCCGCCTCGTCCCGGCGGCCTCGTGCAGGCCGTCGACGTTCTGGGTGATGAGCAGCTCGGGGTCCAGCGCGGCGAGCGCGCGGTGGCCGTCGTTGGGGGAGGCGTGGCGCATGCGGCCCCAGCCGAGGTGGCTGCGCGCCCAGTAGCGCTGCTGCGCCTCGGCCCCGCGGACGAACTCCTGGTAGGTCATGGGCGCGCGCACCGGCGCGCCCGGGCCGCGGTAGTCGGGGATGCCGGAGTCGGTGGAGAGGCCGGCGCCGGTGAGGACGACGAGAGGACGCCCGTCGAGCAGCGCGCAGGCGTCGTCGTACGACGCGTGGACCGGGGCGGTCGTCACGGAGCAGCCCTCATCGGGCGTAGCGCAGCTCGGCCCGCGCCTTGGCCTTGGCGGCCTCGACCTCGCGGTCCTTGGGCGGCGCGGTCGTCACCAGGTCGTCGAGCAGGTGCTGGGTGAGGTGCGCGATCTCGCGGACGGCCTGGTCGAAGACCGCCTGGTTGGCCTGCGACGGCTTGGTGGTCCCGCTGACCTTGCGCACGTACTGCAGCGCGGCGGCGGTCACCTCGTCACGCGTGGCCGGCGGCTCGAAGTTGTTGAGCGGGCGGATATTGCGGCACATGCGCCGAGTTTACGTCGCGCCCGGCCGCACGGGCGGCGCTCAGAGCGGGAACATCTCGACGTCCTCGCCGGTGACGAGCGCGACGCGGTCGCCGGGCAGCGGGACCAGGCGTACGGCGGACACGTCGCGGCCGTGCTCGACCTCCACCAGCCGCTCGGCGATCCGGCCGCGGTCGAAGGTGAGCACGGAGACGTAGCCGGTGTCGCCCCGCTGGATCACCGTCAGCGCCACCCGCTCGCGCGGCAGCCAGGTGAACTGGCGCGGGTCCTGCCCGGCCAGCGCGGTGGTCCCGACGGCGTAGGCGTGCACGTCGGTGCGCCTCGGCGCCTCGAGGTCGCTGATCTCGAACGCCGACACCTGCGCCCCCCAACGACCACCGGCGCCCGGGCCCTGGCCCATCCCCACCAGCCGGTGCGGGCCGAGGGGGTGGAGGTAGTCGGAGAAGCCCGGGATCTTCAGCTCGCCACCGAGCCGCGGCGCCGTCTGGTCGCTCAGGTCGATCGCGTAGAGCGGGTCCACCTGGCGGAAGGTCACCACGAACGCCAGCTCGTCGAACCACCGGACCGACTGGATCGTCTCGTCGTCCCCGACGTGGTCGAGACGCCCGACCTCGACGAGCTCGTCGTCCTGCGCCTCGAGCGTCACGATCGAGCTGAAGTCGCCGGTCTCCTGGGTCGGGCCGACGGCGAGCCGCAGCACGCCGTCGTGCTCGTCGACCGACCACCGGTCGGCGAGCGCGCCCTCGACCTCACCGGACCCGACGTAGGACGCGCCGGCCCCGTCCAGGGCGAAGTCGAACACGTGGGTGACGCCGGTGCTGCCGGTGGTCCGGGTGCGGGAGACGGTGTCCCAGCAGCAGCCCCACGGATCGGCCTGCGTGGCGAGGTAGAGGTGGTCGGCGGACTCGTAGGCCACGGGGGCCGACGCAGCCAGCCCGAGCGTGCTGAGCTCGGTCGGCGAGGCGGCGGAGAAGCCGACGACGGCCGTCGTGTCCAGCGCCAGCTCGGCCCTCGGGATGGCCACGTCGCCGCACGCGACGAGCTGCTCCCGCCCCGCCGCCGTGGTCACCTGCGGCACCCAGTCGACGAGCGTCGTCTCGCGCACGACGGCACGGTTGGCACGCAGCGCGGCCCGGTTGCGCTCGCGCCAGGTGCCGCCGCGACGGCGGGGCTGCACGAAGTCCAGGCTCGGCAGACCCGCCGACAGCACCAGACGGACGTCGCCCCCGTGCTGGCGGGCGCTGAGCAGTGCGCTGTCGTAGTCGACGGTCTCGACCACGGTCGGCGAGACCGGGTCGGCGACGTCGACCGTGACCACGCGGGTCCCGGGCGAGGCCAGGCGGCCGATGGTCCCGACGGCGACGACGGTGTCGCCGGCGAGCAGGATCTCGGCGTCGCGCAGGTCCCCGAGGTCCAGGGAGCCGAGCTCGGCCACCGCGTCGCCGCTGACGTCGTACGTCGAGAGCTCGGCGTCGCGCACGCGCACCAGGAGCTCGCCGTCGGTCTTCACGTGGTCGGGCTCGTCGACCCCGGCCTCCTGCACGTTGGTGCCGGTGTCGCTGCTGACGGACCCGTAGGCCTCCGCCTCGGAGCTGGTGGGGCCCGCGACGGCGTCGAGATCGCGGGTCATCCTGGCGTTCTGCTCGTAGGAGCCGTAGGTGTCCCACCCGTGGGGCCCGACCAGCTCGAGTGCCCGCTCGACGTAGTGGTCGAGCAGGGCGTCGCACGACGCCGCCGCCTGGAGGTCCCCGTGGAACGCCGCCGGCGCGATCGGGGGCGGCTGCGCGGGGAGCGGGCCGGCGCCCGGGCCGGCTCCGTCGTCCGTGGGCTGGCCGACCATCACCCCGACCACGAACGCGGCGGCCACGGAGCCGACGACCGCGGCCCGCACCAGCGGCCGCACGACCCGTCGGCGGCGCTCCGGCGGACGCCCGGCCGCACCGCGTCGCACGATGGCGGCGACCGGCGCCGGTCCCACCGGGATCTCGTCCCACAGTCGTTCGAGGTCGCTCATGGCGTCCCCCTCCCCTTGAGTCCGTCAGTGAGTGCGCCGAAGTCGGCGAGGTGGTGGTCGGCGGCGAGGTGCCGCAGCGCCCGCGAGAGCCGGCTCTTGACCGTGCCCGCGGGCACGCCGAGGGCCTGTGCGGTCTCCCGCTCGCTCAGCTGCGCGAAGTAGCGCAGCACGACCACGTCGCGGTTGACCGCGCTGAGCCCGGCCAGGGCGCGGTGCACGGCGTCCGCGGTGTCGACGTCGGCCATCGCGTCCCCCCGCCCGGTCGCCCGTGCCTCCGGCAGCTCGTCGGTCGGCCGCTCGCCCCACCAGCGCCGACGCCTGCTGTCGCGCAGGGAGTTGACCAGCACCCGGTAGACGTAGGCGTCCCGGTCGTCGGCCGCCCGCACCCTCGCCCAGGCCGTGTAGCAGCGCGCGAGCGCCGTCTGCGCCAGGTCCTCGGCCTCCGGCAGCCGGCAGCCGAGGAAGACCGCCGACCGCACGAGGGAGGGCCAGGCCTCCTCGGCGTACGCGGCGAACTCGGTGTCGTGGTCCATGCGGCGGGCTCGGTCCTCGGTGTCGGCGGGACGACCGGGGCGGTCCGGTCGTCAGGGGGTACGACGAGGTGGGCGGTGGACCCGGTTCCATCCCTCGCGCGGCCAGTGCCACGATGGCCCCATGGTCGCCCCTGGAGAGTCCCGCGAGCTCGATGTCGTCGTCTTCGGCGCGACCGGCTTCACCGGCGGCCTCACCGCCGAGTACCTCGCCCGCCACGCCCCCGAGGGCCTGCGCTGGGCGCTGGCCGGTCGCAGTCCCGACAGGCTGGAGGCCGTACGCCGCCGGCTGGTCGCGATCGACCCCGCACTGGAGTCGCTCGAGCTGATCCCCGCCGACGTCACCGACGCCGCCTCGCTGGCGGCCGTGGCGTCGCGCGCCCGGGTCGTCATCACGACGGTCGGGCCCTACCTCCACCACGGCGAACCGCTCGTGGCCGCCTGCGCCGAGGCCGGCACCGACTACGTCGACCTCACCGGGGAGCCGGAGTTCGTCGACCGCATGTACACCGCCCACCACGCGACCGCCGTGCGCACCGGCGCCCGCCTGGTCCACGCCTGCGGCTTCGACTCGATCCCGCACGACCTCGGCGCCTACTTCACGGTCCGCCAGCTCGCGGCGTCCGGCCCGGTCACGATCCGCGGCGTCGTCCGCGCCAGCGGGATGTTCTCCGGCGGCACCTTCCACTCCGCGATCAACGCGATGTCGCGCCCGAAGCAGTCGAAGGAGGCGTCCTCCGCGCGCCGACGGACCGAGCCGAAGCCGGCCGACGGGCGCTCCTCGCGCGCGGTCGCCGGCAAGCCCCACCGCGACCGGCAGCTGGGCTTCTGGCTGCTGCCGATGCCGACCATCGACCCGCTCGTCGTGGCCCGCTCCGGTGCCGCGCTGCCGGAGTACGGACCGACGTTCCGCTACTCCCACTACGCCGGCACCAAGACCCTCCACTACGCCGCCGGCGGTGCCGCGGGGGTCACGGCGATGGCGCTGGCCGCCCAGGTCAGGCCGCTGCGCCAGCTCCTGCTGGGCCGGGTCAAGCAAGGCGAGGGCCCCGACGAGGCCAAGCGCGAGCGGTCGTGGTTCACCGTCGACTTCATCGGCGAGGGCGACGGGCGCACGGTCCACACCCGCGTCTCCGGCGGCGACCCCGGCTACGGCGAGACGGCGAAGATGCTCGCGGAGTCGGCGCTCTGCCTGGTCCTCGACGACAACCCGTCGACCGCCGGCCAGGTCACGACGGCGCAGGCGATGGGGGAGCACCTGCTGTCCCGGTTACAGGCTGCGGGCATCCGCTTCGAGGCCGTCGCCTGAACGCACGGCGACCGCCGTGTGGCGGTCGTCTTGTGCGCGCGGACGGATCGCCCCGGGCCTCCTTGTCACCGCGGACGAACACGACCGGGGTCATGCCTCCCTAGCGTGACCTGCATGACACTGGAGCGCGTCGAGACCTGGATCGCCGAGAACCTCCCGACCCTGATCGAGAAGTACGACGTGCCCGGCGCGGCCGTGGCCGTGCTGGCCGAGGGCAGGGTCGTCGACCACGCCGCGGGCGTGCTCAGCCGGACCACCGGCGTCGAGGCCACCGTCGACTCGGTCTTCCAGATCGGCTCGGTCACCAAGGTGTGGACCGCGACCCTGGTGATGCAGCTGGTCGACGAGGGCCTCCTCGACCTGCAGGTGCCGATCCGCACCTACCTGCCGGAGTTCAGGATCGCCGACGAGTCGGCCGCGGTGAAGATCACCACCCACCAGCTGCTCAAGCACACCGCCGGCTTCGAGGGCGACATCTTCACCGACACCGGCGTCGGCGACGACTGCGTCGAGAAGTACCTCGAGGTCCTCCACGACGTCCCGCAGCTGTTCGCGCCCGACGAGCTGTTCTCCTACAACAACGCCGGCTACTGCGTGCTCGGCCGGCTCGTCGAGGTGCTGCGCGGAAAGTCCTACGACGCCTGCCTGCGCGACCACATCATCACGCCGCTGGGGCTCACCCACACGGCGACCAACGTCTACGAGGCGATCCTGCACCGCGCCGCGGTGGGACACATCCAGCCCGAGCCCGGCGCCGCCTACCAGGCCGCTCCGATCTGGGCGCTCGCCCGCTCCAACAGCCCGGCCGGCTCGATGCTGGCGATGCGCCCGCGCGACCTGGTCGCCTTCGCGAAGATGCACCTCGACGGCGGGCTGGCGCCCGACGGCACGAAGGTCCTGGAGCCCGGCACCGTCGCCGCCATGCAGGAGCCGCAGGTCGCGCTGCCCTACCTCGGCCTGATGGGCACCCACTGGGGCCTGGGCTGGGAGCTCTTCGACACCCCCGACGGGGTGCTCGTCGGCCACGACGGCAACACCATCGGCCAGGCGGCGTTCCTCCGCGTCGTGCCCGAGAAGGGCGTGGCGATCGCGCTGCTCACCAACGGCGGCGACGCGTTCCCGCTCTACCGCGACATCTACTCCCACCTGCTCTCCGAGCTGGCCGACGTCACCATGCCGACGCTGCCGGTGCCGCCGACCGAGCCCGAGGAGCTGGTCGACGCGAGCCGCTACGTCGGCACCTACTCCGCCCAGGTGTTCGACATCGACATCACCCAGGACGACGAGCAGCGGATCTGGATGGACGTCAAGCCCAGCGGGATCGCCGAGGAGATCGGGGAGGTGCCCGAGCGCAAGCAGCTCGTCCGCTACTCCGACGAGAGCCTGATCCCGATCGAGGCCGACCGCGGGATGTTCATGCCGCACGCCTTCCTCGGCGACGACGGTGAGGGCCACGCGCTCTACCTCCACGTCGGCCGCGCGGTCCGCCGCGCCGGCGCCTGACCGCCGTACGACCAGCACAGCCCCCCACAGCACCGCACGCACACCGCACGTCTCGCACCACCACCACCGCTCCACGACCAGAGGACCCGCCCATGAAGCTGACCGCCACCGCTCTCGGCCTGTGCGTCACATCCGCCCTCCTCGCCGGCTGCGGCGGGGGAGACGGCTCCGGACCCGGCGGCGGTGGGGGTGACGTCGTGGACGGCGGCACCTTCACGATGTCGCTGTCGCAGGACCCCGGCAACCTGGACCCGCAGATGAGCGCCGGCAGCGCGCTCTTCACGGTCACCCAGTTCGCCTACGACTCGCTGCTCAGCGTCAACCCCGACGACGGCGAGATCCAGTCGGCGCTGGCCAAGGAGTGGTCGGCCGAGGGCACCACCGTCAGCCTCACCCTCGCCGACGGCGTCACCTGCGCGGACGGCACCGAGATGACGCCGAGCCTGGTGGCCGACAACCTGAACTTCGTCGCCGACCCCAAGAACCAGAGCCCGTTCCTCGGCACCTTCCTCCCCGCCGAGGCGAAGGCCACCGGCGACGACGCCGCCGGCACCGTGACCATCGAGCTCGCCGCCCCGGCGCCGTTCGTGCTCAACGGCCTCGCCAGCCTGCCGATGGTGTGCCCCAGCGGTCTCGAGGACCGCAAGTCCCTCGCCCAGGGCACCAGCGGCACCGGCCCCTACGAGCTCACCGAGGCCGCCCCCGGCGAGAGCTACACCTACACGATCCGCGACGGCTACACGTGGGGCCCCGACGGCGCCACCACGGACACCGAGGGCCTGCCCGACGAGGTCGTCATCAAGATCACCGAGAACGAGACCACCGCGGCCAACCTGCTGCTCTCCGGCGAGATCAACGCCGCCCAGGTCCTCGGCCCGGACGCCAAGCGGCTCCAGGGCGCCAAGCTCTTCGAGGCCACGACCAGCGGCATCATCGGCGAGCAGTGGTACAACCAGGCCGAGGGGCGCGTGACCAGCGACCCGGCGGTCCGGATGGCGCTGACCCAGGCCGTCGACCTCGACGAGCTGCAGAAGGTGCTCACCTCCGGCACCGGCGGACCCGCCACCACGCTCGCCGTCAGCGAGCCGACGTCGTGCCCCGGTGACTCCGCCTCGGGCTCGCTGCCCGCCCACGACCCGGACGCCGCCGCCGACCTGCTCGAGCAGGCCGGCTGGACCGAGGGCGACGACGGGATCCGCACCAAGGACGGCAAGCCCCTGGAGCTGGTCTTCATCTACCAGAACAACACCGGCGCCGGCGGCGCCGCGGCCTCCGAGCTCGCCGTGCAGCAGTGGAAGGAGCTCGGCGCCAAGGTGACGGCCACCGCGCAGAACGAGACCACGCTCACCGGGACCATCTTCGGAGCCGGCGACTGGGACATCTCCTGGGTCTCGCTGAACGTCAACGCCCCCGACCAGCTGGTGCCGTTCCTGTCCGGCCCGGCCGCGCCCGACGGCACCAACTTCGCCGCCATCAAGAACGACGAGTACGACGCCGCCGTCAAGGACGTCATGTCCGTGCCCGGTGTCGAGGGCTGCGACGCCTGGCTCGAGGCGGAGTCCACGCTCATCGCCAACGCCGACATCGTCCCGTTCGCCAACAGCTCGGTGACGACGTTCGGCAACGGCGCGGAGTTCCAGACGCCCGGCAACCTGGTGCCCACCAGCATCCGGATGATGGCGAAGTAGGTAGTCGACCAGATGACGACGACGGCGAGCTCGGTCGCCTCGAGCGCACCCGCGGTGGGACCGGTCTCGGGGGTCCTGTCCCACCGCTGGGTGCGGTTCGCGGTACGGCGTCTCGGGCGGTTGCTCGTGTCGCTCGCGGTGCTGCTCACGGCGTCGTTCCTGATGATCCACCTGATCCCGGGCGACCCGGTGCGCGGCGCCCTCGGGCCCACGGCGCCGGCCGCCCTGGTGGAGGCGCGACGCGAGTCGCTGGGGCTCAACGATCCCCTGTGGCTGCAGTACTGGCACTACCTGCAGGGGGTCTTCACCGGTGACTTCGGCACCTCGCTGACCTCACAGCTGCCGGTGTCCGACATCATCTCGCAGCGGCTTCCGGCCACCCTGACGCTGGCGATCATCGCGTTCGCGGTCGCCGTCGTCGTGGCCGTCCCGCTCGGGGTCCTCATGGGCGTCGTCACCCGCCGCGGCCGGGGCCGTCGCAGCGAGCTCGCCTTCACCACGACCAGCGTGGTCCTCGGCACCATCCCGGACTTCCTGATCGGCGTGGGCCTCGTCTACGTCTTCGGCGTCAACCTCGGCTGGCTGCCGGTCGCGGGCAACGCGACCCCGGACGCCTACGTGCTGCCGGTCATCGCGCTGGCCGTCGGCCCGGCCGTGATCCTGGCCCGGATCATCCGGGTGGAGATGGTGGCGGTGCTCGAGGCCGACTTCGTCCGCACGGCCCGCGCCAAGCGGCTGCCGTCGCGCACCATCTACCTCGGCCACGCCCTGCCCAACGCGCTCACCGCCGCCCTGACGATCTGCGGGCTCCTGCTCGGGTCGCTGGTCGCCGGCACCGTGCTGGTGGAGAACGTCTTCGCCTGGCCCGGTCTGGGCCGCACCATCGCGCAGTCGATCCTCAGCAAGGACTACCCCGTCGTCCAGGCGATCGTGCTGGTCTACGGCATCGGCGTCCTGCTGGCCAACACCGTGGTCGACATCGTGCTCGCCCTGCTCGACCCGCGCTCGATGATTGCGGAGGACTGACATGGCACGCCGTTGGATGCGGGTCCTGCGGACCCCGCTCGGGCTGACCACGGGGGTGCTCGTGGCCGCCGTGGTGGTCCTGGCGATCGTCGCCCCGATCCTGTGGGGCGACCGCGCGGACGCCGTCGACACCGACAACATCCTCACCGGCCCCTCGGCCGAGCACTGGGCCGGCACCGACGGCCTGGGCCGCGACATCTTCTTCCGCTCGCTCGTGGCCAGCCGCCTGTCCCTGGAGCTGGCGCTGGTCGCGACGGTGCTGGGCGTGGTGGTCGGCCTGCTGCTCGGCACGGCCCCCCTCCTCGTGGGGCGTCGCCTCGGCCGCCTGGTCACTGCCGGCGTCAACATCGCGGTGGCCTTCCCGGGCCTGCTGCTCGCGCTCTTCTTCGCGGTGGTCTTCGGGGTCGGCGCCACCGGCGCCGTCCTCGCGATCGGGCTCGCCGGGGCGCCGTCGTTCGCGCGGCTGGTGCAGACCCTCGTGGCCGGCGTCGCCTCGCTGGACTACGTGTCCGCGGCCCGCGTCGCCGGCGTCGGACGGGTGCGGATCCTGCTGCGCCACGTGCTGCCCAACATCGCCGAGCCGCTCGTCGTCAACGCGACGCTCGCCGCCGGCGGCGCGCTGCTCGCCTTCGCCGGCCTGTCCTTCCTGGGCCTCGGCGTCCAGCAGCCCAGCTACGACTGGGGCCGCCTGCTCTTCGAGGGCATCGGCACCATCTACGTCAACCCCATGGCGGCGTTCGCGCCCGGGCTGGCCGTGCTGATCGCCGGCCTGGCCTTCAACCTCTTCGGCGAGTCCGTGGCCAAGGGCCTCGGCGTCACGACCGTCGGGGGCGTCCCGGTGCTCCCGGCCAACGACGCGAAGCGCTCCGGCGCCGGCGAGGACGAGCACAGCACGGCGGACGCCGCGCGGCCCTCGCCCTCCGACCTCGTGCTCGACGTGCAGGACCTGCGGGTCTCCTTCCCCGGCGCCGACGGCCCGATCCGTCCGGTGCGCGGCGTGACCTTCTCCGTGCGCCACGGCGAGGCGCTCGGCGTGGTGGGGGAGTCCGGCTCCGGCAAGTCGCTGACGGCGCTCGCCGTCGCCCAGCTCATCGAGGAGCCGGGCCACGTCGACGCGGCGCGGCTGGACTTCCGCGGCGAGGACCTGCGCGAGGGGCCGCGGGCCCACCGTCACCTGCTCGGCACGTCGATGGCCATGGTCTTCCAGGACCCGATGACGTCCTTCAACCCGACCCGGCGCATGGGCGGCCAGCTCGCCGAGGTCGCCGTCCACCACCAGGGGATGACCCGCAAGCAGGCCCTGGCCCGCGCCGTCGACCGGCTGCGCGCCGTGCGCGTGCCCGACCCCGAGAAGCGCGCCACCCAGTACCCGCACGAGTTCTCCGGCGGCATGCGCCAGCGGGCCATGATCGGCATGGGCGTGATGGGCAACCCGTCGCTGATCATCGCCGACGAGCCCACGACCGCCCTGGACGTCACCGTGCAGCAGCAGGTGCTGGACCTGCTCCAGTCCATCCGTGACGAGGACGACGTCGCGCTGGTGCTCATCAGCCACGACGTCACCGTCGTCGGCGAGGTCTGCGACCGGGTGCTCGTCATGTACGCCGGACGCATCGTGGAGGACCTGCCCGCCGACCAGCTCGACGGCGGCGCCCGCCACCCCTACACGCGGGCGCTCGTGGCCGCGGTGCCCGACATGCACACCGACCTCGAGCAGCCGCTGGCCGTCGTGCCGGGGCGGCCCGTGGACCCTGCCGACGTACCGGTCGGGTGCGCGTTCGCGGCCCGCTGCCCGCTGGCCGACGACCACTGCCGTGCGGTCGACCCGCCGCTGGCGCCCGTCGGCGACGGCATCTCGGTCGCCTGCTGGCACGCCGGGGAGCCGCTCGGCCTCGACGAGGAGACCGGAGAGCTGATGGAGGCCGAGACCGTATGAGCGAGCTCCGGTTCGACGACGTCACCGTCCGCTACGGCACCGCCCGCCGGCCCTTCACGGCCGTCGACGGCGTCAGCCTGACGGTCCCGGCCGGGCAGGTCGTCGGCCTGGTCGGCGAGTCCGGCTCGGGCAAGTCCACCCTGGCCCGCGCCGCGGTGGGCCTGGCCCCCGTGCACTCCGGGCAGATCCTGCTCGACGGGGAGCCGGTGCCGCGCCGCGGCCGGGTGCGCCCGCTGCAGATGGTGTTCCAGGACCCGTTCTCCTCCCTCGACCCGCGCATGACCATCGGCGAGAGCATCGCCGAGCCGATGCCGCCCGGTCCCTCCCGCGCCGAGCGCAAGCGGGAGGTGCAGCGGCTGCTGTCGCTGGTGCACCTGGACCCGGTCATGGCCGGCGCGCTGCCGGGGCGGCTCTCCGGCGGCCAGCGCCAGCGCGCAGCGCTCGCCCGTGCCCTGGCCGGCCAGCCGAAGGTCGTGATCGCCGACGAGATCACCTCCGCGCTCGACGTCTCCATCCAGGGCGCCGTGCTCAACCTGGTGCGCGAGCTGCAGCGCGAGCTGGGCCTGTCGATCCTGTTCATCTCCCACAACCTCGCGGTCGTCCGCTACGTCGCGAGCCACGTGGCCGTGATGTACCAGGGGCAGATCGTCGAGCAGGGCCCCGTCTCCGAGGTCCTGGTCGCCCCCCGCCACGACTACACCCGCGAGCTCCTGGCCGCCGTGCCCGGCTCGCGTCCCTCCCCCCAGGCCCACCCGGCCGCCACAGCCAGGAGCTCCTCGTGACCCGACGGATGCGCATCGACGACCTCACCGCCCTCGCGGTGCCCTCCCAGCCGGCCCTGTCGCCCGACGGGTCCCGCGTGGCCTACGTCGTCCGCACGATCGACGAGGAGCAGGACACCCACGTCGACCGGCTGTGGACGGTCGGCACGGCGGACGGTGCCGCACCGTCGCGGCCGCTGACCGGCGGCACCTCCGACACGGCCCCCCGCTGGTCGCCCGACGGCTCCCGGCTCGCCTTCCTGCGCGCGCAGGACGACGCCGCCCAGGTGTGGCTGCTGCCCGCCGACGGCGGCGAGCCGGAGCAGGCCACGTCCCTGCCGCTCGGCGCCGGCGCGGCGGTGTGGAGCCCCGACTGCAGCCGGATCGCCTTCGCCGCCGCCGTCGACCCCTCGCCCCGCGGCACCGGTCCGATCGTGGCCAGCCGGCTCGACTACCAGGCCGACGGCGCCGGCATGGTCGGGTCCGTGCGCGCCCAGCTGCACGTGCTCGACGTCGCCAGCGGCGAGTGTCGCCAGCTGACCGACGGCGCCGAGAGCGCCGGCGAGCCGGTCTGGCTGGCCGACGGCCGCACGCTCGCGTTCACCCGCCGCGTGGGCGAGGACACCGACCTCACCTTCCGCACCGCCGTGCACCTCCTCGACGTCGACGACGCCCAGGCCGGGGCCCGCGTGGTGGCGCTGGCGGACGGCGTCGCCGGCACGGTCGACGTCGCCGCCGACGGCAGCCTCCTGGTCGTCGGCTGGCCCGGCGACCCGCGCGGTCACGCCCACCTGCTGCGCGTGCCGCTCGACGGCGGCGACCCGGTCGACCTCGCCCCGGACCTCGACCGCAACGTCATGCCCGGCGCCACCGCCTACCCCGGCGCGCGCCCGGTCGACACGGGCGACGGCGTGCTGTTCTGCGTGCGCGACCGCGGTTGCACCCACCTGCACCGCGTCGCGGACGGCGTCGTGAGCCCGGTGCTCGACGGCGACGGCCGCGTGGTCTCGGGCCTGACGGTCGTCGACGGCACGGCGGCGGTCGCCCTGTCCACGCCGACGTCGTATGGCGAGATCGTCACCGTCGACCTGGCGACGGGCGACACCCGCGTGCTCACCGACCACGGCTCGTCGCTGGGCGACGTGGAGCTGTTCGAGCGGGTCTCGCGCACGTTCACGATCGGCGACGGCACCGAGGTCCAGGGCTGGGTCGTGCGCGACCCCGCGCTCACGTCGCCGGGCCCCCTGCTGGTCGACGTCCACGGCGGTCCGCACAACGCGTGGAACGACGCCGCCGACGAGATGCACCTCTACCACCAGGAGCTGGTCGCCCGCGGCTGGACCGTGCTGCTGGTCAACCCGCGCGGCAGCGACGGCTACGGCGAGGCGTTCTTCGACGCCGTCAACGGCACCTGGGGCGTCGCCGACGCCGCCGACTTCCTGGAGCCCGTCGACACGCTCGTCGCCGAGGGCGTGGCCGACCCGGCGCGCCTGGCGGTCACCGGCTACAGCTACGGCGGCTACATGACCTGCTACCTCACCGCCCACGACGACCGCTTCGCCGCGGCCGTCGCCGGCGGCGTCGTCAGCGACCTCACCAGCATGTACGGCACCTGCGACGACGGCGCCCTCATGGGTGCCTTCGAGCTCGGCGGCACGCCGTGGGAGCAGCCCGAGGCCTACGCCGCGATGTCGCCGATCACGCGCGTCGCCGACGTCCGCACGCCCACCCTGATCCTGCACGGGGGCGGGGACCTGCGCTGCGACCTGGGCCAGGCCCAGCAGTGGCACACCTCGCTGCGCCAGCTCGGTGTCCCCACCGAGCTGGTGATCTACCCCGGGCAGGCGCACGAGTTCATCCTCACCGGGCGCCCCTCCCACCGACGCGACTACAACCGTCGGGTCGTCGCCTGGCTCGAGCAGCACGCCGTGGCCGGCGGACGCCCGCGCATCGACGTCGCCCACTGGGAGCACCGTCTCGCCCAGCTCGCCGAGCGCCACGGCGTGCCCGGCGCCCAGCTCGGCATCCTGCGCTACTCGCCCGACGGCGAGGACGAGGTCGTGACCGCCGCCCACGGGGTGCTGCACGTCGAGAGCGGGGTGCAGGCGACGCCCGACTCGCTCTTCCAGATCGGCTCGATCTCCAAGGTGTGGACCGCCACCGTCGCCATGCAGCTGGTCGACGAGGGCCTCCTCGAGCTCGACGCCCCCGTCGTCGAGGTGCTGCCCGAGCTCCGGCTCTCCGACCCCGAGGTCACCAAGACCGTCACCCTGCGCCACCTGCTCAACCACACCAGCGGCATCGACGGCGACGTCTTCACCGACACCGGCCGCGGTGACGACTGCCTGGAGAAGTACGTCGACCTGCTCGCCGACGCCGGGCAGAACCACCCGCTCGGCGCCACCTGGTCCTACTGCAACTCCGGCTACTCGCTGATGGGCCGGCTGATCGAGAAGGTCACCGGGTCCACGTGGGACCAGGCGATGCGCGACCGGCTGTTCACGCCGCTGGGCCTCACCCGCACGGTCACGCTCCCCGAGGAGGCGCTCCTGCACAGCGCGGCCACGGGCCACCTCGAGCACGACGGCGAGCAGATCGTGGCGCCGGTGTGGCAGCTGCCGCGCTCGTTGGGCCCGGCCGGACTGATCACCGCCACGGCCGCGGACGTGCTGGCCTTCGCCCGGATGCACCTCACCGGCGGCGTGGCCGCCGACGGCACCCGGCTGCTGAGCCAGGAGAGCGCCGATGCGATGACCTCGCACCAGGCCGACCTGCCCGACAAGCTCGTCCTCGGCGACTCGTGGGGCCTGGGCTGGATCCGCTTCGGCTGGGGCGGGCACCGCCTCGTGGGCCACGACGGCAACACGATCGGCCAGGCGGCGTTCCTGCGGATCCTGCCCGAGCAGGGTCTGGCGGTCACGCTGCTCACCAACGGCGGCCACACCCGCGACCTCTACCAGGACCTCTACCGCGAGCTGTTCGCCGAGCTCGCCGGCGTGGAGATGGCCGAGCCGTTCGTCCCGCTCGCCGACGCCGAGGTCGACATCACGCCGTACGTCGGCAGGTACGAGCGGCACTCTGTCCTGACCGAGATCCTCGACGGCGAGGACGGTCCCACGATGCGCACCACGATCAGCGGACCGATCGCGGAGATGGTGCCCGACCCGGTCGACGAGTACCCGCTCGTGCCCGCCGGGCCCGGACTGTTCGCCGTACGGCCGCCGGGGGTGGAGACCTGGGCGCCCGTCACGTTCTACGAGCTCCCGACCGGCGAGCGCTACCTCCACTTCGGCGTGCGCGCCACGCCGCGGGTGGACTGAATGGACGCCTTCCTGGCCGACCTGCGCGAGCTCGTCGAGTGCGAGTCGCCGTCGTCGGACCACGGTGCGGTGGCCCGCTCGGCCGACGTCGTCGCCCGCGTCGGCGCCGCCCACCTCGGGGCCGAGCCCGAGCGGATCGTGCTCGACGGCGTCACCCACCTGCGGTGGGTCCTCGGCAGCGGCTCCCGGCGGGTGCTCCTGGTCGGCCACCACGACACGGTGTGGCCGCTGGGCACGCTCGCGGTGCGCCCGTTCTCCGTGGAGGACGGCGTGGTCCGCGGGCCGGGCTGCTTCGACATGCTCACGGGCCTGGTCATGGCCTTCCACGCGCTGGGCTCGCTCGCCGCCGACGGGGGACCGGAGGCGCTGGACGGCGTGACCGTCCTCGTGACCGGGGACGAGGAGCTCGGCTCGCCCACCTCGCGCGGACTCATCGAGGACGAGGCGCGGCTGGCCTCCGCCGCCCTGGTGCTCGAGGCCTCCGCCGACGGGGGTGCGCTCAAGACCGAGCGCAAGGGCGTCTCGCTCTACGACGTACGCCTGCACGGGCGGGCCGCGCACGCAGGGCTCGAGCCCGAGCGCGGCGTCAACGCCACGCTGGAGCTCGCCCACCAGGCACTGGTCGTGGCGGCCCTTGGCGACCCCGACCTCGGCACCACCGTCACCCCGACCGCCGGGCGCTCCGGCACCACCACCAACACGGTCCCGGCCGCCGCGTCGTTCGCCGTGGACGCGCGGGTGCGGACGGTGGCCGAGCAGGACCGCGTGGACGCCGCGATGCGCGCGCTGCGCCCCGTGCTCGAGGGCGCCCGCGTCGAGGTGCTCGGGGGCCCCAACCGCCCGCCCCTGGAGCGGGCCATGTCCACCGCGCTGCTCGAGCGCGCCCAGGGGGTGGCCGGCCGGCTCGGTCTGCCGGCGCTCACCTCGGTCGCGGTCGGCGGCGCCTCCGACGGCAACTTCACCGCGGGCGTCGGCACCCCCACGCTGGACGGGCTGGGCGCCGTCGGCGGCGGTGCGCACGCCGACCACGAGCACGTGCTGGTGGCGCCGATCGAGGGCCGCACGGCGCTTCTCGCGCGGCTCGTCGCGGACCTGCTGGCCGAGCCGTTGCGCGCGACGAACGACCTGCACCCGACTGGTGCGGTGCGACCATGACGAGCGGGGAGAACCTCGCCAGCATGGGTGTCGTGACCAACGTGACCGCGCCTCGGGCGCCCGACCTCGACCTGGCGGTCCAGGCCGCCGACGCCGCGGCGCTCGCCGCGGGGGTCTCCGTGCGCGAGGTCCTGGACCTGCAGGAGCTCGGGCTGGTCGTCGACCTCTTCGCCACGATCTGGGGGCGCGACGAGAACCCGCCGGTGACCCTCGAGCTCCTGCGTGCCTTCACCAAGGCCGGCAACTACGTCGGCGGCGCCTTCGAGGGCGGCCGGCTCGTCGGCGCGTGCGTCGGCTTCTTCCACGCCCCGGCCGAGGACGCGCTGCACAGCCACATCGCGGGCGTCTCCTCCACCGCCGTGGGGCGCAGCGTCGGCTTCGCGCTCAAGCTCCACCAGCGCTCCTGGGCCCTGCTGCGCGGCGTGTCGGAGATCGCGTGGACCTACGACCCGCTGGTGAGCCGCAACGCCCACTTCAACCTGGTCAAGCTCGGCGCCCTGCCGGCGGAGTACCTGCCGAACTTCTACGGCGCCATGCCCGACCGCATCAACGGCGCCGACGACTCCGACCGGCTCCTGGTCCGCTGGCCGCTGCGCTCGGCGGAGGTCCAGGCCGCGGCGTCGGGGGACGCCGTCCGGGAGCCGGTCGGTCCGAACGCCGTGGTGGCGCTGTCCGTCGGACCCGACGGCCTGCCGGTCCGGGGGCGCCTCGACGGCGACACCTCGCTGGTGGCCGTCCCCGCCGACATCGAGACCCTGCGGCGCGTCGACCCGCAGGCTGCCCAGCAGTGGCGGCACGCTGTCCGCGAGGTGCTCACCGAGCTGGTGGCCGACGGCTCGCGCATCACCGGCTTCGACCGCACGGGCGGCTACGTCGTCCGCCGTACCCCCGATCCCCTCCGAGACGGAGCTCTCCGATGAAGCTGACCGGTGTCGAGCTGCGCTGGGTGTCCATGCCCCTGGTGTCGCCCTTCCGCACGTCGTTCTCCACCCAGACCGCGCGCGAGCTGCTGCTGCTGCGCGTCGTCACCGACGAGGGCGAGGGCTGGGGGGAGTGCGTCTCCATGACCTCCCCGCTCTACAACGAGGAGTACATCGAGGGCGCCGCCGACGTGCTGCGGCGCTTCCTGGTGCCGGCGCTCGCCGCGGCCGCGCCGTTCGACGCCGCCACGGTCGGCTCCGCGCTGGAGCCGTTCTACGGCCACCGGATGGCCAAGGCCGCGCTCGAGATGGGCGTCCTCGACGCCGAGCTGCGCGCCGAGGGCCGGCCGCTGTCGCGCGAGCTGGGCGCCGTCCACGACCGGGTGCCCTCGGGCGTCTCGGTCGGCATCATGGACAGCGTCGACCAGCTCCTGGACGCCGTCGGGGCCTACCTCGACGAGGGCTACGTCCGCATCAAGCTCAAGATCGAGCCCGGTTGGGACGTCGAGCCCGTGCGCGCCGTGCGCGAGCGGTTCGGCGACGACGTCCTGCTCCAGGTGGACGCCAACACCGCCTACACCCTGTCGGACGCGCGTCAGCTCGCGCGCCTCGACGCCTTCGACCTGCTCCTCATCGAGCAGCCGCTGCCCGAGGACGACCTCTTCGGTCACGCGGACCTCGCCCGGCTGATCACCACCCCGGTCTGCCTGGACGAGTCGATCACCTCCGCACGCTCCGCCGCAGCCGCGATCCGGCTCGGTGCCTGCTCGGTGGTCAACATCAAGCCCGGGCGGGTCGGCGGCTACCTCGAGGCACGCAGGATCCACGACCTCTGCGTCGCCCACAGCGTGCCCGTCTGGTGCGGAGGGATGCTCGAGACCGGCCTGGGACGCGCCGCCAACCTCGCCCTCGCCGCCCTGCCCGGGTTCGTGCTCCCCGGCGACACCTCCGCCTCCGGCCGTTTCTACGCCACCGACATCACCACGCCCTTCGTCCTCGAGGACGGCCACCTCACCGTCCCCACCGCCCCCGGCATCGGTGTGGACCCCCTCCCCGACGAGCTCGCCGCCGTCACCACCCGCACGGAGTGGATCCCCGCCTAGCTGGGTCGGTGGTCGCGGTCGGGTCGTGTGCCGGAGGCGGCGCTCCGGCGCTGCGTGCGGCACACGACCGCACCCCCC
>NZ_JACJGM010000033.1 GCF_015024225.1 Nocardioides lijunqiniae
GGGGGGGGGGGGGGGGGCGGGGGGGGGGGGGGGGGGGGGGCCCCCCCCGGGCGCCCCCCCCCCCCCCCCCCCCCCGACCCTCCCGCCGCCCCACCCCCCCCTGTCCGATCCACCAACCTGACAGCCCGATCTGGTGCGGTCCGACGAAGTAGGCTGGCGCCGGCCTCCCTACCGTCGGATGGTGATCCCCGCCGTGAACCTGCGTCCTCGCGCCAGCCTCGGACGCGTCCTCGACGACCTGGGGGCGACCCTGCTCGACCTGGTCGCCGGTGACGCGGAGGGCGCCCAGGAGATCGGCGGCGTGGTCATCCACGACCCGGTCGACCTGCCGCTGCTGCCGCCGGCCGCGCTGGTGCTCGGGGTCGGCGTCGACGAGCCCGGCCACGTGGTCGCGCTCCTGCGCTCGCTGGGCGAGCAGCGCGCCGCGGGACTGGTGCTCCGGAGCCCGGTCCAGGTCACCGACGAGGTGCGCGCGGCGGTGGCCGACTCCGGGGTCACGCTGCTCGGGCTGAGCCGGGGAGCCCCGTGGGCACACCTCGCCGCGATGCTCCGCTCGCTGCTGGCCGAGGGCGACGTCGGCGTCTCGGAGCCGGAGTCGCTGGGCGGGCTGCCCTCGGGTGACCTGTTCGCGGTCGCCAACGCGATCTCGTCGCTGCTGGACGCGCCGATCACGATCGAGGACCGCAGCTCGCGCGTGCTGGCGTTCTCGGGCCGGCAGGACGAGGCCGACCCGTCGCGGGTCGAGACGATCCTGGGCCGCCAGGTCCCCGAGCGCTACGCCCGGGTCCTCTCCGAGCGGGGCGTCTTCCGTGAGCTCCACCGCAGCGACCGGCCGGTCTTCATCACCCCGATCCCGATGGCCGGCAACACCTTCACCCAGCCCCGCGTCGCGGTCGCCGTGCGCGCCGGCGACGAGGTGCTCGGCTCGATCTGGGCCGCCGTGCCCGGCCCGCTCAGCGACGAGCGCACCGAGGCGCTCTGCGACGCCGCCAAGCTGGTGGCCCTGCACCTCCTGCGCGTGCGCGCCGGCGCCGACGTCCAGCGCCGGCTGCGCGCCGACCTGCTCAGCTCGGCCCTCGAGGGCGGGGTGGGCGCCCGCGAGGCCCTGGACCGCCTCGGCCTCGGCGGCCAGCAGCTGATGGTGCTCGGGGTCGCGGTGACCGGCTCCGACGTCGGCGACGGCGCGGACGACGACGCCGTGGTCGCCCACGAGCGCGAGCGCCTCAGCGACGCGTTCGCGATGCACCTCTCCGCCGTCCACCCCAAGTCGGCCGCGGCCCTGATCGGCGGCGTCGCCTACGGCCTGGTCCCGGTGCCCGGCACCGCCGACGGCGCCGAGGAGCGGGCCGCCAGGATCGGCCAGGAGTTCCTCGACCGGGTCGGCGACCGGCGCAGCGCCGTCGTCGGCATCGGGCCCGCCGCCGGCGACGTGGCCGAGCTGGCCCACTCGCGCTCCTGCGTCGACCGCGCCCTGCGCGTCCTGCGCGACGGCGGCGGCGGACGCCGCGTGGCCCGGCTGGCCGACATCCACGTCGAGGCGCTCGTGCTCGAGATGCGCGACGTCGTCGCCGCGCGCGGCGACCGTCCCGAGGGGGCGCTGGCGCGGCTGATGGCCTACGACGCCCAGCACCACGCCAACCTCGTCGAGACCCTGCAGGCGTGGCTCGAGGCCTTCGGCGACGTGGTCGCCGCGGCCGAGGGCCTCTACGTCCACCCCAACACCTTCCGCTACCGGCTGCGCCGGCTCATGGAGGTGGGGGAGATGGACCTCTCCGACCCCGACGTCCGCTTCGGCGCCCTGCTCCAGCTGCGGCTGCTGCCTCCGACGCCCGCGCCGGCGCCGGCGGAGTGACGGCGCCCGGCCGCCGACCGTCCGAGGCCCCTCGACCGGGACCGGCCCGACTGCGAGGGAGCGGCGCGTGCACGAGGCGCCGCAGGCTCTAGACTGGGTGTGGTCTTGACTCGCACCCGTCCGCTGCCCGGAGGCTCCTCCTTCGCGGCAGGCGGTCGTCGTGCGCTGGAGCATCGGGGGCGTTCGTGATGGTCGGAGGGCAGAGGTCCGACCACCGACGGCAGTTCCGCTGGGCTGTGGGCGCATGGGCCGTGGCAGTGGTGTCCGTCGCCCTGTTGCTCTCGCCGCTGCTGCCCGCCGACCCCCGGGAGTCGATCAGTGCGGTCGGGCTCGTCCTGGCCGGCCTCGTGGCGATCACCTGCGGGGTGCGCCGGGCGCGCACGAGCTCGGCCGCCGACGCCCTCCCGTGGTGGGTGCTCGTCGTCGCGGGCTGCGTCCTCCTGGCCGGCAACTCGTGGTCCGCCGTCGTGGGGGCCGACCCGGTCACCTCGCCCAGCCTCTTCGCCAACCTGTGCATCGCCACAGCGCTCGTCATGTCGACGGTCGCCCTCACGCTCTTCCCCGGGGTACGCCGCCGGGGCGCGGACCTGCTCGTGATGCTCCTCGACGGCATCGTCGCCGGCGGTGCGTTCCTGCTGATCGCGGCCGCGCTGGTCTACTCCGAGCTGCTCAGTGGTGCGGGGCCCGCCGGGGGCGCGGCCAACCGGGCCCTCGCGCTGTTCTTCCCCGCCCTCGACATCGCCCTGGCGACCGTCGCCGTGCTCCTCGTGGTCCGCGCGCCGCGCGGCGACCGGCTGATGCTCGGCCTCGTCGCCGCGGCCTTCCTGATGTACGCCGCCGCGGATCTGTCCTTCGCCGTCCTCACCGCCGAGGGCACCTACCGCTTCGGCGACCCGCTGGACCTGGGCTGGATCGCGGGCTACCTCACGCTCGGGCTCGCGACCTGGGCGCCGCCGCGCGACGACGGCGGGAGCGACCCGCGCCTGTTCCGTCCCTCCGACCTGACCGGCACGGCCCTCGTCTTCGGCATCCTGGCCGTGGCGACCGTCGTCCAGGTGGTGGCCGGCGACACCGGCCGGCTGCAGGCGGCCCAGTCGGTCCTCTGGGTGCTGATCGTGGTGGCGGCCGGCTCCCGGCAGCTCCTGCTGACCGCCGACAACATCGCGCTGCGACGCGGCCTCGAGCGCCGCGTCGCGGAGCAGACGGCCGGCCTGCGGCGCCTGGCCCGCCAGAACGAGGTGCTGATCACCTCGGTCGGCGACGGCGTCTACGGCGTGGACGCCGAGGGCCGGATCACCTTCATCAACCCCTCCGCCGCGCAGATGCTCGGGTCGTCGGCCGACGAGCTGCGCGGCACGCGCGCGCACGACCGCTTCCACGCCCCGGGCGAGGACGGCGTCGCGCTGCCGTACGCCGGCTGCTACATCCACCAGGCGATCGCCCACGGCGACCTGGCCATGTCCGAGGAGGACGAGTACGTCCGCGCCGACGGCAGCACGTTCGCCGTCGAGATCACCGCGTCCCCGCTGGTCGAGGACTCCGCCGACCGGGGGGCGGTGGTGACCTTCCGCGACATCACCCAGCGCCGCGAGGTCGAGCGGATGAAGAACGAGTTCCTGTCGGTGGTGAGCCATGAGCTACGGACCCCGCTGACCTCGATCCGCGGCTCGCTCGGCCTCCTCAACAGCGGCCGGCTCGGCGCGCTGCCGGAGCGCGCCGCACCGCTCGTGGAGGTCGCCCTCCAGAGCAGCGAGCGACTCACCCGCCTGATCAACGACCTGCTGGACATCGAGCGGATCGAGTCGGGGACCAATCCGATGGACCTGCAGCCGCGCGACGCCCGCGCCCTGCTCGAGACCGCGGCCGGCCTCATCGAGGGCATGGCGACCCAGGCCCAGGTGAGGGTCGTCGTGGGCGCGGCCGAGGGCCGTGTGCTCGCCGACGAGGACCAGGTCGTGCAGACGCTGCTGAACCTCCTCGGCAACGCGATCAAGTTCTCCGACCCGGGCTCGGCGGTGCACGTGGACGCGCGGACGGTCGGGGCGAAGGTCCACTTCCGCGTCAGCGACGAGGGACGAGGGATCCCGGCCGACAAGCTCGAGTCCATCTTCGAGCGGTTCGAGCAGGTCGACTCCTCCGACACCCGTCAGAAGGGCGGCACCGGGCTGGGTCTGACCATCTCGCGCGGCATCGTGGAGAAGCACGGCGGCCGCATCTGGGCCGAGGACGGGCTCGAGCGGGGCGCCGTCATCCACTTCACGCTGCCGTCGGTCCTGAGCGTCTCGCGCTCCGTCCCGGCGCCGACCCCGCCCTCGGCGGCGCCCGGATCGCGACACGTGCTGGTCTGCGACGACGACGAGACGGTGGTGGAGCAGTTCTGCTCGCTCTTGCGCCAGCACGGCTTCCGCGCCACCGGGGTGACCAGCGGCGATCGCGCGCTGGAGCTCATCCGCGGCGAGCAGCCCCACGCCCTGGTGCTGGACCTGATGATGCCGGGCACCACGGGCGCGGAGGTGCTGCACGCCCTGCGCGCGTCCGAGCCCACCCACGACATCCCGGTGGTGGTCGTCTCCGGCCTGCGCCCGGAGGCCGACGAGGCGGTGGCTCGCGAGACCGACGACTGGCTGGTCAAGCCCGTCAGCGAGACCCGGCTGGTCGAGGCCGTGACGCTGGCCGCGTCGGGGCGCGGGCACAGCGGCACGCGCGTGCTCCTGATCGAGGACGACGAGGACCTGGCGCAGGTGCTGTCCGCCCTGCTCGTCGACGCCGGCCTGGAGGTCGTGCACGCGACGTCCGTGGCCGAGGCCACGGCCCGCGGGCCCGCCTGGGAGCCCGACGTCATCGTCCTCGACCTGCAGCTGCCCGACGGCTCGGGGGAGGACGTGGTGGCCGCCTTCCGGCACCGTCGGACGCTGGCGCAGACTCCTCTCGTCGTCTACAGCGCCGTGGACGTCCAGGGGCACCGCCGCGAGGACCTCCGACTCGGGCGGACCGTCTTCCTCACCAAGCGCAGCACCGGCCCCGAGTCGCTCAGCCACGAGCTGCTGAGGCTCCTGGAGGCCGTGGCCGTGACCGACGAATGACCGAGCGAGGAGTCCCATGAGCACCGCACGATCGGCGCAGCGGCCTCCGGCCGAGACCGTGCCCACCGCCGCCGACGCAGGCCTGACCATCACGGTGCGCACCGGCTCGGGGTCCGGGCGCACGCTGCTGTCGGCGTTCGACCATGCGCTGCACCTGGCCGGCGTCGCCGACTTCAACCTGGTCACGCTCTCCTCGGTGATCCCGCCCGGCAGCCGCGTCCGCAACGTCGACGCGGCGCTGGCCGGCGGTCACGGCGACGTGCTGTTCGCCGTGCGCGCCGAGGCCTTCGCCGAGCGTCCGGGCGACGTCGCGTGGGCGGGCCTCGGCTGGTGCGCCGACGAGACCGGCGCGGGTCTCTTCGTGGAGCACCACGGGACCTCCGAGGAGCAGGTCGCCCACCTCATCGAGACCAGCCTGGCCGACATGAAGGCCACCCGGGACCACGACTACGGCCCGGTCTCCATGACGCTGGCCTCGGCGGTGTGCGTCGACCGACCCGTGTGCGCCCTGGTGATCGCGGCCTACGAGGTCGCCACGTGGCGCGACGCCGTCCCCGCCGCGGCACCCGTCCGCGCGGAGGGGCAGGTCTCGGACGCCGGGCACGGTCACGTCGGCCCGCGCACCGTCCACGGCCACGCCGTGACGTCGGCGGAGCCCTCCGAGCCCCCGCTGCACGACGACGAGGTGGTCACGTCCCGGTCGGTCCCGGTGCCCGAGACGTCGCGCAGCGCCGTGGCGCGGGTGACGGTGGAGACGCACGTCGACGCCGCGACGGCCAAGGACTACTACCGGCTCTACCGCGCGAGCTTCTCGGGCATCGAGACCCTGGCCGTGGCCCGCCACATGCTGCACGAGTCGGAGTTCCTCGAGGAGATGCTCGACCCGCGTGTGCACAAGTACATCGCCTGGGGCCACGACGGCCAGGCGGTCGGCATGACCACGCTCACCCAGGACCTGGCGACGGTGCCGTGGATCAGCCCGCAGTGGTTCGCCCACCACCTGCCCGAGCACAGCGCGCGCCAGGCGGCGTACTACTTCGGCTTCGCGCTGGTCCACCCCGACCACCAGGGCGCTCAGGTGCTGCGCGCCATGATCGAGCCCATGGCCCTCGAGGTGATGCGGAACCGTGGCGTCGTCACGTGGGACATGTGCGCCGCCAACGACGCCCGCGGCTTCGGCCAGACCTACATGAAGCTGCTGGAGGCGTTCGGCGACGTCACGACCGAGGTCATCGACCGCCAGACCTACTACGCGGCGACCTACCACGGGCCGCGCACCGACGACCCGACCGCAGACCCCCACGAGGAAGGATCGTCATGACGATGCCCACCGTGCTCGTGGTCGACGACGACGAGATGATCCGCCAGCTCACCGAGATGAGCCTGGAGTCGGTCAACGGCTGGACGGTCCTGACCGCCAGCGGCGGGGGCGAGGCCATCGAGCTGGCCCGGCGCCACCACCCCGACGCCATGCTGCTGGACATGATGATGCCGGACATGGACGGCCTCACGACGTTCCAGCACCTCCAGGACGACGAGACCACCCGCGACATCCCGGTCATCCTGTTCACCGCCAAGAGCACCGTCGGGCAGCAGCAGCCCTGGGACGGCTACGCCATCTCCGGGGTCATCGCCAAGCCCTTCGACCCGATGTCGCTCGGCGACCAGATCGCCGAGAAGCTGCGCTGGACGCACCTGTCCGGTCCCGACGCCTGACCGAGCCTGGGTGCGGGTCTCGGCGACGGCCTCTCAGCGCGCCGAGTCGAGGTAGCCCAGGGTGCGGGTCATGAGGTCCGACGCCCGTCGGAGGTCCGCGGACGCAGCCGGCGGCTCCTCGTTGAGCACGGCGAGGTTGGAGCTGCGCCAACCGGGCCGGTACTCGTCGGCCAGGGCCGCTGCCACTCGGCTGGCGTCGCGCACCACCCGGGGGTCCACGGTCCACACCGCGTCGAAACGGCGCAGCCCATCGGCGACGCCGGCCTGTCCGGGTCGTTCGACGGCGGCCAGGCAGGCCGGCAGGTCGGGAGCGTCGCACACGACGACCCACTCGCGGTTCAGGGGAGCCTCGTGAGGCAGGGCCACCTCGATCGGTTGACCTGGCTCCAGTGCTGCGGGTCGAGCGAGGTCGGCGAACACGACGGCGGCCTCGGCGGTGCGCGCGAGCTCGACCCAGCGTGAGCGGGAGGCACGGAGGAACCGGGCGCGCTGGAAGCCCCCGAAGATCACCGGAGCCTGTGCCTGCGCGCAGCACTCGTCCTCGATGGCCCGGCTGAGCGCGAGGACGCTGGACTTGGTCAGGGCCTGCGACACGAGGGCTGGGTGGGAGCGGCGCAGCTCGGCGAAGACCGACCGTGCCTGGAGGGACTCCGCGCTCACCCGCCGGATCGCGGCTCCCAGCATCTGCCCGGCGTCGCGGTGCCGGCACACCTCCTGCACCGCGACCACGTCGGCGGCGGCGTACCGGCGGTGGCCGCCGGCGAGGCGGACGGGGCGAGGGAACCCGTAGCGCGACTCCCAGCTGCGCAGCGTGCCCGGCGGGACGCCGGTGCGCTCCGAGAGGTCGCTGATGGTCAGCAGATGCCCGTGGGGCGACCGCTCCATGGCAACCTCTTCACAGTGCGTAGTTTAGACTCAAAGTCTTGCACAAGCCTCCCTACCGCGTGGCACGAGGAGATGGACGTGACATCACGAGGTTCCGATGATGCGTTGCACCGACTGCTGACGGACGGGCGAGCGCGTGCGGCGGCGATCGATCCCTCGCACGCGCGTCTCTGGGAGTCCGTGGCGCAGGCCACCGAGGGCGGCAAGAGGTTTCGTCCCGCACTGGTGAGCGCCGCCCACGACGCGCTCGCCGGCACCAGTGCGGCCGCGGCGGCGCAGGTCGGGGCGGCGGTGGAGCTGCTCCACACGGCGTTCGTCATCCACGACGACGTCATCGACGGCGACCAGGTCCGGCGGGGCCGCCTCAACGTCAGCGGGACCTTCACCGCGCAGGCGCGCGACGCCGGAGCGACGCCCGAGGGGGCCGCCGAGCTCGGGCTCGCCGCGGGCGTCCTCGCCGGGGACCTCGCGCTGGCCGGCGCGATCCGCGCGGTCGCCACGTGCGGCGCCGCCACCGACGCGGTCGGCCGGCTGCTCGACCTGTTCGACGGCGCGCTGCACACGACGGCGGCGGGAGAGCTCGCCGACGTGAGGCTCGCGCTCCACCTGGGGCCCGCGTCGCTGCGCGAGAGCCTGGCGATGGAGGAGCAGAAGACGAGTGCCTACTCCTTCGCCCTCCCGCTGCAGGCCGGAGCGGTGCTCGCCGGCGCCGACGAGCACACGGTCGAGCGGCTGGGGAGGGCCGGCTGCCTGCTCGGCATCGCCTTCCAGCTGGCGGACGACCTCATCGGCGTGTTCGGGGACCCCGCGCAGACCGGCAAGAGCGCGACCAGCGACCTGCGCACGCGCAAGCAGACCCCGCTGCTCATCCATGCGAGCACCACCGACGAGTGGGCCGAGATCCGCGACTACGTCGGGCGCGACCTCACCGACGAGCAGCTCCTCGAGGCGCGGCGGCTGCTCACGTCGTCGGGCTCCCGCGGGTTCGTCGAGGAGCTCGCCGAGACCTACCTCGCGGAGGCCCGCGGGATCGTCGAGGACCTGGGCATCCCCTCCGCCATCGTCCCCGCCCTGAGTGCCTGCCGCCCGGGCCTCGTCGAACGCAAGGAGGTCGCGGCGTGAGCCCGTTCCTCGTGCCTCGGCGCCCCGGCCACAGCCTCTACGACTCCGTCTCCGAGCGGAGTGCGGCGATGGTCATCCGTCGCTACTCCAGCTCCTTCGGACTGGCGTCCCTGCTCCTCGGCCAGCCCGTCCGCACCCACGTGCGCAACGCCTACGCGCTCGTCCGGGTGGCCGACGAGATCGTCGACAACCCCGACCCGGGCCTGCGGCGGGAGTCCCGCGACCTCATGCTCACCGCGCTCCAGGACGACGTGCACCAGTCGCTGCGGACCGGATACAGCCCCAACCTGACCGTGCACGCCTTCGCCGCGACGGCGAGCGCGTGCGGGATCGGCGCGGATCTCGTGGACCCGTTCTTCGCGTCGATGCGGATGGACCTGGACATCACCGTCCACACCCCCGAGAGCTTCGAGCGCTACGTCTACGGGTCGGCAGAGGTGGTGGGCCTGATGTGCCTGCGGGTCTTCCTGGCCCGGGAGCCGGCCCGCGACCGGGACTACGCCCGGCTCGCACCGGGCGCGCAACGCCTCGGCGCCGCGTTCCAGAAGCTCAACTTCCTTCGTGACCTCGCCGAGGACCACGACACCCTGCACCGGTGCTACTTCCCGGGGCTCGACGTCGACCGCTTCGACGACACCGACCGCGACCGGATCCTCGACGACATCGACACCGACCTGGACGCGGCCGACGCGGTCATTCCCCAGCTGCCGGCCGGCAGCCGACGGGCGGTCCGCGTCGCGCACGCCACGTTCGCCGAGCTCGCCGCCCGGCTCCGGGCCACCCCGGCGGACCGCATCCGCCGCACCCGCGTCCGAGTCCCGGACCCCGTTAAGATGCGGGTCATGGCCGGAGCGCTCTACGGAAGGCGCGCATGAGACCCGTGCTCGACGACGCGGGGTCGGACTCGGCCCCGACCTCCTCCGGCTCCGGTCGGGTCGTGGTGATCGGCGGCGGGATCGCCGGCCTGGCCACCGCCGCCCTCCTGGCATCGCGCGGCTACGACGTCGACCTCCTCGAGCAGAACGACGACCTCGGCGGTCGGGTCGGCAGCGTCGAGCGGGACGGGTTCCGCTTCGACACCGGCGCGTCGTGGTACCTGATGCCGGAGGTCTTCGAGCGGTTCTTCTCCTTGCTCGGCACCTCCGTCGACGCGGAGCTGGACCTCGCGGTGCTCGACCCGAGCTACCGCGTGTTCTTCGAGGGCCATGCCGAGCCGATCGACATCCGCCCCGACCGCGAGCACAACCGCGCGCTCTTCGAGTCGCTGGAGCCCGGCGCCGGCGACCGGTTCGACGCCTACCTCCGCTCCGCGGAGGACACCTACGACGTCGCGCTGCGCCGCTTCCTCTACAACAACTTCGCCGCCCCGTCGACGCTGCTCCATCCCGAGGTGGTCCGCCGGATCCCCCGACTGAGCCGGCTGCTGACCCGGTCCCTCGAGAGCCACGTCGCGGCGCGGTTCTCCGACAACCGGCTCCGCCAGGTGCTGGGCTATCCCGCGGTGTTCCTCGGCTCGTCGCCGAGCCGGGCACCGAGCATGTACCACCTGATGAGCCGGCTCGACCTCGGCGACCGGGTGCTCTACCCGCAGGGCGGGTTCACGCACCTCATCGACGCCATCGCCGCGCTCGCCCAGCGCCACGGAGCGCGGCTGCACACCGCCACGCCGGTCACCGCCATCCTCACCGACGAGAGCGACCGGGCGGGCCGGCCGCGGGTGGTCGGCGTCGAGGTGTCGGTGGACGGGCGGCGTCACTCGTTCCCCGCCGACATCGTCGTGGGCGCCGCGGACCTCCACCACGTCGAGACCACCCTGCTCCCCCCGGAGCTGCAGACCCACCCGGAGAAGACGTGGCCGCGGCGCACCCCCGGGACCGGCGCCGTGCTCGCGATGCTCGGGGTGGAGGGCCGGCTGCCGCAGCTGCCCCACCACTCCCTGTTCTTCACCTCCGACTGGAAGCAGAACTTCGGCGACATCTTCGGGTCCGAGGCCCGGGTGCCGGACCCGGCGTCGGTCTACGTCTGCAAGCCCTCCGAGACCGACCCGAGCGTCGCTCCCGAGGGCTCGGAGAACCTGTTCGTCCTGGTGCCGGTGCCGGCCGACGTCTCGATCGGCTCCGGAGGCGACGACGGGGGCGGCTCGCCGCTCGTGGAGCGCGCGGCGGACGCCGCGATCGACCAGGTGGCGGCGTGGGCCGGGATCCCGGACCTGCGCGACCGGATCCGGGTGCGGCACACCGTCGGCCCGGAGGACTTCGCCCGGCGCTACAACGCCTGGCAGGGCGGGGCGCTCGGGCTGGAGCACACCCTGCGCCAGAGCGCGTTCTTCCGTCCGAGCAACGTCTCCGGCAAGGTCGACGGCCTCCTGTACGCCGGAGCCAGCACCGTGCCCGGGGTCGGCCTGCCCATGTGCCTGATCAGCGCCGAGCTGGTGCTCAAGCGGCTCACCGACGACCGGTCCGCCGGCCCCGCGGTCGGCACGCCGCTCGACCAGCAGCCGGTGTGAGGACGCGATGAGCCTGCTCCACTGGTCCTACGTCGCGATGCTGGCCTTCTGCCTCGCGGGCACGCTGCCGCTCGTCCCGGCGTTCCGGCTCCGCGTGCTGCGGCAGCCGACCCGCCTGCTGCTGACGATCCTGCTCGCCGGCACGCCGTTCCTCGTCTGGGACCTCTACGCGACCGGGGCGGGCCACTGGACCTTTGACGCCGCCCAGACGCTGACGTGGCGGGTGGCCGGGCTGCCGCTGGAGGAGATCGGCTTCTTCGTGGTGATCCCGCTGGTCTCCGTGCTGACCTACGAGGCCGTGCGCGCCATGTCCGCCCGGGACCGGGTCCGGGCCGACGACCGACGCGAGGAGGCCCCATGAGCTACACCGCCCTCGCCGTGGTCGGGGTGCTGGCGGCCCTCGCCCTGGACCGGCTCGTCGGCACCCGGCTCACCAGCACGAGGAGCTGGTGGACGGCCTACGGCATCATCATCTTCTTCCAGCTCCTGACCAACGGCTGGCTCACCGGTCGCGGCATCGTCCGCTACAACGCCGCGGAGATCCTCGGCAGCGAGAGCATCACCTTCGTCGGGGACGGTCGCCTGGTCTACGCGCCGGTCGAGGACCTCGCGTTCGGCTTCGCGCTCGTGCTGACCTCGTGCGTGGCCTGGGTGTGGCTGGGACGACGCGCCACGGAGGGTGAGGCGTGAGCGCGGCCCGGTCCTGGGCGAGCAAGCCCCTCGACATCGGGGTGCCCGGCCCGACCCCGCTGGACATGGCCCGGTCGCTGCGCTCGATCCGTGCCGACCCGCTGTCGTTCCTCACCTCGGTGAGCGAGCAGTACGGCGACCTGGTGGCGTTCCCGGTCCCGGGCGCACCGGCCCTGCTGCTGAACGACCCGGCCGACGTGAAGCACGTCCTGCAGACCTCGGCCCGCAACTGGGGCAAGCAGACGGTGCAGTACGCCGCCCTCTCCCGCGTGACCGGCCCCGGGCTGCTGGCCTCCTCCGAGCCCAACTGGATCGAGCACCGCCGCGTCGCCGCGCCGGCGTTCCACCACCAGCGGCTCGAGGCGGTGGCCGACCAGGTCCGGGCTGCGGCCGACGCGGCCATCTCCGAGAGGCTCGGCGGCGGTGCCGTCGCGGGCGGCGCGCTCGTGGACGTCGCCGCCCTCACGCACCGCATCGGTCTGGACGCCGTCGGGCGGGCCCTGTTCTCCACCGACCTGTCCGGTCACGCCCAACGACTGCTGGACGCGACCAGCGACGCCGCCACCCTGGTCTACCGGCTGGGACGCTCGGTCCTGCAGACGGCGTCCTGGGCCCCGACGCCGACGAACCTGTGGCTGCGCTCGACGTACCGCCGCCTCGACGCCATCTCCGCCGACCTGGTCGCCCAGCGGCGGGCCCGGCCGTCGTCGGCGGGTGGGTCCCACGGCGACGACCTCCTGGGCCTGCTGCTGGACAGCGGGATGAGCGACGCCGAGATCAGGCACGAGCTGGTCACCATGGTCATCGCCGGGCACGAGACCGTGGCCGCCGCGCTGGCCTGGACGCTGATGCTCGTCGCCGAGGACCAGTCGGTCCAGGACCGGCTGCGCGCCGAGCTGACGCAGCACTCCGGTCCGGTGTCGCTGCTCGGGCACCGCGAGACGCTGCCCTGGACGCGAGCCGTCGTGGACGAGTCGCTGCGCCTCTTCCCGCCGGCCTGGGCGCTGTCGCGACGCTCGCACGGGGACGACGTCGTCGCGGGTCGCGCCGTGCCGGCGGGCACCCTCGCCATCATCAGCCCGTGGCTGGTCCACCGGCGCGCCGACTTCTGGCCCGACCCGCTCACGTTCCGGCCGGACCGGTTCCTCGGTGCGACCGGGACGCCGCCGGGATACCTGCCGTTCGGGCAGGGACCGCGCCTGTGCATCGGCCGCGAGTTCGCGCTGGGGGAGATGGTCGTCGTGCTCAGCCGGCTGCTCACGGCCTACCAGGTGGACGTGCCGGACGGCTGGTCGCGGCCACGAGCGCAGGCGAAGGTGGCGGTGCACCCCGGCGGTGGCATGCCCCTGGTGGTGACCCCGCTGGGTCGGGCACGGTCGTGACCGACCTGGTCGTCGCCGCGCTGCTGCTGGTGGCCGCGGCCGGTGCCGCCTGGCTGCTGCGCGACCTCCGCACGCTCCCGGCCGCCGGCGAGCACGGTGCCCGGGCCGGCTCCGTCTCGGTCGTCGTCCCCGCTCGCGACGAGGAGGCGAGCCTGCCGGCGCTCCTGCAGTCCCTGCGCGACCTGACCGTCGGGGTCCACGAGGTCGTCGTGGTCGACGACGCCTCGCGCGACGCCACGGCGGCGGTGGCCCGGGCCTCCTCCGCCACCGTCCTGCCCGCGGGGGACCCGCCGGAGGGCTGGACCGGCAAGGCCTGGGCCTGCCACGTGGGGGCCGAGGCGACCAGCGGCGACCTCCTGCTGTTCCTCGACGCCGACACCAGGCTGTCGCCGGACGCGCTGGGTGGACTGCTGGAGGCCCACGACGGGTACCGGGGTCTCGTGTCGGTGCAACCCTTCCACGCGGTCGTGCGGCCCTACGAGCAGCTCTCGGCCTACTTCAACGTGGTCTCGGTGCTGGCCAGTGGCGCCTTCGGTCGTCGCCCCGCGGCTCGGCCGATGGCCTTCGGGCCGTGCCTGCTGACCTCGCGGGCCGACTACGAGCGCGCAGGGGGTCACGCCGCCGTCAGGAGCGAGATCCTCGACGACGTACGACTGGCGGCCGCCTACGAGCGCGCCGGCCTCCCCGTGCGGTGCTGGGTCGGCGGCGAGTCGATGCGGATGCGCAGCTACCCGGGCGGGATCCGGCAGCTGGCCGACGGCTGGACCAAGAACGTCGCCTCCGGGGCGGCGGCCGCCGCGCCCGGTCCCACGCTCGGGGCGGTGGGGTGGATCGGCGCGCACCACGCCGTCGCCGTCGGCGTCGTCCTGGTGCTGGTCCAGACCCTCTCCGGCCAGGACGTGCCCCTGACGCACGGTCATCCCGCCCTGTGGCTGGCCGCCTGGGCGGTCGTGTCCTGGCAGCTGCGATCGGTCCTCAGGTCGCTCGGCTCGTTCCGCTGGTGGACGTGGCTCCTCTTCCCGGTGCCGCTGCTCGCGTTCGACCTGATCTTCGCGCGGTCCCTGGGCCGCACCCTCGTCGGGCGCTCGGTGCAGTGGCGGGGGCGCGAGGTCCGGCTGGACAGGGACGGCGCCTGATGCTCCGCCTGCTGATGCCGCAGACCGTGACCATCGCGGTCGACATCCTCGCCTGGGGCGCCTTCCACAGCCTCACGGGCCTCGTCGCCCACCGGCTCGACGATCGCCGCCTGGCCCGGGACGGCTGGCTGCTGCGGCAGCGCGCGTTCGAGGACGGCGGACGGTGGTACCGACGCCGGCTCCGGATCCACCGCTGGAAGGACCGGCTCCCCGAGGCCGGGGCCCTGTTCCCAGGGGGCATGAGCAAGCGCCACCTGCCGACGTACGACGCCGAGGGGTTGCGGGTCTTCGCCCGCGAGACCCGACGGGCCGAGCTGGCGCACTGGTGGGCCATGCTCTGCGGGCCGCTCTTCGTCCTCTGGAACCCTCCTCTCGCGTCCGCCCTCCTCATCACCTACGGCGTGCTGATCAACCTGCCGTTCATCCTCATCCAGCGCTACAACCGCTTCCGGATCAACGCCCTGATCGGACGCCGCCGGGGATGACGAGCCTGGACAGCGAGCGTGACACGTCACGACCGGCGCCGTCTCGTCACGGCCCCATCGCACAGCTGCTGATCGCCTGGTCCCCGCTCAGCGGGATCCTGATCGCCTACGCCGTCGCCCAGTGGATCAACGCTCCCCTGGCCGAGCAGGCCGTCGACGGGGACCGCAACCGGCTCGGCTTCAGCCTTCACGTCGCCGGCCCTCCACGAGCCGACGAGGCCGTCTTCGGGGCAGTGCCGACCGTCCACCTGCAGCAGTGGCTCGTCGACGGCGCCGCGCACTGGTACGACGGCCTGGCCGCGCTGATCTACGTCACCCACTTCGTCGTCATCCCCGTGGTCACCGGCCTGGTGTGGTTCCGGATGCGGGACCGGTTCACGGCGTGGCTGACGGCCGTCCTGACGTTCACCGTCGTCGGGGTGACCGGCTACGTCGTCTACCCCGCCGCCCCTCCGTGGTGGGCCTCCGAGCAGGACCGGATCGGTGCCGTCGACCGGATCTCCGGCCTCGGCTGGCACTACCTGCACCTCGAGCCGATCGCGCGGCTGACCGAGCTCGGCCAGGGACAGAGCAACCCGGTGGCGGCCATGCCGTCGCTGCACGCGGGGGCCGCGCTCCTCGTCGCGCTGTTCCTGTGGCCCTCGGTGAGGAGCTGGGTCCGCGGCGCGTTGCTCCTCTACGCCGGGTCCATGGCCTGGGTGCTGGTCTACACCGGCGAGCACTACGTCGTCGACGTGGTCGCCGGCTGGCTGACGGCGGGCGTGGCCGTCCTGGTGAGTGTGGTCGGCCTGGTCGGCCTGGTGGGCAGAGTCAGCGCGTCAGACGGCGAGAGCTGACGACCGGCTCTCGCTAAGAGGGGTCTTCACGCACCGTTTACCTGAGCACCGGGAAGCGGACGCGGACCGGTGGTGCGGCGCTGGGTGAATCCTCCCGTGCCGCGATCGCGGTGACGATGCCCCCTACACGAGGTGACGAATGACCCTGCCCTCCCGATCGGGCCGACCGCTGCTCCGATCATCCCTCTCCGCGCTCGCGGTCACGGCCCTCGCCGCCGGCGTGCTCGGCGCCGTCCCCGCCGAGCCGGCCCTGGCCGCCGCCCCGGTGGTCGCCCCCGTGACCGCCGCGGCTGCCGACGACACGACGTCGCCGGACTCGCTCTCGCTCGTCGACGAGACCGAGACCGTCGGTCCCGGCATCACCCTGCGCAGCCTCACCTCCGTGACGCCCAAGGGCTGGTACGACCAGCAGATCCTCAAGGTCGACCTGGCCAACCCGGCGGTGACCAGCGACCTGCTGTCCGGTGAGCACGTGACCGACCGCAACGCGATCTCGAAGAAGGCCGACGAGGCCGGCGCCGTCGCCGGCGTCAACGGCGACTTCTTCGACATCAACAACTCGGGGGCGCCGCTGGGCGCCGCCGTGAAGGACAACGAGCTCCTCAAGTCCTCCGACTACGGCAGCTGGACCCACGTCGGGGTCGGGCAGGACGGCGTCGGCCGCGCCGTCGACATGGCGCTGGACGCCAAGGCGACGTTCGGCGGGGTGGACCACGCGGTCATCTCGCTGAACGCGTCGAACACCCTGGCCGGCTCGCCGGTCGACTCGATCAGCGCCTACACCTCGCGGTGGGGCAGCGCCAGCCGCGCGATCGCGGTTACCGGCGCCACCGACGTCGCCTCGGTCCTGGTGCAGGGAGACGTCGTCGTCTCCGTGGACCCGGCCGCCGCCGGCACGGGTCCGATCCCCGAGGGCGCCTTCGTCCTGGTCGGTCGCGAGGCCGGCGCCGCGGCGATCCGCGCGCTGGTGCCCGGTGACGCGGTCACGCTCGGCTACGAGCTGAGCGACACCCTGGCGAAGCAGATGAAGTTCGTGATCGGCTCCAACCGCGAGCTCGTGCGCGACGGCGTCGCACGCCCGGACGCCGAGCTCGACAACGACGTGCACCCGCGCACGGTCATCGGGTTCAAGGACGGCGGTCGCACGATGCTGCTGGTCACGAACGACGGCCGCCAGTCGCCGATCAACGGCATGACGATGCGCGAGCTGGCGGCGTTCATGGTCGGCCAGGGCGCCGAGACCGCCTGGAACCTCGACGGCGGCGGCTCCACCACGATGGTGGCGCGCGCCCTCGGCGAGACGGCCACCACGGTGCGCAACCGTCCCTCCGACGGCGTCGAGCGGCTCGACCCCAACGGCGTCGGCGTGTTCGTCGCGCCCGGCACCGGCCGGGCCGAGGAGCTCGTGATCACCCCGGGCACGGGCCGGGCGAAGGTCTTCCCCGGTCTGCACCGCACGCTCTCGGCGAAGGCGATCGACGACCACCTGACGCCGGTCCCGCTCGCGCGCGGCGACGTCCGCTGGAGCACGTCGGCCGGCATGGTCGACAGCGGTCTGCTGGCGGCGCCCGCCGACGCCAGCGGCACCATCACCGTGAAGGGCACCGCGGACGGCAGCCAGGGCGTCGCGCGCGTCCGGGTGCTGCGGCCGCTGCGTACCCTCGAGCTCTCCACCAACCGCATCGCGATCACCGACCCGGTGCCCGCGAACGCCGTCCAGCTGCGCGTCACCGGCCGCGACGGCCAGGGCTTCACCGCGCCCGTCGAGGCCGCCGACCTGGAGCTCGACTACGACCGCAGCGTCATCAAGGTGACGCCGTCCGGGACCGGGCTCAAGATCACGCCCGTCACCGACGGCGGCACCGTGCTCGTCCTGAGCGCCGGCGGCCGCACCACGCGGGTCCCGATCACCGTCGGGGTCCAGACCGTGCGCCCCTACGCCTTCGACGACGAGGCGGCCGGCTCCGGACGCTGGACGAGCAACAGCTCGGCCGGCTCCACGGTCGCGATCACGAAGGACCCCGAGGGCGTGCGCCTGGAGTTCAGCGCCACCCGCAACAAGGGCATCAGCGCGGCCGGCGTGCCGGCCCGCTGGGTCGAGATCCCCGGCCAGCCGCTGCGGGTCCGCGTCAAGATGAAGTCCAGCGTCGTGGTGCCCGCGGGCCTCACCTACGCCGGCTTCTGGGACGCCGCGGGCAAGTCCCACGGCCTCTACGGCACCGGCCTGGTGGCCTCCGACCAGTGGCAGTACGTCACGTTCACGATCCCCTCCACGGCGACGTACCCGATCCGCTTCAACTCCTTCCAGGGCATCAACACCGCGGTCAGCCAGCAGGTCGCCGGTCACTTCGTGTTCGGCGGTATCGAGGCCGACGTGCCGTCCGAGATCGAGCTGCCCGGCCAGGAGCTGCTGCTCGCCGACGCGCTGTTCTCGCCCGACGGCCGCGTCGACGAGGAGCAGGACTGGAGCTTCGCCACCCTCTCGGACGTGCAGTTCACCGCTGCCCAGCCCGAGCTGACCAAGGTCGCGATCGCCGCCCTCGCACGGATCCGCGCGCAGAAGCCGGACCTGATCGTCCTCAACGGCGACATCGTCGACCGCGGCCTGGCCGAGGACGTGACGCTCGCGCGCCAGACCCTCGAGGCCGGCGGCTGCGACCTGATCGGCCTGGGGGAGGAGCCCGCCGCGGAGAGCACGCCCGACCCCGCGTCCGGCACCGTGCCCTGCTACTACGTCCCCGGCAACCATGAGTCCTACGGCGTCGGCAACGTGCAGTCGACGCTCGACGCGTGGGAGGCCGAGTTCGGGCAGCCGTACCGCACCTTCGACCACAAGGGCACCCGGTTCGTGCTGCTCAACAGTGCGCTCGGCTCGCTGCGCGGCTCCGACTGGGACCAGCTCCCGATGCTCCAGCAGGCCCTGGACAGCGCGGCTGACGACCCGGCCGTCGACAACGTCATGGTCTTCGCCCACCACCCGGTGGACGACCCGGCCGAGACGGACTCCAGCCAGCTCACCGACCGCATCGAGGTGCGGCTGGTCGAGAAGCTCCTGACCGACTTCCGCGAGGAGAGCGACAAGGGCGTTGCCATGGTCGGCTCCCACGCGCAGATCGCGAGCGTCCAGAGGCTGGAGGGCGTGCCCTTCGTCGTGCTGCCGTCGTCGGGCAAGTCGCCGTACGGCACCCCCGACCGGGGCGGCATTACCGGGTGGCTGAGCTGGAGCGTCGACCGTGACGCGTCGGCCGCCGAGCAGTGGCTGACCGCCGACGTCCGCGCCTTCTCGCAGGAGACCGTCGTGGACGCCCCGGAGACCCTCGAGGTCAGCCGGACCGCCACGGTCGGAGGCCACGTCGTCCAGCCGTCGGGGGTCACCCCCGGCAGCCGCGTCGTCCCGCTGTCCTTCCCGGTCTCGGTGCACTGGTCCGGTGACCCGGCCCTGGCGATCGGCTCCGGCGACGCCGCGGTCGAGGCCGCCCGCGCCGACAAGAAGGTCGCGATCCTGGACCCGCGGACCCGCCAGCTGACGGGCCTGCGCACCGGCGAGGTGACGCTGAGCGTCACCAACGACTCGATGCGCGAGTACACCGACGAGGCCTCCGCCGCTCCGGTCACCGGCCGGCGCACCGTCCAGGTCGTCGCCTACGCCGGGCCCGGGTCCCGCATCGACGCCCCGGCGCCGGTCTTCCCGACCCAGGCGGTCGGCACCATCGGGGTCGGGCAGCGGGTGACGGTGACCAACAGCGGCGACCAGCCCCTGCGGATCACCAAGGTCGCGATCGCCGCCAGCGGCACCAGCCCGGCCGGCGAGTTCGTGCTGGCCGGCGAGCAGTGCGTCGACGTCGAGATCGCTCCGGGTGCGTCCTGCGAGGCGCTGGTGCGCTTCTCGCCGTCCGCCGCGGAGGTCACCTCGACCGCCGAGCTGGTCATCACCGCCAACACCCCCGAGGGTCGCGTCGAGGTGCCCCTGACGGGTCTGAGCACCGGTCCGCTGAAGGGGGAGCCGGGCGAGCCCGGCCAGGACGGCCCGACCGGCCCGACCGGCCCGCAGGGTCCGCAGGGTCCCCAGGGCCCCGGTGGCGAGTCCGGCACCCCGGGTGCCACCGGCCCCCAGGGTCCGGCGGGTCCGCAGGGTCCGCGGGGTCCGATGGGCGCCGTCGTGTTCGGCGCGTCGCAGAAGGTCGTCACGGTCCACCGCGGCGACCGCGCGCGGCTGGGCTTCGTCCTGCGCAACAAGACGTCGCGCGCGCTGCGCTCGACCGTCAGCGCCCGGCCCCCGGCGGCGCTGCGTGCCTACGGCAAGCGGGTCGTGCGGCTGCCCGGCGTCCGTGCCGGCGCCGTGCGCAGGGTGAGCTTCCGCTTCGCCATCGGCGAGCGGGCGCGCCTGGGCGGGCACCGGGTGCGGGTCACGCTCCGCGTCGGTGACCGCACCGTCACCCGGGTGGTGCGGGTGCGCGTCCTGCGCTGACCTGTGAGTGGACCGCCCCCGACCTGCGCGCAGGTCGGGGGCGGTTCGCGTTGTCCGGGCGGCGCCTCTCAGGGCGCGTCGGGGCCGTCGTCGGCGGGATCGTCACCGGGGTCGGTGGTGACGACGTGCACGACGACGCCCTTGTCGGAGAACCACCGCAGCAGGTCCGGGGGAGCGTCGGAGGTGGTCACGAGGTCGGTGACGTCGCTGATCGTGCCGAAGCGGAAGGTGGAGGTCTGGCTGAGCTTCTCGCCGGTCGTGACCAGCACCCGCCGGGTGGAGGCGGCGATCGCGGCCCGCTTGATGCGGGCGTCCTCGTGGGTCGAGCTCGACAGGCCGTGGGCCGGCGACGCCGAGCACGCTCCCAGGATCAGCACGTCGGCCAGCGTCTCGGTGACGGACTCGAGCGCGGCCGACCCGACCATGGCCAGCGAGTCCACCTCGACCGGCCCTCCCGGCACCAGCACGGTCGGGCCTGGCCGGGAGGCGAGGACCGCCGCGGCGTGCAGCGACAGCGCCAGCACCGTCAGCGGCCGCCCCACCAGCTCCTGGGCCACGGCGAAGCAGGTCGTCCCGTTGTCCAGGATGACCGAGTCGTCGTCGGCCACCAGCGTCGCCACGTGCGCCGCCAGCGCCTGCTTGGGAGCGCGGCCGGTCTCGTACCGCGCGGTGAACGGCGTGCGCACGCCGCGCCGGGGTGCCCGCACCGCGCCGCCGCGCTTGCGCTGCACCAGCCCGCGCGACTCCAGGTCGGTGAGATCCCGCCGGATCGTGACCGCCGACGCGCCGGTCAGCGACACCAGTGCCTCGACCGACGTCAGGCCCGGCTGAGCGACCGCCTTGGTGATCGAAGCATGACGAAGTGATCGTTGCACGTGATCATGGTGGCACCTAGCGTCCCGACGTTCCGTTCCTCGCCGTGAAGGGGCCGCCGCGTGAGCCACCCGTCCACCCCCACCCGCTCGACCGTGCGCCGGGCGCGCGCGGGCGTGTCGCTGATGTTCTTCACCAACGGCGTCCTGCTGGCCGCGCTGCTGCCTCGCTACCCCGAGATCAAGGCTCAGCTCGACCTCGACAACAGCGAGTTCGGGCTGGTCCTGGTCGCCTTCCCGGTCGGCGCCCTGGTCGCCGCCGCCTACGCCGGCCGGGTGACCCGTGCCGTGGGGGTCCTGCGCGCGGGCTGCGTCGGGTCGGTGCTGCTCGCGGTGGCCTTCGCCCTGGCGGCGGCCTCGACGTCCGCCCTGCTGTTCGCCGCGGCGCTGTTCGCCGCGGGCGCCATCGACGCCGTCGTCGACGCCGCCCAGAACATCCACGGCGTGATCGTGGAGGACCGGGCCGGCCGCTCGATCATCAACTCGCTGCACGCCCTGTGGAGCCTGGGCGCGGCCTTCGGGGGCTTGATCGGCGCCTGGTGCGCCGCGCGCGACGTCGACCTCACCACGCAGATGGTCGTCAACGGCGGCGTCTGGGCCGCCGTGGCCGTCCTCGCCACCCTCGTCGCCCGCCTGCCCTCCGACTCCTCGCCCCAGGAAGCCGCTCCGGAGGGCGAGCCGGAGGCCGGGGGTACGTCGCTGCCGTCGCGGCGGGGCACCTGGGCGCTGCTCGCGCCCCTCGGTCTGCTCGCCATCTGCGGGACCCTCGTGGAGGACGTCGCCAACAACTGGTCGGTGCTCTACCTGCAGGTCGAGACCGACGCGCCGCTGGCCGTCGCGGGCCTCGGGGTGAGCGTCATGCTGGCCGCCCAGTTCGTCGGCCGCCTGTGCGGCGACCCGATCACCGACCGGTGGGGCCGCGACCGGGTCGCGCGCGCCGGCGGCCTGCTGATCGCGCTCGGGGCGCTGGTGGCGATCGTCGCCCCGGTCTACCCGCTCACGGTCGTCGGCCTGGCGATCTCGGGCTTCGGCAGCGCGACCCTGGTCCCTGCGGCGTTCGCCGCGGCGGGCCGGGTGCCCGGGCTCCCGGAGGGCACCGGGATCGCGATCCTGGGATGGCTGATGCGGGTCGGCTTCCTCATCACCTCACCCGTGGTCGGGGTGGTCTCGGACGCCAGCAGCCTGCGCGTCGCCTGGGCCCTGCCGCTGGTGGCCGGGCTCGTCGCGGCCGCCCTCGCCGAGCGCGCCCGCCGCACGCTGACCGGCGTACCGGACGCGGCGTCGGGCGTCGTCGCGTCGTCGACCCGCTGACCGGACTGCCTCGGGACCGGACCCCCGCGCGACGGCCTACGAGCCGCTCATCCCCACAGCACCGTCGTGAGGTTGGACAGCGTCCTCGTCGCTCCGTCGAGCCAGCAGACGCCGACCAGGATCGCGATGACTTCCACGGGTCGGGTCATGCCGTACCTCCCACTCGGTGAGTGGGAAGACCCCCCAGCCTTCCGCACTCACCCGGCGCAGGGCCGGGTGGGCCGACGGTAATGGTCGCGCCAGCGGCCGGTGTGGCGTTCGGCACAACCTTTACCCAGGCGCGGGACGAGGATGGTGCCCCAGGCAGGAGTCGAACCTGCGACCTTTCGCTTAGGAGGCGGCTGCTCTATCCACTGAGCTACTGGGGCGGGCCGAGCGCATCCCCCACGTGGAGGTGACGCTGACGGCGCTCATCTTGTCAGGACCGGCCGGCGGCGGGGAACCAGACCCCGCAGCAGAGGGCCCGCGCGCGCTGGCGGAGCGTGCACGTCGCCCTGCGTCCAGGGGAGACGGCCCGGCTCACAGCTCGTCCGGCCACTCGCGCTCCGGCCCCTCGACCATGCGCGACAAGGACCGGGCCTTGTCCACGCCGAGGCTCGCGTTCACTGCCTCCTCCCGCTGCTCGACCAGTCGCTCCCGACGTGGCAGGGCGGCGCGTCTGGCCACCCAGTCCCGGAAGGACAGGTCGCCGGTCGACTCGTAGCGCGGCGGCCGGAGCGCCGCGCGGTGGTCGGGGCGCTCCGTGACGAAGCCGAACCCGAGGCAGTAGAGGTCGCCCCAGCTCAGCGGAGCGCACGCCGACAGCAGCCGTGCCTGCTCCGACAGGGGCATCGCCATCAGCTCGTCGCGGTCGAGCTCGCGCGCCGCGGTCGCCAGGCGCCTGATGCTCGCCGCGTCGTCGTCGTCGTCGTCGTCGTCGTCCGTTGCGGGCGGTCCCGGTGGCGCGGGTGGGTCAGCAGCGGGCGCCGTGACCCGCGAGCCGTCCCTGGCGTGAGCCGGCCCCGGCGAGTCCCCGGCGGCACTGCAGGCGCTCAGCGACGCTGCGGCCAGCACGAGGCAGACCCAGCGGAGGGCGTCGGTGCGCGTACGTCTGGTTCCCATGCCGGTGGGACGCGTGCTGGAGGGTCGAGGTTGTGCGTCCGTCCACGGCGAGGGTTTGGCCTACTCGTCGGTCACGGAGACAATTTGGCGTTAGCACGTACCTTCGCCACTGCGAAGGTGACCCCCGCGAGCAGAGGTGCAGATGTCCGACGAGCAGCAGGCTGCTGAGTCGGAGCCGTCGACCCCGCGCAAGGGCCGGCGTCGGGGCCGGACCCGCAAGCGGCACGTCGTCGCGCGCGTCCTGCTCACCACCGCCGTCGTGCTGGCCATGGTGACCGGGCTCTCAGTGGTCTTCCTGACCCGCCACCTCGAGGGCAACGTCACCGTCCTGGACCCCCGCGCCCAGCTCTCCAACCGCCCCGACAAGGTCGACACCGACTCGGGTCCCAAGGAGCCGCTGAACATCCTGGTGATGGGCTCCGACGCCCGCGACGGGGCCGGCAACAACATCGACGGGCTCACCGGCGACGGCGCCCGGTCCGACACCACGATCCTGATGCACCTCTCGGCGGACCGGAAGCACGCGTACGGCGTGAGCATCCCGCGCGACTCGCTGGTGACCCGTCCGGAGTGCAAGGACGAGGACGGCAAGACCATCCCCGGCGGCGAGAACCAGATGTGGAACACCGCCTTCGCGCTGGGCGGCCCGGCGTGCACCATCCAGCAGTTCGAGCAGCTCACGGACGTCCGCATCGACCACTTCGTCGTCGTGGACTTCGCGGGCTTCCGCGACATGGTCGACGCGATCGACGGGGTCGAGGTCTGCATCCCCGAGGACATCGAGGACCCCGCCCACGGGATCAGCATCCCGGCCGGCACCCGCCAGATCCGGGGCAAGGAGGCGCTCAACTACGTCCGAGCGCGCTACACGCTCGGCGACGGCTCCGACATCGGCCGCATCCAGCGCCAGCAGGTCTTCGTCGCGGCCATGGCCAACAAGGTCGTGTCGGGCGGCACCCTCGCCCGTCCCGACCGCGTGATCCGCTTCCTCAACGCTGCCACCAAGTCGCTCATCGTCGACCCGGGCCTCAAGAGCGTCGTCGACATGGGCAAGCTCGGGCTGGGCTTCAAGGGCATCGGCCTCGACAACATCAAGTTCGTGACCGTCCCGTGGGCCTACGACACCCGCGAGGGCTTCGAGGGCCGCGTCGTGTGGCTGCCCGACGCCAAGAACGTCTGGCGCAAGGTGCGCGCCGACGAGCCGCTGAGCAAGCGCCTCAGTGAGGGCTCCATCGACGCCGGCAACCTCCCGGGTGCGACGCCCAGCGGCTCGCCCGACGGTCCGCCCAGCGGCTCGCCGACCACCAGCCCGGGCGGCTCACCGTCCCCGGACGTCGACGAGGACCAGGCCGCCGCCCGCGAGGCCGCGGGGCTCTGCGCGTGAGCGAGCCGACGGATCCGACGGGGCCGACGGGGCCGACTGGGACCACGCAGCCGGAGGAGTCCGACTGGGAGCGCCGGCGGCGTCTCGAGGCGGTCTTCGGCGACGCCCTCCCTGACACCACCAGCGACGAGCGCGACCCCGCCGGCCGCGACGACAACGACGCCTGGCTCCGCGCCCAGGTCCCGCCGCACCACGGCGGCTAGGACCAGCATTCCCCGGGGGTTCTGGGCTTTTCCCTGACGTTCTGGGCCGTTATTTCGCCCCAGAACGTCAGGGATTTCAGCATCTGCTGATAACCCTGCCGATCAGACCTGCGGCCGCGTGGCGAGCAGGTCGCGGATCTCCTGGAGGAGCTTGACGTCCTCGGGGGTGCCGGGCTCGGGGCTGGGGAAGAAGCGCTCCTTGGCGGCGACGTACGGCGTCACGACGAAGAAGTAGACGACCGCGGCGAGGATCAGGAACGCGACGAGCGCGGTCAGGAACGAGCCGACCGCGATGTCGCCCGGCGCGAAGTTGTTGAAGTCCGGCTCGTTGCCGCCCAGGACCTTGGCGATCGCGGAGAGCAGCATCTCGGTGAACGCCGTGACGACCGCGGCGAAGGCGCTGCCGATGATGAACGCGACGGCCAGGTCGATCAGGTTGCCGCGCAGGATGAAGTTCTTGAAGCCGGTCATGGCTGCTCCTCGCTGCCGAGATGGTGGGACGCGCCCACCGGGACCTCGAAACTAGCGTTCGGCCCAGGTGAATGTCACGACCGCGCGCACCGCCGCCGCCGTGACCACCGCGACCTCGCCGGCCGAGGCGCCCACGACCACGAGGCGTCCGGGCAGCCCCGTCGCGGAGGCCGCGCCGTCGTCGGCGGGCAGCGCCAGTACGGGTACGTCGTGCGCCACCACCTCGGCGTCCCCGCCCTGGGGGTCGGCCGCGACCAGGTCGATCCGGTCGCCGACGGTGAGCAGGGCCGCCATCCCCGGGTCGGGGAGCCGCACGGGCGTCGCGACCCGGCCGGGGTGGCCGTCGGCGAGCGCCGGCCCGACCAGCCGCACCGAGGTGACGGCCTCCCCGCGTCGCAGCGGCGAGGCCAGGGTGCGACCCACGGCGCCCTCGGCCAGGTCGTCGGGCACCGAGCCGGGCGCGAAGGACGCCTCGACCAGGTCGCCCGGGGACAGGACGGTGCCTGCGGGCAGGTCGCGGGCGGCGACGACGACCTCCACGCGCGCCGGCGGGGGAGCGGCGACGGAGTGCAGCCCGGCCGCGAGGGCGACCGCCGTCAGCACCGCGGCGAGCAGCCGACGGCGGCGCAGCACCGCACGGCGTACGCGACGGTGGGCCCGCGCGAGACGCGACCGCGCGCCGTCAGCAGGTGCGGGGGAGTGCATCCCACGACGCTAGGCGAGCCGGGACGTCGGTGCGCCGGCTCTCCACAGGGCCGGCCCCGGAGCGCCCGCCCGACCTCCAAGGAGCCTCAGGCGGTGGTGGCCGCTGCCGGCTTGCTGTCGCTCTTGGGCGTGCTGGAGGAGGAGTCGGACTTCGACTCGGACTTGGTCTCCGGCTTGGTCTCGGACTTCGCCGCGGGGGCGTCGGACGAGGTGGTCGCCGAGCGGCTGTCGTTGCGGTAGAAGCCGGAGCCCTTGAAGACCACGCCCACCGCGTTGAAGAGCTTGCGCAGGCGGCCGTGGCACTCCGGGCACTCGGTGAGCGTGTCGTCGGAGAAGCTCTGGAACTGCTCGAACGAGTGGTCGCACTCGGTGCAGGCGTACTGGTAGGTCGGCACTGTTACTCCTCGGTGGCACGGATCTGGCACTCCGCCCTGGCGACTGCCAATTCTACGGCACGGCACAATGAGTCGCGCCATGGCCGAGGACACCGCAGCACCGCGTGACCGCAGGCCGGGCTTCCGGGGGCTGCCGCGCGGGCTGCGCGTCACGACGTACGTCGCCGTGCTGGTCGTCCTGACGCTCGTCGCCGGGCTGGCGACGTTCGTGGTGCTGGCCCGGAGGCCGCTGCCGCAGACCACGGGCGAGCTGGTCCTGCCCGGCCTGACCGGCGAGGTGGAGGTGGTCCGCGACGAGCACGGCATCCCGCAGCTCTACGCCGACACCCTCGACGACCTGATGCGCGGCCAGGGCTACGTGCACGCCCAGGAGCGGTTCTTCGAGATGGACGTCCGGCGGCACGCGACGGCCGGACGGCTCGCGGAGATGTTCGGCGAGGACGCGCTCGAGACCGACCTCTACGTCCGCACGATGGGGTGGCGACGCGTCGCGGAGCGCGAGCTGGCCCTGGTCGAGCCGTCGACCCGCACCGCGCTGGAGGCCTACGCCGCCGGCGTCAACGCCTTCCTGGCCGAGAGCTCGCCGACCGAGACCGCCCTCGAGTACACCGTCCTGAACGCCGGCGGCCTCGACTACCACCCCGAGGACTGGACCGCGGTCGACTCCCTGGCCTGGCTCAAGGCGATGGCGTGGGACCTGCGCGGCAACATGGCCGAGGAGATCGACCGGGTCCTGACCGCCGACGCGGTCGGCGCGCGGCGCGCGGCCGAGCTCTACCCGGCCTACCCCTACGCCGAGCACGCGCCGATCGTGCAGCAGGGGGCGGTCGTGGACGGCGTCTTCGAGCAGGACGCGACCACCGGCGGCACCCGCAACCCGCAGCGCGCGCCGTTCACCGCCGCGCAGCGCGCGCCGCTCGCGGCCCTGGGCGAGGGGCTGGCGCGGATGCCGTCGTGGCTGGGCAGGGGCGAGGGCCTGGGCAGCAACTCCTGGGTCGTCGACGGCGAGCACTCCGCCACCGGCGAGCCGCTGCTGGCCAACGACCCGCACCTGGGCGTCGGCATCCCCGGCGTGTGGATGCAGATGGGCCTGCACTGCCGCCGCGTCGGTCCGGAGTGCCCGCTGGACGTCGCCGGATTCACGTTCTCCGGGGTGCCGGGCGTGATCATCGGCCACAACGCCGACATCGCCTGGGGCTTCACCAACCTCGGCCCCGACGTCACCGATCTCTTCGTGGAGCGCGTGCGCGGCGACACCTGGCGCTACGACGGGCGCCGGCGTCCGCTCAGGGTGCGCACCGAGACGGTCGAGGTGGCCGGCGGCGACGACGTGGAGCTCACCGTGCGCGAGACCGACCACGGTCCGCTCGTCTCCGACGTGGACGAGGCCGTCGCCCGGGTCGCGGGCGCGGCCGGCAGCCGCAGGAGCGGCCCCGAGCGCGACGAGTACGCCGTCGCGCTGTCGTGGACCGCGCTGCAGCCGGGCACCACCGCCGACGCGATCCTCGGGCTCAACGCGGCGACCGACTGGGACTCCTTCCGCGACGCCGCCGCCGACTTCGCCGTGCCCGCGCAGAACCTCGTCTACGCCGATCGCGCCGGGCACATCGGCTACCAGGCGCCGGGTCTCGTGCCGATCCGCCGGTCGGGCAACGACGGCACGGTGCCCTCGGCCGGCTGGCGCCCCGAGAACGACTGGACCGGGGAGTTCGTCCCCTACGACGGGCTGCCGCGCGTGCTCGACCCCGACGAGGGCTTCCTGGTCACGGCCAACCAGGCGGTCATCGGCGAGGACGACTACCCCTACTTCCTCACCGGCGACTGGGACCGCGGCTACCGTTCCGAGCGGATCCGCCGGGAGCTGCTCGACGGCGGCGAGCTGTCGGTCGCCGACATGGGCTCCCTCCAGCTGGACGACCGCCACCCGCTCGCGCCGGTGCTCACGCCGTACCTGCTGGACGTGCGGCTGCGGCGCGGGTACGCCGACGACGGCCAGCGCCTCCTGCGCGGCTGGGACTTCCGTCAGCAGGCCGACAGCGGCGCGGCGGCGTACTTCAACGTGGTCTGGCGCAACCTGCTGGAGCTCACCTTCCACGACGAGCTGACCGGCGACCAGCGCCCCGACGGGGGGAGCCGCTGGATGGGCGTGGTGGAGCAGCTCCTGGAGAGGCCGCGGTCCCCGTGGTGGGACGACGTCGCCACCGACGACGTCGTCGAGACCCGCGACGACGTGCTCGCCGCCGCCCAGCTCGCCGCCCGCGACGAGCTGACGTCGCGGCTCTCCCCGGACGCCGGCGAGTGGCGCTGGGGCGACCTGCACCGGCTCGACCTGCGCTCCAACACCCTCGGGGAGTCCGGGATCGGCCCCGTCGAGCGGATGGTCAACCGCGGCGGCTGGGAGGTCGGCGGCGGCTCGGCCACCGTGGACGCCACGGGCTGGGACGCGCGCGAGGGCTACGGGGTGGTCACCGCGCCGTCGATGCGGATGGTCGTGTCGCTCGGCGACCTCGACGAGTCACGCTGGGTCAACCTCACCGGGGTCTCAGGACACCCGTTCAGCGCGCACCACACCGACCAGACCGACGTGTGGGCCGCCGGCGGCTCGCTGCCGTGGGTCTTCTCCCGCGAGGCCGTCCTCGACGCCGGGGCGGACACGCTGACGCTCGTCCCCGCGGACGGCGACTAGCGGCGCGTCCCGCCCCGGCTGCCGAGTGCGAGCCGGACTAGCCGGCCGCGGTGCAGGCGGTGGTGGCCTCGGTGAAGAGGCTGGCGTCCGACGGGTCGATGCCCTCGGGCTTCTCGTCGGCGATCGCCTGCAGCGTCTGGGCCGAGGCGTCGTCGTAGATCTCGTCGACGAAGCAGGTGGCCGTCTGCTTGACGATGTCGGCCGGCAGCTCGACCGTCGTCTGAGCCGTGATGATCTTCTCGTAGCCCGAGATGACGACGTCGCGCTCGGGCTTGTCGCCGTCCGCGGCGCCAGCCTCGGGCTCAGTCTCCGGCTCGGTCTCCGGCTCGCTCGGGCTGGGGGTGGCGTCGTCGGAGCTGCTCTCGCTCTCGCTGGCCGAGCTCGAGGGCTCGTCGGCGGGCTCGTCGTCGCCCCCACACGCGGTGAGGACTCCCAGGCTCATCACGGTGAGCGCTGCGGCTGCGGACAGTCGGATCTTCATGGGTCCTCCTTGGGATGCGCGGCCCCGATGACCGGCGCGCCCAGCCTGTCGTGGCCGGGGTGACCGGGACACCAACGAAACCGCGGAATCCGCGCTCCCACACGCCTCGACGGTCCGGCAGGATGTGACCTCGTGAGCCGACGACCAGACCTGCGCGAGGAGACCGCGGACGCCGTCCCCGGCCCGCGCACGTGGTCCTGGGTGCGGGGCGGCGGGCCGCCCACGACGGTCGCCGGCGCGGAGAGCGCCATCGTGGTGCTCGTCATCGGCGCCCGGATCGGGACGCTGGTCCAGGCGCTGCCCTCGCTGCCCGGCGGGGTGTCCAGCTCCCCGGCCCCCGCCTGGTACGTCGCCTGCTGGGCCGCCGCGGCCGCCGCGTCCATCACCGTCAGCGTGACGTCCTACCGCCGCGGCCACGCGCTGTCCGACCGCGCGCAGGCCGTCGACATCGCGCTCGCCGTCGTGATCGTGCTGCTCGGGCCGTGGACCGTGGCCGTGGAGGACCGGATCGGCTCCTGGGAGGGCTTCCAGCCGGGCTACGCGCTGTCGGTCGTGCTGTCGATGATCGCGATGCGCCACGGCGGCGTGTGGCTGGCCGGTCTCAGCGCCATCGTGGCCGCGGAGGTCTTCTACCTCGCCTCGGCGTCCGAGACCGCGAGCGCCTCCACGATCGTGGGCAACCTGTTCACCGTGATCGTGCTCGGGGTCGTCGGCCGGGGCAGCGTGCAGTACCTCCGGCGGGTCGCGGACGACGCCGACGAGGCCCGCGCCCAGGCCTCGGAGCTGGCCCGTCTCCGGGAGGAGCAGCGCGCCCAGGTCGCGATCCACAACGGTGCCGCGGTCATGCACCTGCTGGGCGACCCCAGCCTCGACGACGTCACGCGCGACCGGCTGCTGGAGCAGGCTCAGTACGAGGCGACCCGCATGCGCGCCTACCTGCGCGGGGTGCCGCGGTCGCACCTGGACCCCGACGAGGACACCTCGGGTCCCCGGCCGCTCGCCGACGTGGTGAGCCGCAAGTGCCGCGAGTTCGACGACCTCGTGATCGAGGTCGCCCTCGACCTGGGCCAGGGCGTGCGGGTCGAGCCGGCCGTCGCCGAGGCCGTCGAGAACGCGCTCACCAGCCTCCTGCTCAACGTGCGCATGCACTCCGGGGCCCGGCTCGTGGTGGTGCACCTGGACGCCGGCGACGACTTCCCGCCGACCGGCTGGGTGCTCACGGTCCACGACGACGGCCACGGGTTCGACCCCGCCGGCGTCGAGCTGGGCGTGGGGCTGCGCGAGGTGGTCCGCGGCGAGCTCGGCCGGCACGGGGTCGACGTCCGGATCGAGTCCACGGCCGCAGGCGGCACGACCGTGACCATGGCGGGAGCCGTCGCCGGCTTCCCCGGCATCGATGTGGAGGGAACGCGATGAGCGAGCGACCGACCGCGGTGGTGGTCGACGACGCGACGGTGATCCGGCAGTCGATACCGGCGCTGATGCCGGCGTTCGACATCGTCGGCTCCTACCCGCGCGTCGAGGCGCTGATCGCCGAGCGGCCGCACGCCGACCTGGTGATCCTCGACCTGCACCTCGTCAACTCCACGCAGCCCTCCGCCCGCCAGGGCGTCGCCGCCGTGCGCGCCGTGGTCGCGGCGGGCTACCGCGCCTGCGTCTACAGCCAGGAGGAGCGACGGTTCGTGCTCGCGGCGTGCCTGGCGGCCGGGGCCACCGGCATCGTCTCGAAGTCCGAGCCGGTCGAGTCGGCGCAGAGCATGTTCCTGGACGCGATGGCCGGCCAGATCGTCGTGCCGCAGGCGATCATCAGCCTGATGGAGCTGCTGGTGCGCCGCAACTGCATCACGATCCTGGGGGAGCGGCAGCGTCAGGTGCTCGCCGGCCGGGCGCGCGGGCTCACCTACGCCGAGCTGAGCCGCTCGCTGTTCCTGTCGGAGTCGACGCTGCGCGGCTACTGGCGCGAGCTCACGCTGGGGGTCTCGCGCTACCTGCAGGAGACCACGCCGTCTGACATCGAGCGCGCGCTCGGCCTCGGGCCGGGCGACCTGCTGGACTTCTGGCCGGGGTCGGCGACCGAGCCCGCCGGCGACTCCGCCTCCCGCGACTGGTGGCACCTGCGCTGACGCCGGGCGCCGTACGCGTCCTCAGGCCGGCAGGTGCTGGGGCACGTGGAAGGAGAACCGGCAGCCGCCCTCGGCGGGGAGCTCGAGGCCGATCTCGCCGCCCATGAGCGTGACGAGCTCCTTGCAGATCGCCAGCCCGAGCCCGGTGCCGCCGTAGCGGCGGGTGATCGAGGGGTCCGCCTGGCTGAACGAGGTGAAGAGCCGGTCCTTCTGCTCCGGGGTCACGCCGATGCCGGTGTCGGTGACGGCGACGAGGACCGTCGGGCCGTCGGGCGCGGGTGGCCCCGGCTCCGCCTGCACGCGCACCGAGCCCGTCTCGGTGAACTTCACCGCGTTGCCGACCAGGTTGGTGAGCACCTGCGCCAGCCGGGCCGGGTCGCCGGTGGCGGCGTCGTCCAGCCGCTCGTCGACCTCGAGCCTCAGCGCCAGCCCCTTGCCCTCCGCGGCGGCCGCCTGCGTGCCGACGGCCTGCGTGAGGACCTCGCGCAGCGCGAACGGCACCCGGACGAGGTCGGCCTTGCCGGCCTCGACGCGGGAGAAGTCCAGGATCTCGTCGACGAGGCGCAGCAGCTGGGCCCCCTGGCGGTCCATGACCGCCGCGAGCCGCTGCTGCCGGTCGTCGAGGTCGGTGTCGCTGAGCATCTCGGCGGCCGCAAGCACGCTGGTGAGCGGCGTCCGGATCTCGTGGCTCATGTTGGCCAGGAAGAGTGACTTGGCGTTGCTCGCCTCCTCGGCGGCTCGCCTCGCGTCGTCGAGCTCGGCGCGCATGCGGTTGCGCGCGGTGACGTCCTCCGCGATGCCATAGGCGCCGACCAGCTCGTCCTCGACGATGATCGGCAGGCCGGTGACCGAGAGGTCGACGAGGTGCCCGGCCTTGTGCAGGAACTGCACCTCGAAGCGCTGGGGCTCGCGGTCGAGCAGCCGCAGGAAGGCCGCGAGCGTCGGCTCGAGCTCGTCGGGCGGCAGCAGGTCGGTGAACAGCATCCCCAGCAGCTCGGCCTCGGAGTAGCCGCTCAGGAGCTGCGAGGAGGGGTTCGCGCTGGTGAAGCGACCCTCCAGGTCCAGCGAGAACACCGCGTTGGGGTGGTACTCGAAGAGCGAGCGGTAGCGCTCGCTGGTCTCGCGCATCGCCCGCTCGACCGCGACCAGCCGCTGGGCGTCTTCGTCGGAGCGATGCTCGGCGTCGCCTGCCGCCATGCCCGCTCACCTCCCGCTCCCTGTGCTGGGAGCGACCCTACGGGCAGAAGTGTGGGGGAGCGTCGCCGCCACTCACCAGCGCGAGACGCGCCACGCCGCGACGAAGGCGACAGCCGCGGCGGGCACCTCGGCGAAGTGCTCGGTCAGCGCGAGCAGAGTGAGGACGGCGAAGCCGGTCACGCCGAGGAGGGTCGGCCACACCTCGTCGGCCGAGGGGTCCGGAGCCCCACCCAGGTCGTCCCGCACGACGCCTCCTCATACATGCTTCAGTCCAGTGACACACTCTACTTAAGCGCATCGGTCGGACGTCGAGCAGGCAGGCAGGTTTGGAAGCGCGTCGGGAGGGGAACGGTTCCGCCATGTCAGCCCTCGAGGTGCTCCTGCTGGTGCTCGTGGCCATGGCGCTGCACACGGTCGTCACGACCGTGCACCGCTCCGGCCGGTAGGCAGCGGCTGCGACTCCTCTTGCGGCTCGGCTGCTACTCGGGGGAGGGCGACGAGGAAGGGACGCCGGGGGGCGTCACGCCGGTAGGCCCCGTGGGACTCGAACCCACAACCAAGAGATTAAAAGTCTCCTGCTCTGCCAATTGAGCTAGGGGCCCGGGGGGATCTGGGCCGGGAGGATCGCGTGGGGGCGGTCGCTCGCCGACGTGCTGCGCGTGCAGGCCGAGAGTCTAGGCGAGGCCCGCCGAGGGGCTTCGAGCGGCGCGGATCGGCCTGGTTTCGACGATTTGTCAGACAAAGTGTCCGAAACCGTTGACGCGTGTCAGCAGAACTGGTTGGTTTTCTGCACCCCCCGGACCTTCGCTGGCCACCCGCAGTTCACGACCGGACCCTCAGGGTCCGGCCGCACGATGTGGCGCGCGCGGAGCGTCCCCTCGTGAAGGAGCAGGTATGTCTCTACCCCACCGACGGCACGGCTGGAGGAGGCGCGGGCTCGCACTCGTCGCGCCCGCCGCCCTCGTGCTGGCCGTCCTCGCGATCCCCGGGACGGCGAGCGTCACCGCCGCCACCGGGGACTCCGACGTCGTCCTCGAGCGGCAGCCCGACGAGGAGGCGATGGTCGTCGAGGTGCGCCTCGCCGACACCGCCGAGCTCGACCGCCTGGTCGCCACCGGCGTCGACCTCGACCACGGCGTCCAGCAGGGACCCGACGGTCTGTCGGTCCGCGCGGTCGTCACCGACAGCGAGATCCAGCAGCTGAAGACCGGCGGCTACGACGTCGGCGAGATCCTCTACTCCGCGGAGGACTCCGCCAAGGCCCTCGCCGGCCGTGAGGCCACCCTCGCCGTGGAGCGCGCGGCCAACGTCGGGCTCAAGCGCGGCAAGTCCTCCGGCCTGCGCGCCCTCCCCGGCTCCACCCCCGCGGACGCCTCCGACGTGCGGATCATCCGCGCCGACTACTACACGAGCTTCGGCACCGGGGTGCTCTCGGTCGAGGCCAAGTGGGCCGAGGGCGCCACGTCCAACACGCCCCTCGTCGTCCAGCGCGACAGCGGCCCCGGGACCCCGATGGGCTCCGGCGGCACGCAGAGCATCTCGCGCTTCGTCGACGCCGGCGTCTACCTCTACCACCTCGGCGCGGCCAACGTGAACGTCGACGTGCGCGGCGAGTCCACGCGCCCCGACCGGGTGCAGATCACCAGCCCGAGCGGCGACGTCGTCATCGCGAAGGTCAACGACTGGCTGCCGACCGGTGCCGAGCAGGACCCGTTCAAGGGCGCCGGCTACCAGGAGGACTTCGTCAACAAGTACCTCGTGCCGACCGAGCTCTACGCCCGGATCAAGCAGCTGGCGGCGACCTACCCGGCCCTCGCCGAGATCGTCGAGCTGCCCAACGCCTCGGCGGGCTACCGCCGCAAGGCGCAGGCACTCCTCGAGCCGACCAACCGGATCAGCGCGACGATCGGCGGTCAGAGCGTCGACCTGCCGTACGCCGTGGCGACCACCGGCGCCTGGGCGACCCTCGCCCCGAGCGACACCACGACGCCCAACCCGGTCGCCGTGCGCCGCGTGAACGCGGCCGCCAACCCGGCCTGGCCGGCGGCGACGCCGAGCATGGGCTGCGGCGCGATCTCCGGTCTCCCGGCCGGCGCCATCGCGGTCATCGACCGCGGTGAGTGCAGCCTGGCCGACAAGGTGCAGAACGCCCAGAACGCCGGCGCCGTCGCCGTCGCCCTGGTCAACGCCACCGCCGGCCTCGCCACCGCCCCGAGCGGCTCCGCCACCCCCACCGGCAGCGCGACGGCCGTCACCCTGCCGACCGTCGGCATCTCGCTGCAGGACGCCACCAAGATCCGCAACGGCGGCACCACCGTCACGGGCCGCCTGGTCCCCGTCACCGCGACCCCCAACGCCTCCCGGCTCGGCATCGAGTCCCTGGCCTGGGGACACGAGGGTGGCAACGACATCACCGCCCAGATCGTCGACCCCGAGCCCGCCAACGCGCCGCTCGAGGTCACGGTGTCCGGCAACGCCATCACGGTCAGCGCCGCCACGAACGCCGAGGGTGCGATCGTCAGCACCGTGGCCGAGGTGGTGGCCGCGATCAAGGCCAACCCCACCGCCGCCGCGCTGGTCGACGCCTACCCGTACCGGACCGAGACCGGAACCGGCGTCGTGCGCGCCACCCCGGTCGTCGCGCTCAGCGACAACCTGAACGCGCCGGCGTGGGTCTCCCGCGACCCGCACCCGGTCTACGCGATCAAGATCGGCAAGACCCGCGACGGCTCCAAGCCGGGCGTCCTGGCCTACGCCCAGGAGCACGCTCGCGAGTGGGTGCCGCCGCTGGTGACCCTCGAGGCCGCGGAGCGACTGCTGCGCAACTACTCGACCCACGCCCCGACGCGTGAGCTCGTGGACAACCTCGAGATCTGGATCGCCCCGTCGATCAACCCCGACGGTGGCCACTACTCGTTCTTCGACTTCGCGTCGCAGCGTCGCAACATGACGCGGCACTGCGCGAAGGGCGGGGTCTACGACGCCGCCGGTCGCAACAGCTGGGGCGTCGACCTCAACCGCAACCACACCGAGTACAGCGCGCACGACGGCTACTCGGGGGCGTCGCCCACCAACTGCACCAGCGACACCTACGCCGGACCGCAGGAGCTCTCCGAGCCCGAGGCCCGCAACGTCGACTGGATGATGGCGAAGCCCAACATGCGCTACTCGATGAACATGCACTCGTCGGGCGACTACTTCATGTGGGCGCCGGGCGCGTACAAGGACGCGGGTCGCGAGACGGCGCCGCGCCCGAGCGTGGGCGAGGAGGCCTACTTCTGGCAGGCCTCCAGCCGGATCCTCACGGCCATCAAGCGTCAGCGCGGGATGACGGTGACCCCGGCCCGCACGGGCCCGATCATCGACGTGCTCTACTCCGCGGCGGGCAACTCCGGTGACCTCGCCTGGTACAAGTACGGCCTGTACGGCTGGAACTTCGAGGTGGGCCGCACCTTCCAGCCCCCGTTCGAGTCCCTGACGCCGACCGGTCCGGGTGCGCACCAGGAGTCGCTCGAGTACGCCAACGGCCTGATCGAGCTGCTGCGGGTCGCCCGCGACGAGGAGCTCGACGTCACGGCGCCGACCACCAAGATCGAGTTCGCGGAGACGAGCGACCCCGACCGGGTCGACTTCACCTTCTCCTCGAACGAGGCGGCGGAGATCTACTACACGCTGGACGGCACCGCTCCCACCAAGGAGAACGGCATCCGCTGGGAGTCCGAGGGCGACCGTGAGGGCGGCAAGCGCCTGAGCGTCGCCAAGGGCACCCCGATCTACTGGTACGCCGTCGACCCGGCCGAGAACGTCGAGGCGGGCTACGACCCGACCGACGCGGCCGACCGTCGCTACCGCAAGTGGATCGCCGACCCGTCGTGGTCGCCGGAGGCCGGCACCTCGACCGTCGAGCTGTCGCTCGCCCCGACGAGCGTCAAGCAGGGTCAGAAGTCCACGGCCACGGTCACCGTGACCGCGACCAACGACTTCGAGCTCGCACCGTCGGGCACGGTCACGGTCAAGGCCGGCGGCGAGACGATCGGCACCCTGCCGGTCGACGCCGAGGGCAGGGCCAGCGGCCCCGTGGGTCCGTTCACCAGGGCCGGGTCCGTCCCGGTCGTGGCGACGTACTCCGGTGACGACGTCACCTCCGGTGGGTCCTCGGCTCCGGTGACCGTCCAGGTCACCGCGGCGCCGGTGGTGAAGGTGGCCTCCAAGGTCGCCGTCACCAAGGTGGCCCCGGCGCGGATCACCCGGAGCACCCGGGCCCGGCTGACCGTGAGGGTCACGGCCTCGGCGCCCGTCGCCGGGCAGGTCGTGGTCCGCTCGGGCGGCAAGGTCGTGGGTCGCGGCACGGTCGGCGCCAACGGCCGGGTCGTGCTGACCCTGGCCAAGCTGGGCAAGGTCGGCCGCAAGACGCTGGTCGTCAGCTACGCCGGCAACGCCCGGGTCAAGGCGTCCACCACCCGGAAGGTGGTGCGCGTCGTCCGCTGACCTGAGCTGAGCACGGGGCCGGCAGCACCTTCGGGTGCTGCCGGCCCTGTCGCGTCCGGTGCCGGTCGCCCTCCGGTGGCGCCGGGGCGGAACGCGCAAGCGGGCCAGCGGGACGCGCACGTGGGCCAGGCGGGACGGACAGGTGGGTCAGGGTGGGACCACCTGTCTGGGCCATGGTGGGTGCGGGGCCGAGGGGCGACGCTGAAGCACACCGCCAACCCCAGGAGCCTCCATGTCATCCCTCACCGCCGGTCGCTACGCGGCCGTCGCCGCCACCCTGGCCCTCGCCGTCTCCCTCGGCGGCACCAGCTACGCGGCCGTCAAGATCGGTACCGCCCAGCTCAAGAGCGGCGCGGTCACGACCCCCAAGCTGGCCAAGGGGGCCGTGACGTCGGCGAAGATCAAGAACGACGCCGTGACCGGCGCCGACGTCAAGGAGTCCACGCTGGGCGCGGTCGGCAAGGCCAAGCGAGCCTCCCAGGCGGACGCCGTCGACGGGGTGTCGATCGCGAAGGTGTCCTACCGGAAGCCTGCGGGCCCCGGCTCCACCGTCCTGGCGGCCGCGGGGGGCCTGACCGTGCGAGCGTCGTGCGCCGGCGGGGAGCTCACCCTGACCGCGACGACGAGCAAGAACGCGGCGTACATCAGCACCTACGCCAGCCGTGACTCCAACCCGGCCGACCCCCTCCAGGCCGACGAGGAGGGCTCGGGCTTCGTGATCGGCGAGGTCTTCGACCTGCAGGCCGGTGAGGACGGCGACACCAACCACGTCGAGTTCGCCTACGGCGCCGCCGACGGCTCGGTCGTGACCGGCGTCATCGACACCGACGAGGGCACCCCGGACTGCCTGGCCATCGGGTTCGTCACCTCCGGCTGACGCCGTCGCCCCGGCTGACGCCGCTCCGGCGGAGCGAGTCGTCGTGACCGGTGACGCCTCGGGGCGGGCTGGCTGCTGTTCATGGCCGGAGACGACGGCGAGCGTCCTGTCCCTGCTCGAGGTCGTGTCGGCCACCGCCCTGGCGGTCGTCTTCCTGGCGAGCGACTGCCGCCGCTCGGGGTGGCCGGGCTGCTGCTGGTCCTCGCGTCCGCACCGGCAGTCCGCCCGTCCCGGTCCCGGCGAGACCGGGGATCGACCTGACGATGACATCGGAAGGACCTGGGACGCGCCGACCGCGCGCCCCGGCGCTCAGCCGCCGGACGACGATGCGGCGCCCGCGGCCTCGACCAGGACGTCGACGAGGGTGCGGGCCGCCGCTCCGAGCGGCTGGTCCCGTCGCCAGTGCAGCGACACCTGCCACGGCGCCGGCCCGTCGGCGACCGCGATCCTGACGCACTCGCCGGTGGGCACGGCGTCCGGGACGACGGCCACGCCCACCCCTGCCGCCACGAATCCCGGCACCGAGGGCAGGTCCCCGAGCTGGACGACCAGGCGTCGTCGCAGGGAGCGCTCGCGCAGCGTCCGGTCGAGCAGCACGCGGTTGCCGTAGCCGTCGAGGGTGTCCACCCACGGCTCGTCGGCCAGGTCGGCGAGCCGCACCCGCCTGCGCCGGGCCAGCCGGTGGGTCGGCGCCACCAGGGCGACGAAGGGGAACGACAGCAGCGGGACCGAGGCGAGCTCGGGGTCGTCCTCGTCGGCCAGGCCCGAGAACGCGAGGTCGATGCGGCCGTGGCGCAGGTCGTCGAGCAGGCCGGAGGACCCCGTCGCGGACGCCACCAGCGCGAGGTCGACGAGGGGGTGCTCCCCTCGGAAGTCCGCGACCAGCCGCGGCAGGTCGATCACGTCCAGCGCGGCGAACGAGCCCAGCCGCACCCGGCCGCGCAGCTCCTCGCCGTCCTCGGAGGTGGCGTCGCGCAGCCGGGCCGCGGCCGCCAGGGTCGCCCTCGCCTCCGGGAGGGCGCGCTCGCCCGCCGGGGTCAGCCGCATGCTCCGCGTGGTCCGCACGAAGAGCGTCGTCCCCAGCTCGCGCTCGAGGCTGCGCAGGCCGGCGGAGACCGTCGACTGGGCGGCGTAGAGGCGGAGCGCGGCGCGGGTCACGCTCAGCTCCTCCGCGACGGCGACGAACTGCTCGAGTGTGCGGAGCTCCATGCTCGCCATTATGCGCTCTCGCCGATGAGTATCTGCATGATTCTTCGTTGGACTCGTCGACCGGACAGGCGCACGCTGGTGCCATGTCCATCACCACCGCAGCAGCACGGCCCACCCTCGTCTCCGACCGCGACGACGACCACCGCCACCGGGCCCGGCACGCCACCGGCTACTGGGTCGTCGCCCTTGCCTTCCTCTCGGTCATGGCGTTCGCGACCGTGCCGACGCCGCTCTACGCGATCTACCAGCAGGAGGCCGGCTTCGCGCCGGTCGTCGTGACGGTCGTCTTCGCGGCCTTCGCCGTCGGGGTGATGGTCAGCCTGCTCCTCGCCGGGCACCTCAGCGACGCCCTCGGACGGCGGCCGCTGATCCTGGTCTCGATCGGGGTGGAGGTGGTCTCGGCGCTCGTCTTCCTCGCCTCGACCTCGCTGCCCGCCCTGCTGGTGGCGCGACTGCTGTGCGGGATCGGCGTGGGGACGCTGACCGCGTCGGCCACCGCCCACCTGGGCGAGCTGCGCGGGGTGGCGCGTCCCGGCGCCGGACCGCGGCACGCGGCCACCGTGGCCGGGCTCGCCAACATCGGCGGCCTGGCTCTCGGGCCGCTGGTGGGCGGACTGATCGCCGAGTACGCGCCGGCGCCGCTCGTCACGCCGTACGCGGTGTTCCTGGTGCTGCTCGTCGCCGCCGCCTGGGCGACCAGCCGGGTGCCCGAGACCGTCGTCCCGCCCGAGGCCCGTGCGCCCTACCGGCCGCAGCGGGTCGCCGTCCCGACCGAGTCGCGAGGGGCCTTCTGGGCCGCAGGAGCCAGTGCCTGCGCGGCGTTCGCGGTCTTCGGGATGTTCACGGCGCTCGCCCCGACCTTCCTGGTCACGGTGCTCGGCCACCGCGACCACCTGCTGGCCGGCACGGTGACGTTCTCCGTGTTCGCCTCGGCCGCGCTCGCCCAGGTGCTGGCCGGTGCCTGGTCGCCGCAGCGCCAGCTGCGCGACGGCACCGTCGGCCTCGTCGCCGGCCTGGCGGTCGTCGCCGCCGGGGGAGCCCTGGCGTCGCTCCCGGCCTTCCTCGTCGGAGCAGTCGTGGCCGGTGCCGGCGTCGGCCTGGTGTTCCGGTCGGCGGTCGCCCGGGCCGCGGCGCTCGCACCGGCGGAGGTGCGCGGTGAGGTCCTCGCCGCGCTGTTCCTCACCGCCTACGCCGGGCTGACCGTCCCGGTGCTGCTCACCGGGCTCGCCCTGCTGGTCCTCGCCCCGGTCACGGTCCTGCTGGGCTTCGCCGCGGTCACCATGGCCGCCGCGGTCCTCACCACCTGGCGCGGTCTGGCCCTGGGCTGAGCCTCACAGCCCGGCCAGGCGCGCCACCGTCAGCGCCGAGGTCAGCTCGAGCAGGTCGCGGGGGTGCGTCAGCCGGAGGCCGGTGAGCTCCTCGATCCGACGGGTGCGTTGCAGCACGGTGTTGGGGTGCAGGTGCAGGACCCGGGCGGCGGCGCGTCGGTCGAGGTCGGCGTCGAGCAGCGTCCGCAGCGTCGCGACGAGCTCGGTGTGCCGCTCCCGGTCGTAGTCCAGAACCGGCCCGAGGACGCGCACGGCGAAGCGCCGCAGCCCCTCGATGTCGTCGAGCTGGAGCAGCAGCGTGTCCAGCGCCAGGTCGGACAGGTCCACGACGACACCGTCCCGTCCCCCGGTGGCGGCCAGCGCCAGCGCGCCGCGCGCCGTGCGGAAGGCGGCGGGCAGGTCGGCGGCCGGTGCCGCGGCGGTCACCGCGCCCACGGCGCGCCGGCTCCCGCGAGACGCCA
>NZ_JACJGM010000034.1 GCF_015024225.1 Nocardioides lijunqiniae
GCCCGCGCGCGGCACCCCGAGGTGCGCCAGGCCGGTCCGGCCGCGGTCCTGGACGGTGGCCAGCGGCCCGGTCCGGCGCACGTGCAGGCTCATGCCGGCACGAACCGCACGGGCGTGCCCGGCGCCAGGAGCGCGGGCTCGGCCCGCTCGGGGTCCCACAGCCGGACTGACGTGCGGCCCAGGATCCGCCAGCCGCCGGGCGACGCCGTCGGGTAGACGCCGCACCACGGACCCGCCAGCGCCACGGCCCCCGCCGGCACCCGGGCCCGGGGCGAGTCCAGCCGGGGCACGGCCAGCGCCTCGGCCAGGCCGGTGAGGTAGGCGAAGCCCGGGGCGAAGCCGCAGAAGGCCGACACGAACGCCGTGGCGCCGTGCCGCGCCACCACGCCCGCGACGTCGGTGCCCCAGCGCTCGGCCACGAACCCGAGGTCGTCGCCGTCGTAGGTGACCGGCACCTCGACCGGCTCCCGGGAGGGCGGGTGCGCCCTGCCGTCCCAGGCCGCCAGGGCCGCTCGGAGCGCCGCGGCGTCGCGCACCCCGTCGAAGAGCACGGTCTCGGCCGCGGGGACGACCTCGGTCACCTCGAGGCGCGCGCCCCGGGCCCACGTGGCCAGGGCGAGCGCCGAGCGCGCGTCGTCCACCTCCGCGAGCAGCGCCCGGGGACCGAACGCGCGCAGCTGCATGGGCCCAGTCTGCCGCGATGTTCACTCCGGGGTCGTCGGGTGGTCACGCGGCGGGGGTGACGCGGCGCGCGTCGAGCGGCCAGGATGGTCCGCGATGGCGCAGCAAAGGGTGAGGGCCTCTTGATGGTATGAGCATCAAGAGGCCCTCGGCTCGGCCGGAAACGGTGACGCCCGACCGATCATGACGGGTGCTCCGACCCCGCCGTCCCCGTCACCGGGCCGACGCCTCGAGTTGCCTCGCGGTGCGGGTCATCGCTCCTGTCCGATCCCCAGCCGGTGCTTTCCGTGAGGTCCGCGCCGAGCTGGTAGGAGAGTTCTACGGTGCCGCGGCCACCGCCCGCAAGGGAATGGCGGGAACTCGTCCCACAAACTTCCGGTCCCACAGGCTCGTCCACAGGAATGGCCCGTGAGTGCACAGGAACGGGGTCCTGTCCACAGCTCCGGGCCTCCCCTGTGGAGGACGTACCGGCTCAGGTCACGAGCTGGATCGCACCGTCGAGGTCCAGGATCTCGACGTCGACGTCGTACTGCTCACCGTCGGCGGCGACGGTGCAGGTGATGACGTCCCCCGGCTCCCCGACGAGCACCTCGGTCTCGCCGCAGGAGGCGTTGGCCTCGTCGTAGCCGCGGTCCTCCGCGTCCTCCTCGACCAGGTCGGTGGCGCCCGCCGCCGACATGACCGCCTCGTCGGAGGTGAAGGCGAGCTCCGCCTCGCCGTCGGAGACGGACTCGACGGTGACCGTGTAGGTCGCCTCCGCGCCGCCGACCACCACGGTGCAGTCGAAGGACGCGCCCTGCGCGAGCTCCTCGCCCTCGGGGCACGAGCCCCGCTCCACGTCGAACTGGGGAGCGACCTCCCGCTGGGCGTCGGCGACCTGTCCGGCGACCTCGTCGGCGTCGTAGCGCTCGGCGGTGCCGTCGTCGGCGCTGCACGCGCTCAGCGTCAGGACCACCAGGCAGGCCAGGCCCGCGCCGGCACGGGAGGGGAGTCTCATGTGCCGAGGATGTCAGGTGCCCCGACGGGCCGCAGCGACCACCCGGCCGCCTCGAGCGCACGCCGTACGGCGCTCGCGTGCGCCACCGCGCCGGGCGCGTCGCCGTGCAGGCACAGCGAGTCGACCAGCGGGGCGAGCGCCAGGGCCTGCGCGCTGACCGCCCTGACGTCGTCGAGCACGGCGCCCGGCCGGTCCCGCGGGAGCAGGCGGCCGGTGCCGTCGTAGCCGCGGTCGGGGAACCCCTCGTGCCACACCTCCCGGCCGGCCCCCGTCGCGAGCCGCAGCAGCGCCCCCGGCATGCCCAGCACCGGCAGGTCGCCGGAGCCGGCCAGCACGGCGCCGGCCTGCACCTCGTCCTCGATCGCGCGGTGGTAGAGCGCTCCGTGGGGCTTGAGGTAGCGCACGGCGGTCCCCTCGGAGACCGCGATCGCGCCCAGCACCCCCACCTGGTCGGCGACCTGCTCGCGCAGCACCTCGGCGGCGACGTCGGTGCGCCGGCGCCCGAAGCCCTCGCGGTCGGCGTAGGACACCTGCGCGCCGACCGCCACGCCCCGACGGGCCGCCTCGGCGCACACCGTCCGCATGATGTCCGCGCTGCCGGCGTGGTAGCCGCAGGCGACGTTGGCGCTGGTGACGACCGCCAGCAGGGCGGCGTCGTCGGTCACCTCCTCGCCCAGGTCGGCGTTGAGGTCGACGGTGCCGGGGAGCTCAGCCACCCGCCGAGCCTCTCATCCAGGGGCTGGATAGCGTTCCCGATATGACCGATCCCGTCGAGCAGCCCGTCTCCACGCCCGTGGCCCCGCCCGTGGCCCCGCCGCGTCCCGTCACCACCGAGCACCACGGCCGCACCCGGGTGGACGACTACGACTGGCTGCGGGACAAGGAGTCGCCCGAGGTGGTCGCCCACCTCGAGGCCGAGAACGCCTGGACCGAGGCGCGCACCGCCCACCTCGCCGGCCTGCGGCAGTCGATCTTCGACGAGATCAAGGCCCGCACCCGCGAGACCGACCTGTCGGTGCCGACCCGCAACCGCGGCCACTGGTACTACGCCCGCTCCTTCGAGGGTCGCGAGTACGGCGCGAGCTGCCGCGTCCCGGTGGCCGACCCCGACGACTGGACCCCGCCGACCCCCGCCGAGGACGCCTCCCCCGACGAGCCCGCGCTGCCCGGCGAGGAGGTGCTGCTCGACCTCAACGCCCTCGCCGAGGGCCACGACTTCTTCTCCCTCGGCGGCTCGAGCATCAGCCCCGACGGCACCCTGCTCGCCTACTCCGTCGACGTGGTGGGCGACGAGCGCTACACCGTGCGGATCCTCGACCTCGGCACCCACGAGCTGCGCTCCGACGTCATCGAGGGCGTCCTGGGCGGCGTCACCTGGGACCGCGCCGGGGAGAACGTCTACTACTCCACCGTCGACGAGAGCTGGCGCGCCGACAAGATCTGGCGCCACGCGCTCGGGACCCCCCAGTCCGAGGACGAGCTGGTGCACCACGAGACCGACGGGCGCTTCTTCGTCGGGCTCGGCCGCACCCGCAGCGACCGCTTCCTGGTGATCGCCGCAGGCTCGAAGATCACCTCCGAGTACCGCGTCCTCGACGCCGACGACCCCGACGCCGGCTTCCGCGTCTTCTGCGAGCGCCGTGAGGGCGTGGAGTACTCCCTCGACCACGCCGTCATCAGCGGCGAGGACCGGTTCCTGGTGCTGCACAACGCCACCGGACCCGACTTCGAGCTGGCCACCGCGCCGATCGAGCCGACCCCGGCGGAGCAGTGGCAGCCGCTCATCGCCCACGACCCCGCCACCCGGCTGGAGGACGTCGACGCCTTCGCCGGGCACCTCGTCGTCCACCAGCGCAGCGAGGGCCTGACCCAGCTCCGGATCCTCGAGCTCGGCGACGCCGGCGTCACCGACGACTACCTCGTGGAGTTCGACGAGCCCGTCTACACCGTCGGCTCGGGCGGCAACCCGGCCTTCTCGCAGCCCACCGTCCGCCTGGGCTACACCACGATGGCGGTCCCGGCGTCGGTCTACGACTACGACGTGCGGACCCGCGAGCTGCAGCTGCGCCGGCGTACCCCGGTGCTGGGCGGCTACGACGCCGCCGACTACGAGGAGCACCGGCTCTGGGCCACCGCCGACGACGGCGAGCAGGTGCCGATCTCCATCGTCGCCCGCCGCGGCTCCCGCGAGGGCGTGGGGGGCGGCACCGGCCCGGTGCCGGTCCTGCTCTACGGCTACGGCGCCTACGAGATGTCGATCGACCCGTACTTCTCCATCGCGCGGCTCTCGCTGCTCGACCGTGGCGGCGCGTTCGCGATCGCCCACGTGCGCGGCGGCGGAGAGATGGGCCGCCGCTGGTACGACGGCGGCAAGATGCAGCACAAGCAGCACACCTTCTCCGACTTCATCGCCTGCGCGCGGCACCTGGTCGACACCGGCTGGACCACGCCGGAGCACCTGGTCGCCGAGGGCGCCAGCGCCGGCGGGCTCCTGGCCGGCGCCGTGGCCAACCAGGCACCCGAGCTGTTCGGGGGCGTCGTCGCCGGCGTGCCGTTCGTCGACAACCTCACCACCATGCTGGACGCCAGCCTGCCGCTGACGGTGACCGAGTACGACGAGTGGGGCGACCCGGCCTCCGACCCGGACGTCTACGACTACATCGCGAGCTACGCGCCGTACGACAACGTGGCGGCGGTGCGCTACCCGCCGATCCTCGCCGAGACGTCCTTCAACGACACCCGGGTCCTCTACGTCGAGCCGGCCAAGTGGGTGGCCCGGCTCCGCGCCACGGCCCTCGACCCGGACGTCCTGCTGCGCACCGAGATGTCCGCCGGGCACGGTGGGGTCTCGGGCCGCTACAAGGCGTGGCACGACCGCGCCTTCTCCCTCGCGTGGATCCTCGACCGGATGGGACTTGCCTGAGGAAGTTCTGGGTACCCCTGAGAAGTCCCTGAGAGTTCGACGACCTCGCAACTCTGGGGCAATCCGAATCGTCAACCATGACGAAGGCTCTTACAGATGGACCGGGAATCCTCAGTCCTCAAGGAGCGTTGGGATAGACGCAGGGTGAAGGGTCACCTTGCAGTGAGGAGGGTCCCCATGGCGGCACGGACTGCAACGGTCACGCGTGAGATCGAGGGTCGCGACAGCGTCGGACTGTACCTCGACGAGATCGCGCGAACGCCCCTCCTCGACGCGGCGACCGAGGTCGAGCTCTCCAAGACGATCGAGGCGGGACTGATGGCCGAGCACCTGCTCGCCGAGGGTCGCGTCGGGCGTCGCAAGGGTGGCGCCCCCGGCTCCGCGAAGCAGGAGGAGCTCGAGTGGCTCGCCGAGGAGGGTCGCAAGGCCGTCGACCTGTTCATCTCGGCCAACCTGCGCCTGGTCGTCTCGATCGCGCGCAAGTACGGCCGCGCCCAGATGCCGATGCTCGACCTGATCCAGGAGGGCAACACCGGCCTGATCCGCGCGGTGGAGAAGTTCGACTACACCAAGGGCTACAAGTTCTCGACCTACGCCACCTGGTGGGTGCGCCAGGCCATCACCCGCGGCATCGCCCAGCAGGCCCGCGTCGTGCGGCTGCCGGTGCACGTCGTGGAGGAGCTCAACCAGGTGGGCGGCGCCCGCCGCACCCTGGAGCGCCAGCTGGGCCGCGACCCCGACCCGACCGAGATCGCCACCGAGCTCGGCATGGAGGTCGACCGGGTGCTGGACCTGATGGCCTGGGGTCGCGAGCACGTCAGCCTCGACTCCCCCGTCGACGAGGACGGTGACACCTCGCTGGGCGACCTGATGGCCCAGGAGACCGCCCCCGGCCCGGACCTCACGGTCCTCGACGTCGAGTCGCGCGAGCGCCTGAGCTCCCTCGTGGGACAGCTCGACGACCGCGCCGCCGACATCATCCGGTCGCGCTACGGTCTGGTCGACGGACGCCAGCACAAGTTGGCCGACATCGGCGTCAAGCACGGCATCTCCGCCGAGCGGGTGCGCCAGCTCGAGCGGGAGGCGCTGCAGAAGCTGCGCCGCCTGGGCGACCCCGACCTGGCCGCCTGACCGGCGCCTGATCGGCACCTGGCAGCACCGCTGCTCCACACGCCCCCCGGCTCCTCGAGCCGGGGGGCGTCTGCGTGCCAGCATGGGCGCGGTGACGGAGCCGCGTGTTGAGAGGAGACCGCCGATGAGGATCGCGCCGGGCGACCTCGCCGACCCCGTAGTCGTGGCGTTCCTGGAGGAGCACGTCGTCCAGCTGCGCGACGTCACCCCGCCGGGCAGCAGCCACGCGCTCGACCTGGACGGGCTGCGCGCGCCCGACGTGAGGTTCTGGAGCGCCACCGACGACCACGGCCACCTGCTCGGGTGCGCGGCCCTCAAGACGCTCGTGCCCGACCACGCCGAGCTGAAGTCGATGCGCACCGCCACCACCCGCACCCGCCAGGGGGTCGCGACCGCGCTGCTGCGCCACGTCCTCGCCGAGGCGCGGACCGCCGGCGTCGCGCGGGTCAGCCTCGAGACCGGCTCCTTCGACTTCTTCGCGCCGGCGCGGGCGCTCTACGCCCGGCACGGGTTCATCCAGTGCGCGCCGTTCGGCGACTACCGCCCCGACCCGCACAGCACGTTCATGACGCTCGTGCTGAGCCCGTGAGCTCGGCGTAGACCTCCTCGACCCGCCGGCGCAGGTCCTCCAGCGAGCCGGTGTTGTCGACGACGTGCGTCGCCACGGCGAGCCGGTCCTCGCGGGTCGCCTGCGAGGCGATGCGCGACTCGGCGTCCTCGCGGGTCCAGCCGCGGTCGCGCAGCATCCGCTCCACCTGGGTCTCGGCCGGCACGTCGACCACGAGCACGGCGTCGAAGGTGTCGGCGCGGCCCGACTCGGCGAGCAGCGGGATGTCGTGGACCACCACGGCCCCCTCCGGCGCCTCCTGCTCCAGCGCCACGATCCGCTCGAAGACGAGCGGGTGCACGATCGACTCCAGCGTGCGCCGCCTGGCCTCGTCGTGGAACACCAGCGCCCCCATGGCCGGCCGGTCCAGGTCGCCGTCGGGCGTCAGCAGCCCCTCGCCGAACGCCTCGACGACCGCGGCCAGCCCGGGCGTTCCCTTCTCGACCACCTCCCGCGCGAGCTTGTCCGCGTCGATGACCACCGCGCCCAGCTCGGCCAGGATCGCCGACACCGTGCTCTTGCCCGAGGCGATGCCGCCCGTGAGTCCCACTCGCATGGGCGTCACGCTAGCGCCGAGTGGCACGCTCCCCCGCGCGCGGGCGTCACTCCACCCCCACCGGCGGCACGAAGCTCACGCTGCCGGGCTCAGCAGGCGAACTGACGTCGGTACTGCTGCGGGCTCACCCCGCGCACCCGGGTGAAGTGGTGGCGCAGGGTGGCGGCGTTGCCGAAGCCCACCTCGGAGGCGATCCAGTCGACGGAGGCGCCGCTGCGCTCGAGCAGCTCCTCGGCGGCCTGCACGCGCTGGGAGGTGACCCAGCTGTGAGGGGTGGTGCCGGTCTCGTCGCGGAAGCGGCGCGCGAAGGTGCGCGGAGACATGTGCGCCCGGCGCGCGAGGGTCTCGACGCCGAGGTCCTCGCCGAGGTGCTCGGTGATCCACTGCAGCACCGGCCCGAGGGTCTCGGCGCGGCAGTCGGGCACCGCCCGGGCGATGAACTGGGCCTGGCCGCCCTCGCGCTGGGGAGGCACCACCATCCGCCGAGCCACGGCGCTGGCGACGCCGGCGCCGTACTCCTGTCGCCAGATGTGCAGCGTCGCGTCGAGACCGGCCGCCGTGCCGGCGCTGGTGACGATCTCGCCGGCGTCGACGTAGAGGACCTCGGGAACGACCCGGGCGAGCGGGAAGCGCTCGGCGAGCTCGGTGGTGTAGCGCCAGTGGGTCGTGCACTCCCGGCCGTCGAGCAGGCCGGCGGCACCGAGGGTGAAGGCGCCGGAGCACACCGACAGGATGCGGGCGCCGCGCTCGTGGGCGCGACGCAGGGCGGTGACGACCTCGTCGGGCACGTGGCCGCCGCGGGGCATCGCGGGCACGCCGATCAGGTCGGCCTCCTCGAGCCGGTCCAGGCCCCGCTCGACGTTGATGGAGAACCCCATCGAGGTCGGCACCCGCCCGACGACCGGCCCGCAGACCGAGAAGTCGAGCAGCGGGATCCCGTCGTCCTGGCGGTCCATGCCGAAGGCCTCGCAGAGGACGCCGAGCTCGAAGGGGGCCACGCCGTCGTAGACGAGCGTCGCGACGTTGGTCAGCATGACGCCATCATGGCAGAGATCTGGCAGCAAATCGACGGAGGGTGACATCTCTGCCACTCGTGGCCGGATCACGAACGGCGCATGATTACTGCCATGACTACCGCACTCCTGCTCCTCGCCCTGCTGGCCGGCCTCGCGGCCCTCGTCAGCTACGCCCGTCACGACCACTTCGCTGGTCCCGCCAACACCGCCGAGCACCACGACGACCTGGGCTCGCTCGCCCTGCGCGGCCGGGTGGTGTAGCCGCACCCCCGACGCTCCGACAGAACGCCGAAGGGGGGCCCCCCCCCGGGGGGGGCCCCGCGGGGGGGGGGGGGGGGCCCGGGGGGGCCGGGAGCCCGGCCGCGCGCGCGCGGCGGGGGGGGGTGTTGTCCCCCCCCCCCCCCCCCCCCCCCCCCCCCCCGCGGGGCCCCCCCCGGGGGGGGGGCCCCCTTCGGTGCGTTCAGGTGCCCCGAGGGGCACGGTCAGCCGGTCAGGCCTGGCCGCCGGTGAGCTTCTCGCGCAGCGCCTGCAGCGCCTCGTCCGAGGCGAGCGAGCCGCCCTCGGCCGCGCCGCCACCCTCGGTGTCGGCGTCGGTGTCGCCGCCCGAGGAGTACGTCGTGGCCTCGCCGGCCTCGACATCGGCCTGCTTGGCCTCGGCCTGCTGCTTGACGTGGGCCTCCCAGCGAGCGTGCGCCTTGGCGTACTGCTCCTCCCAGATCGCACGCTGCTCGTCGAAGCCCTCGAGCCACTCGCCCGTCTCGGGGTCGAAGCCGTCGGGGTAGACGTAGTTGCCCTGCTCGTCGTAGGTCGCCGCCATGCCGTAGAGCGTGGGGTCGAACTCCTCGACGTCGGCCGCGGTCGCGGTCTCGTTGGCCTGCTTCAGCGACAGCGAGATCCGGCGACGCTCGAGGTCGATGTCGATGATCTTGACCATGACGTCGTCGTTGACCTGGACGACCTGCTCGGGGATCTCCACGTGGCGCTCGGCCAGCTCGGAGATGTGCACCAGGCCCTCGATGCCCTCCTCGACCCGCACGAACGAGCCGAAGGGCACCAGCTTGGTGACCTTGCCGGGCACGATCTGACCCATCTGGTGGGTGCGGGCGAAGTGCTGCCAGGGGTCCTCCTGCGTGGCCTTGAGCGACAGGGAGACGCGCTCGCGGTCCATGTCGACGTCGAGGACCTCGACGGTGACCTCGTCACCGACGGTGACGACCTCGGAGGGGTGGTCGATGTGCTTCCAGGACAGCTCGGAGACGTGGACGAGGCCGTCGACGCCGCCGAGGTCCACGAACGCACCGAAGTTGACGATGGAGGACACGACGCCCTTGCGGATCTGGCCCTTCTGGAGCTGGGTCAGGAAGCCGTGGCGCACCTCGGACTGGGTCTGCTCCAGCCACGCACGACGCGACAGGACCACGTTGTTGCGGTTCTTGTCGAGCTCGATGATCTTCGCCTCGAGCACCTGGCCGACGTACGGCTGCAGGTCGCGCACGCGGCGCATCTCGACCAGCGACGCGGGCAGGAAGCCGCGCAGGCCGATGTCGATGATGAGCCCGCCCTTGACGACCTCGATGACGGTGCCCTCGACGACGCCGTCCTCCTCCTTGACCTGCTCGATGGTGCCCCAGGCGCGCTCGTACTGGGCGCGCTTCTTGGACAGGATCAGGCGGCCTTCCTTGTCCTCCTTCTGGAGGACCAGGGCCTCGACCTCGTCGCCGACGGCGACGACCTCGGAGGGGTCGACGTCGTGCTTGATCGACAGCTCGCGGGAGGGGATGACGCCCTCGGTCTTGTAGCCGATGTCGAGGAGTACCTCGTCGCGGTCGACCTTGACGATGATGCCGGCGACGATGTCACCGTCGTTGAAGTACTTGATCGTCTCGTCGATGGCGGCGAGGAAGTCTGCTTCGGACCCGATGTCGTTGATCGCCACCTGGGGCGCGTCGTAGTCCGGCTGGATCATGGTGCTCGTCATAAGGGAAGGAATTCCTTGGTGGGCAGATGTCGTGCGGGCACGCCGGAAGTCCGGTTTTCACTACCGATCTCGGATCCGCTGCCCGCGAGGCGGGACGGAGCGTGTGATAGCGAGCTCGAGTCCGCTCCGTATGGAACCCAGGCAGACAACAGGCGCAACTCGCGAGTTTACGCCCGCCCGCCCGCGGGAGTCCAACCGGGCGCCGTGCTGACGCCGCCAGGGGGCCGTCCGGAATGATCCGGGCGACGCCGCGCCGCGCCGAAGACCCGAACTGCGAGCGCATGCCCTATCGTAGGAGATGTTGAAGGGACGGCCTCGTGTCGTCCTCGCCGCACACGACGTCGCGGCTTGTATCTCGTTCTCCTGGTTTTCGGTTCGCTGGACAATCAGCTCAGATGGATGTCTTCAGCAGGTCGTGGGCACAGTGCCCCGACACGTGAACAAGGGAAATGATCATGGCTCAGGGCACCGTGAAGTGGTTCAACGCCGAGAAGGGCTTCGGCTTCATCGCTCAGGACGGTGGCGGCGAGGACGTGTTCGTCCACTTCTCCGCCATCCAGACCAGCGGCTACAAGTCGCTCGACGAGAACCAGAAGGTCGAGTTCGACCTGGCCCAGGGCCCCAAGGGTCCCCAGGCTGAGAACGTCCGCGTCTCCTGATCTCACCGCGAAGGGCCCCGACCGCAGCTGCGGTCGGGGCCCTTCGTGCATCTCTCACGTCCCGCGCAGTCGCGGCCCGTCCGGCTCCTGGTGGCCGTCGAGGCGACGCGCCAGGCTCTGGCGCCAGCGCTCCGGCACCTGCGGCACCGCGCTGAGCTCCGCTGCCGCCGCGAGATCGGACCGGTCGAGGTTCATCACCCGGTTGAGCTCGTGCACCGTCACCGTCGTGACCGGGTCGCCGACGGGGACCAGCCGCTCCCCCGCCGCCACCGACCCCGGGGCGAGCACCCGCAGGTAGAAGCCCGTGCGGCCGCTCTCCTGCAGCAGCTCGGGGAGCTCGGGTCGGTCGTGGACGGCCGCCAGCTTGAAGCAGGGCCGGCGCGGCATGCTCACCTCGAGCACCAGCTCGCCCACCGCGTAGCGGTCCCCGAGGTGGACCCGCTCCTCGGTCAGCCCCTCGAGCAGCAGGTTCTCGCCGAAGAAGCCGGGCGCCAGTGCGACGCCCAGCCGCCCCTGCCACCAGGCGTAGTGCTCGACCGGGTAGGCGTAGACCGCCTTGTCCGGCCCGCCGTGCACGCGCGGGTCCGCCTGCTCGTCCCCCTCCAGGCCCAGGGTCGCGACCGCCACGGGCCCCGTGCGCGGGGACTTGCGGAACGCCGTGGGCACCGAGCGCCCCCGGTGCTCGACCGTGCCGGTGCGCCCGGTGCGGACCTCCAGGACCCGCGCCACGACCCGGGCCTCCGCCGCGTCCTGCTCCTCCTGCTCGCGCCCCGGAGTCATCGCCGACATCCGCTCTCGTCACAACCGGGCTCCTGCAGGGACGGGGCCCCGACCTCGAGGGATGTCGATCCCGACTCACCCTCCAGACGGGCGATCTCGGCGCCCAGCTGCAGGTCGGCGAGGTGACCGAAGACCTGGCGCCGCAGCCGCCCGGTCGCGTCGAAGAGGAGCAGCGTCGGCGTGCCCCGGAACGAGAAGCGCTGCATGGTCTGCGGGACCGGGCCGCCGTCCGGGGCGGGCGCGTCCACGGCGACCGGGAAGCCGACGGCGTACTCGTGCAGGAAGGCACGCAGGGCGTGCGGCGTCATCGCGTCATGGTGCTCGAAGACGCTGTGCAGGCCCACGACCGCGACCCGGTCGCGCGGGAACGTCGCCGCGACCCGCGTGAGCTGGGGGATCGTCTGGCTGACGCACCCGGGACACAGCATCTGGAACGCCCCCGCCAGCACCACCCGACCCACGAGGTCCTCGGTCGCGAGGTCGGCGGACCCGGCGCCGAGCCACTCGGCCACGGCCCAGTCGTGCAGCGTCAGGTCTGCGGTCCTCATGGTGGTCATCATCGTGGACCTCTCTCGGATCGGGCGGAGCGACGGGGTGCCTCACCGGTCGGCGAGCAGCGGGACCGTCGGGAAGTCGACGGGCACCCCGAGTGCGACGTTGACGTAGTTGGTGAACAGGTTGAGCGCGACGTGCGCGACCAGCTCGACCACGTCCTCGTCGTCGAACCCGACGGAGCGCAGCGCCTCGACATCGGCGTCCGTCACCTGCGCCCGGTCCCGGACGAGCTTCTCCGCGAACCCCAGCGCCGCGCGGGTGCGCTCGTCCTCCGAGCGGCCCGCCTGGGCCTCGCGCATCTCGCCGGCGGACGCGCCCGCCTTGCGTCCCAGCGCCGTGTGGGCGGCCAGGCAGTACTCGCAGCTGTTGCGGTCGGCGACGAGGACGGCCACCTGCTCCCCCAGCCGCGCACCCAGCCGACCACCGCCCAGCGCGCCGAACCCGGCCCACATCATCTCGAGCGCCGCCGGCGAGTTCGCCACGGCCTTGAACATTGCGGGGGTGGTGCCGAAGGCGCCGTTGACCTCGTCCAGGACGGACCGGGCCGCTCCGGTGGCGGCGGCGGGGTCGACCAGTGCTACTCGTGCCATGTCTGCTCCTAGGGATGAGAGGGTCGAATAACCCTTAGGACTACTATGCATTTGCCTGGGACGGGCGTCAACGCTTCGGTTAGGATTCCTAACCATGATGTGGGACACAGCCGACGGGGATGAGGTGACGACAGCCGACGGCGGACTGCCGAACGACGCCACGACGCACGGCCTCGCCGCCGACGACCTGGACCAGCGCCTTGCCGGCGCGCTTGAGCGCATGGGCCACGTGGCCCGCACCATGCTGTCGAGGCAGGCCTACCTCGAGGGCGTGAGCCCGCTGCAGTTCCAGCTCCTCCTCAAGCTGGAGTCGACGGCGGGCCCGCGCGTCAGCGACCTCGCCATCGAGCTGGACGTCTCCCAGGCCACGGTCAGCGACGCCCTGGGCACCATGCGTCGCAAGGAGCTGGTCTCGAAGCAGCAGGACCCGGCGGACCGGCGCAACTCCGTCTTCTCACTGACCCAGCAGGGCGAGTCCCTCAGGCGGCGCCTGGCCCGCTGGGACCAGCCCATCGCCGACCGTCTCGCCCCTCTCGAGGTAGGCGAGAAGGGGACCGCCCTGCGCGTGGTCCTCGAGGTCGTCTCGGGGCTGCAGGACGAGGGCGTCATCAACGTCGCCCGCACCTGCCTCACGTGCCGCTTCTTCGACGACACGACGCATCCCGAGACGGCGACCCCTTACCACTGTCTGCTGCTGGACGTGCCGTTCGCCGACCCGCAGCTGCGTGTCGACTGCGCCGAGCACGAGCCCCGCACCGTCGGCGCCGCGACCTGACTCAGGGAGGAGCGGCGGACGCATCGCCCGTGCGGGCGACCGCGCGCAGCAGCGCGTCGGCCCGGGCGGCGACCGGGTTCTCCTCGCGCCGGGACGCCAGCTCGACCAGCGCCCACAGGTCGGCCGAGCGGGCCAGCGCCAGCGCCTCGCCCGGCGGCGTGCCCAGCCGCTCGCCGTACGCCGCCAGCACGGCCTCGACGTAGGCCGGGTCCCGGTCCAGGCGGAGCACGTTCCCGAGGTCGGCGAACGGGTGCCCGGCGTGCGCGTGCTCCCAGTCGACGACCCCGGTGACCTCGAGCGTGGCCGGATCCACGAGCAGGTTCTTGGGGTTCAGGTCGCTGTGGACCAGGCAGGTGCGGGCCACGGTGTCGAGCAGGTCCTGCGCCTCACGGGCCACCGCGCGGAGGCCGGAGAGCTCGGCTGCCGTCCAGTGCGCGAGCGACTCCTCGTGCGCGTCCACCCAGCCAGGAAGTCCGTCGGCGCCCGGCAGCTCGGCCAGGGTCAGGTCGCCGTCGACGAAGCGGCCCGGACGCAGCATGGCGATGCCGCCCAGCGTCGCGGCGACGCGCCCGACCGCGAGGCCGAGCCGCGCCAGGCCCTGGCCGTCGAGCGTCGGGAGCACGACGTCGCCCCGCTCCCCCGGCAGCACGCTGGTCACCAGCAGGGCCGGCATGCCCGAGGCCGGGTCGGCGCGCCGTGTCTCCAGGACGTCGGCCACCGGCAGGAGGCCGCGCACCAGCGTGAGCAGCGCGGCGTCGACCTCCTCGGCGTGCTCGCGCCCCGCTCGCGGTCGCGCGTAGAGGCGCACGACCTGGCGCTCGCCGGCCGCCTCGGCGAGGAAGGTCTCTCCGGACCAGCCCCCGGCGAGCGGCGTCATCGAGGCGAGGTCCACCCCTCCATCCTCTCAGGCCTCCCAGGATGCGGGGGCGTAGCGTGACCGCGTGCAAGAACACTGGCCGCACCCCCCGGTGCGCGTGGAGCGGCGGGCCGTCGGCGAGGCGGAGTCACGAGCGGCCAACGGCCCTGACTGGGACCGCTACGCCGACGAGTACCAGGCCACCCACGGGGAGTTCCTCGGCGACGCCGGCTTCGTGTGGGGGCCCGAGGGCCTCACCGAGGACCAGGCGCGCGTCCTCGGGGACGTGCGGGACAAGGACGTGCTGGAGGTCGGGTCGGGCGCCGGACAGTGCTCGCGCTGGGTGCGCACCCGCGGCGGGCGCTCGTTCGGGCTCGACCTGTCGCACCGCCAGCTGCAGCACTCGCGGCGCCTCGACGAGCAGACCGGGATCGCGGTGCCGTCGGTGCTCGGCACCGCCACCGCGCTGCCCTTCGCGGACGCGACCTTCGACGTGGTGTTCTGCTCCTTCGGGGCACTGCAGTTCGTCAGCGAGATCGAGGTCGCGGTCGCCGAGACCGCACGCGTCCTGCGCCCCGGCGGGCGCTTCGCGTTCTCCATCACCCATCCCACCCGCTGGATGTTCCCCGACGACCCGACCGAGGCGGGTCTCGTCGCGAGCCAGTCCTACTGGGACCGCACGCCGTACGTCGAGGTGGACGACGCCACCGGTCAGGTCGCCTACGTCGAGCACCACCGCACGCTGGGCGACTGGGTCGCGATCCTCGCGGGCCGGGGCTTCCGGATCACGACGCTCCTGGAGCCCGAGTGGCCCGAGGGGCACGACCGGCTGTGGGGCGGCTGGTCGGCGGTGCGCGGGCGACTCACCCCCGGAACGGCAGTCGTGGGGGGGGGGGGGGGGGGGGGGGGGCGCCGCCCCCGGGGGGGGGGGGGGGGGGACGCCGGGACGGGAAGGGTGGGGGGGGGGGCGGGGGCGACCCCCCCCGGGACGGGCGGGGGGGGGGGCGCCCGGGGGGCCCCCCCCCCACGACTAGTGCTGGTGTGCTGCCGAGCCGGTGACTAGACGGTGCCGGAGCCCCGTCGGCCCTGGGCGCCGCCGGAGCGACGGTTGCCGAGGATCAGCAGGATGGCCGCGACGAGGGCGATGACGCCCGCGCTCAGCGCCACGATCGGGATCGTCGTGGTGAGCAGGTTGATCTTGCTGACGTTGTCCTTGGCGTCGGAGGCGCTCTCCTTCACCTGGTCGTCGGTGAACTTGATCTTCAGGTCGAGGACCTTGCTGCCGCTCTCGAGGTAGCGCTGCTGGTCCTGGCTCTGCTGAAGGATCGCGCCGGTGGTGGGCTCGACCCAGATCTCCATGGAGTTGTCGTAGGTGCCGGCCACGCCCTCGGCGACCTCGATGTCGGCGTCCTTGACGTCGATCTTGTAGACGTACAGGTCGACGCCCTCGAGGGTGTCGGTGCGGTCGTAGACCGCGGGCACGGCGGCGTCGGCGGTGCCGTCCCAGTACTCGTAGTCCTTCTTCTCGGACTCGAAGGGCCACTTGTTGATGAGACCCACGTGGGTGGTCGCGTCGTCGGGGAGGCCCTCGAACTCCTTCACGGCCTCCGCGGAGACGCGGTCGGTCGCGAAGACGTCGGTGCTCGCGCTGACGAGGCGCTCGTCGGTGCCGTCGACGCAGTTGGGGGCGTCGTCGACGTCGATCACGACGCACGAGGTGTTGACCCAGACCGCGACCTCGTCGTCGGAGGCGTCGGAGTCGACCTTCGAGATGCTCTCCACCTTGACCGGGCTCTCCGGCGAGCCGAGCTTCGACACGGTGCCGCTGAGGTGGGTCACGGAGTTCACGTCGAGCGGCAGCTTCTTCACCTGCCCTGGTGCCCACACGAGCGCCAACAGCCCGACCACCAGCAGGAATCCACTCAATGCGAGCAGGATCGCGCCAAGATTCTTACGCACAGCTGTGCCCCTCCCCAGGAACGAATATTTCGGCACAGTAACCCATGTCACAGCTGCCGGGGCGTCAATATGGCAGATAACTACTGACGAGTCACGTCACACGCTCAGCTGGCGTCGGCCGGGAGTTTCCTCAGCACCAGCGCCAGGTTCCAGGTCACCAGCTCACGTACGACGGGCACCCGCAGCAGCCACCACGACCACCCGGGGTTGTACCGCGGGCGCGCCGCGACGACCTCCGCGCCCTGCTGGCGCGCCGCCCAGCGCAGCCCCGCGCCGGTGGTCACCGCGAACAGGGACTCCCCGAAGCGGTTCTTCGGCTCGTGGCCGTGGACGCGCCGGTAGCGGCGGCGGGCCCGCTGTCCGCCGAGGAAGTGCCAGGGCGCGGTCTCGTGACCGCCCCACGGGCCGAACCACACCGTGTAGCTGAGGTAGACGAGTCCGCCCGGGCGCGTCACGCGCACCATCTCCTCGGCCATGAGCCAGGGGTCGGAGACGTGCTCCAGCACGTTGGAGGAGTAGCAGACGTCGACGCTGTCGTCGGCGAAGGGCAGCTGCATGCCGCTGCCGATCACGGTGCCGGAGGCGATCTCCCCCAGACCCGCGAGCTCGCCGGCGTCGGCGTCGAGGGCGAGGTACGTCGCACCCGCGGCGACGAAGGCGTCGCGGAAGTAGCCGGGACCGCCTCCGACGTCGAGCAGCCGCGCCCCGCGCAGGTCGCAGTAGTCGCCGAGCTGCTCGACCGAGTCAGCCGCGAGGGCGCGGTAGAACCGGGCCGGGTCGGGCTGCTCGTACCGGAACTCCCGCAGGAGCCGGACGGAGCGGCGCAGCGTGGCGCGACGCCGCGGACGGTCGTCGGGCCGGCGCGCCAGCGTCAGCTGTTCGAGCCGTAGTCGATGGCCGGCTTCTCGACGCTGACCGGAGACTTGCTCGGCGGCGACGTCTGGCTGTTGATCACTCCGACGAGCGAGACGGTGCCGACGACACCACCGACGATCAGCGACCCGATGAGTGCTGCGATGCTTGAGACTGTCACGTGTTCACCCTCCCTAGGTGAGCGCAGCGTAGCAGCGTTGTGCCGCGCGCGCCGCTGAACGCCGCGCCGACGCTCACGGGGTGTCCCGACGGCGTCTGCGGCGCACGACCGCGGCCGCCGCCACCCCCACCGGCGGCACCACGAACGCCGCCCACGCGGCGGCCATCGCCCAGAGCCATCCGGTGGGCGGCGCCGGGGACCGGGCGCCGTCGAGGGCGGACACCTCCAGCCGCGAGCCGCGCAGCAGCGGCTCCCCCGCCACCTCCGGGGGCTCCCCCGGGGCCTCGAGGTCGGTGATCACGACCCCGATGCCGGCCCGGACCAGGGCGTCGGCGCGCTCGTCCGGCGTGGGGAGGTCGAGGGCACGGGCCACCTCCGCCACGCGCGGGTCCTCGCCCGCGATGACCGTGCCCGAGACCACGAGGGCGTCGCTGGTGACGAAGTCGCGCGACTGGTAGCGGCCCGTGGGGTCCAGCACCTTGCGGCCGGCGTTCCACGCCGGCTGCCGGTAGCTCGCGAGCGGCAGCAGCAGCACGTCGCCCGGTCCGGCGTCCTCGTCGATCGCCGCCCGGGCGTCGGCGTAGTCGCGCGGGAAGTCGACCGCCCGGAGCCGGCCGTCGACGCCCAGCGCGGCGTCGGGGAGGAGCAGCACCGGCAGCACGACGAGGGCCGCGGCCACCATGACGGCTCCGGCGTCCTCCATCCACTCGAGCACCCGGGTGGTCCCCACGGCGGCCAGCGACGCCACCAGCGGCACGCACAGCGCCAGCTGCCGGGACCCGTCCCGCAGCAGTCCGCCGCCCGGGACGTGCGCCGCGACCCAGGCGACCGCGTCGGGGCTCGCCCACGTCAGCAGCGCGAGCCCCAGCCCCACCCCCCAGCAGATCGCCAGCGTCGCCGCGTCGCGCCGACCTCGCGACCACCACCGCCGACCTCCGGCCAGGGCGAGCCCCAGCAGGACGAGGAGGGAGACCCAGGCGAGGATGCCGGTGCGTGAGTGCGGGACCACCTCGCTGTTCCAGATCCCGCCGAGCGACAGGGCCGCCAAGGGAGCGGGCAACGAGCCCTCGCCGCTCAACGCGAACGCCGCCGCCCCCGCCGGGTCCGAGCGTCCGGCGGCGGCGTGCAGGAGCCCGGAGACGACCCAGGGCGCGTTGGCGGCCGCGACCAGCCCGACGGCGACGGCGGCGCGGGTCCGCGAGCCCAGGCCCACGGACGCGACGAGGGCCACCGCGGTGACGACGCCGGCGCTGGCACTGAGCGAGCCGGCCACGACCAGGACAGGCAGCGCCGCGGGCAGCCGTCGCTCGACCCGCCAACGGCGCCCCAGGAGGAGGACCCACGGCAGGACGCCGTAGCCCACCAGCACCGGCCAGTGGCCCATGACCAGCCGCTCGGCGACGAACGGGTTCCACACGAAGAGCGAGACCGCGACCAGCCGCGCCGGCAGCGGGAGGTCCCGCAGCGGCCGGACCACGCCGAGGGCGCCGCCCACGAGCGGGAGCAGCAGCACGAGCTTCTGCAGCACCCACCCGGCCACCACCTCGTCGAGCACCGAGACCACCGCGTCGGAGGGCACGGCCCGCGGGAGGCTGGAGCCCAGGCCGAGGAAGTCCGAGCGCAGCGTCAGGTCCGGGACCCACACCATGTCGTAGCTCAGCACCAGGCCCGGGGCCAGCGCCGGGCCCAGCAGGACGACGGCGAGCAGGACCGCCCACGCCGGGACCCACCATCCGCGCCCGGGGCGGGGCACGGAGACGCCGCGGCGGCGCGGACCGGGACTGGACATCAGGGGTGATCCAACCACGCGGCCGGGCCCGCCCGGCCTCGTCTACGATGACGCCGTGACCGAGGCGAGCAGCCTGCGCCCTCGAGCGCGGGACACGGGCGTCGCCATCGCCGTCGCGATGGGCGTCATGAACGTCTCCACCTACGGCTTCCAGATGATCGCGGCGCGGGCCCTGGGCCCCCGCGAGTACGGCGCGTTCGCCGCCTTGATGAACGTCACGATGATCGTCGGCGTCCTGGCGCTCGGCCTGCAGGCCACCGCCGCGCGGCGCATCTCCTCCCACCCCGAGGGCGTGGGCGAGATCGAGCGGGCGATCCTGCGGGTCACCTACCGCTCGGCCGCCATGGTCGGGGCGCTGCTCCTGGTGCTGTCGCCGGTGATCGCCCTGGTGCTGCGCCTCGACAGCATCGTGAGCGCGGCCGTGATCGGTCTGGCCGCGGTCCCCCTCACGATCATGGGCGGGCAGGCCGGCGTCCTGCAGGGCGAGCGCCGGTGGCTCGCCCTCGCCATGGTCTACGTCGCCGCCGGGGTGCCGCGCCTGGTGGTGGGTGCCGCGATCGTGCTGTGGCAGCCCAGCGAGCTGTCGGCGATGGTCGCGGTCGCCGTGACGGCGCTGGCACCCGTCCTGGCCGGGAGCATCGCCCTGCGGGGCACCCGCCTGCCCCGGTCCTCCTCGCCCGCTCCGCCCGGGCCCTCGCTCCTGGGCGAGGTGGCCCGCAACTCCCAGGCGCTCCTCGCGTTCTTCGCGCTCGGCAACGTCGACGTGATGGTCGCCCGCAACGTGCTCGACGGCCACGACGCTGGCCTCTACGCCGCCGGGCTCATCATGACCAAGGCCGTGCTGTTCCTGCCGCAGTTCGTCGTCGTCGTGTCCTTCCCCGCCATGTCGTCGGTCCACGAGCGACGGCGCACCCTGCTGCGGGGGCTGGCGACGGTGGCCGGCATCGGGGTCGCGGCCACGGTGGCGGCGTTCCTGCTCCCCGGCCTGGCCATGATCTTCGTCGGAGGCAGCGAGTACGCCGAGATCGAGTCGCGGCTGTGGCTGTTCGCGGTGCTCGGCACGCTGCTGGCGATGCTCCAGCTGCTGGTGTACGCGGTCGTGGCGGGACAGGGCCGCCGCTCGGTCTACCTGCCCTGGGCCGGCGTCGCCCTGGTCGTGGGGATCGGGGTCCTGTGCCGGACCCCTGACACGCTGCTGGCCGTCGTCGTGGCCGTCGACGCCCTCCTCCTGGCGGTGCTGGTCACGGTCAGCCTCTACCTCGCCCGCTCCCCCGTCCCTGCCGAAGATCCCACGGTGATGAGCGAAGGCGTGTAGCGTCCGCCACACCCGTAGGCGTTTCAGGGAGGGGACGAACACGGTGCTCGACAGATACCGCGCTGCCACGCGAGCCCGCAGGGCCGGCCGCCGCGCACCCATCGACGCGCGCGCCACCCGGCTGCTCGTGCTCAACTGGCGCGACCTGTGGCACCCCGAGGGCGGGGGCTCCGAGCTCTACGTCGGGGAGGTCACCAGGCGCCTGCGCGACGACGGCGTCGACGTCACCATCTTCAGCGCCCAGTACCCCGGCGCGACCCGGTCCGAGGAGCTCGACGGCCTGCGTTACGTGCGCCGGGGAGGTCACCTCACGGTCTACCTGTGGGCCGCGTGGTACCTGCTCAGCGGACGCTTCGGCCGGATCGACCGGGTCCTCGAGGTGCAGAACGGCATGCCGTTCCTCGCGCGTCTCTTCACCCGGGCCCGCGTGACCGTCCTCGTCCACCACGTCCACCGCGAGCAGTGGTCGATCCTGAACCCCCTGCTGGCGCGGGTCGGCTGGTTCATGGAGTCGCAGGCGGCCGTGCGGGTCAACCGCGGCGTCTCCTACGTCGCCGTCAGCGAGGTCACCCGCAGCGAGCTCGTCGACCTGGGCGTGCGGGCCTCCGACATCACCATCGCCTGGAACGGCCTGCCGCCGGTCCCCGAGCACGACCCCCGCCCCGAGTCCCCCACCCCGGAGCTCGTCATGCTCGTGCGGCTGGTGCCGCACAAGCGGGTCGAGCACGCGATGGAGACCGTGGCCGCGCTCCGCGAGCGCTTCCCCGACCTCCACCTCACCGTCATGGGCTCGGGCTGGTGGGAGCCCCAGCTGCTCCAGCACCGCGCCGACCTCGGGCTCGAGGACCACGTCACCTTCCTGGGCCACGTGAGCGACCGCACCAAGTTCGAGGTCCTCTCCGGGTCCTGGGTGCACCTGCTGCCGTCGGTCAAGGAGGGCTGGGGCCTCTCCATCGTGGAGGCCGCCAGCGTCGGCGTGCCCTCGATCGCCTACGCCGACGCCGGCGGCGTCTGCGAGTCGATCCTCGACGGCGTCACCGGGCTCCTCGCCCAGGACCAGGACGACCTGGTCCAGCAGACCGAGCGGCTCCTGGCCGACGAGGAGCTGCGCCGCGACCTGGGCGCCAAGGCCAGGATCCGCTCCGCGCAGTTCACGTGGGAGACGACGGTGGCGGCCCTGCGGCGCGCCATGTCCCTCTGACTCAGGACCCGCCCCGGGCCACCGGGAAGCCGATCGTCGCCGACGCCACGCAGACCGTGCCCGGCTCGTCGCGCCGCTCGTCCTGGCGCAGCTGCAGGGACAGCGAGTCCAGGCGGCCGGTGACGACCATGTCGACCACGTTGAGGCCGTCGCGCAGCGGCACCACGCGCTCCTGCTCCCCCGCCTCGACGAGCAGCGAGCCGCGGGCCGCGGTGTAGTAGCCCACCCGCAGCACCATGCGCTCGCCGTCGCCGTCGATGGTGTCCTCGAGCGGGACCGGCGTGGGGCGCTGCGAGGTCACCGCGTAGCCGCAGCTCTCGTCGTCCGGCGTCCGGCTGGTGACCGTCGCGACGAGGTCCATGGGGCGCAGGCGGCCCTCGGCGTCGACCATCCGCATCGAGTGGCTGGGCAGGTCGAAGACCGGGCTCTCCGGCGCGATGCCCACGAGCGTGGACACGGTCGCGTCGGTGCCGAACCAGTTGATCATCACGTCGTCGGGGGCTCCCCCGTCGAAGAGCACGACCTCCGGCTGGGCCCGCAGCTCGGCCCGCAGGGTCTCGACGTAGTCGCGGTCGACGCGGTTCTCGAGCGAGCTCGAGACCTGGGTGGTGGTCACGGCCGCGGAGACGACGTAGGCGAGCGCGAGGCCGCAGGCCACGAGGGCCGGGCTGCGCAGGAGTGCCGGTAGCCGTGCCGGCCGCGTCTCGGGACGGGCGGGCGCGGCCAGGACCGCGCGCACCACGAGGGCCAGCGCGACGGGCAGCACCGGCACGATGTCGGCGGCGTAGCGCGGGATCAGCCCGAAGGTCGGGCCCATGCCGGTGCGACCGCCGAAGAGCAGCACGACGTCCAGCAGCGTGTAGACCAGCAGCAGCAGCCAGCCCCAGCCGGCGGCGCGCGTGCGGCGCAGCGTCCACACGACGGCGACGGCGACCGCGATCCAGGCCAGCACGACGGCGTACGCCGGAGGCACCAGCAGCGAGTCGCCGACCACCTCGGGGCCCCACGGCCCGCCCACGAAGCCGGGGACCGCGTTGCGCACGACGAAGTTGCCGAGCAGCTCGGCGGTGTCGCCGCCCGAGCCGGCCGACGTCGTCGCGATCGGCGCGACCGCCCGGTGCAGGACGACGTAGCCGACGAGGAGCACCACCAGCGACGCCCAGAGCCGCCACCTGGCGCGCAGCGCCTCCATCACCGCGCGCGGGCCGCGCGCCGAGGCGTGGGCGCAGGCGACCGCACCCAGGACCACGGGGAAGAGAGCGGCGCGCTCCTGGAAGAGCAGGCCGGCCACCGTCGCGACCACCACCAGCGGCAGCGCCCACCACCGATCGTCGTGCAGGTGGACCAGCAGGGCCCAGACCGCCAGCAGCAGGCAGATGCTGATCGGCAGGAACTGGATCGCCACCGCCCACCAGAGCGTCGGCCAGAGCGCCAGCGGACACAGGAGCCCGACCGCCAGCAGGGGGACGCGGGCCCAGGAGCCCGGCAGCAGCCGGGTCAGGACCAGCCACAGCAGCGCCGCCGCGACCGCCTGCAGGACGACGGTCTCGACCACGACCGCGCCCCAGTCCAGCGGCGCGAAGTGGGCATGGGCCCAGGCGAACAGGAAGCCGCCGGGGAAGAAGTGGCCCGAGTAGTCCTGGGTGAGCAGGCCGGCGGTCAGCGGCTCGTCGCCGAGCCGGAGCATCAGGAAGTCGTCCTGGGTGAAGTACCCGCGCGCCAGCAGGACGCCTCGCCAGACGCCCTGCCCCAGGATGAGCACCAGCGCCACGACGCCGGGCCAGGAGGTCCAGGGGGCGCTCAGCGGTCGCCACCAGGCGGTGCGCTCAGGCATGGGAGACCGTCCCGTCCGTGCCGGCGGTCCGGTCGGGGGCATGCGGACGGGTGGTCAGGCTCGCCGCGACGAGTCCCACGCCGAGACCGGCCACCGCGTCGCAGACGGTGGGCGGCAGCCCCGACTCGCCCACGGCGACCAGCGCGGCGGCCACGCCCGCCAGCCCGACCAGCACCGCGCCCGCGGCCCCGGGGTCGAGGCGGCGACGCGCGAGCACCCCGACCAGGAAGCCCACGGCGAGCGCCGGCCCGCCGAGCAGGCCCACGACGACCAGGCCCGCGAGGCTCCAGCCCCAGGGCCAGGGCCGTGCCTCGCCTGCGGCGGTGACGTCGAGCCCGCAGTCCACCCGAAGGCGCTCGCGGCGCCGCGCCAGCACCGCACCCGCTGCCAGCAGCAGGGCGAGCACGCCGCCGGTCACGAGCGCGGCCTGGTACCACCGGTTGGGAGCGAAGGTGAGCTGCACGCGACCGCCCTCGCCGGCGGGCAGGACGTAGCCCTGCTTCCAGCCGTCCACGCGCACCGTGTCCAGCCGGCGCCCGTCGAGCTCGGCGACCCAGCCGTCGTTGACGTTCTCGGGCACCACGAGGAGCGCCTCCTCCCCCGGGCCCACCTCGACGCTGCGGTCGTTGGAGGTCCAGCGCCCGACCTCGACGTCGCGGCGGGCCGGCGGCGCCGGCGTGGCGCGACCGGCGGGTGCGAGCGTCAGCTCGCTGGGCGCGAACTGGTCCGTGGCGCTGATGCGCACCGTGTGGGTGCCCGCGCCGATGTCCACCGGGCCCTCGCAGGACTCCAGCCTCATCGGCGTCCCGTCGAGGACCTGGGCCAGCGTGCCGGAGACCTGGGTGGGGTGGACCCGTCCGTCGATCTCCAGCTCGGGCCCGAGACCGCAGATCGCGCCGGTGGGCAGGTCGCGCTCGGGGGTGTAGCGCAGGCCCTCGAGGCCGCCGACGGTGAGCTCGGCGACGCCGAGCGGGGCGGACGCCTCGGCCGGAGGCGGCGCGAAGACGATCCGCAGGCGACTGGTGGTGAGCGGTGCGAACGCGGCGCGCCCCGCGGCGTCGAAGGTCACGCTCCTCGTCTCGCCGCCGGCCACGACCGTGGCGCTCGTCGGGCCCACGGCGGTGCCGCGGGGCGCGGTGACGCGCAGCTCGTCGACCGTGCGCCGGCCCTTCCACCGCAGCCTCAGCGTCGGGTCCGGGTCGCCCTCGGCCGCCGACCAGAACGTCGCGGGGTCGCCGTCGTAGGAGAGCTGGGCGCCGACGCCCGGCTCGTTGAGGTACGTCGTCGACGACCGCACCCGCACCTTGCCGAAGATCGGCTCGGTCAGCCGCGCGCTGGCCGGGGTGGTGCGGGCCACGACGGAGCCGTCGAACTCCCAGCTCCCGTCGTCGCGCACGGTCAGCTCGCGCACGAGCCCGGACTCCTCCTCGCTGGCCCGCGCGTCGGCGAGGAACCCGCAGGTGGTGCCCAGGCCGGCGTCGATGCAGCCACGGCGGTGGGGCCGCGAGCGCAGGACGAACGTCGTGCCGTCGTCGGCCCCGGCGTCGGGGACGACCAGGCGCCGCTCGACGTCCACGCCCGGGAAGGAGATGTCGCGGATCGCGACCACGCCGTCGGTGCCGGCCGTGTCGGTCACGGTGACGCGCAGGCGGTCGAGCTCGCCGCGCAGCGGCACCTCCACGGTCCCGGATCCCGGGTCGACGGGCAGTGTCTCGTCGGTGTCGCCAGCCTGCACCCGCACCTCGCGCACGGGCAGGCCGGTCACGCCGTCGACCCCCAGGACCACCGTGGCGGTCTCGAAGGAGACCGGCTCGTCGAACCGGACCTCGACCCACTGCCCGACCGGGTCGAGCAGGGGCGAGGACTGCCAGTAGGTGTCGACGAGGCCGTCGACGGCGGCGTAGGGGCCGAGCTCGGGGCGGACCGGCCCGAACGTGTCGGAGTAGCCGCCCGAGGAGGACGCGACGACCGACGCGATGCCCTCGTAGGCGGCGTAGACCCGCCGGCTGGACTCCGGACCGGAGTAGTCGTTGGCGGTGCGCTCGGTGCGGTAGCCCTCGTCCTTCGTCATGACCTGGCCCACCGCGTCCTCGAGCCGGCCGAAGCCGCGCTCCCGCTTGCGGTAGCCGTCGCCCACGAGGTCGGGGGCGGTCGCCTCCCAGTTGCGCTCGCCCTCCATGACCACGGGGGTGCGGGGGTCCAGCCGCCCCGCCTCCATGGCCGTCAGGATGTCCTCCGGGCCGCCGGCGAGGGTCTGCACGCCGTCCCGCTCGACGGCCTCGACGCGCGGCACGTCCCCGTCGACGCGCAGGATGTCGATCATCGACTGGTCCCCGAAGCCCGACGACCCGAACGACGCGACCTCGGTCAGGCCAGGGCTGCGGCGCAGCGCGAGGTCGACGCGCGCCGGGTCGGGCGCCCCGCTGGCGTAGAGGTCGAGGTCGCGGCGGACCACGACGTACTCGACGCCCGCGCGCGCCAGCACCCCGGCCAGCTCGGGCGAGCCCTGGCCGTCGGAGACCCGCTCCTGGATCGCGTCGAGGAAGCGGATCGTGCTGCCGGGCGTGAGCGGGATCTGGCTGCGCGTCACCCACGGGGTGCTGGCCAGCCCCTGGAGCGGCTCGTCGATGGTCCATCCCCACCACTGCTGGCCGAAGCCGGCTCCCGGCACGACGAGGGCCGACGCCGTGCCGTCGACGCTGTCGAGGTACGACGCCGCCTCCTGCCAGGCGCTGGGCACCTCGGTCCAGCCCGGCTTGCGCATCTCGCCGCTCCACAGGGGCTGCGCCGCGACGATCAGCAGCACCGCCACGAGGGAGGCGCCCAGGCTCCGGGCGGCCGCGCGGCTGCGCCCGGCCGAGGGGACCAGCGACGTGGCCGCGTGGGCGAGGCCGAGCGCGAGCGGCAGCCGCAGCAGCGGGTCCACCTTGTGCACGTTGCGCAGCATCGAGAGCGGCCCGTCGAGCAGGAACTGGAACTGGCTGGCCAGCGGCGAGGCCAGGGCACCCTCGCGGGACACGGTCAGGCACACGGCGCCGAGGAGCAGGCTCAGCAGGAGCGGCACCCGCAGGGGCATCGTGCGGCGCGTGAGGCCGTAGAAGCCCAGGGCCGACACCGCGGCGGTGGTCGCGATCAGCACCGGAGCGGTGGCCAGGGAGTAGGCGCCCGGCCACCACGGCTGCCCGCCGACGTAGATGAAGGAGAGCCAGTGGTCGGCGCCGCGCGTGACGTTGGTCCAGCCCAGCGGGCGCACGACCGCGATCGAGGTCTCGATGTAGTCGAGGAACGGCGGGCTGTAGCGGCCCAGGACGAGCAGCGGCAGCATCCACCAGGCGCTGGCCATGACCGTGGCGCCGGCCCACCACCGCGCCAGCTGCCCGCCGCCCGGACGGCGGACGGTCGCCAGCACGACCAGGAGCGGCAGGGGCAGCGCGGCGAGGTTCTCGACCGCGTTGACCCCACCGAAGAACAGCATCGCGACGCCCGACCAGAGCGCTCCGGTGCGCGGGCCGAGGCGACCGCGCTGGGCCAGCACGAGCGGCAGCACCACCCAGGGCAGCACGGCGGTCGGCAGCACCTCGGCGGTCAGCACGCCGGCCAGGCCCAGCAGCCGGGGGGCGACGGCGTACGACACCCCGCCCAGCCAGCCGGCCCACGGCGAGGCGTCGGGGCTCATCGCCCGCACGAGGCGGCGGCAGCCCTCGAACGCGACCACGAGCAGCAGCCCGCTCCACAGCCGCTGGGTGACCCAGTCGGGCAGCCCGACCCAGTCGCCCACCAGGAAGAACGTGCCCTGCGGGAAGAGGTAGCCGTAGGCCTGGTTCTGCAGCTCGCCGAACGACGAGTCCTGGTTCCACAGCGACAGGCTCCGCGTCATGAACCGGCCCGGAGCGGCGGTGAGGTCGAACTTGGTGTCGAACGTGGTGGTGCCGAGCCGCTGCAGGAAGGACAGCGCCATCAGCCAGGTCCAGGTCAGCGGCACCGCCCACCAGGCGAAGGGGCGTCCACGGAGTCGGTCGACCACGAGCGCTCGCGAGCGTCCGGCTTCGATGACGAATCCTCCTCTTGCCGCGGACGGGACGAACCGACCGGTAACCTGCCGCGTGTGATCCTAGGGCGTCGTGGCAATGTCGGAGCCGTACCCGGTCGAATCTGTCTCCCCGCGCCCGCGCGCCGGGTCCGTGGTGCCAGGTGACCCGCCCGTCGGGCGCCGACGCCGATGAGCGCTTCGAGCGCGTCTGGTCGGTCGCGGACCGCATCCCCGGCTGGCTGACCCGGGACCAGGCGCGACTGCTGTACGACGAGGCGCTCGCCGTCTCCGCGGGGTCGGCGCTGCTCGAGATCGGCAGCCACCAGGGCCGGTCGACCGTCGTGCTGGGCAAGGTCGCGGACGCCACCGGCGGCGAGGTGATCGCCATCGACCCCTTCGTCGAGGGCCGACTCTTCGGCGGGGCGCCGACCAAGACCAAGTTCCTCGCCCACCTCGACGAGGCCGAGGTCGCCCACGTCGTCCGGCACGTCGAGGACTACTCCACCCAGGCCCGCCCCGCCTGGACGGAGTCCTTCCAGTACCTCTACATCGACGGCAAGCACGACTTCTGGACCTTCAGCGACGACCTGCTCTGGGCCCGCTTCCTGCCGCCGGGCGCGCCCGTGCTGGTCCACGACGCCTACTCCTCGATCGGGGTGACGCTGGGCATCCTGGCGCGCGTCCTCTTCTCCCGCGAGCTGCGCTACGAGCGGCGCGAGGGCTCCATGGCGCTCTTCCGCACCACGCCGCCCCGGCTCGCCGACCGGCTGCGCATCCTGCGCGAGGTCCCCTGGTGGCTGCGCAACGTCGTCATCAAGGTGATGCTGCGCCTCCGGCTGCGCCCCCTGGCGCGGCTGGTGGGCCACGACTCGCCGTACGACCCCTACTGAGCGCCGGCGGGCCGCTCGAAGAAGCGGTCCGTGAGGGCGCCGACGAGCGCCGCGTGCTCCTCGGCGGTGAAGTCGCGCCGGCGCGTGCGCAGCGACAGGGTGGTGGTGGCCGTCGTGGAGGCCAGTCCCACCGCCACCGAGCGCGGGCCGCTGCTGGCCGGGAACATGGTGAGCGAGACCAGGTCCTCGCCGAGGACCAGGCCCAGGTTGCTCAGCATGGCGGTCGCGCCCAGCCGGCTGCTGAGCAGGCGCACCGCCAGGGGCGCCGTGCCGCCGGCGGAGGTCTCCGGGAAGTCCGGCTCGGGTCGCAGCGCCGCGATCGCCGGCGCCAGGCGCTCGGCGTCCGTGCCGCCGCCGACCCGCAGCCGGAGGTAGGCGGTCTGGCGGTCCGGCTGCGGCAGGTCGTCGGTCCGGCGTGAGGCGCCGATGACCAGCACCGGTCGCCGCGACGTGCCCCTCGACGTGCCCCTCGACGAGCCCTGGGTGTGGGCGGCGAGCACGGCGTGCGCGAGGTGGGCGGTCCCGCGCTCGACCCGTGGCCGGGTGACCGAGCTGAGGTCCTCGAGCGGTGAGCCCTCCTCGCCGTCGCCGCCGAAGCGCGCCGGCGGGTCGGTGAGCGCCTCGCCGAGGCGCCGCACGCTCGAGGCCAGGAAGCCGTAGGGCGCGGCGCGGTCACCGATCCCGCGGGCCCGGGTGCGCAGCCCCCGGCCCAGCGCGGCCCCGGCGACCGCGAGCAGGCCGAGGCCGTCGATCACCCCGTGGTGGGCCCCCACGAGCAGGCGGGTGCCGTCGTCGGTCAGGGCCAGCCGCAGCAGCGGCGAGCTGGGTCCGTACGGCGCCGAGGCGACCTCGCGGCGCGCGGCCGGCCAGTCGGCCGCCGCGACGACGCCCACCTCGGGCGCGACGCCGAGGTGCGGGTGCTCGACGCACAGCGCGGCGACCCGCTCGCCGACGCCCTCGCCGTCCACGGGCGCGCCGACGTGCGCCTCGAGGCAGATGCCCCACGTGGTGTCCGGGTCGCCGTACATCCCGACGACCTCGCGCGCGCCACGGACGGCCGGATCGAGCCGGGCGCGTCGTGCGCGCAGGGTGGGACGCACCAAGGCAACCTCAGGCATAGTGACGGCAGACGAAGCCACAACGTATCGCGAAACACCCAAGGACCACATGACAGCCACCCAGACCCCGCCGGCGTCCGCCGCGCGCGGGCTGCTCAGGACGGCGCGCCCCCGCCAGTGGAGCAAGAACCTCCTCGTCCTCGCCGCCCCGGTGCTGTCCGGCGAGCTCACCGAGGGCTCGGTGGTCGCGCACACGGCCATCGCCTTCGTCGCGTTCTGCTGCGCCGCCTCCGGCGTCTACCTGGTCAACGACGCCCGGGACGTGGAGGCCGACCGGGCCCACCCGAGCAAGCGCTTCCGCCCGGTCGCGGCCGGCGTGGTCCGGCCCGGGGCGGCGTACGCCGCGGGCGCGGCGCTCCACGTGCTGGCGCTGGTCGTTGCGGTCCAGGCCGGCTGGCGGCTGGCGGCGGTGATCGCCGTCTACCTCGCCGTGTCGGCCGCCTACTCCTGGTGGCTCAAGCACGAGCCGGTGCTGGACATCGCCGTGATCGCCTCGGGCTTCCTGCTGCGCGCGGTCGCCGGCGGCGCCGCCTCGGGGATCGAGCTGTCGCAGTGGTTCCTGCTGAGCGCGTCGTTCGGCTCGCTCTTCATGGCGGCCGGCAAGCGCTACGCCGAGGTGTCGCTGGACCTCAAGGAGCCCGAGCTCTTCCGCCGCACGCTCGCGCTGTACTCGCCGACGTACCTGCGCTTCGTCTGGACCATGTCGGCCGGCCTGCTGATCATGACCTACGGCCTGTGGGCCTTCGAGCTGAGCGCGGCCGCCGGCGGCTCGGCGCTCACCGTCGCCTCGATGGCGCCGTTCGTGCTCGCCGTCCTGCGCTACGCCGTCTCGGTCGACGCGGGGGTGGCGGGCGAGCCCGAGGAGATCGCCCTGCGCGACCACGTGCTCCAGGTCCTGGCCGTGGTGTGGCTCGCCCTCGTCGCGGGTGCGGTCTACGTCGGCTGAGGCTCAGAGCACCCGCTTGGCGACGCGCAGCAGCCCCTGCTTGGCCGACCGGCGGTGCGCCGACCCGCCCTCGGGCTCGGCGTCGCGGTGCTGCAGGAACCACTCGTAGGAGCTCTCGAACATCGCGTCGGTCGACCACCGCGCGCTCCAGCCCAGCTCCGCCTTGGCGTCGGCGACGTCGAACCACAGGGAGCGGCTGTACATGATCCAGTGGTAGGGCGCGAACGGCGTGAGGCCGAGGCGGGCCGACCACTCCATCGCCCTCGTCGTCGGCCCGACGGGCAGGTGCCGCACCCGGGAGCCGGTGCCGGCGTGGGCGCACAGGTGCCCGACCGCCTCCCCCATCGTGCCGAACTCCTCGGCGCCGATGTTGTAGACGGCCGGCCCGGGACGCCGGGCCGCCAGCAGGCACGCGGACGCGAGGTCCTCGGCGTGCACGAACTGGTAGACGTTGCTGCCGTCGCCGAGCAGCGGCACGGAGGCGCCGTCGGCGATCCAGTCGAAGAGGATGCCGAAGATCCCGAGCCGGCCGTGCCCGAGGATCGTCCGGGGGCGCACGATCGTCGCGTCGAGACCCCGGCTGACGGCCGCCCGCACCAGCAGCTCGGCGTCGAGCTTGGCCCGGCCGTAGGCCTCGACCGGCCGCGCCGGGGTGGCGCGGGTGACCGGGTTGCTGCTCGGGACGCCGAAGACCGCGGAGGAGGAGGTGTGCACCAGCTTGGCCACCCCGGCCCGCTCGCAGGCGCGGATCACGACCGCCGTGCCCTCGACGTTGACCGAGTCGAACAGCGCGCGGTCGCGCGCGAGGGGCACCTGGGCGACGTTGTGGAAGACCATGTCGGCCCCCGCCACCGCGCGGCCCACCAGCTCCTCGTCGCGGACGTCGCCGTGGAAGAGCCGGACCCCGGCGGGCCGGTCGGGCGCGTCGACCACGTCGAGCACCCGCACCTCGAGCCCGTCTCGCAGCAGCGCGTCGACCAGCAGCGACCCGAAGTAGCCGCTGCCGCCGGTGACGAGCGCGACCCCGCTCACCGCGCGTCCCTCCGGGGCGCCAGCGCGATCCCCTGGGCCGCGCACCACCGCACCGAGCGGCGCATCCCCTCGGCGAGGTCGACGTGCGGGCGGTAGCCCAGCGAGTCGACCGTCGCGGAGACGTCGCAGGCGATGGTCTTGTCCATCTCGCCCAGGACGTGGAGGGACTGGTGGTAGACGCCGCGGTCCTGCAGGAGCCGGTCGGCGCGCTCCGCGAGCCTGCCGACGAGGCCGGGCGCCCGCAGCACGCGGTCGCTGACGACGTAGCCCTCCTCGCGCATGACGCGGGCGACGGTGGCCACGATGTCGGACATGGCGTAGGCCTCCCGGTCGGCGACCCAGAAGGCCTGCCCGGTGACGTCGGGGTGGTGCTCGGCCAGCGCCACCCCCTGGACCAGGTTGTCCACGAAGACCATCGAGCGCCGCTGGGTGCCGTCTCCGAGGACCGGGAAGCGCCCGCCGGCCACCATCGTGAAGAACGAGCTCTGCCGCGCCGGCTGGAACGGGCCGTAGAACCACGGCGGCCGGACGACGACGGTGTCGAGGCGTCCCGACGCGGCCGTCTCGAGGACCAGCTGCTCGGCGGCCATCTTCGAGCGGCCGTAGCCGAGGTACGGCCGGTAGGGCTCGTGCTGGCGGAAGCGGTCGCCGGGGGTGGCGTTGACGCCGAAGGCGGAGTTGGAGGAGACGTGCACGAGCCGGCGCGCTCCGGCGCGCGTCGCGGCGGCCAGCACCTCGCGCGTGCCCTCGAGGTTGACCCGTGCGAAGTCGGCCACCGTGGCCGGGTGGATCACGCCGGCCGCGTGCACGACCGAGGCGCCCTCGGCGCCGTCGAGGAGGCGGTCGAGGACGCGTGGGTCGGCCACGTCGCCGACGTGGACCACCGCCCGGGGCAGGACCTCGAGGATCGCGGGCACCTCGGCGGGCGTGGCCGCCAGGACCCGGACCGCCCCCTCGCGGGCCACGGGGCCGTGCTCGGGGCGCGGCCGGGCGACGGCGTCCAGGAACGCGCGGCCGAACCAGCCGCCGGCCCCGGTGAGGACGGTGGTCGCCGCGGGCTCCCAGCGCCCGCTCATCGCGAGCCCTCCAGGAGCCGGTCGACGTTGCGGTGGGCCACGGCCATCAGCGTGCCCTGCGGGTTGACGCCCGGGGCGCTCGGCAGCAGCGAGGCGTCGTTGACGCTGAGGTTGGCCACCCCGTGGACGCGCCCGAAGGAGTCGGTCGCGCTGCGGCGCACGTCCTCGCCCATCGGCGCGGTGCCGCAGAGGTGGACCGACATGACCGCGGCCGCCGCCCGGCTCATGGCCTCGGCCGCCGGGCCGACCTGGCCGGCGTCGGTGACGCGGGGCGCGCCGACGTAGGAGGGGACCTGCAGGCGGGCCCCCGCCGCCGACAGCAGCAGCATCAGGCGGCCCAGGCCGGCACGCAGGGCCGCCATGTCGCGGCGGGTGAGGTGGTAGGTGACCACGGGGTCGGCCGCGCCAGGCAGGACCCGCACGCGGCCGGTGCCCTGGCTGCGGATGGAGGCGTAGTAGACCGACTGCCGGCGCCAGTCGGCCGAGAGCTCCCGGTCGCGGTCCCACGTGCCGGAGAGGCCGAGCGCGATCATCCCCGGGCGGCCCGCAGAGCCGCCCATCGTCATCGCGGGCGCGAACTCCTTGACCTGGTAGGTCGCGAGGTCGCGTGGGTCGTTGACGTCCTCGTCGAGCTGGGCGAGGACCTTGACGGTGGGGTGCATCGACAGGCCGCGTCCGACGTTGCGCCGCACCCCGCTGCGCAGCAGCAGCGCCGGCGTCTGCACCGCTCCCCCGCACACGACGACGTGGTCGGCCCGGACCACCCCGCGGTCGGTCTCCACCCCGCTCACCCGGCCGCCCTCGACGCGCAGCCGCTCGACGCGCACGCCGGAGCGCACCTCCGCGCCCGCCGCGATCGCGTCCGCGAGGTAGGTGCGGAGCATGGTCTGCTTCTCCGGCGCCGCGCCGCTGGCGCCGTGACGGACCCACCGCGGCACGTCGAGCCCGTCCCAGCCGAGCGCCTCGGCCCCGCGTCGCAGGACGTCGGAGGCGGCGTTCATGGGCGGGGGCGGCGTCGTGATCGAGAGCCGGTCCTCGACCGAGTCGAACCACGGGTCGAGGTCGGCGCGTCCCAGACCCTCGATGGCGTAGGCCGCGCTCCACTCGTCGAGGACCTCGGGGTCGACGCGGTGGTAGAGCCCGGAGTTGACCTCGCTGCCGCCGCCGACGCAGCTGGCCTCGGTGTAGGCGACCGGCGGTCGTCCGAGCGCGACCGTCAGCCCCTGGTTGCGGTACTGGCGGCGCATCTGGTCCAGCGAGTAGGGCTCGGCGGCCCCGGGCTCGACCCAGGCACCCTCCTCGAGGACGACGACGCGCAGGCCCCGTCGAGCGCACTCGCGAGCGGTGACGGCCCCGCCGGGACCGGAGCCGACCACGGCGACGTCGTAGCTCATCGGGCGTCCTCGTGGTGCACCATCAGGGCCACGCCGCGCACCAGGCGGAAGTACTCCGCCACCAGCGGCAGGCTGCTGCCGGCCAGCCGGTGGACGACGTCGGCACGCGCCTGCGGCGTCATCCGGGAGTAGGGACGTCGGCCCAGGACCCCGGCGCTGCCGACCACGACCGCCTGGGCGACGCGCACCCCGGCGCGCGTGACGACGGGCAGCGAGGCGAGGTGCCGGGCCGTGGCGCGTCCGACCGCGGCCGCGTCGTGCGGCGCGGCCTCGGGCAGGTCGCGGACCAGCAGGTCCGCGGTGAGCGACGCCAGTCGCTCCGACGCGGGTGGCATCAGTGGGCGGCCTCGTGCCAGCTGTGGCCGGTGCCGACGGACACGTCGAGGGGCACGGTGAGCTCGGCGGCCGAGCCCATCTGCTCGCGGACCAGCGCGTCGAGCGCCTCGCGCTCGCCCTCGGCCACCTCGAGCACCAGCTCGTCGTGGACCTGCAGCAGCATCCGGGAGCGCAGCCCCTGCTCCTCCAGGGCCTGCTGGACGTTGAGCATCGCGATCTTGATCAGGTCGGCCGCGGAGCCCTGGATCGGGGCGTTGAGGGCCATGCGCTCGGCCATCTCGCGGCGCTGCCGGTTGTCGCTGGTCAGGTCGGGCAGGTAGCGACGGCGGCCCATGATGGTCTCGGTGTAGCCGGTCTTGCGCGCCTCGTCGACGACGCCGCCGAGGTAGTCGCGGATGCCGCCGAAGGTCTCGAAGTACTCGTCCATGAGGCCGCGGGCCTCGGCCGGCTCGATCGCCAGCTGCTGGGACAGGCCGAAGGCGGACAGCCCGTAGGCCAGGCCGTAGTTCATCGCCTTGATCTTGGCGCGCATCTCGACGCTGACGTCGTCGGCCGGGACGTCGAAGACCCGCGCGGCCGTGATCGAGTGGAAGTCGCGGCCCGAGCGGAACGCCTCGATCAGGAGCTCGTCCTCGGAGAGGTGCGCCATGATGCGCATCTCGATCTGGCTGTAGTCGGCCGTCAGCAGGCAGTCGTAGCCGCCACCGACCACGAAGGCCTCGCGGATGCGCCGGCCCTCCTCGGTGCGGATCGGGATGTTCTGCAGGTTGGGGTCGGTGCTGGAGAGCCGTCCGGTCGCGGCGATGGTCTGGTTGAACGTCGTGTGGATGCGCCCGTCGGGCGCGACGGTCTTGAGCAGTCCCTCGATGGTCTGGCGCAGCCGGATCACGTCGCGGTGGCGCAGCAGGTGCTCGAGGAACGGGTGCTCGGTCTTGACGTAGAGCGCCTGGAGGGCGTCGGCGTCGGTGGTGTAGCCGGTCTTGGTGCGCTTGGTCTTCGGCATGTCGAGCTCGTCGAAGAGCACCACCTGCAGCTGCTTGGGCGAGCCGAGGTTGATCTCCTTGCCGATCGCGTCGTAGGCCGACTGGGCGGCCTTGCGCACCTCGGTGTCGAACTCGCCCTGCAGCGCCTCCAGGTGCTCGGTGTCGACCGCGATGCCGGTCTGCTCCATCAGCGCCAGCAGCTCGACGAGCGGCAGCTCCATGTCGGCGAGCAGCCGGGTGCCGCCGTGCTCCTCGATGGCGGTGTCGAGGGCCTCGGCCAGCTCGAGCACGGCCCGCGCGTGGAGCATCGCCGTGGCGGCGACGGCGTGCCCGCCGCCCTCGGCGGTGTCGAACAGCGCGTCCTGCTCCGGCTCCTGCTCCTGGCGCAGCTCGCGGCGCAGGTAGCGGACGGTGAGGTCGGCCAGGTCGTAGGAGCGCTGGTCGGGGCGCACGAGGTAGGCGGCGAGCGCGGTGTCGGAGGCCACGCCGTGCAGCTCCCAGCCGTGCGCGGCCAGCGCCAGCGCCGGACCCTTGGCGTCGTGGAGGACCTTCGGCTTGGCCCGGTCGGCCAGCCAGGCGCCCAGCGCCGCGTCGTCGTCGGGCGTCAGCTCGGTCACGTCGAGGTAGGCCGCGCGGTCGGCATCGGTGGCCAGCGCGAGCCCCTCGACCTTGCCGGTGCCGGCGCCCCAGCCTCCGCGCACGTGGAGCCCCACGCGCTCGTCGCCCAGCTCGGCCAGCCATGCGGCCACCGCACCCGGCTCCAGGACGTCGCCGGTCAGCTCGAAGCCGGGGCCGTCGACCTCCTCCTCGGACTCCAGGGTCTCGAAGAGCCGGTCGCGCAGCACCCGGAACTCCAGGCCGTCGAAGAGCGTGTGCACCTCGGTGCGGTCCCACGGGCGCACCGCCAGGTCGGCCGGCGCCAGCTCCAGGTCGAGGTCGGTCACCAGCCGGTTGAGCTGGCGGTTGCGCATGACGTCGCCGAGGTGGGCGCGCAGGGACTCGCCCTTCTTCCCGGTGATCTCGTCGGCGTGGAGGATGACGTTGTCGAGGCCGTCGTAGGCGTTGATCCACTTGGCGGCGTAGCCCACGCCCACGCCCGGCACGCCGGGCAGGTTGTCGGAGGTCTCCCCCACCAGCGCGGCGATCTCGGGGTAGCGCTCGGGCGGCACGCCGTACTTGTCCTGGACCCACGCCGGCGTCATGCGAGCGAGGTCGGAGACCCCCCGCATCGGGTAGAGCACCGTGGACCGGTCGGTGACGAGCTGGATGGAGTCGCGGTCTCCGGTGAGGATCAGCACCTCCATGTCGTCGGCCAGCGCGCGCGTCGCGAGCGTGGCGATGATGTCGTCGGCCTCGAAGCCGTCCTTCTTCAGGAAGGGGATGCGCAGGGCCTGCAGCACCTCCTCGATCAGCGGCAGCTGGCTGCTGAACTCGGTGGGCGTCTTGTTGCGGCCGGCCTTGTACTCGGCGTACTCCGCCAGGCGGAAGGTCTGGCGGGACACGTCGAAGGCGACCGCGAGGTGCGTGGGACGCTCGTCGCGCAGCACGTTGATGAGCATCGAGGTGAAGCCGTAGACCGCGTTGGTGTGCTGCCCGGTGGTCGTCGAGAAGTTCTCCACGGGCAGCGCGAAGAAGGCGCGGTAGGCCAGCGAGTGGCCGTCGAGCAGCAACAGGCGCGGACGGTCGGTCGTGGGAGCGTCGGGCACCCGGCGACTCTATCCATGACCACCGACGGTGCGCTGGTCCCGGGTCGGCGAGAATGTCGCCATGAGCGACGACGAGCAGACCAGCGTGCCCCTCGAGGAGTTCCTCGCCCAGATGCCGATGGGAGCGCTCAACGAGAAGATGGGCATCGAGCTGCTCGAGGTGTCCGCGGAGCGCATCGTCGGGACGATGCCGGTCGAGGGCAACACCCAGCCCTACGGCCTGCTGCACGGCGGCGCGTCGGTGGTGCTCGCCGAGAGCCTCGGGTCGGTCGGCTCCGCCCGCCACGCCCACCCCGACCGGGTGGCCGTGGGCATCGACATCAATGCCACCCACCACCGCGCCGCGACCTCCGGCACGGTCACCGGCGTCGCCACCCCCGTGCACCTGGGGCGCACGTCGGCCTGCTTCGAGGTCGTCATCACCGACGACCGTGGCAAGCGGGTGTGCACCTCGCGCATCACCTGCGCGCTCGTGCCGGCCGACCGGGTGGGCCGCTGAGCTAGCCGAGCTCGAGCTCGGGCGCCTCGACCTGGGAGCGGCGCATGGAGCGCCGGGCCGCCAGCAGGCGGGTGCGCTGCCGGCCGTTGCCCGGCAGCACCGGGCGCTGGGCGGTGAGCTTGGCGCGCACGGCCACGGTCGGGGCCAGCCGCAGCGTGGCGTAGGGCCCCAGCGCGAGGCGGGCCATGAAGCGGTTGGCGTCGCGCGAGCCCGAGGTGGCGGCGGTCGCCACGTGGGCGATCCCGAGCTCCTCGGCGAAGGCGACGGCACTCTCCATGAGGGCGCGGCCGATGCCGTGGCGCCGGTACTGCGGGAAGACGTGCGGCGAGATCGCCTGGACGATCTGCTCGAGGTTGATCGCCGACAGGGTCGCGACGCGCAGCAGGATCGCGCCGGCCAGCGCGCCGTCGTACTCCGCCACGAGCATGCGCTGCTCCGGGGAGGCCGTCGCGCCCTTGATGACCAGCTCGAGGTCGGCCACCTGCTCGTGGGGGTCGGCGCGGCGCAGGCCGTCGCACCAGAGCTCGGCGAGGATCGGCGCGTCGGACAGCTCCGCACAGCGCAGCGACACCAGCGACCGACTCATGTCTCGCCTCCCCAGGCCTGGGTGAACCCTTGGACTGCGACCGCGCGTCCGCACGCCGCGTGCACGATCAGCCCGAAGACTACGCTCAGCGCGCCCACCCTGGACAGAGGAGTCCCGTGATCCCCGGAACCGGAACCGTCGTGAACGTCGCGACCGTGCTGCTGGGCGCCCTGCTGGGGCGCCTGCTCGGCGACCGCCTGCCGGAGCGCACCCGCGACCTGGTGACCGACGCCCTCGGGCTGGTCACACTGCTGATCGCCGCGACGTCGGCGGTGGCGGTGCTGGACCCGGCGCTGTCGTCGCGCGTCGGCGACAGCGCGCCGATGCTGATCGTCCTGGGCTCGCTGGTCCTGGGCGGGATCGTCGGCTCCCTGCTGCGGCTCGAGCAGCGCGTGGAGTCGGTCGGCGGCTGGCTGCAGCGGCGCCTCGCCGGCGACGCGGGCTCCGCGGAGCGGCACCGGTTCATCGAGGGGTTCGTGGTGTCCTCGCTGCTGTTCTGCACCGGCCCGCTCACGATCCTGGGCTCGCTGAACGACGGCCTCGGCAACGGCGCGGACCAGCTCTTCCTCAAGGCGATGCTGGACGGCTTCGCCGCGATCGCGTTCGCCTCGGCCTTCGGGTGGGGCGTGGCGGCGTCCGCCATCACCGTCGTGGTCGTCCAGGGCGGCCTCACGCTCGTCGGCGTGCTCCTGGGCGACGTGCTGCCCGACGCCCAGCTCGCCGCGATCACCGCGACGGGCGGGCTGCTGCTGGTGGGCGTGGCGCTGAGGCTGCTCCGGATCCGCGAGATCCCGGTCGCCGACCTGCTGCCGGCGCTGCTCGTGGCCCCCGTGCTGGTGGTGCTGGCCGCCGCCGTCCGATGACGACGGCGGCGGCCCTCACCACCTGCTAGGCGACGCCGAGGTAGGCCTCGCGGATGCTCGGGTCGTCGAGGAGGTCGGCGCCGGTGCCGGTCTTGACGATCCGGCCGGTCTCCAGGACGTAGGCCCGGTCGGCGCGCGAGAGCGCCTGCTTGGCGTTCTGCTCGACCACCAGGATGGTGGTGCCCTGCTCCGCGATCTCGGTGATGATCGTGAAGATCTGCTGGATGAGCATCGGGGCCAGGCCCATCGACGGCTCGTCCAGCAGGAGCAGCTTGGGCCGCGCCATCAGTGCCCGCCCGATGGCGAGCATCTGCTGCTCGCCGCCGGACATGGTGCCCGCGATCTGCTTGCGCCGCTCGTTGAGGCGCGGGAACAGGTCGAAGACCCGGTCGAAGTCCTGGGTGACCTCGGACTTGTCACGGCGGGTGTAGGCCCCCATGTCGAGGTTCTCCACGACGGTCATGCCGGGGAAGATCCCGCGGCCCTCGGGCGCGAGGCTGAGCCCCTTGCGCACCCGCTGGTCGGCCCGGAGCTTCGTGACGTCCTCGCCCTGGAAGGTGATCCTCCCGGACTGGATGCCACGCACGCCGGAGACCGCACGCATCGTGGAGGTCTTGCCGGCGCCGTTGGCGCCGATGAGGGCGACGACCTCGCCCTCGTCGACCTCGATCGTCAGGCCGTGGAGCGCCTCGATCTTTCCGTAGGCGAGGACCACGTCCTCAAGCTGAAGCAGCATCGTCGGGCTCTCCTAGGTAGGCAGCGATGACCTTGGGGTTGCGGGCGACCTCGGACGGCAGCCCGTCGGCGATCTTCGTGCCGAACTCCAGCACCACGATCCGGTCGGTGACGCCCATGACCAGCTTCATGTCGTGCTCGATCAGCAGCACGGTGAGACCCCGGTCGCGGATCTGACGGATCAGGTCCATCAGGTCCTCCTTCTCGGCCGGGTTGAAGCCGGCGGCCGGCTCGTCCAGGCAGAGGAGCTGGGGGTCGGTCGCCATGGCGCGCGCGATCTCGAGGCGCCGCTGGTAGCCGTAGGGCAGGTTGCGCGACAGCTCGTGCGCCCGGTCGGCGACGCCGACGAAGCGCAGCAGCGCCATCGCCTTCTCGCGACCGGCGCGCTCCTCCAGGACGTGCCGGCTGGTGCCGAACACCTTGGCGAACGCGCGCTTCAGACCGTTCTCCGGGAGCTCGTGCTCCTTGGGGCGGACGCGGTAGAGGCGGAACAAGGCGCCCAGCACGCTCGTCTTGTGCCGCGTGTCGCAGCCCACCATCACGTTCTCCAGGGCCGACATCTCCGGGAAGAGCCGGATGTTCTGGAACGTGCGGGCGATGCCCATGGCGGTGATCTGGTGGCTCGGCCGGCCGCTGATCTGCTTGCCGGTGAACCGGATCTCCCCCGACGTCGGCTTGTAGACGCCGGTCATCGCGTTGAAGCAGGTGGTCTTGCCGGCGCCGTTGGGCCCGATCAGACCGAGGATCTCGCCTCGGCGGATCTGGAAGTCCACGTCGTTGAGGGCGACGACACCGCCGAACCTCAACGTGACGTGGTCGACCTCCAGCAGCACCTCCCCCGCCTCGTGTCCTGCCGCGCGGGTGGACTCCATCGTCTGCTCAGACATCGACTGCCGCCTCCTCTGCCTCTGCCTTGCGGTCCTCGAGCTCTCGAGCTCTTCGGCGGTTGGGGATCAGGCCCTGCGGGCGCAGCACCATCACGGCGACGAGGGCGACCCCGAAGCCGAACGGACGCCACTGGTCCAGGAACCGGAACCGCTCGGGCAGGTAGGTGATCAGGAAGGCGCCGAAGAGCACGCCCATCATGTTGCCGGACCCGCCGATGACGACCATGGCCACGAACAGGAACGACAGGTTCAGCTTGAAGCCGTTGGGCTCCACCACGCCCTGCTTGCTCGCGAAGAGCAGACCGGCGATGGCGCCGAGCATGGCGCCGATCGCGAAGGCCCACAGCTTGAACTTGAACGCGTTGACGCCCATGATCCGCGCGGCGTCCTCGTCCTCGCGGATGGCCAGCCAGGAGCGGCCCACGCGGCTGTTCTCCAGCCGGCGCACGAGGAACATCAGGAGGAACAGCACGATCAGCGCCAGCCAGTACCAGCGGTGCACGTCGAGGCCGTTGAAGAAGTCACGCCCGTCGGCGTCCACCGGGCCCGGAGGCTTCGGGATGCCGATGACGCCCTTGGGGCCACCGGTCACGTCGGTCGCGTTGCGCAGGATGATCCGGATGATCTCGCCGAAGCCCATGGTCACGATGGCGAGGTAGTCGCCGCGCAGCCGCAGGGTCGGGGCGCCGAGGATGACGCCGGCGACGAGCGCGAACGCGATCGCCAGCGGGATGCAGGCCGCGAACGGCACCGCCCAGCCCTCGGCGAAGCCGAGCTTCTCCTGAAGCGCGATCGTCACCGGCGAGCTCGACGAGCCGAACAGCGCCACGGAGTAGGCGCCCAGCGCGTAGAAGCCGACGTACCCGAGGTCGAGCAGGCCCGCGAGCCCGATCACGACGTTCAGCCCGACCGCCACGATCATGTAGACGACGATCAGGAACAGCACGCTGGACCAGTCGGTGCCGGCGGCGTTCAGGTCGGTGCGCACCTGCGCGAACGGCAGGATGTTCAGGAAGGGCAGGTAGAAGCAGAACGAGACCACGGCCAGGACGACCGGGAGCTTCATCCAGATCGGCGCCCGCTGCCAGCGGTCGACGATGCCGAGGTGGGGCAGGCCCAACGGGCCCTTGCGGGGCGCGACAGCGGTGTCGGAGCCCTTGCCAGAGTCACTCATGCGCGTGCCTTTCCTAGCGACTCACCGAGGATGCCGGTCGGTCGGAACATCAGCACCAGGATCAGGACGACGAATGCGGTGACGTCCTCCCAGTTGGAGCTGAAGAGGGTGGAGGAGTAGACCTCGACGACGCCCAGCAGCAGGCCGCCCACGAGGGCGCCGCGCAGGTTGCCGATGCCGCCGAGGACGGCGGCGGTGAAGGCCTTGACTCCGATCAGGAAGCCGATGTCGAACTTCGTGATGTCGTAGTTCATCGTGTACAGGATCGACGCGACCCCGGCCATGGCCCCACCCAGGATGAAGACCAGCATGATGACGCGGTCCTGGTTGACGCCCATGAGGGCTGCGGTGTCGGGGTCCTGGGCGACGGCGCGCACGCCGCGACCCAGGCGGGTCTTGTTCACGAAGGTGTCGAGCGCGACCATCATCACGACGGCCCCCACCACGACGATGATCTGCATGTTGGTGATCGAGGTCTTGCCCAGGTTGAGCCACACCTCGGTGTCGATGAGGCTGGGGATGCTCACCAGCGCGCGACCGAACGGCGGGCCGAAGAACACCCGGAACACGTGCCCGAACAGCTCGACCAGGACCAGCGAGCAGCCGATCGCGGTGATCAGGAAGATCAGGGGCGGTGCGTTCTTCTTGCGCAGCGGCCGGTAGGCGACGCGCTCCACGATGAGGGCGGTGCTGGCGGAGGCCACTACCGCGGCGAGCGCGGCGAGCGCGGTGGCCAGGATGACCATGCCGACGCCGCTGCTGCCGGTGGCGCCCAGGACGGTGTAGACGCCCAGGACGGCCCACGTGCCCACCATGAAGACCTCGGAGTGGGCGAAGTTGATCAGGCGCAGAACGCCGTAGACGAGCGTGTAGCCGAGCGCGACCAGCGCGTAGATCGCGCCCTTGGTCAGGCCGTTGGCGGTGTGCTCACCGATCTGGTCGATGAGGCTGCTGAAATCCATGGAGTCTCCCCAGTGCGTGAGCCAGGACGGCGGCCCACGGTGCGTGGGCCATGCCAGCGGGGCGGCCGGGTCTCGACCCGGTCGCCCCGCTGGTCATCGGTGCTTGCTGCTGGTTACGCCTTGGGGATCTCCTGCTCGGCCGCGAGGGCTCCGTCGGTGACCTTGTACGTCCAGATCACGACGTTCTCCTCGGCGACGTCGCCCTTGTCGTCGAAGGCGTACTCCTTGGTGAGGCCGGTGCCCTCGTAGCCGTCGACGAACTCCTCCATGGCCTTGCGGTCACGAGCGCCGTCCTTGATGGCGGCGAGGAAGATCGTCATGACGTCGAAGCCCTCGGCGGCGTAGGCGCCGGGCGCCTCGCCGAACTCGGCCTCGTAGTCGGCGGCGAAGGTGCCCTCGGCCTGGTCGGCCGGGAGGCACGGGCAGGTGATGATGGCGCCCTCGGACGCGTCACCGGCGGCCTTGGGGAAGTCGGCGCCGTAGAGGCCGTCACCACCCACGAAGGTCGCGGTCACGCCGGCGTCACGGAGCTGCTTCAGGAACGGGCCCGCCTCGGCGGCGTAGCCGGCGTAGAAGACGGCGTCGGGCTCGGCCGACTCGATCTTCGACACGACGGCGGAGAACTCGGTCTGGCCCTCCTGGGTCTTGTCGCTGTCGACGACCAGGTCGCCCAGCTCCTCCTTGACCTTGTTGGCGAGGGGCTCGCCGTAGGTGGTGGAGTCGTCGACGACGAAGACCTTCTTGGCGCCCGCGACGTCGCGCAGGTAGCGGCCGATGGCCGCGCCCTGGACCTCGTCGTAGCCGATGACGCGGTGGAACACCGCGGCCGGCTCCTCGGTGGTGAGGTCGGTGGCCGTGGCGGACTGGCTGATCATGGTCAGGCCGGCGTCGTCGAAGGTGGCCTTCGTCGCGCGGGTCTCACCGGAGAACGCGCCACCCATGACGCCGATGAAGGTCTCGTCCGTGGCCATCTTGGTCGCAGCCGGCGTGGCCTTGGCCGGGTCGCCCTCGGTGTCGAACTCCTCGAGGGAGATATCGCAGTCGTCGTTGTCCGCGGACCACTGCTTCAGCGCGAGCTTGGCACCGTTGACCGACGGCAGCACGACGCTGGCGTTGCTGCCGCTGAGGGCACCCATCACGCCGATGTTGAAGGCGCAGTCGTCCCCGCCGCCGCCACCCGCCTCGTTATCGTCGGTCGTTCCACAAGCAGAAACGGCCAGGGCCAGTGATACGACCACTGCTCCGAGCCCGAATCGTGTGTTTCGCCTCAAGACATCTACCTCTCGTCAGGACCTCGGCCGACTACCGAGGACGCAGAGTTGTCGGAGCACGACATCCCGACGGTGCCGGTGCCTCCGGTGCGGAAACGTACACCCGAGAGCACCCTCCTGTAAGGAACTTGAGCGAAGGCTGCCGAATCATCACCGATCCGTTATCGAGTGCCGCTCACGCGTCGCCGGCTCCGGTGACGCCCGGGCCGTGCTCCACGACGCCTTCCGCGACCTGCCGCATGGAGAGACGAAGATCCATCGCGGTCTTCTGGATCCACCGGAAGGCTTCCGGCTCGGAGAGGCTGAGCTGCTTCTGCAGGACGCCCTTGGCGCGGTCGACGGCCTTGCGCGTCTCGAGGCGCTCCGACAGGTCGGCGACCTCCGCCTCCAGCATGCTCAGCTCGGCGAAGCGGCTGACCGCCATCTCGATCGCGGGCAGCAGGTCGGTCTTGGAGAAGGGCTTCACGAGGTAGGCCATGGCGCCGGCGTCGCGGGCGCGCTCGACGAGGTCGCGCTGGGAGAACGCCGTGAGGATGACGACGGGCGCGATCCGCTTGCCCGCGATGGCCTCCGCGGCGGCGATGCCGTCCAGCACGGGCATCTTCACGTCGAGGATCACCAGGTCGGGACGGTGCTCCTCGGCGAGCTCGATCGCCCGGGCGCCGTCGCCGGCCTGGCCCACGACGGAGTAGCCCTCCTCGGTCAGCATCTCCGCGAGGTCCATGCGGATCAGCGTCTCGTCCTCGGCGATCACGACGGTGCGCTGCGCGGGTACGCGGCTCTCGGTGGCGGGGTCGGTCACGACGCCAGGCTAGTAGGGCGCCCCTCCCCCGGCGCCCCCGGCTCAGGGAGCGGTCGCGCCGCCTGCGGCAGCACGCTGACACCTCTGTAGGGTGACGCTGCCCAGCCGGGTTGGCGGAATCGGTATACGCAATGGTCTCAAACACCATCGTCCGAAAGGACATGTGGGTTCAAGTCCCACACCCGGCACCGGTGTCGGTGGTCCCTCTCACCATGAGGGGGTGCCCCACATCCGATCGCAGGAGACCGTGGACAGTGCCCTGCGTGACTCCGACGCCGGCCTGCCCGACGCACTCAACGCGGCCCGACACGGCGTGGCGATCAAGACGATCCGCCGGTGGAGGCGGGACTACCAGCGTCGCGGACTCCCGCGGGGACAGACTCACTGCGCCGTCCCGTGCCCGCGCTGCGACGGCGCACCGCTGGATGAGCGCTCCTACTCGGAGCTGCTCGGGTGGTACCTCGGCGACGGTCACCTCAGCCGCGGTCGCCGCGGCGTCTACAACCTGCACATCTGCAACGACACGCGCTATGAGGAGAACAACGAGCGGATCCTCTCGCTGATGACCAGGGTCAAGCCGGGCGGGCGTCCTCATGTGCGCCGATCAACGGGCTGCCTGATCCTCACCGTCTCCTGGAAGCACTGGCGGTGCCTGTTCCCGCAGCACGGTCCCGGGCACAAGCACACGCGCTCGATCGTGCTGCAGCCCTGGCAGCGCGCCATCGTCGAGGCCCACCCGGCACCATTTCTGCGCGGTCTGTTCCACTCCGACGGATGCAGGGTGCTCAACCGCGTCCGACGGCCGGTCGCCGGCGTCATGAAGTACTACGCCTATCCCCGCTGGCAGTTCACCAACTACTCCGTGGACATCCGCGAGCTCTGCTGCTGGGCGCTCGACCTCGTCGACGTGCCCTGGCGGCAGTCCAACGTCCACCACATCAGCGTGTCCACGCGCGCCGGGGTGGCGCGGCTGGACGAGCTCATCGGGCTGAAGCGCTGAGACTCAGCCCTGACGCTTGTAGGCCGGCGCGACCTCGTTGATGGCGTCGCCCATGCGGTGGATGCGCAGGGCGTTGGTCGAGCCGGGGATGCCCGGAGGGGCACCGGCGATGATGACGACCAGGTCGCCCTCCTCGACGCGCCCGATCTGGAGCAGCTGCTCGTCGACCTGGCGCACCATCTCGTCGGTGTGGTCGACCTCGGAGGTCTTGAACGTCTCCACCCCCCACGACAGCGACAGCTGGGAGCGCACCCGCGCCTCCGGGGTGAACGCCAGCACCGGGATCGGGCCGCGCAGGCGCGACATCCGCCGCGCGGAGTCACCGGACTGCGTGAACGCCACGACGTACTTGGCCTCGACGCGCTCGGCGACCTCCTGGGCCGCCTTCGCGATCACGCCGCCGCGGGTGTGGGGGTCCCAGGTGATCCGCTCGAACTGACCGTACTCGCGCGGCTCGAGGGCGTGCTGCTCGGTGGCCACGATGATCCGGGCCATCGTCTCGACCACGTGGATGGGGTGCTCCCCCACGCTCGTCTCGCCCGAGAGCATGACCGCGTCGGCGCCGTCGAGGACGGCGTTGGCGACGTCGCTGGTCTCGGCGCGCGTCGGCGACGGGCTGGTGACCATCGACTCCAGCATCTGGGTCGCGACGATGACGGGCTTGGCGTTGCGGCGCGCCTTCTCGATGATCTGCTTCTGCAGGAACGGCACGTCCTCGAGCGGGCACTCCACGCCGAGGTCGCCGCGAGCGACCATGAAGCCGTCGAAGGCGCGCACGATCTCGTCGAGGTTCTCGATGGCCTGAGGCTTCTCGATCTTGGCGATGATCGGCAGGTGGACGCCGACCTCGTCCATGACGCGGCGCACGTCCTCGGCGTCGGCCGCGTTGCGCACGAAGCTCAGCGCGATGAAGTCGACGCTGAGGCTGAGGGCGAAGCGGAGGTCCTCGATGTCCTTCTCCGACAGCGCCGGCACCGACACCGCGACGCCAGGCAGGTTGATGCCCTTGTTGTTGCTGACCTTGCCGCCGGTGAGGACCTCGGTCGTGACGTCGGTGTCGTCGACACCCGTCACCCGCAGGCGCACCTTGCCGTCGTCGATGAGGATCGGGTCGCCGACGTTGACGTCGCCCGGCAGGCCCTTGTACGTCGTGCCGCAGATCGTGGCGTCCCCCGCGACGTCGCGCGTGGTGATCGTCCACTGCTGGCCGCGCCGCAGCACGACCGGACCGTCGGGGAAGGTCTCGAGGCGGATCTTGGGGCCCTGGAGGTCGGCGAAGATGCCAACCCCGTGCCCGCTGGCGTCGGCGGCCTCGCGCACGAGGCGGTAGGCCTCGGCGTGGTCCTCGTGGCTGCCGTGGCTCATGTTCAGCCGGGCGACGTCCATGCCGGCGTAGACGAGCTCACGGATACGACGTTCGGAGTTGGTGGCAGGGCCGAGGGTGCACACGATCTTTGCTCTTCGCACACGACGAGCCTACCGGTTCTTAGATCGATAAAACCAACGTGTGCGCCCCCGGTCCCGCGGAGCGGTCGTCCTCAGACGACCAGTGGCCGTGCCGTGGGCGGGATCGGCGCGGGCAGCGTCGTCGACCCGGTCAGGAAGGTGTCGACCGCGGCGGCCGCGGCACGGCCCTCCGCGATGGCCCACACGATCAGCGACTGGCCGCGGCCCGCGTCGCCGGCCACGAAGACGCCGGGCAGCGAGCTCATGTAGGAGCCGTCGCGCTGCACGTTGCCGCGCGGGTCCAGGTCGACCCCGAGCTGCTCGACGAGGCCGGGCTTCTCCGGTCCGACGAAGCCCATCGCGAACAGCACCAGCTCGGCCGGGATCTCCCGCTCGGTGCCCTCGATCTCGGTGAGCCTGCCGCCCTCGAACACCACGTCGACCAGGCGCAGCGCGCGCACGTTGCCGTCGTCGTCACCCAGGAACTCCTGCGTGGACACGGCGTAGACCCGCTCCCCCGCCTCCTCGTGGGCCGAGGAGACCTTGAAGGTCATCGGGTACGTCGGCCACGGCTGGCCCTCCGGCCGGTCGGTCGGCGGCTCGGGCATGATCTCCAGCTGCGTGATGGAGGCCGCGCCCTGGCGGGTCGACGTGCCGAGGCAGTCGGCGCCCGTGTCGCCGCCACCGATGATCACGACGTGCTTGCCGTCGGCCCGGATCTGGCCCTCGACCTCCTCGCCGAGCGCGACCCGGTTGGCCTGCGGCAGGAACTCCATCGCCTGGTGGATCCCGCCGAGCTCGCGGCCCGGGACCGGCAGGTCACGCGCCTCGGTGGAGCCCATGGCCAGCACGACCGCGTCGTAGCGCTCGCGCAGCGAGTCGCCGGTGAGGTCCTCGCCACCGACGTCGACGCCGGCCCGGAAGACCGTGCCCTCGCGCTTCATCTGCTCGATGCGCCGGTCGAGGTGCTTCTTCTCCATCTTGAACTCGGGGATGCCGTAGCGCAGCAGCCCGCCGACCTTGTCGGCGCGCTCGTAGACCGCGACGGTGTGGCCGGCGCGGGTCAGCTGCTGGGCGGCGGCCAGCCCGGCGGGGCCGGAGCCGATGACGGCCACCGTGCGGCCGGAGAGCCACTCGGGGGGCTGCGGGCGCACGAAGCCCGACTCCCACGCCTTGTCGATGATCGAGACCTCGACGTTCTTGATCGTCACCGGGTCCTGGTTGATGCCCAGGACGCAGGCGGTCTCGCACGGCGCCGGGCACAGCCGGCCGGTGAACTCCGGGAAGTTGTTGGTCGCGTGGAGGCGGTCGATCGCGCCCTCCCAGTCGTCGCGCCAGACCAGGTCGTTCCACTCCGGGATGATGTTGCCGAGCGGGCAGCCCTGGTGGCAGAACGGGATGCCGCAGTCCATGCACCGACCGGCCTGCTCGGTGATGATCGGCAGGAGCGCGCGGCCCATCCCACCGGGGTAGACCTCGTTCCAGTCCTGGACCCGCTCCTCGACCGGACGTCGCTCCGCGACCTCGCGGCCGACCTTCAGGAACCCCTTGGGGTCAGCCATGGAGTGCCTCCATCATCTTGTGTGCGATCTGGTTCTCGTCCAGGCCGTCGGCCTCGGCCTTGGCCTTCGCCTCCAGCACCACGCGGTAGTCGCGCGGCATGACCTCGGTGAAGCGCGTCAGCGCGTGGTCCCAGTCGGCGAGCAGCTCCTCGGCGACCGGCGAGCCGGTCTCCTCGAGGTGGCCACGCACCATCTGCTCGAGCTCGCGGGCGGCCTCGCCCGTGACCGGGCCCAGCTCCACCAGCTCGCGGTTGACCCGGAACTCCTTGAGGTCCAGGACCCAGGCGATGCCGCCGGACATGCCGGCGCCGAAGTTGCGTCCGGTCTTGCCCAGGACGACCACCCGGCCGCCGGTCATGTACTCGCAGCCGTGGTCGCCCACGCCCTCGGTGACCAGCCACGCGCCGGAGTTGCGGACGGCGAACCGCTCGCCGACCCCGCCTCGCAGGAAGATCTGGCCGCTGGTGGCGCCGTAGGCGATCGTGTTGCCGGCGATGATCTGCTCGTTGCTGTTGAACGTCGCCGCACGGTCGGGCCGCACCACGATGCGTCCGCCCGAGAGGCCCTTGCCGACGTAGTCGTTGGCGTCGCCCTCCAGCCGCAGCGTCACCCCACGAGGGACGAACGCGCCGAAGGACTGGCCGGCCGAGCCCACGAACGTGAGGTCGATGGTGCCGTCGGGCAGTCCCTCGCCGCCGTACTTCTTGGTGACCTCGTGGCCCAGGATCGTGCCGACGGTGCGGTGGACGTTGCGGATCGCGACCTGGGCGCGCACCGGCTCGCCGTGCTGGAGCGCCGGCTGAGCCAGCGGGACCAGCTCGGTGAGGTCCAGGGAGCGGTCGAGACCGTGGTCCTGGGTCTTGGTGTTGCGCAGGTCCTGGTCGGGGAACGCGCTGGAGTCCGGGACGTGCAGGACCGGGCTCAGGTCCAGGCCCGAGGCCTTCCAGTGCTCGACCGCCTCGACGGTGTCGAGCGAGCCGACCTGGCCGACGGCCTCCTCGATGCTGCGGAAGCCGAGCTCGGCGAGGATCTCGCGCACCTCCTCGGCGATGTAGGTGAAGAAGTTGACGATGTACTCGGCCTTGCCGGAGAAGCGCTCGCGCAGGACGGGGTTCTGCGTGGCCACGCCCACCGGACAGGTGTCGAGGTGGCAGACCCGCATCAGGATGCAGCCCGACACCACGAGAGGCGCGGTGGCGAAGCCGAACTCCTCGGCGCCCAGCAGCGCGGCCACGACGACGTCGCGCCCGGTCTTGAGCTGGCCGTCGGCCTGCACCACGATGCGGTCGCGCAGCCCGTTGAGCAGCAGCGTCTGCTGGGTCTCGGCGAGGCCGAGCTCCCACGGACCGCCCGCGTGCTTGAGCGAGGTGAGCGGCGAGGCGCCGGTGCCGCCGTCGTGCCCGGAGATCAGCACCACGTCGGCGTGCGCCTTGGAGACGCCCGCCGCGACCGTGCCGACGCCGACCTCGGAGACCAGCTTCACGTGGACGCGGGCCGACGGGTTGGCGTTCTTGAGGTCGTGGATCAGCTGCGCCAGGTCCTCGATCGAGTAGATGTCGTGGTGCGGCGGCGGGCTGATCAGCCCCACGCCCGGCGTGGAGTGCCGGGTCTTGGCCACCCACGGGTAGACCTTGTTGCCGGGCAGCTGGCCGCCCTCGCCGGGCTTGGCGCCCTGCGCCATCTTGATCTGGATGTCGTCGGCGTTGGTGAGGTACTCGGAGGTGACGCCGAAGCGGCCCGACGCGACCTGCTTGATCGAGCTGCGGCGCTCGGGGTCGTAGAGCCGGTCGGAGTCCTCGCCGCCCTCACCGGTGTTGGACTTCGCGCCCAACCGGTTCATGGCGATCGCGAGGGTCTCGTGCGCCTCCTGGCTGATCGAGCCGTAGGACATGGCCCCGGTCGAGAAGCGCTTGACGATCTCGGAGACCGGCTCGACCTCGTCGATCGGGACCGGCGTGCGGCCGGTGCCCTCGGCGTCCTTGAACCGGAACAGCCCGCGCAGCGTCATCAGCCGGCTCGACTGGTCGTCGACCGCGGCGGTGTACTGCTTGAAGACGTCGTAGCGACCGGCGCGGGTGGCGTGCTGGAGCCGGAAGACCGTGTCGGGGTCGAAGAGGTGCGGCTCCCCGTCGCGGCGCCACTGGTACTCGCCGCCCGTCGCGAGCTCGCGGTGCCCGGGCAGGATCCCGCCGCGGGGGTACGCCGTGGCGTGGCGCCGCGCGACCTCCTCGGCGATCGTGTCCAGACCCAGGCCGCCCAGCTTGGACGTGGTGCCCGTGAAGTAGCGGTCGACGAGCTCCTCGGAGAGCCCGACGGCCTCGAAGATCTGGGCGCCGGTGTAGGAGGCGACCGTGGAGACGCCCATCTTGGACATCACCTTGAGCACGCCCTTGCCCAGGGCCTTCACCAGGTGGGCCACGGCCTGCTCGGGCTCGACCTTGACGTAGTAGCCCTCGCGGGCGAGGTCCTCGACGGACTCCATCGCGAGGTAGGGGTTGACCGCCGCGGCGCCGTAGCCGACCAGCAGAGCCACGTGGTGGACCTCGCGGACGTCGCCGGCCTCGACCAGCAGGCCCACCTGGGTGCGGGTCTTCTCGCGCACCAGGTGGTGGTGGACCGCGGAGGTGAGCAGCAGCGACGGGATCGGCGCGAGCTCGGCCGTGGAGTGGCGGTCGGAGAGCACGATGATGCGCGCGCCCTCGGCGATCGCCTGGGAGACCTCGGCGCAGATCTCGGCGATCCGGTGCGCGAGCGCACCTCCCCCGCCCTCGACCTCGTAGAGGCCGCGGGCGACGTGGGTGATGAAGCCCGGCATGTCGCCGTCGCGGTTGATGTGGCGGATCTTGGCGAGGTCGTCGTTGGAGATGACCGGGAACGGCAGGACGACCTGGCGGCACGACGCGGGCGTCGGGTCGAGCAGGTTGGCCTCCGGGCCGATGGTGCCGTTGAGCGAGGTGACGAGCTCCTCGCGGATGGCGTCCAGCGGCGGGTTGGTCACCTGCGCGAACAGCTGGCTGAAGTAGTCGAACAGCAGCCGCGGCTTGTCGCTGAGCGCCGCGATCGGGGTGTCGGTGCCCATGGAGCCGAGCGTCTCGCCGCCGGTGTTGGCCATCGGGGAGAGCAGCACACGCAGCTCCTCCTCGGTGTAGCCGAAGATCTGCTGGCGACGCGTGACCGAGGCGTGCGTGTGGATGATGTGCTCACGCTCGGGGATGTCGTTGAGGTGGATCAGCCCGGCGTGCAGCCACTCGCCGTAGGGGTGCTCCGAGGCCAGCTCGGACTTGATCTCCTCGTCCTCGATGATCCGGTGCTCGTCGGTGTCGACGAGGAACATCCGGCCCGGCTGGAGCCTGCCCTTGCGGACGATCGTGGCGGGGTCGAGGTCGAGGACGCCGACCTCGGAGGCGAGGACGACCAAGCCGTCGTCGGTGACCCAGTAGCGCGAGGGGCGCAGGCCGTTGCGGTCGAGGACCGCGCCGATCTGCGAGCCGTCGGTGAACACCACGCACGCGGGGCCGTCCCACGGCTCCATCAGGGCGGAGTGGAACGAGTAGAACTCGCGCCGGCGCTGGTCCATCTCGGTGTGGTTCTCCCACGCCTCCGGGATCATCATCAGCACCGAGTGCGGCAGCGAGCGCCCGCCCATGTGCAGCAGCTCGAGCACCTCGTCGAACGACGCGGAGTCCGAGGCCCCGGTCGTGACGATCGGGAAGATCCGCTCGAGGTCGCCGGGGATCAGGTCGGAGGACAGCAGCGCCTCGCGGGCGCGCATCCAGTTGCGGTTGCCCATGACCGTGTTGATCTCGCCGTTGTGGGCGATGAACCGGAACGGGTGGGACAGCGGCCAGCTCGGGAAGGTGTTGGTCGAGAACCGCGAGTGGACCACGGCGAGGGCCGAGGCCACCCGCTCGTCGCGCAGGTCGGGGTAGAAGCTGTCGAGCTGCTCGGTGGTGAGCATGCCCTTGTAGGCCAGCGTCCGCGAGGACAGCGAGGGGAAGTAGACCTCCGCGTCGCGCTCGGCGCGCTTGCGCAGGCAGTAGGCCATGCGCTCCAGCGACATGCCCGTCACGCGCTGGCGGGCGCCGGCGACGAAGAGCTGCTGGAAGGCCGGCATCACGCCGAGCGCCGTGGCGCCCAGGACCGACGGGTCGATCGGGACGTCGCGCCAACCGAGGACGGCGAGGCCCTCCTCGGCGGCGATCGCCTCGACGCGGCGGCGCGTCTCGGCGACGCGGGCCTCGTCGCCCTGCAGGAACGCCGTGCCGACGGCGTAGGCGTTGGCCGGCGGGAGGTCGAAGTCGACGACGTCGCGCAGGAACGCGTCGGGCACCTGCATCAGGATGCCGGCGCCGTCGCCGGAGTTGGGCTCGGCGCCCGCGGCACCGCGGTGCTCGAGGTTGCGCAGGGCGGTCAGTGCCTTCGCCACGATGTCGTGGCTGGCCTCCCCGGTGAGGGTCGCCACGAACGCGACGCCACAGGCGTCCTTCTCGTGGCGAGGGTCGTAGAGACCCTGGGGCGGCGGGAACGCGTGCGAGTAGGGCACTGAGTTCTCCCGTCGTCGTCGTGCGCAGGTGAGCCCCGGGGTGACCCTGGACCACTCTGCACGGTTGAGCGCAAGGGACGACGTTGGCCCACGCGGCGGAGTCGTCAGATTACCACCCGGTTACGGCCTCGTGGCAGTCGACGACCGTCCATGGGACGGTCAGCCCGTGGTCTCCTTGGTGCTCTCCTCGGGCTCGTCCCCGCTCGGCTCGGCCTCCTCCGCGTCGTCCGCGGCCTCGGTCGTCTCACCAGTCGGACCGCGGCCGTCCGCCCACACCGACTCCTCGCGACCCGGACGACGGCGCATGCTGATCAGGAAGTACGCCGCCGCGGCGACGAACAGCACGATCGAGACCCACACGTTGAAGCGCAGCCCGCCGACGTCGTTGAGCTCGACGGTGTCGATGCGGAGGTACTCGATCCAGCCGCGCCCGGCCGTGTAGGCCATGACGTAGAGGGCCAGCACGCGCCCGTGGCCGAGGCGGAACCGGCGGTCGGCCCAGATCACCAGCGCGAAGGCGGCGAGGTTCCAGAGGAACTCGTAGAGGTAGGTCGGGTGGAACGTCGTCCCGGGCGCGAAGGTCGAGCCCGACGGCCAGTTGGCGGGGTCGATCTCGAGGCCCCACGGGAGGTCGGTGGGACGGCCGTAGAGCTCCTGGTTGAACCAGTTGCCCCAGCGCCCGATGGCCTGCGCGACCAGGACGCCGGGCGCCATCGCGTCGAGGACCGGGAGCAGCTTGATGCCCTTGCGGCGAGCCGCGATCACCACGCCGAGGGCGCCGAGGGCGACGCCGCCCCAGATGCCGAGTCCGCCCTGCCACACGTACAGCGCCTCGACGGGGTTGTCGCCCTCGCCGAAGTAGAGGCCGCTGTCGGTCGCGACGTGGTAGAGCCGCGCGCCCACGAGGCCGAACGGCACCGCCCAGATCGCGAGGTCCTGCACGTCGCCGGGCCGGCCGCCGCGGGCCACCCAGCGGCGCTCGCCGATCCAGATCGCGACGATGATGCCGAGGATGATCGACAGCGCGTAGCCGCGGATCGGCACCGGCCCCAGGTGCCACACCCCGGACTCCGGGCTGGGGATCGAGAGGGCGGTGATCGCCGTGAGCGTCACGTCAGTTCTCCTTGGCGAGCAGGGTGTGGATGTCGGCGGCGAACTCCGCCTGGGTGGTCTCCTGGTCCCAGTAGACCGGAGCCTCGTCGGCGCTGTCGACCGCGGTGACCTGCGTGCTGTGGCCGCCCAGGTCGTAGCCCCCGGTGGGCAGCAGCTTGCCGTCGTTGACGTAGATGGCCAGGGGCTTGCCGACCTCGATGATGGTGTCGATGTCGCCGGTGAGGCCGATGAACGAGGGGTCGTAGCGCTCGAGGTACTGGTGCAGCGCCTTCGGGGTGTCGCGGGTCGGGTCGGTGGTCACGAACACCACGTCGACCTGCTCGCGGTCGGCGTCGTCGAGGCGGTTCATCGCGCCGGCGAGGGCGCCCATCACCTGCTGGCAGATGTCGGGGCAGTGGGCGTAGCCGAAGAAGACCAGCGTGAGCCGCTTGTCGGTGTCGGCCGCCAGCGAGTACGGCGCGCCGTCGGTGTCGGTGAGCGCGACGTCGGGGACCCGGTAGGGGTTCTCCAGGGTGCTGCCGGCGAACTTGGACGGCTCGCCCCCGCCGCACGCGGTCAGGACCAGCAGCAGGAGGACGAGCGGGAGCAGGGCACGTGAGGGCGGGGCGAGCTTGCTACGCACGCCTCACTCCGGCGGCGAGGTCCTCGGTGAGGGCCGCGAGCGCGCGCAGGCCCGCGGCCCGGTCGTCCTGGTCGAGGAGGGCGCGGACGAACGCCGAGCCCACGATCACGCCGTCGGCGTACGACGCCACCTCGGCGGCCTGGTCGCCGTTGCTGACGCCGAGGCCGACGCCGACGGGCAGGTCGGTGGTCGCTCGGGTGCGGGCGACGAGCGGGCCGGCGAGGTCGCTGGTGGTCGTGCGCGCGCCGGTGACGCCCATGACGGCCGTCGCGTAGACGAAGCCACGGCACGCGGCGGTGGTCATGGCGACGCGCTCGTCGGTGGAGGACGGCGCGACCAGGAAGACCTTGTCGAGGTCGTGCTCGTCCGCGGCGGCGATCCACTCCGGGGCGCTGTCGGGCGTCAGGTCGGGCGTGATCAGGCCCGCTCCCCCGGCGCTGGCGAGGTCCGCGGCGAAGCGCGGGACGCCGTAGCGCTCGACGGGGTTCCAGTAGGTCATGACGAGCGTCGGCACGCCGGTGGCGGCGACGGCCTCGACCGTGCGGAGCACGTCGTGGGTGCGGACGCCGCCCTCGAGCGCGTGCTGCGCCGCGGCCTGGATGGTGGGGCCGTCCATGACCGGGTCGCTGTAGGGCAGCCCGATCTCGATGACGTCGCAGCCCGAGTCGACCAGGCAGCGCAGCGCGTCGATGCCGCCGGCGACGTCGGGGTAGCCGGCCGGCAGGTAGCCGACCAGCGCGGCGCGACCGTCGGCGCGGGCCTTCTCGAAGGCGGTGGAGGTCGAGGCGCTCACAGGTCGAACCACTCCATGGCGGTCTCCATGTCCTTGTCGCCGCGGCCGCTGAGGTTGATCAGCACCGTGGCGTCGGGACCCTTCTCCTCGCCGAGCCGCTTGGCGACGTCCAGCGCGCCCGCGATCGCGTGGGCCGACTCGATGGCCGGGATGATCCCCTCGGTGCGGCTCAGCAGCGCCAGCGCGTCCATCGCCTGGGCGTCGGTGATCGGCAGGTACGTGACGCGCCCGACCTGGGCGAGGTGGGCGTGCTGGGGGCCGACGCCGGGGTAGTCGAGGCCGGCCGAGATCGAGTGGGACTCGACGGTCTGGCCGTCCTCGTCCTGGAGGACGTAGGTGCGCGCCCCGTGCAGGACGCCGCTGTCGGCGGCGTGGATCGTCGCGGCGTGGCGGCCGGTCTCGACGCCGTCGCCGCCGGGCTCGAAGCCGTAGATGGCGACGTCCTCGTCGTCGAGGAACGCCTGGTAGAGGCCGATCGCGTTGGAGCCGCCGCCGACGCAGGCCGCGATGGCGTCGGGCAGCACGCCGTACTGCTCGAGGCACTGGGCGCGCGCCTCGTCGCCGATGCCGCGCGCGAAGTCGCGGACCATGCTGGGGAACGGGTGGGGTCCGGCGGCGGTGCCGAAGAGGTAGGCGGTGTGGTCGACGGTGGACACCCAGTCGCGCAGCGCCTCGTTGATCGCGTCCTTCAGCGTCGCGCTGCCGCCGTCGACGGGCACGACCTTCGCGCCGAGGAGGTGCATCCGGGCGACGTTGAGCGCCTGGCGCTTGACGTCGACGGCCCCCATGTAGACGGTGCACTCCATGCCGAAGTAGGCGGCGGCCGTGGCGCTGGCGACGCCGTGCTGGCCCGCGCCGGTCTCGGCGATGACGCGCTTCTTGCCCATGCGCTGGGTCAGCAGCGCCTGGCCGAGCACGTTGCGGATCTTGTGCGCGCCGGTGTGGTTGAGGTCCTCGCGCTTGAGCAGGATGCGCGCGCCGACCTTGTCGGAGAGCCGGCGGGCCTCGTAGAGCCGGCTCGGCGTGCCGGCGTAGTCGCGGCAGATGGCCTCGAAGCTCGCCACGAAGGCGGGGTCGGCCATCGCGTCCTGCCAGGCGGCGGTGAGCTCGTCGAGCGCGGCGACCAGCGCCTCGGGCATGAAGCGGCCACCGAAGTCACCGAACCAGCCCCGCTCGTCGGCGTCGTAGCGGGAGGTGGTGGGAGGTGCTTCCTGCGCGCTGGTCATGCCTCGACTCCTGTCATCGCGGCGACCGCCTGGCGCGGCGCCCCGTCCTTGACGAGCGCCTCGCCGACGAGCACCGCACGGGCGCCCTCGCTCACGAAGCGCTTGACGTCCTGCTCCCCCGAGATCCCCGACTCCGCCACGAGCACGCGGTCGGAGGGCACCAGCGGCGCCAGGCGGGAGAACGTGTCGTTGTCGACCGCGAGGGTCTTGAGGTTGCGCGCGTTGACGCCGACGAGCTCGGCGCCCAGCGCCACCGCCCGCTCGGTCTCGTCCTCGTCGTGCACCTCGACCAGCACGGTGAGGCCGAGCTCGCGTGCCTCGTCGTGCAGGCGGCGCAGGGTGTCGTCGTCGAGCGCGGCGACGATCAGCAGCACCAGGTCGGCGCCGGCCGCGCGGGCCTCGACCACCTGGTAGCTCGTGACCACGAAGTCCTTGCGCAGCAGCGGGGTGTCGACCGCGGCGCGCACGGCGCGCAGGTCGGCGAGGCTGCCGCCGAAGCGGCGCTGCTCGGTCAGCACGCTGATCGCGGCGGCTCCCCCGGCGGCGTACTCGCGGGCCAGGGAGGCGGGGTCGGGGATGTCGGCCAGCTCGCCCTTGCTGGGACTGCGGCGCTTGACCTCGGCGATCACGCTGGAGCCGGTGGTGCGGAAGTGGGGCATCGGGTCACGCACGGGCTCGGCGTCGGCCAGGGTGGCGCGCAGCTCGGCGAGCGGGAGGGCGGCCTCGCGCTCGGCGAGGTCGGTCCGGACGCCCGCGACGATGTCGTCGAGCACGGACATGACTCCTCCTCCAGATGGGACCGGCGATGCGTACGTCTGAGTCTGACACGTGACGTAATAGGGTCCTGCCAGCGGTCACCCAGGACCGGTCACGATCGAAGGGATCTTCATGAGCTACGGACAGCCCCCGCCGCCCCCGCCGCCCCCCGAGGGCCCGCAGTACGGCGCGCCGCCCCCGGGCTACGGCGGGCAGCCGCAGAAGAACTCCGCCATGGCCATCTCCGGCCTGGTCCTCGGCATCATCGGCGTCATCCCCTGCTTCTGGGGATGCTTCGTCTTCTCGATCGGCGGCGTCGTCTTCGGCCTGCTGGGCAAGAAGGACGTGGCGAACTCCCACGGCGCCAAGAAGGGCGCGAACCTCGCCCAGTGGGGCTTCATCCTCGGCCTCGTCGGGATCGCCCTCGGCGTCCTCTACTGGATCCTGGTCGGCACCGGCGTCATCGACATAGACCTCGACAGCTACAGCAGCTGATCCGCTCCGGGTCCCGGGGCGCCTGCGGGCGCTCCGGGCCCGGGCACGGGCCCTACGGGGCCAGCCAGGAGCCGGACAGGTTGCGCACCACGGTGAACACCGCGACCAGCGCGAGTCCGGTCAGGGCCACCCGGCTCACCACCGCCATCGGCACCCGTCGCCGATGGCCTCGCCAGCGGTCGACCGTCCAGACCGCGAGTCCGGCCAGGATGAACGGCAGCGCGACGACGAACGCCAGGTTGCTCGAGGCGGCGTCGACGACCTGCAGGTTGCTCAGGTCGTTGACCGCGCGCAGGCCCCCGCAGCCCGGGCAGTAGAAGCCCATCGCGGCGCTGGGGCAGAACCCCCAGCTCCCCTGCGAGTGCGGGTCGCGCAGGTGCAGGGCGACCGTCAGGGCACCGATGGTGCCGATCGTCGCCACGGGCGCGGCCATCCGCTGCCACCGCGAGCGCGGCGGCGTGGGGCGGACCGGCGCGTGGGGCGCCATCGGCGGGTGGGTCAATGCGTCGACCCGTGCAGGCCCATCTTGGCCATGATCGCGAACAGCACGCCGGCGGCCAGCGTGATCGCGACGCCGACCCAGAAGATCGGGTAGCTGATCGGGCTCAGCATCAGTCCGACGCCGCCGACCACGAAGCCCACCAGTCCGACGACCACGGCCGTCCAGGCTGCCGGGGTGTTGCCGTGGTTGTCAGACATGCGGGACTCCTCGCGGTGCGGATCGGTACGTCGTGGTGGTGCGGGGCCAGTCTATTCAGGTGCTCAGCGCGTGGGGTCGTCACCCTGGTCGATGGCCTTCCAGAGGTCCAGGTTGGACGGGTCCTCGACGGGCCGTGCGGCCCCCTGCTCACCGGGCGCGTCGTAGCGGCTGCCCATCTCCGGCCAGCCCGGGACCCGCCGTACGGCGAGCACGGCGGCGACCGCGGAGACCAGCGCGCAGGCCAGCCCGAACCAGAACCACCGCGTCAGGTCGATGTCGACGCCGGGCAGGCCGGCGGCGGTGAAGTCGTCGGCGAGGTCGCGCACGGAGGTGAGCGCGCCGACCGCGTAGGTCACCAGCGTGCCGACCGCGGCCAGCGCGCCGAGCGCCGCGACCACGCGACGCACGCGGCCCCGCGAGACCAGGACGACGCCCCAGCACGCGAGGACCACCAGGCCCAGCGCGGTGGCCAGCGGCACGCTGGCGCCCTCGCCGCGCAGCACGAACGTCGTGACCAGCGAGGAGGACTCCTCGCTGCGGGTCAGGTCGGCCACCGCCCACACCTGGTTGCCGCCCACCGCGGCCCCCACCCCGGCGGCGAGACCGACCAGGACGGTGAGCGCGAAGCCGCCCGTGCGGCGCTCAGCCACGGCCGGCGCCGTCGAGCGGCCCGAGCAGGTCGGCGTCGAAGCAGGTGCGGTCACCGGTGTGGCAGGCGGCGCCCTCCTGGTCGACCTTGACCAGCAGGGTGTCGCCGTCGCAGTCGAGGCGGACCTCCTTGACCCACTGGACGTGACCGGAGGTGTCGCCCTTGACCCAGTACTCGCGGCGCGAGCGGCTCCAGTACGTCGCCCGCCCGGTCGTCAGCGTGCGCTCGAGCGCCTCGTCGTCCATCCAGCCCAGCATCAGCACCTCACCGGAGTCGTGCTGCTGCACCACGGCCGGCACCAGACCCTCCGCGGAGCGCTTGAGCCGGTCGGCGATGGCGGGGTCGAGGGGCATGGGTCCAGTATCGCGCGCGGCGGCCTAGGCTCGCGCGCTCGCCTCGCCCGCGGGCCCTTGCTGCGAGACCCAGGAGCGGTGCAGGCCGGCGTAGACGCTGCCGGCCTCGGCTGCCAGGACGCTGTGGTGGCCGCGCTGCACGACGCGGCCCTGGTCGACGACCACGACCTCGTCGGCGCTCTCGGCGGTGGAGAGGCGGTGGGCGATGGTGACCGAGGTGCGCCCGCCCATCAGCCGCTCCAGCGCCCGGCCGATGCGCATCTCGAGCTGGGGGTCGACGGCGCTGGTGGCCTCGTCGAGGACCAGCAGGTCGGGGTCGGCGAGGTGGGCGCGCAGCAGCGCCACCAGCTGCCGCTCCCCCGCCGAGAGCGACTCGCCGCGCTGGCCGACCCGGGTGTCGAGGCCGCGGGGCAGCCCGTCGAGCCAGTCGGTGAGGCCGAGCTCGTCGGCGCTGGCGCGGATGTCGTCGTCGGAGGCGTCGAGCCGGCCGTAGCGCACGTTGGCCCGCAGGGTGTCGTCGAAGAGGAAGCCCTCCTGGGGCACGAGGACCACGCTGCGCCGCAGCGAGGCCTCGCCGATCTCGCGCACGTCGACGCCGTCGAGCAGCACCGCCCCGCGCGAGGGGTCCATCAGGCGGGTGAGGAGCTTGGCGAACGTCGACTTGCCCGAGCCGGTCTCGCCGACGATCGCCACCCGGCGGCCGGCGGCGATGTCGAGGGTGACGTCGCGCAGGACCGGCGGGCCGCCGGGGTAGGCGAACTCGACGTCCTCGAAGCGCACGTCGATCGGGCCGCGCGGGAGCACCTGGCCCTCGGGCCCCGGGTCGACGAGGTCGGCCGGCGTGTCGAGGATCCCGATGACCCGGCGCCACCCGGCGATGGCGTTCTGGGCGTCGGTGAGGATCTGCGTGCCCATCTGCACCGGGCCCACGAACAGCGTCACCAGGAACGCGAAGGCCAGCACCTCGCCGGCGGTGATGTCGCCCGCGAAGCCGAGCCAGATGCCGACGATCAGGACGCCGGCGTTGGCGAGGCCGGCGGAGACCCCGCCGAGGGAGAACGAGAAGGCCGTGAAGCCCTGCGCGCGGGTGCTGGCCTGCTGGTGCGTGGCGATCGCCTCGTCGATGCGCGCCTGGGTGCGCGACTCGACGGCGTAGGAGCGCACGACCGCGGCACCGACGACGGGCTCGGAGATCGCGGACAGCATGATGCCGACCTGCCGGCGGACGGTGCCGTAGGCGTCGGAGAGCTTGCGCTGGAAGAACCGCAGCGAGGCGAACAGCGGCGCGAAGCACAGCCACACCACCAGGGCGAGCTGCCAGCTGTAGAACAGCATGACGATCGTCGCGATCAGCACCTGGCCGATGCTGACGACGAAGAGCAGGCCGCCGAACACCAGGAACTGGCTGACCTGGTCGACGTCGCTGGTGACGCGCGAGACCAGCGCGCCCCGGCGCTCGGTGTTCTGGGTGAGGAGCGGCAGGTCGTGCACGTGCCGGAAGGCCTTGATGCGCAGCGAGGCCAGGCCCCGTTCGGAGGTGGTGAAGAGCCGCCGGGTCATGGCGTAGGAGGCGTAGCTGGTCACGAGCAGGCCGGCCGCGGCCACCACGCCCATCCAGACGGTGAAGGACACGTCCGGGCCGCCGGAGCGGCCCAGGCCGCGGTCGAGGGTCTGCTGGACCGCGATGGGCACGATCACCTGGCCCACCGAGGCCACGACGGCCAGGGCGAGGGTGCCCCAGACGCCCTCCTTCAGCTCGGGAGAGAAGTGCACCCCGCGACGGATCGTCGCGATCGCGCCGATCTCCTCGCCGGAGTCCATGACGGTGCTCACGTGCTCACCTCCTCCTGCTCGTAGGCGTTGACCAGGCGGGCGTACGACGGGCTGCTGGCGAGCAGCTCGGCGTGCGTGCCGCGGGCCACGACGCGCCCGCCCTCGAGGTGGAGGACCTCGTCGGCCAGCCCGATCGTGGCCTTGCGGTAGGCGACGACGACCAGCGTGGAGCCGGTGCCGCTCTCGCGCAGCCCGGCGAGGATGCGGGCCTCGACCTCGGGGTCGACCGCCGAGGTGGCGTCGTCGAGGATCAGCAGTCGCGGCCGGCGCACGAGTGCGCGGGCCAGCGAGATGCGCTGGCGCTGACCGCCCGAGAGCGACGTGCCGCGCTCGCCGAGCTGGGTGTCCAGGCCGGAGGGCAGGGCGGCGACGAAGCCGTCGGCCTGTGCCGTGCGCAGCGCCTCCCACACGTCGGCGTCGCTGACGTCGGCGCCGAGGGTGATGTTGCCGCGCACGGTGTCGTCGAAGAGGAACGCCGTCTGCGGCACGATCGAGACCGTCGCGGCCAGCTCCCCGGGCGCCAGCTCGCGCAGGTCGACGCCGTCGACGGCGACGCGTCCGTGGTCGGGGTCGACCAGGCGCGTGAGCAGGGTGGTGAGCGTGCTCTTGCCGGACGCCGTCGCGCCCACGAGCGCGACGGTGCGGCCGGGCTCGACCGAGAACGTGAGGTCCTCGAGGAGCGGCTGGTCGGGGTCGTAGCGGTAGCCGAGGGACTCGACGTCGAGGCGGGCGCCGTCGGCGCCGCGGACCGCACGCCGCTCGCCGTACGGCATCTCGCCGGTGGCACCGAGCACCGAGCGCACCCGGCGGTAGCCGACGACGCTGCGGGGGAACTCCCCCAGCAGCCAGCCGATGGAGCGGATCGGGAAGGACACGATCGTCAGGAGGTAGGCGACGGTGACGACGTCGCCGGCGTCGGTGGCGCCGCTGAGCACCCGGGAGACGCCGACCGCGAGGACGAACAGCACGCCGAGCCCGGGCAGCGCTGCGAGGGCCGGGTCGAAGGCGGCGCGGATCCGGCCGACCCGGATGTTGACGTCGCGCAGCTCCTGGGCCTTGGCCGCGAAGCGGGCGGTCTCCTCGGGCTCGCGGCCCAGGGTCTTGACGACCATGGCGCCGTCGAAGGACTCGTGGGCGATCTCGCTGACCTCGCCACGCAGCTGCTGGGCGCGGGTCATCCAGCCCTGCGAGCGCTGCTGGTAGATCACGTTGACGGCGATGACCGCGGGGAACACCAGCAGCCCGACCAGGGCGAGGACGACGTCGGCCAGCAGCATCTGCGCGACGGCGATCACCATCATCGCCACGGTGCCGACGGCCATGGGCAGGGGCGCGATCGGGCCCCAGGCGGCCTCGACGTCGGAGTTGGCGTTGGAGAGCAGCTCGCCGGTGGGGTGGCGCTGGTGCCACTCCATGGGCAGGGAGAGGTACTGGCGCGTCACCGCACGGCGGGTGCTGGCCTGCATGCGGTACTGCATGATCCCGGCGCCCAGCCGGCGCGCGACGATGCCCACCGCGCGCAGGATCGCGACCCCGAGGAACAGCGCGAGGATCGCCACCAGCGAGCCCGTGCCGACCTCACCGGTGCGGAAGGCGGGCAGCACGACGTGGTCGGTCGACCAGCCCAGCACCCAGGCGTCGGCGACGGTCAGCGCACCGAACAGCACGCTGCCCAGCGTGGACAGCGTGAAGATCCAGGGCTCCCGCTTGATCGCCACCAGGAGCACACCGAAGCCGGCACGGGTGGAACCCCGGCCGTCTGCTCGTTCGTCGTCCATGTCTCCCTGACTCGCGCCCTCGACGACCGAGAACCGTCGAGGCTCGCAGGCTATTCCCGGGCGCCGCCATCGCCCAATCCGTCACTACCCCCCGTGGCAGGCTGGCGGCATGCCCACCCCGTCCCTCTTCCGGTCCGGCCGAGCGGAGGTGAGGGGGCTCCGCTTCGACGGGCCGCCCGCGAGCGTCGCGCGGCTGCAGGATGCCGACCTGGGCGCCTAGCGCGGAGGTCTAGCGCTCGGCGCGCCCCACGAGGCGCACCACGTGCGTGCGGAAGTGGAACGTCGACATCGCGCCCTCGACCACGGTCAGGAAGCCATCGGTGCGCTCGTAGACGGTGCGCCCGCGCGGGGAGAGCGGGTCCGGCGGCTGGTGGTCGAAGGCCACGCGCTCGGCGGCCTTCAGCGCGACCTCGCGCGACACGTAGACCGGTCCGAGCTCGTCGACCACGGTCGGTGGCTTCCGCTCCCCCTCGTTGGAGTACTCCACGAGCACGCGCCACTCCTGCGCCGCCTCGGGTGCGCCGGAGGGAGCCGTCGGCTCGGCGGTCTCTGCGCCGGGTCCCTGGTAGACGTCGTAGCTGCTCATGCCGGCAGCGTCTCCCGCAGCCCGGCCGCGGAAACCTGGGCGGATCAGCGAACGGGGTGGCCCGCGTCGCCCAGGGCGGCCTTGACGTCGCGGATGCGCAGGGTGCCGAAGTGGAACACGGTGGCGGCCAGGACGGCGTCGGCGCCCGCGTCGACCGCCGGCGGGAAGTGCTCGACCGCACCGGCGCCGCCCGAGGCGATGACGGGCACGGTGACCTCACGGCGCACGGCGCGGATGAGCTCGAGGTCGAAGCCGTCCTGGGTGCCGTCGGAGTCCATGGCGTTGAGCAGGATCTCCCCGGCGCCGAGCTCGCAGGCGCGTGCCGCCCACTCGATGGCGTCGAGGCCGGCGGACTTGCGGCCGCCGTGGGTCGTGACCTCGAAGCCCGAGTCGGTGCGCGGCGCCCGGCGCGCGTCCACCGAGAGCACCAGGACCTGGCTGCCGAAGCGGTCGGCGATCTCGGCGACCAGCTCGGGTCGGTGGATCGCGGCGGTGTTGACCGCGACCTTGTCGGCGCCGGCGCGCAGCAGGCGGTCGACGTCGGCGACCGAGGAGACTCCCCCGCCGACGGTCAGCGGGATGAACACCTCCTCGGCGGTGCGCGAGACGATCTCCATCGTGGTGGCGCGCCCCTCGAAGGAGGCCGAGATGTCGAGGAACGTCAGCTCGTCGGCGCCCTCGGCGTCGTAGGTGCGGGCCAGCTCGACCGGGTCGCCGGCGTCGCGCAGCTCCTGGAAGTTGACGCCCTTGACCACGCGGCCGGCATCGACGTCCAGGCAGGGGATGACGCGGACGGCGAGGCTCACGCGCGGTCCTGCGGCAGGGTCAGGGCGAGGGCGTCCTCGAGCGTGAACCGGCCCTCGTAGAGCGCCGTCCCGATGATCGCGCCCTCGACGCCCTCGCCGACCAGGCCCATCAGCGCCTCGAGGTCGGCCAGCTCGGTGATCCCGCCGGAGGCGACCACCGGGCGGGAGGTCGCGGCGCACACGTCGCGCAGCAGCTGGAGGTTGGGCCCCTGCAGCATGCCGTCCTTGTTGACGTCGGTGACGACGTAGCGCGCACATCCCTCGGAGTCGAGGCGCGCCAGCACGTCGTAGAGGTCACCGCCCTCGCGGGTCCAGCCGCGGGCGGCCAGGGTGCGGCCGCGGACGTCGAGCCCGACGGCCACGCGGTCGCCGTGCTCAGCGATCGCCGCCGCGCACCACGCGGGCTGCTCGAGGGCCGCGGTGCCGATGTTGACCCGGCGGCAGCCGGTGGCCATGGCGGCCGCGAGCGACTCGTCGTCGCGGATGCCGCCGCTCATCTCGACGTGGATGTCGAGGGTGCCGACGATCCGCGCCTGGAGCTCCCGGTTGTGCCCGCGCCCGAACGCCGCGTCGAGGTCGACCAGGTGCAGCCACTCCGCACCCGCCTCCTGCCACCGCAGCGCGGCCTCCACCGGGTCGCCGAAGCGCTTCTCCGAGCCGGCGACGCCCTGCACCAGCTGGACGGCCTGGCCACCGGCGATGTCGACGGCGGGGAGGAGCTCGAGGTGGTCGGTCATGGGTCTTCTCTCGGTCGGGACGCGGGGTGGGACGTAGGACTGGGCCGCCGGCTCAGCGACGGCGGAACAGCAGGGTGTGCAGGACGGGCGCGGCGAGCGCGCTGACGATCAGCACGAGCAGGCGCGCGGCCCAGTGCTCGAGGAACGCGAAGGACGCGGCGTTGACGAGCACCACCAGGGCGAGGGTGCCGAGCGCCTGGTTCCGTCGCCGACGCGCCAGCACGCCGGTCGCCTGGCGGGCCTGGGGCCGAGGCTGCGGCAGCACCGAGGCGACCCGGCGACGTCGGGCGGCGCGGCGCTCCTCGCGCTCCTCGGCGGCGGCCCGGGCCGCGGCCCTCACCGCCGCCTCCCGCTCGCGCTCCTCACGCCTGCGCGCCCGCTCCCGGCTCATGCCGGCCTCACGCGGCCAGGCTCCGCACCCAGTTGTCGAGCAGGGCGGCCCCGGCGTCGCCGGACTTCTCCGGGTGGAACTGGGTCGCGGTGAGCGGACCGTTCTCGACGGCAGCGACGAACCGGTCGCCACCGTGCTCGGCCCAGGTGACCAGCGGTGCGCGGGTGCGGTCGTTGGTGCGCAGGGCCCACTCGCGAACGCCGTAGGAGTGCACGAAGTAGAACCGCTCCCCCTCCAGCCCCGCGAACAGCGTCGAGCCCTCCGGCGCCTCCACCGTGTTCCAGCCCATGTGCGGCACGACGGGGGCCTGCAGCCGCTCGACGACTCCCGGCCACTCGTCGCAGCCCTCGGTCTCGACGCCGTGCTCGACGCCGCGCTCGAAGAGGATCTGCATGCCCACGCAGATCCCCAGCACGGGCCGGCCGCCGGCCAGCCGGCGGCCGATGAGGCGGTCGCCCTTGACCTCGCGCAGCCCGGCCATGCAGGCGGCGTACGCGCCGACACCGGGCACCACGAGGCCGTCGGCCTCCAGCGCGCGGTCGAAGTCCCCCGTCAGCTCCACCTGCGCGCCGGCGCGCTCCAGCGCGCGCACCGCCGAGCGGAGGTTGCCCGACCCGTAGTCCAGGACGACGACGTCGCGCTTCTCGGTCACAGGGCCCCCTTGGTCGAGGGCACGCCCGTCTCGCGAGGGTCGAGCGCGACGGCGTCGCGGAAGGCGCGGGCGAACGCCTTGTACTGCGTCTCCACGATGTGGTGCGGCTCGCGGCCGGCCAGGACGCGCACGTGCAGCCCGATGTGCGCGTGGAAGGCCAGCGTCTCGAACACGTGGCGGGTCAGCGACCCGAGGTAGGCCACGCCGGAGCCGCCGAGCTCGACGTACTGCTGTCCCTCCGGCTCGCCGGTGTGGACGCAGTAGGGACGACCGGAGACGTCGACGACGGCCTGCACGAGCGCCTCGTCGAGCGGGACGGTCGCGTCGCCGAAGCGGCGGATGCCGACCTTGTCGCCCAGGGCCCGGCGCAGGGCCTGGCCGAGCACGATGGCGGTGTCCTCGACGGTGTGGTGGGCGTCGATGTGGAGGTCCCCGACGCTCTGGACGGTGAGATCGACCAGTGAGTGGCGCGCGAACGCGGTGAGCATGTGGTCGTAGAAGCCCACGCCGGTGGAGATGTCGTGGCGGCCGGTGCCGTCGAGGTCGACCTCGACGAGCACCTTGGACTCGCTGGTCTCGCGCTCGATGCGTGCGGTCCTGCTCATCTGACTCCCTCTTCCGTGACTGACGTGAGTGCGTGCTGGAAGGCCGTCATCTCCTCGGGGGTGCCGATGGAGACCCGGAGCCATCCCTCGGGGCCGGTCTCGCGGACCAGCACCCCCCGGTCGAGGAGGCCCTGCCACACAGCATGGCGGTCGGGGTAGGTCCCGAACAAACAGAAGTTGGCGTCGCTCTCCGCGACCTGCAGCCCCTGCGCGCGCAGCCAGGCCACCGTCCGGTCGCGCTCCTGGCGGAGCAGGTCGACGTTGCCGAGCAGCTCGGGCGCGTGCCGCAGGGCCGTCAGCGCGACGGCCTGGGTGACCGCGGAGAGGTGGTAGGGCAGGCGCACCACGCGGATGGCGTCGCAGATGGCGGGGTCGGCCGCGAGGTAGCCGAGCCGCGCGCCCGCCAGGGCGAACGCCTTGCTCATCGTGCGCGAGACGACGAGGTTGCGGTGGGTCGGCAGCAGCTCGAGCGCCGACGGCGTGCCCGCGCGGCGGAACTCGCCGTAGGCCTCGTCGACGACCACGATGCCGTCGTCGCCGACGGCCTCGCAGAGCATCGAGACGGCCTCCGGCGGCAGCGCGGTGCCGGTGGGGTTGTTGGGCGAGGGCAGCAGCACGACCGACGGCCGCCGCCCCTCAACCAGCGCCCGTGCGGCGTCGAGGTCGAGGGCGAAGTCCTCCTCGCGCCGACCGGCGACCCACTCGGTGTTGGAGTCGCGGGCGTACTCCGGGTACATCGAGTACGTCGGCGCGAAGCTGAGCGCGGTGCGCCCCGGGCCGCCGAAGGCCTGCAGCAGCTGCAGCATCACCTCGTTGGACCCGTTGGCCGCCCACACCTGCTCGGCGCGCACCCCGTGGCCGAGGTACGCCGCCAGCGCGGTGCGCAGCTCGAGGAACTCGCGGTCCGGGTAGCGGTTGAGGGTGCGGGTCGCCCCGGCCACCGCCTCCGCCACGTCGGCGACGACGGCGTCCGAGGGCGCGTAGGGGTTCTCGTTGACGTTGAGCTGGACGGGCACGTCCAGCTGGGGAGCGCCGTACGGCTCGAGGCCGCGCAGCTCCTCCCTCACCGGAGGGAAGGCCACGGCTACCGCCCGAACCGGACGCGGACCGCGGCGCCGTGACCGGGCAGGTCCTCGGCCTCCGCGAGGGTGACCACGTGGTCGGCGACCTCGGCCAGCGCGTCACGCGTGTAGTCGACGACGTGCACGGACTTGGTGAACGCGCGCACCGAGAGCCCCGAGGAGTGGCAGGAGCAGCCCCCGGTGGGCAGGACGTGGTTGGAGCCGGCGCAGTAGTCGCCCAGCGACACGGGCGCGTGCGGCCCGACGAAGATGGCGCCGGCGTTGCGCACCCGGGCGGCGTACGACGCGGCGTCGGCCGTCTGGATCTCGAGGTGCTCGGCGCCGTAGGCGTCGACCACCTCCAGGCCCTGCTCGAGGTCGCCCACGAGGACGGTCGCCGACTGGGTGCCGCCCAGCGCGGTCCGGATGCGCTCGACGTGCTTGGTGGCGAGCACCTGCTTCTCGAGCTCGGCGTCGACGTCGTCGGCCAGCCGCTCGGAGGTCGTCACCAGCACGGCCGCGGCCAGCGGGTCGTGCTCGGCCTGGCTCACCAGGTCGGCCGCGACGTACGCCGCGTCGGCGGTGTCGTCGGCGAGGATGGCGATCTCGGTGGGACCGGCCTCGGAGTCGATGCCGACCTGGCCCTTGAGCAGCCGCTTCGCGGTGACCGTCCAGATGCTGCCGGGGCCGGTGACCAGGTCGACGCGGGCGCACGGCCCCACGCCGTAGGCGAACATCGCGATCGCCTGGGCGCCGCCGACGGCGTAGACCTCGTGGACGCCCAGCAGCTCGCACGCCGCGAGGATCGTCGGGTGCGGGAGACCGCCGAAGTCCTTCTGCGGCGTCGAGCTCAGCGCGATCGAGCGCACGCCGGCGACCTGGGCGGGCACGACGTTCATGAGCACGCTGGAGACCAGCGGCGCGAGACCGCCCGGCACGTAGAGGCCGACCCGGCCGACCGGCACCTTGCGGTGGGTCACGCGGGCGCCCGGCCCGAGGTCGGTGGCGACGTCGTGCTCGAGCTCGGCCTCGCTGGTGGCGCGCAGCCGCCGGATCGACTCGTCGAGCCCCGCGCGGATGTCAGGGTCGAGCGCGGCGAGGGCGTCGGTCAGCGCCTGGCGCGGCACGCGGATGTCCTCCTGGGTCACGCCGTCGTGCTGCTGCGACATCTCGACGATGGCCTCGACGCCCCGCACCCGGACCGCCTCGCAGATCGCGTGGACCGCCGGGATGGCCGCCTCGACGTCGAAGTCCGCGCGCGGCACGGCCGCGCGGTAGTCCACGGGGCCGGCGTCGGCCGCCCCGCGCAGGTCGATGCGGCGGATCATGGCTCGATTCTACGAAGCCGCGTGCACGGGACCCGCATCGCCGACGCAGCGTGGACTCCCGGGCCGACGCCGGGGTGGACGCCACCGCTGCACCGCACCCACCGGCTACGGTGGCGAGGTGACCGACACCCTGCCGATGTTCCCCCTGAACTCGGTGCTGTTCCCCGGCGTCAGCGTCCCCCTGCACGTCTTCGAGGATCGCTACCGCGCGCTGGTCCACCACCTGCTGCGCTCCGAGCCCACCGACCGGGTGTTCGGCTCGGTGGGCATCCGCGAGGGCTACGAGGTCGGCGACCACGGCGCGCAGTCGCTCTACCGGGTCGGCTGCCGCGTGCAGCTCACCGAGGTCGAGTCCAACGCCGACGGCAGCTTCGACGTCGTCGCGGTCGGGCTGGACCGGATCAAGCTCGACCGCCTCGACACCACGGGTCTCTTCCCCGTCGGCCACGTCGTCGACCTGCCCGAGCCGGACGCCGGCGTCGACGAGGCCGTCCTCGAGCGGGCCCGCGCGACGTTCACGGCCTACCGCACCGCGCTGGCCGACATCCGCGCCGACCCCTACGAGGGCTCGCTCCCCCGCGACCCGGGCTACCTCTCCTGGACGCTCGCCGCCGTCGCCCCCCTGCCGATGTCGGAGCGCCAGTCGCTCCTCGAGGCCGACGACGCCGAGGAGCGGCTGCTCCTGGTCACCGACCTCCTGCGCGCCGAGCTGCGCGCCATGAACGTCATCCCCTCACTGCCGGCCACCGAGGTCGCCCGGACGCGCTGGTCGCCGAACTGACCGAGTCCTCGGGCTGAGCTCGCGAAGCCCGAACGGGCGCGTCGAAATCCATCGAGACGCGCGGAGCATGAGGATGTGAGCAGTCGGGTGCGACGGTCTCGACGTACGTTCGTCGCTGGCGCTCCTCACTGCTCGACCAACGGGAGGGATCTCATGGCCAGGAGGAGGCAGCCCGGCGGGACGCCGGCCACGGTCGCCCTCACGAGCGCCGGCGTCGACTTCACGCTGCACGAGTACGACCACGACCCGCGCGCCGAGTCCTTCGGGGCCGAGGCCGCGCAGGCACTGGGGCTGGCGCCGGAGCGGGTGTTCAAGACGCTGCTCGCCGACGTGGACGGCAGGCTCACCGTCGCGGTGGTGCCGGTCTCGGGCCAGCTCGACCTCAAGGCGCTGGCGCGGGCCGTGGGCGGGAGCAAGGCGCGGATGGCCGACAAGGGCGCGGCCGAGCGGGCGACCGGCTACGTCGTCGGCGGCATCTCGCCGGTCGGCCAGAAGCGCCCGCACCCGACCGTCGTGGACGAGTCCGCGCTCACCCACCCGACCGTCTACGTCTCCGCGGGGCGTCGCGGGCTGGACCTGGAGCTGGCACCGGCCGACCTGGTCCGGGTCACCGAGGCGACCACGGCCCGGGTCGGCCGGTCCGGCTGAGCTGCTCCTAGTTGGTGGTCAGGCGGAACACCGAGTGCGTGACGTCGCCGTCGGTCCACCCGCTGATGCCCAGGCCCTCGAGGGGCTCGAGGTTCTCCGACAGCTCCTCGTCGTCGCCCATGCCGCTGGCGAGGTTGACCAGCCAGCCGTCACCGGCGTCGAAGTTGACGAACAGGACGGAGCCGGACTGGTCGGCCTCCCGCACGACGTCCTTGAAGGTGTCGGTGTCGCCGAGCCCGCCGTCCTCGAGCAGCGAGGCGCGGTAGTCGGCGTTGGGCCCGACCGCGACGTAGTCGCCGTCGCTGTCGCTGCCCAGCAGCTCCCCGGCCTCGGGCTCGCTCGCCGAGAGCTTCGCCACGATCTTGGCCAGCACGCCCTCGATGGCCTCGGGGTCGCCCTTGACCTTCATGCCCACTGGCACGTCACCGGGCTCGCCGGACCCGAGCGCGTCGGGGTCGAAGTCGCTGCCGACCGCGACGGTCGCCGACTCGCCGGCCAGGGTCTCGGCGTCCTCGGGCAGCGAGAGCCCGGTCTCCTCCTCGGCCTGCTGGATCAGCTCGTCGATGTTCATGTCGTCGCCCGCGAAGCTCGAGGCGTACTCGAGGAGCTCGTCGAACCACCCCTCCTCGAAGCCGACGCCCCAGGCGGCGGCGGTGTCCTCGGGGAGCGTCGAGATCGCGACGCCACCCTGGTCGCTGCCGGACAGCGCGTCCAGCCCGGCGAAGCCGGTGCCGGTGGCGGCCTCGACCTCGAGCGACCCGTCGTCGAAGCGCACCGTCAGGGCCGCACCCTCGAAGTCCTCGAACATGGAGACGATCTCGTCGGTCGCGCCGTCGACGGGGTTCTCGTCGCCGGAGTCGTCGCACGGGGCGTCGTAGTCGGGCAGCTCGGGAAGCTCGGGGTCCGGCGAGTCGGGGTCCAGCGGGTCGGGGTCCAGCGGGTCGGGGTCGATCGTGTCGGGATCGAACGACTCGGGCTCCTCGACGCACGACGGGCCCGAGAGCGCGCCGCCCAGACCGCTGAGCTCGTCGGCGGCGTCGGCCATCAGGTCGCCCACCTCGGGCGCGGCGTACGCCGTCAGGATGCCGGCGTCGCCGGCCTCGCCGGTCCAGCGCTGGAAGTCCGCGTCGTCGGCGAGCGAGTCCTCCTTCGCGTCCGAGGCGACCTGCTCGGCGATCTCGGTCGTCTCGGCGATGATCGCCCAGTCGCCCTCGATGGCCCAGCCGCCCATCTCGCTCGGCTGGTCCTCCTCCGACTGACCCTCGTCGTCGAGGCCCGGAGGCTCCACCGTCGCGGCCTGCTGCTCACCGGCGAGGCAGTCGCGGAGCTTGGCGAAGCCGTCCTCGGCCTTGCCGGCGTCCTTGACCTGCACGACCACCACCGGAGACGTGGTGTCGTCGTCGGTGCGGACGGCCGCGGCGGCCATCCGGTCGCCGAGCCACGGCTCGATGTCGTCGCCGTAGTCGACGTCGGAGCAGACCTCGCCCTTCTGGAGCTGCTCGAAGACCTTCTGGCGCAGGTCGTCGTCGGTGTCGAGGCCGACCTGGTCCTTGAACGCGGGGAACTTGCGCAGCGTCCGCAGCGCCTCGATCTTCTGGCCCCCGCTGGGGTCGAGGTCGATGCTGACGTAGCCCAGCGTGGACGCGGGCAGCGCCTGCGCCGGCTGGTCGCCGGTGCTGAAGAACGACACCGCCGCCCAGGCGCCGGCCGCGACCGCGCCGACGGCCACCACGGCGACCCCGCCGATCACGTACTTCTTCTTGCCGCCGCGCCTCGCGGCGGGCGGCTGCGGCGGGAGCCGGTGGCCGCCTCCGGCCTCGAG
>NZ_JACJGM010000035.1 GCF_015024225.1 Nocardioides lijunqiniae
CCCGCACGAAAAACAACACCGGCAAACGCGGGACCTGCTACCTGCACACCGTGATCGACGACCACTCCCGAGTGGCCTACGTCGAGGCTCATGACGACGAGAAGAAAGAGACCGCCACCGCGGTCCTGCGCCGCGCCGTGGCCTGGTTCGACGCACGCGGCGTGAACATCGAACGAGTCCTGTCCGACAACGGCTCGGCCTACCGCTCTCACTACTGGCGCGAGGCCTGCGAGGAGCTCGGCATCACCCACAAACGAACCCGGCCCTACCGGCCACAGACCAACGGCAAGATCGAACGCTTCCACCGCACCCTGGCCGAGGGCTGGGCCTTCAAGAAGTTCTACTCCTCCGAGTCCGCCCGACTCGCCGCCCTGCCATCATGGATTCACGAGTACAACCACCACCGGCCCCACTCAGCAATCGGCCGGGCAACACCCATCACCCGGTTGAACAACCTGGCTGGACATCACAGCTAGCAACCGTCTCGAAACCAAATCCCGCACCCGGACGTCCTGCCTTGGCTGCGGGGGTCTCGACGGGCGCTCCTCGCTGGCGCTCGTCGCTGCTCGACCACCGGTGGGTGGTTGCCGCCTCGTTGGTTGAGGAGGTTGCGCTAGCAACCGTCTCGAAACCAACCCCACCCCAACGCCCTGCCTTCGCTGCGGGGGTCTCGACGGGCGCTCCTCGCTGGCGCTCGTCGCTGCTCGACCACCGGCGGAAAAGGGGGTGATGGGGGTGGCCCTGGAACAATGGGGACATGGTGGACCTCCCCCGCAAGGCAGCAGCGCGCACGGCCCGGCTGGCGGCGCTCCCGCTGGGGTACGCCGGTCGCAGCGCGATGGGCTTGGGCAGGCGTCTGGGCGGGGCCCCCGCGGAGCAGGTGCTCGACGACATCCAGGCCAAGACCGCGGAGCAGCTGTTCCGCACGCTCGGTGAGCTCAAGGGCGGGGCGATGAAGTTCGGGCAGGCGCTGTCGATCTTCGAGTCGGCGCTGCCGGAGGAGCTCGCGGGGCCCTACCGCGAGCAGCTGACCCGGCTCCAGGACTCCGCGCCGCCGATGCCCACGCGGACCGTGCGCGAGACGCTCGCCCGGGACCTCGGGGCGGACTGGAAGGACAAGCTGGTCTGGCTCGACGGCGCCCCGACCGCCGCGGCCTCGATCGGACAGGTCCACAAGGGCCGCTGGCACGACGGCCGCGAGGTCGCGGTCAAGGTGCAGTACCCTGGCGCCGGTGAGGCGCTGCGCTCGGACCTCAAGCAGCTCGCGCGGCTCGCGCGCACGATCGGGCCGCTCTTCCCCGGGATGGACATCAAGCCGCTCGTCGAGGAGGTCCAGGCCCGGGCAGAGGACGAGCTCGACTACCGCCTCGAGGCGGAGGCGCAGCGCGCGTTCGCCGAGGTCTTCCGCGACGACCCCGACATCGTGGTGCCCGACGTGGTCGACGTCGGTCCGGCGGTGCTGGTCACCGAGTGGCTGGACTCCGACTCCTCGCTGGCGCGCATCATCCGCGACGGCACGGTCGAGGAGCGCAACCACTACGGCGAGCTGATGGTGAAGTTCCTCTTCGAGGGCCCCACCCGCACGGGCATGCTCCACGCCGACCCGCACCCGGGCAACTACCGGATCATCCCGACCCGGGACGGCTCCCCCGGCAAGCTGGGCGTGCTCGACTTCGGTGCGGTCGCCCGCCTGCCCGGCGGGAAGTTCCCGGAGGTGATGGGCCGGCTGATCCGCCTGACCGCGCTCGCGGACAAGGAGCCGCTGATGGCCGAGCTGCGGCGCGAGGGGTTCATCAAGGACAAGGTCAAGCTCGACCCCGACCTCCTGGTCGACTACCTCTCCCCGCTGGTCGAGCCGACGATGGTCGAGCGCTTCCAGTTCACCCGGGCCTGGATGCGCGAGCAGTTCGCGCGCATCAACAACCCCCGCGAGCCCACGTACACGGTCGCCATCAAGCTCAACCTGCCGCCGTCGTACATGCTCATCCACCGCACCTGGATCGGCGGGATCGGCGTGCTCAGCCAGCTCGAGGCGGAGGCGCCGTTCCGGCAGATCCTGACCGACTACCTGCCGGGCTTCGCCGAGCCGGAGTAGCGGCGGCTCAGGAGCCGACCGACCCGTCGAGCGCCTCGCGGATCAGGTCGGCGTGGCCATTGTGCCGCGCGTACTCCTCGACCAGGTGCACCAGCACCCAGCGCAGGTTGAAGTGCTCCCCCGTGCGGCCGCTGGGCCGCGCGGACGGCGCGTCCAGGGTCGCGAAGGACCTGATGACGGCGTCGGCCTTGTCGACCTCGGCGTCGTACAGGTCGCGCAGCTGCGCCGGGCTGTCCCGGGCGGCGCTGTGCCAGTCCCAGTCCTCGTCGGCGTCCCAGTCGACCGACGCCCACGGCTCGTCTGCGTGACCGGCCATCACCGCGCGGAGCCACCAGTTCTCGACGTAGGCCAGGTGCTTGAGCATGCCTCCGAGCGTGAGGTCCGAGGGCGGGTGCGGGGTCGCGAGCTGCCGGGCGTCCAGGCCGGCGGTCTTGATCCGCAGCGTGTTGCGGTGCCAGTCGAGGAACGCCAGCAGCGTCGTCCGCTCGTCGGCGTTGTTCGGCGGGAAGCCGCGCTGCTCGGTGTCCATGCCCCCGAACCTACGGCGTGCGGTCGGTGATGCAGTACGGAATTCCGGCCGGAGGCCGCATCACGGTCCACTCCTCGTGCACCGACGTCACCTGCGCGCCGAGCGCCTCGTGGCGCGCGGTCTCCGCGGCCCGGTCCGCGCTCGAGAGGTCGAGGTGCGCGCCCACCCGGTCCTGCTCGTCCTCGAGCCGCTGGAAGAGGATCCGCAGCGGTGCGGACGCCGGCCGCGCCAGGCTGTCGAACTGCGGGTCCTCGTGGGCCTCGAACGCCCAGCCCGTGAGCGCCGTCCAGAACTCCGTCTCCCGCACGTACGCCGCCGGCGGCACGTCGAGGCACACCTGGTCGACCGCGGACGGGCCGCCGGGCCAGGCGGCGGGCCGCGGCCGGCGCTCGCCACCCTCGGCCACGAGGCAGAAGACGAACCCTCCCGGCGACGTCAGGACGACGTAGCCGTCCTCGCGCGACACCACGGAGGCGCCGAGCCCCTCGGCCCGCGAGGCGGCCTGCTCGGGGTCGGGCACGGTCACGTCGAGGTGCAGCCGGCTCCCACCCTCGCGCAGCCGCTGCAGCTTGAGGTAGGGGTCCCCCTCGGGCGGCAGCAACGTGCTGAGCTCGTCCGAGGCGCCGCGGGCCGGCGAGACGGCGTAGCCGGTCACGGCGGCCCAGAAGGCGGACGCCTCGGCGTGCTCGTCGGCGGGCAGGTCCAGGAAGGCGGTGAGCCACGGCATCGCCCGATGCTAGCGAGGCCGCGCCGGCCCAGGCACCTCGATAGGAGGAACCATGCACCGAATTCACGTCGGGCGACTACCGTGTCTCCTCTGCCTGATCTCGGGCACCGCACCGCTCCACCGACCAGCTGACGAAGAGGCACGCGTGACGATCTCCCGCCCGGCCCGCAAGGCCGCTCCCGCCATCGCGGTGGCCGCCATCGGCGCCCTGGCCATCACCGGGGTCGCCCATGCCGGGCTCGACGACACGGCGGACGGACGCGACTCCTCGGCCCGCGGCGACGTGCGCACCCCGGTGGCACCGCGAGGCCCCGAGACCCAGCCGGCGGGCTCGCGGGCCAAGCCCAACATCCTGATGTTCACCGTCGACGACATGACGGTGGGCGACCTGCCCCACATGCCGAACCTCAACCGGCTCGTCGTGCGGCAGGGCACCCGGCTCGCGCAGGGCACGGCGCCCACGCCGATCTGCGTGCCCGCCCGGGCCAGCCTGCTCACCGGCCAGTACGCCCACAACCACGGGGCGCTGACGATCAGCGGCGCCGGTGGCGGCTTCCAGGCCTTCGAGGACGCCAACACCCTGCCCGTCTGGCTGCGCAAGGCCGGCTACGAGACGTACTTCTCCGGCAAGTACCTCAACGGCTACGGCATGGCCAACCCCCGCTACGTCCCGCCCGGCTGGACCGGCTGGCGCGGCTCGGTCGACATGAGCACCTACGGCTTCTACAACACCCGCTACAACATCAACGGCAAGGTCGTCACGCGCTCGGCGCACAACTCCGACGTCCTCAACGGCTTCACCACCCAGGTCATCGGCAACCGCGCGAAGTCGCGCAAGCCGTGGTTCATGTGGACCAACTTCGTCGCCCCCCACCACGGCGGTCGGCAGGAGTCCGACGACCCGTCGCGCAACCTGGTGAAGACCACGATGCCGGCCAAGCGCGACCGCAACACCTTCCGCAACCTCGGCCTGCCGAACGACCCCGAGATGTGGGTCGGCGGCGGGAGCCCCTGGGCCCCCAAGTCGTCCAGCAAGGCGTTCCGGAGCGCGGTCCGCGAGGCCAACCAGCAGCGCATCGAGTCCCTGCAGTCCGTCGACGACGCCGTCGGCGCGGCCGTCCGCAAGCTGCGGCGCACCGGCGAGCTGAAGAACACCTACATCATCTTCACCTCCGACAACGGCTTCCTGGTCGGTCACCACAACCGCGACGGCAAGCTGGTGCCCTTCGACCGCTCGCTGCGCATCCCGATGGTCGTGCGCGGCCCGGGCATCCCCCGCGGCCGCACGGTGACCACCCCGACGACCAACCCCGACATCGCCGTCACGATCGCCGGCATCGCCGGGGCCCGGCCGGGTCGGCGCGTCGACGGCGTCGACATGCTCGACTACTGGCGCTCCGGCACCGACTACGACCGGCCCGTGCCGATCGAGGCCTACCCGGTCAAGGGCGGTCGCAACCGGATCTACTCCGGCATCCGCTACGGCCGCTGGACCTACGTGCGGCTCCCCGGCGGCAAGGAGGTCCTCTTCGACCGCCGGACCAACCCCGGCGAGACGCGCAACGTCGCCCGTCGCAAGGGCAACGCCGCCGTCCTGAGGGAGCTGCGCCGGCTGGACCGTGGCTACCGCGACTGCGCGGGCACGTCCTGTCCGCAGGCGAGCACCTTCGTCCCCGCCGGCTGAGCGGCCACCGGCCGATCCCGCCTCAGGCGTCGTTGGCGCAGCGGAAGCCGAGGTTGCCCGAGGTCGAGTCGGGGTGCGAGGACGACCGCGCCGCGACCCGGTAGCGGTTGCAGTAGGAGTCGTGGCACAGGTACGACCCGCCGCGCATGACCCGGGTCTCGCCCGACGCCGGACCGGTCGGGTTGGACGGGCCGAACGCGGTGTAGGCGTCGGCGGCGTACCAGTCGGCGCACCACTCCCACGTGTTGCCGCTCATCTGGAAGAGGCCGTAGCCGTTGGGCGCGAAGGTCTTGACCGGCGCCGTGGTGAGGTAGCCGTTCTCGGCGGTGTTGTCGACCGGGAAGGTGCCGGTGAAGATGTTGACCTGCCAGCGGCCGCGCGGGAGCAGCTCGTCGCCCCAGACGAAGCGCGCCCGGTCCAGGCCGCCACGCGCGGCCTTCTCCCACTCCGCCTCGGTGGGCAGCCGCTTGCCGGCCCAGTCGCAGTAGGCCAGCGCGTCGTCGTGGGACACGTGGACGACGGGGTGGTTCTGCCGCTTGGCGACGTCGGAGGCGCCCCCGTCGGGGTGGCGCCAGGACGCCCCCGACACCGCGAGCCACCACGGGGTCGCCTCGGGCTGGCCGACGACGTCGGAGCCGTCGCCGACGTAGGCGGAGTGGAAGACCGCGGAGAAGCCCTCGCGCTCGGCGGTGGTGACGTGGCCGGTGGCCTTCACGAACGCCGCGAACGCCTGGTTGGTGACCGCGGTGACGTCGATGCGGAAGGCGTCGAGGCCGACCAGCCGGGCCGGGCCCTCGCCGTCGCCGTCGTAGGCCTCGTCGTGGGTGTCGCCCATCCAGAACTCCCCGGCCGGCACCACCACCTGCCCCTTGGTGGTCGGCTGCGCCGCCGAGGTGCGGGGCCGCGGGGCGGCCGCCGGAGGGGCGCCTGGCTCCCACATCACGTCGGGCAGCTGGGCGGCGGCCGTCGAGGGGGCGCGGTCGCGGGCGTCACCCGAGCAGCACGAAGACACAGGTCGCTCCTTGTCCGGTCGTGGGAGGACGTCCGCCCGGTGCGATTGCACCAGGGAGTCCGGGTGTATTCAAGTCACCACAGGCCGACGAGCCCGCCGCCGATCCTGACGACGAACCCGGTGACGACCACGATGAAGAACACGCGCACGAAGCCCGCCCCGCGCGCGACCGCCGTACGGGCGCCGAGGTAGCCGCCGACGAGGTTGGCGACGCCGAGGACGAGGCCGACCTTCCACAGCACCACGCCCTGTGGCACGAAGATCACGAGGGCGCCGAGGTTGGTGGCCCAGTTGGCGAGGCGGGCCTTGGCCGAGCCCTGGAGGAACGAGTAGCCCAGCAGGCCGACCAGGGTGAACACGAAGAAGCTGCCGGTGCCCGGGCCGAGCGCGCCGTCGTAGAAGCCGATCACGAAGCCCGTCGCCATGGCGGCCGCGGTGTGGCGGCGTCCGGCGAAGCGCAGCACCGTCGTGCCGCCGATGTCGGGCTTGAGCAGCACGTAGGCGCCGACCGCGACCAGGACGACGAGCACGATCGGGTCGAACGCCGAGCGCGGGATCAGGAAGGCGATGCCGGCGCCCGCGGCCGACCCGAGGAACGCGAGCAGCATCAGCGGCAGGAAGGTACGGGGATCGGGCTTGATCCGGCGGTAGTACGTCGCCGAGCTCACGGTCGTGCCGCAGAACGACGCCAGCTTGTTCGTCGCGAGGATCTGGACCGGCGTCGCGTCGGGCAGCCCCAGCAGCAGCGCCGGCAGCTGGACCAGGCCTCCCCCGCCGACCACCGCGTCGACGTAGCCGGCCGTGAGCGCCGCCAGACCGAGCAGGAGCAGCACGGTCAGGGACGGGTCGCTCACCACGCCACCGTAGTCACGCCACGGCCCGCAGCAGCGCGGTGACCACCGCCGCGACGACCACGGCCAGCACCAGCGGCCGGCCCCGCCACAGCAGCAGCCCACCGGCGGCCACGCCCACCGCGCTGGCGTCGACTCCCAGCCGCTGGCCCTCCGAGAACACCGAGGTGACCACGAGTGCGGCCAGCAGCACCGGCGGCATCAGCGCCACCACGCCGGTCGCCCAAGGCGGCAGCTCGCGGCCGCCCAGGAGGACCGGCCCAGCCGCCTTGATGGCGATCGTGAGCACCGCCATGCCGCCGATGAGGATCCAGATCGTCATCGGCGCAGCCCCACGAGGGCCGCCACGGCCGCGACCAGGATCGGGACCCCCGGCGGCGTGAACGGCACCAGCGCCAGCGCGATCGCGGCGCCCGCGGCGGCCACCGGGCGCGAGCGCGGGTCGCGCATCTCCGCGATCAGCAGGCCGAGGAAGAACGTCGGGAAGATCGCGTCCAGGCCGAAGCGGTCGGTGTCGCCGAGGGCCTCCCCCGCCAGGGCCCCGACGATCGTGCCGCTGAGCCACCCGACGTACTGGGGCACGGTCGAGCCCATGAGCTGCCACCGGTCGAAGGTGCCGTCCCCGCGGTTGGCGAGCGCCCACGACGGGTCGACGATCGCCTGACCCTGCAGCCCTCGCACCAGCGGCCCGGCGGGCAAGGACGGCGCCAGGGCGATGCCCATCGCGAGGAAGCGCGCGTTCATCAGCCCGCCCGCGAGGATGCCCGGCAGCGCCCCGCCGCCGGCGGCCACGATCGAGAGCCCGGCGAACTGGGCCGAGCCGGCGTGCACCACCGCCGACATCACGATGGCCTGGAGAGGCGTGAAGCCCGACTGCACGGCGAGCGCCCCGAAGGACAACGAGATCAGGAAGCCGGCGAGGGAGAAGGGGATGCCGAGGCGCACCCCCTGCCGAAACGCCTCGTTCACGCGGGCGAGCCTAGGCTGAGCCGGTGCGCATCGTGTCACTGCTCCCCGCCACCACCGAGATCCTGTTCGCGATCGGGGCCGGCGACGACGTGGTGGGCGTGACGTTCGAGTGCGACTTCCCGGCCGAGGCCAGGTCGCGCACGGTGGTGTCGACCTCCGCGATGCCGGAGGGACTGGCCGCGTCCGAGATCGACGCGTTCGTCTCCGCCGCGGCCGCTCGCGGCGAGGACCTCTACCACCTCGACGAGGGCGCCCTCGCCGGCCTGGACGCCGACCTGGTGGTCACCCAGGACCTCTGCGCGGTCTGCGCCGTCGACGTCTCGGTCGTGGACGACGCCCTGGCGCACCTGGGGTGCAGCGCGGAGGTCCTGACCGTCGACCCGCACACCCTGGACGAGGTCTTCGACTCGATCGGCGTGCTGGGCAGGGCCACCGGGCACGAGGACGGGGCCGCGGCCCTGGTGGCGTCGCTGCGGCGGCGCCTGGACGCCGTACGCGCGAGCGTGCCGCCCGGGCCGCGACCGCGCGTCGTGCTCCTGGAGTGGACCGACCCGCCGTTCGCCCCCGGTCACTGGATCCCCGAGATGATCGAGGCGGCCGGCGGCGAGGTCGTCCTGGGCACCGCCGGGGCGAAGTCCGTGCGCGTCACGTGGGACGACGTGCACGCGGCGCGGCCCGACGTGGTCGTCGCGGCCCCCTGCGGCTACGACCTCGCCGGCGCCCAGGCGCTGGCCGACGACCTGGTCGCCGCGGGCGTGCTGCCCACCGGGGTGCCGGTGCACGCGGTCGACGCCGACGCCTCCTGGGCGCGCCCCGGCACCCGCCTGGTCGACGGCGTCGAGGAGCTGGCCCGGATCCTGAGGGGCCGGATCCTGCGGGGCTAGTCGCCCACCCAGAAGCCGCGGCCGCCGAACCAGTCGCCGTAGGCGCTGCGGACGTCGCCCATGGGGCTGCTGCCGTCGCGCGAGCCGAGGTAGGAGCCGACGACGGCGGCGCCGAGGTCGTCCAGCTCGGGTGCGACCACGCGACCGTCGACCCGCTTGGCCATCGACTCGATGAACCGCGCGAGCCCGGGGTCCTCGCCGAGCCGGAAGAACGTCGTCTGGGCGCCGAGCCGGCTGGAGTTGTCGAGCTCGCGAACGGCGTAGGCCACGGTCATCGGGTGCGGCGGGTAGGAGAAGTAGACCTCTCCGTCCGGCTCCAGGTGGGAGGTCGGCTCGCCGTCGGTGACGATCAGCAGCACCGGCTGGGCGTTGGGGTGCTTGCGGAAGTGGCGGTTGGCGAGCAGCAGGGCGTGGTGCAGGTTGGTGCCCTTGTCCCACATCGCGTCGAGCGCGGTGAGCTCCTCGATGTCCATCACCTGGGCGTGCCGGCCGAACGCGATCATCTGCAGCGCGTCGCCGCGGAAGCGGGACTTGATCAGGGTGTGCAGCGCCAGCGCCGTGCGCTTCATCGGCACCCAGCGTCCGTCCATCGCCATCGAGAACGACGTGTCGACCAGCAGCGCGACGCAGGCCTGCGTGCGTGCCTCGGTCTCGGTGACCTCGACGTCCCCGATCTCCAGTCGTACGCCGCCGCGCGGGTCGCCGCCCTCGGCGACCGTGCGCTGCACCGCGTTGGTGATCGAGCGGGTGACGTCCCAGGGCTCGGTGTCGCCGAAGGCCCACTCGCGGGTGCCACCGGACCGGTCGCCGGCCGCGCCCGCCTGGCGCAGGTCGCGCTGGCCCTGCCGCCCGGACATCTTGTTGGCGACGTCCTTCAGCAGCGCCTTGCCCAGCTGGCGCATGGCCTTCGGGGTGAGCTTGAGCTGGCCGCCGGAGTCGCGCCGCAGCGTGCCGCTGTCGCGCAGCGCCTGCTCGAGCTCCTTGAGCGTGCGCGCGTCGACCGCGGCCTGGTCGCCGAGCTGGCGGGCGAGCTTGTCGAGGTCGACGTCGTCCATGCGCGCGCCGCCGTAGGACTGGGAGAGCTGGTCGGACAGCGCGTCCAGGTCGGCGAGGTCCTGCAGCACGCCGGTGCCGTCGCCCAGGCCCAGGCCCTGCTCGCCGTCGAAGCGCTCGGACCCGCCCCAGTCCTCGCCGGGACGCAGCGACTGGAGGTTGGCGTCGAGCTGGGAGAGCGAGTCCATGAGCTCGGGAGACCCGAAGGCCTGCGCGGCCAGGGCGTCGAGCTCGTCGCGCTGCTCCTGGGTCATGGAGTTGCGCATCCGCTGGGCGGCGGCCGCCCGCTGGGCGAGCGCGTCGAGGAGCTCGTCGATGTCCTGGGGCCGCTCGGGGAAGAAGTCCCCGTGCTTGTCCATGAAGTCGTCGAAGTCCTGCTGGGTGTCGTCGCCGCGCTGGTGCTTGGCGAGGAGCCCGTTGAGGTCCTGCAGCATCTCGTTGACGGCGGCGCGGTCCTCGTCGGTGGCGTTCTCCAGCGCGTCCTTCATGCCGGCGAAGCGCTGGTCGAGCAGCTCGCGCCCGAGGAGGTCCTTGATCCGCTCGTAGTCCTCGCGGGCCTCGCGGCTCTGCCACTGGTAGTCGGCCAGCTCGCTCACGGCGGCCGACGTGGAGTCGGGGAGGTTCTCCAGGCGCATCTCGGAGAAGGCACGCTCGGCGTCGTCCATCATCGCGTCGCGGGCGAGCTGCTTGCGCTCCTCCAGCACGGCGTGGTCCAGCAGCTCCTTGACCTCCTGGAGCGTGCCGTCGAGGTTGTTGCGCTGCAGCAGGTCCCGGCGCTTCTCCGCCACCCGCCGGGCGAGGTCGTCGAGGCCCTGCTGGTCCTGACCGCCGCGGCGCAGGAACTCTCGCATCGCCCGCTCGGGGCTGTAGCCGGCCATGACGTCCTGGCCGATGGCGTCGAGCGCCTCGGCGATGTCGACCGGCGGCGCGAGCGGGTCGCCGCCGGCGTACCGGCGGAAGCGGGACGCGCGGGTCCTAGCCATAGACGGTCTCGGAGCCGTCGGAGTCCTTGCCGATCTTGCGGGCGAGGTAGAGCCCCTCGAGGGCCAGCTCGATGGCGCCCGCGCGCTGGCCGTCGTTGGTGGCGTCGAGCCGGTCGCAGATGTCGTCGTAGAGCTCGGACTCGCCCAGCACCGGGAGGCCGGTGAGGAAGTCGCGGGCCGTGACCTGCTCGCCGGTGGTGATCATCGCGCCGGACTCGACGGCGTCGACGAGCAGCGCGAAGTCGAGGCCGCGGAAGTAGGCGCGCACCGTCTCGGCCGTGGCCGTGCGGAGCAGGTGGGTGAGGATCTCCCCCTCGCGCCCCTCCTCGCCGGACTCGAACTCGATCTTGCCGCCGAGCACGTCGACGGCGGTCTCGAGGTCGACCACGCGCGCGACGGCCTCGTCCTCGCCCTGCACCGTGGCGCGGTGGATGGCGGCGGCCGCGATCGTCTCCGCGCCCGCGATGGCGAAGCGGGCCGAGACGCCGCTGCGCTGGTCGACCGAGGACGAGTCGCGCAGGTTGCGGGTGAAGCGCGCCAGGATCTCCACCAGGTAGTCGGGCACCTCGGCGACGAGGTCGGCCTCCTGGCGGATGACGCGGATCTCGGCGTCGAGCTCGGTCGGGTAGTGGGTGCGGATCTCGGCGCCGAAGCGGTCCTTGAGCGGGGTGATGATCCGGCCGCGGTTGGTGTAGTCCTCGGGGTTGGCGCTGGCCACGACGAGCACGTCGAGCGGCAGCCGCAGGACGTAGCCGCGGATCTGGATGTCGCGCTCCTCCATCACGTTGAGCATCGCGACCTGGATCCGCTCGGCCAGGTCGGGCAGCTCGTTGATGGCCACGATGCCGCGGTGGCTGCGCGGGATGAGCCCGAAGTGGATGGTCTCGAGGTCGCCCAGCGAGCGGCCCTCGGCGACCTTCATCGGGTCGACGTCGCCGATGAGGTCGGCGACCGAGGTGTCCGGCGTCGCGAGCTTCTCGGCGTAGCGGTCGTCGCGGTGGCGCCACGAGACGCGCAGCTCGTCGCCGTGCGTCGCCGCGGCGCGCTGCGAGGCGACCGTGATCGGCTCGTAGGGGTGCTCGCCGAGCTCGGAGCCGGAGATCACCGGCGTCCACTCGTCGAGCAGGCCGACCAGCGTGCGCAGGATGCGGGTCTTGCCCTGGCCGCGCTCACCGAGCAGGACCACGTCGTGGCCCGCGATGAGGGCGCGCTCGAGCTGCGGGATGACGGTCGTCTCGAAGCCGTGCAGGCCGGGCCAGGGGTCGCGGCCCTCGGCGAGGGCCGCCAGGAGGTTGTCGCGGATCTCGGTGCGCAGGGCCTTGGCGACATGGCCGGAGGCGCGCAGCTCGCCGACGGTGGAGATGGTCGGAGCCGTAGAGGAAGTCACCCCTCAAACCTAGCCACCCGCGCAATCCTGGAGCGCGGTCCAAGGGCGTCCGGGGCTGCCCTAGTGTGCGGTCCATGAGCCTCCAGCGGACCTGCCCCTGCGGGAGCGGCGCGACGTACGACGCCTGCTGCGGCCGGCTGCACCGGGGCTCGGCCCGCGCAGTGAGCGCGCTGGAGCTGATGCGCGCCCGCTACTCGGCCTACGCCGTGGACGACCTCGACTTCGTCTTCCGCACGTGGCACCCGCGGACCCGCCCGGACACGCTCGAGCCGGACCCCTCCCTCACCTGGACCGGTCTCACGATCGTCGGCTCAGGCGAGGACTGGGTGGAGTTCGTGGCGGCGTACACGCGCGGCGGTGAGGCCGGCGAGCGACGCGAGCGCAGCGTCTTCGAGCTGCGGCGCGGCGACTGGGTCTACGTCGGCGAGGCCTGACGCAGCCGCTCCTCGGCCCACCCGACCGGACGCCAGGCCGGCGTCACGTCGATCACCACCGGGGCGCCGCGCGCGTCCAGCAGGACGTTGCCGGCGAGCTCGGCGTGCACCAGCTGGGCCGGGCCGGTCCCGTCGTCGTCCCCGGCGTCGTCCCCGGCGTCGATCCCTGGAGGGCGCTCCCGGACCAGCGAGTCCAGCTCGGCGTGCAGCAGTCGTCCCGCCGCCAGCGTGACGTCGAGGTCCTCGCACACCACGGTGCCCGGCTCGTAGCGGCTGGCCCCCCACCCGTCGACCACCCAGGACCCGTCACGCGCGGGCACCGGCATCGCGACCCGCAGGTCGCGCGGTCCCCGGCCGGGACGCTCGTCGAGCCGCACCGCCAGCCGGGCGAGCAGCGGGCTCAGCCAGGCCTGGACCTCGGCGTCGCGACCGGCGGTCAGCAGCAGGTCACCGGCACGCACCCGCTCGTGACGCTCTCCCGGCAGCCGCGAGAGGTCCGCCGGCACGGCGAACAGGTCCAGCACGTCGGCGGAGGGCAGGTCGGGCACCCGCACCACGCTAGTCGGCCCACCCGGTGCTCGAGCAGTGAGGAGCACCAGCGACGACACCGGTGCGGGGGTCTCGACATCCGCTCGCTGGCGCTCGCTGCTCGACCACCGAGGTGGCGTCACACGGCGAGCAGCACCGAGGACCCGTGGCCGAAGAGCCCCTGGTTGGCGGTGATGCCGACGCGGGCGCCCTCGACCTGGCGGCCCTCGGCCCGGCCGCGCAGCTGCCAGGTCAGCTCGCAGACCTGCGCGAGCGCCTGGGCCGGCACGGCCTCGCCGAAGCAGGCGAGCCCTCCGGACGGGTTGACCGGGATCCGGCCGCCGAGGGTGGTGTCGCCGGCGCGCAGCAGGACCTCGGCCTCGCCTCGCCCGCAGAGCGCGAGGTCCTCGATCCAGTCGAGCTCCAGCGCGGTGGACAGGTCGTAGACCTCGGCCACGTCGACGTCCTCGGGGCCGATCCCGGCCTCCTCGTAGGCCGCCCGGCCGATCGACTCCTTGAAGGTCCGCTCGGGCACGCCGGTCACGGCGCTGGAGTCGGTCGAGAGGTTCGGCATGTCCAGGACCGTGTGGGGGAACGTCGGCGTCACGGTCGAGACCGCCTTCACCCGCACCGGCGAGTCGAGCCCGTGTCGCCGGGCGTAGTCGACGCTGGTGAGCACGACGGCGGCCGCCCCGTCGGACGTCGCGCAGATGTCGAGCAGGTGCAGCGGGTCCGAGACCACCGCGGAGGCCAGGACGTCCTCGACCGAGACCTCCTTGCGATAGCGCGCGTAGGGGTTGTGCAGCCCGTGCCGGGCGTTCTTGACCTTCACCTGCGCGAAGTCGGCCTGCGTGGCGCCGAAGAGGTCCATGCGGCGACGCGCGTAGAGCGCGAAGTACGCCGGGTTGGTCATGCCGAGCAGCCGGAACCGCAGCCAGTCGGGGTCGTCCCAACGCTCCCCCGCGTTGGGCGCGAGGAAGCCCTTGGGCGTGGTGTCGGCGCCGACGACCAGCGCCACCTCGCACATGCCGGCGAGGATCCGGGCCCGCGCGGTGTCGAGCGCCTGGGCGCCCGTCGCGCAGGCGGCGTACGACGTGGCGACGCGGGCGCCGTTCCAGCCCAGCGCCTGGGCGAACGTCGCGCCCGCGACGTAGCCGCCGTAGCCGTTGCGCACGGTCTCGCCGCCGACCACGAGGTCGACGTCGCTCCACGGGATGTCGGCGTCGGCGAGCGCGGCCCGCGCCGCGTGCACGCCGTACGTCACGAAGCTCCTGCCCCACTTGCCCCAGGGATGCATGCCCACGCCGGCGACGGCGACGTCGTTGCTCGACCCGGTCACTGGTCGGCCTCCTCGCCGAGCTCGGTCAGGTGCCCCGACGTCAGGGGGAGCCAGCGCCAGATGGTCCGGTCACCGGACTCGTCGGTGTAGAGCGTCTCGACCACGAGCTCGGCCTCCTGGCCGACGCGGAGGTCGGCGACGCCGTAGCCCCGGGCGACCTGGCCCAGCACGACCAGCCCCTCGGGCAGCTCGACGGCGGCCAGCGCGAACGGCTCGTAGGGGTCGCTCGCCGGGATGTACGGCGGCGGCGGCTGGTACTGCGCGTCGGTGTAGGACCACACGACCCCACGACGCGACAGCGCGACCTCCTCGAAGGTCTCCCCCGCGCACGCCGGGTTCCGGCAGAAGCCGTCGGCCTTCGGGAAGAACACCGTCGTGCAGGTCGTGCACCGGGTGCCGAGGAGCGCCGGGTCGGCCCCCGTCGTGAACCAGCCCTCGATGGCAGGCGCCGTCATGCGTCCTCCGAACGTGAACGAAACTAGAACAGGTTCTGATTCTCGCACGGACGGTGGTGGACGGCCACCGGCGCTCAGGTCGCGATGTCGGGGTACGGCAGCTCGAAGTGGGCCAGCTTGGCGGCGTAGTCGAGCTGCATGCCGAGCGGCTCGTCGAAGTCGCGCTCGAACATCGCGATCCACAGCGTCAGCGTCAGGAACGGGTGCGCCCCGAGCTCGAACAGCGCGACGTTGTCGTGCGTGGCCAGGGCCTGACGCTCCTCGTCGGTGAACGAGAGCCACGTGGTCCGCTCCGCCTCGATGGCGTTCAGCAGGCGGTTGGCCTCGTCGGCCTCCCACCAGGCGACGGTGCCGGCCGGGTCCTCGCGGTAGCGCTCGGTGAGCTCGCGGTCGCGGTCGATGGTGAACAGGAACTTGTTGACGAGGTACTTGCTCACGCGTCGACTCCGTTCGGGTACCAGGTGAAGTAGGCCTCCATGGTGTGGAAGAGGTCGAGCTGGTCGGCGTAGTCGGCCTTGGCGTAGCCGGCGATCCCCATCATCAGCATGAAGTCCATGAAGCCGTGGGTGGCGTTGCCCGGTGCGTGCAGGCTGTCGAGGGTGACGTTGGCCAGGCAGCCGTCGATGTCGCCGTTCCTGATCCACTCGACTGCCTTGGCGTCGAACTCCGGGTCCGGGCCGTGCGGCCCGAACTGGCGCGGCCCGCCGAGCTCGAGGGAGAGGTGACCGGTTCCGATGACGGCCACGCGCAGGTGGCTGGGCCAGGCGTCGATGAGCTCGCGGATGGTCTGGCCGAACTTCACGAAGCGCTCGGGCCGCGGCAGCGGCGGGGCGAAGATGTTGGTGTAGATCGGCACGATCGGCAGGTCGTTCTCGGGCCGCACGGTGAAGATCGGGCAGGTGATCGAGTGGTCGACGCGCAGCTCGTTGGAGAACGCCAGGTCGAAGCCCTTGTCGATGCCCTCGCGGAGCATGTACTCCGAGAGGCCCTCGTGGCCCTTGAACAGCAGCTTGGGGAGGCCGAACTCCCGCATCTCGTTCTCCCAGTTGCCGTCGTAGAACGGCGCCTTGCCCACGAGGAACTGCGGCATGTTGTCCAGCCACAGCTGGTGGAAGTGGTCGGAGCCGACCATCACCAGCACGTCGGGGCGCATCCGCGTGAGCGTCTCGCGGTAGGACGCCACCTTGCTCACCCACTCGGCCGCGAACGGCGGCGCCTCCTCGGGCGCCAGCCGGCTGGTCCGGTAGTAGAACGGGTGGTGGGTCGTGGCCAGGATCGCGACCAGCTTCGCCATCGTCAGCGGTTCCTCTCGGTGGGGCGGGTGCGGCTCGGGGGCGCACTCGGCGTACAGACGTCCGCTGTGCGGATCGACACGCCTGAAGGTCGCGCCACGAGCGTCCGCTGTGCGAACATGCTGCCATGGCAGGACGCGGACAAGGGGCCGACTTCGTGGAGGCGCTGGCGCGCGGGCTCGACGTGCTCACGTGCTTCGACGCGACCCGGCGCGAGATGAGCCTGAGCGAGATCGCGACCGCGACCGGCCTGGCCCGTCCGACCGCCCGGCGCCTGCTGCTCACCCTCGAGGAGCTCGGCTACGTGCGCTCCGGCGCGGGCAGCTTCGCGCTGACCCCGCAGGTGCTCCGGCTGGGCTCGGCCTACGCGAGCTCGCTCGGCCTGTGGGAGATGGCGCGACCGCACCTCGAGGACCTGGTCGTGCGCACGGGCGAGTCGTCGTCGATGTCGCAGCTCGACGGACCCGACATCGTCTACGTCGCCCGGGCCGCCGTGCCGAAGATCATCGCGCTGCGCGTCGACATCGGCACGCTCTTCCCCGCCGTGCTGACCTCGCAGGGCAAGGTGCTGCTGGCCGCGCTGTCCGCCGAGGAGCGCGAGCGCGTCCTCGCGCTCCCCACGCGCTCGGGCCTCGTGCAGCCGCAGGTCGACCGCCACGCGCTCGAGACCGAGCTGCGCGCCGTGCGGGCGCGCGGCTGGGCGCTCGCCGACGAGGAGCTGGCGCGCGGCGTCCGCTCGATCGCCGTCCCCGTGCGCGACGGCGAGGGCGCCGTCCGCGCGGCCATGAACGTCACGGTGCACGCCGCCGAGACCAGCGTCGAGACGCTCACGGGCACCTACCTGCCGCTCCTGCTCCAGGCCGCGGGCGAGATCTCCGCCGACTGGGCGCTGTGGCTGTCGCGGCCCATGACCGAGCCCACGCAGCGCCCCCACTCCTGACCCCATGACCGCCCCGGCTCAGCGGTGGTGGTGCGTCGAGGAGTCGGCGTAGTCGGTGTAGGTGTAGGGGTTGTCCAGCACCTTGGACTCCGGGATGTCCGGGCTCATGCCGGCCAGCCACTCCTCCTCGCCGAGGGTGCTGCGCAGGTGCTGGATGGTGTCGTCGACCGCGGCCCGCGCCTTGGCGAGGTCGGCGTCGACCAGGCGGTGCTCGTGCTTCACGACGCGTCCGTTGACCAGCACCGTGTGCACGTCGCCGCGCTGGGCCTGGAAGACCACGTGGCCGTAGGGGTTGAGCACCGGGAACATCACCGGCGACGCGTCGTTCTTGACCAGCACGACGTCGGCCTTCTTGCCGACCTCGAGGCTGCCGACGACGTCGCCCAGGCCGAGCGCCTCCGCGCCTCCGCGGGTGGCCCAGCCGACGACGTCAGCCGCACGCAGGCCGATGTGGGTGACGGTCTCGTCCCGGGCGTGGGCCTCGTGGTGCTCGCGGGTGCGGTCGGAGGACAGCGTGGAGCGCATCGCCGAGAAGGCGTCGCCGCTCCACCACACGCTGGTGTCGACCGAGAGCGAGATCGGGACGCCGTACTTGCGCAGCGCCCAGCTCGACGGGTAGCCCTGGCCGCAGCTGGCCTCGCTCTCGGCCGAGACCGAGGCGTGCCCGCCGGTCGCGGCGATCCGCTGGTAGGAGTCCTCGCCGAGGGTGGCGGCGTGCACGTAGACGGTCTCCGGGGTCATGAACCCGTGGTCGTGCATCAGCCGGATGCCGTCGTCGTTGGTCGCGCCCCAGACGCCGGCGTGGGTCGTCACGGGGGCGCCGAGGTCGCGGGCCACCTCGAAGGCGGCCTTCTCGGGGAACGCCGGGTCGCCGGTGACGTCGAAGGCCATCTGGAAGCCGAGCATGTCGGTGCGCTTCATGCGGCGCTCCACGAACGAGCGGAAGTCGGGCGAGGTCGCCCACTCCCACGGCCCGGCCTGGATGTTGCCGTAGGCGAGCACGAAGCGGCCGGGCACCTCCTCCAGGGCGTCGACGGCCGCCTCCGCGTGGTCGACGGTCTGCAGGTTGTGCGACCAGTCGACGCTGGTGGTGACGCCGGCCTCCAGGGCCTCGAGGCCGCTGAGCAGGTTGCCGGCGTAGATGTCCTGCGGGCGGAAGTGCAAGCCATGCTCGAGGTAGTTCCACACGAAGTACTGGGTGAGCGTCCAGTCGGCGCCGTAGCCGCGCAGCGCGGTCTGCCACATGTGGCGGTGGGTGTCGACCATGCCGGGCATGACGATGCCGCCGGTGGCGTCGATCTCGGCCGTGCCCTCCGGCACGTCGAGCTGCGGCCCGACCGCGGCGATCTGCTCGCCGACGACCAGGACGTCGGCGCCCTCCAGCACGGTGCGTCCCTCGTCCATCGTCAGGACCGTCCCACCGCGGAAGACCACCGCGGGGGCGTCGGCGACGGCGCGCGTGTCGGTGCTGTGGGCCATGTCGGGACCTCCGTGATCGAATCTGCGGACAGGTGTCCGCGATCGCTCACTTTTCTGTAACCCCCGTCACCTGTCAAGGGTCAGTCCGCGCGCTTGACACGTTCTGCGAGTCGGGTGAGAGTGGACGGACAGTCGTCCGCAAACGAGGAGCTCCATGAGTGACACCGCCCGAGGACCCCTCGACGGGGTGCTCGTCGCCGACTTCTCCCGGGTCCTTGCGGGCCCCTACGCCACCATGCTGCTGGCCGACCTGGGTGCGGAGGTCGTGAAGGTCGAGAGCCCGGCCGGCGACGACACCCGCCACTGGGTGCCGCCCACCCGCGACGAGGTCGGGACCTACTACCTCGCGATCAACCGCAACAAGCGCTCGATCGTGCTCGACCTCAAGGACGACGACGACGTGGCCGTCGCCCACGCCCTCTCCGAGCGCGCCGACGTCTTCATCCACAACTTCAAGCCCGGCGGCCTCGACCGCTTCGGGCTCGGCTACGACGACGTCGCGGCCCGCAACCCGGCGAGCGTCTACTGCTCGATCAGCGGCTTCGGGTCGGCCGAGGGCGCCTCCCTCCCGGGCTACGACCTGCTCGTGCAGGGCATGTCGGGGCTGATGAGCCTGACCGGCAGCCCCGACGGACCGCCGTACCGCGCGGGGATCTCGGTGTTCGACGTGATGACCGGCCTCAACTCCGTGATCGGCATCCTCGCGGCGCTGCGGCACCGCGACGCCACCGGCGAGGGTCAGCACGTCGAGACCAACCTGCTGTCCACGGCCCTCTCCTCGCTGGTCAACCAGACCTCGGCGTACGTCGCCGGCGGCGTCGTGCCGCACCGGATGGGCAACTCGCACCTCAGCCTGTTCCCCTACGAGCCGCTGGCCACCGGCGACGGCGACCTGATCGTGGTGGCCGGCAACGACGGGCAGTTCGCGCGACTGGCGGGCGCCCTCGGGGTCGCGGAGCTCGTCGAGGACGAGCGCTTCTCCAGCGTGGGGCGGCGCAACGACCACCGCGAGGAGCTGCGGCCCCTGCTGCTCGAGGCGCTGTCGAGCCGGTCGGCGCAGGAGTGGTTCGACGTGCTGACCGAGGCCGGCGTGCCGTGCGGCCCGATCAACGACGTGCAGGGCGGCGTCGAGCTGGGCGAGCGGCTGGGCCTGGAGCCGGTGGTGCTGGCCGGCGACGTGCCGACCGTGCGCAACCCGATCCGGATGAGCGCCAGCCCGGCCCGCTACGACCTGCCGCCGCCCGGGCTCGACGAGCACGGCGACGAGATCCGGGCCTGGCTCGCGGGGCCGTCCGGCCCTTCGGACCCGACCTCCTGACCACTCCCGAGCCGAAGGGGCCACCGATGCCCGACACTCCCCCGCCCATGCCGCAGTTCCCGACGTCCCTGGGCACCTCCGACCTGTCCAGCATGTCGCTGATGGGCCACGACGTGACCGAGGAGCTGATGGGCAACGTCTCCTTCGGCGAGCTCGCCTACTGGCTGATCACCCTGGAGCGCCCGACCAAGCAGCAGAGCCGGCTCTTCGAGGCCGTGCTCCTCGGGCTGGCCGACCACGGCTTCACGCCCACCGCGATCGCGACCCGGGTGACCTTCCTCAGCGCGCCCGACTCGATCCAGGGCGCCCTCGCGGCGGGACTCCTGGGCGGCGGCTCGCGCTTCCTCGGGGTCACCGAGGACACCGGCCGCTTCCTGGGCGACGTGCTCGCCGGGCTCGACCGCCTGCCCGAGGACGAGGCCGGCTGGGACGAGGTGGCGCTCGGCGCCGTGCGCGCGCAGCGCGAGAAGGGCGCGTTCGTGCCCGGTCTCGGCCACCCCGTGCACAAGGACGGCGACCCGCGGACCCCCCGGCTGGTGCAGATCGCCCACGAGGAGGGTCTCTACGGCGCCCACCTCGCACTCTTCGAGGCCATCGGTCGCACCCACGAGCAGGTGCTGGGCAAGCGGCTGCCGCTCAACGGCGCCGGCGTGAGCGGCGCGGCGCTGGCCGACCTCGGCATCCCGCAGGAGCTCCTGCGGGGCACGGTCCTGCTGGCCCGGTGCGCCGGGCTGCTCGGCCACATCGCCGAGGAGATCCGCAGCCCCGGTGTCGCGGCCGAGATCTACCGCACCGTCGACCGCAACGCGGTCTACGTCGACCCGGCGGCGCAGGCATGAGCACCGTGCGCGCCGCTCTGGTCGACCGGTGCGGTCAGCCGCCGGTCGTCGGCGAGCGTCCCGCGCCGCAGGCAGGCCCGGGTCAGGCGCTGGTGCGCACCGTGACCGCGCCGATCACGCCGCTCGACCTGCTGTGCGCGAGCGGGACGTCGTACTTCGGCGAGCCGGCGACGCCGTACGTCCCGGGCGTGCAGGGCGTCGGCGTCGTGGAGTCCGCGTCGAGCGTGCCGGTGGGCACGTCGGTGTGGTTCCCGACCTCGGCCGGGATGGCACCGGGCGACGGCAGCATCGCCGAGACCGTGGTGGTGGCCGAGTCCGAGCTGGTGGTGCTCTCCGGTGCCGTCGACGAGCAGCACCTGGCGGCGCTCGGACTCTCCGCGATCGCCGCCTGGACGGCGCTCCTCCTGCGAGGAGGCCTGCGGGCCGGTGAGCGCGTGCTCGTCCTGGGCTCGAGCGGGGTCGTCGGGACGGTCGCGCTGCAGGCCGCGCGGCTCCAGGGGGCGGGGACCGTCTGGGGGGCGGCCCTCGAGCCCGGCGCCCGGCAGGCAGCGGCCGACCTCGGCGCCGACGGCTTCGTGCAGCTGGAGCGCGACGACAGCCCCGAGGACCTCGCCGAGCGGATGCGCGACACCGTGGGCGAGGTCGACCTCGTCCTCGACCCGCTGTGCGGCGTGCCTGCCACGGCCGCGCTGACGGTTCTGGCCCCGCACGGCCGCCTGGTCAACCTCGGCAGCAGCGCCGGGCCGACGGCGACGTTCTCCTCCGCGCACCTGCGCAGCGGACCGCGGTCGGTCCTGGGCTACACCAACAACGACCTCACCGCCGAGCAGCGTGGCGACGCCATGGCCGCCATCGAGGAGCACGCCGCGGCCGGGCGGCTCGCCGTGCCCTACGAGGTCTTCGGCCTCCACCAGGTCGGCGAGGCGTGGACCCGCCAGGCGGCCGGCGAGGTGCGTGGCCGCGCGGTCATCGACCTGCGCCGGTGAGGCTCAGGCGCGGGTGAGGAACGTCAGCAGGTCCTGACGGGTCAGCACGCCCACCGGCTTGCCGTCCTCCTGGACGAGCACGGCGTCGGCCGACTCGAGCAGGGTGGCGGCGTCGCGCGCGTCCTCGGTCGAGCCGATCGTCGGCAGCGGCAGGGACATGTGGTCCTCGACGGGGTCGGTGAGCCGTGCCGTGCCGGCGTAGAGCGCGTCGAGCAGGGTGCGCTCGGAGACCGAGCCGGCGACCTCGGCCGCCACGATGGGCGGCTCGGCACGCACGACGGGCATCTGCGAGACGCCGTACTCGTGGAGGATGTGGACCGCCTCGGCGATGGTCTCGCTCGGGTGGGTGTGCACGAGCTCGGGCAGCTGGCCGGCCTTGCCGCGCAGCACCTGCCCGACGGTCTGGCCCGCGGTCTCGTGACCGCTCTCGAAGCCGTACTGCGCCAGCCACTCGTCGTTGAAGACCTTCGTGAGGTAGCCGCGGCCCGAGTCGGGCAGCAGCACCACGATCACGGCGCCGTCGCCCTCGGGGGTGCCGGCGACCTCGTGGGCCAGCTGCTTCGCGGCGTACGCCGCCATGCCGGACGAGCCGCCGACCAGCAGCGCCTCCTCGCGGGCCAGCCGCCGGGTGAACGCGAAGGAGTCGGCGTCGGAGACCTCGATGACGCGGTCGGCGACGGTGCGGTCGTAGGTGTCGGGCCAGAAGTCCTCGCCGACGCCCTCGACGAGGTAGGGGCGGCCGGTGCCGCCGGAGTAGACCGAGCCGGCCGGGTCGGCGCCGATCACCTTGATGTCGGGGTTCTGCTCCTTGAGGTAGCGACCCACGCCGGTGATGGTGCCGCCGGTGCCCATGCCGGTCACGAAGTGCGTGATCCGGCCCTCGGTCTGCGCCCAGATCTCCGGACCGGTGGTCTCGTAGTGCGACCGCGGGTTGTGGGCGTTGGCGTACTGGTTCGGCTTCCAGGCGCCCGGCTGCGAGCTGAGGCGGTCGGAGACGTTGTAGTAGGAGTCGGGGTGCTCGGGAGCCACGGCGGTCGGGCAGACCACGACCTCGGCGCCGTAGGCCTTGAGCACGTTGCGCTTGTCCTCGCTGACCTTGTCGGGGCACACGAAGATGCACTTGTAGCCCTTCGCCTGCGCCACCATGGCCAGCCCCACGCCGGTGTTGCCGGAGGTCGGCTCCACGATGGTGCCGCCGGGCTGCAGCTCGCCGGAGGCCTCCGCGGCCTCGATCATCCGGGTGGCGATGCGGTCCTTCACCGAGCCGCCCGGGTTGAGGTACTCGATCTTGGCCAGCACCAGGGGGCCCTTCTCGGCGCCGCCTGCGTCCTCCGTGTCTGCACCTCCCGGGAGGTCCAGGGTGCGCGAGAGGCGCAACAGCGGGGTGTTGCCGATCAGGTCGAGGAGAGAGTTCACGTACTGCACACGTTCAACATAGAGCGCTTACGTAGACTCACCTACGTGGGGAGAGCCGGTGCTGCCAGAAAGTTGGCTGCCGCGGCGGCATACGGCGGTGGCGGGCTGTCCGTGCTGGGCGCCGGCCTGTACGCCGTACTGACCGCCGAGGCCAAGCTCGCGCGCAAGGCGATCGGGCGCACGAGCGGCGCTCCCCCGGACGCGACCGGGTGGTACGGCCGCGGTCGACCCGGCCCCGCCCTCAAGATCGCGCTCCTCGGCGACTCCAGCGCCGCGGGCTACGGCGTCGAGGACGTGACCGAGACGCCGGGCGCCGTGCTGGCCAACGGCCTGGCCGAGTACGCCGAGCGCCGCGTCTACCTCCGCGCGTTCTGCGTGGTCGGCGCCAAGTCCTCCCAGCTCGACGACCAGATCGACAAGGCCCTCACGATCGAGCCCGACGTCGCGGTCATCCTGGTCGGCGCCAACGACGTCACCCACAAGATGCTGCCGTCGGAGTCGGTGCGCCACCTCTCCGAGGGTGTGCGCCGCCTGGTCGACGCCGGCGTCGAGGTGATCGTGGGGACCTGCCCCGACCTCGGCACGGTCAAGCCCATCGGCCCCCCGCTCAAGCAGGTCGCCCGCACCTGGTCGCGGCGCCTGGCCGCCGCCCAGACGATCGCGGTGATCAACGAGGGCGGGCGCACCGTCTCGCTCGCCGCCGTGCTGGGCAAGGAGTTCGCCGCGGCACCCGCGCTGCTCTTCGGCCCCGACCAGTTCCACCCCTCCGCCCACGGCTACCGCGCCCTGGCGACGGTGCTGCTGCCGTCGGTGCTCGCCGCCCTCGGGCTCGCCCCGGACGACGAGGAGCACCCCGAGGCCTACCGCGGCGAGGGCGTCATGCCGGTCGCCACGGCCGCCGTCCAGGCCGTCCGGACCCCCGGCACCGAGCTCGACGGCACCGAGGTGGGCGGCAACCGCCTCGGCGTGCGCGGCCTCTGGGTCGAGCTGCGCCACCGCAGGCGCCGTCCCCAGGCCAAGGGCGAGGCCCCGGCCCCCAACGACGCGGACGAGACCGCCGAGGTCGCAGCCACGGGGTCCACGACCTCGTAGCAGCCGCGGCGGCCGCCGGTGGTCGAGCAGCGAGCGCAGCGAGCGAATGTCGAGACCCGGCCGACCTCGGCGGTCGAGCAGCGAGCGCAGCGAGCGAATGTCGAGACCCCGTGAGCCGAACGCCGACCTCGGTGGTTGAGGTGCGAGCGGAGCGAGCCTCGAAACCACCTGACCGGCGGGGCTGAGGTTGGCCGCGCGGGATCGGGCACCCACGTCGGTAGGCGCAGCACCAGTCACACCAGCCCCAGCAGAGGGGTGCCCTGAGGAGACAGCCAGAGGTGCAGGGGTCTCGACGGGCGCTCGTCGCTGGCGCTCCTCACTGCTCGACCACCGGTCCGTGGTCTCGAGACGGTTGCTCGAGCACCTTCTCAACCCCCGACAACGGCAAAGGCCCCGGGGAGAACCCCGGGGCCTTGGCGTTGTCGGCCGAGCGCGTCGACCGCCCGCTCAGTCCTGGCTGAAGAACGCCAGGATGCGGAGCAGGTTCGTGTAGATCCAGACGAGGCTCACGGTCATCGCGAACGCGGCGCGCCACGACTCCCGCTCGGGGAGCCGGTTGGCGACACCCTGCTCGACGAAGTCGAAGTCCATGATCAGCATGAACACACCGAGCACGAGGCCGGCGACGGCCGTGACCATGCCCAGACCGCTGACGCCGAACAGGCCGATCTCGGCGCCGAAGAGGCTCAGGACGAGCTCCATCAGGCTGAGGCCGATCATGCCGAAGACGGCAGCGACGACGAACTTGCGGAACTTGTCGCCCACCTTGATGTTGAGCACCTTGTAGGCGGTCAGCGTGCCGGCGAAGGCGGCGAAGGTACCGATCACGGCGCCGGAGACGACACCGTCACCGAAGCGGGCGTCGAAGAACTTGCTCAGCGCACCGAGGGCGACACCCTCGAGCACGCAGAACGCCAGCACCAGGGCCGGGCTGATCACGCGCTTGAAGGAGTTGACCATCGACAGCGCGAACGCGCCGAGGCTGCCGAGGGTCATGGCGGCGATGAGTCCGCCGAGGTCCTCGTTGGTGGTGCTGGGCGTGATCTCGGGGGTGAGGATCCACGTCGCCAGCGCGGCGACGATGACGACACCGAGCGAGATCGCGGTCTTCTGGACCACCGAGTCGATGGTCATGGGACCCGACGACGCCGGAGCGTGCGTCGGCGTCTCGGGCGAGCCGGGCTGGCCGGTGCCCCAGGCTGCGGGGTCGGTGCCGTAGCCCTGGTAGCTCGAGCCGTTGCCGGCGTAGGTCTGGTTGCCGTAGGAGCTGGCGTTGGCGTTGCCGCCGCGCTGGAACTCCTCCGACCGGGTGAACACCGGGTTGTTGCTCTGCATTGGTCTCCTCCTTGGAGGCCTGGTCACCGTCTCCGTGACGGCTGGACCCTGTCTAGACCCCCAGTCTAGGGGTCGTCACCGGTTCCAACGCCCGCGCGGGCCGCGACGTTCCCGCCGTACCTGAGAGATCCGTGTGAATCGTCAGCGGCGCCGCGCCAGCACCACGGTGTCGGTGACCGTGACGGGCCCGTCGTCGGTCGGGTGGTCGCGGGTCGGCTCGTCGGCCGCGAGGACCTCCCACTGCTCCGCAGGCAGGGCCGCCGTGACGCGGTCCGGCGTGAACAGCAGGTCCGGGCCGTGCGGCTTGCGGACGCCGGTCTCGAGGTCCGCCGGGTGGTGCCCGACGACGAGCAGGTGGCCGCCCGGGCGCACCGCCGCGCCCATCCGCTGCGTCAGCTCGGCGAAGCGGTCGACCGGCGGGTGGAAGAACTGCACCGACACCAGGTCCATGTCACCCGGCAGCTCGTCACCGGCCAGGACGTCGACCCGCTCCCAGGCCACCTTGTCCTCGACGCCGGCGTCCTCGGCGTGCGCCGCGGCGCGCAGGAGCGCCACCTCGGACACGTCGACCCCGGTCGCCTGCCAACCCTGCTGCGCCAGCCACACGACGTCCGCGCCCTCGCCGCAGCCGATGTCGAGCGCCCGGCCGGGCGCGAGGTCGGCGACGTGCTCGACCAGACGGGGGTTGGGGTTGCCGCTCCAGATGCGCTCGGACTCGGCGTAACGGGCGTCCCAGGTCTCCTGGCTGTACATCGTCGCGAGGTCGACCTCGTGGTGTTCGTGGCTCATGCCCACACTCTGCCTCTTCAGGTCGACCTGAAGACAAGGCGACGTTGCGCCCATCCCACGCCGGTAGAGCAGCGAGCGCCCGCCTCGGTGGTTGAGGTGCGAGCCCGCACTCCGGTGGTCGAGCAGCGAGCGCCAGCGAGCGCCAGCGAGCGCCCGTCGAGACCCCGCAAGCCGACCGCTGACCCCGGTGGTTGAGGTGCGAGCGCCAGCGAGCCTCGAAACCACCCCACCGAATACGTCTCACTCCCGCTTGTGGAACGAGACCTTCCCGCCCTCGTGGTGAGTCACTCCGTAGGAAGGGTGGTGGATCAGCGTGTGGTGCCGAGCGCACAGCATCGCGCCGCGCTCGACCGAGGTCTCGCCGCCCTGGGACCAAGGGTCCAGGTGGTGCGCGTGGCACCAGGCGGACGGCCGGTCACAGCCCAGCGCGATGCAGCCGCCGTCCCTGACGGCCATGGCGATGCGTTGGGCCTTGGTGTGGAAGCGTCGTCTGCGGCCCACGTCGAGGACCTGAGACCTCCCGCCCAGCACGACCGGGATCACGCCCGCCTCGCACGCCATCCTGCGGGCCAGACTGGGGCTGATCCGGGTGCCGGTGTCGAGCTGCGCGGCTTTGAGCCCACCCATGAGCGTCTCGAGGGTCATGGTGACCACGACGGTGGCGTCCATGCCGGCGGCTTTGGGGAGCTTGTCTACGGGGTAGCGGTCGACGTACTCGATGAACGCGAGCCCCATCCCGTGTGGGGTGGACCCTTCACCGCCGGCCTTGGGTGAGGCCAGCGCCTGGAGGGGCTTGCGGAGCTTGTCGGCCTCGTGGGTGGGCATCGAGAACCGGCCGTAGGTCGTGCCGTGGCCGTCGTCGTGCATCGTGAACCTGGCCTTCGCCCGGGCCTTCCGCTCCTGCGCTTCCAGCTGCCTGGCCTCTTCCGCTTCGCCGACCTCGGGGGCGACGACGTCGAGGACCTGCTTGCCCAGGACCCGCAAGCGGATGGCGTCGAAGTGCGCCGCCTCGCCGAGAAGGTGGTCACGCGCTTGGGTCTTGATCGCAGTGCCCACGTCGTCGGGCAGGGCGTCGACGGCCTCGACGATCACCTTCGCCTGGTCGGCCAGGACGTCACCACGACTCAGCGCCTGCTCGACCGGCTCCTGGGTCTGCGTCTGAAGGGCCTTAGCGAGCTTCATCTTCGACGCGGCGTCGCGTTGGGTCAGGTGGGTCTCGTGGGCCCAGTAGGCCGCGGTGGACGTCGCGCCCTGGTCGGCGCCGACCTCGGTGCGCTCGGCGTGGGCGGCGAGGCGGAGCTCGAGGCCGGCGGCCTGGGCGCTGAGGCGGGTGGTCTCGGCGAGGGTCCTGGCGGTCTCCGCAGGGGTCATCGACCACAGCGCGGCCTCGCTGAGCTCGGCGAGCTCCTCACGGATGCGCGCCACCTGCTGAGCCACGGGGTGGCTCGGCGGGTGGGTGGCGCGGTTGCTCATGGGACCTACTCAAGCACCCACCACCGACAGCCCCTACCCGTCAGGAGGCGCTTGTCCACAGGGTGTGGAGCATTGGTGGCATTCTTTCTTGGATTTTACTTTCGGTGGTCGGTGGCGTGGTTTCGAGGCTCGCTGCGCTCGCACCTCAACCACCGTGATCGCCGCCTGCCTTGGCTCACGGGGTCTCGACGGGCGCTCGTCGCTGGCGCTCCTCACTGCTCGACCACCGGATCGTGAGAAGGTGGCGGCATGGCCGAACCGTCTGCTGAGCCGGCGCGGCGCGGGCGGCCGGGCTACGACCAGGAGACGGTGCTGCGGCGGGCGATCGAGCTGTTCAACCGGCAGGGTTACGACGGCACCAGCATGGGCGACCTGGCCAAGGAGCTGGGGTTCTCCAAGTCCGCGATCTACCACCACGTGCCGAGCAAGTCGCACCTGCTGGAGCAGGCGCTGCACGAGGCGCTCGACGAGCTGACGACGCTGGTGGAGACGGCCGTCGACGAGTCGACCGGGACGGCGTACGAGCGGCTGCGCGAGGTGGTGCGCCAGAGCGTGCGGGTGCTCGTGGCCCACCAGGACGCCGTCACCCTGCTGCTGCGCGTGCGCGGGAACGGCGAGGTCGAGCAGGCCGCCCTGGCCCGCCGACGCTGGATCGACGCCCGGTTGGCGGAGCTGGTCGCCGCTGCCGTCGACGAGGGAGCGCTGCGCGCCGACGTGGCGCCCGACCTGGTGAGCCGACTGCTGTTCGGCATGGTCAACTCACTCGTCGAGTGGTACCGCCCCGGCGGCGTCGTCGACGCCGACGTCCTGGCCGACGCCATCACCACGATCGCCTTCGACGGCCTCGCCGCCCACCGCGCGACCGACTAGCGAGCCGGACCCAGCCGCCTCGCCAGGACAGGGATCATGACCGCGGCGGCGAGCAGGTGCAGCCCGACGAGGGTGAGGGAGGTGCCGGTCTCGGCGTCCACCAGGAACGGCGGCACCAGCGACACCGCCGTCAGCGCGACCGTCGTCCGCACGAACCCCGCGACGGGGCGGGCGCTCCAACGGTTGAAGGCCCCGGCGAGGACGACGCCCACGACCGAGAAGACCCCGGTGACGAACGCGATCCCGGACAGCGGGATCTGCTCGCCATCGGCGGGCACCTCCAGCTCGACGCCGGCCGCCCGCGCCGCCGCCGCGGCGAGCGTGGTCACGGCCACGGCGGCCAGCGTGGCGAGCAGGCCCGGTACGACGAGCCCCCGACGTACGCCGACGCTTCCGCTCGCCGCCGCGTCGACGGCGCCGCCCACGGTGCTCACGCCGCACCACCCTCGGCGGTCAGCCGCTCCGGCAGACCCAGGCTCGGGAACCGGTCGGGGCCGAAGATGACGACCTCGCTGATCGCTCCGCCGGCGACCCGCAGGACGTCGATCGCGAGGGGGACGTAGGCGTCCTGGGACTCCTGCCACAGGTAGAACGCGATCGCGGGCTGTCGGTTGACCGACGTGGCGACGGGGCGCAGTGGCCCCATCCCCTCGAAGCCGCCGTCGACCCAGTCGGTCAGGACGGCGTCGCGGCCGAGGTGCAGGCCCGGCACGGGCGGCATCGAGCAGCGGACGTCGTCGCGGAGCATCGTGGCGAGCGCCGACACGTCGGTGGCCACGCTGGCATCGGTGAACCGGCGGACGAGCTCGCGGGTCGCCGCGTCCTCCTCGCCGCCGGTCCAGTCCTGCCGCTCAGCCGGCAGGTGCTCGCGCATGCCGGCACGGGCCCGCTGGAGCGCGCTGTTGACGGAGTTGACCGAGTCGCCGAGCAGGTCGGCGACGTCCTTCGCCGGCCAGCCGAGCACGTCGCGCAGGATCAGCGCCGCCCGCGGGCGCGGCGCCAGGTGCTGGACGGCGACGACGTACGCGAGCTCGATGGTCTCCTGCGCCACCGCGACGGCCTCCGGGTCGTCCGCGGCGTCCGTGGGCAGCTCGTCGAGCAGGCGGTCGGGGTAGGGCTGCAGCCACAGCACCTCGCCGCCCGTCGCCGGCGCCGGCCGCCGCGTGGCCAGCAGGTCGAGGCAGGCGTTGGTGGCGATCCGGTAGAGCCAGGCGCGCAGCGTCGAGCGGCCCTCGAACGTCTCGCGTCGCCGCCACGCCCGCAGGAACGTCTCCTGCACGGTGTCCTCGGCGTCCTCGAAGGACCCGAGCATCCGGTAGCAGTGCACGTGCAGCTCTCGCCGGTGCCGCTCGGTCAGGCTCGAGAACTCCTGCTCGTCGACCTCGCCCAGACCGCTCACGCCCAGCTCCTCCAGTCGCGTGTCCACACTCATCGCGTCATCCCTTCCGTAGTGTCGCTTCGGAGGTATGACGGCGGCGAGCCCGAGAACTCATCACCGGGCCGACCAAACGACGGTCGGGCGACCCGGCTCAGCCCTCGATCGCACGGCCCACGGAGCGGCTGCGTCCGCGGAGCTCGGCGACGACGGTCCCGTCGGCGCGCCGCACCGCGACGTCGTACAGCCCCGAGCGGCCGCGCAGCGCCCGCTCCTCGGCCGTGGCGACGAGCTCGTCGCCGACCTGCGCCGACTCGAGGAAGGTCACGTCGAAGCCGGCAGCCACGGTGACGACGCCACGCGAGTTGCAGGCCGCCGCGAACGCCGAGTCGGCCAGCGAGGCGACCAGTCCGCCGTGGGCCATCCCCCAGCCGTTGACCATGTCGTCGCGCACGGTCATCGCCACGACGGCGCGCCCGGGCGCCACCTCGACCAGGCGCATGCCCAGGGCCGCGCTGGCCGCGTCGGAGGTCCACATCCGGGCGACGGAGCGTTCGGCGAGCTCCCGCTCGTCGGCAGTCACCACGCGTAGAAGCCCCGGCCGGTCTTGCGGCCCAGGTGCCCGGCGGCGACGAGGTCGCGCAGCACCTGCGGCGGCTCGAAGCGCGGGCCGAGCTCGCGGGCGAGGTGCTCCGCGATGGCCAGTCGTACGTCGAGGCCGACAAGGTCGGTCGTGCGCAGCGGACCCACCGGGTGGCGGTAGCCGAGCGTCATCGCGGTGTCGATGTCGGCCGCGCTCGCGACGCCGTCCTCGAGCATCCGCATGGCCTCCAGCGCGGTCGCGACGCCGAGGCGGCTGCTCGCGAAGCCCGGTGAGTCCGTGACGGTGACCGCGGTCTTGCCGAGCCCCTCGACCCACCCCTGCGCCTCGGTCACGAGGTCGGCGGCGGTCCTGCTGCCGACGACGATCTCGACCAGGCCGCTGGCGGGCACGGGGTTGAAGAAGTGCAGGCCCAGGAACCGCTCGGGCCTGCTCAGCCCCTCGGCGAGGCCGTCGATCGAGAGCGAGCTGGTGTTGGTCGCGACGACGGCGTCCGGGGCGGCGGCCTCGATCGCCTGCAGGACCCGGGTCTTCAGCGGCACGTCCTCGGGCACCGCCTCGACCACGAGCCCGCAGCCGGCGAAGGCCGACGCATCCGTCGCGACACGCAGTCGCGCGGCCACGACGTCGACCGGCTCCGACAGCCCGCCGCGCTCCTGGGTCCGGCCGAGGCTCGTGGCCACGCGCTCGCGCGCCGCGGCCGCGGTCGACTCGTCGGTCTCGACCACCGTCACCTCGGCGCCGGCGACCAGGAAGGCGTGGGCGATCCCGGCCCCCATGCGTCCGCCGCCGTGCACGCCGACCCGTTGCGGGACTGTCATCGCTTCTTCTCCTTGCGCTCGAGGAACGCGGTCATCCGGTCCTGCTTGTCCTGGGTCTCGAAGAGCACCGCCTGCGCGAGGTCGTCGATGACCGGGTGCGCCTCGCGCGGCGCGTGGAACACCGTCTTCGTCAGTCGTACGGCGAGCGGTGCCTGGCGGGCGATCCGGTCGGCCCACCGGTGGCCGGCGGCCAGCAGGTCGTCGGGCTCGACCACCTCGTTCAGCAGCCGTACGGCGTGCGCCTCGGCCGCGTCGAGCACGCGACCCGCGAGCAGCACCTCCTTGGCGAGGGGCTCCCCCACCAGCTCGGCCAGCCGCCACGTGGCCCCGGCCGCGGCGAGGATCCCCAGCCCGGGCTCGGGATTGCCGATCTTCGTGGTGGGCGTGCCGAGGCGGAAGTCGCAGGCGTAGGCCAGCTCGGCGCCGCCGCCCAGGGCGTAGCCCTCGACCAGCGCGATGACCGGCATCGGCAGCCGCCGCACCCGGTCGAAGATGCCGGAGTTGATCCCGCGCAGGGCGTCGTCGCGACGGCGCTCGCGCAGCTGACCGATGTCGGCGCCGGCCGCGAACGTGCCGCCCGCGCCACCCAGCAGCGCCACCCGAGGGTCGCGCTCGAGCAGCGCGCAGGCGTCGTGCAGCGCGTCGACCATCTCCTGGTCGATCGCGTTGCGCGCCTCGGGCCGGTTGAGCCGCAGCACGACCCGGTCGTCGAGCTCCTCGACGAGCAGGACGCTCATGCGTCGAAGTCGACGGTGACGACGTCGCTCACGGGGTGGGACTGGCAGGTGAGCACGAAGCCCGCCTCCACCTCCGCCTTCTCCAGCGCGTAGTTGCGACGCATGTCGACCTCTCCCTCCCGCACGAGCGCGCGGCAGGTGCCGCACACGCCACCCTTGCAGGCGAACGGCAGGTCGGAGCGGGTGGCCTGGGCGCCGTCCAGGATCGTCTGGCCGCGCGGCATCGGGGCCGTGGCCGACAGCCCGTCGAGCACCACGGTGACGTCGCTCGTCTCGCCGTCGGCGACGGCGATCTCACGGACCAGCTCGGGCGGCGGCTCGTCGACGTAGAAGAGCTCGAAGTGCACGCGGTCCTCGGGCACCCCCAGCTCGGCGAGCACCTCGCGCGCGTCGTTGATCATCGCGAACGGCCCGCAGAGCCAGACGTGGTCCATCGCCCGCACCGGCACGAGCACCGACAGCAGGCGGCGCAGCCGGTCGGCGTCGAGGCGGCCGGAGAACAGCTCGGCGTCGCGCGGCTCGCGGCTCAGCACGTGGGAGAGCCGGAAGCGCTGCCCGTGACGGTTCTTGAGGTCGCCGAGCTCCTCGGCGAACATCACCGACCCGCTCGTGCGGTTGCCGTAGAGCAGCGTCACCTCCGCCTCGGGGTGGCCGGCCAGGACCGTGCTCGCGATGGAGAGCATCGGCGTGATGCCGGAGCCGGCGGCGATGCAGAGGTGGCGGCCGCCCGCGGACGGGTCGGCGCGGAAGCTGCCGGTCGGCGTCTGCACCTCGACCTCGTCGCCGGGTCGCACCCCGCGCACCAGCCAGGAGGAGAACAGGCCGTCGGGGATCTCGCGCACGCCCACCCGCGGCAGCTGCCCGACGGGCGCGCAGATCGAGTACGTACGACGGTGCTCCTGACCGTCGATCGTGCGGCGCAGCGTCAGCGACTGCCCGGCCGCGAAGGCGAAGGCCTCCCACAGGTGCTCCGGCACGTCGAACGTGACCGCGGCGGAGTCGTCGGTGAGCCGCTCGACCGCGGCCACGGTGAGCGTGTGGAAGACGGGCTGGACCCGACCCACGCGGGCAGGCGCCTCGGCGGCGAGGGACATCAGATCTCCTTCACGTGCTCGAACGGCTCGAGGCACGCCGTGCAGCGGTAGAGCGCCTTGCAGGCGGTCGCCCCGAACTCCGACGTCAGCTCCACCTCGGCCGCGCCGCAGCGCGGGCAGTGCAGCGACCGGCGGGTGGGCAGCAGGTTCAGCACGACCGGCCCCGAGCGGTGGTCGGCGGGCCCCGGGGGCGAGATGCCGTGCTCCTCCAGCGCCGCGCGCCCGCGCTCGGTGATCCAGTCGCTGGACCACGCGGGCTCGAGCTCCACGCGCACCCGCACGTCGTCGTAGCCCGCGTCGCGCAGCCGGTGCACGAGGTCGTCGCGCATCGTCGCCATCGCCGGGCAGCCGGAGTACGTCGGGGTGATCGCCACGACCACCGCGCCGTCCTCCTCCGTGACGTCGCGCAGCACGCCGAGGTCCTCGAGCGTGAGCATCGGCATCTCCGGGTCGGTGACAGTCCGCGCGACGTCGTACGCCGACCGCGTCATCGTGCTCACCACCCTCACCACTGACCCATCGGGTGCGCGCGAGCCGTGACCTGCATCTCGGCGAGCATCCGGCCCAGCGCCTCGGTGTGCAGGCCGTCGCGGCCGGTGCGTCCGCGCACGCCGGCGAGCGCACGCCGCTCGGGGCGCTCGACGCCGCTCATCGCCAGCACCTGCTCCAGCACCACCTCGACCTCGGCGGAGACGTCGACCGGGCGGACGCCCACGCCTGCGGCCGCCACCTCGTCCTCGACCGCGTGGGTGGCCAGCAGCTCGGGGTAGAGCGGCCACAGGTCGTCGAGCGCGGCGACCAGGCGCCGCCGCGACTCGTCGGTGCCCTGCGCGAGGGTGAGGAACCAGCGCCCGGCGTAGTCGCGGTGGTAGGCCAGCTCCTTGACGCCCTTCGCGGCCACGGCGGCGAGCACGCGGTCGCGGCTCTCGCGCAGCCGCTCCAGCAGCGCGAGGCGCACCGTCGAGAAGAGCAGGATCCGGCAGACGACGTGGGCGAAGTCGCCGTTGTCGACCTCGGAGAGCCGCACGTTGCGGAAGCCGCCGGCCTCGCGGAAGAACGCGAGCGCGTCCTCGGGCGGCACCGGCGAGCCCTCCGGCAGCGCCGGTACGACGGACGGGTCGGCGGCCGCGGCGCGCGCGAGCAGCAGCCGCGCCTGGCCCAGGAGGTCGAGCGCGATGTTGGCCAGCGCGATGTCCTCCTCCAGGTCGGGGGCGTTGCTGCACCACTCCGAGACGCGGTGCGAGAGCACGAGCGCGTCGTCGGCGAGCATCACGCAGTACGTCGCCAGCGCGGCAGGCGCGACGCCCTCGGGCATCGTCGTGTCGACGCCGGCGAGCGGGTCCTCGAAGTCGGTGCCGAACGCCCACTGGGAGTCGTCGGAGCCGAGCAGGCCGTCGAAGACCGAGCCGTGCGCGTCGTTGGGGTCCGGTGCGGAGTGCGACATGGGTCCGTCCTTCACATGTGGGGGACGTCGTCGGGGATGGCGTAGAAGGTCGGGTGGCGGTAGACCTTGTCGCCGCTCGGCGCGAAGAACGGGTCCTTCTCGTCGGGGCTCGAGGCGGTGATCGCCTCCGCCCGGACCACCCAGATGCTCACGCCCTCGTTGCGCCGGGTGTAGACGTCGCGCGCGTGCCGCACGGCCATCTCGTCGTCGGCCGCGTGCAACGAGCCGACGTGGACGTGGTTGAGCCCGCGCTTGCCGCGCACGAACACCTCGTACAGCGGCCACTCGGCCTGGGGGCTGGTGGACTCGGTCACCGTGGTCTCCTCACTCACCGGGTCTCGACCCGCCCGTCGGCGCCTCGCAGGCTCGGCGCCGGGGCTCGCTCGACCTTCGCGCGGTCACGCTCGCGCTCCTCCGTCGCGCGCGCGTACGCGCTCGCGGCTTCGCGCACCCACGCGCCGTCCTCGTGGGCCCGCTTGCGGTGCGCGATGCGCTGGCGGTTGCAGGGCCCGTCGCCCTTGACCACCTGCATGAACTCGTCCCAGTCGGGCGTGCCGAAGTCGTAGTGGCCGCGCTCCTCGTTCCAGCGCAGGTCGGGGTCGGGGAACGTGACGCCGAGGGCCTCGGCCTGCGGCATGCTCATGTCGACGAAGCGCTGGCGCAGCTCGTCGTTGGTGTTGCGCTTGATGCCCCAGGCCATCGACTGCGCGGAGTTGGGCGACTCGTCGTCGGGCGGGCCGAACATCATCAGCGCCGGCCACCAGAAGCGGTCGACCGACTCCTGCACCATCGCGCGCTGCTCGTCGGTGCCGCGCATCATCGTCATCAAGAGCTCGTAGCCCTGGCGCTGGTGGAAGGACTCCTCCTTGCAGATGCGGATCATCGCGCGGCCGTAGGGCCCGAACGACGTACGGCACAGCGGGACCTGGTTGCAGATCGCGGCGCCGTCGACGAGCCAGCCGATCGTGCCGACGTCGGCGTAGCTCAGGGTGGGGTAGTTGAAGATCGAGGAGTACTTCTGGCGGCCCTCGATGAGCATCTCGGTCAGCTCGGTCCGGGAGACGCCGAGCGTCTCGCAGGCGGAGTAGAGGTAGAGCCCGTGGCCTGCCTCGTCCTGCACCTTGGCCAGCAGGATCGCCTTGCGACGCAGCGACGGCGCGCGGGTGATCCAGGCGCCCTCGGGCTGCATCCCGATGATCTCGGAGTGCGCGTGCTGGGCGACCTGGCGCACCAACGTCTTGCGGTAGCCCTCCGGCATCCAGTCGCGCGGCTCGATGCGGTCGTGGTGGGCGATGGTGGCCTCGAAGCCCTGCTGGAGCTCGCTCTCCGTCAGCGTCATCGGCTCTCCTCCGTCTATTTACTGACCGATCGGTCTGTAATACTGTGACACACGATCCGACCCCGTGCAACGAGATGGAGATCCCCGTGTCGAGACTTCTGGAGAGCTACGCCGCCGGCCGCTGGCACCGCGCGAGCGACGAGGGCAGCGCCCTGCTCGACGCCGCGACCGGCGAGGAGGTCGCCCGGATCTCCGCGACCGGGCTCGACCTCGGCGAGATGACCGTCCACGCGAGCACCGTCGGGGGCCCCGCCCTGCGCGCCCTGACGTTCCACGAGCGGGCGGCGCTGCTCAAGCAGCTGGCCAAGCACCTGATGGCCGGAAAGGACGAGCTCTACGACCTCTCCTTCCGCACCGGCGCCACCCGCCGTGACTCCGCGGTCGACATCGACGGCGGCATCGGCACCCTCTTCAGCTTCGCCAGCAAGGGCACCCGCGAGCTGCCCAACGACACCGTCGCGCTCGACGGCGGCCTCGAGCGCCTCGGCAGGGCCGGCACCTTCGTCGGCCAGCACCTCTACACCTCGCGACCGGGCGTCGCGGTGCAGATCAACGCCTTCAACTTCCCCGTCTGGGGCATGCTCGAGAAGCTCGCGCCCGCGTTCCTCGCCGGCCTGCCCACCATCGTCAAGCCCGGCAGCCAGACCGCCTACCTCACCGAGCTCGCCGTACGCCGGATCGTCGAGTCGGGCATCCTGCCGGAGGGCACGCTCCAGCTGCTCTGCGGCAGCGCGTCGGGGCTGCTCGACGAGCTGACCGTGCAGGACTCGGTCGCGTTCACCGGCTCGGCCCACACCGCCGGCATGCTGCGCAACCACACCAACGTGCTCCACGGCGGCGTCCAGCTCGGTGTCGAGGCCGACTCGCTCAACTGCTCGATCCTCGGCCCGGACGTCTCGGTGGACGATCCGGAGTTCGACCTGTTCGTGAAGGGCGTCGTCGCGGAGATGACGGTCAAGGCCGGCCAGAAGTGCACCGCCATCAGGCGTGCGATCGTGCCCGAGTCGATGGCCGACGCCGTCGTCGACGCGATCTCCGCACGGCTCGCGAAGGTCACCGTCGGCAACCCCGCCCACGACGACGTGCGCATGGGCGCCCTGGCCTCCCTCGGCCAGCGCGACGACGTGCGCAAGGCCGTGCAGCAGCTGCGCGCCTCCGCCGAGGTCGTCTTCGGCGACCCCGACCACGTCGAGGTCCTCGACGCCGACGCCGAGCGCGGCGCGTTCATGTCGCCGGTCCTGCTGCGCGCCCAGAGGGGTGCCGTCGAGGCACACGACGTCGAGCCCTTCGGACCGGTCAGCACCGTGCTCACCTACGACTCCGTCGAGGAGGCCGTCGAGCTCGCCGCACGCGGCAAGGGCTCGCTGGTGGGCTCGCTGGTCACCCACGACGCGGGCGTCGCCCGCACCGTCGTGCTCGGCGTCGCGCCGTGGCACGGCCGGGTCCTGGTGCTCGACCGCGACGACGCCGGCGAGTCCACCGGCCACGGCTCGCCGCTGCCCGTGCTCGTGCACGGCGGCCCCGGCCGCGCCGGCGGCGGCGAGGAGCTCGGCGGCGTCCGCGCCGTCCTGCACCACATGCAGCGCACGGCCGTCCAGGCCTCCCCCGACATGATGACCGCGATCACCGGTCGCTGGACGACGGGCTCGGAGCGCACCGCCGGCGACGTCCACCCGTTCCGCAAGAGCCTGGCCACGCTGGCGATCGGCGACACCATCGCCTCCGAGGCCCGCACGGTGACGCTCGAGGACATCGAGCACTTCGCCGACTTCACCGGCGACACGTTCTACGCCCACACCGACGAGGCGGCCGCGAAGGAGAACCCGCTCTTCGGCGGCATCGTCGCCCACGGCTACCTCGTGGTCTCGCTGGCCGCCGGACTGTTCGTCGACCCCGACCCGGGCCCGGTCCTGGCCAACTTCGGCGTCGACCACCTGCGCTTCCTGACCCCGGTCAAGGCCGGCGACTCGATCGCGGTCACGCTGACGGTCAAGCAGATCACCCCGCGCTCCGGCGCCGACTACGGCGAGGTGCGCTGGGATGCCGTCGTCACCAACGCCGACGGCGACCCGGTCGCCACCTACGACGTGCTCACGCTCGTCGCGAAGGAGTGGGACCGCTGATGCCCGCCTCGATGCACCGCCTCACCGTCCAGTACTTCGACCCGGCCGACGGCGACGCGTTCCTGGCCGCCTACCGCGAGCGGCACGTCCCGCTCGTGCGGGCCGTCCCGGACCTGCAGCGCTTCACCCTGACCACCCCGCGCGGAGACGGTGCGCCGTACCTCCAGGCGGAGCTGTGGTTCGCCGACGCCGAGACCATGAAGGCCAGCCTGGCCTCGCCAGAGATGGGCGCGGCGGCCGCCGACGCCGAGACGTACGACGTCGCGCGCAAGGCGATGCTCACCGGCGAGGTCGAGGAGCTCTAGCCCGTCGGAGAGTCAGCGCTTCGGGCGCTGGTCGACGATCCGGCGCATCTTGCCGACGGACCGCTCGATCCCGCCCGGCTCGCGCACCTCGACGTCGACGCTGACGCCGATCGTGCTCTTCACCAGGTGCCGCAGCCGACGGCCCGCCTCCTGCGCGCTGTGGGTCGCCACGCCCTCGCGGTGCTCGACCAGCACCGTCATCTCGTCGAGGGTGCCGCTGCGCGAGAGCACGCACTGGAAGTGCGGTGACAGCTCCGGCGTGCCGAGCAGCAGCTCCTCGACCTGCGTCGGGAAGAGGTTGACCCCGCGCAGGATGATCATGTCGTCGGTGCGGCCGGTGATCTTCTCCATGCGTCGCATGGTCCGCGCCGTTCCGGGCAGCAGGCGGGTCAGGTCGCGGGTGCGGTAGCGGACCACCGGCATCGCCTGCTTGGTCAGCGAGGTGAAGACCAGCTCGCCCTTCTCCCCGTCGGGCAGCACCTCGCCGCTGACCGGGTCGATGACCTCGGGGTAGAAGTGGTCCTCCCAGACGTGCAGGCCGTCCTTGGTCTCGACCACCTCGGAGGCGACCCCGGGGCCGATCACCTCGGACAGGCCGTAGATGTCGACCGCGTCGATGCCGAGGATGCCCTCGACCTCGAGCCGCATCTCGTTCGTCCACGGCTCGGCGCCGAAGATCCCGACCTCCAGCGAGGTCGAGCGCGGGTCGACGCCCTGGCGGCGCATCTCGTCGACGATCGCGAGCATGTACGACGGCGTCACCATGATGACCCGCGGCTCGAAGTCGAGGATCAGCTGGACCTGGCGCTCGGTCATGCCCCCGGAGACGGGCACCACGGTGCAGCCGAGCCTCTCGGCGCCGTAGTGGGCGCCGAGGCCTCCGGTGAAGAGCCCGTAGCCGTAGGCGTTGTGCAGCACGTCGCCAGGACGCCCGCCGCCGGCGCGGATGCTGCGCGCCATGACCGTGGCCCACATGTCGACGTCGGCGGCGGTGTAGCCGACCACGGTGGGCTTGCCGGTCGTGCCGGACGACGCGTGCAGCCGCACGACCTGCTCGCGCGGCACCGCGAACATGCCGTACGGGTAGTTGTCGCGCAGGTCGGCCTTCGTGGTGAACGGCAGCCGCGCCAGGTCGGACAGCTCGCGGACGTCGTCGGGGTGCACCCCCGCCGCCTCCCAGGCCCGCCGGTAGTGCGGCACGTGCTCGTACGCGCGGCGCAGCGTGTCCTGCAGCCGCACGAGCTGCAGCGCCCGCAGCTCGTCCACCGACGCGGTCTCGATCGCCTCCAGCTCACCCATGTCAGCCATGCCTCTCAGTGCAACACACCTCGCTGCGCTCGCACCTCAACCACCGGCGCGGGTCACAGGCGCGCGATCGCGCTGGCGGGGTTCTCGATGGCGTCGGCGACCGAGCGCATGAAGCCGGCCGCCGTGCCGCCGTCGCACACCCGGTGGTCGAAGACGAACGACATCTGGGTGATCTTGCGGACCACGATCTCGCCGTCGACGACCCACGGACGGTCGATGATCCGGCCGAGGCCGAGGATCGCGACCTGGGGGTGGTTGATGATCGCCGCGCTTCCGTCGACGTTGAAGCCGCCGTAGTTGTTGAGCGTGAACGTGCCGCCGGCCATCTCCTCGGCCGTGGCCCGTCCCTCACGCGCCCGAGCCGTGAGGTCGCGGATGGCAGCGTCCAGCCCGGCGGTCGTCATCGACTCCGCGCCGAGCACGGCCGGCACCACGAGCCCCCGCTCCGACTGCACCGCGATGCCGAGACCGACGGTGTCGCTGAGCACGATCTCCTGGCGATCGACGTCGAGGCGGGAGTTGAGGACGGGGTACTCCTTCAGCGCCGCCACGACGAAGCGCGCGAGGTAGGCCAGGATCCCCGGACCGGCGTCGGTGGCCGTACGGGTGCTCTCGCGCAGCTCCCACAGGGGTGTGGCGTCGACGTCGACCCAGACCGTCGCCTCGGGGATCTCCGCGCGGCTGCGCGACAGCGCCGCCGACACCGCCTTGCGGAAGCCGTTGAGCGGGATCCGCTCTCCCCCGCCGCCGACAGGAGCAGGACTCTCGGTCACGGCAGCAGGAGCCGACCGCTCGCCGATCGCGCGCTCGACGTCGGCGCGCACGATGATCCCGCCGAAGCCGGTCGGCGTCAGGGAGTGCAGGTCGACGCCGGCGTCCGCGGCGATCCGGCGCACGAGCGGCGACACGACGCGCGGCGGACGGCGACGACCGGTGGACGGCGGCGAGGACACCGGCGCCGCGGTCGCTGCAGGAGTCACGCGAGCCGTGGCCGCGCGCGGACGACGCCGACGGCGCGACCCGCTGGCCTCCGGGGTGCCGTAGCCGATGAGCACGTTGCCCGATCCGGCCTTCTCCTCCTCGCGGTAGAGCTCCGCCTCGTCGGTGGGTCCGGTCGCGGCCTCGACGGTGATGAGCGGCGTGCCGACGTCCAGGGTCTCGCCCTCCGCGCCGTGCAGCACCGCGACGCGTCCGGCGTACGGCGAGGGCACCTCGACCAGCGACTTGGCCGTCTCCACCTCGACGATCGCCTGGTCGACGACCACCTCGTCGCCCACCGCCACGAGCCACCGCACGACCTCCGCCTCGGTGAGGCCCTCGCCGAGGTCGGGCAGCAGGAAGACCTGGCCGGTCTCGGTCGCGGTGGTCACGAGTCCTCCCACTGCAGGTCGTCGACGGCGTCGAGGATCCGGTCGACACCGGGCAGCTGGAAGTGCTCGAGCTTGGGCGGCGGGAACGGGATGTCGAAGCCGGTGACGCGCCGGATCGGCGCGGCCAGCGAGTGGAAGCAGCGCTCGGTCACCCGCGCGACGATCTCCGAGGAGACGCTGGCGAAGCCGACGGCCTCGGCCACGACGACCGCACGGCCGGTGGAGCGCACGGCCTCGCAGACGGTCGCGTCGTCGAACGGCACGATCGATCGGACGTCGACGACCTGCAGGCTGCGACCGTCCTGGGCGGCGACCTCCGCGGCCTCGAGCGCGGTGGGCACCGAGGGGCCGTAGGCGATCAGGGTCGCGTCGGTGCCCTCACGGACGACGGCGGCCTTGCCGATGCCCGGCACGGGCGCGGCGAGGTCGACCTCCTCCTTGGACCAGTAGAGCTTCTTGGGCTCGAGGAAGACGACCGGGTCGGGCGAGGCGATCGCCTCGCGCAGCAGACCGTAGGCGTCGGCCGCGTTGGCCGGTGCCAGCACGTGCAGACCGGGCGTGTGCGCGTAGTAGGACTCCGAGGAGTCGCAGTGGTGCTCGACGCCGCCGATCCCGCCGGCGTACGGCACCCGGATGACCATCGGCACCGTGACGGCGCCGCGGGTGCGGTTGCGCAGCTTGGCGACGTGGCTGACGACCTGCTCGAACGCCGGGTAGGCGAACGCGTCGAACTGCATCTCGACCACCGGCCGCATGCCGTTCATCGCCATGCCGACGGCCAGGCCGACGATGCCGGACTCGGCGAGCGGGGTGTCGAAGCAGCGCTCCTCCCCGAACTCCGCGGTCAGGCCGTCGGTGATCCGGAAGACGCCGCCGAGCGGGCCGACGTCCTCGCCGAACATCAGGACGCTCGGGTCCTCCGCCATGGCGTCGCGCAGCGCCCGGTTGAGCGCCTGCGCCATCGTGAGCTTCTCGTGCGTCATCGGGCGTCCTCTCGGGACAGCTCGTCGGCGACCAGCGCGGCCTGCTCCTCGAGCTGCGGCGTCCGGCGGGCGTAGACGAAGTCGAACAGGTCGTCGGGGTTCGGCTCGACGTCGCGGTTGAGCCCGTCGCGCACGTGGGCGGCCATGCGGTCGGCCTCGGCGGCGTACGCCGTCACCTGGTCGTCGCCCAGCGCTCCTCGCCCGCGGAGGTAGGCCTCCGCGCGCGTGAGCGGGTCCCGCTCGACCCAGGCCGCGACCTCGTCGTCCTGGCGGTAGCGGGTCGCGTCGTCGGCGTTGGTGTGCGCCTGCATCCGGTAGGTGTGGGCCTCCACCAGCTGGGGGCCCTCGCCGGCGCGGGCCTTGGCGACGGCGCCGCCGAGCACGGCGAGCAGTGCGGCCACGTCGTTGCCGTCGACCCGCTCCCCCGGCACGCCGTACCCGACGCCCTTGTGGGCCAGCGACGGCGCGACCGACTGGCGCGCGAGCGGCACCGAGATCGCGTACTCGTTGTTCTGCACGAAGAACACCACCGGCACGCCGAAGACCGCCGCGAAGTTGAGGGCCTCGTGGAAGTCGCCCTCGCTGGTCGCGCCGTCGCCGCACAGCGCCATCACGACCGTGGGCTCGCCGCGCAGCTTGGCGGCGTAGCCGACGCCGACGGCGTGCAACAGCTGGGTGGCGAGCGGGGTGGCCTGCGGCGCGACCTTCGTGCGGTAGGGGTCGTAGCCGGAGTGCCAGTCGCCCTTGAGCAGCACCAGCACCTCGACCGGGTCGACCCCGCGGGTGACGGCGGCGACGGTGTCGCGGTAGGTCGGGAAGAGCCAGTCGTCCGCGCCGAGCACCTGCGCCGCGGCGACCTGGCAGGCCTCCTGACCGTGGGAGGAGGGGTAGACGGCGAGGCGGCCCTGGCGCACGAGCGCGTAGGCCTGGTCGTTGAGGCGGCGGGCCGCGACCAGCGCGCCGTACGCCGCGAGCATGGTGTCGTCGTCGGGGACGTCGGCGAGGCCCGTCGGGGCGCCCGAGGGGTCGATCAGCATCACCGGCTCGGCGGACGGGAGCAGCGCTGCGGGGTCGCGTGTCATGACGCGATCCTGCTGTGGCGACCGATCCGACGCCACTGCCGCGACGGATGCGAGACTATGTCTCACCGAACGGCACTTCTGCGCGCCAAACGTCCGAATCGGCAACGAGGCGGGCAGACAGGACGAGACACGTGGCCAGCCCCCTCGACGACACCGACCGGCGGATCCTCGACGCCCTCACGCGCGACGGACGGATGTCGATGCGCTCCCTCGCCGAGGCGCTGCACATCTCCCGCGCCAACGCCTACGCCCGGGTCGAGCGGCTGCAGTCCTCCGGAGTCATCCGCGGCTACCGCGCCGATGTCGACCCCGTCCTCAGCGGCCTCGGGACGTCGGCCTACGTCACCCTCAACGTCCGTCAGGCCGACTGGCGCAGCATCCGCGAGCAGCTCCAGACCCTGCCCGGCGTCGAGCACATCGCGCTGGTCGGCGGGGAGTTCGACGTGGTCCTGCTGGTGCGCGCCGCCGACAACGCCGACCTGCGCCGGGTGGTCCTCGACCAGATCCAGGGCATGGCCGGCGTCATCTCCACCCGCACCCTGCTGGTCTTCGAGGAGCCCGAGCCCCGCCCCTGACACCTCTAGGGGTGGTACCCGACCCAGCCCCAGTTGGCATACTGGCAGTATGCGATCAGCCAGGAGAGTCGGCCGGGCCTGGCCCGGCGTCGTCGACGAGACGCTCGAGGTGGGTGGCCGCGACGTACGGATCCTGCGGGCGCCGGCCCAGAAGGGCGCCGCGGACGGCACGCCGCAGCTGCTCGTCCACGGCCTCGGCGGCTCCTCGGTCACCTGGGTCGAGGTCATGCCCGGGCTCAGCGCCACCGGCCCCGTCGTCGCGGTCGACCTGCCCGGGTTCGGCCAGACCCAGGCCCAGGAGGACGACGCGCTGAGCGTCGACTCCTACGTCGCCTTCGTGCTCCAGGTCGCCGACGCCCTCGGCTGGACCCGCTTCGACCTGCACGGCAACTCGATGGGCGGGCTGATCGCCACGCTTCTCGCCGCCCAGCAGCCCGAGCGCGTCGAGCGCCTGGTGCTGGTCTCCCCCGCGCTGCCGCCGTCCCACCCGCTCCGCCTGCTGGTGCCGGCACGGGCCACGATCGACGGCATGGCGCCGATCGTGCTGTCCTCGATCAGTGCCACCGCCCTCGGACTGGTCGGCGCGGGCGCCGGCCTGGACGAGCGCCGCAACCGGCACCTCCTGCGACTGATCTTCACCGACCCCGACGGCGTACGCCCCGAGTTGATCGACCTCATGGCCCAGGAGTTCACCGAGTCCGACGACGACCTCGTCGCCGGCCGCCGCAAGGCCCTGCGCACCGCGCTGCTCTCGATCGCGGCCATGTGGACCAACCCGCGCCGCGTGCTGCGCGCCATCGCCGCCGTGGAGGCACCCACCCTCATCCTGGGCGGCACCGCCGACGCGCTCGTCCCGGCCAAGGTCCTGCGCCAGGTGCTGAAGTCGCGCCCCGACTGGCAGGGCCACGTGCTCGACGACCGCCGCCACGCGCTGATGATGGAGAGCCCCGAGGAGTACCTCGACCTCGTCGAGGGCTGGGCCTCCGAGGTGCGCGAGGCGGTGTAGGGGCGGGCCGGCGCCCCTCGACGCGTCGTACCCCGCCGCGCTTGCTCGGCTCGTGCGCTCAGGCGAGCGCGAGCGCGAGATTCGCCGCGGCGGTGAGCAGCAGCACGGGTGCGTTGACCAGGCCGGTGACGGCGCTTGGCGGGGTGCGGCTGCTCCGCCAGGCCAGGGCTGCGGACGTCACCATCGCGACCGCAGGTGCGAGAAGGGTCAGGTTGTCGAACAAGAGCACCAGCGGGATGAAGTGCAGCCCGACGACCAGCGAGACCCACGCCGCGATCCGCCTGCCGTGGCCGATCACGGCCAGGACTGCGGACCCGATCAGGCTCACCGCCGTCTCGATGCCCACGATGATGCCGAAGTGGATGCCGTCCTCGGCTCCCGACAGGGCGGACGGGTCGTCCCAGTGGCGCCAGGCGAGGTACCCGCCGGCGGCCCCGACGAGCAGCGAGGCTCCGGCCAGGACCCCCAGCAGCGCCCGCGCTCGCGGCGGCGGGTCCTCCTGCGCCCAGCCGGCCCAGGCGAACCCGAACACACCGAAGATGGCGGCGACCATGAACAGGTCACGTGTGCGCTCGAGGTCAACCACGGCTCCACCGTTCCAGAGCAGGCACCGACGCCCCGAGCCGGGTCGAGCGCGCGAGCGTCAGCGGTGAGGACGCGGCTCCCCCGCTGACGCCCGTGGGCTGAGCGCACAGGTCTGCGCGAGACCGAGCATCCAGCACGTCGGACATCCGCGCAGCAGCACCGCCGCGGGCACGATCAGCAGGAGCGCGAGCGGCCCGAGCCACGGCACCAGCACGAACGCCGCCACCATCAGGGGCAGACCCAGCGCCCCACGCACGAGGTGCCGGGGGACGCTGCGGCTGGCGAACATGGTGTCGGGCTGGCTCATGCCGGTGGTTCGACACCGACGCAGTGAACGGATGGCGTCACCGCACGGAAAACGAGGCGGTGGCGGTGTCGACGTCGTGGGAGGGTCCGGGGATGGAACCTGCGGACTTCTACTCAGGAATCGTCGTCGATGCCTACGCCAAGCTGAAGTCGTCGAGCTTCGAGCCCGGGCCGTACATCGACTTCGTGAGGGCGACGGGCGAGCCGGCACTGGAGATCGGGTGCGGCGACGGCGACCCGATGCTCGACCTCTGCGCGGCTGGGCTGGACGTGGACGGAGTCGACTCCTCCGCAGACATGGTGAGGCGCTGTCGGGAGAACGCCGTCGAGCGCGGCATCTCGACCCGCGTCTACCACCAGCGAGTCGAGTCGCTGGACCTCGAACGTCGCTACTCGGCCATCTACTTCGCCGGGCCGACCTTCAACCTGCTGGCAGACGATCGAACAGCCACGCGAGCGTTGCACGCCATCGCGAGGCACCTGACGGACGACGGCGCCGCCCTGATCCCACTGTGGATTCCCGATCCCACACCCTCCGCGGACTTGCAGGTCAGCCGGACTGCGGAGGACGGCCCTGCCGTCGAGCTGAGGTACACCCCGCTCAGCGAGACCTACGACAAGGAGGCTCGCACCAGGACCACGACATCGCGGTATGAGCGGATCGCCTCCAGCGGGACGGAGTCAGCGGACCGCGAGTGGATCATCCACTGGCACACACCTCGTTCGTTCGTCGCTCTGTGCGAGGACGCCGGGCTCGAGGTCGTGACGCTGGCCGACGACGAGACGAACACCGACGCTTCGGATACCTCGACCGGCTTCACCGCAACGGTGCGCAACGCGTCCGGCTGACTAGGCTCCACCCATGCCGGCGCCGCCTCCCTTCAGTCCGTCGATCGCGCTGTTGGCGGTGGGGCGGACGTGGGAGGCGGCGTTCACGGAGGCGCTGAAGCCGCTGGGGCTGACCATCCGCAAGTACGGGTTGCTGGGGCACATCCGAAGGACGCCGGGGATCTCGTTCAGCGAGCTGGCGCGGCGGTCTCACGTCACCGTCCAGAGCGCGCACACCGCAGTGGCGGCGCTCACCGCCGCCGGGCTCGTCGGGGACGGCACCGCGCATGCCGGGGCCGCCTCGACGCTGCGGGTGACGGCCGCGGGCGAGGCGCTGCTCGGCGAGGTCGCGGCAGTCCTGAGTCGGCTCGACGCGGAGCTGGCCGCGGCGCAGCCGGAGCTCGTCGAGGCCCTCCGTGCGTCACTGCCCCCTCCCGCAAGCGGAGACGGACCTACCTTCAGTTAAACTGAAGGTGTGGAAGCCTTCCTCCTCTACGTTCACGTCGTGGCCGCGATCCTGCTCGTGGGACCGGTGGCGGTGACGACCAGCCTGTTCCCGCGCCACGCCCCTCGGACCGTCCCGCCCTCGCCCGACGGCGTGAGCGTCCGCAGCCTCGACGCCGCGCGGATGCTGCACCGCGTCACGCGCGTGTACGGCGGTCTGGCGCTGGTGGTGCCGGTCGTCGGCCTCGCCCTGGCGACCGTCCAGGGGCGCACGACCGAGATCTGGATCCTGGTCGCGATGGGCCTGACCGCGGTCGCGGGTGCGCTGCTCGTCCTCCGGATCCTTCCTCTCCAGCAGGACGCCCTCGACCACCCCGACGACGGCGCCCGGCTGGGTCGGCTGTCGATGCTCGCGGGGATCTTCAACCTCCTCTGGGCGGTCGTCGTCGTGCTGATGATCGTGCGCCCCGGATCGGACTACTCATGAGACCGCTGCTCCGCACGCTGAGCGTCCTGTCGCTGCTCGAGCTCCTCAGCGTCGTGGCGCTGCTGGTCAACCTGGCCACCGTGCACGACGCCCGCGTGACGAGCGCGCTCGGGCCGACGCACGGCGCTCTCTACCTCGCGGTCGCCGTCACCGCCCTGTTCGGGCGAGGACTGGCCACGCGCACCCGCATCTACGCCGTGCTTCCGCTCCTCAGCGGTCCGCTCACGCTGCTCCAGGTCAGGAAGGAGGCGGATCGATGAGCCAACCTGCTGGTCGAGCACGGCTTCCGGGCCGTCAACATGAGCCGCGGGCTCATCGACTGGCGTGCCGCCGGCGGGGAGCTCGTGTCCTCCGCCTAGGCCGTCCACTCCCCGCTCAGTCGAAGATGACGTCGCGCCCCTCGGCGCGGAGCACCGCCAGGTTGTCGAGCATGCCCTGCAGCACCTCGGGCGGGTGCCCCTGCCAGTCGTCCACCTCGCCCACGACCCGCAGCGGCTCACAGGTGCGGTAGGAGCGGGTCGGGTTGCCCGGGAACTTCTTGTCGGTCACGTTCGGGTCGTCCTCGAAGGGCCCTGCGGGCTCGACGACGTAGACGTGACCCCGCTCGTCGCTGCCGACGAGGGCGGTCGCCAGCTCGGCTCCCCACACCGCGGTCTCCAGCACCGACGTGAAGTAGACGTGGCGCAGCACCCGACCCTCCTGGAAGTGCGAGACGTGGCCCGCGACCAGCTCGTCGCCGACCTCCAGCACCGCACGCGTGCCGTGGAAGAACGGTCCGGTGACGTGGTCGTAGCGCTCGAAGCTGACCGGTGACTCGTCGCGCGTCTCGCCGTCCATGAGTCGATTGTCGCGAACTTCTGAGTATCCGGACGCATTTGCCGGCCGCGGCGACACCGCACAGTGGTGCCCATGACCACCACCTCCCGCCCCCGCCGCCCCCGCACCCCGCTCGCGTTCGTCGCCCTGGCCGGCTCCGCCGTCCTCGCCGTCGCCGCGCTGACCCCGTCCGTCATCGCCAACGCCGCGTCCCCGACCGCCTCGAGCGCCGAGCTCCCCGCCCGCGCCGCCCAGGGCGAGCACCGCGTCGTCCACCGCGACGCCCGACGCGACACGATCCGCTTCGACACCGAGACGGAGAAGAAGAAGCCCGCCCCGCGCGACCGCACCGCCGACATCACCCGGACCGTCGTGGACCACCAGGCCGATCAGCTCGTCGTGCAGACGCGCGTGCGGCAGCTGGGCCGCTCGGGCTACCGCCTCATGATCGGCGAGATCCTCACGTCCGACGGCCGGCGTCTCGACCTGATGGTCGACTACTCCAAGCGGCCCATCGGCGAGGCGCTCAGCCTCACCCGCTCCGCCTCCGGCGCCGAGGTCGCCTGCCCCGCCGCCACGTGGTCGGCCAGGCGGTCGACCAAGCAGGTCACCGCGACGATCCCCCGCTCCTGCCTGGGCGACCCCGCCTGGGTCCGCGTCGGCCTGGGCATGGTCGCCGCGCCGCGCAACCTGCGTACCTCCCTCGGCGACGACTCCCGGCTGTCGGGCCGCATCGGCGACGAGCACATCAAGCTGGGCCCGCGCCAGCCGCACGCCTGACCATTCCCACCACCGCACGCCGGCCCTCGGCCGATCGGAGTCATCCCGATCCCGAGGGTCGGCGTCGTGCTGTCCCCGACCCACCTGTGACCGGGCCGACCTTTGACTTCGAGTACTCGAAGTTCCTAACGTCGAGGACATGAGCTCACGGACCACGCAGCGCGAGTACACGATCAAGGAGGCGGCCGCCCTGACGGGGCTGCCGGCCAGCACGCTGCGCTACTACGAGTCCATCGGCGTGATCGCGCCGATCAGCCGCGGGGCCAGCAGCAGGCACCGCGTCTACGACGAGACCGATCTCGACCAGGTCATGTGGGTCGCCTGCCTCGCCGCGACGGGCATGTCCGTGAGCGACATGAAGAAGTACGTCGCCAACGGGCAGATCGGCCCGTCGGCGGCGCGCGAGCAGATCGAGCTGCTCGAGGAGCGGCGCAGCCGGCTCGCCGTCGAGGCGGAGCAGCTCGTGCTGCGCCAGCGCTACGTCGCGCTGAAGATCGACTACTGGCACGCCGTCGCCGCGGGCGACGACGCCCGCGCCGAGCTGCTGTCGGGCGAGGCACGCGTCCTCGCCGACGAGCTGCGCCGCACCTGACCCTCATCCACAGCCAGACCCCCTCAGCCCCTCAGACCCGAAGGAAGTACCCCTGTGCGCGTCACCGCCTACGCCGCCCCCGCGGCCGGTCAGCCCCTGACCAAGACCACCATCGAGCGCCGCGACGTCGGCGCCAACGACGTCCTGATCGACATCCAGTACGCCGGCATCTGCCACTCCGACATCCACACCGTCAACGGCGACTGGGGCCCGCAGCCCTTCCCCGTCGTCCCTGGACACGAGATCGTCGGGGTGGTCTCCGAGGTCGGCTCCGACGTCACCCGCCACCAGGTCGGCGACCGGGTCGGCGTCGGCTGCATGGTCAACTCCTGCGGGGAGTGCGTCAACTGCCGCAACGGCGACGAGCAGTACTGCGTCGACGGCATGGTCGGCACCTACGCCGTGACCGACCGCGACGGCACCACCACCCAGGGCGGCTACTCCACCCACGTCGTCGTGGACGCCGACTACGTCCTCTCCGTCCCGGACGGCCTCGACCCGGCCGCCGCGGCGCCCCTGCTCTGCGCGGGCATCACGACGTACGCCCCGCTGCGGCACTGGAACGCCGGCCCCGGCAAGAAGGTCGCCGTCGTCGGCCTCGGCGGACTCGGTCACATGGCCGTCAAGATCGCGCACGCGCTCGGCGCCGAGGTCACCGTGCTGTCGCAGTCGCTGAAGAAGCAGGAGGACGGGCTGCGCCTGGGAGCGGACGACTACTTCGCCACCTCCGACCCCGACACCTTCGAGCAGCTAGCCGGCCGCTTCGACCTCATCGTCAACACGGTCAGCGCGTCGATCGACATCAGCGCCTACCTCGGCCTGCTCGCCGTCGACGGCACCCTGGTCAACGTCGGCGCCCCGGCCGACCCGCTGCCGGTCCAGGCGATGTCGCTCATCAGCGGCCGCCGCTCGTTCGCCGGCTCGATGATCGGCGGCATCGCGCTGACCCAGGAGATGCTCGACTTCTGCGCCGAGCACGGCCTGGGCGCCGAGGTCGAGGTCATCGCCGCCGACCAGGTCAACGAGGCCTACGAGCGGGTCCTGGCCTCCGACGTCCGCTACCGCTTCGTCATCGACACCAGCACCATCGACTGACGGGAGCCGATCTCCGGCCCGCCACGGGGGCGCCGATGACTTCGGCGCCCCCGCCGGGTCCAGGATGGTGAGCACCACCAACCTGGAGGAGACGCAGTGACGCAGCAGCAGGTCAGGGTCCACAACATCGGCGTGTCCCGCGACGGGTACGCCGCGGGCGAGGGGCAGAGCCTCGAGCGGCCGTTCGGGCACGCCGACCCGATGGACTTCATGAGCTGGGCAGGCGCCACGGCGAGCTGGCCCAACCGCACCGACCCGGGCGGGAGCCGCGGCCTGGAGGACTACCTGGTCCGCGAGTTCCACCGCAACATCGGCGCCGAGATCATGGGGCGCAACAAGTTCGGCCCCCAGCGCGGTCCGTGGGCCGACGAGGAGTGGCAGGGCTGGTGGGGCGACGAGCCGCCGTTCCACACCCCCGTCTTCGTCATGACGCACCACGAGCGGCCGTCGTTCACGCTGTCGGACACGACGTTCCACTTCGTCGGCGGCGAGCCGGCCGACGTGCTGGCGCTGGCGCTCGAGGCCGCGGACGGCAAGGACGTCCGTCTGGGCGGCGGCGCCGACACCGTGCGGCAGTTCCTCGACGCGGGTCTCGTCGACACCCTCCACGTCGCGGTGGCCCCGGTCGAGCTCGGGTCAGGATCCCGGCTGTGGGACTCCCCCGACGACCTGCTCGACCGCTACCACCGCGACGTCGTCCCGCGTCCGGACGGCGTGGTGCACCACCTGTTCTGGCGCGACTGAGCCCCTGGCGGCCGCTAGTGGTCGCGGCCGTCGGCCTCGAGGAGTCGCAGCCAGATCTCGCTGACGGTGGGGTACGCCGGGACCGCGTGCCACAGGCGGCCCATCGGGACCTCGCCGGCGACGGCGATCGAGGCGGCGTGGAGCAGGTCGGCCACGTCGGGACCCACCACGGTGAAGCCCACCAGCACGTTGCGGTCGTCGTCGACGACCATCCGGGCCTGGCCGCGGTAGCCGTCGGCCTGCAGCGAGGCGCCGGCCACCGAGGCGAGGTCGTAGTCGACGACGCGCGTGCGGAGGCCGGCCGCCTCCGCGCCTTCGGCGGTGAGGCCGACGGCCGCGACCTCGGGGTCGGTGAAGATCACCTGCGTCGTCGCGCGGACGTCGGCGGTCGCGGCGTGACGTCCCCACGCGCCGAAATCGGTCCGCTCACCGCGGGCCCGCGTGGCGATCGCGTCGCCGAGCGCGCGGGCCTGGTACTTGCCGTGGTGGGTGAGCAGGACCCGGTGGTTGACGTCGCCGGCGGCGTACAGGCCCTCGATGGGGGTGCCGGACCCGTCGAGGACGGCGAGCCCGTCGTCGACGGAGAGCCAGTCGCCGGCGGTGAGGCCGACGTGCTCCAAGCCGAGGTCGCCGGTGTTGGGACGTCGACCGGTGGCCACCAGCACCTCGTCGGCCTCGACGACCCGTCCGTCCGACAGCGTCACCTGCACCGTGCCGGAGGCGTCGCGAGTGGCCGCGGTCGCGTCCACCCCGACCTCCAGCACCGCGCCGGCCTCCCGCAGGGCGTCCATGACGTGCTCGCTCGCGAACTCCTCGACCCCGGGGAGCAGACGGGTCCGCGAGATCACGGTGACCTGGGAGCCGAGGGCACCGAAGGCGGTGGCCATCTCCGACCCCACGACGCCGCCTCCGACGACCACCAGCCGCTCGGGCACGGTCGTGGCCTCCGCCGCCTCGCGGTTGGTCCACGGGCGCACGTCGGCCAGCCCCTCGACGGGCGGCACCAGGGCGTGGCTGCCGGTGGCGACGACCACCGCGTGGCGCGCCTCGAGGACGACGGTGCCGCCCTCAGGCCGCTCGACGGCGACGGTGCGGGCGCCCGTCAGGCGGGCGTGGCCACGGACCAGGGCGATCTTCGCCTGCTCGAGCCACTCGACCTGCCCGTCGTCGTGCCAGTCGGAGGTGAAGCTGTCGCGGCGCGCGAAGACCGCGGCGGGGTCCAGGTGACCCGTGACCATCTTGCCGGCGGCCGGCAGCGCTCGCGCCGCACGGACGGCGGCGGCGTCGCGCAGCAGCGCCTTCGTCGGCATGCAGGCCCAGTAGGAGCACTCGCCCCCGACGAGCTCGCGCTCGACGATCACCACGCTCAGCCCGCCCTGCACCACCCGGTCGGCGACGTTCTCCCCGACCGGACCGGCTCCGATGACCACCACGTCGTACGTCTCGCTGCTCATGCCTCCACCTTGGCACCACGCCGGTAGATCCGCAGCGTCGAGTCGCCTCCCGGAGACATGGTGACGGACTCGCGACTCAGGTCGCCCCCGCCACCAGGCTGGCCACCAGGACGAGCGGCAGCGAGACGACGGCGCCCAGCGAGGTCGCCAGCGTGAGCGTCTTCAGGCTGCCCTTGGTGGACAGGTCGAGCAGGGTGCTGAACATCCAGAAGAAGTTGCTGTTGACGTGCAGCGCGAACATCGCGCCCGACGCGATGGCGAGCGCGATGACGACGGGGTCGACGTCGAGCGATCCCACGACCGGCGAAATGATCCCCGCCGCGGTGATCGCGCCGACCGACACCGAGCCGATGGCGAAGTGCAGCAACGCCGCGATGAACCATGCCAGCAGGATGCTCAGGATGACCGGCGCGCCCGCGTCGGCGGAGAACAGGTCCTTGAGGGTGGCGTCCATCCCGCTCTCCGCGATGACCGCGCCGAGCGAGCCGCCGACACCGGTGACGAGCAGGATCTCCCCGGTCGTGTGGAAGCCCGAGGTGAGGACCCGACCCACGCCGTCGGCGTCCATCGTCAGCCGCACCATCGCGAACGCGATCAGCAGCCCGATGAAGAGAGCCATGTTGGCGTCGCCGAGGAAGGCGATCACGGAGTTCGAGGAGCCGGCCACGTCCAGGATCGCCGCGGCGCCGATGAGCACCAGCGGCACGAGGATGGGCAGCAGGCGCACCAGCAGCGGCAGCCGCGAGGCCCCCTCGGCCTGCGGCACCTCGTCCGCGTCGGTGCGGGGGCGGCCGTCCTCCATTACGACGTCCTGGTCGTAGTCGGTCTTGTCGTCCCAGAAGCCCCGGCCCAGGATCAGGCGGAAGAGGAACGTCGTGATGAGCGCGGTCGCCAGCCCGATGGGGAGGCCGTACATCAGGTAGGTGCCGAGCGGGACGTCCATCAGCCCCGCGATGGCGACCGCTGCGAGACCGGGCACGACGAAGACGTAGCCGGAGAAGATGCCGACGGCCATCGCGCCTGCCAACCACGGCAGGCCGTGGCGGCGGTCGACGGCGGGCGCCGACTCCTTGGCCATCGGGGCCGCCAGGACGACCTGCACGTCGACGTAGATCGAGGGGAAGATCGCGGCGAGCGTGCCGGCCATGGCGTACGGCAGCTTGCGCCCGACCCGGCGGGCGAGGATCTCCACCAGGTCGCGGAACGTGCCCATGGCGTGCAGCAGCGCCCCGATCAGGACGCCGAAGCCGATGAGCAGTCCGACCTCCGCCATGATCTCGCCGAAACCCCCGGTGATGGCGGTGACCGTCCCCTCGCCGCCCTGGCCGGTGGCCAGCCCGAGGTAGACGCACGCCAGGAGCAGCGAGATCACGGGATCGATCTTGAGGGCGATGATGAGCACGATGGCCGCCAGGATGGCGATGGCCGAGTGCACGATCTCCATGGACGTGTCTCCTCCGGGTTGCGGTGGACGACACGTTAGGCGACGTCGGCGCCCCGGGGCTGCAGGCAGGCGCGTCGCCGTCGCGCGTGCGCCGTACGAAGGCGGAGGTCAGGCCTTGAGCGGGTCGTGACCCCAGTTCATCAGCGAGTAGCGCCAGGCGGCGTCCTCGACGTCGCCCGACGGACGCTGGGCGAGATGACGGTGCACGTAGCCGACGACCTTCGCCATGTGCTCGACGTCGTCGTCGCCGAGGTCGTCCTTGCGGGTGCGGAGGATCTCGATGATGCGCCGACCCGACCGGTGGCCGGTCGACTCGCCGCCGTCGTCCTTCTGGCCCACCGAGCGGGACTCGTCGGTCTCCAACCAGTCCTCGAGCTCGCCCGCCGTCATGTTGACCGCGTCCTGCCAGTCCTGCCAGACGTCGGCCAGCCCCTCGGCGCTCACGACTTCTTCTTGAGCGCGCCGGGCTTGTGGACCGCGTCGCCGCCGCTCTTGTCGCTCTTCACGAGGTACTGCGGATCGTCCTTGGAGGCCTTCACGTCGCGCTTGCCGGCGTGGGTGTCCTCGGTGATCTTCTTCTCGACCTTGCCCTCGGCCGTGCCACCGTGGCTCTTCCACTCGACCTGGTCGCCCTTGCGCAGCTCGTCGTCGCTCATGGCCAGCGGTACCCGCCGGCCCGGGCGTCCATGCCGGGCGTGGGCTCAGCCCCGCCCTCGCAGGCTGCGCACGGCGCGCCACCCGGCCCACGCCCCCAGGACCCACGGCCCGGCGACGATGACCGGGTCGAGAGCGTGATGGCCCACGTCCGCGCGCTTCTGCCCGAACCGGGACCGCACCCCGCCGTGGGTGACCTCGGCCCTCACGCCGGTCTCGGTGAGGAGGTTGTCGGGACGCGTGCTGGCGAACGAGCGCAGGGTGCTGCCGAGCACCTCCACGCGGTCGCCCACGATCAGGAGCAGCCAGTGGGCGGCCCGGGCCTCGCTGTAGCGCTCGTAGGCGAGCTTGCGGATCGCGCCCGAGACGCCGTGCAGGGGCTGGGCCGTGCCGAAGACCGGCGTCAGGTCGGCGTGCTCGATCGAGCGCTCCCGGTAGCCCTCCCGGTGCTGCAGCTCGGGCAGGCCGTCGGCGGCCCCCTCGGGCTTCAGGTCGAGTGACTCGCGGGGGTACGACGGCCGGTCGGCCGGGTCGAGGTCGGCGCCCCAGCCGGGGATCCGCTCGCGCAGCGACTCGATCGGCTCGGGCAGGGCCGGCTTGCGGCCGGCGTACGGGTCGGTGAGAGACATCGCTGCTCCTCAGGAGGCGTCGGTGACGATCAGGGGCTTGATGCAGCCGTCGAGCTTGGCGGACATGATGTGGTAGGCCTCGGCGATGTGCTCGAGCGGGATCCGGTGCGTGACGATGTCGCTGGGCTTGAGGTAGCCGTTGCGGATGTGCTCGAACAGGCGTGGCCACTGGCGCTTGACCGGCGCCTGGTTCATCCGCAGCGTGAGCCCCTTGTTGAGGGCGTCGCCGAACTTCACGGCGCTGAACAGCGGTCCGTAGGCGCCCATCACCGAGACGGTGCCGCCCTTGCGCACGCTGTCGATCGCCCAGTTGAGCGCGATCGGCGAGCCGCCCTGGAGCTTGAGCTTGGCTGAGGTGACGTGCTGGAGCAGGTTGCCGTCGGCCTCGGCGCCCACCGCGTCGATGGCCACGTCGGCCCCGAGGTGCTCGGTCATCTTCTTCATCAGCACGACGATGTCGGCGTGCTCGGTGAAGTTGACCGTCTCGGCGTGCGCGAAGTCGCGCGCCTTGGCGAGCCGGTGCTCCAGGTGGTCGATCACGATCACCCGGCCCGCGCCCATGAGCCAGGCCGACTTCGCCGCGAACAGGCCGACCGGTCCCGCGCCGAACACCACGACGACGTCACCCTCGTGGATCCCGCCCAGCTGCGCCCCGAAGTAGCCCGTCGACAGCGCGTCGGTGAGCAGGACGGCGTCCTCGTCATCCAGCCAGTCGGGGATCTTGCTCGGCCCGACGTCGGCGAACGGCACGCGGACGAACTCCGCCTGGCCGCCGTCGTAGCCGCCGGTGGTGTGGGAGTAGCCGTAGATCCCGCCGACCGCCGTGGCGTTGGGGTTGACGTTGTGGCAGTTGGAGAAGAGCCCGCGCGCGCAGAAGAAGCACGAGCCGCAGTAGACGTTGAAGGGCACCATCACCCGGTCGCCGACCTGGAGGTGCTGCACGGACGGGCCGACCTCGTCGACGACCCCGATGAACTCGTGGCCGAACGTGTGACCGACCCGGGTGTCCGGCATCATCCCGTGGTACAGGTGCAGGTCGGACCCGCAGATCGCCGCCAGCTGCACCCTCACGATGGCGTCGTTGGGGTGCTCGATCCTCGGGCGGGGCTTCTCCTCGACGCGGACGCGGTAGGGACCGCGGTAGACCATCGCCTTCATCAGGGGACCTCCTGGATGTCCTCGGAACGCGTCCAGTACCCCGCGCGCCGCGATGCACCGCGCACGCGTCGCGAAGTTTCGGATCTGCTCGGCGCGGTGCGAGGTGGAGGCCCCCTCGCTAGCCTGCCCGGGTGAGTCTCTTCCGACGGTCCCGCAAGGTGAGGCTCCGCCACCACTCCCGGATCGAGCCCCCCGGGCCGGGCCTACGCCTGTTGTCCGTCTCGCCCACGTTCGACGGTAGGGCGGTCTGCGCGTGGACCGCGGCCGAGACACGACGGCTGCGCGGAGCGCACGACGGCCCCACCGACCTCCCCTACGGCGCGAGCTCCGAGGTCACCCAGGCGGTCATCACCACCCACGGCGCACGGCTCGACACCAGGATCGACGTCTCGGCGCTCCTGCCCTCGTACCCCACGGTCCAGCCACTTCCCGATGGTCGCGTCGCGTGGATCGGAGCCAGATCCGCGTGGACGCCGGAGGGCGTCGAGCCCAACGCGCTCGTCTTCGACGACACGGGAGGTCTCCTGCAGGAAGCCTGCGTCGGTGACGGCATCGAGCACGCCCAGACGACCCCGTCGGGTCGCCTCTGGCTCGGCTTCTCCGACGAGGGAGTCTTCGGCAACATGGGCTGGGGCAGCCATTCGGGGCCGCCGCCGCTGGGGCGCTCCGGCATCGTCCGGTGCGGAGCAGACCTCTCCCCGCAATGGACGTTCCCGACGTCCGGCCCGCCACCCGTGGACGCCTGCTACGCGCTGAACGTCGACGGCGAGATCGGCTGGGCGTACTACTACTCCGGCTTCCCCATCGTTCGCATCGACGGCGACGACGTGACGGTGTGGCCCACCACGGTCGGCGGCGCGAAGGCCCTGGTCACCGACGGGACCCGCGCCGCTCTCGTCGGGGGCTACCGCTCGGAGCGCCAGCGCATCGTCACCGGACTCCTGGAGACGACCTTCGTCGAGTCGGGCCGCGCCAAGATCGCCCTTCCGGACGGCAGCCCGGTCCCGGACGCGGCCCAGCTCGACGGACGCGGCGACCAGCTCCACGTGTTCGTCGGCCAGCACTGGTACCGCGTCGACCTCTCCGCCATGTGCTGAGCCCCGACACGGGCGGGTCAGTCTCGGTCGGCCGCGGTCCGCGCCTTGCCGAGGCGTTTGCCCTGGCGCCGCGCGGCTCGTGCGCCCAGCGCCGCCATGACCTGCTCGGCCACTGCCTCCACCTCGTCCCGTGCCAGGGACGTGGCGACGTCCTTCCCCTCGAACCACGACGCATCCCGAAGGATGCCGACGCTGACACGCTTCGCGGTCCGCCGCACCCTGGTGCCGAACGCGCCGAAGTCGTGAACCTGGTCGGGTCGGTGGTACTCCAGGACGATCTCGATCGGAGTCCCCTCCAGCCAGTCCTTGATGCCGGCTTCTCCCGACTCGAGCCGGTCGAACACCTCGCGCTCGACCATGTCCCCGATGTGCTCGCCCTCGACGTCGGGAAGGCTCTCGACGACGAGACCGGGCCCGAAGCCGAGGAGCAGGTCGACTCCCGGGGTCTCGTCGACCCGGTGAGAGCCGTACGGCACACGGACGATCGCCGGCACCGGGACTCGGGTGGGGTGCGCGACCGCCTGGCGGTCCGCGGTGCCCCGATAGATCCTGCGGAGGGCAGGGTCCACGGATACGTGATCCTGGCCGTAGGGCAGGCCGGGTCGTGGAATGAACTGGACATTCCCGTCGACCCAGCGAAGCGTCTTCGCGCTCGCCCTGAAGCTGACCAGCGAGGCGTAGGCGACCACCGGCTCCGACCTCGCCACGAGATCCTCGGACGCGCGGTCCCTCACCTCGATCACCGCCCGGCCGAAGCCGTCATCGGCCACCCGGAAGACCACCCTCGCGGACTTCGACCGGTCCGGACTCGCCTTCCACGGCGAAAACCACCCGAACTCCAGCCCCTGCGTGAGCACCCGCGCACGCGCTCGCTGCACGGCCTCCAGGGACCACCCACGGTGCGGGGCCAGGTCGACCATGGCCTGGTGGATCAGGTCCAGGACGAGCAGACCTCGGTCCTTCGAGGAGAGGGCGGCGACTACCCGCGGCACGAGGACGATCCCGGACTCCCACTCCCCAGGCGCCGCCGTGCCGACCTGGAGCTGCAGCTCGTCGTCCTCGTGCGGGTGGGAGAAGAACCGCAAGCTCGAGCAGGGCCCTTCGAGTCGCTCCGCCCGCAGCGCGTCGCCGTACGCCTCGGAGACCCGGCGGGCCGACTTCACCAAGGCGTCGGTCGCCGGGTCCTCGGTCCACGGCAGGTCCTCCCACCCGGAGGGCGGCCAGAACTCAACGTGACCGAGCACGGCCATGTGACTCCCTCTCCCAGCTGTCGACACGGTCATCGAGCCCTTCTGGTGCCCCCGCTGGGACTCGAACCCAGACTGTGCCGCTTTTAAGGCGGCTTCCTCTGCCGATTGGGATACGGGGGCGCGTGTGTCTACGACGTCATAAGTACGTCGTGCGCGCGTAGACCGCGTGGGCGCCGGCGACGCGGTCGAGGAACAGCAGGCCCGAGCAGTGGTCGATCTCGTGCTGGAGGGCGCGCGCCTCGAAGGCGTCGGTCGTGACCGTGACGCTCTCGCCGGTTCCGGGGAGCTGGCCGCGGACGACGAGTCGGCTCGCGCGCTTCACGTCGCCGGTGAGGTCGGGCACGCTCATGCAGCCCTCCCTCGCCTTCTCGTTGCGGCTGGACTCCACGACCTCAGCGTTGCACAGGACGAAGGTGCCGTGGTGGGTCCTTGCCTTGGGGTGCTGCGAGACGTCGACGCAGAACACCCGTGCGGAGACCCCCACCTGAGGAGCCGCCAGTCCCACGCAGCCGGGGCTGACGCGCATGGTCGCCACCAGGTCGGCCGCGAGCTGGACGGTCTCGGTCGAGGTGGGGTCGACGTCCTCCCCCACGGTGGCGAGCACGGGCTCGGGGGCGCGGACGACGGGCAGGACCCGGCCTGACACCCCGAGCTCGTCCTCCGACCAGGCGGTGACCCGGTCGTCGCTCACAGGTCGTCGGCCTCGGCCGGGCGCAGCGTCGCGACGACCCCGAGGTCCGCGGCCACCTGGCCGATCGAGGCCTGCAGCACGTCGACGTCGGTGCCCGCGGGCAGGTCGAGCTCGGCGACGAGCAGGTAGAGGTCGCCCGCCAGACGGGTCGTGAGATCGGTGATGTTGCCGCCGGCGCTCGCGACCTCCCCCACGACGGTCGACACGATGCCGGTGCGGTCACCGCCGTGGACGGTGAGGACCCAGGGCGAGCCGTCGCTGGTCGCCGGCTGCTCGGCCGGCACCTCCCGCACGGTGACCGTGAGCGTCCCGTCCTCGCCGAGGGGCGCCAGCGCAGTCGCGATCGCCGCCTCGTCGGCCGCGCCCGAGCAGACCAGGGTCATCGCGAAGTGCCCTCGCAGCAACGTCATCGAGGAGTCCTCGAGGTTCAGCCCGAGCCCGGCGAGCCGCGCGGTCGTGCCGGCGATGATGCCGGGCCGGTCGTGGCCGAGGACGGTGATGGCGTGGAGGGTCACCTCGGGAGTATCCCAGGCCCCCCGCCGGTGGTTGAGGAGGCTGCGCAGCAACCGTCTCGAAACCCCAGCAGCGCTCCACTCCAGCCTTGGTCTCGAGACGGGACTTCGTCCCTCCTCGACCAACGGCCGGGCGTGCCGATGCCCCACCGGTGGTGGTCCGGCGGGGTGTGGGGGGATCAGGGTCGTCGCTCGGGCTCGAGCGGGGTGGTGCCGGTGTGGTCGCGGCGGTAGGCGTGGCCGAAGGGCGAGTGCCACAGGTAGGTGCCGCGGTCCAGGACGTCGTAGGTCCACCGGCCGTGGGTCTTGAGGCGGTGGTGCCCACGGCACAGCGGTGCGGTGTTGCACGAGCAGGTCGGCCCGCCCTCGGCGTGGGGGATGGCGTGGTCGATGTCGCACCTGGCCGCGGGTCTGGTGCACCACGGGAACACGCAAGTGTGATCGACGAGATCGCCCTGCTCGCGCAGCCGGTCGGGGACCTCGTAGGCCGCGACATGGACGTGGTCGGCCAGGTCGCGCACGGGCTTCACGATGACGCGGGTGCCATGGTTGCCGCACCAGGTCCGGATCGTCTCGGCCAGCACCGGGCTCCGGGTGTTCCCCAGTCGGCCGACCCCGTCGAGGTCCTCGTGCACGTGGACCACCACCTCGGTGCCCCCGGTGGTTGAGGTGCGAGCGGAGCGAGCCTCGAAACCACCCTCCGCAGCATCCCCGGCGTCCCCGAAGGGCAGCGAGTCATGCCCGCGCCCGAGGTCCCCAGCAGCGATGGAGCGCCGTACGTCGAGCGACTCCTCGGAGCCGGCGGCCTTGATCTCAGCAGCGCGCCGGGAGATCGCGGTGTCGAAGTCGAGGGCGTCGACGTAGTCCAGGGTCCCGGTGACCTCGACGGTCCCGTTGATCGACACCTCGCCCTTGTGGACCTCGAGCCGCCGCCCGTCGGCGGCGAGGAGTCTGGCCTTCTCGGCGGCCTCGGGGTCGAACCGGGCCTGGGCGGCGGTGATCTGTCGCTCGATCTCGGCGTAGGACACCGAGTGCGCACAGAAACCCACCGCCTGATCGACGTAGGCCGCGGCCTGCCGAGACAGGGCCATGGTGTGCTCGGCGATCCAGCGCGCCTTGTAGAACGGCAGCTCCATCGCCTCGACCTTTGCCCAGATGCGCGGGAGGCGGTAGCGGGTCTCGAGGGTCGCGCCGACGTAGCGCTTCGCGGCGTCGGTCGACATGCCCAGCACCGCCCCGAGCTCCATCACCGCGAACTCGGACACCCAGGGTGCGCCGTCGCCGGCGAGCGGGATGCCGTGGTCGCCGAAGGAGGCCTCGCCTTCATCGTCGGTGGCGTGGAGGGTGCACCAGTCGATGACCGCGCCCAGGCGCTCCACCTCGGCCGCGGTGGCGGTCCGGGTGGTGGTGCGCATGACCTCGAGGAGGTCGGCGGCGGAGCTGGTCATGGGTCTACTCAAGCACTCGCCACCGACAGTGAAGGGCCTCAGAAGGCCTTATCCACAAGGGCTGTCGAAACTTTCTCAAGCTTTTTTCTGGGGTGGTTTCGAGACGGGACGTCGTCCCTCCTCAACCACCGGGCCGGCGGCCCCCGTTGGTTGAGGAGGTTGCGCTAGCAACCGTCTCGAGACCAAGCCACCAGACGGCCGGCCGCGGCGCGTCACCACCGCCTACCTCGTCCTCATCACTGCCAAGGACCGCGACCAGCAGCGGCGCGCGAGCCGAGGACCAGTTCCCGAGGAGGCGATCAGAGGTGCGGGGGTCTCGACGGGCGCTCCTCGCTGGCGCTCGTCGCTGCTCGACCAACGATGCGTGGTTTCGAGGCTCGCTGCGCTCGCACCTCAACCTCCGCGGCGGGGTGGTTTCGAGACGGGACTTCGTCCCTCCTCAACCACCGGGCTGGCGGCCCCCGTTGGTTGAGGAGGTTGCGCTAGCAACCGTCTCGAAACC
>NZ_JACJGM010000036.1 GCF_015024225.1 Nocardioides lijunqiniae
TCGGCGCGCCGCGCCTCCTCGAGGAGGACGCCCAGCTCCAGCGCGTCGACGTCGTGGCCGGGCAGGCCCAGCGCGTAGCCCTGCTCCGTGCGCCGTACGGCGTCGGGCGCGGTCTGCGCCCGCACCCGGGAGACCACCACCTGCAGGGCCTTGCCCGGCACCGCCGGGCGCTCGTCCGCGCCCCAGACCCGCTCGACCAGCGTCGCGTCGCCGACGGCGCGCCCGCCGGCGGCCGCCAGCGCGGCGAGGAGTGCGTGCGCCCGCTCCCCCGTGACCGGGGCGCCCCGCCAGGTCACGGCGTCGAGCAGGGCCAGCACGCTCATCCCATCAGCGCTGGACCGCGCCGCACCTGGCAGCGGCGACGGCGACGGCCGCGTCGCGCGCGGCGCCGGTCTCCTCCTCGGTGAGGGTCCGGTCGCCGGCGCGGAAGCGCAGGGCGAAGGCCAGCGACTTGCGGCCCGCGCCGACCTGGTCGCCGGTGTAGACGTCGAAGAGCCGGATCGACTCCAGCAGCCCGCCCGCGCCCTCGCGCAGCGCCTCCTCGACCGCCGCCACGGTGGTGGTCGCGTCGACCACCAGCGCGACGTCCTCCTTGGCGAGGGGGTACGTCGAGAGCGCGGGGCCGGCGACGACGTCGACCGCGCGGCTCATCAGGTGGTCGAGGTCGAGCTCGAGCGCCGCGCTGCGCGGGGGCAGCCCGAAGGCCTTGCAGACCTTGGGGTGCAGCTCCCCGGCGTGACCGATCTCGACGCCGTCGACCTCGAGGCGCGCGCAGCGACCCGGGTGCCACGGCTCGCGGGCCGCGGAGACGACCTCGAGCGGCACGCCCAGGTCGGAGGCGACCCGGCGCACCAGCGCGATGCTGTCGGCCCACCCGCTCTCGCGGCCCGAGCCCCACCAGCCGGGTCGCTCGGACTCGCCCGACAGCACGACCGCGAGGAAGAGCGGCTGGCGCGGGAGCACCTCGAGCAGCTTCTCGAGCTCGGCGTCGCTGGGACGCAGGTCGACGCCGTAGATGGGCGCGGGACCGCGGTCGACCGGGAAGGCGACGGTGCCGGTCTCGAAGAGCGCCACCCCGGGGGCGCCGCGGCCCAGGTTGCGCGCGGCGGCCTTGAGCAGGCCGGGCAGGAGCGTCGTCGTGTAGGACGGCTCCTCCGAGGAGATGGGGTTGGCCAGCGTCACCGTGCGCCGCAGGACGTCGTCGGGCGGCAGGCCCAGGTCGTCGAAGGTCTGCTCGCCGACGAACGGGAAGCTCACGACCTCGACGCAGCCGGCACCCGCGAGGAGACGCCCGACGCGACGGCGCAGCCGCTGCTCGCGGGTCAGACCCCGGCCGGCCGCCTCGCGCGGCAGCACGGAGGGCACCTGGTCGTAGCCGACCACGCGCGCGACCTCCTCGACGAGGTCGTAGGGGTCGGTGACGTCCGGCCGCCAGGTCGGCGGGACGACGGTGAGGCGCTCGCCCTGCACGGTCACCGCGCAGCCGACCGCCTCGAGGTGGGCCACGGCGGTCTCGGCCGGGATCGGCATGCCGCTGATGCGCGCCGGGAGGTCGGCGTCGATCTCGATGGTGGGCGAGGACGGCACGACGCCGACGAGGGTGGCTCCGGGCTCGACGGTGCCGCCGCCGTACGTCGCCAGCAGCTCGGCGACCCGGTCGGCTGCCACCGCGGGCAGGAGCGGGTCGACGCCGCGCTCGTTGCGCTTGCCGGCCTCCGACGACAGCTTGTGGCGCTTGCCGGTGCGGAACATCGAGACGGCGTCCCAGTGGGCGGCCTCGATGACCACGTGGGTGGTCGTCTCGGAGAGCTCGGTGCTGGCGCCGCCCATGACGCCGGCCAGGCCGATGGGCCCGGAGCCGTCGACGATGACCAGGTCGTCGGAGGAGAGCACGCGACGGGCCCCGTCGAGCGTCGTCAGGCGCTCGCCCTCGGCCGCGCGGCGCACGTGGATCGCGCCGTCGAGCTTGTCACCGTCGTAGCCGTGGATGGGCTGGCCGAGCTCGAGCATGACGTAGTTGGTGACGTCGACGCCCAGCGAGATCGGGCGCATCCCGGCCTGCTGGATGCGTCGTGCCATCCAGGCCGGGGTCGGCGCGGTGGCGTCGAAGCCGGTCACCCGGCGCGCCGCGAAGACCGGGCACCCCTCGGGGTCGTCGATGATGACGGGGTAGCCGTCGGCGTCGGGCTCGGGCACCTCGCGCGCGGCGGGGTCGTGGAACGGCACGCCGAAGCCGAGCGCGGCCTCGCGGGCGACGCCGCGCAGCGAGAGGGCGTAGGCGCGGTCGGGGTTGATCTCGAACTCGATGATCTCCTCGTCGAGGCCGAGCACGCCGAACGCGCTGTCTCCCGGCTCTCCGGCGTCGGCCGGCAGGACGATGATGCCGTCGTGGTCCTCGCCCAGGCCCAGCTCGGCCGCGGAGCAGATCATCCCGGCCGAGACGTGGCCGTAGGTCTTGCGCGCCGAGATCGCGAAGCCGCCGGGCAGCACGCCGCCGGGGAGCACGACCACGACCAGGTCGCCCGGGGCGAAGTTGTGGGCGCCGCAGACGATGCCCTGCGGCTCACCGCTGCCGTTGGCGTCGCCGACGTCGACGGAGCACCAGTTGATGGTCTTGCCGTTCTTCTGCGGCTCGGGCTCCATCGTGAGCACGCGGCCGACCACGAGCGGGCCGGTGATGGCGGCGCCGGGCGCGTCGATCGCCTCGAGCTTGAGCCCGAGCGCGGTCAGCCGGTCGGTGAGGGTCTCGGTGGTGACGTCGGCGGGCAGGTCGACGAGCTCCCGGATCCAGGAGACGGGGGTCTTCATGCCTACAGCTCGCTTCCGAAGGCGGTGGTGAACCGGACGTCACCCTCGAAGAGGGCGCGGAGGTCCTCGAGGCCGTGACGGAACATCAGGGTGCGGTCGATGCCCATGCCGAAGGCGAAGCCGGAGTAGCGCTCGGGGTCGACCCCGCAGGCGACCAGGACGCGGGGGTTGACCACGCCGCAGCCGCCCCACTCGATCCAGCCCTCGCCGCGACACGTGCGGCAGGTGTCGGCGCCGGACTCGTCGAGCCCGCTGCCGCGGCACACGAAGCAGACCAGGTCGACCTCGGCGCTGGGCTCGGTGAAGGGGAAGTACGACGGGCGGAAGCGGGTCGTGATGCCCTCCCCGAACATCGCGGTGGCGAAGTGGTCGAGGGTGCCCTTGAGGTGGGCCATGGAGATGCCCTCGTCGATGGCGAGGCCCTCGACCTGGTGGAACATCGGGCTGTGCGTGGCGTCGTACTCGTCGGTGCGGAAGACCCGCCCGGGGCACACGACGTAGATCGGGGGCTCGCGGGTCAGCATCGTGCGCGCCTGGACCGGCGAGGTGTGCGTGCGCAGCACGAGGTGGTCCTCGGCCGGCGAGGTCCAGAACGTGTCCTGCATCGTGCGGGCGGGGTGGTCGGGGCCGAGGTTGAGGGCGTCGAAGTTGAGCCACTCGGCCTCGATGACCGGGCCCTCGGCGACCTCCCAGCCCATCGCCACGAAGATGTCGGCGATCAGCTCGGACCCGGTGGTGATCGGGTGGCGGGCGCCGAGCGGCAGTCGGTCGGTCGGGACGGTGACGTCGACGGTCTCCTCGACGAGCATCCGCTCCTCGTGCTCGGCCTCCAGGACCGCCTGGCGGGCCGCGAGGGCCTGGTTGACGGCTCCGCGCGCCTGGCCGAGCCGCTGCCCGGCCTCCTTCCGGGCCTGCGGCGGCAGGGCCCCGATCTCGCGGTTGGCCAGCGCCAGCGGCGAGCGGTCCCCCGCGTGCTCGAGACGGGCCTGCTTGAGCTGCTCGAGGTCGCCGGCCGCGGCGAACGCCGCCAGCGCGGCGTCACGGGCGGCCTCGACCTCTTCGGGCTGCAAGGTGCTGACCTCCACGGGGTCGTAGTCGGTATTGGGTCCGGACACGGGGTGAAGTCTAGGAACGTCGCCCGGCGCGGCGCGAACCGGTTCTCCTGCGTCTCACCGGGCGCGTCTCACCGGGCGGCGCTCGCCGGGGGCGTCGCGGGGGCGGGCGCGCTCTCGCGCACCACCAGCCGGTGCGGCACCGCCACGTCGCGTCCCGGCAGCGCGTGGTCGCGCATCCGCTCGTCGAGGCAGGCCAGCGCGAGCTCGGCCAGGCGCTCCTTGTCGGGGGCGACGGTGGTGATGCTGGGCACCGAGTAGCGCCCGGCCTCGATGTCGTCGAAGCCCACCAGCGCGACGTCGTCGGGCACCCGCAGGCCCAGGTCGGCGCAGGCCCGGAGCGCGCCGAGGGCCAGCTGGTCGGTGAAGCAGAACAGCGCGTCCGGCAGCGCCTCCAGCTCGGCCAGGCGCCGCATCGCGTCCGCGCCGTCCTGGTGGTGGAGCCGCTCCACGGGGACGTGGAGGCGCTCGTCGTCGGCGACCCCGGCCTCGGCGAGGGCGTCGCGGTAGCCGGCGAGGCGCTGGCGCGCCGTCTCGTTGCGCAGGTGCGGCTGGACCCCGACGGCGGCGATCCGGCGGCGGCCGGAGGCCAGCAGGTGGCGCGTGGCGCCGGCAGCGGCAAGGCGGTTGTCGACCGCGACGTGGTCGACGGTCCCGACGCCGGGCTGCTCCCCCAGCATCACCACCGGGGGCGCGGCCGAGCGGCGCGAGACCTCGTCGGCGGTCATCGACCAGGGGCTGAAGATGACGCCGTCGACGCCCTGGCCCCGCGCACCGTCGAGGAGCTGCCGCTCGCGCGGGCCGCTGCCGTCGGTCTGCTCGATGTGGACGGTCCAGCCCCGTGCCTCGGCCGCCCTCACGACGTGGGCCGCGAGCTCGGCGAAGTACGGCGAGTCGATCTCCGGCACGACCAGCCCGATGACCTCCGACCGGCCCCGGCGCAGCGCCCGAGCGGCGACGTTGGGCCGGTAGCCCAGCTCCTCGATGGCCGAGAGCACGCGGTCCCGCGTGCCCGCCGCCACAACCTCGGGGGTGTTGACGACGTTGGACACCGTGCGCACCGACACCCCGGCGCGGACGGCGACGTCCTTGAGATTCGCAGGCATGAATTTCCGACCTCCTGGGCCCAGGCTATTGCAACGTGGCATTGCAACGTTGCAAACTGGTGTCAGACACCACGATCTCCAAGGAGCACTGATGACGACCACCGCAGCACTCGACGTCCCGATCGACACCGACGCCATCTCGTCCGCCATCCAGACCGACGGCATCACCGCCGCGAAGCAGGCCTTCTCCCGCGAGTGGGTCGAGCAGCTGCGCGAGGACGTGGAGGCCGCCTTCGACGAGGCCCGCTCCCGCGAGGGCGGCGCGGTCGGCCGCGGTCCCAACCGCTACTACGTCGAGATCCACCCGGAGGCGCTGCGCGGCTTCGTCGACCTGGTCGACCACCCGTGGGTGCGCGCGGTCTGCGAGAGCGTGCTCGGTCCCGACTACCAGATCGTGGAGGTCGGCTTCGACATCCCGTTCGCCGGCGCCGTCAACCAGCCCTGGCACCGCGACTTCCCGAGCCCGCGCGAGACGCTCGAGGAGCGGCGCCTCACGTCGCTGGCCTTCAACGTCACCTGCGTCGACACCGCGGAGGACATGGGTCCCTTCGAGGTCGCGCCCGGCACCCACTGGGACACCGGGGAGGACTTCGAGCACGGCATGTTCCCGCCCAAGTCGGCCTACTCCCGCTACGAGGAGCTGGCCGTGCGCAAGTACCCCCAGATGGGCGACATCTCGGCGCGCTCCGCGCTGACGGTCCACCGCGGCACCCAGAACCACTCCGAGAAGTCGCGCCCGGTCCTGGTCCTGGGCATCGACGCCCCGGGCGCCGGCAACGACGAGAAGCACGACCTCGCCGTGACCAAGGCGTTCTGGGAGGCGCTGCCGGAGCGGGTCCGCGCGCACCTGTCCTGCCCCGTCGTCGACGAGCTCACGCCGATCACCCAGAAGCACACGATCGAGGGCCTGGTGATGGGCGAGGCCTGAGCCTCCCCCGCCCCGCACACGCGACGACGCCCGCCACCTGGTCAGGTGGCGGGCGTCGCTGCGTCATTGGTGGGCCCGGGGTGAGTCCAGGTGAGTCCCGGGATGCTGCGTCGTCGAGGTCGCTAGGTGCGCTCGGCGCGGGTCAGCCACCGCTGCAGCGTCACCACGCCCAGCAGGATGCTGCCACTCACGACGGCCTGCCAGTCGGAGTCGAGCGACCCGACCTGGTTGATGACGTTCTTGATGACCTGGAGCAGCAGCACGCCGATCAGGCTGCCGAGGATCGTCCCGGCGCCACCGGTGAGCAGCGTGCCGCCCAGCACCACGGCGGCGATCGCCTCGAGCTCGAGGCCCACGCCGAGGATGGTCACGCCCGAGGAGGTGTAGGAGGCGATCATGATGCCGCCGAAGCCGGCCAGGAGCGCGGAGGCGACGTAGGTCAGGACCTTGGTGCGCTGCACCGGCAGGCCCATCAGCTCCGCGGCGTCCTCCTGCCCGCCGATGGCCAGCACCGAGGCGCCGTAGGACGTGCGGTGCAGGACCAGCGCGCCGATCGCGAAGAACAGCACCACCAGGAGGACCGGGTAGGGCACCCCGAGCAGGTCGCTCTGGGCGAGCTTGCGGAACGACGAGCCGGCCGGGACCTTGTAGGTCTTGGCGCCCTCGTCGGTCAGCAGGAGCAGCAGTCCGCGGGCGAAGAGCAGTCCGGCCAGCGTCACGATGAACGGCGGCAGGCCACCGCGCGCGATCACCAGGCCCTGCACCAGCCCGATCAGGCCGCACACGCCGAGCGGGAGCGCGAACGCCACGAGCGTGCCGTGCTGCGAGCCCCAGGCCGCCAGCACGCCGCCGAGGGCGAACACGCTGCCGACCGAGAGGTCGATGCCGCCGGTCATGATCACGAACGTCATGCCGAGCGCGAGCATGGCCAGGAACGACGCCTGCACCGCGATGCCGGTGAGGTTGCCGCGGCTCAGGAACGAGTCGAAGCTGAAGCTGGCGACCACCATGACGAGCACGAAGATCGCAAAGGCTCCCTGGCGCTGCACCAGGGCGGCGAACCGCGCCCGGGAGGCCATGGCGGCCTCCGGGGAGTTCGTCGTGGCCGGGTCCACCTCGGTGGCGCTCATGTCTTCCTCGACTTTCTGGTCGTGCCGCGGCCCAGCTGGACGTAGACCGCCGCGATGACGATGACGGCCTGCACGATCTGGGCCCAGGAGTCCTGGATGTTGTGGAAGATCAGCGTCGCGGTGATGAGCTGCATCAGCAGCGCGCCCGCGACGGTGCCCAGGATGCGCACCTGGCCGCCGGAGAGCGGGGTGCCGCCGATGACGACCGCGGTGATCGCCGAGAGCTCCATGAGCAGCCCCAGCTTGGTCGGGTCGCTGGCCTGCGAGCGGGCGGCCAGCAGGATCCCGGCCATGGCGGCGAGCAGGCCCGAGACGACGTACGTCGTGACCAGCACGCGCTTGACAGGCAAGCCGGCCAGCTCGGCGGCCAGCTTGTTGCCGCCGATGGCGACCAGCTGACGGCCGTAGGTGGTCCTCCGCACCACGAGGCCCACGACGACCGCGATGACCGCCGCGATGGCGACGACGTAGGGGATCCCGAGGATGCTGCCGGTGCCGAGCTCGCGGAAGCTCTCGTCGCGGATGCTCTTGATCTGCCCGCCGAAGAGGTTGGCGACCCCGCGCCCGGCGACCATCAGGCCGAGGGTGGCCACGATCGGCTGCACGCCGACGTGGGCGACCAGGACGCCCGCGATGAGGCCGACCACGACCCCGGCCGCCAGCGAGATCCCGATCGAGACGCCGGTGCCGTAGCCGATGTAGAGCGGGATCAGCGCCGCCGCGAGCGCCATGACGGCGCCGACGGACAGGTCGATGCCCTCGGTGCCGATTACCAGCGCCATGCCCAGCGCCACGATCAGCACCGGCGCGACCTGGACGAGCTGCAGTCGCAGGGTGCCCTCGGTGGCGAAGTTGTCGGTGAAGAGCAGGTTGAAGAGCAGCAGCAGCACGAGGGCGACGAACACGCCGTTGCGGCGCACCCAGTCGCTGTCGACGCGCCGGCTCCGCCCCGAGCTCTCCGGTGCGGACGCCCCCGTGGTGGCGGGGCTCGCGGTGTCGGTCACGACGCCTCTCCCTTGCTGTCGGTGGGGCTGTCGGTGGGGCCGCCGGTCTGGCCGCCCCTAGGGCTGTCGGTGGACCGGTCGCCGGCCAGCGCCCGGAGCAGCTCGGAGCTGCTCAGGTTGCGGCTGTCGAGCTCGGACTGCGCGGAGCCGTCGTGCAGGACGACGATGCGGTCGGCGCCCTCCACCAGCTCGTCCATCTCGCTGGAGATCAGGACGACCGCGAGGCCCTGCTGGGCCAGCTCGTCGATGAGGGACTGCACCTCGCTCTTGGCGCCCACGTCGATGCCGCGGGTGGGCTCGTCGAGGAGGAACACCGTGGGCTCGGTGCACAGCCAGCGCGCGATCAGCACCTTCTGCTGGTTGCCGCCGGAGAGCTCGCGCACCTTCTGCTGCGGGCTCGAGGCCTTGATCTGCAGGCGGCGCATGAAGGTCTCGACGAGCGCATCGATCTTCCCCTCGGAGACCACGCCGGCCCGCGACATGCGGGGCAGCACGGCCAGCGCGATGTTGTCGCGCACCGACAGGTCCGGGATGATCCCCTCGGCCTTGCGGTCCTCCGACAGCAGCGCGATCCCGGCGCTCAGAGCCCGGCGCACGGAGTTGGCGCGCACCTTCTTGCCCGACACCGTCACCTCGCCGGCGTCGGTGTGCATGGCGCCGTAGATCGCCTTGACGGTCTCGCTGCGCCCGGAGCCGAGCAGTCCCGCCAGCCCGACCACCTCGCCGGGACGCACCGTGAGGTCGATGCCGTGCAGTCGGTTGCGCACCTCGATGCCGGAGACGACCATCGCCGGCTCCTCGCTGCGGCGGTGGGACTCCCCGAACTCGGTCGCGCCCTCGGAGGCCACCTCCTCCACGTCGCGCCCGAGCATGCTGGAGACCAGCTCCAGCCGGCTCATCTCGGCCAGCGGGCCGGTGTGCACCCAGCGACCGTCGCGCAGGATCGTCACCCGGTCGCACAGCTCCCACAGCTCGTCGAGCCGGTGGGAGACGAAGACCAGGCCCACCCCGCGGTCGCGCAGCCGTCGCGCGACGGTGAAGAGGGTGGTCACCTCCTTGGCCTCCAGCGAGGACGTCGGCTCGTCCATGATCACCACGCGGCTCTCGACCGACATGGCCCGCGCGAGCGCGACCATCTGCTGCGCGCCGAGGCCCAGCCGGCCCAGCTCCTTGCTGACGTCGAGCTCGATCGTCAGCTCCCGCATCAGCTCGCGGGCCTGCTGGTTCATGGACCGGACGTCGATCAGGCCGAACCGGTTGCGCGGCTCGCGTCCCAGGAAGATGTTGCGGGCCACGCTGAGCAGCGGGACCAGGTTGACCTCCTGGTAGATCGTCGAGATGCCGACGTCCTGCGCGTCGGAGGGACCCCGGAAGTGCCGGGTCTCCCCCGCGTAGCGCACCTCCCCCGCGTCGGGGGCGTAGACGCCGGTGAGGACCTTGATCAGCGTGGACTTGCCGGCGCCGTTCTCGCCGACGAGCGCGTGGATCTCGCCGGGGGCGAGCTGGAAGTCCACGCCGCGCAGGGCGTGGACGCCGCCGAAGGTCTTGGTGACCCCGACCGTCTCGAGGACGGGGTCACCGGTGCCTCGCGCCGGTGTGGTGGTGGTCGTGGAGGTCACGCGGCTCCTCAGAAGGCCTTGCTCAGGTCCTGCTCGGCGTTCTCCGAGGTGTACTCGTCGTCCTCGATGATGACGTCCTCGGGGATCTCCTCGCCGGCGTAGAACTTGGTCATGGTCTCGAAGGCGAGCGGGCCGAAGCGCGGGTTGGACTCGATCACGGCGTTGATGTCGCCGTCGACGATGCCCTGGACGGCGTTGCGGGTGCCGTCGATGGACACGATCTTGATGTCCTCTCCCGGGTCCTTGCCGGCGGCCGAGACGGCGGTGACGGCGCCGAGCGCCATCTCGTCGTTGTGGGCGTAGATGGCGGTGATGTCGGGGTTGGACTGGAGCAGCTGCTCGGTGACCGTCTGGCCCTCGTCGCGCGCGAAGTTGGCCGTCTGCTCGACGACGATCTCCAGGTCGGGGTACTCCTTCTCGACCTGCTCCTTGAAACCGGCGTTGCGCTCGTCGGTGACGTTGTTGCCGGAGGAGCCGAGCAGGATGGCGACCTTGCCCTCGCCGCCGGTGGCCTCGTTCATCGCGTCGGCCGCGCGCACGCCCTGGTCGTAGAAGTCCGAGCCCAGGAAGGCGACGTAGTCGGAGCAGGACTGGTTGGTGACCTTGCGGTCGATCGTGAGGACCGGGACGCCCTTCTGCTTGGCCGCGGCCAGGGCCGGGTCCAGGCCGTCGGAGTTGACCGGCGCGACGATGAGCATCTGGACGCCCTGGTTGAGCATGTCCTGGATGTCGGCGATCTGCTTGGGCAGCTCGGCGTTGGCGTTGGTGACGATCAGCTTCTTGACGCCGGCCTCCTTGGCCGCGCTCTTGATCGAGGCGGTCTCGGCGGCGCGGAACGCGGCGGTGTCGGGCTCGGACTGGGAGAAGCCGACGACGGCGTTCTTCAGGTCGAGCTTCTCGGCGCCGTACTTGTCGAGGGTGCAGCCGGGGCCGGCGGACTCGCTCTCCTTGACCACCTGCTTGTCGTCGCCCGCGGGCTGGTCGTTGGCGGAGTCGTCGCCGGAGTTGGTGCAGCCGGCCAGCGCCAGGCTCGCGGTGGCGGCGACCGCCAGCGTCTTCCAGGCCGAGAATGTCGTGCTCGTCATGAGGTGCTCCTTGGAAACGTCCGGTTAGGGGATGAGACAGCCGTCACACACGGGCTCGAGGTAAGCAAACATGGTCGAACAAAAAAGCGCAATCACCCACACGGGCGAACTCTCCCAGCATTTCGTTGTGCGGATCTGCTTGAATGTGACCCACACCACCCGTCAGACTCTGCTGAACCCACGGATCCGCGCACTTTCGCACACAGGTTCACAGCCGCCGACCTCAGGAGACGTCATCCTCGCCGCCGAACGACAGACCCGGATTCTGCGCGAGGTGGAGCACCGCGGCGCCGTCCGGGTCTCCGAGCTCGCCCGGCTGCTCAACGTCTCGGACATGACCATCCGGCGCGACCTCGACACGCTCGCCGCCCAGGGCCAGCTGGCGAAGGTGCACGGCGGCGCCACCGTCACCGGCGGCGGCAAGCCGAGCACCGACGAGCCCGGCTTCGAGGCCAAGTGGGCGCGCCAGACGGCCGAGAAGGAGGCCATCGCGGCCGCCGCCGCGGCGCTGGTGCAGCCCGGGTCCGCCGTCGGGCTCTCGGCCGGGACCACCACCTGGACCCTCGCCCACCACCTGCGCGACATCCCGGGTCTCACGGTCGTCACGAACTCGATGCGGGTCGCGGAGGTGCTGCACACCGGCGGCACCGAGGCCCCCAACGTCGTGCTCACCGGCGGCGTCCGCACCCCCTCGGACGCGCTCGTGGGGCCGGTGGCGGTGTCGTCGCTGCGGCTGCTGCACCTCGACGTCGTGTTCCTGGGCGTCCACGGCATGACCGCGCGCGCCGGCTTCACCACACCCAACCTGCACGAGGCCGACACCGACCAGGCGCTGGTCGCGGCCGGTCAGCGGCTGGTGGTGCTCGCCGACCACACCAAGTGGGGGATCATCGGCATCAGCACCATCGTCCCGCTCGACCAGGCCGACGTCGTGGTGAGCGACGAGGGCCTGTCCCCCGACGCCCGCACGCTGATCGCCGAGGCCGGCGCCGAGCTCGTCCTCGCGCCGTACGCCGCCCCACGTGCGGTCGACGCCGCCGCCGACTGAGGGGCGGCGGGCCGCCGGGACCGGTACCAGCAGATGCCGGTACCGGACGCGGGTCAGAGCATGCTGCCGGCAGGCCAGACGAGCACGACGCGCGCTCCGCCGCCGGGCGCGTCGGCGATCGTGACCGTGCCGCCGTGGGCGCGCACGAGGCCGTTGACGAGGTAGAGGCCCAGCCCGGAGCCGCCGCTGACTCCCCCGCGCCAGAACTTGGTGAACACGCGGCGCCGCAGCTCCACGGGGATGCCCTCGCCCTCGTCGTCGACGGTGAGCTCGACGCCCGGCGTCTCGGCGGTGTCGGGGAGGGCGGCCAGGCGCACCGAGACCCGGCCCTCGCCGTGCCGCACGGCGTTCTCGATCAGGTTGGTCACCACCTGGGTGAACTTGTCGGGGTCGACGTTGACCTGGGGCAGGTCGCCGACGACGTCGAGGTCGATCTCGCGTGCGGTGCCGGCCGCGACGGACTCCGCGATGCGGCCCACCAGCACCGCCGCGTCGGAGGGCCGCGGGTGCAGCTGGAGACGGCCGGTGTCGATGCGGGCCACGTCGAGCAGCTCGGCGATCAGGCGGCTGAGCCGGTCGGAGTCGGCGTGCACGGTGGTGAGCATCAGCTTCTTCTGCTCGTCGCTGAGCTTGTCCCAGCGGTTGAGCAGCGCCTGCACGAAGCCCTTCACCCCGGTCAGGGGCGAGCGCAGCTCGTGCGCCACCGTGGCGACCAGGTCGGAGCGCTCGCGGTCGAGCCGGGCCCGGCCCCGCCCCGAGCGGATCGTGACCGACACCCGCGACACCGGCTCGCGCAGCGAGGGCCGCTCGATCCGCGCCGTCACCAGCACCTCGGTGCCGTTCGGCAGCAGCCACGACTGCTCGGGCACGCCGGTGCGGGTGACCAGACCGCCGTACGGCGCGTTGGCGGCGTGCCAGGCGGTCCCGTCGTGGTCCTGCAGCGCGAGGACGTCGGCGAGCGGGCGACCGACCAGCTCGGCGACCTCGCCGCCGAGCATCCGCGCGGCCAGCCGGCTCACGAGCACGACCGTCCCCTGGCCGTCCGCGACGACGACGCCGTCGGGAAGGGCGTCGGCGAGCGCCTGCGCGCTCACGATCTCCCCGGCCATGCGTGCACCCTACGAGGGCCTACGAGGGCGCAGTCCCGGGGCCCGCACGGCGCTGGGTCGTGGCCGAGGCGTAGAGGCACAGGGCGGCGGCGGTGGAGAGGTTGAGGCTCTCGGCGCGACCGTGGATCGGGATCGCCACCCGGTGGTCGGCCAGGGCGGCCAGCTCCGGCGGCAGCCCCCAGGCCTCGTTGCCGAAGAGCCACGCGGTGGGTCCCGCGAGCAGCTCGCCGGCCTCGAAGAGGTCGACGTCGCCGGCGCCGTCGGCGGCCAGGACGACCAGGCCCGCGGCCTGCGCGGCGCGGACGGCGGACGCCGCGTCGTCGGTGACCGCGACGGGCAGGTGGAAGACGCTGCCGACGCTCGCGCGCACCGTCTTGGGGTTGTAGACGTCCACCGAGCTCCCGGCCAGGACGACGGCCCCGGCGCCAGCTGCGTCAGCCGAGCGGATGACCGTGCCGGCGTTGCCGGGGTCGCGGACGTCGGCGCACAGCGCGATCAGCCGCGGCGCGGGGTCGAGCAGGTGCTCCAGGGGCCGGTCCAGGAAGCGGCAGAGCGCGACGACACCGGCCGGGCTCACGCTGTCGCTGAGCGAGGCCAGCGCGCGGTCGTCGACGAGCGTCCACACCGGAGCGGCCGACGCGAGGTCGGCGTACTGCTCGGTGGCGGCCGGGGTGGCGAACACCTCGACCGCGCAGCCGGGCACGCCGAGCGCGCCCTCCACGGCCTTCGGGCCGTCGGCAAGGAACAGCCGCCGCTCGGATCGCTCCGAGCGGCGGCTGAGCTTGCGCGCGTCCTTGAGCCGGGCGTTGCCCGACGTCAGCGGGGTGTTCAGGCCGTGGCCTCGACCTTGGGCGCGTTGACGTCCTCGGGCAGGGCCGCACGGGCGGCCTCGAGGATCGCGGTGAACGCGGCCGGGTCGTTGACGGCCAGGTCGGCGAGGATCTTGCGGTCGACCTCGATGCCGGCCAGGTTCAGGCCCTGGATGAAGCGGTTGTAGGTCATGCCCTGCGCACGCGCGGCGGCGTTGATGCGCTGGATCCACAGCTTGCGGAAGTTGCCCTTGTTCTTGCGGCGGTCGTTGTAGCTGTAGACCAGGGAGTGGGTGACCTGCTCCTTGGCCTTGCGGTACAGACGCGAGCGCTGGCCGCGGTAGCCGGCGGCGCGCTCGAGGGTGGTACGGCGCTTCTTCTGGGCGTTCACTGCCCGCTTGACGCGTGCCATGGTGTTACTCCTTGGTGCTGAAGTTGCTCGATCGAGGTGCCTCGACCAACGAACGGGTGGACGAGGGTCAGATGCCGAGCATCTTCTTGGCGCGCTTGGTGTCGGCCTTGGCGACCTCCACCGTGCCGGTCAGGCGACGCGTGACCTTGGAGGCCTTCTTCTCCAGGTTGTGGCGCTTGCCCGCCTTCTCGCGAAGGATCTTGCCCGAGCCGGTCACGCGGAAGCGCTTGCCGGCACCGGAGTGGCTCTTGTTCTTCGGCATTCTGTCTCTCTCTTTCGGTCGTGGTCGCGCAGGCGCGACCCGATCGGCTGCTGGCCGGCGTGTCCGCCGGCCCGGGGTCTCAGGCCTCGATCTCGGGATCGAGGTTCTCGGAGCGGCCGCGCTCCTTCTTCTGCGCGACCGGCCCGGCTGCGTGGGCGGCGTCACGCTCGGCCTTCTCGGCGTCCACGACGGCGGCACGCTCGGCCATCTTGGTCTCCTTCTCGGCCTGCATGTCGACCTTGGCGTCGGCCTTCTTCTTGTGCGGGCCGAGGACCATGATCATGTTGCGGCCGTCCTGCTTGGGCGACGACTCGACGAAGCCCAGCTCGGTGACGTCCTCGGCCAGGCGCTGCAGCAGGCGGAAGCCCAGCTCGGGGCGGTGCTGCTCGCGACCGCGGAACATGATCGTGATCTTGACCTTGTCGCCGGCGCGCAGGAACCGCACCACGTGACCCTTCTTGGTCTCGTAGTCGTGCGCGTCGATCTTGGGACGAAGCTTCATCTCCTTGATGATCACGTTCGTCTGGTTCCGGCGCGCCTCACGGGCCTTCTGGGCGTTCTCGTACTTGAACTTCCCGTAGTCCATGAGCTTGCACACGGGCGGCTTGCCCTGGGGCGCGATCTCGACGAGGTCGAGGTCGGCCTCCTGGGCCAGCTTGAGGGCCTGGTCGGTCGGCACGATGCCGACCGTCTCGCCGTTGGGTCCGACGAGGCGGACCTCGGGAACCCGGATCCGCTCGTTGATACGAAGCTCGGTGCTGATGTGTCCTCCAGTGTGTTCGGGGCCCGGGAGTCGCCCCCGAAATGGAGAACGGCTCCCGCTTGTCTCAAGCGGAAGCCAGTCGCATCGCGTCCACCCGTCAGGCTTCTGCGACTCCGTAGGCTTCGGGATCACGCGTGCGCTGGGCGCTCGCGCAAGGCCGGAGCCTGCGGGACCGGACCCGACGACCTGTCTCGGCCGATGCGGGTGGGAGACGATGAAGCTGACTCCGCTTGTGTGATCGGTCCAGTTTCCTGGACTGGTCGGTCAACGCCGCATGCTATCGGACTATTCCGTCACGCGCCCAATCGCCTGGCTGGACCACGCGCCGCGGGCCGCTCCACGGCCTCACTCGACCCGCCACGCGGAGCGGTCGCCGACCCGGGTCAGCGTCCAGCCGGAGGCCACGCCCAGCAGGTCGTCGCCCTCCAGCACGAACGTCGCCGGCCCGGCGAGGTCGACCACGAGCGCCGCGGCCTCCTCCTGCAGCGCGGACTGCGCCGCCGTCTGGGCCGACACCGGCACCGGCCGGGCCTCGGGGTTCCACGCGGCCAGGGAGTCGGTGCCGGTGAAGGCCAGCATCGCCAGGCGCCCGTCGGCGCCCTCGAGGAGCACCGCCGCCATGTCGCTGGTCTTGTCGTGGGCCAGCCCGCGCTCGTCGACCTCGACCTCGCCGAGCACCGCGACCACGGGGACCAGCAGCCGCGCCGAGGCCAGGGCGCTCAGCGCCGCGACCTGGGAGTCGGCGCCGCCGTCGTACGCCGCCAGCGCGGCACGCAGCGCGGGGTCGCCGGCCCCGGTGTCGTCGGGGAAGCCGGGTCCGAGGAGGCGTCGTTCGCTCACCCCTCCATCATGGGCCGTGCCGCGCGGCCCGACGGCGCCGGTCCCACCCGCGGCGACGGGGCGTCGCGGCGAGCCGTGTCGGCGGTTGTGCCAGGCTGGACGGATGGACGACGTGACGTGGGGAGCCCTGGCGGTGGTGCTCACCGTGGTGGGCGGCCTCTACACCTGGTTCGCCTACCGGCGGCGCGGCCTGCCCGCGGCCCTCAAGGGGGCCGGGCTGACCCTGCTGCCGCTGGCCGCCTACCTCACCAAGACGCTGCGGATGCTCACCCGCATCGGCGACGCCGTGGCCGACTGGGCGACCTCGCTGGTGTTCAGCCCGCTCGTGTGGGTGGGCATCGGCGTCGCGGGACTGGCCGTCGTGCTCTTCGGGGCGGGCCGGGCGCTCGAGGCGCGCGCCGGGGGCGGGCGCCCCCGCAGGGCGACCACCGACCCCGAGGCCCCCACGCTGCCGCCGAGCGGCGCTCCCGCCCGCGGCAAGCCCGCGATCGACGACGACATGGCCGAGATCGAGGCGCTCCTGCGCAAGCGAGGGATCAGCTGATGCCGACCAGCACGCCGTCAACCGACCCCTGGGGGCCCGCCGGCTCCTCCGCCGTCGAGCGCAACCGCCTGTGGGCGCGGCTCGAGGGCGCCGTGCATGCCCACGGCGAGCCGCTCGGCGCCCCGCTCGTGGTCGTCGACCTCGACGCCTTCGACGCCAACGCCGACGACCTCCTGCGCCGGGCGGCCGGCAAGCCCATCCGGGTGGCGTCGAAGTCGCTGCGCGTCCCCGCCCTGCTGCGCCGGGCGCTGGCGCGCGACGGCTTCGAGGGGATCCTCGCCTACACGCTGCCCGAGGCCCTGTGGCTGGAGGAGGAGGGGCTCAGCGACGACATCGTGGTCGCCTACCCCACCGTCGACCGCGCCGCGCTGAGCCGGCTCGTCGAGTCGCCCCGGGCGGCCGGTCGGGTGACGCTGATGATCGACGACGTGGCGCACCTGGACCTCGTCGACTCCGTGCGGTCCTCGCACGCCGTGCCGATCCGGGTCTCGATCGAGGTCGACGCCGGCCTCCGCCTCGGGCGTCAGCACGTCGGCCCCAAGCGCTCCCCGCTCTTCGACGCGGCCTCGGTCGCCCGCCTGGCCCGCGCGGTCGTGGAGCGGCCCGGCTTCCGACTGGTCGGCGTCATGACCTACGAGGGCCAGGTCGCCGGGCTGCCCGACGACGTCCCCACCGCCCGCGCCCGCTCGCTCGTCGTACGCCGGCTGAAGTCGATGTCGCTCACCCAGCTCGAGGCGCGCCGCCGCGAGATCGCCGACGCGCTGTCGGAGATCGTCGAGCTGGAGTTCTGGAACGCGGGCGGCTCCGGGTCGGTCGCCGACACCGTGGCCGACCCCGTCGTCACCGAGGTCGCCGCGGGCTCGGGGCTGCTGGTGCCCGGGCTCTTCGACCACTACCGGTCCTTCCAGCCGCGCCCGGCGGCGTTCTACGCCCTGCCCGTCGTCCGGCGTCCCTCCCCCGACGTGGCCACCGTGCACGGCGGCGGGTTCGCGGCCTCCGGACCCGCGGGTCCCGACCGGCTGCCGCTGCCGTGGGCGCCCGCCGGACTGCACCTGACCGGGCTCGAGGGTGCCGGCGAGGTGCAGACGCCCCTGACCGGCCAGCCGGCGGCACTGCTGGAGATCGGCGACCGGGTGTGGTTCCGGCACGCCAAGTCGGGCGAGCTGTTCGAGCACACGAACCTCGTCCACCTGCTCTCGGGAGACCGCCTCGGGGAGCGGGTGCGCAGCTACCGTGGCCACGGGCTCGCCTTCTGACGTAGCGCGCCGGGTCCACGACCTGACGATGGAGCGCGCGCCGTCGCTGGGCGCAGGGCGCCTGGTGTGCGTGGACGGCCCGGCCGGCTCCGGCAAGACCACGCTGGCCGCGGCGCTCGCGGACTTGGCCGGCGCGCCCGTCGTGCACATGGACGACCTCTACGACGGCTGGCAGGGCCTGCCCCGCGTGGGCGCCCAGCTCGACGGGCTCCTGCTGCCGCTCTCGAGGGACGAGCCCGGCACCTACCGGCGCTACGACTGGCTGCGCGAGGAGTACGCCGAGACCGTCACCGTCGCCCCGTCGCCCCTCCTGGTCCTCGAGGGCGTGGGCTCCGGCTCGCGCGCGCACGATGTGCTGTGCACGACGTTGGTGTGGGTGCAGGCCCCCGACGGGCTGCGGCTGCACCGCGGCCTGGAGCGCGACGGTCCCGAGCTCGAGGAGCAGTGGCGGAGCTGGATGGTCGCCGAGGCCGAGCACTTCGCCGAGCAGGGCACCCGGGCGCGGGCCGACCTGCTCGTCGACGGGACCGGGCGGAGCGCTCCCCTGCCCGCGTGACATGCCCCTCGGGTGGCGGCGGCGGGGCAACCAAACTCGACCGATCAGCGTCACTTAGGTTGTGACCGTGACTTCCTCGACGGCCCGACGGCTGGCCGTGTGCGTGACCGTCGCGGTCGCGCTCGTCGTCGCCCTGCTGGTGTGGACGGGTCGCGACGACGAGCCGACCGACGCCGACTTCCCGCTCACCACCGGCAACGGCGCGGCGTTCGACGGCGCCACGGGCCCCAACGTCGTCGTGGTCATGGCCGACGACATGCGCGCCGACGACCTGCTCTTCATGCCCTCGCTGCGCCGGCTCGTCGGGGAGCACGGGCTGACGTTCCGCAACTCCTTCTCGCCCTATCCCCTGTGCTGCCCCGCGCGCACGTCGTTCCTCACCGGGCGCTACGCGCACAACCACCGCGTCTACTGGCACGAGGAGCCCTACGGCTACGGCGCCTTCGACGACTCCAGGACGATCGCCACGTCCCTCCAGGCCGCCGGCTACGAGACCGGCTACATCGGCAAGTACCTCAACCGCTACGGTCCGGCCACCTCCAAGGTGAGCGGCGAGCCGTCCTACCGCTACGTCCCCGAGGGCTGGACCGACTGGCGCGCCTCGATCGACCGCGTCGAGGGCGTCGGCGTCCACGGCAGCACCTACGACTACCGCGACACGCCGTTCAACGTGAACGGCAAGGTCGACAACCGCTACAAGGGTGACTACAACACCGACGTCATCGGCGACTTCTCCGTCGAGATGGCGCAGCGGTTCGCGGCGCAGGACAACCCGTTCTTCATGATGGTCAACTACGTCGCCCCGCACAGCGGCGGGCCGATCGAGGACGACGACCCGGCGTCGTACCTGGACGTGGGGACGCCCGCCGTGACGAAGGCGGTGCGCGGTCGGTTCGACGACCTGATCACCCGCGGCGCCGGCATGCCCAAGGACGGCGGGCCGAGCGAGGCCGACATCTCCGACAAGCCGCGCGCGTTCAGCGAGGACGAGGAGCCGGACGAGCAGCTGCGCGAGGCGATCGCCGAGTCGACGCGCCAGCGCGCCGAGTCCATCTTCGTCATGGACGGCCAGGTGAAGCGGCTGATCGAGGAGCTCGAGCGCAGCGGCGAGTGGGACGACACGGTCTTCATGTTCACCTCCGACAACGGCTTCTACCTCGGCGAGCACCGCCGGCGCGGCGGCAAGGTGCGCGCCCACGAGCCGTCGCTGCGGGTGCCGTTCGTCATGACGGGGCCCGGGATGCGGCAGCGCGCCGACCGCGACGACCCGATCACGACCATCGACATCTCGGCCTCCATCCTCGACCTGGCCGACGCCGAGCCGCCGTACCCTGCCGACGGCACCAGCCGCCTCACGACGATGCGACGCGGCGACCAGGGCTGGGTGACGCCGGTGCTGAACGAGGCCACCAACACCGGTCGGCTGGGCCCGCGCCCGCGCGGCTTCCGCGGCCCGCGCACCTCGATCGGCGTGCGCACGGCGCGCTACTCCTACATCCGCAGCGCGACCAACGAGGACGAGCTCTACGACCTGCAGCGCGACCCGCTGCAGATGGAGAACGTGAACGACTCCCCCGCCTACGCCGCCGTACGGCGCAGCCTGCTGGAGGTCTGGTGGCGCACCCGCAACTGCGTCGGCGACGAGTGCCAGGTCGCGCTCCCACCGGAGCTGCGCGCCGACGCCGCCACCACGGCCGCCCTCACCACCGGCTACTGGGACGGCGTCCGCGAGGTCTACGGCTTCGAGTAGGAGCCCAGGTCCTAGGGTGTGCTCATGGTGGCGCCGAGCGGGGAGCAGTTCGAGATCGAGGGGGGCGGCTACCGCGCGGTCGTCACCGAGAGCGGGGGCGCGCTGCGCGAGCTGACCTACGGCGCCCGGGCGCTCGTGGACGGGTTCGCCGAGGACGAGATGTCCGCCGGGGGGCGCGGCCAGCTGCTGATGCCGTGGCCCAACCGGATCCGCGACGGGCGCTACGAGTTCGGGGGCACCGAGCACCAGCTCGCCCTGACCGAGCCGAAGCGGCACAACGCCTCCCACGGCCTGGCCCGCTGGGTCGCGTGGACGCTGGAGGAGCACACGCCGCACTCGGTGTCGCTGCAGTACCGGCTGATGGCCCAGACCGGCTACCCGTGGACCCTCGACCTGCACGTCGTCTACGACCTCTCCGCCGACGGGCTCACGGTGACCCAGACGGCGACCAACATGTCACCGGCGCCGGCGCCCTACGCGTGCGGCGCGCACCCCTACCTCACCGTCGGGCCGGGCCCGGTGGACACCTGGGAGCTGACCCTCCCGGCCTCGACCCGCAGCATCACCGACGACCGGCTGCTGCCCGTGGGCCGCGAGGACGTCGACGGCACGCCGTACGACTTCCGGGTGCCGCGGCCGCTCGGGTCGACCGTCCTCAACAACACCTTCACCGACCTGGCCCGCGACGACGACGGCACGGCGACCACCGTGCTGCGCGACCCGGCCACCGGGCACGCCGTGGCGCTGTGGGTCGACGAGCACGTGCCGTGGCTGCTGCTCTACTCCGCCGACGACGTCGCGGCCACGGCCCGTCGCTCGCTGGCCGTGGAGCCCATGACCGCCGACGCCGACGCGTTCCGCTCCGGCCAGGACCTCGTCACGCTGGAGCCCACGGGTGACGTGGGCGACGAGCTATCGGTCTCGTGGGGCATCCGGGCGGTCGACTAGCGCCCGCAGCTCCCGGACGGCGACGCGGGCGCGCTGGCCGTCGGAGCTCTGGATCGCCATGACGGAGGCGGTCGTGCCGTCGGTGAGGTCGAGCGTCACCCAGGGCGCCCCCGGAGGCATGCGCACGGCGATGATCTGCGCCCAGCCGTAGGTGCGGCTGCGGTAGCCGTTGACCACGAGCAGCCCGTCCTGGCTGGCGACCGCCCGGCAGCGCGCCAGCGCGAGGATGGCCGACCCGATCAGCAGGCCCAGGGCGACGACGGTGCCCCGCTGGAACGGCGTGACCGACGCCCGGGTCTGGTCGTCGAAGCCGATCCAGAGGAAGACCATCATCAGGACCAGGACGCCGGCTGCGACGGCGCCCGCGATCCGGGGGCCCAGCGGTCGCCAGGTCCGTGGCAGCCGGAGCCCGGCAGGCTCAGAGCCGGCAGGCATGGATGTCCGTGGTGAGGATGCCGCGAGCGCCGATGCTCCACAGCTCGTCCATCAGGCGCTGGGCGCCGGCGCGCGGGACCATGGCCCGCACGGCCACCCAGCCCTCGCGATGCAGCGGCGAGATCGTGGGGCCCTCGATGCCGGGGGTCAGGGCGACCGCGGCGGTGACGTGGCGCTCCTCGATGTCGTAGTCCATCATCACGAAGCTCCGCGCGGTGAGGACGCCGTCGACCCGGCGCTTGAAGATCTCGAAGCCCTCGGGCACGTCGCCCTGGCGGGTGATGAGCACGGCCTCGGACTGCAGGATCGGCTCGCCGAACGTCTCCAGGCCCGCGTGGCGCAGCGTGCTGCCGGTCTCGACGACGTCGGCGATGACGTCGGCCACGCCGAGCTGGATGCTGCTCTCGACCGCGCCGTCGAGGCGGGTGACGCTGGCCTCGATGCCGCGCTCGGCCAGGAACGCCTCCACGATGCCGACGTACGACGTGGCGATGCGGGTGCCGGCCAGCTGGGCGAGGTCGGAGTAGCGCCCGGCCGGCCCGGCGAAGCGGAAGGTGCTGCGGCCGAAGCCCAGGTCGAGGGACTCGACCGCGCTCGCACCGGAGTCGAGCAGCAGGTCGCGCCCGGTGATGCCGACGTCGAGGGTGCCCTCGCCGACGTAGAGGGCGATGTCGCGCGGGCGCAGGTAGAAGAACTCGACGCCGTTCTCGGCGTCGGTCAGCGACAGCTCCTTGGAGTCCGAGCGCTGGCGGTAGCCGGACTCGCGCAGGATGTCGGACGCGGACTGGGACAGCGACCCCTTGTTGGGGACCGCCACTCTCAAGAGGGACATGGGGTGACGGGGCTCCTGGTCAGAGGTGGGCGTAGACGTCGTCGAGCTCGATGCCGCTGGCCAGCATCAGCACCTGGGCGTGGTAGAGCAGCTGGCTGATCTCCTCGGCCGTGCGCTCCTTGCCCTCGTGCTCGGCGGCCATCCAGGACTCGGCGGCCTCCTCGACCAGCTTCTTGCCGATGGCATGCACCCCCGCGTCGAGCTCCTGCACGGTGCCGGAGCCCGCCGGTCGCGTGCGGGCCTTGTCGCTCAGCTCGGCCCAGAGCTCGTCGAACGTCTTCACGGGCCTCAGCCTACGGTCAGGGGTCGGTCGGGCCCGACGGCGGAGGGGTTTCGAGACGGGCGCCGGGGCGCCTTCCTCGACCCCAGGGGGGATCTAGCTGTCGTAGCCGCGACGGACCCGCTTGAGGGTCTGCGCCGTCAGGAGCGCGGCCGACGTGGCCTCGTAGCCCTTGTCCTCCGACGAGCCCTCGAGGCCGGCGCGGTCCAGGGCCTGCTGCTCGGTGTCGCAGGTGAGCACGCCGAAGCCGACGGCGGTCTGGTGGTCCAGCGCCACGCGGCCGAGTCCGTCGGTCGCGGCGTTGCAGACGTAGTCGAAGTGCGGGGTGCCGCCGCGGATGACGACGCCGAGCGCGACGACGGCGTCGTAGCCCTGCGCGGCCAGCGCCGAGGCCACGACGGGCAGCTCGAAGGTGCCCGGCACGCGGACGACGACCGGGGCCTCGACCGCGTGGTCGCTCAGGGCCCGCTCGGCGCCGGCGATGAGGCCGTCCATGACCTGGGTGTGCCAGCTGGCGGCGACGACCGCGACCCGCAGGTCGTGGCAGTCGACGGGCTGGTGGGTGGGTGCTCCGTGGCCGCTCATCAGATGGCTCCTTGGTCGAGGTCGGGCAGGTGGTGGCCCATGCGGTCGCGCTTGGTCAGCAGGTAGGCGAGGTTGTGGTCGTTGGGGTGCGGGGTGAGCGGGACCCGCTCGGCGACGCGGATGCCGAACTCCTCGAGGTTCGTCACCTTGTCGGGGTTGTTGGTCATCAGCCGCACGCTCTCGATCTTGAGGTCGCGCAGGACCTGCGTGGCGGTGCCGTAGTGGCGCGCGTCGGCCGGCAGCCCGAGGTCGAGGTTGGCGTCCACGGTGTCACGGCCGCCGTCCTGCAGCTGGTAGGCCTGCAGCTTGGCGACCAGGCCGATGCCGCGCCCCTCGTGGCCGCGCAGGTAGACCACCACGCCGCGGCCCTCGGCCACGATGCGGTCGAGCGCCTCGTCGAGCTGCGGTCCGCAGTCGCACCGGTCGCTGCCGAACACGTCGCCCGTCAGGCACTCGGAGTGGACCCGGGTCAGGACCGGCTCGGAGCCGCCGACGTCGCCGTGGACCAGCGCGATGTGCTCGCTGCCGTCGACGGTGATCCGGTAGCCGTAGGCCGTGAAGTCGCCGTGCCGGGTGGGCAGCCGGGTCTCCGCGACGCGCTCCACGAGGTTCTCGTGGCGGCGCCGGTAGCGCACGAGGTCGTCGATGGAGATCATCGCGAGCCCGTGCTCGTCGGCGAAGGCGCGCAGCTCGGGCGCGCGCTTCATGGTGCCGTCGTCGTTGACGACCTCCACGAGGACGCCGGCGGGGGTGAGCCCGGCGAGCGTGGCGAGGTCGACCGCGGCCTCGGTGTGGCCCCGGCGCACGAGGACCCCGCCCTCGCGGTAGCGCAGCGGGAAGACGTGGCCGGGCCGGGTGATCTCCCAGGGCTCGGTGGCGGAGTCGGCGAGCACCCGGGCCGTGTGGGCGCGGTCGGCGGCCGAGATGCCGGTGCTGACGCCGTCGCGCGCGTCGACCGAGATCGTGTACGCCGTGCGCAGCTTGTCCTTGTTGTGCGGGGTCATCAGGGGGATCTCGAGGCGGTCGAGCATGTCGGCGGGCATCGGGACGCAGATGACGCCGCTGGAGTAGCGGATCGTGAACGCCATCAGCTCCGGGGTGGCCTTGCTCGCGGCGAAGATGATGTCGCCCTCGTTCTCGCGGCCCTCGTCGTCCACGACGACGACCGCCTTGCCGGCCGCGATGTCGGCGATCGCGCGCTCGATGGTGTCCAGGCGTACCGACGCGTGCTGGTGCTCGCTCATGACTGCTCCTTGCTGTGCTGCGGGTGTCCGGTGGAGGTCTGCTGGTAGGCCGCCAGGACCCTCTCGACGTGCTTGGCGATGATGTCGACCTCGAGGTTGACCCGGTCACCGGGCTGCCGGGAGCCCAGGGTGGTGCGGGCCAGGGTCTCGGGGATCAGGCTGACCGTGAACGTCTCCTCGCCCGCCTCGACCACGGTGAGGCTGACGCCGTCGACGGTGATCGAGCCCTTGTCCACGAGGTAGCGCGAGAGCTGCGGCGGCATCGAGATCTCCACGACCTCCCAGTGCTCGCTGGGCGTGCGGCTGACGACGTGACCCACCCCGTCCACGTGACCCTGGACGATGTGGCCGCCGAGCCGCTTGTCCGCCGTCACGGCACGCTCGAGGTTGACCCGGTCGCCGGGGCGGACGCCCTGCAGGCTGGTCTTGTCGAGGGTCTCCTGCATCACGTCGGCGGTCCACTCCACGCCGTCGTGCGAGACGACCGTCAGGCAGCAGCCGTTGACGGAGATCGAGTCGCCGAGCCCGGCGTCGCTGAGGACGGTGGTGGCCGCCACGGTGAGGCGGATCGCGTCGCCCTGGTCCTCGACGGCGCTGACGGTGCCGAGCTCCTCGACGATTCCGGTGAACATGTCAGGCTCCTTGCGGGGTCATGGTGGGTGTCGTAGGGGTCATGGTGATCCGGACGTTGGGCTCCTCGCCCTCGACGCCGGGCAGGACGGTGACGTCGGTGACCCGGGGACGCAACGCCCCGGCGATGGTGGTGATTCCGAGGTCGGCGACGGCCGCCCGGCCGGAGCCGAGCAGCACCGGGGCGACGTAGGCCACGATCTCGTCGACCAGCCCCGCCGTCAGGAACGCCGCCGCCAGCGTCGGTCCGCCCTCCAGGAAGACGTGCTGACGGTCGAGGGCGAAGAGCTCGGCCAGCGCCGCGTGCGGGTCGCGGGTGCGCAGCTGGAGGTCGAGGCCGTGGTCCGGGAGGTCGCGCTCCCCCATCACCACCCGCAGCGGCTGCTGCTCGAGCGGCTGGTCGTGGTCGTCGCGCACGGTGAGCCTCGGGTGGTCGACGGCCACGGTGTTGGCGCCGACCAGCATCACGTCGCACCTGGCGCGGAGGCGGTGGGTGTCGCGGCGCGCCGCCGTGCCGGAGACCCAGCGCGAGGTGCCGTCGGCCGCGGCGCTGCGCCCGTCGAGCGTGGTCGCGAACTTCCAGGTCACGAACGGGCGCTGCTCGCGCTGGGCGAGGCGGTAGACCGCGGCGAGCGCGTCGGCCTCGGCCGCCATCAGGCCGGGCTCGACCTCGATGCCCGCGGCCTCGAGCCGGGCCCGTCCGCCAGCGGCGACGGGGTTGGCGTCGGTCTCGGCGTAGACCACGCGCCGGACCCCGGCCGCGACCAGCGCCTCGGTGCACGGACCGGTGCGGCCGGTGTGGTTGCACGGCTCGAGCGTCACGACCGCCGTGGTGCCGCGCGCGGCGTCGCCGGCCCGGGCCAGCGCGTCGGCCTCCGCGTGCGGCGTGCCGGGCCCGCGGTGGTGCCCCTCGGCCACCGTGGAGCCGTCGTCGGCGAGCAGCACGCACCCGACGCGTCGGGTGTCGGCGACCATCGGCACCGCGGGCGTGGCCGCGAGCTCGAGCGCGCGCGTCATCGCCGCCTGCTCGGCCGCCGTGAAAGTCATGTCCTGCCCTCGGGTCCGTACGCGGACTCCGGGGACGGCGACGCCCGGCGCACCACCTGCTCGTGCGTCGACGTCACCTGCGTGCGCTTCCCATCCGGACTTTCACCGTCGGTCCAGGACTCACACCTGGTCAACCGGTCACTGGCGGTGACCGGGTCGCGGACTGCCGAGCGAGGCGCGGACGCCTCGAACGGTTCACCGCCGGCTCGGAATTACACCGACCCCAGAGCACGCGAGTGGTTAGCTCGTCGAGGACAAGCCTGCCACATCCGCGCGACGACGCGTCGAGATGCTCATCACGTGATCTTCTCGACCGGCCGCGCGTCGTACGCCGCTCGCTGCTCCAGCACCTCGGCCACGTGGGTCTCCGCCCAGCCCTTGAGGGCACGCATCGTGACGTGCAGGGACAGGCCGAGGTCGGTGAGCTCGTAGGAGACGGTGACCGGCACGGTCGCCACGACCGAACGGGTCACGAGGCCGTCACGCTCCAGGGAGCGGAGCGTCTGGGTGAGCATCTTGGGGCTGACGCCCGCGACCTGGCGCAGGAGCTCGGAGTAGCGCATCGCCCGGGGTGTGCCCTCCTCGGCCGAGGGCTGCGGGAACGAGCCACCGCCCAAGGCGCACAGCAGCAGGCCCACCCACTTGTCCGAGACCCGGTCCAGGAGCTGGCGGCTCGGACAGACCGCGAGGAAGGCGTCGAACTCGGTCCTCGCCTGTGCCCGCCTCTGTGCCGCCGTGGTCGTCGCCATCGCGCTCTCCCTCCGTCGGCCGCCACCGGTGACCAACGCACTCTCGAGTGCCTACTTCCCGATGGTGAGCAACTCTCCCATGGTGAGAGGGCCGGTGAGCGAACGCCCACCCAGACCGAGAGGCTCCATCCTTGAACACGTCGCACGCCCCCCTCGCCGAGAAGACCCTTCCCGGCGGCTCCTGGTCGCTGGGCGACCTGACCGTGTCCCGCTTCGGCTACGGCGCCATGCAGCTGGCCGGCCCGTGGGTCATGGGTCCCCCTGCCGACCACGCCGGCGCGCTGGCGGTCCTGCGGGACGCCGTCGAGCTGGGCATCACCCACATCGACACCAGCGAGGCCTACGGGCCGCACGTCACCAACCGCCTGATCCGCGAGGCGCTCCACCCCTATCCCGAGTCGCTGCACCTGGTGACCAAGGTGGGCGCGACGCGCGACGCCCAGGGTGGCTGGCCGACCGCCCGGGAGCCCGAGGACCTGCGGCGCGCCGTCCACGAGAACCTCGACACCCTCGGGATCGAGGTGCTTGACGTCGTCAACCTCCGCCTCGGCGACGCCGAGGGCCCCCGGCCCGGATCGCTTGCCGCGGCCTTCGAGGCGCTGGCAGTTCTGCAGCAGGAGGGACTCGTCCGCCACCTCGGGGTCAGCAACGCCACGGACGAGCAGGTCGCCGAGGCCCAGTCGATCGCGCCGATCGTGTGCGTGCAGAACATGTACAACCTCGCCCACCGCCACGACGACGCCCTCGTCGACCGCCTCGCCGAGCAGGGCGTCGCCTACGTGCCGTTCTTCCCGCTGGGCGGGTTCAGCCCCCTGCAGTCCGCCGCCCTCTCCACGGTGGCCGCCCGCCTGGACGCCACCCCGATGTCGGTCGCCCTCGCCTGGCTGCTCCAGCGCTCGCACAACATCCTGCTGATCCCCGGCACCTCCTCGACCGCCCACCTGCGCGAGAACGTCGTGGGCGCCGGGCTGAGCCTCTCCCCCGACGACCTGCGCGAGCTGGACACGATCGGCCGGCACGCCTGACGGTCCCCTAGGGACCGGGCACCAGCATCGGCAGTCGGGCCGACTGCAGCCCGCCGCGAACGCCGGCCAGGGCCGGACCTCGGCGGAGGTTCTGGGCCTTTCCCTGACGTTCTGGGCCGTTGTTTGGCCCCAGAACGTCAGGCTTTTCAGCATCTGCTGGTAATCCTGCCGCTCAGGCGCGGACGGCCTCCGCCGCGGCGCGCAGCTCGGCCACCATGCGGTCGGGGTCGTCCGCGGAGTAGACGGCCGAGCCGGCGACGAAGGTGTCGGCGCCGGCCTCGGCGCAGCGCTCGATGGTCTCGAGGGAGACACCGCCGTCGACCTGGAGCCAGGTCTCGATGCCGTGCCGGTCGAGCATGGCCCGGGCGGCGCGGATCTTGGGCAGGCACAGGTCCAGGAACCTCTGGCCTCCGAAGCCGGGCTCGACGGTCATGATGAGGAGCATGTCGAGCTCGGGGAGCAGCTCCTCGTAGGGCTCGATCGGGGTGGCGGGCCGCAGCGCCATGCTGGCCCGGGCGCCGCCCGCACGGATCTCGCGGGCGAGCCGCACCGGGGCCTTCGCGGCCTCGACGTGGAAGGTGACCGACGCGGCACCGGCCTCGACGTACGCCGCGGCGTTGCGGTCGGCGTCCTCGATCATCAGGTGGGCGTCGATCGGGAGGTCGGTGGAGCGGGCCAGCGCCTCCACCATGGTCGGGCCCAGCGTGAGGTTGGGGACGAAGTGGTTGTCCATCACGTCCACGTGCACCCAGTCGGCGCCCGGGATGCGTGACACCTCCTCGCCGAGCCTGGCGAAGTCGGCGTTGAGGATGCTCGGCGTGATCTGGATTCCCACGCGCCGATCCTAGGGCTCACGGGTCGGCGCGGCGCTCGACAGCCCCGCATGCGGGAGGCAGGGTGGGGCACCGACCAGCATCCACGCCGGACACCCTCACTCGGGAGGCACCTCGATGAACCGCCCGCTCCACCGTCCCCTGTCCCGGTCCACGGCCGCGCTCTCCGCGTTCGCGCTCGCCGCCGGCCTCGCCGCCACCTCGACCGGCCAGGCCACCGCGTTGTCGGACGACCCGGCGGCCGAGCGCGGCCAGGACGCCCGCACGAGCGTGCACCCGCCGGTGCGCCCCCCGGCGAAGACGGCGACCAGCCGCGGATACGGCGGCGCGGTGTCCAGCGTCGACCCCTACGCCAGCAAGGTCGGCCTGGCCGTCCTGCGGCGTGGCGGCAACGCGACCGACGCGGCGGTCGCCATGGCCTCGGCGCTCGGCGTGACCGAGCCCTACAGCGCGGGCGTGGGAGGCGGCGGCTACTTCGTCCACTACGACGCCCGCACCAAGCGGGTGCAGACCATCGACGGCCGCGAGACCGCGCCGCGCGCGATGCGTCGTGACGCCTTCATCGACCCTGCCACCGGCGACCCCTACCCGTTCACCCCCGAGCTGGTGACCAGCGGCGTCTCGGTCGGCACCCCCGGCACCCCCGCCACCTGGCAGCGCGCCCTGCGCAAGTGGGGCACCTGGTCCCTGACGAGGACGCTGGCGCCCTCCATCCGGCTGGCCCGGCAGGGCTTCCGCGTCGACGGCACGTTCCGCCAGCAGACCGAGGACAACCGCGAGCGGTTCCAGGCGTTCCCCGCCACCCGCCGGCTGTTCCTGCCGAAGGGCCGTCTGCCCCGCGTCGGCTCGACGTTCCGCAACCCCGACCTCGCTCGGACGCTGGAGCGGCTCGCGCGCCTCGGCGTGCGCGACGGCTTCTACCGCGGTCCCCTGGCGCGCCAGATCGCCCGGACCGTGCAGCGTCCGCCGAAGAGCCCCAGCACCACCCTCCCCGTGCCGCGCGGGTCCCTGTCGGTCCGCGACCTGCGTGACTACCGCGTGCGCGAGCAGCGCCCCACCAAGGTGCGCTACCGCGGCTACGACGTCTTCGGCATGGCGCCGTCCTCCAGCGGCGGGTCCACGGTCGGCGAGGCGCTGAACATCCTCGAGCGCTTCAACCTGCGCAAGATGGACGACGCCAAGGCCCTGCACCACTACCTCGAGGCGAGCGCGCTGGCGTTCGCCGACCGCGGCAAGTACGTCGGCGACCCCAGGCGCGTGAAGGTGCCGCTCGCCCGCCTGCTGAGCGACCGGTTCGCCGCCGAGCGCGCGTGCGCGATCGGCGGCACCGCCATCGCCAAGCCGACCGCCGCCGGCGACGTGCGCAGCTACGACGGCGTGTGCGGGCCGGTCAAGGACGGAGCCGTCGAGGCGGACACCGAGAACATCTCGACGACCAACCTGACCGTGGCCGACCGCTGGGGCAACGTCGTGGAGTACACCCTCACGATCGAGCAGACCGGCGGCTCCGGCATCGTCGTGCCCGGCAGGGGCTTCCTGCTCAACAACGAGCTGACGGACTTCTCGACCGTCTACGACGCGGCCGACCCCAACCGGATCCAGCCGGGCAAGCGGCCCCGCTCCTCGATGTCGCCCACGATCGTGCTGAAGAACGGGCGTCCCTACCTCGCCCTGGGCTCCCCCGGCGGCTCGACCATCATCACCACCGTCCTGCAGATGCTGGTCAACCACCTCGACCGCGGGATGGGGCTGCCGGCCGCGATCGCGGCGCCGCGCGCCTCGCAGCGCAACACCGCGACGGTCACCGCCGAGCCCGACTTCATCGCCAGGTACGGCTCCCTGCTCGAGGGCACCTACGGGCACGACCTGGTGCCGTCCGGCGACGGGCTCACCAGCGCCTCCGACATCGGCGCGGCGACCGCGATCCGCTTCCTGCGCGGCGGCCGGATGGTCGCGGTCGCCGAGCCGGACCGGCGCGGCGGCGGCGCCGCGTACGTCGTACGGCGCCGGCGCTAGGCCTGATGTCGGGGCGGGGCCGGGCCGCGGGTCACTCCGCGCCCGGCTCCTCCGGCGTCTCCTGGCCGTCGCGCTCGTCGCGGTCGGCCCACTCCAGGAGCGGCGCGATGTCGAAGACGTCGCCGTCGATGCCCCCGTGCAGGTCGCCCAGCTCGGCGAACCGGGGCGGCATCGTGACGATGGTGAAGTCGCGCGGGTCGCAGTCGTCGACCTCGTCCCAGCTGACCGGCGCCGAGACCCGGGCATCGGGCAGGCCGCGCACCGAGTAGGCCGCCGCGATGGTGTGGTCGCGGGCGTTCTGGTTGTAGTCGACGAAGAGCTGGTGGGGGTCGCGGTCCTTGCGCCACCAGGTGGTCGTGACGTCGTCGGGGGCGCGGCGCTCGACCTCGCGGGCGAACGCCAGCGCGGCGCGGCGCACCGCCTTGTGGCCGTGGTCGGGGCGGATCCGCACGTAGACGTGCATGCCCGACCCCCCACTGGTCTTGGGGTAGCCCACCGCCCCGAGCTCGTCGAGGACCTCGTGAGCCACGTGAGCGACGCGCTGGACCTGCGCGAAGTCCGAGAGCGGGCCGGGGTCGAGGTCGATGCGCCACTCGTCGGGGCTCTCGGGGTCCTCGCGGCGGCTGTTCCACGGGTGGAACTCCACCGTGGACATCTGCACCGCCCAGATCACGCTGCCCAGCTCGGTGACGCAGAGCTCGTCGGCGGTGCGGTTCCAGCGGGGGAAGTGCAGCCGGACTGTCTCCACCCAGGGCGGCGCGCCCTGCGGCAGCCGCTTCTGGTGGACCTTGTCGCCGGCCAGGCCCTTGGGGAAGCGGTGCAGCATGCACGGCCGCTCGTAGAGGGCGTTGACGATCCCGGGGCCGACCGCGAGGTAGTAGTCGACGAGGTCGGCCTTGGTGGCGCCGGTCTCGGGGAAGTAGACGCGGTCGGGGTTGCTGACCCGGATCACCCGGTCGTCCACCTCGATCTCGATGGAGGGGGACGAGGCTGCGGCCATGGGTCAGACCCTACGGGCTCAGACCCTGCGGAGGAGCGCCATGAACATCGCGTCGGTGCCGTGGCGGTGCGGCCACAGCTGGACCGTCCCGGGCAGCGGGCCGTCGCAGTCCGGCACGTCGGGCAGCAGCGCCCGGGCGTCCTCGAGCCTCACGTCGTCGTGCAGCCTCAGCACCGAGGTCACCACGTCTCCGGTCTCGGCGCGCACCGGCGAGCAGGTGGCGTAGAGCACCAGTCCCCCGGGCCGCGTGGCCGAGATCGCGGCCGACACCAGCTGGCGCTGGAGCAGCACGAGGGTGAAGAGGTCGTCGGGCTTGCGCCGCCACCGAGCCTCGGGACGGCGGCGCAGCGCGCCCAGCCCGGTGCAGGGGGCGTCCACGAGGACCCGGTCGAAGGACCCCGGCCGCAGCGGCGGCGCGGTGCCGTCGCCGGTCACCACCCCCACGACGCCGTCGGAGCCTTCGAGGTTGCGCGCGACCAGGCGCGAGCGGTGGTGCTGGCGCTCCAGCGCCACGAGCCCCGCGCCGCGCTCGGCGGCCAGGCCGGCGAGGAGGGCGGACTTGCCGCCGGGCCCGGCGCAGAGGTCGAGCCAACGGCGGTCGGCGCCCTCGAGCGGCGCCGCGGCCATGAGTGCCGCGACCAGCTGGGAGCCCTCGTCCTGGACGCCGGCGCGCCCCTCCGAGACCGCGGGGACCGAGCCGGGGTCTCCGCCCTCCAGCACCACCCCGTACGGCGAGTAGGGGGTCGGCGTGCCGGGCAGCTCGGCGACCGTGGCGCGCCCGGGCCGCGCGACCAGCGTGACCTTGGGCGCGACGTTGTCGGCCGCCAGCACCGCGTGCAGCTCAGCCTCGCCCACGGCCTTGCGCAGCTCGTCGACGATCCACACCGGGTGGCTGAACGCCACGGCGGCGTAGCGGCTCGGCGGCTTGGGCGGCGCCACCCGCGCGATCCAGGTGTCCAGGTCGTGCTCGGAGACGCGGCGCAGCACGGCGTTGGCGAAGTTGCCCGCGCCCGAGCTGCCCTTGGTGCGGACGAGGGTCACCGACGTCGAGATCGCGGCGTGGTCGGGCACCCGCATCGACAGCAGCTGGTGGGCGCCCAGGCGGAGCGCGTCGAGGACCTTCTCCTCGATCTTGCGCAACGGTCGGTCGGCGCACGCGGCGATGACCGCGTCGTAGGTGCCGCGCAGCCGCAGCGTCCCGGAGGCGAGCTCGGTCGCGAACGCCGCGTCGCGGGCGTCCAGCCGGTAGTGGCGGATGACGGCGGGCAGCACCAGGTTGGCGTAGGCGCCGTCGACCCGCACCGCCTTGAGGACCTCGTAGGCGGCCAGCCGGGAGGCGTCGACCTCGGGGCGCGGCGCGGCAGCGCGCGGGCGGCGTGCCCCCCGGGCCTCAGGCATCCCCGAGGTGCTTCCGCACGAGCGCCTTCGGCGCCTTGCAGGCCCACGCCTCGGTGATGACCTCGGCGAGCTCGTCGCGCGACATCTCCCCCAGGCGGGACTGCCGGACCAGGACGGCGTCGGTGCTCCTGAAGTGGTCGATGGTGAAGAACGGCAGGTCGGGATCGGCGACCAGCGCCTCCTTCTGGGCCGTGCCGGGGGTCGTGATCACGAGCAGGTCGTCGTAGGGCTCGCCGGTCTCCGGGTCGACCGCGCTCGCGTGCGGGGCCCGGAAGAGCAGGAAGCCCTTGCCCTTGTCGCCGGCCGGCACCTGGTACGTCGGGCGGTCACCCCAGGACGTGCCGAGCTCCACCTCGGGCAGGCTGCGGCAGATCTCGTCGACGTCGTCGGGGGTGGCCGGGCGGCTCATGCGGGTACGCCGCCGTCGTCGCCGAGCCGGGTGCCGGACTCCAGGCGTGCCCCGCGCGCCCAGTCGGCGGCGGCCATCTGCTTCTTGCCGAACGGCTGCACCGGACCCAGCACGACGGCATGGGTGCCGGTGCCGACGAGGACGTGGCTCTTGCGGACCTCGAGCTCACCGGGCGGCAGCTGCTCGTCGACCACGAGGACCGGACCGATCTTGATCCGCTGGCCCTCGTGCAGCGACCAGGCGCCGGGCGCGGGGGTGCACGCGCGGATCTGCCGCTCGAGGAGGTGCCCCGGGACGGACCAGTCGACGCGCGCGTCCTCGACGGTGATCTTGGGCGCGAACGAGACGCCGTCCTCCTCCTGCTCGCGCGCGACGATCGAGCCGTCGGCCAGGCCGTCGAGGGTCGCCACCAGCAGACCGGCGCCGCCCTCGGCCAGCCGGGCGAGCAGGTCGCCGGCGGTGTCGTTGCTGCGGATCCGCTCGGTCATCACGCCGAACGTCGGGCCGGCGTCCATGGCCTTGACGATGCGGAACGTCGTGGCGCCGGTGACCTCGTCGCCCGCCCAGATGGCGTGCTGGACGGGGGCCGCGCCCCGCCACGCCGGCAGGCACGAGAAGTGCAGGTTGACCCACCCCTGCGGCGCGATGTCCAGGGCCGACTGCGGCAGCAGCGCGCCGTAGGCCACGACCGGGCAGCAGTCGGGCTCCAGCGCGCGCAGGGCGGCCTGGAAGTCGGGGTCGCGCGGGTGGTCGGGCTTGAGCACCGGCAGCCCGAGCTCCTCGGCGCGCTGCGCGACCGGGCTCGCCACCAGGCGACGCCCCCGCCCGGCGGGGGCGTCGGGGCGGGTGACGACGCCGACCAGCTCGTGGTCGGACTCGACGAGCGCGTCGAGCGAGGGCAGGGCCACCTCGGGGGTGCCCGCGAAGACCAGGCGCATCAGATGCCGAGCCCGCGGGTGGCGTGCGGGCTGACCTTGACCGTCGGCCGCTCGAGGCCGAACCACTCCGACTCGCGGATCTCCCGCATGGCCGCCTTGCGCGCCTCGGAGTCGAGGCGGTCGATGAACAGCACGCCGTCGAGGTGGTCGGTCTCGTGCTGGATGGCGCGGGCCAGCAGGTCGGAGCCCTCGATGGTGACCGGCTCGCCGTGCATGCTGAACCCGCGGGCGACGACCGAGAGCGCGCGCGTGCAGTCGTAGGTGAGCTCCGGCAGCGACAGGCAGCCCTCCGGGCCGTCCTGCAGCTCGGTCGAGAGGTCCAGGGACGGGTTGACGAGATGGCCGAGCTCGCCGTCGACGTACCAGGTGAAGACCCGCAGGCCGACGCCGATCTGCGGGGCCGCGAGGCCGGCGCCGGGAGCGTCGAGCATGGTCTCGGTGAGGTCCTCGACCAGCCGGCGCAGCTCCTTGTCGAAGTCGACGACCTCGAGCGCGGGCTTGCGCAGCACGGGGTCGCCGAAGAGCCGGATGGGCTGGATGGGCATACCGCCAGTCTAGTGAGGTGCGGGGACGCCTAGAGACTGACGGGGTCCACCTGGATGCGTACGGCGTCCAGCTTGCGGGCGCTGCGGACGCGTTGGAGCTCGCGCAGCGACGCCGAGAGGGCGGACCCCTGCGCCCGGGGGACCCGCACCACGACCCGGCACTCGTCGTCACCCACGTCCACCGGCCCGAGCACCTCCGCGCTCTCGGGCGCCGCGAGCAGGGTCACGGCGTCGTCGACGGCACCCGCCTCGCCGGTGATGGTGGCCAGCCGCGACGCCGGCGGCAGGTGCGCCTCCTGGCGCTGCGCGGACTCCCGCCCGGCGACGCCGGGCGGGTCCCAGCGCACCAGCGCCTGGATCGCCGGGTGGGAGGGGTCCCCCACCACGACCGCCTCACCACCGGGGCGGACCAGGCCGACGGCGTTGCACCACCGCCGCAGCGCCTCCTCGTCGGTGCGCAGGTCGGTGCGGCCGAGCAGCAGCCAGGTGTCGAGCAGCACCACCGCGGCGTAGCCCCCTCGAGCGACCGGCTCGGCGCCCGGCGTGGCCACGACGATCGCGGGCTCGTCGTCGACGTCGGCGAGCACCCGCTCCCCCGACGAGGTCAGCACCCGGACGCCCGGGAAGGCGCGCCCCAGCTCCTCGGCGGTGCGGGCGTCGCCGAGGACCGGCGCGCGCAGCCCCCGGTGGCCGCACACGTGGCAGGCCCAGGCCTCGTCGGCGGTGCCGCACCAGCGACACGCCGGGGGCGAGGTGGGCCCGCCGAGCGCCAGGGGGCCCTGGCAGACGTCGCACCGGGCCGGCTCGCGGCAGCGCTCGCAGGCCAGCGAGGTGACGTAGCCCAGGCGCGGGGTCTGGACCAGGACCGGACCGCGCTCGAGGGCCCGGCCCACCGAGTCGTGAACCTGGCGCGGCATCCGGCTCGTGCGTGCGTGCGGGTCGCGGTCGAGCTCCCACTCCGTGGCGCCGGTGACCCCCACGGTGACCGCGCGACGCAGCGCCGTACGGTCCGGGGCCAGCTCGTGGGCCCAGCCGGTGCGGGTGAGGTAGGCCGCCTCGACACTGCGCGCGAATCCCCCCAGCAGCACCGCCGTCCCCTCGCGCTCGGCCCGCAGGAGCAGCGTCTCGCGCACGTGGGGGTAGGGCGCGCGCGGCTCGCTGTGGAGGTCGTCGCCGTCGTCCCAGAGCACGACCAGGCCTAGGTCGTGCACAGGGGCGAACGCCGCCGCGCGGGTGCCGACGACGATCCTGCGCGCACCGCGGCTGACCGCCAGGAACTCGCGGTAGCGCGCCGCCGGGCCCCGCCCCGCCGTCAGCGCGACATGGTGTCCCTCCCCCAGCCGGTCGACCAGCGCACGCTCGAGGCGGGCGACGTCCTTGCCGTCGGGGACGCACAGCAGGACGCCGCGGCCGCCGGCGTAGGTCTCGGCGGCGGCGTGGGCGAGCAGGGCCGGCCAGTCGGCGCCGGGCACGGCGCCCCACACGGCGCGCGGGGAGGCGCCCTCGCGCAGGTGGCGGAGGTAGGCGGCCGCCAGCGGGTGGTCGGACCAGCCCTCCGGCGCCGGCGCCAGCTCGCCGAGCGGCGGGGCCGGCGGCGACGGCTCCTTCTCGGCGGTCGCGTGGCGGGGCGGGACGGCCAGGCGCAGGACGTCGGAGCGCGACCCGGCGTAGCGCTCGGCCAGGTCGTCGGCCAGCGCGGCGACCGCCGGCGAGAGGACCGGTTCGGCGCTCACCAGCCGGCGCAGGGGGGCCAGCACGCCGGGATGGTCGGACGTGGCGCCCCGCTCGACGACGAGCCCGTCGAGGTCCTGCCCCGCGAACCGCACCTTCACCCGCACCCCGGGCCGCACGCCCGCGTCCATCGTGGCCGGCACGGCGTAGTCGAAGGGGCGGTCCAGGTGGGCCAGCGGCACGTCCACCAGCACCCGTGCCACCGGGTCGACCTCGGCGAGCGCAGCCGCGGCCGCCGTCCGCGCCCTCGTCGCCCGCGCCTTGGCCTGCGACGCCTTGACCGTGGCGCGCACCATGCCGGGGAGCAGCTCGGGCTGCTCCTCGGGCGCGGTCATGCCCAGAGTTCTACCAGCGTCCGTCGACGCTCCGGCCCCGCCGGTGGTCGCGCGGCGCTGGGCTCCTACCTGCGGACCTTCTTCGTGGGTCGGGAGAGCACGACCTTGGTGGTGTGGCCGGTCTTGGTGCCGGTCACGCGGACCTTGAGCTTCTTGCCCCGGTCGGCCGGCTTGACCTTGTAGGTCCTCCCCCGGGCACCCGGGATCGCCTTGGCTCCGCGGAACCACTGGTAGGTGAGCAGCACGCCAGCGGGTCGCCAGGTGCCGGGGACGGCGGTGAGCACCTTGCGGACCTTCGCGACCCCGCGGATGGTCGGCGCCGGCGCCACCAGGGTGCCGGGCTCGCAGGTGTAGACCTCGATGTCGTCGAGGTACCAGCCGTACACGGCGTACTGACCGTCGCTGCGCTGGGTGAACTGCGGCTTGACCGAGCGGCCCGCCAGGCTGCTCAGGTCGAGCCGGCTGCGGACCCAGCCGAAGCTGTCCCCGCCGAACGCCTTCTTCCCGGCGTGCGGCTGCGGCACGGCCTGGAACTGGCTCAGCGTCCGGTTGGGCCCGTTCACCCAGGGCATCGCGGCCGCGTCCAGCGGCTCGGCCGGCGTCCCCAGGTCGTCGACCTCGACGGTCCCCCCGTCCTGGTAGGCGCCGTCGAACCAGTCCTGGACGTACCAGCCGTTGAAGCTCAGATAGCTCTTCTTCCCCGCCGGCAGCACGACCGGGGCCGCGGTGACGAGGCTGGACGTGCGGATCGACGGGGAGTCGAAGGCGAACCACGAGTCCTTGCCCGAGGTGGCGTTGCCGGGGTAGTCACCGGGGGCGCGGGACCAGGTGCCGTCCTGGGTGCTGGGGACGAGCTTGTCCGTCGGCGTCCCGGTCTCGCTCGAGAAGAGCACCCGTCGTACGTTGCCCGCCGGGCACGCCACGGACGCGTCGGCCCGCTGCGGCGCCTTGGGCGGGGTCGTGGTCAGCTCGGTCGCGACCCCCGCCTGGTGGACCTCGGCGCAGTCGGTCGCGGTGAAGCCGTGGGTGCCGACCAGGTCCTGGCAGCTCTGGTCGAGCACCCGGGCCAGGTCGGCGTAGTCGCTGCCGGAGGTCAGTCCCTGGATCGCGGCGAGGTAGAGCCGGGCGGTCTTGGTCAGGCCGGCGTCCGCGCCGTCGATGCCGGTGACGGTCTGGCCGTTGAAGGTGCCGCCCTGGGAGATGAGGTAGGCCGTCTTGTTGCCGACCCCGCTGTTGGTGTGGACCCCGCCCCGGTCGCGGTAGTACTCGTCGGCGATGTCGCTGGTGTACAGCCCGCTCGTCATCTTGTCGGGCTGCTGGAAGGCCGGCGGGTTCTTCAGGTCGCGGAGGGCACCGACGGCGGGCGGCAGGTCCTCGCCGAGCTGCCAGTTGCCGGCGGCATCCGTGCCGGCGCCGTTCCGGTGGTCCATGATCTCGCCCATGATGTCCGCGAGCGACTCGTTGATCGCGCCCGACTGGCCCCAGTAGAGGAGGTCGGCGTTGCGCTGGATCACGCCGTGCGTGATCTCGTGGCCGACGACGTCGTCCGCGCTGGCGTATCCCGCGCCGTAGTACATCTCGGTGCCGTTCCAGAAGGCGTCGGCATACGGGTCGCAGCCGCCGGAGCCGGTGAAGCACCAGCGGACGGTGCTCGCGAGCTTCTTCACCCCGGAGACGTCCTTGCCGACCAGTGCGGTGAGGTCGATCCCCAGGTCGGCGTACATCTCCGAGACGTCGCCGCTGTAGTCGAAGGCCAGGTTGGCGTCGGTGAGCCCGACGGCGGCCTCACCCTCGCTGCGGATCGGCGCGGTGCAGGGCACGGCGTCGGCTCGCTGGACGTTGTTGTTGTCGCAGACGATCCGGTCCAGCGCGTGCGCGACCTGGTCGACGTCCATGACGACGGCGCCGGTGAGGTCGTCGACCAGCACCAGGCGCCGTACGTCGGCCCCGTTGCCGACCTCGAAGCGCCACACCCCGCGGGCGCCGTGCTCGGTGCGGGCACCCAGGAGCGCGGCATCGAACAGCCAGCGCCCCTTGCCGGCAACCTGAAGGCCCCCGCGCCGCGACGAGCCCTGGGCCGCCGCCAGCGCGGCGTCCGCCGCCGTGGCCTCACCGACGCGGGCCTCCGGGACGCCCGTGCTGGTGCTCATGGTGGACAGCATCGAGGCCAGGTCGCCGCCGGGTCGCAGGCTGACGACGACCTCGCCGCCGAGCACGGGCAGCCCGCCGACCTCCTGGCGGTAGCGCACCGCGTCCTGGCCCGTGGCCGTGCGGACCTGCGAGGTCGGGGCGAGGTGCGTGCCAGCCCGGTCGGCGCCGAGGGCACTGCCGTAGCGGTCCAGGTGCTCCCGGGCCGCCGCGGCGACCGTCGTACCGCCGCCGACGCGCGGGTTGTCGATCCCCCCACCGGCGGGCGTGCCCACGAAGCTCACCGCTCCGGGACGTCCGACCAGCGTGACGGCGTCCACCGCGTCGGCACGGAGCCGCTCGACGGCCGACCGGCCACGATCGCCGGGGTCGGCCCCGCTGCCGCTGGTCGCGACCGCGAGCTGACCCCCGGTCAGTACCGCCACGGACAGTGCCCCTGTGAACCATCTGCTGCGCACGCGCATCGCCGTTTCCCGTCCAACGTATGGCCGGGCGGCCATGGGGGGTCAGCCTAGGCAGCAACCGTGACCAGTTCCCATGGCCCGAACGGGTCATACCACCAGGGGTGGGCGGCCACAGGCCGGAAGACGTCGACCCGTCAGAGAGTGTCTGACGGGTCAACGGTGGGACCGGGGTTGCTCAGGCGTTGATCACTGCCTTGAGCGCGTCGGCGCGGTCGGTGCGCTCCCAGGTGAACTCCGGCAGCTCGCGGCCGAAGTGGCCGTAGGCCGAGGTCTTGGCGTAGATCGGGCGCAGCAGGTCGAGGTCACGCAGGATCGCGGCCGGACGCAGGTCGAAGACCTCGAGCACGGCGGCCTGGATCTGCTCGTCGGGCACGATGCCGGTGCCGAAGGTCTGGACGAAGACGCCGACCGGCTTGGCCTTGCCGATCGCGTAGGCGACCTGGACCTCGCAGCGGCGGGCGAGCCCGGCGGCGACGACGTTCTTGGCGACCCAGCGCATGGCGTAGGCGGCGGAGCGGTCGACCTTCGACGGGTCCTTGCCCGAGAAGGCGCCGCCGCCGTGGCGGGCCATGCCGCCGTAGGTGTCGACGATGATCTTGCGACCGGTCAGGCCGGCGTCGCCCATGGGACCGCCGACGACGAAGCGGCCGGTGGGGTTGACCAGCAGCCGGTAGCCCTCCGACGGCAGCGAGAAGGTCGCCAGCACCGGGTCGATGACGTGCTGCTTGATCTCGGCCTCGAGCTTCGCGAGGTCGGTCTCCTCGGAGTGCTGGGTGGAGAGCACGACGGTGTCGATGCGCACGGGGCGGTCGGCCTCGTCGTACTCGATCGTCACCTGGGTCTTGCCGTCGGGCCGCAGGTTGCTCATCGTGCCGTTCTTGCGGACCTCGGTGAGCTTCTCGGCGAGGCGCTGCGCGATGACGATCGGCAGCGGCATCAGGACGTCGGTGTCGTCGCAGGCGTAGCCGAACATCAGGCCCTGGTCGCCGGCGCCGCGCTGGTCGAGCTCGTCGTCGGAGGAGCCGACGCGCGACTCGTGGCCGTGGTCGACGCCCTGGGCGATGTCGGAGGACTGGGCGCCGATGGCGACCTGGACGCCGCACGAGGCGCCGTCGAAGCCCTTCTCGGAGGAGTCGTAGCCGATGTCGAGGATGGCGTTGCGGACCAGGTCGGCCACGGGGGCGTAGGCGTTGGTGCGGACCTCGCCCGCGACGACGACCAGGCCGGTGGTCAGGAGGGTCTCCACGGCGACGCGGAGGTTCTCCTTGTCCGTGTCGTGCTCCATCAGGTAGTCCAGGACGGTGTCGCTGACGCGGTCAGCGATCTTGTCCGGGTGTCCCTCGGTCACGGACTCCGACGTGAAAAGACGTCCAGCCACAGTGCAACTCACTCCCGCTAGGCAAACTCGACAGGCTCAAGCATATTGAGGGACCAGCATGCAAGATCGGCGTCTCACCCGCCGAATCGACGCACGACCTGGTCCCAGATGGCGTGCGCGACGGCGGTCTTCGACCCCCGGGGTACGTCGGTCGCCTCGCCGTCGGCGGCCAGGATGACCCCCTCGTTGTCGGGGCTGCCGAACACCGCTCCCCCGCTGACGTCGTTGACCACGAGCAGGTCGCAGCCCTTGCGCGCCAGCTTGGCCGCGGCCAGCTCGCGCACCGAGCCGGTCGCGTCGCCCGTCTCGGCCGCGAAGCCCACGATGACCGCGTCGGGGCGCGGTCGGTGGTGCGAGAGCTCCTTGAGGATGTCGGGGTTCTGCACGAGCGAGATGCTCGGGGCGGAGCCGTCGTCGGCCTTCTTGATCTTGGCCTCGCTCGTCGCGTCAGGACGGAAGTCGGCGGGCGCGGCGGCCATGACCACGGCGTCGGCGGCCGCAGCCGCAGCGAGCACCTCGGTGCGGAGCTCGGCGGTCGTCTCGACGTGGACCACCTTGACGCCGGCCGGATCGGGCAGCGCGACGTTCGCGGCGACCAGGGTGACCTGCGCCCCGCGGGCCTGCGCGGCGCGGGCCAGCGCGTAGCCCTGCAGTCCCGAGGAGCGGTTGCCCAGGAACCGGACCGGGTCGAGGTACTCGCGGGTGCCGCCGGCCGAGACGACGACCTGGCGTCCGGTCAGGTCGCGCTCGCGGGCCGGGCCGTCGTGCGGGGCGCCGGCGAGCACGTCGACGCAGACGTCGAAGATCGCGGCGGGCTCGGGGAGCCGGCCCTTGCCGGTGTCCTTGCCGGTCAGGCGGCCCTCCGCGGGCTCGATCACCAGCACGCCCCGCGCGCGCAGGGTGGCGACGTTGGCCTGCGTGGCGGGGTGCTCCCACATCTCGGTGTGCATGGCCGGGGCCAGGACGACCGGGCACCGGGCCGTGAGGAGGGTGTTGGTGAGCAGGTCCTCGGCCAGGCCGTGCGCGGCCTTGGCCAGCAGGTCGGCGGTGGCGGGGGCGACGACCACCAGGTCGGCGCTCTGCCCGATCCGCACGTGCGGCACCTCGTGGACGTCGTCCCAGACCGAGGTGGTGACGGGCTTGCCGCTCAGGGCGGCCCAGGTGGGCGCGCCGACGAACTCCAGCGCGCTGGCGGTGGGCACGACGGTGACGTCGTGGCCGGACTCGGTGAGGCGGCGCAGCAGCTCACACGCCTTGTAGGCCGCGATGCCGCCCGCGACCCCCAGAACGACACGGGGCCGTGCCCCCGTCGGGGGCACGGCCACGTGGCTGTCGGAGATGCTCAGCGAACTACTCGTTCGAGGTGAACGAGGCGTCGATGGCGGCCTGCTTGGCAGCGGCCTCCTCGGCGGCGAGCTCGGCCGGGTCGACGTCCTCGCAGGTCAGCAGGTCCTGGTTGATCTCGCGAAGCGCGATCGAGAGCGGCTTCTCCTGGACGTGGGTGTCCACGAGCGGGCCGACGTACTCGAGCAGCCCCTCGCCCAGCTGGGAGTAGTAGGCGTTGATCTGGCGCGCCCGCTTGGCGCTGTAGAGGACCAGCTTGTACTTGCTGTCGGTCTTGGTGAGCAGGTCGTCGATCGAGGGGTTGGTGACACCCTGAGCGTCGATGTTGGGCGCAGACACGCGTGAAGCCTCACAAGTCGGTTGGCCGGAATTGGTCACGGGGATGGGAGTGCTCGGAGTCGAGCACCATCCAGGATACCAACTCATCGGCCGCTTCGTGAACTTCGTGGTTGACGATGGTGACGTCGAACTCCGGTTCGGCGGCCAGCTCGGCGCGCGCGGTCTCCAGGCGGCGCTCCCGCTCCTCCTCCGTCTCGGTGCCGCGCCCGACCAGGCGACGCACCAGCTCGTCCCACGACGGCGGCTTGAGGAAGACGAAGAGCGCCTGCGGCATGGTCTCGCGCACCTGGCGCGCTCCCTGCAGGTCGATCTCCAGCATGGAGGGCCGTCCCGCCGCCAGGGCCGCCTCGACGGGGGCGCGCGGCGTGCCGTAGCGAGCAGCCTTGTGCACCACGGCCCACTCGAGCAGCTCGCCGTCGGCGACCATCTCGTCGAACCGGGCGTCGTCGACGAACCAGTAGTGCACGCCGTCGACCTCGCCGGGGCGCGGGCGCCGCGTCGTGGCGGACACCGAGATCCACACGTCAGGGTGCCGCTCGCGCACCGCGGCGGCCACCGTGCCCTTGCCGACGGCGGTGGGCCCGGCGAGCACGACCAGGCGGGTGTGGGTGGGAGCGGAGGTCACCGGAGCAGTATCCGGTGCGTCACTCCCCCGGAGCGAACTCGCGCTCCAGCGCGGCGACCTGCTTGGTGCCGAGGCCGCGGACCCGGCGGCTCTCGGCGATGCCGAGCCGCTCCATGGTCTGGCGGGCGCGGACCTTGCCGAGGCCGGGCATCGACTGCAGGAGGTCGACCACGCGCATCTTCCCGATGACCTCGTTGGTCGTGCCCTGCTGCAGCACGTCGGTGATGGAGGCACCGGAGTTCTTGAGGCGGTTCTTCACCTCGGCCCGCTCGCGTCGGGAGGCGGCGGCTTTCTCCAATGCTGCTTGGCGTTGTTCGGGTGTCAGGGGAGGCAGAGCCACGAGGATGGGTCCTTCGGTTGTCAGGGCAACGGGAGCACGCGCCACTGTGGGCCAATCTAGTCAGATCCGCGACGGCCCTGCAATCACAGAGTGAGAACAGGTTCTAGATTGGGACGTGATGCCGATCTCACAGGTACAACGGGGTCTTGCACACGTCGCGCGCCTGCTGGTCCACCGCCGTGAGCGCGGACCTGGCGCCGGGCCCCGCCAGCTCGTCGGCCGCCGCCTCGATGGCCGTGCTCTCCTGCTCGCTGAGGCCCGCGGGCGGCTTCGCCGCGTCGTACGTCGCCGGGTCCACGTCGGCGTCCTCGAGCGCCCCCACGAGGGCGTCGATGCGCGTCACCAGGACGTCCCAGTCGTCGGCGATGTCACGCGGCGCCTCCTGCTGCAGCGCCCGGAAGCTCGGCAGCGCGTCGATGAGGGCCGTCGGCCCCCGGTCGGCGAAGGCCTCCGTGAGGTCCCGCTGCTGCTCCTGGACCTCCGCGCAGTAGTCGGCGAACGGGTCGTCGTCCCCGCAGCCGCCCAGCACGAGCGGGAGGGCGAGCGCCAGCAGGGCCGCCCCCGCGCCCGCCGGCGCCCGGCTCACGCCCGCAGCTCGTCGTTGGCCGCGAGGACGGCGTCGCGCATCGAGGTGCCGTCCGGGCCGAGCCGCAGCACCTCGCGCGAGGAGCTGGCCAGCACCTGGCCCGCGGCGGCCCCGAAGATCCTGCGGATGTCGGCGGTGGTCCCGCCCTGGGCGCCGTAGCCGGGCGCCAGCACCGGACCGTTGAAGGAGAAGTCGACGTCGCTCTCGCCGATCGTGGCCCCCACGACGGCGCCGAAGGAGCCCAGCGGCTCGGCGCCGTCGTTGAGGCGGCGGAGGTGCTCGATCATCAGCGCGCCCACCGTCCCGCCGGCCGGGGTGCGGGCGCCCTGGACCTCGGGACCCTCCGGGTTGGAGGTCAGGGCGAGCACGAAGACGCCGGCGTCGTGGCGTCGGGCGGTGTCGATCATGGGGGCGATCGAGCCGAAGCCCAGGTAGGGGCTGGCGGTGATCGCGTCGGCCGCGAGCGGGGAGGCCGGGTCGAGGTAGGCGTTGGCGTAGGCCTGGGACGTCGAGCCGATGTCGCCGCGCTTGACGTCGAGCAGCACCAGCGCGCCGGCGGCCCGCGACTCGGCGATGACCCGCTCCAGCACCGCGACGCCGCGGCTGCCGAAGCGCTCGTAGAACGCCGACTGCGGCTTCACCACCGAGCACACCGGGGCGACGGCCTCCACGGCGCCCAGCGCGAACCGCTCCAGCCCGTTGACGTCGTCGGGGAGTCCCCACTCCCGCAGGAGGGCGGCGTGCGGGTCGATCCCGACGCAGAAGGGGCCGCGGTCGGCCGTCGCGGCGTGCAGGCGGGCGCCGAAGGTCATCGGGTCTCCAGGGGGACGAGGGCGTCGCGGGTGAGGTCCGCGATGGTCGGGTAGCCGTCGACGGCCATGACGAGGTCGGCCTCGGCCTGCAGCGACCGCAGCACGTGGACGGCGCCGGGGATCCCCCCGAGCGCCAGCCCGTAGACGTAGGGGCGGCCGACGGCGACCGCCGTGGCGCCCATGGCCACGGCCTTGACGACGTCGGCGCCGGTGCGCACCCCCGAGTCGAAGACCACCGGTGCCCGGCCGTCGACCGCGTCGACCACCCCCGGGAGCCAGCCCAGGGCGGAGCCGCCCCCGTCGGCCTGGCGACCGCCGTGGTTGGAGCAGTAGATGCCGTCCATCCCCTCGTCGAGGGCGCGGCGGGCGTCGTCGGGGTGGCAGATCCCCTTCAGGACGATCGGCAGCTTCGTGAGGGAGCGCAGCCAGGGCAGGTCGCCCCACGACAGCGGCTGGCCGAACGTGCTCACCCACGTCAGCACCACGGTGCCTTGGTCGGGGTCCGGACCGGTCATCTCCTGGAAGACCGGGTCCGAGGTGTAGTTGGCCAGCACCTTGCCGCGCAGCTGCGGGAAGTTGCCGCTGGCCAGGTCGCGCGGGCGCCACCCGGGCACCCAGGTGTCGAGGGTGACCACGATCGCGTCGTAGCCGGCGGCCTCGGCGCGGCTGACCAGGCTCGCGGCCAGCTCGCGGCTCTTGGGGGTGTAGAGCTGGAACCACGCCGGGGTGTCCCCGGAGTGCGGCGCGACCTCCTCGAGCGGGTCGTTCATCAGCGTCGAGGCGATCATCGGCACGCCGGTCTGCGCGGCCACCTGCGCCGTCGCGATGTCGCCGTGGCCGTCGGGCGTGCACAGGCCCACGACGCCGACCGGCGCCATCATCAGCGGGGTGTCCAGCCGCTTCCCGAACAGCTCGACGGACAGGTCGCGCTCGGCGGTGCCGCGCAGCATCCGCGGCACCAGCGCCCACCGGCCGAAGGCCTCGGCGTTGCCGCGCTGAGTGGCTTCGCCGCCGCTGCCGCCGGCGACGTAGCTGCGCAGCTCGGGCGGCAGCACCTCCAGCGCGCCGCGCTCGAGCTCGGCGTAGGTGAACGGGTGCTGCGGCAGCACGCTGCCGAGCGCGGCGAGGTAGAGCTCGTTCTGGTAGTCGCCGTACTGGCTCATGCGTGTGCTCCCTGGACGATGCGACGCGGCCACGCCGGGCCTCCGTAGACGAATCCGGTGTAGGCCTGCAGCAGGTCGGCGCCGGCGTCGAGGCGGGCGCGGGCGTCGTCGACGGTGCTGATGCCACCGACGCCGATCAGCGTGAGGCCGTCACCGACGCGGCCCTTCAGCAGCCGCAGGACCTCGAGCGAGCGCTGCGTCAGCGGCCGCCCCGACAGCCCGCCGGCACCGACCCCGGCCACCGTCGCGTCGGGGCTGGCCAGCCCCTCACGGGAGATCGTGGTGTTGGTGGCGAGGATGCCGTCCAGCCCGATGGCCAGCGCCATGTCGGCCACCGCCAGCACGTCCTCGTCGGCCAGGTCGGGGGCGATCTTCACCAGCAGCGGCACCCGCCGCTCCCCCGCGGCCGCGTCGGCCGTGCGGCGCACGTGCTCGAGGAGGGGCTGGAGCCTCTCCACCGACTGCAGGCTGCGCAGGCCGGGCGTGTTGGGGCTGCTGACGTTGACCACCAGGTAGTCGGCGTACGGCGTGAGCAGCCGCGCGCTCTTCTCGTAGTCGGCCGCCACGGCCGCCTGGTCGTCCTCGGGGACCACCTTGGTCTTGCCGATGTTGACCCCGAGCACCGGACGTCCGGGGCGCTGGGAGCCGGCGCGGCCGGCCCGCGCGGCGAGCCGGCGGGCGACCGCCTCGGCCCCGTCGTTGTTGAAGCCCATCCGGTTGACGACCGCGCGGTCCTCCGGCAGCCGGAACATCCGCGGGCGGGGGTTGCCCGGCTGCGCCTCACCGGTGACGGTGCCGACCTCGACGTGGCCGAAGCCCAGCGCCGCGAGGGCGTCGATGCCGACGGCGTTCTTGTCGAAGCCGGCGGCCAGGCCCAGCACGTTCGGGAAGCTCAGCCCCATCGCCGGCACCGGCCGGCCCGGGCGCGCGACCCTCCCGAGCACGGGGCGCGCGGCGCGGATCGCCCGGAAGCCGAGGTGGTGGGCCCGCTCGGGGTCGACCCGCGTGAGGGCGTGCTCGAAGACCTTGTCGTAGATCACGCGCGGCGGGCCCAGTCCTGCAGCGAGCGGACCCCGATGTCGCCGCGCTCGAGCGCCTCGATGCCCTGCACCGCCGCGCCGAGCCCCTGCACGGTGGTGATGCACGGGATGTTGGCCATCACGGCGGCGGTGCGGATCTCGTAGCCGTCCACGCGCGCGGAGCTCCCGCTGCCCGACCCGTTGGGCGTGTTGATGACCAGCTGGATCTCGCCGTCGAGGATCAGCTGCACCGTGGTCTTCTCACCGTCGGGCCCCGTGCCCTCGAAGTGCTTGCGCACGACGGTCGTCTGGACGCCGTTGCGGCGCAGCACCTCGGCCGTGCCCTGGGTCGCGAGGATCTCGAAGCCGTGGTCGGAGAGCACCTTGATCGGGAAGATCATGTGGCGCTTGTCGCGGTTGGCCATGCTGACGAAGACCTTGCCGGACGTCGGCAGCGATCCGAACGCCGCCGCCTGGGCCTTGGCGAACGCGGTGCCGAAGTCCGCGTCGAAGCCCATGACCTCGCCGGTGGACTTCATCTCCGGGCCGAGCATGGTGTCGACCTGGGCGCCGTCGGGGGTGCGGAACCGGTTGAACGGCATCACCGCCTCCTTGACCGCGATCGGCTGGTCGGCGGGCAGCGTGCCGCCGTCACCGGTCGCCGGCAGGACGCCGGCGGCGCGCAGCTCGGCCACCGTCTCCCCCATCATCACGCGCGCCGCCGCCTTGGCCAGCGGCGTCGCGGTGGCCTTGGAGACGAACGGCACCGTGCGGCTGGCGCGAGGGTTGGCCTCGAGCACGTAGAGCACGTCGGAGCCCAGCGCGAACTGGATGTTGAGCAGCCCGCGGACGCCCACGCCCGCGGCGATCGCCTCGGTGGCGTGCCGGATGCGCAGGATCTCGGCCGCGCCGAGGGTGATGGGCGGGAGCGCGCAGGAGGAGTCGCCCGAGTGGATGCCGGCCTCCTCGATGTGCTCCATGACGCCGCCGAGGAACAGCTCCTGGCCGTCGTAGAGGGCGTCCACGTCGATCTCGACCGCGTCGTCGATGAACCGGTCGACCAGCACCGGGTGGGCCGAGCTGATGTCGGTGGCCCGCCCGATGTAGCCCTCGAGCGCGTCGTCGTCGTAGACGATCTCCATGCCGCGCCCGCCCAGCACGTAGGAGGGGCGCACCATGACCGGGTAGCCGATCTCGGCAGCGATGCGGTGGGCGTCGACGAAGCTGGTGGCCATGCCGTACTTGGGGGCCGGGAGGCCGGCGGTGCGCAGCACCTCGCCGAACGCTCCGCGCTCCTCGGCCAGGTGGATGGCCGCGGGAGAGGTGCCGACGACGCGCACGCCGTTGTCCTCCAGCCCCTGGGCCAGCCCGAGCGGCGTCTGCCCGCCGAGCTGGCAGATGACCCCGGCCACCGGCCCGGCGATCGTCTCGGCGTGCACGATCTCCAGCACGTCCTCGAGCGTGAGCGGCTCGAAGTACAGCCGGTCGGAGGTGTCGTAGTCGGTGGACACCGTCTCGGGGTTGCAGTTGACCATGACGGTCTCGTAGCCGGCCTCGCTGAGCGCCAGGCTGGCGTGGACGCAGGAGTAGTCGAACTCGATGCCCTGGCCGATGCGGTTGGGCCCGGACCCGAGGATGATCACGGCCGGCCGCTCGCGCGGCGCCACCTCGGTCTCCTCGTCGTAGGAGGAGTAGTGGTACGGCGTGGTCGCCGCGAACTCCGCCGCGCAGGTGTCGACGGTCTTGTAGACCGGGCGGATCCCCAGCGCGTGGCGGACCCCCCGCACGACGTCCGGCGTCATGCCGCGGATCTTGCCGATCTGGGCGTCGGAGAAGCCGTGGCGCTTGGCGCGCCGCAGCAGGGACGGCGTGAGCTCGGCCGCCCGGGTCACCTCCTCCGCGATCTCGTTGATCAGCAGGAGCTGGTCGACGAACCACGGGTCGATCTTGGTGTGGTCGAAGACCTCCTGCGGCGTGGCCCCGGCACGCAGGGCGTCCATGACCTTCTTGAGCCGGCCGTCGTGGGGCGTCTCGATCTCCTGGAGCAGCGCCTCCTTGTCGAGGTCGACCCACTCCTGGTGCCAGTCGAAGACCGCGTCGGGGCTCTCCAGCGACCGCAGCGCCTTCTGCAGGGCCTCGGTGAAGTTGCGGCCGATCGCCATCGCCTCGCCCACCGACTTCATGTGCGTGGTCAGCGTCGGGTCGGCGCCGGGAAACTTCTCGAAGGCGAAGCGCGGCACCTTCACCACCACGTAGTCGAGCGTCGGCTCGAAGCTCGCCGGCGTCTCCTTGGTGATGTCGTTGGAGATCTCGTCGAGGGTGTAGCCGATCGCGACCTTGGCCGCGATCTTGGCGATCGGGAAGCCGGTCGCCTTCGACGCCAGGGCACTGGAGCGCGAGACGCGGGGGTTCATCTCGATCACGATCAGCCGGCCGTCGGCCGGGTTGACGGCGTACTGGATGTTGCAGCCACCGGTGTCGACGCCGACCGAGCGGATGATGCCGATCGCGAGGTCGCGCATCGCCTGGTACTCGCGGTCGGTCAGCGTCATCGCGGGCGCGACCGTGATCGAGTCGCCGGTGTGCACGCCCATCGGGTCGACGTTCTCGATCGAGCAGACGATCACCACGTTGTCGGCGGTGTCGCGCATGACCTCGAGCTCGTACTCCTTCCAGCCGAGGATCGACTCCTCCAGGAGCACCTCGGTGGTGGGGCTGGCGGCCAGGCCGGCGCCGGCGATGCGGCGCAGGTCGGTCTCGTCGTAGGCCATGCCGGAGCCGGTGCCGCCCATGGTGAAGCTGGGGCGCACCACCATCGGGTAGCCGAGCTCGTCGGCCGCGCCGAGGCAGTCGTCCATGGTGTGGCAGATGACCGAGCGGGAGCACTCCCCGCCCAGCTCCTCGACGATCTTCTTGAAGACCTGGCGGTTCTCGCCGCGGTCGATCGCCTCGATCGAGGCGCCGATCAGCTCGACGTCGTAGCGCTCCAGCACGCCCGCCTTGTCGAGCGCCATCGCGGCGTTGAGGGCGGTCTGCCCGCCCAGGGTCGCCAGCAGCGCGTCGGGGCGCTCCTTGGCGATGACCTTCTCCACGAACTCCGGGGTGATCGGCTCGACGTAGGTCGCGTCGGCGAACTCCGGGTCGGTCATGATCGTCGCCGGGTTGGAGTTGACCAGGATGACCCGGATCCCCTCCTCCTTGAGCACCCGGCACGCCTGGGTCCCGGAGTAGTCGAACTCGCAGGCCTGGCCGATGATGATCGGCCCGCTGCCGATCACCATGACGCTCTTGATGTCCTCGCGCTTGGGCATGTCAGCCCTCCTTCGTCATGAGCTCGACGAACCGGTCGAAGAGGTACGCCGCGTCGTGCGGGCCGGCGGCCGCCTCCGGGTGGTACTGCACCGAGAAGCTCTTGAGCCCGCCCTCGGGCGAGCGCAGCTCCAGGCCCTCGACCACGTCGTCGTTGAGGCAGACGTGGCTCACCGACGCGACGCCGTAGGGCGTCTCGACGCCGTCGTCGATCGGCACCTCGGCAGGCCATTCGACGGCGAAGCCGTGGTTGTGGGCGGTGACCTCGACCTTGCCGGTGGTGCGGTCCATCACCGGCTGGTTGATGCCGCGGTGGCCGTAGGTCAGCTTGTAGGTGTCGAAGCCCAGCGCCCGGCCGAAGAGCTGGTTGCCGAAGCAGATGCCGAAGTAGGGCAGGTCCTGCTCCAGCGCGCCCTGCAGCAGCTCGATCTGGTGCGTGGTCGCCGCGGGGTCGCCGGGGCCGTTGGAGTAGAAGAGCCCGTCGGGCCGCACCGCCATGACGTCGTCGAGCGTCGAGGCGGCGGGCAGCACGTGCACCTCGATGCCGCGCTCGGCCATCCGGTGCGGCGTCATCGTCTTGATGCCGAGGTCGAGCGCGGCCACGGTGAGGCGCTTCTCGCTCCCCCACGGGCCGGGCTGCGCCGGCACGACGTAGGCCTCCTGCGTGGAGACCTCGCCGGCCAGCTCCGAGCCGCTCATCTGCTCGGCGCCGCGGACCCGTGCCAGCAGCGCGGCGGGGTCGGTCTCGGTCGAGGACACGCCCACGCGCATCGCGCCGCGCTCGCGCAGGTGGCGCGTCAGCGCGCGGGTGTCGATGCCCGAGATGCCGACGACGCCCTGGGCGCGCAGCTCGTCGTCGAGGCTGCGCCGCGAGCGGTGGTTGCTGGGGATGCGCGCGGGGTCGCGGACGACGTAGCCGGCCACCCAGATCCGCGAGGACTCCTGGTCCTCGTCGTTGACGCCGGTGTTGCCGACGTGCGGTGCCGTCATCACCACGACCTGGCGGTGGTACGACGGGTCGGTCAGCGTCTCCTGGTAGCCGGTCATGCCGGTGTTGAAGACGGCCTCGCCGAACGTCTCGCCCACGGCGCCGTAGGCGTCTCCGTGGAAGGTGCGGCCGTCCTCCAGGACGAGGATCGCGGGCCCGCCCGTGGCCGGGGCGCTCACTGGAGCTTCCCGTCGAGCACGGTGGCCTTGCCCCGCAGGAACGTCGCGACCACGCGGCCGGGCAGCTCCATGCCGGCGTACGGCGTGTTGCGGCTCAGCGAGGCCGACTCCGCAGGCTCGACCGTGCGGCGCGCCGCCGGGTCGTAGAGCACGACGTTGGCGGGCGCGCCGACCTCGATCGGCTGACCGTGGTCGGCGACGCGGCCGATGCGCGCGGGCGCGTAGGACATCCGCTCGGCGACGCCCGCCCAGTCGAGCAGGCCGGGGTCGACCATCGTCTCCTGGACGATCGAGAGCGCGGTCTCGAGGCCGAGCATGCCGAAGGCCGCGGCCGCCCACTCGCAGTCCTTGTCCTCGTGGGGGTGCGGCGCGTGGTCGGTGGCGACGATGTCGATCGTCCCGTCGGCCAGACCGGCGCGCAGCGCCTGGGTGTCGGCGGTGCTGCGCAGCGGCGGGTTGACCTTGTAGATGGGGTCGTAGGTCTCGGCGAGGTCGTCGGTGAGCAGCAGGTGGTGCGGGCAGGCCTCGGCGGTGACGTTCCAGCCCTTGCGCTTGGCGTCGCGGACGATCTCCACGGAGCCGGCGGTCGACACGTGGCACACGTGCAGGCGCGAGCCGACGTGGGCGGCGAGCAGGCAGTCGCGGGCGATGATCGCCTCCTCGGCGACGGCCGGCCAGCCGGTGAGCCCGAGGCGGCCGGACAGCTCGCCCTCGTTCATCTGGGCGCCCTCGGTGAGCCGCGGCTCCTGCGCGTGCTGGGCGATGACCCCGTCGAACGCCTTGACGTACTCGAGCGCCCGGCGCATCAGCACCGCGTCGCTCACGCACCTGCCGTCGTCGGAGAAGACCCGCACCCGGGCGGCCGAGTCGGCCATCGCGCCGAGCTCGGCGAGCTGCTCGCCGGCCAGGCCGACGGTGACCGCCCCGACCGGGTAGACGTCGCAGTATCCGGCCTCGCGGCCCAGCCGCCACACCTGCTCGACGACGCCGGCGGTGTCGGCGACCGGCTCGGTGTTGGCCATCGCGTGCACGGCGGTGAAGCCGCCCAGCGCGGCCGCCTGGGTGCCGGACTCCACGGTCTCGGCGTCCTCGCGGCCCGGCTCGCGCAGGTGGGTGTGCAGGTCGACCAGCCCGGGCAGGGCCACCAGCCCGGCTCCGTCGACCACCTCGGCCCCGTCGGCGACCAGGTCGGCGCCGATGTCGGCCACCACCCCGTCCTCCAGCAGCAGGTCGGTCGGCTCGCCGCCGAGGATGGAGACGTTCTTGACCAGGTACGCGCTCACGCGTCGTTCTCGCTTTCGTCGGTGCCGGTGACGCCGTCGGCGCCGGAGAGGAGCAGGTAGAGCACGGCCATCCGCACGGCGACGCCGTTGGTGACCTGCTCGACGATCACCGAGCGGTCGGAGTCGGCCACGTCGGCGGTGATCTCCATGCCGCGGACCATCGGGCCCGGGTGCATGACGATGGTGTGGTCCTGCAGGGTGCGCATGCGCCTGCCGTCCAGGCCGTAGCGCCGGGAGTACTCCCGCGCGGTGGGGAAGAACGAGGCGTTCATGCGCTCGCGCTGCACCCGGAGCATCATCACCACGTCGGCCTTGGGGATGACCGCGTCGAGGTCGTAGGACTTCTCGACGCCCCAGGCCTCGATGCCGACCGGCAGCAGCGTGGGCGGCGCGACCAGGGTGACCTCGGCGCCGAGGGTCTGCAGGAGCAGCGCGTTGGAGCGGGCGACGCGGCTGTGCAGGACGTCGCCGACGATCGCGACCCGGCGACCGTCCAGGCTGCCGCCGTCCTGGGCGAGGTGGCGCCACATGGTGAAGGCGTCGAGGAGCGCCTGGGTGGGGTGCTCGTGGGTGCCGTCGCCGGCGTTGACCACGCTGGAGCGCACCCAGCCGGAGTGCGCGAGCCGGTGCGGGGCGCCGCTGGCGCCGTGGCGCACGACGACCGCGTCGGCGCCCATCGCCTCGAGCGTCAGCGCCGTGTCCTTGAGGCTCTCGCCCTTCGAGAGGCTGGAGCCCTTGGCGGAGAAGTTGATGACGTCGGCGCTGAGCCGCTTGGCGGCGGCCTCGAACGAGATGCGGGTGCGGGTGGAGTCCTCGAAGAAGAGGTTGACCACGGTGCGCCCGCGCAGGGCCGGCAGCTTCTTGATCGGGCGGTCGGCGAGCGAGCGCATCTCCTCGGCGGTGCGCAGCACGAGCTCCGCGTCGTCGCGGGTCAGGTCGGCCGCGCTCAGCAGGTGGCGCTTCATGCCGGGCTCCTCTCGCTCGTGGGCGCGCCGTCGATGCTGACGGCGTCGACCTCGTCGGTCTCGGCGAGCCGGACGCTCACGCGCTCGACCAAGGAGGTGGGGAGGTTCTTGCCCACGAAGTCGGCGCGGATCGGCAGCTCCCGGTGGCCGCGGTCGACCAGCACGGCGAGGCGGACGGCCTCGGGCCGGCCGACGTCGTTCAGCGCGTCGAGGGCGGCGCGGATGGTCCGGCCGGAGAACAGCACGTCGTCGACGAGGACCACGGTCCGGCCGTCGATGCCGCCGGGTGGGATCTCGGTGGGCAGCAGGGCGCGCGCCGGCTTCATCCGCAGGTCGTCGCGGTACATCGTGACGTCGAGCGAGCCGACCGGTACCTCGAGGCCCTCGACGGCGGAGATCCGCGCGGCGATGCGGCGGGCCAGCGGCACGCCGCGGCGCGGGATCCCGAGGAGCACGAGGTCGCCCGCGCCCTTGTTGCGCTCGAGGATCTCGTGGGAGATCCGGGTCAGCGCCCGGGCGATGTCACGGGCGTCCAGCACCACGCGGCCGGTGGTCTGGCTGGTCTGGTCGGGCTGGGGGTCTGCAGGCTGGGCACACACGAGCTGCGCTTGACCTCCTTCTCCGCCTCACAGGACGGCTCGTTAAAGGATGTCGATCGAGCCTCACCCTACCCGCGCCGGGCGGCTCGCGGCGTACCGGCTCACGGGGCGGATACGTTGGGGGCTCGACCCCCAGGAGGTTCTCGTGGCTCACCTGCCGTTCCCCGACGACGTACGTGCCCTGCTCACGCAGCCCAACCCCGCCGTGGTCGCCACGCTGCGCTCCGACGGCCAGCCCGTCACGGTCGCGACGTGGTACCTGCTCGAGGACGACGACCGGGTGCTGCTCAACATGGATCACACCCGCGTCCGCCTGAAGCACCTGCGCGCCGACCCCCGGGTGACGCTCACCGCGCTGGCCGCCGACAACTGGTACACCCACGTCTCGCTCATCGGCCGCGTCGTCGAGCTCAAGGACGACGACGGCCTCGCCGACATCGACCGGCTGAGCATCCACTACGGCGGGTCGCCGTACCCCACGCGCGACAGCGCGCGGGTGAGCGCCTGGATGCAGGTCGACCGCTGGCACGGCTGGGGCGCCGCGCGCGACTAGGCGAGACGGACGTCGCCGGTGTGGGCCACCGCGGTGCGGATCCGCTCCGCCATGACCGGCTCCATCTCCGGCAGGTCGTCGAGCGGCGCCCACCGCACCTCCGACGACTCGTCGTCGGCCACGTGCGCCTCGCCGCCCAGGTAGCGGCAGCGGAAAGTGTGGTCGAGGTACTGCGCGAGGTCGCCGTTGACGTGGGTCAGCACCGGCGTCACGCTCACCCAGGCCAGCGCCTCCACCTCGACCCGGACGCCGGTCTCCTCCTCCGCCTCGCGCACGGCGGTCAGCGCCGGGTGCTCCCCGGGGTCGACGATCCCGGTGACGGGCGCCCAGCGGCCGTTGTCGGAGCGCCGCACGAGCAGCACCTGGTCGTCGCGCAGCACCACGGCGGTCACCCCGGGCAGCCACAGCGGGTCGTGCCCGATGTGCTCGCGCAGCCGGACGACGAACTCGGGGATCGGCATGCCCCCACGCTACGGCCCGCTCCGGGCCCGTCGTCAGCCGGCGGCGAAGGCCTCCGCGGCGGCGTCGACGAACGCGTCGAGGTCGTCGGGGTCGCGGCTGGTCACGAGCGTCCACTCGTTCTCGGTGGAGGTCACGGCCTCCTCGTCGACCCAGGTCCCGCCGGCGTTGCGGATGTCGGTCTGCAGCGAGGCGTACGACGTCAGCCGCTTGCCGTCGAGCACGTCGGCCTCGACGAGGGCCCACGGTCCGTGGCAGATGGCGGCCACGGGCTTGCCGGCGTCGGCGAACGCCTTGACGAAGGCGACGGCGGTCGCGTCCTGGCGCAGCGCGTCGGCGTTCGTCGTGCCGCCGGGCAGCACCAGGGCGTCGTACTCCTCGGCGCTCGCGTCGCCCACGGCCAGCTCGGCCTCGAACGTGTCGGCCTTCTCCACGTCGTTGGTGAAGGCCTGCACCTCGCCCTTCTCGGGGGCGATGAGCGTCGTCTCGGCGCCCGCGCTGCGGAACGCCTCCCAGGGGGTGGTCAGCTCCGGCTGCTCGACCCCGGAGTTGTGCAGCAGGAACGCGATCCTCTTGCCGGTCAGGTCTGCGGTCATGCCCACCGGTACCCAGCAGGCAGGGGGTCACTCCGGGATCGGCGGGCCCAGCACCTCGAGGCCGTAGCGCGGCCCGACCTCGACCCACCGCGGGATCTCCACCTCGGGCGCGAGGCCGTCCTCGCCCGGGAGTCGCAGCTCGGTCGCCGGAACGCCCACCTCGTCGTAGAGGTTCAGCAGACCGCCGGGGGCGGTCAGCGCCAGGAACCGTGCCGGCTGCTCCCCCCGGATCCGGAAGGCGTGGGGCAGGCCGGCGGGGAGGTACATGAAGCACCCGGCGTCCAGCTCGTGCACGTCCTCCCCCGCCCGGTAGGACATCCGTCCCTCGAGCAGGTAGAACGCCTCCGCCTCGTCGCGGTGCCGGTGCAGCGGCGTGGCGATCCCCGGCGGCTGGGTGACCATCGCCACGCCTAGCGACGTGCTGTCGCGCGGCGACTCCAGGAGGTGCTCGAAGAGCGAGCCCATGGCCCAGGTCCCGCGGCCCGCGCCGGGCCGGGTCACGACCGCTCGCGCCGGTGCCGCGGCGCTGTCGTCGGTGGGTGTCTCGTCGGCCATGCCGAGCCCCGATCATTGGTCCGAACTGCTTTCGGACGAATATTGCTACGGTAGGACTCGTGCCCCGCCCGGTCAATCCCCGTCGCTACGACACCTCGCGTCGACGAGCGGCCGCCGAGGAGACGCGCCGTGCGGTGCTGCTCGCCGCACGCGAGCTGTTCACCCGCGACGGCTACGCCGCCACGTCGGTCGCGGCGGTCGCCGCCGAGGCCGGGGTGGCCGTCGACACCGTCTACAGCTCCGTCGGTCGCAAGCCGCAGGTGCTGCTGGCGGTCCACGACCTCGAGCTCGGCGAGGGGGACGCCGTGCCGGCGCAGGAGCGCGCGTACGTCGTGGCGGTGCGGGCCGCCCCGGGCGCCGCCGCCAAGATCCGCACGTACGCCGACGCGCTGGGGCGCCTGCTGCCGCGCACGGTGCCGCTGCTCGAGGCCCTGCGCGCGGCCGCGGTGGACGACACCGACTGCCGTCGCACCTGGCAGCAGGTCAGCGACCGCCGGGCGGCGCACATGCTGCTGTTCGCCGCCGACCTGCGCACGACGGGCGAGCTGCGCGACGACCTCGGAGACGCGGACGTCGCCCGCCTCGTGTGGACGATGAACGGGCCGGAGTACTTCGCCCTGCTCGCGTCGCAGGGCGCCAGCCCGTCGGACTACGCCGACCTGGTCGCCGACGTGTGGACGCGGACCCTGCTGCGGCGCTGAGGTCAGCCGATGTCGACGAGCACCTTGCCGACGGTGCCGGCCTCGACGGCGTCGTGGGCCGCGGCGGTCTCCTCGAGCGGGAAGTGGTGCAGCGGCACGCCGGCCTCGGCGCCCACGCGCAGCGCCCCGGACGCGACGGCGGCGTTGATGTCCTCGGCCGCGGCTCGGACGAGCGCCGCGTCGAGGGTGTAGAGCAGCAGGAACTGGTAGCGCAGGTTGCGCGAGAAGGTGGCCCGCACGTCGATCTCGAAGGTCTCGCCGCCGTTGTTGGCGTAGATCGAGATCGTGCCGTGGTTGCGCACCACGGCGACGTCGAGCGGGTTGTTCTCGGCCGGCGCCACCTCGACGGCGATGTCGACGCCGTCGGGGGCGATCTCGAGGATCTCGCGCCGGGCGTCACCGGTGCGGTAGTTGACGACGTGGTGGGCGCCGGCCGCCGTGGCCAGCGCGGCCTTCTCGTCGCTGCTGACCGTCGTGACCACGGTGGCGCCGGACCAGCGCGCCAGCTGGATGGCGGCGTTGCCGACCGCGCCGGCTCCCCCGGCCACCAGCACGACCGTGCCGTCCAGGGTGCCCGGGCCCAGGCGCGTGGGCCCGTCCTGGGACGCGGTGAGCGCTCGGTGCGCCGTCACCGCCGGCACGCCGAGGCTGGCGCCGAGGTCGAAGTCGGCGCCGTCGGGCAGCGGGACGACCAGCTCGGCCGGCTGCACGGTGAGCTCGGCGCTCGCGCCATAGGCGCGGCCGTACTGCGCCAGCACCAGCCAGACCCGGTCGCCGACCGCGAGGTCGTCGACGCCCTCCCCCACGGCGTCGACGACCCCGGCGCCGTCCTGCCCGGGTGCGACCTCGTCGAAGCCCTGCGAGGTGCCGGCGCGGAACTTCCAGTCGGTGGGGTTGACCCCCGCTCGCACGACCCGCACCCGGACCTCGCCGGGGCCCGGCTCGGGCACCGGCCTCTCGACGAGCTGGAGGACGGAGGACGGACCGGTCTCGGTGTAGACGACTGCGCGCATGTCACTCCCAAGTCCGAACCGGGCTCAGATGTTCCGCCGGTCCCTCACCGGCTCGTCCTGCGGCCGGTCACCGCACCGTCGCAGGGCCATCAGCGGGCCGTCACAGGGCGCCCGCCATGCCCGCGCACGCCTTGAGCCACGACATCTTCGTGGCCTCGGAGAGCTGGGCGTAGGGCACCACCGACCCGGCCACGAGCACCGGGTCGTAGGGCACCCGGTAGACGGCCCGCGTGCGCTGCTCGTAGACCTGCACGAGGTCGTGCGCCAGCTTGCTGTCCACCTGCGGGGACGGGTCGGAGAGGATCGTGATGGCCTTGTACTTGAGGTTCTGCATGCCGGCGTCCTGGAGGGCGTCGAGCATCCACAGACCGCTGTAGCCGGTGTCCTCCCGGACCGTGCTGGTCACCACCAGCAGGTCGGCGGCGTCGGCCGAGGCCAGCCAGTTCTCGGCGCGCATGTTGTTGCCGGTGTCGACCAGGATCACCCGGTAGAAGCGCTCGAGCAGCCGGTGCACGGCGTTGAAGTCGTCGGCCCGGATGGTTCCGGTGACGTCGGGACGCTCGTCGGAGGCGAGGACGTCGAAGTGCGCGTCGCCCTGGGAGCGCACGAACGCGCCGAGGTCGCCGATGCGCGACTGGTAGACGTCGCTGAAGCGTTCCAGGTCCTCGAGCAGCTCGCGCGTGGTGTTGCGGTGCGCGCTGCGGGTGCCGCGGATGCCGAGCGTGCCCCGGGTCTCGTTGTTGTCCCAGGCGACGACGCCACCGCCCCGGACGGTGCCGAAGGTGAAGCCGGCCGCGAGCACGCCGGTGGTCTTGGCGGCGCCGCCCTTGGGGTTGATGAAGGCGATCGTGCGGGGACCGTCGAAGTCGCGCTGGATGGCTCGCCGGTTCTCCTCGTACTCCAGCTCGCGCGCGCCCATCTTGGGCTGCACCAGGCCGCCGGTCCAGCGGCGCATCCGGCCGCGCCAGCCCCACGTCGCGGGGCCGAGCTCCTTCTCGTTGTCGCGACGGTCCAGGAAGTCGGTCGCCGACATGAAGCGGCGCACCTCGGGGTCGCTGAGATCCGGCTCCGGCGCCGCCGGCGGAGCGGGCGGTGCCACCGGCGGGGCGGCCCGGGGCGGTGCGGGGGGCGGGGCGGGCGGG